>NZ_JAVSKK010000001.1:0-1923687 GCF_032025605.1 Stenotrophomonas maltophilia group sp. msm4 | reverse complement strand
CCCAAGGGTGAGGGCGCTTTGCTTGCGAAGCACTGCTTCGCAAGCGCCCGAACGCCCAGCCGCCAGCGGCTGGGCCGGACCGCGGAGCGGAGTTTACGGCGTGTCCTGCCCACCCACACCGCCCCACCTCTGACAAATTCCTTCGGCTGTTGGTAGGTGTCGACCTTGGTCGACACGGTAGATCCACGCGTGGATGACGTTTCCGGTGGCGGCGATGGGGTCAGATCCCTTTTCCGTCGGAAAAGGGATCTGACCCCAGGGCCGTCAACCGACTTCGTACAGTTCCAGCGGCAGGCCGTCGGGGTCGGCGAAGAAGGTGAAGCGGCGGCCGGTGTATTCGTCCACGCGGATCGGTTCGCAGTCCACGCCGTGGCTGGCCAGGCGTTCGATGAACGGCTCCAGCGCAGCGACCCGGAACGCGAGGTGGCGCAGGCCCTGGGCCTCCGGGCGGCTGGGGCGGGGCGGTGGCGAGGGGAACGAGAACAGTTCCAGCTGTCCGCCGTCGGGCAGGGCTAGGTCCAGTTTCCAGGAATCGCGCGCAGCGCGGTGGTTCTCGGCCAGTACGCGCAGGCCGAGGATACGGACGTAGAAGTCTTTTGAACGCGCGTAATCGCTGCAGATCAGTGCCGCATGGTGGATGCCCAGCAGGGCGTCGGAACCAGTGTTCATTGCAGGGTGTCCAGCCAGCGCTGGGCGATCTTCAGTGCCAGCGGATAAGGTTCGGGGGCGTTGCGGTTGGTCAGCACGATCACGGTCAGGTGCTTTTCCGGGTGTCGCACGACCACATTGCGGAAGCCGATGCTTTCGCCACTGTGCCATTGCACCGGGCCGTTCAGGCGCCAGCCGAAGCCGTAGTGCGGCACATCCGGTTCGGATGTCGATGTGGCCGGGCTGAACATCGCGCGGCGCGAGGCCTTCGACAGCAGGCGGTCGTCGTACAGCGCCGCATCCCAGCGGGCGAGGTCGTCCAGCGAGGAGTAGATCCCGCCATCGCCGAGCACGGCACTGGTGGCGCTCTGGTCGGTGCGCTGCCAGCGGCCATCGATCCAGCTGTAGCCATAGGCGCGTGCGGCGATGGTATCCATGCCGTCCTGATGGGCCACAGTGTGGGCCATGCCTAGCGGGCGGAAGATGCGCTGTTGCAGGAAGGCTGCGAAATCCAGGCCGGAGGCGCGGCCGACGATCAGTGCCAGCAGCGCATAGCCGCTGTTGCTGTAGTGGTACTGCGTGCCCGGCGCGAAGTTCAGCCGGTCCTGGCGTGACAGCAGGGTCAGCACATCGGCGTCATGCACCTGCCGAGTGTCAGCCGGATCCATCAGGTCTTCGTAGTCGAGCAGGCCGCCGGTGTGCGAGAGCAGCTGGCGGATCGTGATGGCCGCGGCAGCCGGTGGCAGTTCGGGCAGCCACTGCCGGGCGGGTTGATCCAGCCCAAGCCGGCCATCCTCCACCAGCAGCAGCACCGCCGCAGCGGTGAACTGCTTGCTGACCGAGGCCAGCCGGAAGTTGCTGGCCGGGGTGACCGCAGTGCCGTCCTCCACCACCGCCAGGCCGTAGCCACGGCGGAACACCGCTTGCCCGTCGTGCAGCACCAGGACTGCAGCACCGGGTACCTGGCCGTCGTAGGCCTGCATCAGCCCGTCGATGCCCGCATCCGGTGGCGTCAGCACCGGTGCGGCGATACCCGTTGAAGGCAGCAGGCCCAGCACGACGGCGAACAGGGCGACGGCAGGGCGCATGGTGGCTCCGGAGGGGTCAAGGAGAAGGCGTGGGCGTAGTGCTGGCCGGCTGAACCATCCAGCGTTCCATCTTGCGGTCAAGCACGTCCAGCGGCATCGAGCCGTCCTTCAGCAGTTCGGCGTGGAAGCGGCGCAGGTCGAAGGCGGCGCCCTGGCGTGCCTTGGCCTTGTCGCGCAGGGCAACGATGGTGGTCAGGCCGGCGACATTCGACAGCGCCTGGCCGGGCTGGGCCATGATCCGCTCGACTTCGGCGTTGGCATCGTCGCTGCTCATGTCCACGGTCTTCTGCAGGTAGGTGACAGCCTGCTGCTTGCTCCAGCCCTGGGCGTTCACGCCGGTGTCGGCCACCACGCGGGCGGCGCGCAGCAGGCGCGAGTACAGGTAGCCGATGCGGTCGTAGGGATCGGTGTAGATGCCCAGATCCTCGCCCAGCGTTTCTGCGTACAGGCCCCAGCCTTCGACGAAGGCGAGATCGCCACCGAGGCGGCGGAAGCGTGGCAGCTTGGCCAGCTCCTGCTGCAGGCCCAGCTGCACGTGGTGGCCCGGGATCGCTTCATGCAGGTACTGCACCGGCACGTTCCAGCGCTTGCGGCTGGGCAGGTCGCGGGTATTGATGTACAGCACGCCCGGTTGACCGGCCGCCGACGGCTGATAGGCGGCAGCGGCGGCGGTCAGTGCACGTTCCGGTTCCACCGCACGGACTTCCAGCGGTGCCTGCGGCAAGGTATCCAGCACCTGCGGCAGGCGTGCGCTGACCTGCTGCTGCACCTGGCGGTAGCGGTTGATCAGCGCGTTGGCGTCGCCGTACTGGAACTGGCGGTCGTTGCGCATGCTGCGCAGCAGCTTGGTGGGAGAGCCGCGCAGCTTGGCGTCCTTCATCACCGTGGCGATCTGCGCCTGCAGTTCCTGCACGCGCTGTTCGCCCAGCGCATGCAGTTGTGCGGCGGTCTGGTCGCTGGCGGTGGTCTGCACGATCAGGTTGGCGTACCAGGCCTGGCCATCGGGCAATGCGCCCAGGCCGCTGCTGGTGCGTGTGGCCGGCAGGTATTCGGTGGCGATGAAGCCGCGCAGGGCACGGTAGGCCGGCATGATGCGCAGCTCGATCATGCGCTTGTATTCGGCGCTGATGCGCGCCTTGTCCTCAGCCGGGATGGTGTTCGGCATGGTGCGGATCGGCGACCAGAAAATGCTTTCCTCGGCGGTGGGCTTGATCACCGCATCCAGCTGCGGCAGCACTTTTTCCATCAGGTCGCGTGGTTGCACCACGCCGGCCTTCATGCCCTGGCGCATGTTGTCGATGGCCTGGTCGAACAGCTCGGGAATGCCCAGCGAACGGCGTGACCAGGTGTCGTAGTCCTGCACGGTGTTGAATGGCTGTGCGCCCGCACCGGAGCCGAGGATCGCCATGATGCTGCCGATGTTGTAGTACTGGCTGATCGGCATCATCCAGCTCGGGTAGCGCTCGGCGGCCAGTGATGCGCGCGCGTCGCGCACGAAGATCTCGTAGCTGAGCAGGTCCTGGCCCTGCAGGCCGTCACTGCCGAGCTTCTCGACCTTGCCCAGCCATTGCGTGGTGAAGTCGTGCGACTGCTGGCGCCAGGCGGCGGACAGGATGTTGGGCAGCTGGTCGTTGTAGCGGGCCTCGCCCTGGAAGGTGGCCTGCAGCGGGTTCAACCGCATCGAGGCATCCCAGTACTCGTCGTACAGGCGCTCCAGCTGCACCTGCTTGGGTACGGCCCGGGCCGGGGCGACCGGGCGCGGCGCGGCGCGGCGCGCCGAGCTGCCACGCGCCGGCGCGGTGGCGCGGGCGGGCCTGGCCTTGGGCTTGGCAGCCTGGCGGG
This sequence comes from Stenotrophomonas maltophilia group sp. msm4, assembly GCF_032025605.1. Taxonomy (NCBI): domain Bacteria; kingdom Pseudomonadati; phylum Pseudomonadota; class Gammaproteobacteria; order Lysobacterales; family Lysobacteraceae; genus Stenotrophomonas; species Stenotrophomonas maltophilia group sp. msm4. Next base: position 1,920,109 of record NZ_JAVSKK010000001.1, on the reverse strand, counting down.
TCTGCGCGGCGGCAGGGCGGCTGGCCTTTTTCTTCGCTGCTTCGGCCGACGGTACGGCACTGAACAGGAACAACGCGGCAATGGCGGCGGCCAGGGCGCGGGTGCGATGCGGCATCAGGAGCTTCCGTGGAACACAGACCGTGGAGCTTGCACGATCCGGCCGCGTACGGCCAGCGTGAAGGCGCAGTCAGCTTGCCGTCGCTGGGGCTTCAGTCAGCCGCGGCGGCGGCGCGCAGCGCGGCGGCCCTGTCTGCGCCCAGGTAGCGGGTGATCGCACGCCGCATCAGGTACAGCAGTGGAATCAAGGCAATCGCAAAGCCCATCTTGTAGATGTAGTTGACGCTGCTGACGGCCAGGAACAGTGAGGTCGGCCAGTGCTGCGGGCCGAGCACGAAGGCGATCCAGATCACTACAAAGCTGTCCACCACCTGGGAGATCGCGGTGGATCCGGTCGCACGCAGCCACACGTGGCGCTCGCCGGTGGCCTGGCGGATGCGGTGGAACACGGCCACGTCGATCAGCTGGCCGAGCAGGAAGGCCACCAGCGAACCGGCGATGGTCCACATGCCCTGGCCGAACACCGCTGCGAATGCCGCCTGGTAGTCCGGCACGCCGTGGCCGTCCATCGAGGTGACCCACCAGCTGGCCGGCGCCAGCGAGATCGCTGCGAAGGCGAACAGGAAGCCATAGGCGATCAGCACCACGGCCAACCACGAGATGAAGCGCACGCCGCGCTTGCCGAAAAACTCGTTGATCGTGTCGGTCATGATGAACACCACCGGCCACAGCAGGGTACCGGCGGTGAAGCTGAGCGAACCGGTCTGGCCAAACAGGTTCCAGTTCAGCGGATCGATGCCGAGGGTGTCTTCCAGCGCGAAGATCTTCACCCCGATCAGTTCGGCCAGCACGGCGTTGCCGCAGAAGAACGCGGCCAGCACGATGAACAGCAGGACCGCGCGGTCCTGCAGCGGGCGCTCGATTGGCGCCGCGGTGGTCATTCGCTGCGTTCGCCTGCGCGCGTGAACGGAACGCTGGACGGTGCGACGGCACCGCCGGAAATGATGAAGCTCATGGCCTGGTCGACGGTCCAGTCGGTCGGGGTCAGCAGCTCCACCGGCACGATCTCCAGGTAACCCGAGGTCGGGTTCGGCGTGGTTGGCACGTACACCGCGGCCAGTTCACGGTCGGTGCCCTGTTCCTTGATCACGCGGGTGACCAGCCCGACCGACTTCATGTCGCGGTGCGGGAAATCGATCAGCACCACGCGCTGGGTGCTGCCCGGCTCGGTCTGCAGCATGTCCAGCAGCTTCTTGGCGCTGTCGTAGATGATGCTGGCCAGCGGAATGCGCTTGATCACCGCGCCGACCCAGCGCAGCAGGCGCTGGCCGAGCACGCGGCGGCTGGCCACGCCCACCGCCAGGATCACCAGCAGGGTGGCGAGCAGGGCGATGGTGTTCTGGATCCACTCGGCACGGACCCAGCCGAGGTAATGCGGGAAGCTTGTCGCGATCTGCTCGGAAAGCGGCACCACCAATGGGCTGGAAATGCCCGAAAGGAGCACGAACACGAATTTGACCACGACCCAGGTCAGCCAGATCGGCAGCAGGGTCAGCAGGCCGGTCAGGAACAGGCGCTGCAGGGAGGGGCGGGGGACCAGGACGGGGGCTTCGAGCGACATGCGCGCATTGTAGCGGCCACAGCCGGTCGATTACGCTGGGGGATCGACTGCGGCAACGATGCATGGAAGGGAAGCAGTGTTGAAGATTCTGCGCGGACTGGGCTGGGCCCTGGCAGGACTGCTGGTGCTGGCCATCGTGGCGTGGTGTGCCTCGCGCATGTGGCCCGTGCCGGAATCACGGCTGCAGGCCCAGCAGCGGTTGCAGGCCCGCCTGCCCGCTGATGGCCGCAACGGCTTTGCGCTGCTGTGGACACTCGCGTTCGACGATCTCGACCCGGGGGGGGGGCGGGGGGGGGGGGGGCCGGGGGGGGCCGCCCGGGACGTACAGCGCTGGGAGGCGGATCCGCGCGGCAAGGGCGGCGCCCGTCCGCAGCTGGCAGAGGACCACGTCGAGCTGCAATCACGGCCTTCGGCCAGCTGCGGACCAACCGCCAGTGACTGCCTCGCCCAGGTGCGCGCGGACCCGCAGCGCTTCGTCGATGCCCACGCTGGCCACCAGCAGCTGCATGCGCGCCTGGACCAGCTGGCCGATGCGGATCACTTCGTGTCGCCGTTCCGGCCCAAAGGGGAAGGCATCCTCGTGCCGATGCCGACCTATGGTTTGGTGATCGACGCCACCAGCGCACGCGCGCTGGCCTATGTGCAGGGTGATATCGACGGTGCGCTGCGTGGCAGTTGCCGCGGGCTGCAGCTGGGCCGCCGGCTGGTGACGGGCGGCAGCTACCTGGTGGAGAGCATCATCGGTGCCAGCCTGGTGCAGGCCAATGCCCAGCTGCTGGCCGACATGCTGGTTGAACTGCCGGCCGACCAGCCGCTGCCTGCGGAATGCGAGCAGGCGATGAAGCCGATGCGGGCCGCCGAACAGAGCCTGTGCCGTGCGATGCAGGGCGAGTATGCGATGAGCAGGGCTGCGATCGAAACCTCGGCGCAGGAGTTCGGTGGTGTGCTGGTACTCGATCGCAGCAGCACCCTGGCGCGTGTGGCGGGCAACCTGGGCTGGGCCTGTGGCGCGGCGGCGATGACCGCGCTGGAGGCGGATCGCCCGCTGCCGGTGCCGGCACCGCCGCAGCATGACTTCGGCTGCCTGTCGAACATCATGGGGTGCGTGCTGGCCGATATCGCGGGCCCGGCCTATCCCGCCTATTCGTCACGGCCCCAGGATGCCGCCGCGATGGTGCGGCTGATCGGTGCGCAACGCTGGCTGCGACAGCAGGCCGAGGACCCTGTGGATGCGCTGAAGCGCTTGCCTGCCCAGTTCCGCTCGCAGGTGCGGGCACCGCAGTTGTCGGCCGATGGCCGCCGCCTGCAGGTAGCGCGGCGCTCAGCGCCGCGCAGCACCGACGAGAGCCCATGGTTGTCGGTACCGATGGTGGCGGGGGACGCCCCGGCCGCCGCCGCGCGCGACTGAGCAGCGGCGGCCAGTGCGCGCTGTCCCCGTCATCCTCGCGGCTGCCTTCGCTCCGCAGGTGCACACGCGCATACGGGCGCATCGGAGCCTCCCTGGCAGGGCAGCAGAGGACAGCGCCCGCGCCGGATCAGCGCGCGTGTGGCTTCAACCGCAGATAGACCTGCTTGCGCACCTGGGCGACCACCTCGCCGCTGTCGTCGACGACGTCGTTGCTGAACCAGCGCAGCACCTTCTCGCCGCCCGCTGCTTCGGCACGCAGTTCGGCCAGCAGCGCATCGTCGATGCGGAACGAGGTGCGCACCGTGCCCCGGCCAGGCTTGAGGAAATCGATCGCACCGGCCCGGTCCCACACGTAGTAGTCACGGCCGAGGATGTGCAGCAGGCCCAGCATCCAGAACGGGTCGGTCATCGCGAACAGGCTGCCGCCGAAATGCGTGCCGACGTAGTTGCGGTTCCACGGGCGCAGCCGCAGCTCGACGTCGATCTGCCGATAATCGGGCGTGATGCGGGTGACATGGATGCCGGTGAACAGGAACGGTGGCCACAGGTTGATGCCGAAGCGGAACAGGCGGGCGTTCATGCGGGTCCGGGGGCGCGAGGCGAGGCGCCCAGTCTAACCATTCGCATGCGTATGTTGCACCCCGGGCGTGTGTCCTACGGCGGCGTGCATGTCCTGCCTCATGGGCCGTCGATCATGTACCCGTCGCGGCCGTTGGCCTTGGCCTGATAAAGGGCGGTGTCGGCGCCTTCCACGAAATGGTGGGGCTGCAGTTCGCCGTCGGGCACGCGGGTGAATACGCCGATGGTGAGCGTGACGGTATCGTCGCTGCCATCGCCCGGCGCCGGCAAGGCGCGCACGCAGGCAATCAGGTCCTCGATCACCTGGCGTGCGCCCTCGGCCGGTGTATCCGGCAGCACCAGCGCGAATTCGTCGCCACCGTAGCGTGCCGCCATGTCGCGCGGGCGGCGCGCATGGGCGCCGATCAGGCGGGCGACATCACGCAGCACGCGGTCGCCGACCTGGTGCCCGTGGCGATCGTTATGGCGCTTGAAGTGGTCGACGTCGATCAGCGCCAGGCTCAATGGCTTGCCGCTGCGCCGCGCTGCATCACATTCCTGCTGCAGCGACTGCTCGAAGCGGAGGCGGTTGCCCAGGCCGGTAAGGGCGTCGCGGTTGGCCTGGCGGTGCCAGGCCGAGATCCGCCACACCGCCCAGACCAGCAGTGCCAGCGTCACGCCCAGCATCGCGCTGGCCGGCGCCCACCACAGGTCACTCGTGCGCAGCAGCAGCCAGCTCAGCAGGGCAGGCATCGGCAACGAACACAGCGCGACCAGCCAGGGCAGGCGCAGGCCGAGCAGGATCACGCACAGCGCCACCAGCACACCGCTGGTGGCGTGCTGCCAGGCATGCGGTAGAACATCGATCTGCCTGTGCTGCAGCAGCATCGAGGTGATGTTGGCCTGGTACTCGCTGCCGCTCATCCAGAACTCGCGGGTGGTCGGGGTCAGCAGGCGGGGCGCGATGCCGCTGGCCGTCATGCCAACTACGATGCGGCGGCCATGCAGCATCGCCATGTCCACGTGGCCATCGAGAACGTCCGCATAGGACACCTGCGGCAGCCGCTCGGGGGGGCCGGCGTAGCGCACGCGAACGTAATCGTCGCGACGCCATTGATAGGGCGAGCCCAGTTCCGGGTCGGGATCGGGCAGGCCGCGTACGGCACCGGCAGGCAGGTCGGCCAGTGCCAGGCCCAGTGCCGGCCAGTGCGGCTGGCCGATACCTGCGTGCAGATAGACGCCACGGGCGACGCCGTCGCCATCCACCTCGACATCGGTGTGGCCGATGGCGGCAGCACTGGCAGCGATCTGTGGGATCGGCAGCATCTCCTCGGCCATGCGGTCGCCGGCCGCCGGTGCGGCCAGCACCGGCAGCACCACCCGGCCATTGCGTCGGATGGCGGCCGCCAGTTGATCATCCTGTCGGCTGTCACGGCGATCCGGTTCGGACAGCATCAGGTCCAGCGCGACGCGTTCGGCGCCGGCATCGGTCAGGCGGTCAAGCAGGCGTGCATGCACCGAGCGGGGCCAGGGCCACTGGCCGATGCGCTGCAGGCTGCCTTCGTCGATGGCGACGATCAGCACGCTGGGATCGGGGCGGTAATCCCAGTTGCCGACCAGCGCGTCATAGGCCGCCTCGTCCTGCCGCCACAGCCATTGTCCCTGGCTGGCCACGATGGTCAGCACGCCGGCCAGCAGGGCCAGCAGGATCCGCTTCGACCATGGCAGCGGCGAGCGCCTCACAACAACAACCAGAGCAGCAGGGCACCGCCACCCGCGCCGTAGCACAGGCGGCACGGCAGCGGGACCTGCTGGGCAGGCGAGAACGCGCTGGCGTGGCCGTCATCGTCGATGTACTGCACGCGTACATGCAGGGTGCCGCTCCAGGGGCGCTTGAAGCTCACCTGCGGCTGGTCCACGGTTTCGTCGACCAGCGGTGCCTTGAAGTCGCCGCGGCGATCCACCTGCACCCGGTAGCGCTGGCCGTCGCTGCCGGCCTGCCAGCGCAGCGTCAGCTCGCCGTGTGCGGCCTCGGGTGGTTGCAGGGCCGGGTCCACCGGTTCGTTGCTCAGCTGCAGCGGCAACGCCTGGCCATAGCGGCCCTGTCGGCCTTCGCCATCGCGCGAGGCCACGCGCCAGTAGTACTGGCCGGGCGGCAGCGGTTGCGCCAGGCGCAGGTCGGTCGCATGGGTGGCCTGCTCCTGCAGGGGCTGCAGGAAGCTGGGTTCGGTGGCGATCTGCAGGACGCTGCTGCGCGCACCGGGGGCCTGGCTCCAGCGGAAACGCGGGCGGTCGCTGTTGATCGTCTGCCCATGCAGCGGCGATACGGTCAGCGGCGGTGGTGGCTGGTCACCGAGCTCGAAATCGGCGCTGGCATCCAGGCCTTCGACCCCCTGGGCGTCGACCGCGCGCAACAGGATGCGCAGTTGGCCAGGCGGCAGATCGCCGATCGCCAGCCGGGTGTCGGCGGTGGTGGCGGCGAACAGCAGGATCTCCGGCGTTGCCGCCTGCACCACTTCCACCCGGTAATGATCGGCGCCATTGACCGGTTCCCAGGCAAGCACGGTCGGCAGCGGCGCCAGGCGCAGCGCGTCATTGCGCAGCGCCGGCGCCGGCAGCAGTGCGGAGACCGCAGCGGGCGCCGCATCGGCACTGCTGCTGCGGGTCGCCTGGCCCGGCCGGACCAGGCGCTGGCCATGGGAGTTGCCGACCTGCACCTTGCCCTGCAGGACCTCGGTGGCACCGACGTGCCCGTTATCCCCGGCGCTGACCCGGAACACCGTGCCGCGCACGCTGCTGGTCGCGGTGGGCGCATCGATGATGTAACGCGAGGCGGGGCCGCGCGCCGGCGTCACCCGGTTGCTGGCTCGCCCCTGCTGCAGGCGCAGTCGGGTGTCGACCATGCCGGTGTGGCCGTAACGGCTCAGCTGGTCCAGGCGCAGGCGCGAGTACTCGCGCAGCTGCAGGCGCGAGGCATCGGCGAATTCCAGGGTGATGCTGGAATCGCCTTCGGTCTCCACGGTGTCACCGATATGCAGCTGTTCGCCGGCCTGGAGCGCGCGGGTCGCCGTGCCATCGGCGCCTGCCAGCGCGACCTTGCCGCGCACGGACAGCACCCGGGCCGGCGCCGGTTCGGTGCGCAGCCAGCTGATCGGGAAGCGCAGCAGCTGGCCCGGCGGCAACTGGTAGGGGTTGTCGATGCGGTTGTGCTGCTGCAGCTGCTGCCAGCGTACCGAGGGCTTCAGGTAGAGCCCGCCCAGGTCCCACAGGGTATCGCCGGGCCGGACCCGGTAGTTCCAGTCCTGGGCGCCGGCAATGGCGGGCATCAGGAAGAGGGCGCAGAGCAGAGCGCCCGTTAAATGCATGGCGAACGACAGAGAGCGGACGACGGTCACAGTTTGCAATCCCGGCAATGCGGGGGTGCAGCTGCAAGACCCCATGGCCCCGACCTCATCCCCCCGAACGGATCGTGGCGACCGCGTGGCCACCAGCGCGGGCATTATTGCCCGCGTTCAGTGCAGGGATTCTGAACGGAGCGGGTTCCCGTTCAGAACAGCAGCGACGCCATCCTGCGGCGGTACTGGCCGACCAGATCCTCGTCGGAGATCACATTGAAGGCGTCGATCAGCGCCTTGCGCGGCAGGCCTTCCTCGAATCCGCGGTCGATCCGCAGCATTTCCAGGAACTGGGCCAGCGCGGCCTCGTCATGACCGCCGAGCAGCAGTTGCACGCCGCGCAGGTGGCGGGCCTTGAGGTCCTTGCCGTCAGCGGCGATGCGTGCGTCCAGTACCTCGGCGGCCGGTGCATCCTTCAGCGCGGCGGCGAAGGCCAGGCGGGCGCGGGCACGCACGGCGCGGTCGTCGGTGGCCAGGTTGGCAGGCAGGCCGTCGATCAGGGTGCCTGCCTCGTCCACGCCACCGATCTGCAGCAGGGCCAGGGCCAGGTCGAGCTTCAGTTCATCCTTGTCCGGCTCGGCGGCGATCTGCGCACGCAGCACATCGACCTGCGCCTGCGGATCCAGCGGGGTGTCATCTTCGGGGACAGCATCGCCCACATCGGCCGGTACGATGCCGTGCTGGGCCAGGAACTCACGCAGCTGGCCTTCCGGAATGGCGCCGGGGAAGCCGTCCACCAGCTGGCCGCCCTTGACCAGGAACACGGTCGGCACCGAGCGGATCTGGAAGGCCGCAGCGATCTGCTGTTCCTTGTCGACATCGACCTTGGCCAGCTCGAACGCACCGTTGTACTCGGCAGCCAGCTTTTCCAGCATCGGGCCGAGGGTCTTGCACGGCCCGCACCAGGTGGCCCAGAAGTCGACCAGCACCGGCGTCTGCAGCGACTTCTGCAGGACTTCGGCCTCGAAGGTCGCAGTGGTGGCGTCGAATACGTAGGTCGTCTCGGTCATGGGGAAAGCATCGCTTGGCATCTGGAGACCGATTCTATGGTGACGATCGATGTCCGTCTCAACCCTGCCATCACATCGCGCGCGACGGCCTCGGGGGCGTGGCACGCAGTACAGCTCGTGGATCACCCGCTTTCCGGAGCTGACCGGCGTAGTGGTCGCGGTGCGCCGGAAGCACCCGGCCTCGGTCGCGCGCTTGGCGCACCGCGTCGCTGCCGCGACAATGCGCTGATCCATTCTTTTCCGGGTGACTGCGCGCAATGTCCATGGTCCGGCTTGATCGTTGGTTGGGACTGCTTGCTGCAGTCGTGTTCGTCCTGGCTGTGTCTGGCTTCGGTGCCGGCCTGGAGGGTTATGCACAGGCGCGCCACCCGGTGGCGCTGCTGGGTGCGCGGGGTGTACCGCATGCGCTGGCCTTCAATCTGCTTGGATTTGTGCTGCCCGGCGTGCTCGCCGCGGTGGTGGCTGAGCGCCTGCGCCGCAGCCTGCCCGCCACTGCCGGCTGGGCATCGAGGGTCGGCAGCCAGATGCTGCTGCTGGCTGGCCTGGGCTTTGCCGCGATGGGCTTGCTGCCGCTGGACGTGGACGATCTGCATGGGCCGGCCAGCCAGCTGCATGCCAGTGCCTGGATGATTTGGGTGCTGGGCTTCGTCGCCGGAACCCTGTTGCTGGGCACGACACAGCTGCGTCAGGCGCATGGCCGCGCCCTGGGCGCCTTGGCCCTGGGCTGCGGCATGCTGGCTGCGGTGGCCGCGTTTGCCCTGCAGGGCGTCCTGCCGGCGCCGCTGGCACAACGGCTGGCGTTCGCCTGCTGGGTGGCCTGGCTGGCCACCGCACTGCCGCTGTCGCGCCAACGCTGAGACGGCTCCCGGGGCATCGCGGCGCCCACCCCCAGCAGGCAGGATTGGAGACGTTTGCCGCACTGCGGTACGCTGTACCGCTTTGCCGCCGCATCCGCGTGTTCCATGACCAGCGCTGAAACCAACGCCTACGACCCGCAGCAGGTTGAATCCGCCGCCCAGCAGTACTGGGACGCCACCCGTGCCTTCGAGGTCGACGAGACCTCGGACAAGCCGAAGTACTACTGCCTGTCGATGCTTCCGTACCCGTCCGGTGCGCTGCACATGGGCCACGTGCGCAATTACACGATTGGCGACGTGATCAGCCGCTACAAGCGCATGACCGGCCACAACGTGCTGCAGCCGATGGGCTGGGACGCGTTCGGCCTGCCGGCGGAAAACGCCGCGATCAAGAACAAGACCGCGCCGGCGGCGTGGACCTACAAGAACATCGACCACATGCGCAGCCAGCTGAAATCGCTGGGCTATGCCATCGACTGGTCGCGCGAGTTCGCCACCTGCCGTCCGGACTATTACGTCCACGAGCAGCGCATGTTCACCCGCCTGATGCGCAAGGGCCTGGCCTATCGCCGCAACGCGGTGGTGAACTGGGACCCGGTCGACCAGACCGTGCTGGCCAACGAGCAGGTCATCGACGGCCGCGGCTGGCGCTCCGGTGCGCTGGTGGAGAAGCGTGAGATCCCGCAGTGGTTCCTGCGCATCACCGACTACGCCCAGGAACTGCTGGATGGCCTGGACGAGCTGGACGGCTGGCCGGAATCGGTCAAGACCATGCAACGCAACTGGATCGGCCGCTCGGAGGGCCTGGAAATCCAGTTCGACGTGCGCGACGTCGATGGTGGCGTGCTGGATCCGCTGCGCGTGTTCACCACCCGCCCGGACACGGTGATGGGCGTGACCTTCGTGTCGATCGCCGCCGAACACCCACTGGCGCTGCACGCAGCGAAGAACAACCCGGAACTGGCCGCGATGCTGGCCGACCTGAAGCAGGGCGGTGTGTCCGAGGCCGAGCTGGAGACCCAGGAAAAGCGCGGCATGGACACCGGCCTGCGCGCGCTGCACCCGGTCACCGGCGAGCCGGTCCCGGTGTGGGTCGCCAATTTCGTGCTGATGGGCTACGGCACCGGTGCGGTGATGGCGGTGCCGGGCCATGACCAGCGCGACAATGAAGTGGCCAACAAGTACGGCCTGCCGATCAAGCAGGTCATCGCGCTGAAGGACCCGCGTACTGAAGAAGAACGCAACTGGGACGGCAGCCGCTGGCAGGACTGGTACAGCGACAAGAACCGTGCCTTCGAACTGGTCAACTCGGCCGAATTCGACGGCTTGGACTTCCAGGGCGCGTTCGAAGCGCTGGCCGAACGTTTCGAGCGCAAGGCCCAGGGCCAGCGCCGCGTCAACTACCGCCTGCGCGACTGGGGCGTGAGCCGCCAGCGCTACTGGGGTTGCCCGATTCCGGTGATCTACTGCGCCAAGTGCGGTGCGGTGCCGGTGCCGGAGGAGCAGCTGCCGGTGGTACTGCCGGAGGACGTGGCGTTCTCCGGGACCGGTTCGCCGATCAAGACCGACCCGGAATGGCGCAAGACCACCTGCCCGGAATGCGGTGGCGCCGCCGAGCGCGAGACCGACACCTTCGACACCTTCATGGAGTCGAGCTGGTACTACGCCCGCTACACCTCGCCGGGTGCCCGTGACGCCGTCGACAAGCGCGGCAACTACTGGCTGCCGGTCGACCAGTACATCGGTGGCATCGAGCACGCGATCCTGCACCTGATGTATTTCCGCTTCTATCACAAGCTGCTGCGCGACGCGCGGATGGTGGACAGCAACGAGCCGGCGCGCAACCTGCTGTGCCAGGGCATGGTGATCGCCGAGACCTACTACCGCCCGAATCCGGACGGTTCGAAGGACTGGATCAACCCGGCCGATGTGGAAGTGCAGCGTGACGAGCGCGGCCGCATCACCGGCGCCACCCTGATCGCCGACGGCCAGCCGGTGGTGGTCGGTGGCACCGAGAAGATGTCCAAGTCGAAGAACAACGGCGTGGACCCGCAGGCGATGGTCGGCAAGTACGGCGCCGACACCGTGCGCCTGTTCTCGATGTTCGCCGCGCCGCCGGAGCAGTCGCTGGAGTGGAACGAGGCCGGCGTGGACGGCATGGCGCGCTTCCTGCGCCGCCTGTGGGCCCAGGTGCAGAAGCATGCTGCCGACGGTGCCGCCCCGGCGCTGGACGTTGCAGCACTGGATGCCAACCAGAAGGCGCTGCGCCGCAAGACCCATGAAACCATCGGCAAGGTCGGTGACGACTACGGCCGCCGCCACAGCTTCAATACCGCCATCGCAGCGGTGATGGAGCTGATGAACGCGCTGGCCAGGTTCGAGGACGACAGCGAGCAGGGCCGCGCGGTGCGCCAGGAAGCGCTGCAGGCCGTCGTGCTGCTGCTGAACCCGATCACGCCGCATGCCAGCCACGCCCTCTGGCAGGTGCTTGGCCATGGCGAGACGCTGCTGGAAGACCAGCCGTTCCCGCAGGCCGACAGCAGTGCGCTGGTACGCGATGCGCTGACCCTGGCGGTGCAGGTCAACGGCAAGCTGCGCGGCACCATCGAGGTGGCGGCCGATGCCGCGCGCGAGCAGGTCGAGGCGCTGGCGCTGGCCGAGCCCAACGCGGCCAGGTTCATGGAAGGCCTGACGGTGCGCAAGATCATCATCGTCCCGGGCAAGATCGTGAACATCGTCGCCGCCTGATGTACCTCGCACCGGCCACCCGCGCGGTGGCCGGTGCCTTTCCAGAAGCAGGGCCGGGTGCTTGATGGCCCTGCATTCACGCGGCTTCGGGCACGCTGTGTGTTGCCGTGATCGCCCGGCTCCGCCAGACTGTCTCCATGACCCGAATCCTGCTTGCCCTCGTTCTTGTCCTCGGCCTTGCCGGCTGCGGCTTCCATCTGCGCAACAAGCTGATGCTGCCGACCGACACCGCCCCGGTGAAGGTGGTCTCCACCGCCCCGTACAGTGAACTGGTCAAGCTGCTCAATCGCAGCCTGCTGGCCTCCGGTGCCAGGCTGGCCGATGAGGACAGCAAGGAACCCAGTACCCAGCTGCAGGTGTTGTCCGAGCGCTGGGGTGACCTCCCGATCGCCATCGACTCGCAAGGTCGTGCGCAGGAGTACAGCCTGCGCTATGCGGTGATCTTCATCTTCCGCCGCGAGGATGGCAGCGAACTGGTGCCGCAGCAGGTGATCGAACTGTCGCGCGACTACGTGTCGCCGCCGACCGACGCCACCGGCACCACCACCGAACGCGAAATCCTGGCCACGGAGCTGCGCCGGGAAATGTCCGCCTCGATCATCCGCCGTATCGACAGCGTGGTCCGCGCCGAGATCGAGAAGGGGGGCAGCCTGTCCGCGCCGAAGGCCAAGCCGATCGAGGGCGCGGTGCCGGCAGAGCCGGCCGCCGCCGTCAAGCACTGAGCGGCAGCGACGATGGAACTGCGTCCGGAGCAGCTGGCCAGCCAGGGCGCTGACACGGCGTTGGCGCCGGTATACCTGATCGCAGGCCCGGAAACACTGCGCGTGCTGGAGGCCGCAGATGCCATCCGCGCGCGTGCGCGCGCCTCGGGCATCGGCGAACGCGAAGTGTTCGACGCCGACGGGCGTGATTTCGACTGGAACCAGCTTGACGCCAGTTTCAATGCGCCCAGCCTGTTCAGCGCCCGCCGCCTGGTCGAGGTGCGCCTGCCCAGCGGCAAGCCGGGCAAGGAGGGCGCCGAGGTGATCAGCCAGTTCTGCGCCAACCCGGCGCCGGACGTGGTGTTGATGATCACCGCCAATGAATGGAGCAAGGCCCACCAGGGCAAGTGGGCCGAGGCGGTCAACCGCATCGGCGTGCTGTCGGTGGCATGGGCGATCAAGCCGCATGAACTGCCGGACTGGATCGAGCGCCGCCTGCGCGGCAAGGGCCTGCGTGCCGACCCGGCTGCCGTGCAGCGCCTGGCCGAGCGGGTGGAGGGCAACCTGCTGGCCGCCGCCCAGGAAATCGACAAGCTGGCGCTGTTGGCCGACGGCCAGCCGTTGGATGTGGAACGGATGGAGTCGCTGGTGGCTGACGCTGCCCGCTACGACGTGTTCCGCTTGGTGGAGGCGACGTTCTCCGGCCAGCCGCCGGCGGTGCTGCGCATGCTGGCCGGCCTGCGCGGTGAAGGGGAGGCGGTGGCCGCATTGATGCCGATCGTGATCCGCGAGCTGCTGGCGGGCGCAGGCCTGGCCCGCGTGCAGGCGCGTGGTGGCAACCTGGCCGCTGAAATGAAATCGCGCGGCATCTGGGAATCGCGGCAGGCGCCTTACAAGCGCGCGCTGCAGCGGCACCCGGAAGGCAAGCGCTGGGAGCGCTTCGTGGCCGAGGCGGGGCTGGTCGACCGCATTGCCAAGGGGCGCGCTGACGGCGACGCCTGGCTGGCGCTGGAACGCCTGCTGGTGGCCGTGGCCGAGCCGCGTGCCGTGCGCCTGCTGGTGCGGGCCTGAGTGATGAGCCTGCGGATCTACTACGGGGGCACCTTCGATCCGGTGCACCTCGGGCACCTGGCGATCGCGCGTGCGGCCCGTGATGAACTGCAGGTCGCCGTGCGCATGCTGCCGGCCGCCGATCCGCCGCACCGCGCGGTGCCCGGTGCCACTGCTGAGCAGCGCTGCACGATGTTGTCGCTGGCCATCGGCGACGAGCCGGGGCTGCTGCTGGACCGTCGCGAACTGGATCGTGCCACCCGCTGCCCCGGTCGCCCGTCGTACACCGTCGACACGCTGCGCGAGCTGCGTGGCGAGCTGGGCCCGAGCCGGCCGCTGGCCTGGCTGGTGGGCGCCGACAGCCTGCTGGGGCTGTCCGGCTGGCATGAATGGGAGGCCCTGTTCGGTCTGGCCCACTTCGTGGTGGCCGAACGGCCGGGCAGTCCGTTGCAGGCGTCGATCGATGGCGAGCTGGGGCGCGCCCTGCAAGGGCGCTGGGCCGACAATGAGCAGGCCCTGTTCGCCAGCCCGGCCGGGCGCATCCTGCGCCTGCACCACCCACTGCGCGAGGAATCGGCCAGCGCCGTGCGCTCGCAGATTGCCGCTGGCGGTCCCTGGCGCGCACTGCTGCCACCGGCCGTGGCCGACTATGTCGCTGCACACGGGCTGTACCGCCCGGCCACGGCGTGAATGGCGCGGCCGCGCCATCCCCGTATAATCGCCCCCACGTTTATCGAGTCGATCCATTTTGAGCAACCAGACCCAGCCCCAGACCATCAAGGTCGATCTGCCCAGCCCGCCGCCGTCCGTGCCGGAACTGCTGGCCAGCGTCCGCCAAGCCACCGAAGACCTGAAGGCCAAGGACCTGGTCGAGATCGACGTGCGCGGCCGGTCCAGCGTTGCCGACTACATGATCGTCGTTTCGGGCACTTCGACCCGCCACGTCAAGTCGATTGCCGATGAAGTCGTGCGCTTCGCCAAGAACATCGACGTGATGCCGCTGGGTGTTGAAGGCGAGCGCGAAGCGGAGTGGGTGCTGGTCGATCTGGGCGACGTGATCGTCCACGTGATGCTGCCGCGCGTGCGTGAGTTCTACGCGCTCGAGCGCCTGTGGACCGTCGGCGACCAGCCGCCGTCCAGCGACGACGAAGTGGCCTGAGCCGCACGTTGACGCATCCCTTCGACGGCGCCGGGGGCGCCGTCGACGTTTTGGAGGACCGTTGATGAAAGCCCGCCTGATCGCCACCGGTGAACGCGCGCCCAGCTGGGTCGCGCAGGGGTTCGCCGAATACCAGAAGCGGCTGTCGCATTGGCTGCCGTTCGAGCTGGTGGAAATCGAACCCGGCCTGCGCGGCAAGGGGCGCGATCCGCGCCGTGCCACCGAGGATGAAGGCAAGCGGGTCATCGCCGCGCTGCCGAAGAACGCTTACGTGGTGGCACTGGACGTGCCGGGGCGGCAGTTGAGTTCCGAGCAGCTGGCGCAGCGCCTGGAGCATTGGCGCGGGCAGGGCCGGGACCTGGCGTTCCTGATCGGTGGCCCGGAAGGGCATTCGCCAGAGGTCTCCGCGCTGGCCGACGAAAAGTGGTCGATCGGACCGCTGACGCTGCCGCACATGCTGGTGCGTCTGGTGGTGGCCGAGCAGCTGTATCGGGCTGCCGCAATGATTGCCAATCACCCCTACCATCGCGCGTGAAGAGTGGTTATACTAGTCGTCTGCCCGAATAGCTCAGCCGGTTAGAGCACTTGACTGTTAATCAGGGGGTCGTTGGTTCGAGTCCAACTTCGGGCGCCATATGATTCAAGCACTTAGGCCGCGCATCGTCGCGGCCTTCGTCTTTTGTGGGTTGCTGAAAACACGAAAGCAACACAGAAGCGTCACCCTCGCTGCTTAGACCCCTTCCGCGTCTTCGGTGACGTCGCACGCCCACGCTGCGCCAGGTACTCGCCCAGCAGCTCCTGCGGGGCGACGCCCATGGCCTCGGCGAACTCCACCAACTCCACGGCGTCGATGCGCCGCTCCCCGCGCTCGCACTTGGACACGAAGGTCTGCGTGTTACCCAGGCGCTCGGCCAGCTCGATCTGCGTCACGCCCACCCGCTTACGGACCGCCTTCAGGACGGCCAGCAGGAGTTGGTAATCGCGGTTGTGGGTCGATTGGGCCATCGCGCGGTGACATGAAGTTCACCGCACGCTAGAGTCCGTGTTGGATTAGTCCAAAATGGACTATTCAAAGCCACCACATCAAGGGGACATAAACATGAGACTTTTGGCCTTCCTGTTCTTCGCCATGCTCACCGGGTGCTCGACCACTACGGGCAGCGGCGCCAACGTCACCCGCAGCGGATTCGACGGCGCGCGGGTCGTGACCATCAACGGTCACGGCAACGCCTGCAAGTCGATGCGCTGCACCGGCCTAGGCGCGCAGTGGACCTCCAAGAACCCGAAGGAGTCGGTCCTGATCGTCTATCTCTTTAACGACATCAAGGGCATCACTGGCGCATCGCTCAACATCGACGGACAGACCTACGACCTCTCGACCATGCAGCCCTTCACCAACTTCAATGAGTTCGGCGCGGCGACGCAGGAGTCTCGCAAGGGGTTCCTCGTGCCACTTGACCTCATCCGCAAGATCACCGCATCGCAGCGGACGTGGCTGAGGGTTCAGACCACCGGGGGATACGTCGAGGACGCGGTCATCGACGGGCAGACCGATAGCAAGGCGTACCACGCGCTCAAGCGCTTTCTGGCCTCAGTGGATCAGGGCTAATCCACAGTCGCGCGACGGCGCACAAGGCAATGAAAGGAGGGCCACCTTCGCGGCGGCCCTTTCTTGTACACGGCGGGAGAACGGCGTCAGCCGTCGGACGGCGCGGGCTCGACCACGCGCACGGTGGACAGCGCCTCGGCGGACTGCTCCCCGTCCATGTCGGCTGGGTGGTGCTTCTGACGAGGCGGCACCTCGACGCCTTTCTTGCGCATGTCGTTGGCATACCACCGAACTGACTTGGCCGTCGCCGCCGCGCCCTCAATCTGCGCGTTGACCATCTCGGCCACTAGCGCGTGGGGGAAGCCAGCGGGGTCCATCAGGATCGCGCGGGCGAGCGCGCCGACGCCCTTGCCGTGGAGCTTCTTCTCTGTCGCTTCGGGTGCCTCGGCGGCCTCGGCTTTCGGCTCTGCGCGCTCCTTGGTCGCCTTGGGCTTCTTCGGCTGCCCGAACGAGGCCAGGTCTATGTCCTTGGCCTCGGCGACCTGCTCGATCCGGGCGACGAGCTTGCTCCGGGTCGCGAACGTCTTGGGACCCGCCGGCTTGTCGGCGATCCGGTTGTGCAGGTCCAGCAGTGCCTTGGTGGGCATGTCTTCCAGCTTCATGGCGTTCTCCTACGTGTTGGTGGGCACGCAGGCATTAGGTCGCGGTTCCCTCGACCCGGGAGCCCCCCCCTCTTTTATGGAACGGGCTCTGACTCACTCATCGCCATCGCCCTCTTCGCCACTCTTTTGCTCCACTGACGCAGCCCCACCTAGTGCGGCATACCGCCGATCAGCAAGCCACTGCAATCGTTTTGCTTGAGTGAGTAAGACCCTACGCAAACCGCCTTGAACTTTTCGCTCCGATATCACCTGCGCCAATCTGGAGATAATTAGCGCACGTCGTGCAATACGGAAGTCGGGGTGAGATCGCAGCTTGTAGACCTCATCAGACACGATCTTCATCCTGAAGGACTTCGGCAGCGTCACTTCAACAGTGGGAGGCGGCGGGTCCTTTTCGTTCAGAACCGCCTTGAACTCGCTCTTTTCAATCGCGTCTTTATAGACCAATGATTCAAGCGCATTCAAATGCGCCTTCGCTGCCTCTTTCTCTGCCTTTGACATGCTCTTCTGAAAATCGGGCAGAGGCCAAACTTCAATCTCATAGACTTCGAATGGATCAAGCACCGACATGGCCACGGCGTCGGTCCTCTGATTCGTCAGATGCCGCCGAATGCGCGTACGCAACTTCTCATTCGTCTGACCGACGTAAATCGGCTCGCCGTCATAGTCGAAGAATGCATAGACGCCCCAAGTGAAGTTCCCGACCTTACTTTTCACCTGCGTATTGGGATCCTCGAAAGCAGCATCGAGGAAGGCTGCCAAATTCTTGCGGAGATCCTCCGTCTCGAATGGCGGCACGTTGATGTTATCGGCAGTGATCTTTGCTGCGCTCAAGGCGGAGCTCCCCGGTGGTACACCCCACCGAGGATAGCGATTTGCAATTCAAATTGCGACGAAGTCTAGGCTGCTACCGCGATCTGCCGTTGAGGCAAGATCTTCTCCAATAAATTGGATGCAAGAAAGCGGACAACTGGCACAGCCACGCCGTCACCCGCTAAGTGGTAGGCCTCGTTGTAATTTACGGGCAACCGGTAAGAATCCGGCAACCCCATCAGCCTTGCCGCCTCGCGGGGTGACAGAAGCCGAGAACGAATTCGTCTCCCGTCAACAACGAGAATCGTTTGTCGACTTGAGCCGCCACTAGGCGTACGCAGACATCCAGCGACATCATCGAAACGAACCTCGGCGCGTTGAGT
Organism: Stenotrophomonas maltophilia group sp. msm4; assembly: GCF_032025605.1. Taxonomy (NCBI): domain Bacteria; kingdom Pseudomonadati; phylum Pseudomonadota; class Gammaproteobacteria; order Lysobacterales; family Lysobacteraceae; genus Stenotrophomonas; species Stenotrophomonas maltophilia group sp. msm4. The sequence continues at coordinate 1,902,138 of NZ_JAVSKK010000001.1, read as the reverse complement.
GCCATTTCGCGTCCTGCGATACAACGCACCCACCATCTTCTTTTTGCTTTTCTTCGCAGTCTCAACTTTGGAACGGTTGAGGGGGGTCATCATGTCCAGCAGTTTCTTCGTCTCTTCAGGCGTATGCCATTTAACACCTTGAGGCTCATCTTCTATGAGGTCTGCAAACGTCGTAAGACGCGGCCCAGGAGAAGGCAGATTCCACCAGACCCACTTGGATTTCGCACGTCCAGACAAATCCTCGTGAGCATTCACCAAAGCCTCGTTTTGCCACGGCAACTGCGGTTGCGACGCGCGAAGATAGCTTGGGACTTCAATGTCTCCGGCCACGCCGATGAAGAACAGGCGAGGTCTGGACTGCGGCAGGAAGCGCACCGCATCTATGACCACAGCACCGAAGCGATAACCCGCTCCAGCTAGGGCGGACGAGATCGCGGAGAAGTCGCGCCCCCCGTGTGAAGTGAGTGCTCCGCAAACGTTCTCTAGGACCACGAGCTTTGGAGCACGGTTCTCCTTAGCGAGCTTCCGCACAAGTTCCCAGAATGGCCAAAACGTGCCCGACCGGTTACCGTCAAGGCCGGCTCCAGCCCCGGCAAGCGAAAGGTCCTGACAAGGAAATGACGCCCACACCAGGTCTGGCCGACCTGGGAGATCCTCGGCTCTAATCTTCGCTACATCGCCGACATGCAATTCGTCCGAACCCCAGTTAGCCGCGTAAATCGCCGCCTTCTTAGGATCGAAGTCATTGGCAAACGCGCAGTCCCAACCCTCGCCCAAGCCTGCACGCGCCATCCCACCGCCAGCGAAAAACTCAAAAAATTTGTGCACGGGCTTGTATCTTCCTATTTGGTTTTTCGCCGATTGCCCGCTGCCAAAGGAGCTTCAAGCAGCGGCCACTGATCTCGTACGTATTGTTCTGCTGCATCGCGGACCACCCAGGCCAATGACACCTTCTTTTCTCTGGCGAGCCCTTCGAGGGTTTCGTACAGATCAGCAGGAAAACTGACCGAGAGCCGCGTGCTCCTCAGCTCCACGTCGCGTTCTGTTGTCGGTTTGCTGACCATCTGGCGCATCCGGAAAGGATGCACCACGTTACACCACTACGGTGCAGTTGAAAACGAGGGGGCCCAGCTCGGTTCGATTAGATCAACGTCGGTTCTCGGGAGGTGAGATCCGCCGGTAGAGCCTGTCCAAGTTCGTCGGGCTCAATTGACACTCCCACACCGTAAGGACGCGCCAGCCAAGCCGGCGCAGCCTCCCCGCTACGAGTTGATCGCGCTCCTTATTCTTCCTGATCTTGGAGAGCCAGTAGGCGGTAGTTGTCTCCGGTAGGCGGGCGCGGCGACAGTTCTCGTGCCCGTGCCAGAAGCACCCATGAACAAACACTACGGCCCCGCGCTTGGGGAACACCAAATCAGGCTTACCCGGCAGCCGGCTGTCGTGCAGCCGGTAGCGGAGGCCGCGCTTGTGAAGATACGAACGCACGACCATCTCCGGTTTGGTGTCGCGGCTCCGGATAAGGGACATCCGGTGGCTGCGTGCCGCTGGATCCAAGAAGTCCATGCCGCATCATGCCGCGGAAGCGCCGACATGTGAGGCGCTCTGATTGCCTGTCGGCGGGGGCGTGCTGCCTAAGTGATTGAAAAAGAAGGGGATGCCCTTGGGGCATCCCCTCCGAAACACGGCCGGGCCACCCGTTGCCCTCTGCGCACCTAACCAACCCGGCCGGGTTTGCCCGGTCAGGCTGAGCAGAGCGCGAGGTGCGCCTGGTGGTAGCCAAGTCGGTCGGCCCGGCGCTTCGTGGCGCGGTCCACGTACAGGTCCAGCGCGCGGCAGTACGGCATCCCCGCCAGGCGCGCCGCGTCGTCGAAGTAGTCGGAGTACGGGCGGACGCCCGCGGCCTCGGCCCGCTCGGCCAGGGCTTCGAGCAGGTCGCGGCCGGTGCGCAGGGCGACGGCCAGCCCGGCGAGCGCGATCGCCACCGGGTGGTCCGCCGAGTAGTGGGCCAGCTTATTCATCGCCGCCCCCGATCAGTTCGTGGTCGATGTCCCGCTCGCGCATCGCGAGCTGGATCGAGCTGATGGGGTTGGCCTTGCCGGCGTTCCAGGCGCGGATGGTGACCAGGATGCCCTGGAGGCGCGCGTCGCCCAGCTTCACGTACTCCTGGACCTTGAGGTAGTCGTCCATGCGCATGGCGGTGGCCAGCTCGACGGGGCCGACCGGGCGGTCCTTGGACGGCATGCGGTCGATCAGGGACAGCACCGCCGAGGCCAGGGCCAGGTTGCGCGTGCCGACGGCGACCTGGGCCATGTGGCCGAGCTCGGCGGGGCCGGCGTGCTGGAGCTGCTGGAGGTACTCGGTGCGCTTGGGGTCGCCCAGGGCCGCGCGGGCCAGGACTTTCGCCGGGGAGTCGTAGAACTGGCGCTGGCCGATCAGCTGGGCGTGCGGGGCGCCCGCGTCCTTGATGATCTTGTCGAGCTCGGCCTTGGAGTTGTCCTTGATCTCGCGGACGGTGGCGACGGTCTCGTGCTCGGCGAAGCGGGCGACGTCAGCCCCGCCGATGCCGGGGGCGCTCTTCCAGCGCGCGGCGATCTGCTGCTTGCGGGTCGCGATATCCTTGTTCAGGCGCTCGATCGCGGCGAGGGTGCGCTTGTGCAGCAGGTCCAGGGTCGAGGCAAGCTCGCCGATCTGCTGGGTGCTGAGGAGGGGGGTATCGCTGAGGTTGATCTTCATGGGTCGTTGGCTCCTGCGAGGGTTGTGGTCCTCCGGTCGCCTGTCACGAGCGCATCCCCAGCCTTGGGGTGGTCTGCGCGCCAATGCGCTGACCGGATGCCTGCAATGTGTCGCGGAGCGTTGGGCGCGAACGCCATCGTTCTCCTGACGTGTTTCCCTCGAAGCTGCCGCCGTCACTGCGGCTTACCAATCATGGGCTTGGCATCGCGCGACCCACCGATGGAATGTTAGAGGGTTGAAGTCGTCGCAGGATTTGCGACGCGTTCGTGGTTCCATTTACTGGCATCAAACCGATGCGCACGGGGGAGCCAACCAATGGCGAACAATCTGATTGTGTCGTACGACCTGTACAGCCCAGGGCAGGATTACTCGAAGGTTATTGATGCGATCAAAGCCCTGGGCTCGTGGGCGAAGATCCATAAGTCTGTCTGGTACGTCAATTCCAACTACACGGCAGCCCAGGCTGTTGATAAAGTCTGGGCGACGATGGACCGCAACGATTCCCTGTTCGTGGCAGATGCCACCAACAACAATGCAGCTTGGCAGAACCTGAGTGACGAGGTCTCGAACCACATCAAGGATCAGTGGTTCAAATAGCAGGGCGTTGGCTGGGTGGCTGTGACTGGCTCTCGCGATTGATGCTGCCATGCTCGCGTCGCCCCTCGTACTCCTGTGACATGCGCTCCCAGGTATCGGCGTCCAGGCGCGGCACTGGGCCGATGCAGGTCATCTCGCTGCGACGAGCCAGGGCATCGCGCCCACCCATCGCCTGGACTGCATCTGGCGAGGTGTCGTGGATCGCGTCCAGCATTGCGTCGATCTGGGCGGCGCGCTGCACCACCTCGGCCACGCTCAGGTTCTCACTCATCGTCTTGCTCCTTGTTCGCGTTGTATTTGCCCAGTAGGGCGACAAGTTGCGCACGCTCAGTGGCAGGCATCCGCAGCAGCCCATCTGCTGACAGGCCTGTGTCTTCGACTTTGACGCGCAGGCGTTCAGCCATCTCGTCGCCGTAGTGGAACTTAAGCATCACTTCCAGCAGGCGATCGCTGTGCTTCTTCACTGTGAGCGCGCGCTGTTCGCCTGTGTGTGGGTCGCGTTCTGTTGAGACTTGGCCTTGGTAGATGACTGGCTCATCCACGCCGACAACAGCGCGCCGATATGCTTCTTCGAGAAGGGCATCCATCGCGATCTGGATGGACTTCTCCCAGCGACGCTTGAAATCTAGGTCGTTCTGCTTGTACTCGAACGCAAGGCGCCTGGAGATGCCGCACACCTGAGCCGCCTGTTTCGGCGAAGCTGTGTCCTCCAGAACCTGGAGAAAGACCTCCTGCACCTCTGGTGTGAACTTCTTCGTGGCCATGGCCAGTTCCCAAAAGGTGGTGTTGAACTTGATCGTGCCGTGTCATGCGCGCGAGGCACGCCAGCACTTATGCATGCCGATCAATCGCTTGGGATGCATGGGTCACCCGAACCCCGATTAGATGTCCTGAGTCCACGCGCGCGAGGGAGAGGTCTGGCGCGCAGTTGGACGAAGATCCGACGCATTCCCCGCATTGGTGCCACGCCCACCACATTCGACCAGGTACTCGCCTTTTCGATGTCTGTTGCACTCCCTTGCTGCTGCGCCAGGCGGCCAGAAATCCTTATGCTGCAAGACTTGTTGCTTCGTTGCTGCAGTTGCGCTCGATCTGCTTTAACTGCCAGGACTGTCTTGCCCTTCAGCCCCTAATCTGGCTAGGGCTTTCTCTTTCCAGGGTTTAAGTAAAAAAGAGCAACAAGAGCAACAGAGCAACGAGTCTTGCAGCACAAGGCTTTCGGGCGCTGCCCATGGCCACTGAGGGTCAGCAACCAAGGCAGCGCCCAGCCTCATGTCATGGCCTCATGTAGCCGCGTCCCTGCTTTCCTTCATGTCCAACGCGCACGTTGTTTTTGTGTTCCCAGCCCAAATACTTCTCCATCACGATCTTCAGGCGCTGTGTGTGCTCAGGACGCAGGCTTCCTGCGGGAATCTGTAGCGCATCGGTCAACAGCATGCTGGTATGCACACGATCCATCGGCTCGACTTCTTTGTAATTTTCATCGCCAACCCAGACGATCTTGCGATCAACATAGGCGCGTAAGATGTCAGCCCACGGGTCTTCTGAAACACGCTCTTCCTGCTCGATGGCTGCCATCGCCCACAGGTCCTGCGGCAGGAACAGTGATTCGCCTTCTGCCTCCCTGGTAGCAGCTTCTGCCCAGAGCTGGTCGCGATCAGCTACCAAGGCCTCCAGGTCGATAACGCCGACCTTCACGGGCCAGAAGCGCCTGTTGCCTGTCTGGTCCTTCAGATAGGTCGCTTGGTTGGTAGTGCCGATGAAGATGCACTGACGCCGCAATTCTTCATGCATGCGGCCATAAGGGCGACGGACATTGTCGATGCTGCTCGACACGAACGCCTTGAGTGCCTCGACGCCTGACTTGGACAGGACGGACATCTCACCCAATTCGATGATCCAGCGCCCCTCCAATGACAGCGGTGCATCTTTTGACTCTGTGTTGCCAATGGGTGAATCCGAGAACCACTCGACGTGCGGCGACAACAGCTTGACGAACGAGCTCTTGCCGCTGCCCTGACTTCCTTCCAGGACAATGACGTTGTCGAACTTGCAACCAGGCTGGCGAACGCGCCTCACAGCGGCAATCAAGGTCTTGGCGCCGATGGCGCGAACGTAGGCACTGTCCATCGCACCTGCATACGTCACCAACAGCTTGTCGATGCGGGGAACGCCATCCCAGGTCAATCCATCCAAATAGTCACGCACTGGATGCACGGTATTTTCGCGGCCAATGGTGAGCGCAGCCTCCAAGACGTCTTCCTTTGTCCAGTTTGCATCAGTAGCCTCGACGAAGTACTGGCGGATACGGCGCACCACGTCATCATCCAACCTGCGGCCTACGTCCACATTCCATGGCAAGTCTGCTGCCGTGAGGTGCGTTGATCCGCAGAACTCGTCATACGCCAAGCCAAGCTGGTCGCGGATATGGCGCATCAGCTTCAGGCAGTTCGGGAAACTGCTGACGATCTTGCCAGCGTCAGTGCGTCTCATCGCGGGCAACTGCTCGCCCTCGAACGGCACAATGTCGAAGTCCTCTTCTGGGGCTGAGCGTGGCACGGCTCCACCTGCGGCCTGCACCACCTTGTGCAGGTACTTCACGGTGATCGGCTTTCCTGCGCGCCCTGCCGAATGCAGTGAATCCCAGCGGCGCCCGATGATGTGGCGATGATCCGCGTATTCGGGGTCGTCGGTACTCCAGTCGATGAACTGCTCGCGCCCCTCACCAGCAGTGGCGTGATGGCATGCCATCATCAGGCTGAGCCATTCCTCATGTTCGCGGAAGTTACTGGGGTCGAGATGTTCCAGGGCTGAGGCAAGCATCTCTGGGGTAAGTTCGCCCCACAGTTCTGCATCCGTCCCCTGTTGTAGTTCGGGCCTGCGGATCAGCTCCAGGAGCGAATCTGGCGCTTGCGGAGTCTCATCCAGGCCAACCAGGAAGAACTCGGGCTCATAACGCTTGCCATTGGGGTGCACGGAACCTGCCGCGACGACCTGCTGGCCTGCCGTCTTGAACTCGACACCTGGGTACTTTGCCAGCGTGCCAAGGATGGGCATGTCTGCAGGCTTGTGCAGGTGATAGTGGTGGCCGCCACCGCCCGTGATTACATGCGGGCACGCATCCAAATGCAGGCCGATGTCGCTGGCGAGTTCAGCTAGGCTGTCGCGGCCTGCAGGATAGTTACGCGGATCGGCATCGATGACGAGGTCAATCGGGCGCAGGCGGACGCCCACGTTCAGCCCTTCGCGTTCCGCGTGTGCCAATACTTCGGCGGGGTCGGTCTGGGCGCGTGTCCAGCCCGTTGAGATCGGCCGCTTGTCGCCGCGATGTAGGAGGATCAGACAGTGACCTGCTTCGGCGTAGGCCTGCATGGATGCAAATGACGGCTTCAGAGCGGCTGGTCCCGCGACATCATTGCCCCAGTGAGCCTTGGACAGCTCCGTCTCCTGGTCAGTCGTACCCTTGCGCCCGCCTTGCCCGCGGGCGTTTTCTTTCATGTCCATACTCAGCCCTCCATATCAGCGCCACGGCGCTTCATGTGGGCCCGCAGGTCGCCCATGCGGTATCGGACTGTGCGCGACCCGACTACCAAGTGTGGCGGATGGCTTTCGGGGCGCTGCGTACGGCTCCAGGCCAGCGTGCGGGGTGTCAGGCGCAGGAAGGCAGCAGCCTCGATGCTGGTGACGACGGCGTCGTCAGGCAGGGCATGCAGTTCAGATAGTTCTTGGGGATTGAGCCTTTTGGGCTCGTAGGGTGTGAGCCTCTTTGGCTCATTGGCGGTTGCCATTGGCAAGTTCCTTGTCAGAAGCCGCCCCATGGGCACCATGCCCTTGGGACACATCCGCAACCTTTCGTCGCAGATAGGACCCGTGCATCCCTTGTTATCGGGCGGGCCTCGGCTGTTCTTGCCGCCGAAAGCACTTCTGACCGCCATAGCAATTGCCGACGATCCTCCGGGTCAGTTGCTGACCAAGATTGAGTCGATAGTAGCGGCTAACGACAACCAAGGAAACCATCGTCTTGCCAGATTGGCCAGGTGGCTCCGTGTCGCGATCGAATGGCCTCGGGCTGCTCAGCACCAGGGTCGAAGCCATCGGAAGCGACACGGCCCATCTGGTGAGACCGCGCGGCTATTCTTTGAGCCGTGGCGGCCACGATCCAGGTTCGTGGACCAAGCCCAGAGCGTCGAGGATGTAGGCAGATGCCTTCTCTTGATGCTCGCGCAGGTGGTCGAGCGAAGGGTGCAGGTAGCCCATGGTGACGCCGCCGCTGGATGCGCTGTGATTCAGCAGGAACTTCAGTTCCAGCAGTGGTACGCCGGCCTGCAAGGCCAGCGATGCGTAGGCATGGCGCAGCGCATGCCCCGTGAGGCCGTCCAGTTCGGATTGCTGCACCTCGGCGACGTGCCCACTTTTGCTGTCGGAAGGAAACAACCATGGATTCCTGCGGCTCATCGCAGAATTGGTGGCAGCCCTGTGGGCGACCAGATCAGCCAGCGCAGATGACAACGGCAGGTCGAAGGCGCGGGCAGCGCCGCCCTTGGGCGAGGGAACGTGCAGGGCATTACCTTCCTCGCTGATGTGCTCCATCTTGGACTCGCAGGTAGCTGTGCGCCGCATCCCTGACAGCATCATGAACAGGTTAAGGTCTCGCCTGACGGGTGACAGACCCAGCACTGCCTTGCCCCACGCCTTTAGGCGATCCGCCTCGACGTCCACCTTCCTGCGCTTCTGGCCGTGGAAGTCCACATTCATCGCCGGGTTGGCGGGCAGTTCAGGATGCTCACGCAGACCGCGGTTGTACACCGCACGGAAGATGCGAAACACCGCGTCGGCGGTAGTAGCGCCGTTCTTTTTGGTGATGCGAGCATGGCGCTCGCGCACGCCAGCACGATCTGCACCTAGTTCGGCCAATGGCCTTTCTAGCCAGTCGGAAAGATACTGACCACAGTTGTAGCGGTATCCCTCGACCGTCTTCGCCGACAGCTTCTTTGCCGCGATATGCAGGTCCAGCGCCTGCTGTAGTGTCATCCCCCGAGCGCGTGCCTTCCTGCGCTCTTCGGTCGGATTGACGCCCGCGCGCATGGCGACCAGCGTCTTGGCGGCAAGCGCCCTCGCATCTTTCGCTGCCAGCGCAGGGTGCTCCCCGATTTTGGTTCGCACCTGCCGCCCGCGCACTAGGCTCTGCGTGTAGTACGAGCGTTTGGTGTTGGACACGATCAAGTAGAAACCCCGCAGTTCGGGATCGGCATACAGGACTGTGCGGCCACGCTCCACCGTCGGCGCCCGCTCGACGAGCGCCTGAGTGATCTTTGCTTTCATGGGTTGGATTCCTCGACGTTTGCGACACCGTCTGAACACGGTTTTTGCGCACAACAGCGCAAAGCTGCGCAAGCTCAAACCCTCAGACTCACCACCATAATGTCGTGCAAAATCAACGGCGTAAGCCTGTTTTTGCCCAAGGAATCAAGTCACGGCAAAGCCCATTCGTGCCGTCTGTTAATCAGGGGGTCGTTGGTTCGAGTCCAACTTCGGGCGCCACCTTGCAAAACCTGCATCGCGAGATGCAGGTTTTTTTTTGCCGTGTTGTGGCGGCGAGCCCATGCTCGGCTGCATCCTCCAAGCCGGGCACGCGCTCGGCGCTACAGCGTGATCCGGCCCTTCCAGAACGCTGCCAGCGTGGCGATCGCTACTGCCAGGATCGCGCCGAACAGCGCCCACTCCCAGCGCGTGAAAACCGGCTCGCCGCGCTGGCGCCGGGTCTGCGCAAACAGAACAACGCCGGGTACGTACAGCAGCACCGACAGCAGCAGGTTGTTCAGGCCGCCGGCATACACCAGCCACAGCGCGTAGGCGCTGGCCAGCAGCGCGACGACGAAATCGCGCCAGCGCTCGCGTGGCTCACCCGCGTAGGACTGCCCGCGCCAGGCCAGTTGCACGCCGAACGCGGTGGACAGGAAGTAGGGCACCAGGCTCATCGATGCGGCCAGCAGCACCAGGCCGGTGTAGCTGCCCGCATTGAACAGCACCAGCAGCAGGAACAGCTGGATCAGCCCGTTGCTCAACCACAATGCATTGGCCGGCACGCCACGCGCATTCTCGCGTCCCAGGAAGGCGGGCATCGTGCCGTCGCCAGCGGCGGCATACAGCACTTCGGCACACAGCAGCACCCAGGCCAGCAGCGCGCCCAGCACCGAAATGATCGAACCGGCGATGATCACCGTCGCGCCCCATTCGCCGACGATGGCGCGCAGCACGTAGGCCATCGACGGGTTGGGCAGCCCGGCCAGTTCGGCCTGCGACAGCACGCCCATCGACAGCAGGCTGACCAGGACCAGCAGCAGCCAGACCCCCAGGAAACCGATCACCGTGGCACGGCCGACGTCGGCACGGCGCGCGGCTCGCCGCGAATAGATGCTGGCGCCTTCGATGCCGATGAACACCCACACGGTGACCAGCATCATGCCGCGCAGTTGCTGGCCGAGGTCGCCGAGCGCAGGCGTGCCGAAGAAGTCGGCGCGGAACACCTCCATGCGGAACGCGCCGGCGGCCAGCACCAGGAACAGTGCGATGGGCAGCAGCTTGGCCACTGTCACCAGGCCGTTGACGATGGCTGCTGTGCGCAGGCCGCGCAGCACCAGCAGGTGGACGGTCCACAACAGTACGGACGAAGCGGCCACGGCGGCTGGCGTGTTGCCTTCGCCGAACACCGGCATGAAATGGCCCAGGCCGCTGAAGATCAGCACGAAGAAGCTGGCATTGCCCAGTACCGAAGCGACCCAGTAGCCCCACGCCGCGGAGAAGCCGATGTAGTTGCCGAAGCCTTCGCGTGCATATGCGTAGATGCCGGTGTCCAGGTCCGGACGGCGGTTGGCCAGGGCCTGGAACACGAAGGCCAGCATCAGCATGCCCGCACCGCTCAGCGCCCAGCCGATCATCGCGGCGGCCGGGCCGGCACTGCGGGCAACGTTCTGCGGCAATGAGAAGATGCCGGCGCCGACCATCGAGCCGACTACCAGTGCAGTCAACGCCGGCAGGCCGAGGCGTTGCGATGTCGTGGCCATTGAGATCCCCTGCGGCCCGGATGCCGCGAGCACACCCTAGCCATGTACTCGTGAACATGGCTGCAAGGCCGGGTGTGCGGGAGCCGGCATGGACAACGAACAGCCAGGAAACGACGAAGGCCCGGGCAACAGCCCGGGCCTTCGAAGCAAACACAGCAGCGGGATTATTTGAACGTGTACTTGGCGCCGACAGTGAAGTAGCGGCCAATCGCACCACTGAAGTGCAGCGGGTTGTAATTGACTGCACCGTAAGTGCTCGGGTCGAGCGGCGCGATGCGGTCGAACACGTTCTGCACCGAAGCGTTCAGCTCGAAGGCTTCGGTGATGTTCCAGCGGCCGGACAGATCGAAGGTGGTGAACGAGGAGATCTTCTCTACCGGCTCGCCGTCTTCATAGAAGGCCAGGTAGTCACCGCCGCGGCGGTCCTTGTTCTCCAGCTTGCTGATGTAGTTGGCCACGCCGCTGATGCTCCACGGGCCCTGCTTCCAGGTGGTGCCGAAGTTGATGCGGTCCTTCGGCGTGCCGATGCAGTTGGTCACGTCGCAGTTGCCGTGGGTGCCCACATAGTCGACGGTGGTATCACCCTCGGTGCGCTCGAACTTGAGCACGTGGCTCCACTGCAGGTCCATTTCCAGCTGGCCCGGGCCGATGTCGAAGGTCTGGCGGATGTCGGTGTCGATACCGCGGACGCGCGAGGAGTTGGCATTCACGTAGGCGGTATTGACGGCCAGGATGGTGCCGCTGTTGGCGACTCCGCCGATGTTGTTGGCATCGCGGAGAACGTTGCCCGCGGCGATGGCGTCGGCCGTGCTGCCCTGCGCGATTTCGTTGGTGCGCTTGATTTCCCACGCATCCACAGTCAGCGAGGTGGTCGAGGTTGGCTGCAGCACGATGCCCACCGAGTAGCTCTTGGACTCTTCCGGCTTCAGGTTCTTGTTCGGCCGCGTGATGATCGCCACTGAGCGCGCGGTGCATTCGTTGGCCGGGTCGATGGCGCAACGCACCGGATCGCGGGCGTTGGAGAAAGCGGCCAGGCCACCGTCACCGTTCTCGGCCGGGTTCGGCGCACGGAAGCCTTCAGCGTAGCTGGCGCGCAGTGCGATCCAGTCGGCCGGGGTCCACTTCACGCCCAGCTTCGGCGTGGCCTTGCCTTCGCCGCTTTCGTACTTGTCGTAGCGGACCGCAGCGCTCAGCTCCAACTGCTCCAGCACCGGTGCGGACAGTTCGGCGTAGCCGGCATACACATTCTGCGTGCCGTCGTAGGCCGAGTAGCCCAGGCCGATGATCTGGCCGATATCGGTGAAGGTCTGCGGCGTCAGGCTGTTGCTCGTCTTGCGCCACTCCGTACCGAAGGCCAGGCCCAGCGGACCGCCCTTGAGATCCATCAGGCTGCGCGAGATGGTGAAGTCGAACATGTCCAGGCTCGACTTGGCACGCGCGCTGATGGTCGGGCTGATGGCATCGTAGACCGACTGCGGCGTCTGCGAGGCATTGTCGCCGATGCGCCAGGTGCCATAGGGGCAGGCCGGATTGCCCAGCACGCAGCGTACTGCGTCATAACGCAGGAAACCCGTGCGCTTGTTGACCAGGTCGGTGCCGGAATGCAGGTAGGCGGTGTCGTAGCTCCAGTCGCCCCAGTTGCCCTTGACACCCACCAGGAAGCGGTTGAACTCATTGGTATTGTCGGTCACGCGCGGGCCCACGTCCCACGCGCTGTAACGCAGGCGGGCCGCGGTGGGCAGCGGGTTGTCCGGATGACCTGCATACAGCTGGGTCGCACCGGCACCGCTGTTGGCGTTGACCGGGCCGCCAGGGTAGCCCCAGCCGCCGGATACGCCGGATGGCGTATTGCTGAAGATCGTTTCCTTCTTCGAGTAACCGATCTCGGTATAGACCTCGCCGCCTTCACCAAACGCGAAGCTGGCGCGGCCGAACACGTTCACGTACTTCTCTTCCGGGCTCAGGTCGCGGTACTGCTGCGCCGGATCCCACAGGCAACCCTGGGCCTGCGCGGTCGCGTCACTCTGCCCGGGAATCGTGGTCAGCCCGGCGCAGCCCGGCAGGGCAACCAGATGGCCGGTGGCATCGAACACCGAGCCATTGGGACCCACGCCGCCGGCGGTACCGCCCGACAGGTAGGCACCGCCCAGGAACTGCGCGTCTGCAGCGTCGTAACCCCAGCGCCGGATATCGCCGGTGCCGATCCACTTGCGGTTCTTGCGGTCGCTGATCTTGATCGCGTCGGTCTTGCCGACGTCCAGGCTGAAGAACGCATTCCAGCCATCGCTGGACAGGTCGCCGGTGCCGGCAGTGAGGGTCGCCTTCTTCGCGTCGCCATCGCCGTCACCGGAAATGCCGTAGGAACCGCGCAGGATGGCGCCTTGGAAGTCGCTGCGCAGGATGATGTTGACGACGCCGGCGATGGCGTCGGAGCCATAGATCGCCGAGGCGCCGTCCTTGAGCACTTCCACGCGCTCGACGGCATCGAGCGGGATGGTGCTGAGGTCGGTGAAGACCTTCTGGCCGTCATCGGCCAGGCCGTAGGTGGCCATGCGGCGGCCGTTCAACAGCACCAGCGTCGAGCCGGCGCCCAGGCCGCGCAGCGAGATGCCGGCGCCGCCACCGGCGAAGCCGTTGCCGAAGGTCTTGGGAATGGAGCCTGCGCCGTCGGCGGTCAGGGTCTGCAGGTACTCGGCGACCGTGGTCTTGCCGGTGCGGTCGATTTCCTGGCGGGTCACCACCTGCACCGGCGACGGTGTCTCGGTGTTGGTGCGCGGGATGTTGGAGCCGGTGACCGTGATGCGGTCGAGGTTGGTGGCCTGCTCCTGTGCAAAGGCTGAGGAAGAAGCCACGGCGCCGACCAGCAGCAGGGTGCTGCCAGCAAGGATATGGGTGATGGACGATGCCAGGGTGGTGCGGCGGCGGCTGGCGGGCCGTTGGATCGGGTGTTTCACAGCTTCTCTCCTAACTGGAAAACCGTAGCGTTGAGGGCTGTCGCCGGATCGATACCGGGACGCGCCAATCTAGGTTTCCAGCAGGTGACGAAGACGTGAATTTTTGCTTAATCAGTAACGCTTGGCCCGGGCATGTCCGCATTTGTCGGGCAGTGGCAGGGGCCGGCCCGGCGCGGGGCCGGGCCGGTGGGACGCTCAGTCCGGCAGCGAGAACTGCACCGGCACCATGCCGATGGCCGGAACCGCCACGCCGTCACGCTGGGCAGGCTCGAAGCGCCAGTGCTTGAGCACCTGCTGGCGGGCGGCCTGGTCCAGGTTGCGCGAGCCGCTGCTGCGCTCGACGCTGACCGCGACCGGCTGGCCACGGGTGTCCACTTCCACCCGCAACAGCACCGTGCCCTGTTCGTGGTTGCGCAGGGACTGGATCGGATAGGTCGGCGGCGGAGCGCTGCGGTACTGCAGCTGGGCGCCGGCCAACGGGGTGGAGGTGTCGATGCTGGGCGCCAATTGCGGCGGAGCCGGTTCGGCGGCCGGCAATGCGATGCCCTGGGTCTCTTCCACGGTCGCGGTGGGTGCGGGCAGTGGCGGTACCACCGGCTGCGTCCGCGGCTTCGGTACCACCTGGACGATCTCTTTTGGCGGGACCGGAACCGGCGGCGCCGGCGGTGGCGGGATCTTCTCGATCAGCCGGACCGGCGTCTTTTCACGCGGGGCCTGCACGGCCTGGTAGGTCGCAGGGATGAGCAGCAACAGGAAGGCCAGCAGGTGCAGGGCGATCGCTGCACTCCAGGCGGCTACGCGGGCGGGGTCGAAGTGCGGGGATGCAACGGGATAGGTACGAACCATGGTCCACCTCCATGCCAGTGACGAAGTCCTCAACGCACCAGGGTCCGTGGCGGGGTTGCCGCACGCGGCTGGCAGTCCATCAGTAGCGCGGCATGGCGGCCACTGCCTAGAGGCAGGGGCATGCGCGTTGGGCTGGCCTTCAGCCAACGCCGCCGGAATACACGAAAAAGGCGGGCCCCTGCGGGACCCGCCTGTGTCGGCCGTGCCGGGCGCGATCAGCGGCCCAGTTCGAACACCACGTCCAGGTTGACCGAGACGGTCGATTCACCCGGTGCGACCGGGGTAGCCTTGTCCATCGCCGCGCCGGCGGCCATGGTGCGCATCATCGGCATCGGGCGGAAACCGCCGTTGCTGTTTTCAGAGATGCTGACGATGCGGCGCACCTGCAGGCCCAGCGATCTGGCATAGGTCTGGGCGCGGGCCTGGGCCTTCTTCAGGGCGGCCAGGCGGGCTTCGTCATAGACCGGTTCGGGCTGGTCGATCTCAAACTGCGGACCGTTGATCTGGTTGGCCCCCTGCGCGGCCAGCGCGTCGAGCACCTTGCCGAGCTTGGCGATGTCGCGGACCTTCAGGCTGACCGTGTTGCTGGCCTGGTAGCCGGTGATCTTCGGTGCCTCATTGTCGGCATAGCGGTACTGCGGGTTGAGGCTGACGCCGCTGGTCTGCACGTCGCGCTCGGCGATGCCGGCGGCCTTGATCGCGGCCAGCACCTTGTCCATCTGCTGGGCGTTCTGGCGCATGGCGCTGTTGCCGTCGGCAGCCTGGGTGACCACACCGGCCGACAGGGTGGCGACGTCCGGCACGCGGGTGGCGTCGGCGTTGGCCGAGATGTTCAGCAGGGTGCCTTCGGCCGCGGCGGCGATCGACGGCGACGACGGAGCGGCATGAGCAGTCATCGAGGTTCCAAGGGCGAGGGACAGGGCAAGCAGCAGCGGGGTGGCGGTCAGGCGCATGGGATCTCCTTGTTGTGCCGGTGAGGGTGGTGTCGTAGCGATGAACGCGCTGTGAGCCTGTTCGGGGTTGTACGCGTTCCGTAACGGGTTGCCGACGATTCAGGTGGCGGCGTCAGGTTATGCTGTGCCGATGCTCTATCTTGCTTCCCGCTCCCCCCGACGCAACCAGCTGCTGGCCCGACTCGGACGCCCCTTCCAGGCCCTTGACCTGGAGGTCGTCGAGCAGCGCGCGGCCACTGAAAGCGCCGAACAGTATGTATGCCGGGTCGCCGCCGACAAGGCGCGCGCCGGGCTGGCCCGGGTGCTGGCCGACGACCGGCAGGCGCGGGTGCTTGGTTCGGATACCGAGGTGGTCCTGGACGGCGAGGTCTTCGGCAAGCCGGTCGATGCCGCTGACGCGCGGGCGATGCTGGCGCGGCTGGCCGGGCGCACCCACCAGGTGATGACCGCCGTGGTGGTGGTCGGCGCGGGCGGCCTGGACAGCGAGCTGGTCATTTCCGAAGTGACCTTCGCCCCGATCGATGCCGCCGACATCGCCGCCTATGTCGCCACCGGCGAGCCGCTGGACAAGGCCGGCGCCTACGCCATCCAGGGTGGGGCCGAACGCTGGATCGAACACCTTTCCGGCAGCTACTCCGGCGTGATGGGGCTGCCGCTGCTGCATACCGATCGTCTGCTGGCGCGCTGTGGCGTGCCGGTCCCCACTGCCGATGCCGCCAGGGAGGCTGCCGATGTCTGAGGAAATCCTGGTCAATGTGACCCCGCGCGAGACCCGTGTCGCGGTGATCGAAAACGGCATGCTGCAGGAACTTCACATCGAGCGCGGTTGGCGCCGTGGCGTGGTCGGCAACATCTACAAGGGCAAGGTGCAGCGGGTCATGCCCGGCATGCAGGCCGCCTTCGTCGAAGTCGGCCTGGAGCGCGCGGCGTTCCTGCACGCCAACGACGTGGTGCGGCCGGCGCCGGTGGCCAGCGCCGACACCGAGAATACCACCCTGCCGCCGCCGGCCAGCGTGCCGATCGTCGAGCTGCTGCGTGACGGCCAGGACATCGTGGTGCAGGTGGTGAAGGACCCGATCGGCACCAAGGGCGCGCGCCTGACCACGCAGATCAGCATTCCCTCGCGCTACATGGTGCTGCTGCCGCAGTCCAAGGTGGTGGGCGTGTCGGCGCGCATCGAAGACGAAACCGACCGCGCCCGCCTGAAGGCGCTGGTGACCGAACTGTCGGCCCAGCACGGTGGCTACGGCTACATCGTGCGGACCAACGCCGAAGGGCAGCCGGCCGAGGCCATCGCCGAGGACATCGCCTACCTGTCGCGCGTGTGGAACGTGGTCGAGCGCCGCGGCCGCGAGGCGCCGTCGTGCAGCATCATCTATGAAGACCTGAGCCTGCCGCTGCGGTCCGTGCGCGACCTGATCCGCAAGGACGTGGACAAGGTGAAGGTGGACTCGAAGGAGACGTTCGGCCAGTTGCAGGCCTTCGTCGCCAAGTACATGCCGGTGCTGGCCGAAAAGCTGGAGCTGTATTCCGGCGATCGCCCGATCTTCGACATGTTCGGCGTGGAAGACGAGATCGGCCGCGCGCTGGACAAGCAGGTGCCGTTGAAATCCGGTGGCTACCTGGTGATCGACCAGACCGAGGCGATGACCACCATCGACGTCAATACCGGTTCGTTCCTCGGCCAGCGCAACCTGGAAGAGACGGTTTTCCGCACCAACCTGGAAGCAGCGCAGGCAGTGGCGCGTCAGCTGCGGCTGCGCAACCTGGGCGGCATCATCATCATCGACTTCATCGATATGGATGATGCAGAGCATCGCCGCCAGGTGCTGCGCACGCTGGAAAAGGCGCTGGCCCGCGACCATGCCAAGACCACGGTGTACGACTTCTCGCCGCTGGGCCTGGTGGAAATGACCCGCAAGCGCACGGTCGAAAGCCTGGAGCGCCAGCTGTCGGAAACCTGCCCGCAGTGCAGCGGCCGCGGCAGCATCAAGACCACCGAGACGGTGACCTACGAGATCTTCCGCGAAATCACCCGCGCCGTGCGCCAGTTCGATGCCGCGCGGCTGCTGGTCATCGCGTCGACCAAGGTGGTCGCGCGCATCACCGATGAGGAGTCCTCGGCGGTGGCTGAGCTGGAGGAATTTCTCGGCAAGAGCATCCGCTTCCAGGCGGACGAGCAGTACCTGCAGGAGCAATTCGATGTTGTTCTGCTCTGATCCTCGCCGGCTGCAGGCCGGCGGTGGCCGATGAGCGCGCCGCCGCGCCTGCGACTGCGAAGGATCCGCCGTCATTTCATTGCCGCCTGTGCGGTGGGCCTGGTCGGGCTTGCACTGCTGGTGGGCACCTTCAGCCAACTGCTGCCGCTGGCCGAGCGTCATCCCGACAGGATCGCTGCCTGGCTGAGCGAGCGGGCTGGCCAGCCGGTGCGTTTTGACCAGCTGCGGACGACCTGGACCCGTCGTGGCCCGCTGCTGCAGCTGAAGGGCCTGCGCATCGGTGCCGGGCAGGGCCTGGCGATCGGCGAGGCCGAGGTGCTGGTATCGATGTACAGCGGGCTGCTGCCCGGGCGCTCGCTGACCGAACTGCGCCTGCGTGGCCTGGCCCTGGACCTGCAGCAGGGCGAAGACGGACGCTGGTCGGTGCGCGGGCTGCCGCAATCCGACAACGGGGGGGATCCGCTGGATGCGTTGCGCCGGCTCGGCGAGCTGCAGGTGATCGGCGGCCGCCTGGGCGTGCACGCGCCGGGGATCGGCATCGACACCACGCTGCCGCGCATCGACCTGCGCATGCGGGTCAATGGTGATCGCCTGCGCGTGGGTGTACGCGCCTGGGCCGATGCGCAAGCGCTGCCGCTGACGGCGGTACTGGACGTGGACCGTGCGCGCGGCAACGGCCAGGCCTGGCTCGGCGCCGACCCGGTCGATTTCCATGCCTGGTCGCCCTTGCTGGCGGCCGGCGGCGTGCGCCTCCGCGAGGGCAAGGGCGAGCTGAACCTGTGGCTGACCCTGCGTGATTTCGCGCCGGTCGCACTGACCACCGATTCGGACCTGCGGGACGTGCGCGTCGACGGTGCACCGATGCCCGGCGTGGCAGCGCCGCAGCTGCAGCTGCAGCGGCTGCAGGCCCGCCTGCGCTGGCAGCGCCAGGCCGATGGCTGGGCGTTGCAGGTGCCGCGCCTGCGCCTGAAGACCGAAGATGGCGCACAGCAGCTCGATGGCCTGCAGCTGCAGATCGGCAAGCAGCTGCGGGTGAACGCCGGTGCGGTGCAGGCCGGCACCGCGCTGCGAGGGCTGGCCCTGAGCAATCTCCTTGAACCGGGACTGCGGCGCTGGCTGTTCCTGTCCAGGCCGCAGTTGGAGATGCGCCGATTGCAGTTGGCCGGCGAGCGTGATGGCCCGTTGCGGGCACAGGGCGAACTGCAGTCGCTGGGCTTTGCCAGCGTCGGCAATTCTCCGGGCCTGCGCGGCCTCGGGGGGCGTTTCGAAGGCGATGCCGATGGCTTCAGCCTGCAGCTGCAGCCGCAACGGCAGCTGCAGTTCGATTGGCCGACCGGCTTTGGCGTGCGGCATGACCTGCATCTGGCCGGACAGATCGTGGGGTGGCGCGACGAGGGCGGCGGTTGGCGGATCGGAACGCCGGCGATGCGCGTGGAGGGCACCGACTACGCGGCCGACGTGCGCGGCGGCGTCTGGTTCCAGGGCGACGGCACGCGGCCGTGGCTGCAGCTGGCCGCCAAGCTGGACGACGTGCCGATGACGGCAGCCAAGCGCTTCTGGATCCACTCCAAGATGAGCAAGGGCGCCACCGACTGGCTGGACATGGCACTGGCCGGCGGCCAGGTGCGTGGCGGTGTCGGCCTGGTCACCGGTGACCTGGACGACTGGCCGTTCGACAACAACGATGGCCGCTTCGAGGCCACCGGCCACATCAGCAATGGCGACATCCGCTTCCAGCACGATTGGCCGCTGATGCGCCAGGTCGATGCCGATATCGCCTTCATCGGCCCCGGCTTCGAGATGCGTGGACGTGGCGACCTGGCGGGCGTGGCGGTGCAGAAATTCGAAGCCGGCATTCCGGACTTCGGCCACCAGCCGCTGTACGTGCGCGCCGACGCGCCGAGCGAGGCCGGCAAGCTGCTGGCGATGCTGCGCCAGAGCCCGTTGCACAAGGACTATGGCGATACCCTGGACAACCTGGTCGCCAGTGGTCCGGCACATGTGACTTTCGATCTGCTGCAGCCGCTGCACCACGATGAAGGCGGTGGTCATCTGCAGGGGACGGTCGACTTGACCGGCGTGAAGCTGGTCGACAAGCGCTTCCAGCTGGCCTTCGACAACATGCGAGGGCAGGCGCGCTACAGCAATGGCGGCTTCGGCGCCGACGAACTGGCGGTGCGCCACCTCGGCCAGGATGGCCGCCTGAGCCTGCGCGCTGGCGGCTACGTGCACGACAGCACGCAGGCCTTCGAATCGAAGCTGACGGCGCATCTTGATGCGGGCGTACTGATCGACCGCGCACCGGAAATGGCCTGGCTCAAGCCCTACATCACCGGCACTTCAGCGTGGACCATCGCGGTCAACCTGCCCAAGGTGGCCCCGGGGGCGCCCGCGCCGCCGAGTGAACTGCGGTTGAGTTCGGATCTGGTCGGCACGCGGCTGGACCTGCCGGCACCGCTGGACAAGCCGGCCGCCGAAGCGCTGGCGACCACGGTGGCCGCGCAGTTGCCGATGGGCGCCGGCCGCATCGATGTGGCCTTCGGCCAGCGCCTGGCCCTGGCCGCACGCAGCCACAACAACCAGACCGGCGTGCAGGTCACGTTGGGCAGTGATCATGTTGATCGTGAGCCGCCGCCGAGCGGGCTGACGGTCAATGGCCGCAGCGCGACCCTGGATGCGCTGGAGTGGATCGGCCTGGCGCGGGGCGGCGGTGACGACGATGCGATGCCGCTGCGAGCGGTGGACGTCCAGGTCGGCCAGTTGAAGCTGATCGGCGGCGTGTTCGAGCAGACCCGGCTGCAGCTGCACCCGGGTCCACAGGCACTGGATGTGCGCCTGGACGGCCCGTCGCTGGCCGGACGCCTGACCGTCCCCAATGCGGACGGTGGCACGATCAGTGGCCAGCTTGACCGCGTGCACTGGCAGTCACTGCCGGCGGCACCGGGTGCGCCGGCTGCACCGGCGCGGGTACAGGCCGGTGCCAACGACATGGACCCGGCCAAGCTGCCGCCGTTCGCGCTGGACATTGCCGACCTGAAGTTCGGCAAGGTGGTGCTGGGCCAGGCGGTGCTGCGCACGCGGCCGCTGGCCAACGGCCTGAACGTGGATGAGCTGCGTTTCCGTGCGCCGGACCAGGAGATCGACATCAGCGGTCGCTGGCTGGGCCGGACCGGCGGTGCCCGTACCGAGTTGACCGCACAGGTGCGCAGTGAGGATCTGGGTGGGTTGATGCAGAATCTTGATTACGGTGGCCAGTTGCGCGGCGGTTCCGGCCAGGCGCAGTTGCAGGCCTCGTGGAGCGGAGGCCCGTCGGACTTCCAGCTGGGCAATCTGCAGGGCAGCCTCGACCTGCACGCGCGCAATGGCCAGCTGCTGGAGCTGGAGCCAGGCGCCGGCCGCGTGCTGGGCCTGCTCAGCGTCGCGCAGCTGCCGCGGCGCCTGATGTTCGACTTCCGCGACTTCTTCTCCAAGGGCTTCGCGTTCAACCAGATCGACGGCAGCATGCAGTTCGGCCAGGGCATGGCGCGCACCGACAAGGTGCTGATCGAAGGCCCGGCGGCCAACATCACCATCCGTGGCCAGGCCGACCTGCGCAACCAGCGGTTCGACCAGACCATCGACGTCAACCCGCGCGCGGGCAACCTGCTGACCGTGGTCGGTGCGGTGGCCGGCGGCCCGGTGGGGGCCGCGCTGGGCGCGGCCACCAATGCGGTATTGTCCAAGCCGCTGGGCGAGATTGGCGCCCGAACCTACAAGGTGACCGGTCCATGGAAGGAACCTAAGGTGGAAGTGATCGAGCGCAGCCGCGACAAGACCCCATCACCGCCCGAGCCGGCGTCTGCACCGGCCATTCCGCCGACCGTCACCGACCTGCCGCGCTCGCGCTGAGCGCGGTTCCCTGTTCACGGGGCTTGCCTGAGCGCCCCGGCAACCCCAGATCGAGACCATGACTGATATCGCCCTGACGCTTGCCCAAGACCGCCTGCTGCGCCCCGGCGGCCTGGATACCGCTGGCCTGGAGCGCACCTTCGGCCAGTTGCTCGGCCCCGGTGTCGACTTCGGTGACCTTTATTTCCAGCACGCCCGCCGCGAGAGCTGGAGCGTGGAAGACGGCATCGTCAAGGACGGTGCCCATTCCATCGAGCAGGGCGTGGGCGTACGTGCGATTTCCGGCGAGAAGACCGGATTTGCGTACTCCGATGACATCCATGCCGACGCGCTGCTGGCGGCGGCGCAGTCGGCGCGCGCGATCTCGCGTGAGGGCGGTGCGCAGTCCGGGCGATCGCTGCTGCGCGGCAATGCGCGTGCACTGTACCCGGCGCTGGACCCGATCGATGGTATCGGCAACGAAGCCAAGGTCGAGGTGCTCAAGCGCCTGGATGGTTACCTGCGTGCCGCCGACCCGCGCGTGAAGCAGGTGATGGTGAGCCTGTCCGGCGGCGTCGATACGGTGCTGATCGCGCGCAGCGACGGTGTGCTGGCGGCCGATGTGCGTCCGCTGGTACGCCTGAATGTGCAGGTGATCGTCGAGCACAACGGCCGTCGCGAGTCCGGCTATGCCGGGGGCGGTGGCCGCTATGGCTACGAAGACCTGTTTGCCAGCGGCCGCCCCGAAGCCCTCGCCCAGGAAGCGCTGCGCCAGGCGCTGGTGAACCTGGAAGCGGTGCCGGCGCCGGCCGGCATGATGCCGGTGGTGCTCGGCCCGGGTTGGCCGGGCGTGCTGCTGCACGAAGCGGTCGGCCACGGCCTGGAAGGCGACTTCAACCGCAAGGGCACCAGCGTCTACGCCGGCCGCATCGGCGAGCGTGTGGCGGCACCGGGGGTGACCATCGTCGACGACGGCACCCTCGACGGCCGCCGCGGTTCGTTGAACATCGACGACGAAGGCCACCCCAGCCAGTGCACCCCGCTGATCGAGGACGGCATCCTGGTCGGCTACATGCAGGACAGCCTCAATGCGCGGCTGATGGGCATGGCCCCGACCGGCAACGGGCGCCGTGAATCGTTCGCGCACCTGACCATGCCACGCATGACCAACACCTACATGCGCGCCGGCGAGCACGACCCGCAGGAGATGATCCGTTCGGTGAAGAAGGGCCTGTACGCGGTCAACTTCGGCGGTGGCCAGGTCGACATCACCAATGGCAAGTACGTGTTCTCGGCCACCGAGGCCTACCTGATCGAGGACCGCCGCATCACCACGCCGGTGAAGGGCGCGACCCTGATCGGCAACGGCCCGGAAACCATGCAGAAGGTGCGCATGGTCGGCAATGACCTGGCCCTGGACGAGGGCGTGGGCATCTGCGGCAAGGACGGGCAGAGTGTGCCCGTGGGTGTCGGCCAGCCCTCGCTGTTGATCGAGGGCATCACCGTCGGCGGTACCCAGGCCTGAGCGTGGCGATGGCCACAGCAACCGCCCGGGCCGACGGGGACTCAGTCCTCGTCGGCCTTGCCGGTCCCGATGTGGTCGGCGTCTTCGGCGCCGGCCTTCAGGCCCAGCGCGGCTGGCAGCATCAGGCCGCGCAGCACCTGGAAGATCTCGCGGTAAGCGCGCGGCGGCTTGTTCCTGGCCTTCTCGGCCTGCGCGTTGCGTACCAGCGTGCGCAGCTGCTGGCGGTCGGCCTGCGGATAGTCATCGAGCAGAGCGGCCAGCGCCTTGTCTCCCTCGGCCAGCAGGCGGTCGCGCCAGTCTTCCACACGGTGCATCATCGCCACTTCGCGGCGGCCGGTTTCGCTGTTGGCGTCGAGCGCATCGCGGATCGCATCCAGCGTGGCCTCTTCTTCGCGGCGCATGTGCTTGGCCAGGAACGCCAGTTGGCGCTTGTGGGCGATGTGGGCGGTGATGCGCTTGCACTCGGCGATGTGCGGCAGCAGGTCTTCCGGAATCGGCAGGCGCGCCAGCTGGGCCGGGGTCAGCGACACCAGCTTCTCACCCAGGGCCAGCACGTCGAGTGCATCGCGCCGGTTCTGGCTGCGGCTCTTGTCGTGGAATTCACCGGTTTCTTCGTCGCGTCCGCGCATCGTCCCTACCTGATTTCAAAAAAAGTCGCCCGGCGTGATGCCGGGCCCAACCCGCACAGGATAAAGCATTGAACGTGATCGCCCCTGAAGTGGCCGTCGGCGACGACAGCCTGGCCCGGCTGGAACGGCTGGCCGACCTCTCCCAGCAGCTGCTCGACCGCGCCCGCGCGCTGGGCGCCAGCCAGGCCGAGGTCTGCTGCAGCGAGGACCGCGGCCTGGAGGTCAATGTCCGCCTCGGCGAGGTCGAGACCGTGCAGTCCACCCGTGACCGTGGCATCGCCGTGACCGTCTATTTCGGGCAGCGCAAGGGCAGTGCCAGCACTGGCGACCTGAACGAGGCCAGCCTGGCCGCTACGGTCGAGCAGGCCTGCGCGATCGCAAGGCATACCGAGGATGACCCGGCCGCCGGCCTGGCCGAGGCCGCACTGATGGCCACCGACTTCCCGGACCTGGATGGCTGGCACCCGTGGGCGCTGCAGGCCGATGAGGCGGTGGACCTGGCCCTGGCTTGCGAGGCCGCTGGCCGCGAGGCCGATGCGCAGATCCGCAATTCCGATGGCGCTTCCGTGTCGAGCATGCAGAGCCTGTCGGTGTACGCCAATTCGCACGGCTTCTTCGGCCGTGAGCGCGGCACCCACCATTCTATCGGCTGCGCGCTGATCGCCGGGCAGGGCGACGGCATGCAGCGCGATGGCTGGTACACCAGCGCGCTGGCGCAGGGGGACCTGGAAGACGTGGGCCTGGTCGGCCGTCGCGCCGCCGAGCGCACCATCGCCCGCCTGCAGCCGCGTTCGTTGGCCACTGGCAGCATGCCGGTGCTGTTCGCCCCGGAAGTAGCGCGCAGCCTGGTCGGCCACCTGCTGTCGGCAGTGTCCGGCGGCGCCTTGTACCGCCAGGCCAGTTTCCTGCTGGACAGCGTCGGCCAGCGCCTGTTCCCGGAGTGGATGCAGATTGACGAACTGCCGCACCTGCGCCGCGGCCTGCGCTCAGCCGCCTTCGACGGCGACGGCGTGGCCACCCGTGCTTCGGCGCTGGTCCGTGACGGCGTGCTGCAGCGCTATGTGCTGGGCAGCTATTCGGCGCGCAAGCTGGGCCTGCAGACCACCGCCAATGCTGGCGGCGTGCACAACCTGCAGCTGGCGGCCAATGCCGGCTCGCTCGAAGAGATCGCCCGGCAGATGGGTGACGGCCTGCTGGTGACCGAGCTGATGGGGCAGGGTGTGAACGGGGTGACCGGCGACTATTCGCGCGGCGCCGGCGGCTTCCGTGTCGAGAACGGCGAGATCCAGTACCCGGTGGACGGCATCACCATCGCCGGCAACCTGCGCGAGATGTTCAGCAGCATCGAGGCGGTCGGCAGCGACGTCGACCCGCGCTCGCACATCCGGACCGGCTCGATCCTGCTGGGGCGGATGACCATTGCCGGTAATGATTGATGGCATCGATGGCGTAAGCTATGCCCGCCTGACGCATCCAGCTTGGTGCTGGTGGGTCAAGACCACCCAATGAAAAGGAGTTTTGTCGTGAGTGAATTCGATAACGTCCCGCCGCCGCCGGCAACCACCAATGCCCCGGCCGACCAGCGCACGATGGCGCTGGCCGCGCACCTGCTGGGCATCTTCACCTGGTTCATCGGCCCGCTGATCATCTGGCTGATCAACAAGGATGACGCCAGCAAGTCCTTCGTGACAGACCAGGCCAAGGAAGCGCTGAACTTCCAGATCACCATCACCATTGCGATGCTGATCTGCATCGTGCTGACCATCGTGATCATCGGCGGCATCCTGGCGCCGATCGTCGGCATCCTGAACCTGGTGTTCTGCATCATCGCCGCTGTGAAGGCCAACAACGGCGAAGCCTACCGCTACCCGTTCGCGCTGCGCCTGGTCAAGTAATACCGTCTGCGTGCGCAAACAGGAACGCCCGGCATTGCCGGGCGTTCCTGTTTGGCGCCAACGTCACGCCAGCGATCAGTGATCGCGTTCCACCGCCAGTGTTGCCAGCGCGCGCAGCGCATCGGCTTTTTCGCCATAGTCGGCCAGCGTGGCCTGCATGCGTGCGGCCAGTTCGCGCAGCTGCGCCTTCGCACCGTCCATGCCGAGCAGCGCGGGGAAGGTGCTCTTGTCCTGCGCCTGGTCCTTGCCGGCGGTCTTGCCCAGCTGTTCGGAACTGGCTTCGACATCGAGGATGTCATCGCGGACCTGGAAGGCCAGGCCGAGCGCGTCGGCGAAGCCGTCCAGCTGGGCCAGCTGTGGTTCGTGGGCCTGGCCGCACAGCGCGCCCAGGCGCACTGCCGCGCGGATCAGCGCGCCGGTCTTCAGCGCATGCATGCGGGTCAGTGCCGCCAGCGTCTGCTGCTGGCCGGTGGCGTCGATGTCCAGCGCCTGGCCACCGCACATGCCGGAAGCGCCGGAGGCGTGGGCCAGGGTCTGCAGGCAGGCCACGCGCAGCGTGGCCGGCAGCGGCGCATCGGCCAGCAGACCGAAGGCGCGGGTCTGCAGGGCGTCACCGGCCAGGATCGCAGTGGCTTCGTCGAAGGCGATGTGGGTGGTCGGCTTGCCGCGTCGCAGCGCGTCATCGTCCATCGCCGGCAGGTCGTCGTGCACCAGCGAATAGGCGTGGATGAGCTCGACGGCCATCGCCGCTGCGTCAAGGTGTTCAGGCTGCGCGCCAAACAGATGGCCACTGGCGTACACAAGCAGCGGTCGCATGCGTTTGCCACCGCCCAGCACCGAATAGCGCATGGCCTGGTGCAGGCGCTGCGGTGCTTCGGCGGGCGAGGGCAGGGCGGCGTCGAGCTGGCTTTCGATACGGTCGCGCCAGCGCGCGAACAGAACCTCAGCCGTCATGGCTGGGCGGATCGAAAGGCTCGGATGTTTCCGGCTGCGCCGGATCGCTGAGCAGGCGCACGCGCAGTTCGGCCTGTTCCAGCGCCTGCTGGCACTGGCGGTACAGACCGACGCCGCGTTCGTAAGCACTGAGCGAGGCTTCCAAGCTCAGCTCGCCGGTTTCCATCTGCTCCACCAGCTGTTCCAGCGATTCGAGCGACTGCTCGAACTGGGCGACCGGGGAGACGTTTTCGGGGGACTTCTTGGCCATGCGGCAAGTGTGGACGGGCTGCGCGCGGGGGTCAATTCACCAGCCGCCGGGACGCCACTGCAGCTGAGCATCCTGGGCCTGCAACCAGGCTTGCAGAGGGGCCGCAATGACCACGTCGGCGGCAGCGAGCAACTGTGGCCCATCGAAGATCAGCGGCAGCTGGGCGCGCCGCCAGGGGGCCAGGTGCTCGCGTTGCAGGCAGTCCTTCAGAGCATGCGAATGCGGGCGACCGGGCAGCACGATGCGCTCGCCGCCCACGCGCGCACGGACCTGAAGCGGGCGTTCGAAGGCCGCGGCGCCCCGCAGGCGCAGTTGACCACCATCGGGCAGCGGCAGGGGGGCACGCCCATCCCATTCGGCCTGCCACCCGCGGGGCAGCGATGGCAGCTGTGCGGGCAGCAGATAGGCGTGATCGCGCCATTGCTGGATGGCATGCTCGTGCCAGCGCACCCGCGCGTGGCGATCGTTGCCGGCCGGCAGCAGTTCGTGCAGACCCTGCTGCAGTACCGTGGCCGGCAGTGGGGCGGCACCGTGGCCGATCACCCAGGCGCGCAGCACGCGCGCGGCACGCCCCGGTGACACCTGGCGCAGCAGTTGCAGCGAAAGCACGCGTGGTGCCACTTCCAGGTGGGCGATCAGCTCGGCGTCTTCCTCGTCCAGCAGAGCACGGGTCTGCCCGCAGTGCATTGCGCTGCCCGCCAATGCCGCAGCCGCATGCGGCCAGCGCTGGCGCAGCAACGGCAGCACCTGCAGGCGCAGGAAGTTGCGATCGGCGTGGTCGTGGCCATTGCTGGGGTCTTCGATCCAGCGCAGCGCGTGCTGGCGCGCGTAGTCGAGCAGCGCGTTGCGCGTTGCCGGCAGCAGGGGGCGCCATAACGGATGCCCGCCAATGTGGCTGTGTGCGGACATCGCCGCCAGGCCGTCAATACCGGAACCGCGCAGGGCACGCAGCAGGAAGGTCTCGGCCTGATCGTCCTGGTGCTGCGCCAGTGCCAGCGTTTCGCCGTCGCGCAGTTCGGCCGCGAAGGCGGCGCGTCGCGCCTGCCGCGCCGCGCCTTCAAGGCCGAGGCCCGCGCGATTGTCGATCTGCACGTGATGCACGGCCAGTTCAATGCCCAGTGCCGCGCATTGCTGCTGGCAATGCAGCACCCAGCCGTCCGCATCGGCCTGCAGGCCATGGTGTACGTGCACCGCACGCAGCGCCGTGCCGGAGGCCTGTGCGCAGCGCCACAGCCAGTGCAGCAGCACGGTCGAGTCGACACCACCGCTGTAGCCCACCAGCAGCGGCGCATCGAGCGGAACGAGGGCAGGGAAGGCAGTCACGCCGGCAAGTATAGGGTTGCTCGGCAGGGCTGCGCCCTGCACCTGCCGAAGCCAAATCAAGATCAAAAGCGGCTCTGGTTTTCTGTGAGTTGGGCGGGACGGTGTGGCTGGTCAGGACACACCGTAAACCCGTCCATGGGGGCTCGATGGCGCCATCCATGGCGCCAACGGTCCTGCCCACCCACACCGCCCCACCCCCCGACAGATTTCCGGTGACGGTTGGACCATCCACGCCATGCGTGGATCAGATCTGTCAGATATCGAATTGAATCCGGGGTCAGATCCGTTTTCCTGCGGAAAACGGATCTGACAGACCGCGGGAAACTGTCGAAGGCGGGGTGGGTCCGGTTGCGGGGGCAGGACCGTTGGCGCCATGGATGGCGCCATCGAGCCCCCATGGACGGGTTTACGGTGTGTCCTGACCAGCCACACCGTCCCGCCCAACTCACAGAAAACCAGAGCCGCTTTTGATCTTGATTTGGCTTCGGCAGGTGCAGGGCGCAGCCCTGCCGAAACCCTACTTCACCCGGCGGCCCGAGCGGTCGATGCGGAACCGCTCTCCGCCTTCCATCGGCGTGTGGCCATCGGCATCCGGCGTGCCGCGCCGGCAGCCGTTGCAGACCTCGGCCACGCCATCCTGGAATGGCCAGGCGAAATCGAAGGTGCCGGGCACCACCTGGCGGAACTTCAGGTCGAAGTAGCCGACGCGGCTGCCGACGCGGCCGCGCAGCAGGCCTTCCTGCGGCGTTTCCGGGCCGTTGTCCCAGGTCAGCACCGGCAGGCTGCGGCCCGTGCGGTCGACGTAGTGGAAGCCCTGGTCGGCATACACCACGGCCAGGCCGTGGTCGTCGTAGTTCAGGTCCTTCAGCGTATCGGCGCTGATCTTCAGCCGGTGATCGACCACCTCGCAGTTGGGGAGCGGCCACAACCCGTGTTCGTCGGTCAGCAGCTTGCATGCCGGTGCCTGTGCCTGTGCATTGGCACTGACCAGCACGCCAAGCATTGCCAGCGACCGCGCAAGGCGGCCGCTGGCAGGGGCAGGGCGGGCCTGCCGCGCGATCACTTTGCCTCGGCCTTGCGTTCGAAGGCCGCCGGTGCCGGCAACTGCACCGGCACGCCCTTGTCATCGCAGGTGCCGGCCTGGCACAGGCGTTCGCGCAGGGCCGGGGTGGCCTGCACGATCATGTGGTAGATCGCGTTCTGTTCCAGCGTGCCGCGGATCGCCTTGCTGCCCGGGCCACGTGCCCAGATGCCGACGTCCTCACCACCATGCGATTCGGACTTCATCGGCACCAGCGCTTCCTGCATGTAGTCCGGATGCTCGGTGTCGACCTCGCGCAGGTTCGGGCGACCGTTGGCCGGTTCGAAGCTGCTTGGGTTGTGCGGGTAACGCTTCGGCCCGGCCGGCTGCTGGTTGCTGCTGCCGGTGTGGCCTGGGCCGTTGGCGTAGCTCAGCGTGGTGTACGGCTGGCCGGTGCCGTCCAGGGCGTAGTCCAGCTTGCCGGCGCCGTCTTCGCCGCCCTTGTCCTTCACCTTGCCCAGGATCGGGTTGCCGCGTGCCGGGTAGCCGACGAAGTTCAGCGTGTGCGAGTGGTCGGCGGTGACGATGATCAGGGTGTCGTCGGCCGAGGTCAGCTCGTTGGCCACGCGCACCGCATCGGACAGCGCCACGGTCTCGGTCAGTGCACGGTAGGCATTGCCGCTGTGGTTGGCGTGGTCGATGCGCGCGCCTTCGATCATCAGTACGTAGCCTTCCGGGTGCCTTGAAAGGTTCTTGATCGCCGCTGCGGTCAGTTCGGCCAGGCTCGGCTCACCGCCCGGATCCTGCGGGCGCTCGTACTCGTAGCGCATGTGGTCCGGCTCGAACAGGCCAAGGATGGCCGGCGCATTTGCGGCTGCGGCCAGCTGCTTGCTGTTCCAGACATAGGCACCCTGCGGATGCGCCTGCTGCCATTCCTGGACCAGGCTGCGGCCGTCCAGGCGCTGGCCGACCTTGTCGTCGTATTCCGGGTCGCGCTCTTCCACGGTGGTGAACTCACCACGGCCGCCACCAAGGGCGACAAGCGGACCGCGCCCATAGCGCGAGGTCGACAGCAGCTGCTGGGCGATGTCCTTGCAGCCGGCCGCCTTGGCCGCTTCAGTCAGGTCGGTGTCGTTTTCCCAGTTGCGCTCGGGCGAGTGCGCGTAGGTGGCAGCGGGGGTGGCATGGGTCAGGCGGGCGGTGGATACCACGCCGGTGGCCAGGCCGGCGCTGTCGGCCAGCTGCAGCCAGGTCAGCAGGCCCTTGGACAGGCTGTCGGCACAGTCGGTGCGGCTTCCGGCACTGACGCCGATCGCGCCCATGTGGGTCTTCACGCCGGTGGTGATGGCGGTCATGGTGCCGGCCGAATCAGGCGTCTGCGAATCGGTGTTGTAGGTCTTGCTGAACGCCGTGGCCGGGAAGCGTTCCCAGGACAGCAGGTTCTCCTCGCCGGAGCCGCCCTTGCGCTGGCCCTCGTAGATGCGCGAGGCGGCCACGGTGGTCAGGCTCATGCCGTCACCGAGGAACAGGATGACGTTCTTCGCCTTGCCGGACATCGCACCATTGGCCGCAGCCTGGGCGGCACCGCTGCGGTACCACCACTGCGGGGTCTCGCCGGCCGGATGGGCGACGGGATCGACGGCGACCTTCAGGCCGGCCGGGGCGGACGCGGGGGCAGTGCTGGCGCAGGCGCCCAGCAGGAGGGTGGTGGCGCAGGCGGCCAACAGGGAGACGGAACGACGCATGGACGCTGGGATCTCACAAACTGTAACGGGACATTCATTATGCCCGCCCCAGCAAGGCACGCCGATGACACACTGATTTGCCGGCCGGGCGGTCGTTCTGCGGGCTGCCTTGGGCTATCGTGCCAGCATCCCTTCCTTCCCCTCTGGATTGCCTATGACGCTGGTCTCTGCCTGGCTGCGGATTCCGTTCTGGCAGCGCGTGGTCGGTGGCTTCGTGCTCGGCGCGCTGGCCGGCTGGGCGCTCGGCCCGGCCGCGGAAACGTGGTTCGGCCCGCTCGGTGAGCTGTACGTCACCCTGATCAAGATGATCGCCGTGCCGCTGGTGTTCTTCGCGGTCATCAACGCGATTTCGTCGCTGCACGGGCAGAAGTCCGTGGCCGCGCTCAGTGGGCGCACCTTCCTGTGGTTCGTGATCACCGCCGCGCTGGCAGTGTGTGTCGGCCTGGCCGTGGGTACGGTGCTGCAGCCCGGCGCGGGTGGCCTGCAGTTGTCGATGGCCAGCAACTACGTGCCGCGCGAAGTGCCCAGCGTGGTGCAGGTGCTGCTGGACGTGGTGCCGGCCAATGTCTTCTATGCGCTGTCCGGCATCGGCACCAAGGTCAACGCGGCCGGTGAGACCGTGCTGGCCGCGGGTCGCGGCTCGATCCTGCCGGTGATCTTCTTCGCCGGCCTGGTGGGCTTTGCCATCGTCAAGCTGGGCGAGAAGGTGACCGAGGCGCGCAAGCTGGTCGGCCAGATGAGCGACATCATGATCCAGGTGACCCGCTTTGTGCTGGAAGTCACCCCGATCGGCACCTTCGGCCTGATCGCGGGCCTGGTCGGCAGCTATGGGTTCGAGAAGCTGCTGCCGCTGGGCCATTTCGTGCTGGCGTTGTACGTGGCCTGTGCGCTGCACATCGTGGTGGTCTACAGCGCGCTGCTGCTGGCGCACGGCCTGAACCCGCTGAAGTTCTTCCGTGGCGCCGCACCGGGCATGCAGGTTGCGTTCGTCAGCTCGTCCAGCTTCGCTGCGATGCCGGTGGCGCTGCGTTCGATCACCCACAACCTGGGCGTGAACAAGGACTACGGTTCGTTCGCGGTGCCGCTGGGCGCCAGCATCAAGATGGACGGCTGCGGCGCGATCTATCCGGCGCTGTGCGCGGTGTTCATTTCGCAGTACAGCGGCGTGCCGCTGACCCCGGAGCAGTACGTGGTGGTGCTGATCGCCTCGGTGCTGGGCAGCTTCGGCACCGCCGGCGTGCCGGGTACTGCGGTGATCATGGCCACGGTGGTGCTGAGCGCGGCGAACCTGCCGCTGGAGACCATCGGTTACCTGTATGCCATCGACCGCATCCTGGACATGATGCGCACGATGACGAATGTGACCGGCCAGATGCTGGTGCCGGTGCTCGTGGCCAAGGAAACCGGGCTGCTCGACCAGGCGGTGTATGACAATCCGTCCAGCAATGTGGGCGTGGACGATCCTGACCCGACTCCGCCACGCAGCTGAGGTTGCGTGGAGATGAAAGGCCCGCCTGACCGGCGGGCCTTTTGCTTGGGGATGGCCGACGCGGTGCCGGCCAAGGGGCATTCCTCGTAGATCCACGCCATGCGTGGAGGGAGAGACACAGTGCCGACCAACGGTCGGCACCTACCAGGGCGGTCGGCGGTGGCACAACGAGCAGGTCCCAGTAGATCCACGCTATGCGTGGATGGGGGGCAATGGATTCCTGCCAACAAAAAAGCCGCTGCAGGGCAGCGGCTTCTCGCGTCAGGCGGCGCCGTAGCGCCAGCGGGTCAGAGGTCGACCCGGCGGGCCTGCATGAACTTGTTGCCCCAGTAGCCACTGAGCAGGGTGTCCACGCGCACGTCCTTGCCCGAACTCGGTGCGTGCAGGAAGCGGCCGTCGCCGACATAGATGCCGACATGGTCGACGCGGCCCTTGCGGCCGAAGAACACCAGGTCACCGGCAGCCAGCGCGGTGCGGTCGTTGATCAGTTCGGCGTTGTCATCGTGGGCCATCTCGCGCGAGACGCGCGGCAGCTCGATGCCCAGGGCCGAACGGAACACATAACCGACCAGGCCGCTGCAGTCGAAACCGCTGTCCGGGTTGCTGCCACCCCAACGGTACGGGGTGCCCAGCAGGGTCATCGCGCGGCGCAGCAGCGACTGCACCTTGCCGTTGTCGGCGGCGGTACCGACAACGCTGCCATTGGCGGCGCTGCTGGTGTCGTAGTTGGCGAGCAGGCGGCTGAGGTCGCCGGCCACCACGGCCGAGCGGTCCATCAGCGGAATGGTGTCGTTGGCGGCCAGGTGCGGCAGCAGGGCGGCCAGCGTGGCGCTGGCGGCGGCATCGACGCGGCTGCGCTGCGGAGCGGCAGCCTCGGCCTTGGCGGCCGGTCGGGCGGCGCTCTCGGCCACCGGGGCCGGGGGCACATCGGAACGGTTCGGAGCAGTCTGCGACCAGGCCGGAAGGCTGGTCAGGCACAGTGCCAGGCCAAGCAACAACGGGCGGGCACTGCGTGAAGATACGGAAGTCTGGCCTTCGCTTTTCAGGTCGTCAGTCGTCACGCGTCGGTCACAGGAAAAAAACGATGGGGCATCATGCCCTGTAAAACCGCCGATAAGTTAAAAATTCCGTTAGTAAAACGTTATTTCAGTAGTGATTTACGTCACAGTTTTGAACATATCGCCTGTTCATTTTAGCGAAGGACGCGTTTCGCCCCTGTGTAGTGGTCTTTCCAGTAGGGGCCGCTGAGCGAGTCGAGGCGTACCGTCCCGCCGGTACTCGGCGCGTGCACGAAACGCCCCTCACCTACATAGATGCCGACATGGGTGACGCTGCCTCGGCTGCCAAAGAACACCAGATCGCCGGTGGCCAGGCGCTGCGGATCGATCTTCGGGCCCTGTACGGCGGCCAGGTCGCGCGAGGTGCGCGGCAGTCGCAGGTCCAGCATTTCGCGATAGACATAGGCGACCAGGCCGCTGCAGTCGAAGCCCGAATCCGGGGTGTTGCCGCCATAGCGGTAGGGCGTGCCGACCAGGCTGATGGCCCGCATCAGCACCGAGTTGGCGGCCTCGGGGTTGTCCGGCACGGTCTTCGGCCAGTTCGCCGTCGGCGGGGGCGGCGCCGGGCGGGTGGCCTTGCCGCCGCCACAGGCGGTCATCAACACGGGCAGGGCCAGCAGCAGGGCCGGGGCGAGAAACCGGCGCGGGCCGGACGAAACTGGCGTGATGTGCATGATCTCCGGATAATGCGCCACCTTGGATTGGCCGTCATGATGGCGGCGTCCCCGCCGGGCGACAACCCGCCCCAACCCGCCTGCCTCCGGCAGATCCAGACAGAGTTGCGCATGAAGATCGAAAAAGACCGCGTTGTCCGCTTCCACTACACCGTTTCCGAAGTCGGCCAGGAGCCGATCGAGTCGTCCAAGGACCGCGGCGAGCCGCTGGCGATCCTGATCGGCCACGGCAACATCATCCCGGGCCTGGAAAACGCCATGATGGACAAGGAAGCCGGCGCGACCTTCAACGTCGACGTCAAGGCGGCCGATGCCTACGGCGAGCGTCGTGAAGGTCTGTCCCAGCGCGTGCCGAAGAAGCACTTCGGCAACACCAAGCTGGCCCCGGGCCAGCAGGTCGTGCTGCAGACCAACTTCGGCCCGCGTGCGGTGACCGTGCAGAAGGTCGGCATGAGCGTCGTCGACGTCGACCTGAACCACCCGATGGCCGGCAAGGACCTGCACTTCGACGTCGAGATCGTCGACGTGCGCGAAGCCGGCAAGGAAGAGATCGACCACGGCCACGTCCACGGCGACGGTGGTCACCAGCACTGATCGCAGCGCGATCGTGATGGATGCAGCGGCCCGCTTCGGCGGGCCGTTGCGTTTCTGGAACACGGCGCGGCCATCCATGGCGTACGGGCCGGCGGCATAATGGCGGACCTGCCTGACGGACGCCCCGTGAACGCCGCTTCTCCTTCCCTGCAGCCGGTCGCTTCCGGCGAACGCATCGCCGTGCTGGACGTGCTGCGCGGTGCCGCGCTGCTGGGCATCCTGCTGATGAACATCGAGGCCTTCAGCGGACCGCTGGACCTGGCCTTCACCGGCATCGACGTACATTGGCAGGGCATCGACTACTGGGCCGATGCCTTTGTGTACGTGTTCGTGCAGGGCAAGTTCTTCACCCTGTTCTCGCTGCTGTTCGGCGCCGGCTTCGCGGTGATGGCGCAGCGCGCTGAGGCCGCCGGGCGCGACTTCACCCCGTTCTATCTGCGCCGCAGCGCTGGCTTGCTGCTGATCGGCCTGTGCCACGCGCTGCTGGTCTGGTCCGGCGACATCCTGGTGATGTACGCGTTGGTCTCGTTGCCGTTGCTGGCCTGCCGGGAGGCGCCGCGCAGCTGGCTGCCGTGGATGGGCGTGACCGTCTATCTGGGCGGCGTTGCGCTGATGCTGCTGGTGGGCGCGATGGTGTCGATGGCTTCGGCCGAAGAGGTGCGGGGCATGCTTGCCGAGGCGCAGCAGAGCATCGACCTGCAGCGGCAGGTGTACGGGCAGGGCAGCTGGGCGCAGGCCACTGTGCAGCGCCTGAGCGAGTTCGGCACCTCGATGGGCGCGCTGCTGATCACCGGCCCGGAAGTGCTGGGCATGTTCCTGATCGGCAGCTGGTTCGCCGCCAGCGGCGCGTTGGCGACGCCGGAGCGCTTTCCGCGGCTGTACGCGGTGCTGCGTTGGGGGGCACTGCCGCTGGGCCTCGTGGTCACGCTGCTGGGTATTGCCTGGAAGCCCTACCTGGCGCCGGGTGCCTACGGCCTGCCGGTGACAGCGGCGATGGCGCTGGTGACGATCGGTGGCCTGCCGATGTGCCTGGGTTACCTCGCGTGGATCGTGCATTGGCGTGCGCGGTTGGCCTGGCTGGCACCGGTCGGGCGCATGGCGCTGACCCACTATCTTGGTCAGTCGCTGCTGTGTACCTGGACCTTCTACCACTATGGCCTGGGCAGGTTCGAGATGATGCCGCGCAGCGTGCAGCTGTTGTTCGCGCTGCTGCTGTTTGCCGCGCAGGTGGTCTTCTCGCACCTGTGGCTGCGCCATTTCCGCTTCGGCCCGATCGAGTGGATATGGCGTGCGATGACCTATCGGCAGTGGCCACCGATGCGGCGCAGCACGGAGCAGGGGTGAGCGATGGGCACGCATGCGCTGTGCCGATCGGCCGCGCGCCCGCGCATCCTCACGTCTGGCTTGCAGCGGGGCATGGCATGCTCGGCATCAGCATGAGCGCCGGCACCGGCCAGCTGATCGCCGATCTCGTCTGCGGCCGCACGCCAGCGATCGATCCTGCCCCTTACCGACCCGAGCGATTCCGATGAGCACTGCACCTTATGATTACGACCTGATCGTCCTTGGCGGCGGTTCCGCCGGCCTGGCCGGTGCCATCCGTGCAGCGCAGCATTGCAAGCGCGTGGCGATGCTGGAACCGGGCGAACTGGGCGGTACCTGTGTCAATGTTGGCTGCGTGCCGAAGAAGGCGATGTGGCTGGCGGCCGACCTGCACGAGCGCATCGGCCTGGCCAATGCGATGGGCTTCGATGTCGAGGCACGCCCGGCGCTGTCGTGGAAGGAGCTGGTGATCCATCGCCAGGCCTACATCACCAACATCCACACCAGCTACCACAAGCGCCTGGATGAAACCGGCGTGGTGCGCATCCCTGCGCGCGGCCGTCTGCTTGATGCGCATACCGTGGCCTGCAGTGACGGCGTGCATTACAGCGCCGAGCACATCCTGATCGCCACCGGCGCGCATCCGCTGCGTCCGGATATTCCCGGCGCGGAACTGGGCCTGGTTTCCGATGACTTCTTCGATCTGCGTGCGGCACCGGCCGAGGTGGCGATCATTGGTGGCGGCTACATCGCGGTGGAACTGGCCGGGTTGCTGCAGGCGCTGGGCAGCAAGGTGAGCCTGCTGGTGCGGGGCAAGCGGTTGCTGGAGCGCTTCGACTACGAGCTGACCGACCAGCTGGCCGAGAACCTGAAGCAGCAGGGCGTGCGGATCCACTTCGACTATCGCCTGCGCGAACTGCAGCGCGATGGCGAGCGCGTGCGTGCGTTCGGCCATGACGGCCCGATCGACAGCGTGTTCGATGCGGTGTTCTTTGCCACCGGCCGCCGCGGCAACAGCCGTGATCTGGGCCTGGAAGCGCTCGGCATCGGCATTGGCGAGCACCAGCAGGTGCAGGTGGACGAATGGCAGACCACCTCTGTGCCGAGCGTGCACGCGGTCGGCGACATCGCTGGCAAGGTCGGCCTGACCCCGGTGGCGGTGGCCGCTTCACGGCGGCTGATGGACCGCCTGTTCGGTGGACGTCCGCAATCGAAGATGGATTACGAGAACGTGGCCAGCGTGGTGTTCTCGCATCCGCCGCTGGGTGCAGTGGGCATGAGCGAAGAGGAAGCGCGCGCGCGTTTTGACCAGGTGAGCGTTTACCACAGCCGTTTCCGCCCGATGCTGCAGGCGCTGGCCAACGGCACCCAGCGCAGCCTGTTCAAGATGGTCTGCGCGGGCCCGGAGGAGCGCGTGGTGGGTATCCACCTGCTGGGCGAAGCGGCCGACGAGATCCTGCAGGGCTTCGCGGTGGCGGTGAAGATGGGCGCAACCAAGGCCCAGTTCGACGACACCGTGGCGATCCACCCGACCTCGGCCGAGGAAGTGGTGCTGATGCGCTGAGCCCGCAGTTGTAGAGCCGAGCCCACGCTCGGCTGCTTTTCGCCCAGGCTTGGCGAAGCCGAGCGCAGGCTCGGCTCTACAGGGCACCGGGGGCGCCCGTGCGACAATGGGCGCCCCCACGCCTTACCGGGCCGCTCTGCGCGGCCCGCCGTCGTCCTGATGTCCACGCCCGCTTCCCGCATCGCTACGGCTTCCCCCCGCATCGCGCTGGGGGGTATCGGCCTGGCTGCGATCGGCGCCATTGCTGCTTCCGGCAAGGCCATCATCGTCAAGCTCGGCCTGCGCCACGGCGTGGATGCCACCACGCTGCTCGCCCTGCGCATGCTGATGGCGCTGCCCTTGTTCGCGTTGATGGCCTTGTGGGCCGCGCGCCGGGCCACACCGCTGTCCTGGGCCGACCGCGCCCGCGTGCTGTGGCTGGGCTTCACCGGCTATTACCTGTCCAGCCTGCTCGATTTCCAGGGCCTGCAGTACATCAGCGTGACGCTGGAACGGCTGATCCTGTACTTGAACCCGACCCTGGTGCTGCTGATCAACGTGCTGCTGGCGCGCCAGCGGCCGGGACGCTGGCAGATCGGCGCGCTGGTGCTGAGTTACCTCGGCGTGCTGCTGGCCTTCGGGCACGACCTGCAGCGCGAGGGCGGCCAGATCATCGTCGGCAGCCTGCTGGTGCTGGGCAGTGCGCTCAGCTACGCGCTGTACCTGTTCGGCAGCGGGCAGGTGGTCGCGCGCATCGGTGCAGTGCGGCTGACGGCCTATGCCAGCTGCGTGGCCAGCGTGCTGGTGCTGCTGCATTTCGCGGTGACCCATCCGCTGCCACTGCTGTGGCAGGCACCGGCGCCGGTACAGTGGCTGTCGCTGGTCAATGCCACTGTCTGCACGGTGCTGCCGGTGCTGGCGATCATGTTGGCGGTGCAGCGCGTGGGTTCGTCGCTGGCCGCACAGGTCGGTATGCTGGGCCCTGTTTCCACCATCGTGATGAGCCTATGGCTGCTCGACGAACCGATGGGGCCGGCACAGATCGCCGGCACCGTGCTGGTGCTGATCGGCGTTCTGCTGGTGACCCGCCTGCGGCGCTGACGCCGGAGCAGGCGCGTGCGCGCATCCTGGCGGTGATCCGCGCGATCCCGGCGGGGCAGGTGATGGGCTACGGCCAGGTGGCGATGCGCGCGGGCCTGCCCGGGCGTGCACGCCTGACCGCGCGCATCCTGGGCCAGAACGACGACCCGGACCTGCCCTGGCACCGCGTGCTGCGCTCGGATGGGCGCATCGCCATGGAAGAAGGGTCGGCGGGCTGGCGCGAGCAGTCGCAGCGGCTGCGTGCCGAGGGCGTGGTGGTTGAGAACGGCCGGGTGCAGATGCCCACGACCGATCCGGCGGTAGCGCTGGATGCTGCCGTATGGGGGCCGGGCTGAGCGCCGCTGGCGACTGAACAGGCCGGACCTGCGGGTCGCCAACAAGGCGCGGTGCTGCGGCTATGATGGAGGTCGTTCCATGCCGGTGCTCCCATGTTCCCGCGACTGCCAACCGTCACCAAGGCCCTGCTGATCGCCAACGCGATCCTGTTCCTGCTGCAGCAGCCGTTCCTGCTCGGCATGCAGACCTTTGAGCCGTTCATGCTGCAACCGCTGCAGCAGGGCTTCGATGCGTTCTCGCCGGGCGGCAACTTCCAGCCTTGGCAGCTGCTGACCTATGGCTTCCTGCATGGCAGCTTCGGCCACCTGTTCTTCAACATGCTGGCGGTCTTCATGTTCGGTGCGCCACTGGAGCAGACCTGGGGCGAGAAGCGCTTCCTGCTGTATTACCTGGTCTGCGTGGCCGGTGCCGGTGTCTGCCAGCTGCTGGTGGGTACGCTGCTGGAGAACCCGGCCACGGTGCTGGGTGCCTCTGGCGGCGTGTTCGGCCTGCTGCTGGCCTACGGCATGCTGTTCCCGAACCAGCGGGTGATGCTGCTGTTCCCACCAATCCCGATGAAGGCGCGCACCTTCGTGATCCTGTTCGGCGTGGGCGAACTGGTGCTGGGCATGACCGGCTGGCAGCCGGGCGTGGCCCACTTCGCGCACCTCGGCGGCATGCTGTTCGGCTGGTTGCTGATTCGCTACTGGCGCGGGCAGCCGCCGTTCAACAAGCGCCGACCGCCCGGCCCACCGAAGCGCCCGAACCATCTGCGCAGCGTCAAATGATCCGAAGGATCATTTGACGCTGTAGGTGCCGACCGTTGGTCGGCACGCCTTCTCCCACGCGGGTAGGTGCCGACCTTGGTCGGCACGCCCTCACAGATCCTGCAACACCACCTGCGCCGCATTGTGACCTGGCGCGCCGGTCACGCCACCGCCGGGATGCGTACCCGACCCGCACAGGTAAAGGCCGGGCAGGGCACCACGATAGCCAGCCTGGCCAACCATCGGCCGTGCCGAGAACAACTGGTTGGCACTGAGCGCTCCGTGGAAGATGTCGCCGCCGATCAGGCCGAAGGTGCGCTCCAGATCCAGCGGTGACAGCACCTGGCGGCCCAGTACGCTGCCAGCGAAACCCGGCGCATACCGTTCAACGGTGGCGATCATCAGATCGGCCACCGTTTCACGATGATCATCCCAGTGACGCCCGCCGGGCAGCACGGGCGCCACGTGCTGGCAGAACAGGCTGGCGACGTGCTTCCCCGGCGGCGCCAGCGAATCGTCCAGCGTGCTGGGAATGAGCATTTCCACGATCGGTTCGCGTGACCAGCCATCGCGACGCGCATCCAGCCAGGCACGGTCCATGTAATCCAGGCTTGGGGCCATGATGATGCCGGCGCTGAGGTGATCGCCGGGACCGGGCAGAGCGCGGAAGTCCGGCAGCTGCGACAGCGCGACATTCATCCGGAACGTGCCGGAACCGCAGCGCCAGTTCGCCATGCGTTCGCGCGTTGCGACCGGTACCTGCTCCGGTGCCAGCATCTGCTCGTACAGCAGCTTTGGATTGACGTTGGCGATCATCGCGCGTGCGCGCAGGATTTCGCCGTTGGCCAGCGCCACGCCCACGACACGACCCTGCTCGATCAGCAGGCGTTGCACACCGGCATCCACGCGCAGCTCAGCCCCGGCCTCCCGCGCGGCAGTGGCGATGGCCTGGCTGATCGCGCCCATGCCACCGATCGCATGGCCCCACGCACCTTTCATGCCATTGCACTGGCCGAATACGTGGTGCAGCAGCACGTAGGCACTGCCCGGTGTATACGGGCTTGCGTAGTTGCCGACGATGCCATCGAAGCCGAACAGCGCCTTGATCGGCTCGCTTTCGAACCAGCGGTCCAGGTACTCGGCCGCCGACAGCGTGAAAAGGTCCAGCAGCTCCTGCCGCAGCGAGGCATCCAGCGTGGCCAGTTCACGACCGAGACGGCCCATCTGCCACAGGGCGGGCAGGGCACGCCAACCGCCTGCTGCACCCAGGTCCGGCGGCGCGCGCAGGGCCCAGGCGCGCAGCACATCAGCGAAGATCCCCAGGCGCGCTTCGTATTCGGGTAGCCGCTGTGCATCCCGCTCGGAGAACTTCGCGACCCCGGCCTGGGTGCGGCCCGGTGCGGACAGCAGGTAGCGGCCGTCCGGCAATGGCAGGAAGTTGTTGGCCGGGCGACTGATGATGCGCAGCCCATGCGCATGCAGCTGCAGGTCGTCGATTACCTTTGGTTGCAGCAGCGACACCGTGTATGACGCCACCGAGTTGCGGAACCCGGGGTGGAATTCCTCGGTGACCGCCGCGCCGCCGAGAACGCCACGACGTTCCAGCACCAGCACCTTCTTGCCAGCGCGTGCGAGATAGGCCGCGCAGACCAGGCCGTTGTGGCCGCCACCGATGATGATCGCATCCCAGGACATCAGCACCTCGGAAAAAGGGGACGGAGGGGATTAAGTCGCAATCCGCATCTGCGCACAGGGGGGAAGAAACGACTTAATCCCCTCCGTCCCCTTTTTTGATTGCCGCTTCGATGGTGGCGATGTCGATCTTCTTCATCGGCATCATCGCATTGAAGGCGCGCTTGGCCAGTGCCTTGTCCTGGCTGGTCACCGCTTCGATCAACATGCGTGGGCTGATCTGCCAGGAAACGCCCCATCGGTCCTTGCACCAACCGCACTGGCTCTCCTGTCCGCCGTTGCTGACGATGGCGTTCCACAAGCGGTCAGTCTCGGCCTGGTCCTCGGTCTGGATCTGGAAGGAGAAGGCTTCGCTGTGCTTGAACGCGGTGCCGCCGTTGAGGCCGACGCAGGGGATGCCGCAGACCGTGAATTCGACCGTCAGTAAGTTGCCTTCCTTGCCGTCCGGGTAGTCGCCCGGGGCGTGGTGGACAGCGGTCACCGCGCTGTCGGGCAGGAGGCTGGCATAGAAGGTGGCGGCCTCGAGCGCGCCGTTGTCGTACCAGATACAGATCGTGTTCTTGTGTGCCATGTCCGGCTCCGCGTTGGACGAAGCCGCAGCGATAGCACGCGCAGTGTTAACCCGGGATCGTGCTGCACCCGCAAAAAAAGAGCGCCCGAAGGCGCCCTTTGTACTACCAGTGCGGCCGCGGGCTCAGCGCCAGACCTTGATCTGGTCGGCTTCGCTGCGCTGCATCGGCTGCCCGGCCTTGCAACTGAAGGTGGCACCGAACGCCGGCAGGTTGGCCAGCGTGCCGTTGCTGCGCCACAGGCCCGGTGCGCGGATGTCGGCGGTCAGGCGGCGCGCGGCCTCGTTCGGCGACAGCTGCTGTGCCCACAGTGCCGACCAGGCGCGGAAGAAGCCCTGCTGCTGTGCCTGCTTGGCCTTCGGTTCCTGCGCCGTATACGCCGCCCAGGCCAGTTCCAGGCCGGCGATGTCGGCTAGGTTCTCTTCCTGGGTCAGCGTGCCGTTGACCTTGGCACCCTTTACGCCCGGGAAGTCGTAGGCGCTGTACTGCGCGGCCACGCGATTGCCGAGCAGGGTCCAGGCGGTCTTGTCGGCCGGGGTCCACCAGCTGCGCAGTTCGCCCTTGGCATCGACCAGCGCGCCCTTGGCATCGATCGCACGGGTCAGCTCGTGGCCGACCAGTCCACCGAAGCTGCCGAACTTGTCGGCGGCGTCGGCCTTGGCGTTGAACACCGGGTCCTGCAGGATCGCGGCGGTGACGATCAGGCGGTTCTGCGCCAGGTCGTAGGCCAGCGACGGCTGCTGCGGCAGCACGTCCCAGCGGCGGTCGGCATTGCCCTTGCCGATGCGCTTCATTTCCTCGCGGTGGCGCCAGGTCGATGCAATCAGCATGTTGCCACCAAACGAGCCGCGCCCCATCGGCTGCACGCTGTAGTCCAGGTCGCGCAGTGGAGTGCCGATCTCGATCTTCAGCGCAGCCAGCTTGGCCTGCGCTTCGGTCTTGGCTTCGGCACTCATCCAGCTGCTGTTCTTTACCGCCTCGATCTGTACTTCGCGCACCTTGTCGACGATCCATGCGGCCTGGCGACGATCTTCGGCCGACAGGTAGCGGGCGGCGTACTCGCGGCCGACCATCGGGCCGGCGGCCACATTGATTGCATCCAGCACGGATTCCCAGCGCTGCGGCGGCAGGGTCTGGCCACGCAGCACACGGCCACGGAATTCGAACTCGGCGTCGCGGTAGGCCTTGGACAGGTACGGCGCCATCGAGTCGCCCACGCGCCAGCGCAGGTAAGCTCTCCACTGCTCCGGCTTGAGCTTGGTGACCATGCCATCGAGCTGCTTGAACAGGCCTGGGTCGGCCAGCGAGACCAGGTCATCGTCCACGCCCTGTGCCTTCAGGAACGCGTCCAGCTGCAGGTTGCGGTAGCGGCTGTTGAGCTCCTTGGTGGAGATCGGCGCGTAGTTGTTGA
Organism: Stenotrophomonas maltophilia group sp. msm4; assembly: GCF_032025605.1. NCBI lineage: Bacteria > Pseudomonadati > Pseudomonadota > Gammaproteobacteria > Lysobacterales > Lysobacteraceae > Stenotrophomonas > Stenotrophomonas maltophilia group sp. msm4. The sequence continues at coordinate 1,859,027 of NZ_JAVSKK010000001.1, read as the reverse complement.
ACGGGTTGTTGATGCCGGCCAGCGACTGCGCGTTGCGCGCCAGCTCGGTCTCCAGCGCGATCACCGCCTGCGATTCGGCATCCAGCTTGGCCGCCGGGGTGCCGGTCAGCGCCAGGATCTGCTTGACGTAGTTGCGGTAGCGGCCCATCAGCGCCACGGTATCGGCGTCGGTGCGGGTATAGAACGCCGGATCCGGCAGGCCCATGCCGCCCTGCATGAAGTAACCGATGTGGCGGTCCAGTGCCTTCAGGTCGACGTCAGGGCCGAAGTTGAAGGCGACCGGGATGCCCACCTGGTGCAGCGCGGCGATCGAGGCCGGCACATCCTTGGCCTTCTTGATGGCGTTGATGCGGGTCAGCAGCGGGGCGATTGGATTGGAACCGTCCGCTTCCACGGCGGCTTCGTCAAGGCCGCTGGCCCAGAAGTCACCCAGCAGCTTCTGCACGTTGCCCTGCGGCGACTTCATCGCGGCATCGAGCAGGTCGCGCTGCTGCTGGCGGCTGCGGTCGACCAGCTGGCCCAGCGCGGTAGTGGCGCCGGTCTGCGGAACCGGGTTGGCCTTCAGCCAGCCTGCATTGGTGGTGTTGTAGAAGTCGCTGCACTGGGCGCTGACGGCCGGGGCGCGTGCGGCCTTCTTCTTGGCGGCGGCAAACGCATCGTGGGTCGGGACCAGAGTCGCCAGGCTGATGCCCAGGGCGATGGCAAGCGGACGGAAGTTGGGCATGTGGAACGAATCCGTGATGGATTGAGGGCGCGCGCACTATAGCAAGCCGGGCATGGGCGCGGCATGCACGCATCACGGTGGCTCCGCCGAGCCGTGCGCCGACCAAGGTCGGCATCTTCCAACGGCGTGGGCCATGCGTGGATGACGGGCGCTGTGAAAAACAAAGGCCCGGGAATTCCCGGGCCCTTGCAGGTACGCCGCAACGTCAGCCGTTGCTTACCAGATCACCACCTGCTGCTCGCCGGTGCGGGCCATCGGCGAACCGGCCTTGCACTGGAACGCGGCGGCGAAGGTCGGCAGGTTCGACGGCGCACCCATGGCCCGGAACTGCGCCGGGGCGTGCGGGTCGGTGGCCAGGCGGACCTTGGCGTTTTCCGGGGTGTACTTGGTGCGCCACACGGTGGCCCAGTTGAAGAAGAAGCGCTGGTCTCGGGTGAAGCCATCGACCTTCGCATCTTCCTTGCCGGCGGAGGCCTTCTGCAGGGCGTCGTAGGCGGTGGCCAGGCCACCCAGGTCGGCGATGTTCTCGCCCAGGGTCAGGTGGCCGTTCACGGCCTGGCCGTCCACCTTGTACTGGTCGAACTGCTTGACCAGCTTGCCGGTCAGGCCTTCGAAGTTCTTCTTGTCGGCCGGGGTCCACCAGTCTTCCATGTTGCCGGTCGGCCCGAAGCGCGCACCCTGGTCGTCGTAGCCGTGGGTCATCTCATGACCGATCACCGCACCGATGCCGCCGTAGTTCAGCGCGTCGTCGGCCTTCGGATCGAAGAACGGCGGCTGCAGGATGGCGGCCGGGAACACGATCTCGTTCTGCAGCGGGTTGTAGTAGGCGTTGACGGTCTGCGGGGTCATGCCCCACTCGGTCTTGTCCACCGGCTTGCCGATCTTGGACAGGTTGAACTTGTAGTTGAACTCGTTGGCCGCGCGCACGTTGCCGAGGAAGCTGTCGCGCTGGGTCTGCAGGCCCGACCAGTCGCGCCACTTGTCCGGGTAACCGATCTTCGGGGTGAAGGTCTCCCACTTGGCGATGGCCTTGGCCTTGGTTTCCTCGCTCATCCAGCTCAGGCCCTGGATGCGGTCCTTCAGCGCGGCGGCCAGGTTCTTTACCAGTTCTTCCATCTTCGCCTTGGCTTCCGGCGAGAAGGCAACCTTCACGTACAGCTGGCCGAAGGCTTCACCGGCATCATTCTCGATGGTGCCCAGCACGCGCTTCCAGCGCGGCTTCTGTTCCTTCTGGCCGTTGAGGGTCTTGCCGTAGAACTCGTAGTTCTCCTGCACGAAGGCGTCAGCCAGGTACGGCGAGGCACTGTCCACGGTGTGGAAGCGCAGGTAGGCGCGCCACACCGACGGGTCGGTATCGCCCAGCGCTTTGCTCACTTCCTCATGGAAAGCCGGCATGGCCAGCGAGAACTTCTCCGGTGCGGCCACGCCCTGCGACTTGAAGAACTCGGTCCAGCTGAAGTTCGGGGTCAGCTTGTCGGCGTCGGCCAGGGTGACCGGGTTGTAGTACAGCTCGACGTTGCGCGACAGCTCGACGCGCGACTTGGAAGCCTTGGCCAGGCGGGTTTCGAACTTGACCACGTCCTCGGCCTGCTTGGCCGCGTCGGCCGCGGCGACGCCGGACAGCTCCAGCACCTTGGCGACGTGCGCCTGGTAGGCCTTCAGCTTGTCGGCGTTCTTGGCATCGGTGTAATAGGTGGTATCCGGCAGGCCCAGGCCGCCCTGGCTGGCGTAGGCCATGTTCATGGCCGAGTTCTTGAAGTCCGCTTCGGCACCGAAGCCGAACAGGACGTTGTCACCCTTGGCGGCGCTGGTGCGCAGGTAATTGGCGATCGCTGCCTTGTCCTGCAGGCCGTCGATCGCCGCCAGGTCCGCCTTCAGCGGCTCGATGCCCTGCGCGTTGATCTTCGCTTCGTCCATGCCGGTCGCCCACAGGTCGCCGACGATCTTCTCGATGTGGTTCGGGTTCTTGACCTGCGCGACCTGTTCGGCCAGCTGGTGCTGCACGGCCACCGAACGCTCGTCGAGGATGGTGAACGCGCCCCAGCTGGTGCGGTCGCCCGGGATTTCGTTGGCGGCCAGCCACTTGCTGTTGACGTAGTCGCCAAAGGCGGTGCAGGCGTCCTTGGTGGTGTCCAGGTCGCTCGGCTGGAAGGCGTTGTAGGCCGGCAGCTTGCTCTCGTCCAGCTTATAGGTGGTGGCTTCGGCGGTGGCCGGGGCGGAGGCGGCGGCATCCTTGGCCGGGGTTTCAGTCTTGCCGCAGCCAACCAGCGCGGCCGAAACGGCCAGGGTCAGCAGCACGATCTTGGGAGTACGGGTCACTTGAATGGCCTCCAGGCCGAGTGAGTCAGGGAGTGGCCGCAGGTGCGACCGTGGGCCGAACGATACGCCGCCGGCCAGACCTGCAAGGGTGTCGAAGGTCATGTCCCCGCGCAAGGGCCAGAACGTGCAAGGGCGCCCGCCGGGCGCCCCTGCTGTAGGCCGGTAACGCTTACAGGCCGCCGCCGCCGCAGCCTTTGCCCAGGTAGTCGTCTATCAGCTGCAACTGGTCGGCCATGATGCGGCGCGTCCAGGCCGGCCCGTGGGCGTAGTCGGCGATGGCGTGGAACTCGACCGGCTGGCCGGAACCTTTCGCCTTGTTCACGAACCACTCCGACTGTTCGATCGGCACCGTGCGGTCGCGATCGCCGTGGTAGACCATCAACGGGATCTTCATCTCGCCGGCCTTGTCCACCGGGTTCAGGCCGGCCACCGTGGGGGCCTGGGCCTGGCGGAAGAATGGGTTGGTATAGAAGCGCGACCAGATCTTCTTGATATCCGAGACGCCGGCGCCGGCAATGGCGCATTTGTACAGGCCGTTGGGGCGCACCGAGGCCGCAAACGCCGAATAGCCGCCATAGGAGAAGCCGAACATGGCGATGTGGCCGGGGCGGGCGATCTTCTGGTCGATCATCCACTGCGCGCCGTCGTCCTTGTCATCCTGCATCTTCTGGCCCCACTCGGCGTCACCGGCCATCCACAGCTTGCGGCCCCAGTCGGCCGAGCCACGGAACTGCGGGCGCAGCACCGCCATGCAGCGCGATGCCATCAGCGGGACCCACATCGAGCCATCGAAGTCCATGCCATCGCGCGCCCAGGGCCCGCCGTGCGGATGCACGACCGCCTTCCAGGGGCCGGCGCCGCACAGCTCGGTGCTGGGCGTGGTGAGGAATGCAGGAATGTCCAGCCCGTCGCGTGCCTTGTAGTAGACCAGCCGGGTCTGGCCCAGCGCGGCAGGCTGGATCTGCGGGTAGGTCTTCGCCAGCAGGGTCAGCTTGCCGTCGTGCAGCAGGTGGTATTCGGGCGGATTGGAAGGCCCGGAGGTAACGACCAGCACGTTGGAAAGGTCCGCCGTGTAGTCGACGATGCGCAGGCTCACGCCGGTATCGTAGTTGGCGGTGAAGCGCTGGCCGTTGGCGGTATCGACCATCGCCAGCGGTTCCTGGGTGATGCCCAGGGCCTGGCGCAGGCCCTGGTCCAGCGCCTTCATGCGCGGCGAGGTCCACTGCATGTCGTCACCGCGCGGACCGGCGTAGCCGATGCCCATGATCTCGCCGAACGGCACCGCACCCTTGCGGAAGCGGTTGATCAGCATCGAACCGGCGTTGAACAGCTTGTGCTCGAACAGCACTTCCTTCTGCTTGCGCGCGCTGATGTCGTACTCATACACGATCGCCTTGTCGCGGCCGACATTGCTGAGCACGAAGGCGATGTTCGGGTCGTCGGCAAAGCCGATCACCTGGTTGACGTCGCGGTTCTTCACATAGGAGCGAAAGTGCTCTTCCCAGGTACCGGTGGCGGGCGACCGGAACTCGGTGGCGACGTAGGCACCGGTGCCGTCGACATCCTGGCGCAGGCGTGCGCGCAGCTCGCTGTCGAGGTCGGTGATGTAGCCGGCCACGCGCTCTTCGGTCTTCTGGATGCGCTGCGAGGTGAAGTTGCGCAGGTCGACCTTGTAGACGTCACCGGAGCTGCTGCCACTGCCGTTGACCACCAGGATGTGGTCCGGATCGTTGGGCAGGGTGTCCAGTACCGTGGCGTTGGCCAGGGCCTGCTCGAGCTCCTCGCTGCGGCTGCTGGCACGTGGCGGCGTGATCGGCTCCTTCCATAGCTTGCCTTCGATGTCGGTGATGAAGAACTTGCTGACGAAGGTCTTGGTCACCCGGTCCGCGCGCAGGTCGTAGGGCTGCCACAGCACCACCGCCAGCTGCCCGTTCTTGATGAACGACACGCTCTGGAACTTCATGCGGTTGGCGCCGATCACCGTTGGCGGCTTGTCCAGTGCATCGGTGCGCCACACCACGATCACGCGCTCTTCGCCATTGGCCCGCAGGCCGGCGATGTGCTGGCCATCCGGCGATAGCGACAGGCTGGAGATGGCGGGGAAGGCCGCCATCTGCTCAATGGTCGGAGCTTCGGGCTTGGCGTGCAGGGACGGGGAAACACTGGCCAGGGCCGCCAGCAACAGGGTTCGCTTCATTGCAACCTCGGAATGCAGTGGCAGCTGCCTGTGGAAAAGGCAGTGCCTGAAATGGAACCGCCGCCCCGAAGGGCGGCGGTTGCAGGGAGCAGGATCAGAACGAACGCGTGATGTTCAGGAAGTAGCTGCGACCGAAGTAGTCAAAGCCGCTGTACAACAGCGCGTTGCCGACGGTGCTGTAGACACCCTGGGAGATGGTCGGCGGCTTGCGGTCGGCGAAGTTGCGCACGCCACCGGTGACCGACCACTTATCCGCTTCATACTTCACCGAGATGGCCTGCAGGAAGTAGTTCGGGGTGTACAGCTTGTACGCCGAGGTAGCCGGATCGAAGTCACCCGGGTTGCGCTCCTCGTAGTACGCGTAGCTGTCCATCTTGTCGATCCAGTCCAGGCCGTAACGCACCTGCCAGTTCTTCCACTTGTAGCTCAGGTCCAGCGAGGCGGTGTTTTCCGGACGCGACAGCATGCCGTTGTAGTCCACCAGCGGATCGTCGGAGAAGACCTTGCTGGCCTGTTCCAGGTAGTGGGTGAACTGCAGCGTGGTGCGCAGGGTGCCCGGGCCGATTTCGCGGACATAGCGGGTGGTGAAGTCCAGGCCACGGACCTTGTCGGTGGACAGGTTGATGAAGCCGTTGGTCACCACCAGCTGGTTGTTGACCGGGTTGCGGGCCACCAGGCGGCACAGACCCGAACCGGAGGAGAAGTCGGCACTGCCGCTGTCATAGCAGCGCGACAGGATGTTCGCGCCGCCCGCGCTGTCGACGCCGTTCTTCACTTCGATGTCGAAGTAGTCGGCGGCGAAGGACAGGTCACCGAAGCCGCTGCCGAATTCTGGCTGGATCACCACGCCCAGGGTCTTGGCCTTGGAGGTTTCGGCTTCCAGGCCGGCCTCGGCACCACCCTGGGTGACCACGGTCACGCCCTGGGTGGCTAGGTAGTCCGGTGCCAGGCCCAGCGATGCGCAGTTCTGGTAGCGCGGCGAGCTCGGGTTGCGATCACCATACTCGTTGCAGGGGTCGGCACTGCTGCTCAGGAAGCCGGTGGTGCCGCCCAGGAACTGTTCGAACAGCGCCGGTGCGCGGTAGGAGGTGCCGTACGAAGCACGGAACGACAGCCACTTCACCGGCGTCCACAGCGCGCCGATCTTGTAGGTCTCATCCGAGCCGTAGGACTTGTAGTCGGTGTAGCGGCCGGACAGGTTGACCGTCAGTTCCTCGGCAGCGGTGACGCCGGACAGCAGCGGCAGTTCCAGTTCGCCGTAGGCCTCGAGCACCGAGTCCGAACCGCGGGTCGGGGTGGCGTTGGTCAGGTTGTACAGGTCGGCATTGATCGAGTACGGCGACGGGGTGTCGTCGATCCGTGCCTTGCGGTACTCGACGCCGAACGCGCCGCCGGCCGAGCCGTAGGGCATGTCGAACAGCGGGCCGTTGACGTTGAAGTTGACCGTGGTTTCCTTGTACAGCGTGTTGCCGGTGACCGGCACGAACACCCAGTCCTTCCAGTCTTGCGGCAGCTTGCCGCCGATGGTGTTGGTGTTCAGCGCCGGCGCGGCGATGCAGCCGTTGGAAGCGTCGCGGCAGACATAGCCACCTGCACCGTTGGAGACCACGTCCAGGCTCTGGCGCAGGCGGCTGGTCAGGAAGCTTTCAAAGGTGTAGTCGGCGTCGCTGCGGGCGTGCATGACGTTGAAGTCATAGTTCCACTCCGAGCTCAGGTGGCCACGCAGGCCGGCATTGAAGCGCAGGAAGTCGACGTTCTGCTTGTTGGTGTCGTTGCCGAAGCCGATGAACGCACGCACGCCCAGGTTCCTGCCGCTGGTCTGGTCGGTCGGGGCGCCGGCTACGCTGTCACGCAGGTTGGCCGGGATCAGCGGGCTGCCCACGGCGTAGTCCAGGGTCAGCTGGCGGTAACCGGTCTGGGTCGACTTGCGCTTGTTGCCCAGGAACTCGTAGTACAGCTCGGCATCACCCAGTGCATTGAGGTCGAAGCCGCCCTGGAAGTACAGGGTGTGGGTCTTGGTCGGCGAGATCAGCGACTCGTTGCGCATGGCCGGGTCGAAGGTGTCGCGGGTGTTCAGGTCCACGCCTTCGTAGCCGACCAGGCCGGTGGTGATCGCCGCGTTCGGGCGCCAGCGGTTGAAGCGGGTGCCGACGCCGCCCGGAGCGGCCACACCGGTACGGGTGTTGGTGCCGATGGTGTTCAGGGTGGTGCCGCCGGCATCGAGCGACCAGCACTTGGGCTTGCCGGTCAGCGGATCGATGAAGTCACCGCTGCCCCAGGAGTCGCCGGCCTCGATGTCACGGTACATGTCGGTCGGGCAGCCGCCTGCCCAACTGCGGTCGGCCAGGGTCAGTTCGTTGCGGGTGTAGTACTCATACGAACCGGAGAAGTGCGAGCGCTCGCCGGTGGAACCGAACATGATCGAGTAACGGCGCTCTTCACCGCCGCCACCGTCGGTGGCGTTGTGCTGCGCTTCGAAGGTGACACCGTCGACCTTGGTCTTGGTGATGATGTTGATCACGCCGGCCACGGCGTCGGAGCCGTAGATGGACGAGGCGCCGTCCTTCAGGATCTCGACGCGGTCGACGATCGAGTTCGGCAGCACGTTCAGGTCGGTCGAGCCGACCGAGCCGCGGGTACCGGCCGGCGATACGCGGCGGCCGTTGAGCAGGATCAGGGTGCGGGTCGGGCCGAGGCCGCGCAGGCCCAGGGTGTTGGCGCCCGGGCCGCCGTCGGTGACGTAGCCGCCGTAGGCGTTGTTGATCTGTGCCGCACCGGCGGTGACCGCCGTGCTCTGCAGGGCGGCGGTGGTCGAGTTGAAGCCGGCCAGGGTGGTTTCTTCACGGGTGACGACCTGCACCGGCGAAACCGAGTTGAACACGTCGCGGCTGATGCGCGAACCGGTGACGGTCACCGTGTCCAGGTTGGTGGCCTTCGACTTGGGCGCTTCCTCGGTCTGCGTCGTGCTGGAGGCGTCTTGGGCGATCGCCGGGGCGGCTGCGGCGAGCAGCACGGCAGAGGCGAGGGCGAAGCTCAGCGGATGCTTGCTGAGCGACTTGCGATTGATCATCTGAAATCCCCTTGAATCGAATGATTGCGTCGTACACCGGGACTGGTCCTTGTCGACGTCTCCGTGTGTCCCTTGCCCAGTGTCGGCAGCGTGCCGCCGCCCGGCGCTGGTACCGGCTTCACGTGCCGATGACTCGAGATTAACATCACATTAACCAAGGCTGTCAAGCATTCATGATGCAGTCATGGAGGTGTGATTCGTCAGCCGCGCTGACTGCGAGAACGCGCGTCGAAATCAACGTATCTGTTTGATCTGTATCGCATTGTCACCATTCCGTTCGAAAGTGACTTTTTTCTGAACGGGACGGTTCGGCCTGATCGTAGGCAAAAAAAAAGGCCCCGCCGAAGCGGGGCCTGGTCCAGACACGCGGTCCGGAATACGACGGGATCAGAAGTCGTACTTGACCTGGGCCGAGATCTGACGGCCGTAGACGCTGTAGAAGCCGTCGTTGAACGGGGTCGATTCGTTGCCCGGGTAGTTGTAGCGCTGGCCTTCCGGCAGCTTGTTGAACACGTTGTTGACCATCAGCGACAGGGTCAGATCGTCCTGTGCCTGGTAGTTCAGGCTCATGTTGTACGTGGTGTACGAGCCCCACTTGCCGGCCTTGGCGCCGGAGGAGTGGACGTAGTCATAGCTGCGGCCGGTGTAGGCCAGGTAGTTCGGGGTGCTGCCGACGTAGTTGGCGTACACGGTGGTGGTGAACTTGGAGATGGCCCAGCCCACCGACACGTCGCCGCGTACCTTGGCGAAGTTGTCGTAGTACCACATGTTGTACGGATCGCTCAGCAGGTCCAGCTTCTGCGCACCCGGCAGGGCCACCACTTCACGCTTGAGCATGTTGGTGTAGTTGCCGGAGAACATCAGCGAACCGAAGCGGCCCAGGTCCTGCTGGTACTTGGCACCGACGGTCACCGCTTCCAGGTTCTGGCTGGCCACGTTGAGCTTCGGGGTGTACACGCGGGTCAGGTTGCCACCGGCGTCGCGGGTCACCCAGTCGGTCACGTTCTGGCAGCTGGCCGAGGTGTTGTTCGGCAGGCCGTTGTGGCACTGGTACTCGGCCAGCAGCAGCTGGTCGGTGCTCAGGGTCTTGACCTCGTTCTTGATCTTCCAGTTGTAGTAGTCGACCGACAGCGAGAAGTTGCTCACCGGGGCCCACACCACGCCTGCGCTCCACACGTCGGCGGTGATCGGCTTCAGGTCCGGGTTGCCGGACTTTTCGCTGTACACCGAGGTGGTCTTGTAGAACGAGCAGGCTTCGTCACGCAGCGCGTAACCCATCTGGCTGCAGCGGTAGTAGTCGTTCTGGCCGGAGGCGAACGAGCCGCTCATCCCCTGGAAGGCATCGGACAGGGTCGGCGCGCGGAACGCGGTGCCGTACTTGCCGCGCAGCAGCAGGCTTTCCACCGGACGGTATTCCAGGCCGATGCTGTAGGTGGCCTTGTCGACGGTCTTGTCGGCGATCTTGAAGGCGTCATAGCGGCCCGAGGCGCTGATGGTCAGCGACTCGAACACCGGCATGCGCAGTTCGCTGGTCACCGCGTAGTTGCTGCGGTGGCCGGCACCGGCCACGGCGCTGGCGCCCCACGCGTTGCCATCGACGAAGGCCTGGTCGGGCGAGTAGTCCCAACCTTCGCTGCCGCCTTCCAGCACGACGGCCAGGCCGGCGTCGCCGCCCGGCAGGGAGAACAGCGAACCGTTGGTCACCTGCACGCGACCCAAGTTCTGCCAGGTCTTGCTGCGGTGGGTGCCATAGCCGGTGAAGCTGGCGAACTGGTCCGGGGTGATCGGCGAGTAGAAGGCGGTGTAGTTCGGGTTGTAGATGCCGAAGCCATCAGCAGTGGTGCCCAGGCGCGGGCCCAGCACGGTGTCGCCGAAGAAGCCTTCGATCTTGTCTTTCCAGCGCGCGAAGCGGTTCTGGTCCAGACGGTATTCGCCGCGGGTGAAGCTGGCGCTGTAGTCCCAGTCGCCGACCATGCCCTTGCCGCCCAGGGTGACCTGGTAGGAACGGCTCTCATCGGAGTTCAGGATGTTGTTGTAGTGGCCCGGGCCGATTTCTTCCGGCGCGAAGGCGCGCTGCAGGTTCACGACCTTGCCCAGGCCCTGGTCGTAGAAGCCGCCCATCACCGACTTGGTGCCCCACCACAGGGCGCTGGAGCCGGAGGTGAACTCGGTCTTTTCCTTGCTGTACAGCACGTCGGCGAACAGCTGGAAGTTGTCGTTCACGTCGAAGGTCATCGACGAGTAGAACTGGCCGCTGTTCTTGCCGTTCTTCAGGGTCTTGTAGCCGGCGCTGTACACCGAGCCGCACGATTCGCCAGATGCACGCTTGCCGACGGTGGTGGTGCCGTCGTACAGGCCTGCCACGTTGGCGCAGCGGGTCGGGTCCATCATGTACAGCTTGTTGTCGGCGTTGCCGATGACAGCAAAGTCGTTCGACGGCAACTGCGCGGTGTAACCGACCGGGTTGTTCTGCTTGGTGATGTCACGCTGGTAGCCCCAGATCGGGCTGCCGTTTTCGATCTGCACGTTGACCAGCGCGTGGAAGCGGTCGTCGAACGCGTTGAAGCCCTTGGCGGCGCTGAAGCGGATGTTGCTGCCACCACCTTCGGTGTAGGTACCGCCACGGATCGACATCGTGCCGCCGTCCATGCGTTCCTTCAGGATGATGTTGACCACGCCGGCGATCGCGTCCGAGCCGTACAGCGACGACTGGCCGCCCGGCAGGACTTCGATGCGCTCGACGATGTCGATCGGAATGCCGCTGATGTTGTTGAACGACTCGCTGCCGTTGTACAGCGCCGGATAGGAGAGCATCGGGCGGCCGTTGATCAGGTACTTGGTGTAGCCCGGATTCAGGCCGAACATGCCGGCGGCTTCGGCGCCCTGAGTGAACGCACCCGAGGTCTGGCCACCCTGCAGGCCGCCGGTGGTCAGCGATGACTGCTGCAGCACTTCAGCAACACTGCTGAAGCCGCGGGTCTGGATGTCTTCGGCGGTGATGGACATCACCGGGGTCTGGGTTTCGACCTGGGTCTGCGGGATCAGCGAACCGGTGACGGTGATCTTGTCCAGGTTGGTCGCCTTGTCCTGGGCCATTGCCGGGGCGGCGGCCATCAGAGCGGAAATCAGGGCGACGGCGAGCGTGTTGCGACGTGCGGTATTGCTGACGTGTTTCATGTAGTTCCAATGGAGAGCAAAAAACAAAAACGGCACTGCGCATGCGCCATCGCGCGGGCCGGAACAACGGGCTCCGCAGCTCAAAACAGTGCTGATCGAACGTAACATGAACTTAACAATTTGTGCACGAATCCGTCGCAATCCTGAATTTCAGTCAGGTTACGTCCAGCTTGTATGATGTCGGGTTATCCCCCTGACTCCGCCGGTGCTCGTTGTGAACAGTTCTCCCCGCCGTCCCCATGCCAGCCAGGTCCAGAAGGGACTTACGCCGCATGCCCGCATCCGCAATGTCATCGCGGTCGGTTCGGGCAAGGGCGGCGTCGGCAAGTCCACCACCTCGGTGAACCTGGCCGTGGCGCTGCAGCAGCTCGGTGCGCGGGTGGGCGTGCTCGACGCCGACATCTACGGCCCCAGCGTGCCGGCCATGCTGGGGCTGTCCGGCCGCCCGGAAAGCCCGGACAACAAGAGCATCGAGCCTCTGCGTGCGTTCGGCGTGGACACCATGTCGATCGGCTACCTGATCGAAGAAGACACCCCGATGATCTGGCGCGGCCCGATGGCCACCTCGGCGATGACCCAGCTGTTCAACGATACCCTGTGGGACGACCTGGATTTCCTGCTGATCGACCTGCCGCCGGGCACGGGTGACATCCAGCTGACCCTGACCCAGAAGATTCCGTTGGCCGGTGCAGTGATCGTCACCACGCCGCAGGACATCGCCACGCTGGATGCGAAGAAGGCGCTGAAGATGTTCGAGAAGGTCGAGGTGCCGGTGCTGGGCATCGTCGAGAACATGGCGGTGCACACGTGCAGCAGCTGCGGGCACATCGAGCACCTGTTCGGCGAGGGCGGCGGCGAGCGCATGGCCGCGCAGTACGGCGTGCCGCTGCTGGGGTCGCTGCCGCTGCAGATCGGCATCCGCGAGCAGGGCGATGCAGGCACGCCGATCACCGTGGCCCAGCCGGATTCGGCACCGGCCCAGGCCTACCGCCATGCCGCGCAGCGCCTGATCGAGGAAGTCGGCAAGCGCCCGCGGGCCTCGATCCCGATCCTGTCCTCGCTGCTGTAAGTGCTGGGGCAGGGGCCGCCGGCGCAGGCCGGCCCCCTGCTAGAATCCTCGCGCCCCCTCGTACCCCCAGGACAAAGCATGAGCATCAAGAGTGACCGTTGGATCCGCCGCATGTCCGAGCAGCACGGCATGATCGAGCCGTTCGAGGCCGGGCAGGTCAAGCAGGCCAACGGCCAGCGCATCGTCAGCTACGGCACGTCCAGCTATGGCTATGACGTGCGCTGCTCGCGCGAGTTCAAGGTGTTCACCAACATCAACTCGACGATCGTCGATCCCAAGCACTTCGATCCGGGCAGCTTCGTGGATATCGTCGGCGATGAGTGCATCATCCCGCCCAACAGCTTCGCGCTGGCGCGTACCGTGGAGTACTTCCGCATTCCGCGCGATACCCTGGTGGTGTGCCTGGGCAAGAGCACCTACGCGCGCTGCGGCATCATCGTCAACGTGACGCCGCTGGAGCCGGAATGGGAAGGCCACGTCACCCTGGAATTCAGCAACACCACGCCGCTGCCGGCGCGCATCTACGCCAACGAAGGCGTGGCGCAGATGCTGTTCTTCCAGGCGGCCGCCGATGACATCTGCGAGACGTCGTACCGCGACCGTGGCGGCAAGTACCAGGGCCAGACCGGCGTGACCCTGCCGCGGACCTGAAGATTGCAGGCGATTTGTAGAGCCGAGCCATGCTCGGCTTCAAGGCAGGGCAGCCGAGCATGGCCCGGCTCCACATGAAGGAAGGCGGCGCAATGCGCCGCCTTTCTTATTTGCCGCGACCGAACAGCATCGCGATGCCGACACCCACCAGGGCCACCGGCCACCAGGTCAGCAGCAGCTTGGACAGGTTCAGGTGCGTCCAGCCGAGATTACTGGCGAGCATGAACAGGCCGATCAGGATCAGCAGGACGGCGGCAACGAGGTTGAATCGCATCGGGTCGGCGAAGGCTCAGGACAGGGCCGGATATCCTAGCCGTTCCTTCCAGTAGGCGACATGCTGGTCCAGCGCCGCCGGCTCGTAGCGGTGCGCCGGGCCGCTGCCCCAGACCGGGCCCGGCCAGGCCGGATCACCGTCATGGCGGCCGATCACATGGAAGTGCAGCTGGCGCACGATATTGCCCAGCGCCCCGATGTTGATCTTTTCCACCCCGTCGGAGCCCTTCAGGGCCTTGCAGGCGCGGTTGAGCTCGGTGCGCAGCTTGTCCTGCTGCTCGCCGTCCAGCTCGATCCACTCGGTGACCCCGGCCAGGCGCGGTACCAGCACCAGCCAGGGGAATCGTTCGTCGTTCATCAGCCGCACTTGCGACAACGGTCCTTCCGCCACCAGCACGCTATCGGTGGCCAGGCGTGAATCGAGTTCGAATTCGCTCATCCAAGATGCTCCGAGAAGAAGTCCAGGGTGCGTTGCAGCGCCAGGGCGGCGCTGTCTGGATCATACGCATGTCCGACCTCCCGGTTGAAGGCATGATCGGCCGGATAGACGTAGGTGGCCATCTGCGGCAGCTTCTCGCGGTGGGCCTGCACGGCTTCCGGTGGGATGCTGCGGTCCTGGGCGCCGAAGTGGAAGATCACCGGCGCCTTGGGTGTCTCATCAAGGAACTGGACGTTGCGGGCGCCGTAGTAGCTGACCGACGGCAGCCCCAGGCGCACTGCGGACAGCATCGCCACCGTGCCGCCCCAGCAGTAGCCGACGGTGCCCACCTTGCCGTAGGGGGCCAGCCGGGTGGCCGCCGCGCGGACCACTTCCAGCGCCCGCTCCATGCCCAGCGCGCCGACCCGTTCCAGGCCCTGCTTCACGCCGTCGGCGTCGTAGGGCAGCGCGTCCGGATCGGCGTCGGGGCCATCGAGCAGGTCAAAGAACGAGGGCGCCAGCACCGCATAGCCTTCCGCCGCGAAGCGCTCGGCCACGCTGCGGATATGCGGATTGGCGCCGAAGATTTCCTGCACCACCACCAGGCCGCCGCGCGCGGTGCCTTCCGGCAGGGCCTGCCAGGCCCGTACCGGGCCGTGATGCGTATCCAGGGTGATCCACTCGGCCATCGTCATCTTCCTCGTTGCTGGAAACAGAACTGCATTGTCGGTGCTGCGCCGGTTAGCGCGGCGTCAGTGGCTGTGCCGTATCGGTCGGCTGGGCATTCAGAGCGCGGCCGCCAACCCCGGTATACTGGCGCCCTTTCAGGCCCCGGCCCCCAGGAACCCCTGCCATGGCGGCAGGGGCCCAGGCCCCCAGAGTCCCGCGATTTCCATGTCCCAGCTGAAGCCCAAAGTCGGCTTCGTCAGCCTTGGCTGCCCGAAGGCCCTCGTCGATTCCGAGCGCATCCTCACCCAGCTCCGCTCGGAAGGCTACGACATCGTCCCGTCCTACGATTCGGCCGACGTGGTGGTGGTCAACACCTGTGGCTTCATCGATTCTGCGGTGACCGAGTCGCTGGACGCGATCGGCGAGGCGATGAACCAGAACGGCAAGGTGATCGTCACCGGTTGCCTGGGCAAGCGCCCGGAGCAGATCCGCGAGGCGTACCCCAACGTGCTGGCGGTGTCCGGCCCGCAGGATTACCAGAGCGTGATGGAAGCGGTGCATGAAGCACTGCCGCCCAAGCACGATCCGTTCGTGGACCTGGTGCCCGACTACGGTATCAAGCTGACCCCGCGGCACTACGCGTACCTGAAGATTTCCGAGGGCTGCAACCACAAATGCAGCTTCTGCATCATTCCGTCGATGCGCGGCAAGCTGGTTTCGCGCCCGGTCGACGAGGTGCTGCGTGAAGCCGAGCGCCTGGTGCGTGGCGGCGTGCGCGAGCTGCTGGTGGTTTCGCAGGACACCTCGGCCTACGGCGTGGACGTGAAGTACGCCGAAAAGATGTGGCGCGACAAGGCCTACCAGACCCGTTTGAAGGCGCTGTGCGAAGGCCTGTCGGAGCTGGATGCGTGGGTGCGCATGCACTACGTCTACCCGTATCCGCACGTGGATGAAGTGGTGCCGCTGATGGCCGAGAACCGCATCCTGCCGTACCTGGATATCCCGTTCCAGCACGCCAGCCCGCGCATCCTGCGCCTGATGAAGCGCCCCGGCGCGGTGGAGAAGACCCTGGAGCGCGTGCAGAACTGGCGCCGTATCGCGCCGGACATCACTGTGCGTTCGACCTTCATCGTCGGCTTCCCGGGCGAGACCGAAGCCGAGTTCGAGGAACTGCTGTCGTTCCTTGACGAAGCGCAGCTGGATCGCGTCGGTGCGTTCGCCTACTCGCCGGTCGCGGGTGCCACCGCCAACGACCTGCCTGACGCCGTGCCGGAAGAGGTGAAGCAGGAACGCCTGGCCCGTTTCATGGAGAAGCAGGCGCAGATTTCCGCCGCGCGCCTGGAGGCCAAGATCGGCACCGTGCAGCAGTGCCTGGTCGACGGCATCGAAGGCGACATCGCCGTGGCCCGCTCCAAGGCCGATGCCCCGGAGATCGACGGTCTGGTGCACATCCAGAATGCCGACCAGGTGCCGCTGCGCGTGGGCGAATTCGTCGACGTGGAGATCACCGAGAGCGACGAGCATGACCTGTACGGTGACGCGCTGGCGGCCGCCCCCCGTCCGGCGTTCGACCTCAAGGTGCTGTGATCGCAGCGACGGCCGCCACCGGCAACGGCGGCGGTTCACGGCGCTTCGTACCGCCGCCACGTGCGGCGGTAGCTGCACGGCGGTTCGAGCACCCGCTGTTTGCCGGGCTTCAGGACTTCCGTGACCTGCTGGACGGCACCGCATGGCCGTCCATCGCGGCGCTCGATGCACGCCTGGCCGTGCCTGGCAAGCGCCTGGTTGAACAGGACGCCGCGCTGCAGGCCGATGGCCTGCACTACGAAGTGCGTATCGCGCAGGGACGCATCGCCACCCGTGCCGGCAACTGGCACGACCTGTTCAATGCGCTGGTGTGGGCCTCACAGCCGCAGCTGAAGCGCGCGCTCAACGTGCGGCAGTGCCTGCATATCGAGGCGATGCCACCCGGCCAGCGCAACCGCGCGCAGGCCGCCTTGACCCAGTTCGACGAAACCGGCGTGATCGTGCGTGTGCGCGATGACTCACTGCTGGCTGCCTGGGACGCACACGACTGGCCCGCGTTGTTTGACCCGGTGAACTGGCAGAGCGGTGACATCGCCATCACTGTGGTATTCGGGCATGCGCTGATGGAACAGGCACTGCTGCCGGGGCGATTGCTGGTCGGCAAGTGCGTGGTGGTGCAGGGTGATGCCGATGCTGCCTGCGTTGACGTGATGACTGCGGCCATTGCCGAGGGCAGGGCAGTGACCGATCCGCTGCAGCTGCGTCCGCTGCCGTTGGCTGGAATCCCAGGCTGGCACGACGTGCAGGATTCCGCCTTCTACCGCAATGCCGACTATTTCCGCCCGCTGCGTGCAGGGCGCACGTACCCGCCACCGTTGTAGAGCCGAGCCCATGCCCGGCTGCGCGGCGCTTCAGCCGAGCATGGGCTCGGCTCTACAACGGCGGCGAGGTCGGGCATGGCTCGACGCTACACAGGCTCGTACTCCACGCCGATCACTGCAAAGGTGAACTGCCCGCCGGGCAGCTCCACCGAGAACTCATCATCCAGCCGCTTCTTCAGCAGCGCACGCGCCAGGGGGGAATCGATGCTGATCCAGCCCAGGCCCGCATCGGTCTCATCCGGGCCGACAATGCGGTAGCGGCTGGTGTCGCCGCTGTCCACGTTCTCCAGTTCCACCCACGCGCCGAAGAACACTGCCAGCGGATCGGTCGGCGTGGTATCGACCACGCGCAGCGATTCCAGCCGCTTGGTCAGGTAGCGCACGCGGCGGTCGATCTCGCCCAGTTGCTTCTTGCGGTAGGTGTACTCGGCGTTCTCGGAACGGTCGCCTTCTGCGGCAGCGGCGGCGAGCGCTTTCACCACCTCCGGACGGCGCACGCGCCATAGCTCATCCAGTTCGGCCTTCAGTCGCGCATGCCCGGAAGCGGTGATCAGGGCGGTGCTTTTTTCTGCGGGGGGACGCCAACGGGACATGCAATACGACTTCTTTTCTGGATGACGAATGAGAGAGCGGCGTCAGATCCCTTTCCAGCGGAAAGGGCTCTGACCCCAGCAGGGGCAGCTAGCGCTTGCCGCCGAAGATGCCACCGAGGATGCCGCGCACGATCTGGTTGCCCAGCTTGGTGCCGACAGTACGCGTGGTCTGCTTGGCCATGGTCTCGATCATGCCCTGGCGGCGCTTGGTGCCGAAGATCGCGTCCTTGATGGCCTGGCCGAAACCCCCTTCCTGAGCTTCGTCCTGCTCGCGGCTGCGCGCGGCCGGCGCCTGTGCCTGCTCGATGCTCTTCTGCGCGCGCTTGGCCAGCAGTTCGGCGGCCGATTCGCGGTTGATCGCGGTGTCGTAGCGGCTGCCGACCGGGCTGCCGGCGCGTACCTGTGCACGCTCGGCCTCGGTGATCGGTCCCATCCGGCAGCGCGGCGGCGCGATCAACGTCTGCTGCACGGGCATCGGCACGCCCTTGTCCTGCAGCGTGGATACCAGTGCCTCGCCGGTGCCGAGCTGGCTCAGCACCTTGGCCACGTCCAGCTTGGGATTCGGCACGAACGTCTCGGCCGCGGTTTTCACCGCCTTCTGGTCGCGCGGGGTGAACGCACGCAGTGCGTGCTGAACGCGATTGCCCAGCTGGCCGAGAATGTTGCCCGGCACGTCGTCGGGGAACTGCGAGCAGAAGTAAACGCCCACGCCCTTGGAACGGATCAGGCGCACCACCTGCTCGATGCGCTGCACCAGCGACGGCGGTGCATCGTCGAACAGCAGGTGCGCTTCGTCGAAGATGAAGACCAGCTTCGGCTTGTCCAGGTCGCCCACCTCCGGCAGCTGCTCGAACAGCTCCGACAGCAGCCACAGCAGGAAGGTGGAATAGAGCTTCGGCTTGAGCACCAGCTGGTCGGCGGCGAGGATGCCGATCATGCCGCGGCCGTCGTGGTTGACCCGCATGATGTCGGCCAGTTCCAGCGCCGGTTCGCCGAAGAATTGCTCGCCACCGTCCTGCGCCAGGCGCAGCACCGAACGCTGGATCGCCGCGATCGACTGCGCACTGACCAGGCCGTACTCGGTGGAAATGTCCTTGCGCTCCTCGGCAACCAGGCCGAGCAGGGCGCGCAGGTCGTCCATGTCCAGCAGCAGCAGGCCGCGGTCGTCGGCCAGCTTGAATACGATGTCGAGTACCCCGGCCTGGGTGTCGTTCAATTCGAGGATGCGCGACAGCAGGGTCGGGCCCATCTCGCTGACCGTGGTGCGCACCGGGTGGCCCAGCTTGCCGTACAGGTCCCAGAAGATGGTGGGGCTGGCGGCCGGCGCATAGTCGGCCACGCCGATCTCGACGGCACGCTCGAGCAGGTTCTCGGCGCCGCTGCCGGGCACGGCCAGGCCGGAGACATCGCCCTTCACATCGGCCAGGAACACCGGCACGCCCCGTCGCGAGAAGCCCTCGGCCAGGGTCATCAGGGTCACGGTCTTGCCGGTACCGGTGGCGCCGGCCACCAGGCCGTGGCGGTTGCCGAGTTTCGGCAGCAGGGTGACGGCAATATCGTCGGTAATGCCTTTGCCGAGCAGAATCGGATCCATGGTCCAGCCCTTGTGATGAATAGCCCAATGTTAACCGCCGGCAGTGACGGTCCGAAGGTCGGCTTGCCCGGACCTTGGCGGCGCCGCTACTCTGCCTGCCTGTTTTGCACACAGTGCCATCAATGCCCGTTCCTGTCCTGATTTCCCGCGGTTGGCCGCTGCTGGCCCTGGCCGGCCTGGTTTCCCTGGCGCCCGACGCCCACGCACAGCGGGTTTCGGCCCGGGACAAGGTGAAGGTGGATGCGCTGCAGCAGCGCATGACCGCCGCCGAAAAGCGCTACGGCGATGCCCTGCTGCTGGTCGCCAATGCCGACCCCAAGGGCAGCAACGAGGCCGATGCCGCGCTGGAGGACATGGAAGATGTCCTCAACGACTGCGTGAAGCAGAAGGGCTGCCAGATGGGGACCCTGCTGGCCAGCTACAAGCGGCTGCTCAAGCACGACGCCGATGCCGCCGCCAGCGATGACGTGGCCGACGAGAGCGGTGACCGCCTGGAAGCCGACCCGGATCACATCGGCCCGCTTACCGCCGACGTGCCCGAGGCCGCACGCGCTGCCGCGCTGCTGAACGACAAGCGGCACGCCTTCGACACGATGGTCGAGTACAACCCGGCGGTGCAGGCCGGCATCCGCCGCTGGCTGACCGACATGCTCCCGGCGCTGCTGACCAGCTACGAGAATTACCAGAACCTGCGCGCGGTGATGTGGCCGGAGTGGGAAAAGCGCGGCCTGCCCGAGGCGCTGCTGTTCGGGATCATGGCCAAGGAATCCAATGGCCGTGTGCATGCTTCCTCGCGCGCCGGCGCCGCCGGCCTGATGCAGTTCATGCCAGCCACTGGCCGCCGTTTCGGCCTGGGCCCGGACGGCACCGGC
Organism: Stenotrophomonas maltophilia group sp. msm4; assembly: GCF_032025605.1. Taxonomy (NCBI): domain Bacteria; kingdom Pseudomonadati; phylum Pseudomonadota; class Gammaproteobacteria; order Lysobacterales; family Lysobacteraceae; genus Stenotrophomonas; species Stenotrophomonas maltophilia group sp. msm4. The sequence continues at coordinate 1,838,993 of NZ_JAVSKK010000001.1, read as the reverse complement.
TTCGATACCCGCTTCGACGCGCGCAGCGCCGCCGAGGCCAGCGCCAGCTACCTCAACGAGCGCCTGCGCGAACTGAACAACAACGTGGAAATGTCGGTGGCCGCCTATAACGGCGGCGAAGGCCGTGCTGCGCGCGTGTTCAAGCAGAGCGGTGGGCAGAGCTTCTGGACCGACAGCGTCTACAACCAGTTCCCGGGCGAGACCAAGGACTACGTGCCGATGGTGATTGCCGCGGCATGGATCTTCCTGCACCCGCAGCAGTACGGCGTGGAGTTCCCGAAGATCAGCGCGCAGCCGGCCACGCTGCGGCTGGCCAAGTCCACCACCATCTATGAACTGACCATCTGCCTGGGCAGCCACGGTACCCGCGATGGCTACATGCGTGCGTTGCGCAACCTCAACCCGCGCTATGAGGCCGATGGCTGGATCCCGGCCGGCACGCTGATCAATGCCACCACCCGCATCGCCGGCCTGTACCAGCGCAACTGCGTCAGTGGCCCGCGTGCCGACCTCGCCCGCACGCTGATCACCGCTGATCTCAACGCGGCGATCAAGCGCCCGGCCGCGTCGAGCTATACCGGCAGCGTGGCGGTGGGCGGCGTGGTGCCGGTGGCCGACGCGGCTGCATCCACCAGCGTGCCGACCGCACCGGTGGCTGCAGTGGCGGCACCGCGCCCAGCGCCGGCCGCCCGGCCGAAGCCGGCGCGCAGCCACAAGGTGGGCCGGGGGGAGACCCTGGGGGCCATCGCCGCCAAGTTCCAGTGCGACCTGCCGACCCTGGCCCGCGCCAACGGCCTGAAGGCGCCGGCCTACAGCCTGCGCCAGGGCCAGACGCTGAAGCTGCAGGGCTGCGACAAGTAATTCCCAAGACCACTGGAATTTGTATGGACCTCGAAGCCACCCGCAACCTGTTCGCCAACCTCCGCGAGAACACCGACTGGGACATCAACGGCCCGTTGCTGTGGGGGTATTTCTTCGTCCACGCCAGTGCCGAGCCGCTGCAGGCGCTGGCCCAGCACCTGCAGGCACAGGGCTACACCTTCGTGGAACTCTTCGAGCAGGAACCGGAAGAGGGCGACGCGCCGTTCCACGTGCTGCACGTGGAGCGCGTGGAAATCCACGACGAAGCCTCGCTGGACCGCCGCAACCAGGAATTCGCGGCGCTGGCGGCGGAGCACGGCGTGGAAGACTACGACGGCATGGACGTCGGACCGGCCCCGGTCCTGCAGTAACGCGCGACCGGTAGTGCCGGCCGCTGGCCGGCATTCCGTTGTGGAAAAAGGGGACGGAGGGGATTAAGTCGTTTATGCATAAACGACTTAATCCCCTCCGTCCCCTTTTTGTCAGCGCAGCTTTGCCAGGGCCTGGCCCAGCTGCACCGGGCTTTCGGCGCCCAGCTGCGGTGCGAACTCGGCCACGCCCGGCGGCAGCAGCACCACCACGGTCGAGCCGTAATTGAAGCGTGCCATCTCGGCGAAACGCTCCAGCTTGATGCCTTGGCCGCGGTAGTCCTTGCGGGTGATGCGATCGCCGTAGGCCGGGATCTCCTCGCCGCTCCACACGGTTTCCACGCCGGACACCAGCAGCGCGCCGACCATCACGCTGACCATCGGGCCGAAGCTGGTGTCGAAGTGGCAGACCAGGCGCTCGTTGCGTGCGAACAGGCGCGGTACGCCGTTGACGGCCGCAGGACCGACACTGAACAGGCGTCCTGGCACGTGCACGGTTTCACGCAGGGTGCCGGTCCACGGCATGTGCACGCGGTGGTAGTCGCGCGGCGACAGGTACACGGTGGCGTACAGGCCATCGTTGTACGGCTTGGCGTCCTCGTCGCTGCCCAGCAGCTCGGCGGCGGTGAATGACTGGCCCTTGGCCTGGAAGATGCGGCCGGCCTCGATCTTCCCCAGCTGGCTGATGCGGCCGTCGGCCGGCATCACCAGGCTGCGCGGATCGGCATCGGCCACGCGCGCGCCCGGCTTCAGCGCGCGGGTGAAGAACTGGTTGAAGGTTGCGTAGCTGCGCGGGTCCGGGTTGGCCGCTTCGTCCAGATTGACGTTGAACTTGCGGGTGACGGTGTCGATCAGCCAGCGCGACACGCGCGGATCGTCCGAGTACGCCAGCGAGCGTGCCATCGAGGACAGCAGGCGATGGGGCAGGGCGTACGTCAGGGCGGTGGTGAGGCTCATGGGGCGGTTTTCTCGGTCAGCTTGTGCAGGTCGCGGGCGATCGCCGGCGCATTGAACGGGGGGCGCACCAGGCCGGCAAGGCGGCCCTGCGGGTCGAGCACGGCCAGGCTGGCCGAATGCTCGACGGTGTAATCCTCGGGGTTTTCGTCGAAATGCTTGCCCGGCACTTTCTGGAACACGAACCCCAGCGAGGTGGCGAAGCGCTCCAGCGAGGGGATATCGGCGGTGGCGGCCAGGGTGTCCTTGTGGAAGCCGTGCACGTACTCGCCAAGGCGGGTGGCGCTGTCGCGGTCCGGGTCGACCGAGATGAACAGCACGCGTGGGCGCAGGCTGTCGGGCAGGGCTTCCCACTGGTTCTGTGCGCCGGCCAGCTCGGCCAGGGTGGTCGGGCAGACGTCCGGGCAGAAGGTGAAACCCAGGAACACCAGGGTCCAGTGGCCCTTCAGTTCGCCCGGGATCAGGCGGGTGCCGTCGGACTGGGCCAGGTTGAAGTCGGGCAGTTCACGCGGCTGCGGGTACAGGGTGATCGCTTCGGTGGCCGGGGCGTTGGCCGGCGGCTTCGGCGCGAACACCTGCTGGGCGGCGAGCAGGCCGAGCCCCGCGGCCAGGGCGATCAGCAGGATGATGCCGGCGTTGCGATTGAACATGGGGGCTCCCGCGCGAAATGGGCTCCATCATACCGGCTGTGGCCCGATCGTTTCCGCCGCAACGGATGCCGCCGCGGGCGCCAGCCCCTATAATCGGGGGCCACTTTGCCCGCAGTACCGCCATGACCGCTGAAACGGCCGCCGAACTCCACACGATCATCGATCTGATCCGCTACGGCACCAGCCGTTTCAACGAAGCCGGGCTGACCTTCGGGCACAGCTACGACAATGCGCTGGACGAGGCCACCCAACTGGTGCTGCACAGCCTGCACCTGCCGCACGACCTCGGCCCGGCCTACGGCCAGGCACGCCTGCTGCAGGCCGAAAAGCTGCGCGTGCTGGAACTGTTCCAGCGTCGCATCGACGAACGCATCCCCGCTGCCTACCTGACCGGTGAGGCCTGGTTCGCCGGCCTGAGCTTCAAGAGTGACACGCGCGCGCTGGTGCCGCGCTCGCCGATCGCCGAACTGATCGAATGTGGTTTCGAACCGTGGCTGGCCGGCCGCGATGTCAGCCGCGCGCTGGATCTTTGCACCGGTTCGGGCTGCATCGCCATCGCCATGGGCCACTACTACCCGAACTGGGAAGTGGACGGCGTCGACCTGAGTGACGACGCACTGTCGCTGGCCGAGGAGAACAAGGAGCGCCTGCACGCGCACAACGTCACCCTGATCAAGTCGGACCTGTTCAATGGCCTGACCGGCCGCCACTACGACCTGATCGTCACCAACCCGCCGTACGTCACCAACGACGAGACTGATGCCCTGCCGCAGGAATATTCCTACGAGCCGGAAATGGGCCTGCGTGCCGGTGACGATGGCCTGGACCTGGTGCTGAAGATCCTGCGCGACGCCCCGCTGCACCTGAGCGAAGACGGTCTGCTGATCTGTGAAGTGGGTGAGTCCGAACAGCATCTGGTCAAGCTGCTGCCGGAAGTCGATTTTTCCTGGATCGAGTTCAAGGTCGGCCAGATGGGCATCTTTGCGGTCGAATGCCGCGAGCTGATCGCCCACAGCGCACGCATCACCGAACTGGCGGCGCAGCGCCCGTGAGCTCCAATTCGTTCGGCAAGCTGTTCACCGTCACCACGTTCGGCGAGTCGCACGGGCCGGCCATCGGCTGCGTGATCGATGGTTGCCCTCCGGGGCTGGCGCTGGACGCGGCCGAATTCGCCCACGACCTGCAGCGCCGTGCGACCGGCAAGAGCCGGCACACTTCCGCGCGGCGCGAGGCCGACGAGGTCGAGATCCTGTCCGGCGTATACGAGGGCCTGACCACCGGCACCCCGATCGCGCTGCTGATCCGTAACACCGACCAGCGCAGCAAGGATTACGCCAATATCGGCCAGCAGTTCCGCCCGGGCCATGCCGACTACAGTTACTGGCACAAGTACGGCATCCGCGATCCGCGTGGCGGTGGCCGTTCCTCGGCACGCGAGACCACCATGCGCGTGGCCGCCGGCGTGGTCGCCAAGAAGTGGCTGGCCGAGCGTTTCGGCGTCACCGTGCGTGGCTACCTGTCGCAGCTGGGCGACATCACCCCGGCCGGTTTCGAATGGTCGGCGGTGGAAGACAATCCGTTCTTCTGGCCGCACGCCGCACAGGTGCCGGAACTCGAGGCGTACATGGATGCGCTGCGCAAGTCCGGTGATTCGGTCGGTGCGCGCGTGGACGTGGTCGCCGACAACGTGCCGCCGGGCTGGGGTGAGCCGATCTACGGCAAGCTTGATGGCGAACTGGCCGCTGCGCTGATGAGCATCAATGCGGTGAAGGGCGTGGAGATCGGCGACGGATTCGCCAGCGCCGCGCAGAAGGGCACTGAACACCGCGACCTGCTGACCCCGCAAGGCTTCGCCAGCAACCATGCCGGCGGCATCCTCGGTGGCATCTCCACCGGCCAGCCGGTCGTTGCGTCGATCGCCCTGAAGCCGACGTCCAGCCTGCGCCTGCGGGGCCCGTCGCTGGATACGGACGGCAACGTGGTCGAGGTGGTCACCACCGGCCGCCACGATCCCTGCGTCGGCATCCGCGCCACGCCCATCGCCGAAGCGATGGTGGCGCTGGTGCTGATGGATCAGGCGCTGCGTCATCGCGCGCAGTGCGGCGATGTCGGCACGATCACCCCGCGCATTCCCGGGCAGATCGATGGCTGACACGCGGCCGACCGTGTGGGTGAGCCAGCCGCTGATCGAGGCGGCCATCGCGCCGCTGCGCGATCGCGTGCAGCTGCGCAGCACCGACACCGTCACCGCCTGGTCGCCGGACCAGATCGCCGCACAGCTGGCCAGCGCCGACGGCGCGATCATCACCCTCAACGAGCGCATCGGTGCGGCGCAGGTGGCCGATGCCACGCAGCTGCAGGTGATCGCCAATGTCGGCGTCGGCTACAACAACCTGGATGTCGACGCGCTCAGCGCGGCCGGCATCCTGGCCAGCAACACGCCGGACGTGTTGACCGAAACCACCGCCGATCTCGGTTTCGCGCTGCTGATGGCAACCGCGCGCCGGATCACCGAGTCCGAGCGCTGGCTGCGTGAAGGGCAGTGGCAGCAGTGGTCGTTCCAGACCATGCTGGGCGCGGATGTCCATGGCAGCACGCTGGGCATCCTTGGCATGGGCCGCATCGGCCAGGGCATCGCCCGCCGCGGCGCGCACGGTTTCGGCATGAAGGTGCTGTACCACAACCGTTCACGGTTGCCGGCCGACACCGAGGCGTCGCTCCGCGCGACCTATGTGGACCTGGATACACTGCTGGCACAGTCCGACCATCTGGTAACGGTGCTGCCCTACACGCCGGCCTCGCATCACATCATCGACGCAGCTGCGCTGGCGAAGATGAAGCCGACGGCAACCCTGGTGAACATCGCCCGCGGCGGCATCGTCGACGAACTGGCGCTGGCCGACGCACTGGCCAACGGCCACCTGGCGGCCGCTGGCCTGGATGTGTACGAGGGCGAGCCGAAGGTGCGCCCGGAGCTGCTGGCGCTGCGCAACGTGGTGCTCACGCCGCATATCGGCAGCGCCTCGCTGGCCACGCGCACGGCGATGGTACAGCTGGCCGTGGATAATCTGGCTGCCGGGCTCGGCCTGGACGGCGGCCCGTCGCGCATGCCGAGCGCGATCAACGCTGACGCGGCGATGGCCGCGCGCGTGATGCTGGGCAAAAAAACCGGGAAACGATAGGGAACCTCCGCGCGCCCCGCTTGAGGAGGTTCCCCGAACCCAGCTGTCGTGCGTGTTTTCCCCCATTCCCGTTTTCGTGAGAGTTCCCCATGAGCAATGCACAGCGCAGTTTCCACGTCGCCGTCGTCGGTGCCACCGGCGCCGTTGGCGAGACCATGTTGTCGATCCTGGCCGAGCGTGATTTCCCGGTCGGCACCCTGAGCGTCCTCGCCTCCGAGCGTTCGGCCGGTGGCGAGATTGAATTCAACGGCCAGAAGGTCAAGGTCCAGGACCTGGCCACCTTCGATCCGACCGGTGTCGAGATCGCGCTGTTCTCGGCTGGCGGCAGCGTGTCCAAGGAATACGCACCGAAGTTCGCCGCCGCCGGTGCGGTGGTGATCGACAACTCCTCGGCCTTCCGTTACGACGATGACGTGCCGCTGGTGGTGTCCGAGGTCAACCCGGAACAGGTCGCCAACCGTCCGCGTGGCATCATCGCCAACCCTAACTGCTCGACCATGCAGATGCTGGTGGCGCTGGCGCCGCTGCACCGCAAGTACGGTATCGAGCGCATCAATGTGTCCACCTACCAGTCGGTGTCCGGCGGTGGCCGCTCGGCGATGGAGGAACTGGGCAAGCAGACCGGCCAGTTGCTCAGCTTCCAGGAGATCGATCCGCAGCGCTTCCCGGTGCAGATCGCCTTCAACCTGATCCCGCACATCGATGACTTCCAGGACAATGGCTTCACCAAGGAAGAGATGAAGCTGATCTGGGAGACCCGCAAGATCCTCGGCGACGACAGCATCTTGGTGAACCCGACCGCGGTGCGCGTGCCGGTGTTCTACGGCCACTCCGAGTCGGTGGCGATCGAGACCCGCGACAAGGTCACCGTCGCTGAAGCGCGCGCGCTGCTGGAGCAGTCGCCGGGCATCGAAGTGGTGGATCGTCACGAGTCCGGTGGCTATCCGACTCCGGTTACCCATGCTTCGGGGACCGATGCGGTGTACGTCGGCCGCATCCGCGAGGACCTGTCGCACCCGCGTGGCCTGAACCTGTGGATCGTGTCGGACAACGTGCGCAAGGGCGCTGCCCTGAACGCCGTGCAGCTGGCCGAGCTGGTCGCCGCCGAGCAGCGCTGATCACAGCGGTTGCCTCACCGGTAGTGCCGGCCGCTGGCCGGCATTGCCGTGATTGGCATGTGGTGCTACCGGCCAGCGGCCGGCGCTACCGAAGGTCCCCTCGGTGGGTGCGGACCCCGGTCCGCACGCTTTATAGTGTCGCCCATGAATAAACGGGCCAGGGGCGCGAAGCGCCCGCTCCTCTATCTTTCCACCGCGCTGCTGGCCCTGGCCAGCAGTTCGGCGCTTGCCCTGGGCTTGGGTGACATCCGTGTCCTGTCCAAGCCGGGCCAGCCCCTGCTGGCCGAAATCCCGGTAGTCTCGGCCGATCCATCCGAACTGGAGAACCTGCGCGTCGCGCTGGCCTCTGCGGTCACCTTCGAACGCGTCGGCCTGCAGCGGCCGGCCGGGCTGGTCAGCGAGCTGCAGTTCGAACTGACCCGCAATGCGCAGGGCAGGGCGGTGGTGCGGGTGACCTCGCAGACGCCGGTCGAAACCCCGTCGCTGAGCTTCCTGATCGAGGCCGACTGGGGCCAGGGCCGCTTGGTGCGCGAATACTCGGCACTGGTTGATGCGCCCTCCAGCGCACTGGCGGTGGCCGAACCGGAAATCGTCGCGCCGGCCGGTACCCTCTCCAACACCATCGTCCGTGACGTTGCACCGGCACCGGCCGCTGCGGAGAGCGCAAGCGCACCTGCGCCGTCCACTGCGGCAGCGCCGGCACCTGCATCGGCTCGCCCGCGTGCAGGGGCTGCACCCGCTGCCGCGCAGGCAGCCGATGGCAGCGTCATCGTCCAGCGTGGGCAGACCCTGTCGCAGATCGCCAGCGCGGTGGCCCGCGGCAACCAGGTCAGCCGCGACCGCGCGATGATCGCCCTGCTGCGGGCCAACCCGGAGGCCTTCATCCGCGGCAACGTCAACTTGCTCAAGCAAGGCGCCGTACTGCGCATGCCCGGCAGCGATGCACTGGCGGCGGTCGATGCCGCCGAGGCCGCAGCGCTGGTGCGCGAGCACGCCGCGCAGTGGCGGCAGGCGCGCACCGTGCCGCAACCGGCGGGTACCGTCGCCCCGGTGGCCGCGGCCGCAACCACGAACGCTTCTTCCCCGGCCGCGGCCAATGGGGCACGACTTGAAATCGCTCCGGCGCTGGCTTCCGACGCCGCGCGCGCGGGCACAACCACCGGCACTGGAGCCGGCAGCGAGGGTGACATGCTGGGCAACGAACAACTGCGCCAGGCACGCGAGGACATCGCGACCCGCGATGCCGAGATTGGCGAGCTGAAGCAGCGCGTCGCCGACCTGGAAAAACTCAAGGAACAGCAGCAGTCGCTGATCGCGATGAAGGACAACGACCTGGCCGCCGCGCAGCAGCGACTGGCGCAGGCACCGGATACCCGCGATGCGGCAACGCCGTGGTACTGGCTGGGGCTGCCGGTGCTGCTGCTGGCGGCCGGTGCAGCCTGGCTGCTGCGTCGTCGCAAGCCATCGCCGCTGCCGCCGCTGCGCGACGAAGACGATGCCGCCGGCCTGACCGCTGCGGTACCGGCGGGCGCGGCGCTGGATACGCTGGCCGAGCAGTCCTCATGGTCGTCTGTGGTGCCCGAAGCGGGCCGCCAGGAGCCGGCGATGCCGGCTTGGGCGAGCGAAACCGGGGGGCAGGATGACGTGGCTGCCGAACCGGTCGCCGACGTCGCCGCCCAGGCTGACTGGCAGGCGCAGACGCTGCGCGATGACGAAGTGATGGAGCTGCCCGAGGCAGTGACCGACCTGCCGCGCTGGGACGAGCCGGTGGTCACGCAGGAGGATTCCGCGCCGGCCGCCGCCGCGCAGGATGAGCCGCTCGCGCAGGCGGCCCCTGGCGAGGTGGCAGTGCCGGACTACGCGCTGCACGCCGAACAGCAGCCGCAGTTCCGCGGCGTGTTCGACCTGCCGGCCGAGCACCATGACGGCGAGGCTTCGGGCGCAGCGCCGCATGACGCGCTGGCCGCGGCGGCGCATGAAGACGGTACTGCGCCGCCGGCCAGCGATGCCGGCTGGGCGCCGCGCGCCGGCCAGGAACGCCTTGAGCTGGCCATCGCCTACCTCGACCTGGGCGATGCCCAGACCGCGCGTACGTTGCTGCAGGAAGTGGCCGAGGGCGGCGACCTGCACTGCCAGGCCCAGGCCCGCGAACTGCTGGCCCGCCTGCCGTGATCGAACCCGCCGACAAGGACCCCGTCATGAGCCGCGAGCGCCGCATCGACTACGTTGAATTCGCTTCCACGGATCCTGCAGCCAGCCGCGCCTTCTTCGAGAAGGCGTTCGGCTGGTCGTTCGTAGACTATGGCAGCGACTACACCGCGTTCGACGACGGCCGCCTGCAGGGCGGCTTCTTCCGCGGCCAGCCGCTGCGTGCCAGCGATGCCGGTGCCCCGCTGCTGGTGCTGTACGCTGACCAGCTGGCACCGATCGAAGCGGCGGTGCTTGACGCTGGCGGTGAGATCGTGCGGCCGGTGTTTTCCTTCCCCGGCGGCAGCCGTTTCCAGTTCGTCGAGCCTGGTGGCAACGAACTGGCGGTGTGGTCCGAACGCGATCCGGCCTGAGCGCCGCCCCTCCCGCAACATCTGAGGTAGCACATGCGTTACGCGCTTGGCGTCGAGTACGACGGCAGCGATTTCAGGGGCTGGCAGAACCTGGGCGAGGGTGGCCCGAGCGTGCAGGCCAGCCTTGAGCAGGCCCTGTCGTCGGTGGCCGATGCGCCGCTGCAGGTGGTCTGTGCCGGCCGCACCGATGCCGGCGTGCACGGCCAGTGCCAGGTCGTGCATTTCGATACCGACGTGGTGCGCGATCCGCGCGCGTGGATGCTGGGCACTACCACCCGCCTGCCGCGCTCGATCGCAGTGCGCTGGTGCGTGCCGGTGGCCGAGGATTTCCACGCGCGTTTCTCCGCGCGCGCACGCCGCTACCGCTACCGCCTGCTCAACCGCGAAGTGCGGCCCGCGCTGGACCGGCAGACCTTGAGCTGGGAGCGCCGCGCGCTGGACGAGACCCTGATGCACGCCGCCGGCCAGGCCCTGCTCGGTGAGAACGACTTCAGCGCGTTCCGTTCGGTGCAGTGCCAGGCGCTGCACGCCCGGCGTAAGCTGCAGTCACTGCAGGTCAGCCGCCAGGGCGAGGTGATCGAGGTCGCCGTGCAGGGCAATGCATTCCTTCATCACATGGTCCGCAATATCGTCGGATCGCTGATCCTGGTGGGCAGTGGCGAGAAGCCGGTGGAATGGATCGCCGAACTGCTGGCCGGGCGCGATCGCACCGTAGCCGGTCCCACCGCACCGCCGCAGGGCCTGGTGTTCCTTGGGCCCCTGTACCCCGACAACTGGCACCTGCCCGCCGAGGTCACGCTATGAGCCGTTCCTACTACCGCACACGCATCAAGTTCTGTGGCATGACCCGGGCCGGCGACGTCCGCCTGGCCGGTGAGCTGGGCGTGGACGCGGTGGGTTTCATCTTCGCCCGTGAAAGCAGCCGCCGGGTCGCTCCGGCCGAGGCACGCGCGATGCGCCAGGCGATCGCGCCCATGGTCGACGTGGTGGCGCTGTTCCGCAACAACAGCAAGGAAGAAGTGCGCGAGGTGCTGCGCACGGTACGACCGACCCTGCTGCAGTTCCACGGCGAGGAAGACGAGAGCTTCTGCCGCAGCTTCAACATGCCGTACCTGAAGGCGATCGCCATGGGCGGCCGTGAAGAGATCAACGCCCGCACCCTGCAGCTGCGCTATCCCAGCGCCGCCGGCTTCCTGTTCGACAGCCACGCGCCGGGCGGCGGTGGCGGCACCGGCGTGGCTTTTGACTGGGGCCGGATCCCGACCGGCCTGCATCGCCCGTTCCTGCTGGCCGGTGGCCTGAACCCGGAAAACGTCTACGACGCGGTGCTGGGTACCCTGCCGTGGGGCGTGGATGTCTCCAGTGGCATCGAACTGGAGCCGGGCATCAAGGACGGCGACAGGATGCGCACCTTCGTCGAGGAAGTGCGCCGAGCCGATTGCACGGTTCTCGAGTGATTGGCGTCATTATTTGCCGTGATTTGGACCTGGATTTGAGCCTGCACGCATTCTTCACATAGGATGGTCCCAAGCGCGCCTGCCATGAGGGCTGGCGCGGGGATCGACGGGACGCACTCGGCGCGCCCCGAACGGGCGGCCGCAGCCCACAGCCCAGGAGGGCAAGCGATGCAGGAGTTCCTCACCGTCGTGTTCGGTTTTCCGACCCTGCCGTACAGCATCGTGCTGGCGGTGGCGGCGCTGTATTGGGCACTGGCGGCCTTCGGTCTGGTCGACGACGGGTTTGGCGATGCCGGCGCCGATGGGGCGCTGCATGGCGACCCACAAGATCTGCAGGGACTGTCCGCACTGCTGGCGCGTTGGGGCCTCGGTGGGGTTCCCCTCATGCTTGTGGTGACGCTGCTGGGTTTCTTCGCCTGGATCGTCACCTATTTCGTCCATCTGTTCGTGCTGTTGCCGCTGCCGGACCTGCTGCGCTGGGCGATCGGTGCGGTCGTGGCCCTTCTGGCGCCGTTGCCGGCGGTTCCGTTCACCGCGCTGCTGCTGCGCCCCGTCCGCAGGTTCCTGCTGCGCCTGCGCCCGGTGGCGCAGGCCTCGCTGCTGGGGCGTACCGGCGTGGTTGCCTCGCCGAAGGTGGATGCCCGCGGCGGTCACGCCACCTTCGACGATGGCGGCGCCGGACTGGTGCTGCAGGTGCGCAGCGAGATCGAACTGCAGCGTGGCGAGCGCATCGTGCTGGTCGAACACGTGGCTGATCAACACCATTACCGGGTGGTCCGCGCCGACGCGGTCGCCCTCGACTTCCAGGACAACCTGCTTCCGGGCAACAAGGAGAATCACTGATGACGTTGGCAACCATGGCCCCCTTCCTGATCGGCGTAGCCGTGCTGCTGGTCGCACTGCTCGGCCTGGCCGGCCTGTTCAAGGCCTTCTACCGCAAGGTCGACCAGGGCGTGGCCCTGATCGTCAACGACATGAGCTCCACGCCCAAGGTGCACTTCACCGGTGCGCTGATCATCCCGGTGCTGTACCGCGCCGAGCTGATGCGGATCAGCCTGATCACGCTGCAGATCGACCGCCGCGGCAAGGAAGGCCTGATCTGCCGCGACAACATGCGTGCCGATATCGCCGTGGCTTTCTACCTGCGGGTCAACGAGACCCAGGCCGACGTCCTGCGCGTGGCCAAGGCCATCGGTGCCGACCGTGCATCGGACAAGCATGCCGTCGACGAGCTGTTCAACGCCAAGTTCTCCGAAGCGCTGAAGACGGTCGGCAAGAAGTTCGACTTCACCGAACTGTTCGAGAAGCGCCAGGAGTTCCGCGACGAGATCATCGCGGTGATCGGCAATGATCTGAACGGCTACGTCCTTGAGGACGTGGCGATCGACTACCTGGAGCAGACCCCGAAGTCGCTGCTGGACCAGTTCAACATTCTCGATGCGCAGGGCATCCGCAAGATCACCGAATTGACCGCCGCGCAGAACGTGGTGACCAACGAGCTGGAGCAGAACGAGAAGCTCGCCATCACCAAGAAGAACGTGGAAGCGCGCGAAGCGCTGCTGGCCCTGGAACGCCAGCAGGCCGAAGCCGAAGCACGGCAGAAGCGTGAGATCGAGACCATCCGCGCACGCGAGGAGGCCGAGACCGCCAAGGTGCAGGAGGAGCAGCGCCAGTTGTCCGAGAACGCCCGCATCGAAGCGCAGCAGCTGATCGAGATCCGCGACCAGAACCGCCTGCGCGAAGTGGAAGTGGCCGAGCAGAACCGCCAGCGTGCCGTGGCCATCGAGGCCGAGCGCGTGGAGCGCGCACGCCAGCTGGAGCAGGTCACCACCGATCGTGAAGTGCAGCTGCAGGGCGTGGAGCGTGACAAGGTGGTCGAGCAGGGCAAGATGGACGTGGCCAACATCACCCGTGAACGCATCTCCATCGACAAGACCGTGGCGCAGGAAGAGGAGCGCATCAAGGAAGTGCGCGAAGTCTCCGAGGCCGACCGCCAGAAGCAGGTGCTGATCCTGGAAGCCGAGGCCAAGGCGCAGGAAGCGCTGGTGCGCGAAGTCAAGGAAGCGCAGGCGCGCGAGACCGCTTCAAAGCATCGCGCGGTGGAACTGACCACGCTGGCCCAGGCCGAGCATGAAGCGGCCGGCAAGCAGGCCGAAGCCAAGCGCCTGTTGGCCGATGCCCTGCGTGCCGAACAGGCAGCGCCGGGCCTAGCCGAAGCGCAGGTGCGTGAAGCTTCGGCGCTGGCCATCGAGAAGGTCGGCATTGCCGAAGCGCGCGTGATCGAAGCCAAGGCCGAAGCCAGCCTGAAGCAGGGCAGCAACGAAGCCCGCGTTCTGGCCGAGACCCTGCAGGCGCAGGCGCAGGGTGAAGAAAAGATGGGCCTGGCCCGTGCCACCGCCACCGAGTCGCTGGGCAATGCCGAAGCCGGCGTGGTGCAGAAGAAGCTGCTGGCCGAGGCCGAGGGCCTGGTGCGCAAGTTCGAAGCCATCGCCTCGCTGAGTGACCAGGCACGTGGCCATGAAGAGTTCCGCATGATGCTGGACAACAGCCTGAAGCAGGCGCTGGCCTCGATCGAAGCCGGCAAGGAAGTCTCGCGCGAGAACGCCAATGTCATCGCCAGCGCGCTGCGCAACGCCGATATCGACCTGGTCGGCGGCGACGGCGGCATGTTCGAGAACCTGGTCAAGGCGGTGTCGCTGGGCAAGTCGATCGAAGGCTTCGCCGGCAAGAGCCCGATCGTGCAGGAGCTGATGCAGCGCTACCTGGGCGTGGCCGTGGCCGAACCGGCGCCGCGCCAGATCGCCGAGGATGCCGAAGCGGTACCGACCGTGTCGGCTACCGTGGTCGACAGCGCCCGTTGATGCATCGGGCGATGGCCGCCGCCATCGCCCGCCCGCGCCGGCCGCAACCGCGGCCGTCCGCCCGTGAGCCGGAAACCTGCTGATGTCTGAAACCCATCCGTCCGCCGAATCCACTGCGCCGGCGGCCGGCGGCAGCACCGTCGACCAGGCTGTCGCCCAGGGCGGCGCCTACGAAGTCCTGCGCCGCCGCCTGGCCGAGCAGGGCCAGCGCCTGCAGGGCCTGGCCGAAACACTCAACCGCCAGCGCCTGGCCGAGTTCGGCGATAGCCGCCTGGAGGTGGTCGGGCGCTTCCGCATCCGCAGCGACAACAACTGCGTCGGCCGTGACATCGTGCAGGTGGGCCCGGACCGCCTGCTGTTCGGCTACAACGTGTTCATCGGGTTGAAGACCCAGACCCGCATCGAGGATGTGTTCGGCCTGTACCGGCTGGTGCAGGGCAGCGATGGCTACGACGTCGCTGCCCTGGAGCTGAAGGGCAGCTTTCTCGACCAGCCCGGCTTCGTGCACGATTTCAACGAGCTGTATGCCTACTACAAGCACGCGCGCCTGCTGCAGCTGATCGTGGTCGGCGACAAGCTGCTGGCCTCGTTCCAGATCGGCGAGCGCAGCAGCGACGTGCGCGTGTTCCGCTGGGCGCTGTCGCGCGAGGGCGAGCTGACCTACCTGGATGCGCGCGGTGAGCGCGATATCGCACTGCCGCCACCATTCGACTTCGAATGGACCCGGGCGACCCGCGACCTGGCGGTCAACGGCCGCCATTCGCACCTGAACATCCTCGACACCCTGTTCGTGGAGACCACCGGCGGCGACCTCACCATCAAGGTCGAAAACAACACCGAAACCGGGCAGGGCATCTACAGCGAACCCGTGGAGGACAGCACGCAGTCGCTGGACGACGCCCAGTTCGAGTTCGCCCGGGTCGGCTCGCTGGTATTGCTGAAGGTGCTGCCGTACCGCGAGACCGAATGGCGCGGCCTGATCTACAACACGCTGACCGGCGGCATCGTGCGCAATGATGCGATCGTGCAGGCCTGCGTGCAGCTGCCCGAAGACCATGGCGTGATCTTCCCGGGTGGCTATTACCTGCAGGGCGGCGAGCACAAGGCATTTGATGCCTCGATGGCCGGCATGCAGTTCAAGCGCAGCATCCGTTCGCCAAACGGCGAGGACGTGCTGTACATCTTCTACGAGCGCGAAGGCGGGCGCTCGGCGCTGTTCGTCTACAACACCATCCAGCGCGTGCTGCAGAACCCGGTGTTCGGCCATGGCTACGCCTTGATGCAGGACGGGCGCATGGTGCTGTTCCATGCCGAGGGCAGCGAACCGACCCGCATCCATCCGATGCAGGTCTGGCAGACGCCGTTCAGCAGTGACGAGTTCGCCGCCAACCGGCCGCCCGGCAACACGTTCATGGGCCGCATCGGCAACGCCGAGCTGGTGCGCGGCATTTCCAACCTGTTCAACCTGGCGCGCGAGATCGATGGCCAGGACGTGTCGGTACAGCGCTACCAGCGCCTGGTGGCCGATACGCGGCGTCTGTTCGATGCGCACCACTGGCTGGGTGACGCGGCCTGCGATGGCGCCGAGGCGCTGCTGCGGCAGATCAGCGCGACCGGCGAATCGGTGCTGGACGAGTACGAGAAGGTGCAGTCGATCCGTCAGCAATCGGCACAGGCGATGCGGGAGGCCGAGGCCGCGCACAAGGCGCTGCTGGGCCGGCTGCAACCGCAGAACTGGAGCGAGGTGCAGGCCTTCGTCGAGGCCCTCAACGCGATCACCGCATTGCGCGGGCGGCTGCTGACCCTCCGCGAGCTGCGCTACATCGACACCGCGCGCATCGAGGCGATGACCGTCGAACTGGTGGAGGCACAGGACCGTGTTGGCGCCGCCACCGGTGACTTCCTCGCTGGCGAGGAAGCGCTGGCGCCGCTGGCCACTCGCCTGCAGGCGCTGGACGATGCCGCGCAGCAGGCACAGACGGCGCGCCAGCTGGACGAGCAGTTGGAAGGCCTGCGTGGCATGGCGTCCGACCTGGACATGCTGTCCGAGCTGATGGCCGGCCTGAAGGTGGACGATGCCACTGCCCGCACCCGCGTGGTCGAGTCGATCTCGGTGCTGTACGGTCGCCTCAACCAGGCGCGCGCGCGTGCCGACCAGCGCCGCAGGTCACTCGGTTCGGCCGAGGCCGTGGCGCAGTTCGCCGCCCAGTTCGCGCTGTTCTCGCAGTCGATCACCAGCGCGCTGGCGCTGGCCACCGACCCCGAACGTGCCGACGAGCAGTTGTCGCGCCTGCTGGTGCAGCTGGAGGAACTGGAGAGCCAGTTCGGCGAACACGAGCAGTTCCTCGGCGACATCCTGAGCAAGCGCGAAGAGCTGGTCGAGGCCTTCGAAACGCACAAGCAGGCGTTGCTGGATGACCGCCAGCGCAAGGCGCGCTCGGTACTGGATGCGGCCAATCGGATCCTCGACGGCCTGGCCAGGCGCACCGAGCGCTTCGCCACCGCCGATGAGCTCAACGCGTTCTTTGCCGGTGATCCGCTGATCCTCAAGCTGCGTGAGCTGGCCGAGCGCCTGCGCACGCTGCACGACAACGTCAAGGCCGACGACATCGAGGCGCGGCTGAAGGGCGTGCGTGACCAGGCGGTGCGCCAGCTGCGCGACCGCAGTGACCTGTACGAAGCCGGCGGCAACGTGGTGCGGCTGGGCCCGCGCCATCGCTTCAGCGTCAATACGCAGGCACTGGACCTGACCCTGTTGCCGCGTGGCGACACGTTGGCCATCCATCTGACCGGCACCGACTTCCTGGAGACCCTGCACGATCCGGAGCTGGACGCACTCAAGCCGTTCTGGCCGGTCACCCTCGACTCGGAATCGCCCACGCTGTATCGCGGCGAGTATCTGGCCGGCAGCCTGCTGCTGGCCGCGCAGGAGGGGCGCGATGGCCTCGATCTGGCTGCGCTGCAGCACGACGTCGCCAACCCGGAAGCGCTGGATCAGCGTGTGCGTGCGTTCGCCGCACCACGCTATCGCGAAGGCTACGAGCGTGGCATCCATGACCACGATGCGGCACTGATCCTGCGTGCGCTACTGCCCTTGCAGCAGGCGGCCGGCAGCCTGCGTCACGCACCGCGGGTGCGTGCGCTGGCGTTGCTGTTCTGGGCCGCTGAGCAGCGGCGCGAAGCGGTGGCGCAATGGCCGGCGCGGCAGGTGGGCGCCGAGGCGCTGGCACGCCTGCTGGGGTCCGACGAAGGGCGCCTGGCGTTGCGCACAGAAATGGCCGAGGCGCTGCTGGGGTATGCGCAGTCCCACGCGTTGCCGTTCGATGCCGATGCCGCGGAGGCTGCAGCCGCCTATCTGGGCGAAGAACTGGCGGCGGGCGATCCGGTGTTCAGCAGCAGCCGCCACGCGGTGGCGCTGCTGGAGGCATTGGCCGAGCAGCTGGAACAGGCGGGGCAGCGTGAGGCGGTCGAGCGTGCCCTGCAGCGCGGCCAGGATCCACTGGCTACGCGTTGGTCATTGGCTGGGCAGTGGCTGCGCGCAGTGGCGCGGATGCCGGCGCATGCCCAGCATGCCGGCTATGTCGACGAAGCCGCCGCGTTGCTGCTGGTGCAGCGCCAGTTGCGCACCCGTGCCAGCGATGCCGCACTGCAGGCGGAGGTCAATGGCCTGCTGGGTGAACACGCACGCATCAGCAATGGCGCGCTGGTGGTATCGCTGGATGATTTCCTCGCGCGCCTGCAGCAGCACCTGCGTCATTTCGTGCCAGCGTTCCATGCCTACCAGGCGCTGCGCCAGGGCATCATCGGTCGCGAGCGCGAGACCCTGCGGCTTTCCGAGTTCAAGGCGCGGCCGCTGTCCTCGTTCGTACGCAACAAGCTGATCAACGATGTCTACCTGGGCGTGATCGGTGACAACCTGGCCAAGCAGATGGGCACGGTCGGCGAGAACAAGCGCAGCGACCTGATGGGCCTGCTGATGATGATTTCGCCCCCGGGCTATGGCAAGACCACGCTGATGGAATACGTGGCGCACCGCTTGGGCCTGGTCTTCATGAAGATCAACGGCCCGGCGCTGGGCCACGAGGTGCGCTCGCTGGACCCGGCCCAGGCACCGGACGCGACCTCGCGGCAGGAGCTGGAGAAGCTCAACCTGGCGCTGGAAATGGGCAACAACACCATGCTGTATGTGGACGACATCCAGCACACCCATCCCGAGTTCCTGCAGAAGTTCATCTCGCTGTGCGATGGCACCCGCCGTATCGAGGGTGTGTGGCGCGGTCGCACCCGCACCTACGACATGCGCGGCAAGAAGTTCTGCGTGGTGATGGCCGGCAACCCGTACACCGAGTCCGGCGAGGTGTTCAAGATTCCGGACATGCTGGCCAACCGTGCCGACATCTACAACCTCGGTGACGTGCTCGGTGGCATGGAGGCCGCCTTCACCCTCAGCTACATCGAGAACAGCCTGACCTCCAATCCGGTGCTGGCGCCGCTGGCCACGCGCGACATGGCCGACCTGTATGTACTGGTCGACCGCGCGATGGGCAAGGAGGTCTCGACCAACGGCCTCAGCCACGCCTACAGCAGCGCGGAGATCAACGAGATCACCGCCACCCTGCAGCGCATGCTGCGTGTGCGTGACGTGGTCTACCGGGTCAACCAGCAGTACATCGCCAGCGCCGCACAGGACGACCGCTACCGCACCGAGCCGCCGTTCCGCCTGCAGGGCAGCTACCGCAACATGAACAAGCTGGCCGAGAAGATCTCCCCGGTGATGAACGAGGACGAACTGCAGCAGCTGATTTCCGACCACTACCTGGGCGAGGCGCAGCTGCTGACCACCGGTGCCGAAGAGAACCTGTTGAAGCTGGCCGAACTGCGCGGCGTACTGGATGACACGCAGGCGCAGCGCTGGGCACAGATCAAGCGCGACTTCCTGCGCAACAAGGCCATGGGGGCCGACGACAGCGATGTGGGCGGGCGCGTGGTGGCGCAGCTGGCCGATATCGCCACCGCGCTGCAGCTGCCACCGCCCGCGCCGGAAGCGATCGCCGTTGCGGACCCGGCACCGTGGCCGGCGCTGCTGGAGGCCCTGCATCGCCTTTCAGAGGCGCGTCCGGCCGCTGCGCCGGCGCCGGTCGCGGCAGCCCCCGGCGTGCCGGCCACGGCCTTGGCCGAAGACCTGCAGGCGGGGCTGGCGCCGCTGGTGGAGCTGCTGGCGGCATCGCAGGCGCAGCAGGTGCAGGTGTCGCAGACCCTGGCCGCGTTCGCCGGCTGGGCGCGACAGCAGGTCGAGCGGGGCACGCCGAGCGCTGTTGTGGCGCAGCGCGCGCGCGTGCGCCGCGCCGCGACGCCGGAGGAGCGGGCGCTGGATGAGGCGCTGATGCGCCACTTCTACGGCGAGTCATTGCCACCGGAAGACGGCGATGGCATGCCGGCATCCACGCCGAAGCCGCCGCCGCTGCCGTGACCACGCGCGTGCCATTGCCGCCACCGATGCTGCCGGGTACGGTCGATGTCGCTGCGCTGGCCGACTATGGTGCGCCGTTGCTGCAGGCGCTGGCGCGGCGCGAAACGCCGTTGCCACCGGATGCGGGCGAGCGCCTGGTGGCTGCGCTTGCGCGCATCGCGCTGGCCCTGCAGGCCGGCAACCCGGCGCAGATCCGGCAGCAGGAAGGCTGGTGGGGGCGGCTGCTGGGGCGCGATGTCGCTCGCGAAGCAGAAGGGCACGCGCTGCAGTCGCAGCTGGGCGTACTGGCCCTGCAGGCGCGTGAGCAGGCCCAGCACCTGCAGCAGCACATGCAGCTGCGGGCCATGGCCATCGTTGAGCATTCCGCGGCGGCCGCGGCGCTGGACGGCTGGGCCGAACTGGCTGCGTCGCGGCTGACGACGCTGGATATCGCCGGTCAGGCCGCGCTGTCGCACCGGCTGGACCATCTTCGCCGGCTGGCCTCGCTGCGCCGCCTGGAAGCCGGCCAATGGCAGCTGCTGCAGGACCAGGACAACATGCTGCTGCAACGCTTCGCGCGCATCCATGACGTGCTGCTGCCAGCCTGGCGGCAGGCTGCACTGGCGGGCCAGGCCGCTGCGGGCGCTGCGTTGGCCGGCAAGGCTGCCACGTTGCACGCACAGATCGATGACGAGGTGGCCGCGGCTCAGGCTAGACTGCCTTGAGCCGGCCGCCGCTGCCGCTTACCCAACTGCAAGGAGACTGCCCGATGACCCAGGACAGCCAGACCCCCGGTGCCCTCGTACCCGGCACGACCACCGCCACTGCGCTCGACGAAGGTGCACTGCAGGCGCTTGGGCTGGTCCGCGAGGATCTGCCGCGCATCGCCGAGATCCGTCTGGAACTGGACGATCTGCGCCCGGGCAACCTGCAGGTGTTCGGCCGCGAGGCGGCCACGCGCACCGCCGCGTTCTCCAGCCAGTTGCTGGACCAGGTGCGCAATCGTGACCTGGATGCCAGTGGCGAGAAGCTGGGCGAGGTGGTGCGCATCGCGCGCAGCCTGAAGCTGGATGGCTTCGCCCAGCGTTCGAAGGTGCCGGTGATCGGTGGCCTGATCGACCGCATGCGCGCCTCCAAGGGCGAGCTGGTGCAGAAGTTCAGCGACACCAACGCGCAGATCGAACAGCTGCTGGCCGACGTCGGCGTGCAGCAGGCGTTGATGGGCAAGCGCGTGGGCGAGTTCGACCGCATGCACGATATCGTCCGCGAAGAACGTCGTGCGCTCGGCCTGTATGCGGCAGCGGGCAAGCAGCGGCTGGCCGAACTGCAGGCCGAACAGCTGGCCGGGCAGGCCAGCGAGGACCCCCAGCAGCGCATCCGCCAGGGCGAGATCGACAATGCGATCCGGTTGATCGAGAAGCGCGTGTCCGACCTGCAGCTGATGCAGCACGCCGCCGATCAGTCGCTGCCGATGATCCGCCTGATCCAGGCCAACGCGCTGCAGCTGATCGAGAAGTTCAACACCGTCCGCGACATCACCATTCCGTCATGGAAGCGCCAGTTCGCCATCCAGCTCTCGCTGGGCGAACAGAAGGCTGCGGTCGAACTGTCCACGGCCATCGATGACGCCACCAACGAACTGATGCGCCGCAATGCCGACCTGCTGCGCCAGGCCTCGGTGGATACCGCGCGCAGCAACCAGCGCGGCGTGATCGACGTGGCCACGCTGCGCCATGTGCACGACCAGCTGATCGCCACGGTGGAAGAAGTGCGCAGCATCCATCGCGAAGGGATGCAGCAGCGGCAGCAGGCGGAAGCGGAGCTGTCGCGCCTGCGCGAAGACCTGCAGCAGCGCCTGGCCACACCGACCGCCAGCTGAAAAAAGGGGACGGAGGGAATTAAGTCGTTTGTGCCACTTGCGACTTAATTCCCTCCGTCCCCTTTTTGTTGTCATCGGAGTTGCTGGCCCAGCCAGTCGGCGAGCGCATCCACGCGCGCATCAGGTGGTCCGTCCGGTTGCGCCAGCACCCAGAAACCACCAGTGGCGGCAAACCCCCACGGCGCGACCAGTCGTCCGGCGGCCAGGTCCTCGGCCACCAGTGGCTCGGGTGCGATCGCCGGGCCCAGCCCGGCCACCGCTGCCTCCAGCAGGTAGTACAGATGCTCGAAGGCCGTGCCCAGCTGCAGCTTCGCGGGGTCCAGAGAGTGCGCCTGCGCCCACGCCGGCCACGCCTGCGGCCGTGAGCTGGTGTGCAGCAGCGTCTCCTGCAGCAGCGCCGAGGGCGGTACATGCCGCAGGCGCTGCGCGGCCGGATGCGAGGGGGCCACTACCACGCCGACCCGTTCCGGGGCCAGCTCACGCACCTGCCAGCCCCGGGGCCACGGCCCCTGTGCCAGCAGCAGTACCGCATCCAGTGCCGCCTGTGCCTCGGTGAAGCTTCCATCCAGCGCTGACCACTGCAGGCGCACGCCGGGCAGGGCGGCCTGCAGCGCAGGCAGGCGCGGGATCATCCAGCGCGCCAGCACGCTGCCGCTGCAGCCCAGTACCAGCGCCGGGGCCGCCGCCGGCCGCCGCAGTTCGCGCACGCAGTCTTCGATGCCGCCGAAGGCCTCGCTGCACGCTGCCTGCAGCCGCGTGCCCGCAGCGGTCAGGCGCAGGCCGCGACCGGCACGCTGGAACAGCGCCAGGCCGAGATGGTCTTCCAGCAGCTTCAGCTGCCGGCTGACCGCACCGTGGGTGACATGCAGGTCGTGTGCGGCGCGGCCGACGCCGCCGAGACGGGCGGTGGCCTCGAACGCACGCAGCGCATTGAGTGGCGGCAGCAGGGAACGGCTCATGTGAGATTTCCTGACGATATGCGCCAGATAATATCCATTTTCCGGTCAAGACCCGTGCGCTAGAGTATCCACCTGTCTCGAACCAGCGGTCGCTTCCATGTCTGCCTCCCCCATTGCCGACTACCACGCCTTCCCGGATGCCCAGGGCCATTTCGGCCGCTACGGCGGCAGCTTCGTTGCCGAAACCCTGGTGGGTCCGCTGCAGGAACTGGCCCAGGCCTATGACCAGGCCCGCCAGGACCCGTCATTCCAGGCTGCCTACGACCGCGACCTGGCCCACTACGTGGGCCGGCCGAGCCCGATCTACCACGCCCAGCGCCTGAGCGACCATGTCGGCGGCGCGCAGATCCTGCTCAAGCGCGAAGACCTGAACCACACCGGCGCGCACAAGATCAACAACACCATCGGCCAGGCGCTGCTGGCCGCGCGGATGGGCAAGAAGCGCATCATCGCCGAGACCGGTGCCGGCCAGCACGGTGTTGCCAGTGCCACCGTTGCCGCCCGCCTGGGCCTGGAATGCGTGGTGTACATGGGCGCCACCGACATCGAGCGGCAGAAGATCAACGTCTACCGCATGAAGCTGCTTGGCGCGACGGTGGTGCCGGTCACCTCCGGCTCGGCCACCCTGAAGGACGCGCTCAACGAAGCGATGCGCGACTGGGTGACCAACGTGCAGGACACCTTCTACATCATCGGCACCGTGGCCGGCCCGGATCCGTATCCGCGCATGGTCCGTGACTTCAACGCCATCGTTGGCCGCGAGGCACGCGAGCAGATGCTGGCCGAGTATGGCCGCCTGCCCGATGCGATCACCGCGTGCGTCGGCGGCGGCAGCAACGCCATCGGCCTGTTCCACGCCTTCCTCAACGATCGCCAGGTCGAGATCGTCGGCGCCGAAGCCGCCGGCGACGGCATCGGCACCGGCCGCCACGCCGCATCGATCGCCGCCGGTCGGCCGGGCGTGCTGCATGGCAACCGCACCTATGTGCTGTGCGACGACGACGGCCAGATCATCGAGACCCACTCGGTGTCGGCCGGCCTGGACTATCCGGGCGTCGGCCCGGAGCATGCTTTCCTGGCCGATACCGGCCGTGCGCGCTACCTCGGCATCACTGATGAAGAAGCGCTGCAGGCCTTCCACCTGCTGGCGCATACCGAGGGCATCCTGCCGGCACTGGAGTCCAGCCACGCACTGGCACAGGCGATCAAGCTGGCGCGTGAGCGTCCGCGTGACCAGATCGTGCTGTGCAACCTGTCCGGCCGTGGCGACAAGGACGTGCACACCATCGCCGCTCGCGAAGGGCTGGTGCTGTGAGCGCGCTGCTGCGGAACAGCGGGGTGCTTCTGCTGGTGCTGGGCCTGGCCGCGTGCCAGCCGCCGGAACCGCCAGTGCTTGCGCCGGCTGCCAAAGCCACCGCGCAGCCCGCACGGCAGCCGGCCGCCAACGATGACCTCGACCCGATGGCGCGTACGCCGATCGTCGATCCGCCGTCTGCGGAAGAGAGCAACGGCGACAACGCCCCCGCCGTCGCCTCGGTTGCACTGGACCATGCCGGCGAAGTGCTGGTTGGCCAGCACATGGGGGACCTGAAGTCACTGGGGCCGTGGAAGGCACAGGGCGCGAAAGAGTTCTTCGAAGGCGACTGCGAGTACTACGACGGCAGGGGGTTGCCGCCGGGCGTGTCGATGATGACTGACGACGACCGCGTGGTCCGATTTGATCTGAAGCCGGGCGACGACCCGGAGCTGCCGGTTGAACAGCCCGGTCCCTTCGGCCTGCGCATCGGCATGACCCGTGCCCAGGCCATGGCGCAGTTCCCGAAGCCGCCGGTATCCAGCCCGCATGCCTACGACGGTGACCAGGGCGAGTACCTCACCTGGCAGGACCCGGGTTCGGACCTGGGCATCCGCCTGGAACTGTTTGAAGGGAAGGTCACCCGGATGTACTGGGGAACCAGCGATGCGATTGAACTGATTGAAGGATGTGCCTGAAATGCCCGTATCCCGACTCGATGCCTGTTTCCTGCGTCTGCGCGAACAGCAGCGCAAGGCGCTGATTCCCTTCGTCACCGCCGGTGATCCCTCGCTGGAGGCGACCGTGCCGGTCATGCACGCACTGGTCGAGGCCGGCGCCGACGTGATCGAACTGGGCGTGCCGTTTTCCGACCCGATGGCCGATGGCCCGACCATCCAGCGCAGCTCCGAGCGCGCGCTGGCACGCGGCGCCGGCAGCCGCTACGTCCTGCAGGCCGTGGCGCAGTTCCGCGAACGCGATGTGCAGACCCCCGTGGTGCTGATGGGCTACCTCAACCCGGTGGAGATCCATGGCTACGCGGCCTTCGCCAAGGCCGCCGTCGACGCCGGCGTGGACGGCGTGCTGCTGGTCGACCTGCCGCCGGAAGAAGCGGGCGATGCCCAGCAGGCGTTCGACGCAGCCGGCCTTGCGCTGGTCCTGCTGGCGTCGCCGACCACCAGCGAGGCGCGAGCCGACAAGCTGCTGGCGCTGGCCCGTGGCTATCTCTACTACGTCAGCTTTGCCGGTGTCACCGGCGCGTCCGAGCGCCTGGACAGCGATGCCGCCGGTACCCGCCTGCAGGCGTTGCGCGCGCGCGCATCGGTGCCGGTGGTGGCGGGCTTCGGTATCAAGGATGCCGCCAGTGCCGCGGCCATGGCCCGCCAGGCCGATGGCGTGGTGGTCGGAAGCGCGCTGGTGGCGGCGCTGGCGGAAGCGGGCTCGGCGGAAGACGCGGTGCAGCGCGCCCGGGCCTTCCTCGCCCCGCTGCGGCAGGCGCTGGACGCGTAACAGGACTGCCGGCCGCTGGCCGGCGTCCTCCTGATGGCTGGCGTGCAAAGGCTGCCGGCCGGCGGCGGGCACCGTCCAGCACCTAAACGTACGTCCCAGCATGGTTTTTTCCCGCTGCCCCGCGGCTGGCAAGGGGGTGCACGGGCGGGGAAAGCGGAGCTAGACTGTCCGCCTTTGCGGCCCCCGGGCCGCCCTGAACGGAAGTGTCCTCCCGCATGAGTTGGCTCAGCAAGTTGATGCCGTCCGGCATCCGCACCGACAACACCCCCAGCAAGAAGCGCAGTGTCCCCGAGGGCCTGTGGGAAAAGTGCAGCAACTGCGGCAGCGCGTTGTACCGTCCGGAACTGGAAGAGAACCTGGAAGTCTGCCCGAAGTGCGGCCATCACATGGCGATCCGCGCGCGCGCGCGCCTGGCCGCCCTGTTCGACGCCGACAGCACCACCGAGATCGGTGCGCGCCTGGGGCCGACCGACCTGCTCAAGTTCAAGGACCAGAAGAAGTACAGCGAGCGCATCAAGATCGCGCAGAAGAATACCGGCGAGTACGACGCGCTGATCGCCATGCGCGGCCTGCTCAAGGGCCGTGCGCTGGTCGCATCGTCTTTCGACTTCGCCTTCATGGGCGGCTCGATGGGCTCGGTGGTCGGCGAGCGTTTCGCACTGGCCGCAGAAACCGCAGTCGAGATCGGGGCGCCCTACGTGTGCTTCTCGCAGAGCGGTGGCGCCCGCATGCAGGAAGGCCTGTTCTCGCTGATGCAGATGGCCAAGACCTCGGCCGCGCTGGGCAAGCTGCGTGAAGCCGGGCTGCCGTACATCTCGGTGCTGACCCATCCGACCACCGGGGGGGTCTCGGCCTCCTTTGCGATGCTGGGCGACATCAACATCGCCGAACCGCAGGCGCTGATCGGCTTCGCCGGCCCGCGCGTGATCGAGCAGACCGTGCGCGAGAAACTGCCGGAAGGCTTCCAGCGCTCGGAGTTCCTGCTCGAACATGGTGCCATCGACCAGATCTGCGATCGCCGCGAGCTGCGCGACCGCCTGTCCGACCTGCTGGCGATGCTGGGCCGTCAGCCGGCGCCGGAGGTGGCTTGATGGGAGGCCGCAAGTACTTCGGTACTGATGGCATCCGTGGCCGGGTCGGCCAGGGCGTGATCTCGGCCGACTTCGTGCTGCGCCTGGGCAACGCCCTGGGCCGTGTCCTGGTCGCCCAGCGCGGCCAGGACGGGCGCCGGCCGATCGTGGTGATCGGCAAGGACACCCGCATCTCCGGCTACATGTTCGAGGCGGCACTGGAAGCCGGCCTGGTGGCCGCCGGTGCCGATGTGCAGCTGCTGGGGCCGATGCCGACGCCGGCGGTGGCGTTCCTGACCCGTACGCTGGGCGTGGATGCCGGCATCGTCATCAGTGCCTCGCACAACCCGCACTACGACAACGGCATCAAGTTCTTCTCCGCCCAGGGCGAGAAGCTCGACGATGCCACCGAGCTTGCCCTCGAAGCGGCGCTGGACGTTCCGTTCACCACCGTCGAATCGGAGAAGCTGGGCAAGGCGTCGCGTGGCCGCGAGGCGGTCGGCCGCTACATTGAGTTCTGCAAGGCCAGCGTGCCGCGCGCGTTCGACCTGCGTGGCGTACGCCTGGTGCTGGACTGCGCGCACGGCGCCACCTACCAGATCGCACCGCTGCTGTTCCGCGAGCTGGGTGCCGAGGTGATCGGCATTGGCGCCGAGCCCAACGGCGTCAACATCAACGCCGGCGTGGGCTCCACCCATATCGACAATCTCGCGGCCAAGGTCCGCGAAACCCGCGCCGATCTCGGCATTGCCTTCGACGGCGACGGCGACCGCGTGCTGATGGCCGACGACCAGGGCAACCCGGTCGACGGCGACGACCTGCTTTACATCCTGGCCCGGGCATGGAAAGCCGAAGGCCGCCTGCGCGGCCCGGTGGTTGGCACGCTGATGAGCAACTACGGCGTGGAGAAGGCCTTCGCCGATCTGCAGATTCCTTTCGTGCGCAGCAACGTCGGTGATCGCTATGTGCACCAGGCGCTGATCGAAGGCGGAGGGGTGCTCGGCGGCGAAGCCTCCGGCCACCTGCTGTGCCTGGATCGGGCCACCACCGGTGACGGCATCGTCAGTGCGCTGCAGGTGCTGGTGGCGTTGCGCAACAGCGGGCAGACCCTGCGCCAGGCATTGAAGGGGCTGGTGCGGGTGCCGCAGAAGACGGTCAACGTGCGGCTGGGCAATGTCTCGGCCAAGGCCACCGTGCAGGCCGACAGCGTGCAGGCCGCGCTGGCCGTCGCGCAGCAGTCAGTGGCCGGCCGTGGCCGTGCGTTCCTGCGCCCGTCCGGTACCGAGCCGGTGGTGCGTGTCACTGTCGAGGCCGATGATGCAACGCTGATGCAGGACACGCTGGACCGCCTGTCTGCAGCGGTCCGTGAAGCCGCCGCCTGAGGCAGCTGTGCATTTGCCCAAACAGAAACGCCCCGCAATGCCGGGGCGTTTTTTCGTTCAGGCGGCAAGGCGGCGCGAGGCTCACGGCCCCGGCACCATCTTCTTCTGCCGCGCCTTGAAGCCATTGAACAGCGGCGCGATCAGGGGGGTGTAGCTCTGGGCGATGCGCTTGCGCAACCAGCTCGCCGGGCGGTTGCGGATCGCGAAGCGGTAGATGCGTTCCGGATCGCCGCCGACCACGTTACGGCCGAACGGGTGGGTGGTGTGCAGGTAGCGAAAGCCGTGCTCGCGTGCCACCTCGATGTGGTCCTGGTCGAAATCGCCGTAAGGCCAGCACAGCGTATCGGACACCTCGCCGAGCTTGTCCCGCAGGACTTCGCGCGAGACTGCCAGGTCGTGGCTCAGGCCCGCACGGCGCTGTGCGCGGTCCAGGTCGTCGCGGCGCAGCCAGCGGGTGTGGGTATGGGTGTGGCAATGCACTTCGAAGGTGCCGGCGGCGATGGCCGCGCGCGCTTCGCTCCAGCGCATCATCACGTCGTCGCTGCGGTTCTGCTCGTAGATCGCCGCTTCGCAACCGCGGTGGTCCGGCGTGGCAGGCAGCACTGCCCCGGCAAGCCCCGCGTGGGGCCGCTCCGGGCCTTCACCCATCCAGCCGGTGACCACGAACACCACTGCGTGCATGCCGTACTTCTGCAGGATCGGGTGCGCATACACCCAGTTGTCCAGGTAGCCATCGTCGAAGGTGATCACGATCGACTTGCGCGGCACCGGCTTGCCGGCCAGGAAGCCGGCGTACTGGTCCAGTGTCAGCGAAGTCCAGCCGTTGCCGGCCAACCAGGCGATCTGGCTTTCGAAATTTTCCGGTGACACGGTGATCATGCCCGGCGACGGACTGACGTGGTGGTGCATGAGCACCGGTACGGTTCGGGCATCAGCCATGTCCCAGCTCCTTCAGCCACTGGCGGTAGTAGTGTTCGGTGGTCTCACCGTGGCCATCGGGGGTGAACCGGTGCGCGCCGTGCATCCAGTCCCACCCGGCGCGGCCCATCTGCCGCCGCCGTTCCGGATCTTCCACCAGCAGGCGCAGTGCGCCTGTCAGGGCTGCATTGTCGCCCAATCGGGTGAGGATCGCATTGCTGCCCTCGACCACCATCTCCGGCACGCCACCTACGCGCGTGGCCACGATCGGTACCCCGACATAGGCGGCCTCCAGGAACACGGTACCGGCCGCTTCCTTGTGCGAAGCCAGCGCGAAGATGTCGAAGCCGGCCATCAGCCGGCACGCGCCGTCACGATAGCCGAGCAGGTGGACCTGTTGCTGCAGCCCATGCTCGTCGCGCAGCGACTGCAGCCGATCCATGACCGGCTGGCCATCGCCGATCACCACCAGGTGCAGGTTCGGATGCGTCCTGCACAGCGGCACCATCGCCTGCAGGAGGTCGGCATGGCCCTTGGGTCCGCGCAGCACCGCCACGCAACCGACCACGATGTCCTGCTCGCCGAAACCGAGCTCGGCGCGCACCTCCGCGCGCACCTCCTGCAGGCATTGCCAGGGATCGGCCTTGCGGATCTCGCTCCAGCGCGGCGGGACTGCAATTGGCGGCACGATACCGATGTGCTCGGCCGGAATGCCGCGCTCGGTCAGCAGCTGCTTGACGAAGCTGCTGACGGTCATCACCCGGTGCGGCAGGCCGGTATAGGTCAGCAGCGAGTTGACCGGGCTCATCAGGTGGCGCGAGCGTATTACCAGCGGTGTGCCGCCCAGGCGTGCACCGGCGGCGGCGATCAGCGCGTCACGGCGGCTGGTGGTGTTGACCACGTCGTAGCGCTCGCGACGCACCAGGCGCGAGACCGACCAGATGCCGCGCAGCAGGCGCAGCAGGCCCCCATGCGCAGGGTGTACACGGTGAAACCGTCGTCGCGTGCCAGCTTGGCCAGGCGCGCTTCGGGCTGGCACAGCAGCGCCACCTCATGGCCACGCGCGCGCATCACCTGCATGTGGCGGAAGATGTAGATCTCCTGCCCGCCCATTCCCTTGGCGGCTTCGGTGTGCAGGATGCGCAGCGGACGGTTCATGCGGGATCGATCCTTGAAGGTCAACGATTGCGGAAGCGGGTCAACGCTTCCCATGCAGTGCGTACGGCAGCCGCATCAGGGGCCTGCTGGGGCAGCGGGAGGTAGTGCCGGTCCAGCGCTGTGGCGTTGCCGAACTTGTCGAACACGTAGATCGCGTCGCCATGGCGTATCGCGCGCTGCGACCAGCTTTCGACCACCAGGGCACGCGGGCCCTGCGGTTCGGCCAGCAGGTCCTGGCCGGTGCTGTAATCGCTCAGCGCGTTCTCGCAGCCCAGCGCATGGCGCATCAGTGTCGGTACCCAGTCTTCGTGCGAGCTGGTGCGGGCGTCGCGGCCAGCGGCCCTGCCTGGCCAATGCAGCACGAACGGGACCTGCAGCTGGTAGTCGGAGAAGTTGCCGTTGTGGCCCCAATAGTTCAGCTTGAGGTCGTTGAACTCTTCGGCATGGTCGCCGGTGACCAGCACGATGGTGTCCTCGGCCAGGCCCTGTGCGCGCAGGTCGTCCAGCAGCGAGCCGATCAGGCTGTCTGCGTAGTGCACGGCGGTGCGGTAGCGGTTGAGTTCCGGCGTCGGGTCATGCTCCGGGCCGAATTTGAGGAAGTCGATGTCCGCAGCCATCGGCGTCGCCACGGGCGGGTAACCATCGGGCATGTGGTACGGCGCGTGGGTGGAGTCGAGGAACACGAAGCCAAACCACGGGCGCTGCGCCGCCTGGCTGGCGCGGATGTCCTGCTGCAGTGCACTGATGATCGCGCGGTCGCGGCCGTCGGACTTCAGTGCCGATGGCCCCTGGTGCAGCTGGTCGCGCACATCGGCGAATGCCGTGCGATCGAATTCCGGGCTGTACAACGGCGCACTGCCGTACAGGTGCAGGTCGTAGCCCTGCTGGCCCAGCACCTGGAACAGCTGCGAGCCGCGCTGCTCGTCGAGCATGCTTGGCCAGTAACCACCGGGCAGGCCGTACAGCAGCCCGAACAGGCCGTAGCGGGTGGCATTGCCGGTGCTGAAGTGCTGGTCGAACACGCGCGCGTCCTGCGCCAGCGCCGACGTGTTGGGCATCAGCTGCGGTGTCAGCACGTCCTGGCGCAGCGATTCCAGCACCACCATCAGCACATTGGGACGATGCGGGTTCTGGCACCGCAGCGGGTGCAGTGGGTACTGCAGCTGCGCATGGCGCGGGTCGGGCAGGCCGGCCTGCTGCTGGCTGACCACGCCCAGGCGCCGCATGAAGCTCTTGGCGGTGATCGGTTGCGCCCACGGCAGGTAGTTCCACTGCGCGATCACATCGCGGTCGCCGCGGGCGTCGTAGTAGGCGGTGGCCACCTGGCCGCCGGCCATCAGAAGCGCGACCGCTGCCCACGCCTGCAGCACCCGTCGCCGGCGCGGCACTGCCGGCAGCAGCTTCCAGCACGCCCAGGCCAGCAGGCCTTCGGCGGCGAAGACCGCGGCGACCAGCAGCGCGACCTGCAGCCAGGTCTTCCAGGACAGGGCGACCTGGTCCTGCAGGGCGCCGCCGAACACCATGTTCACGACCATGGCGTTGAGGTGGAAGCGGTACAGGGTGAACACCTTGGCGTCGACCAGCAGCAGGCACAGCCACAGGCCCTGCAGGAGAACGGCGCTGATGCTCAGCGTACGGGCAGTGCGTGGCCACAGCCCCAGCAGCAACGGCAGCAGGCCGGCCAGCGCGCCGAACGCGAGCAGGTGGCCGGGCAGGGCGATCGCGAGGTAGGCCAGGCCCGCGCTGCCGCCTGGATTGTCCCGCAGCGGCACGTTGCCCAGTGCGATCGCCGCAGCCAGGACCGCATTGCCGGCGACGAACAGCGACCACCAGGCCAGCCGGCGCCAACGCCGGGTGAAGCCTTCAAGGGCGAGTGCGGCAGGGGCGGCTGCAGACATGGCGAAGCGGATTCAGGGAGCGGGGAAAAGGTCGGGCCCCACGTGACGGAAGCGTTAATCCGCGCGCGGGTCGCGCATTGTATCGGTTTGTTTCTTCGTATCGAGTGGCGTCCCCCGGGCGATCTGTCACAATGTTCAGGCGGGCCATGAATGCGCTGGCCCCCCAGACCCAATGACAAGCCAGGAACCGCTGTGAGCCAGATCCCCACCCTCGACATCACCCGTTTCGACAGCGACCGCGAGGCCTTCGTGGCCGAGCTGGGCGCGGCCTATCGCCAATGGGGATTCGCGGGCATCCGCAACCACGGCATCCCGCAGGCCGACA
This sequence comes from Stenotrophomonas maltophilia group sp. msm4, assembly GCF_032025605.1. NCBI lineage: Bacteria > Pseudomonadati > Pseudomonadota > Gammaproteobacteria > Lysobacterales > Lysobacteraceae > Stenotrophomonas > Stenotrophomonas maltophilia group sp. msm4. The sequence goes on along the minus strand of NZ_JAVSKK010000001.1, from coordinate 1,807,140 downwards.
TCGACGCGGCCTACGATGCCTTCAAGGCCTTCTTCGCCCTGCCGGAAGAGGTCAAGCGCAAGTACCACGTGCCTGGCAGCGGCGGGGCCCGCGGCTATACCCCCTTCGGCGTGGAGACCGCCAAGGGCTCCAAGCACTTCGACCTGAAGGAGTTCTGGCACATCGGCCGCGAGATCGCCGAGGACTCCAAGTACCGTGACGTGATGGCGCCGAACCTGTGGCCGACCGAAGTAGAGGGCTTCCGCGAGCGGGGGTACGGCCTGTACCAGGCGCTGGACAACCTGGGGTCGCGCGTGCTGTCGGCGCTCGCCCTGCACATCGGCCTGCCGGAGAATTTCTTCGCCGACAAGACCAACTTCGGCAATTCGATCCTGCGCCCGATCCACTACCCGCCGATCACCACCGACGACATCCCGAACGTTCGTGCCGGTGCTCATGGCGACATCAACTTCATCACCTTGCTGGTGGGTGCCAGTGCCGCGGGCCTGGAAGTGCAGTCGCACGACGGCGAGTGGGTGCCGTTCACCTCGGACGCGGACACCATCGTGGTCAACATCGGCGACATGCTGCAGCGCCTGACCAACCATGTGTATCCGTCGACCATCCACCGCGTGGTCAATCCTCCGGGCGAGCTGGCGCGCCAGCCGCGCTACTCGGTGCCGTTCTTCCTGCACCCGAACCCGGACTTCCTGATCGACGTGCTGCCCTCGTGCATCACCCCGGAGAACCCGAGCCGGTACCCGGAGCCGATCACCGCCCACGGCTTCCTCGAGGAGCGCCTGCGCGAGATCAAGCTGAAGTAAAGAGAAGTGAGGCCGCCGAAAGGCGGCCTTGTTTTTTGCAGGGTCGCAACCTGCGCCCGCGGTAGTGCCGGCCGCTGGCCAGCAAGCCCAAAGCCAAAGCGGCTCTGGATTCGTGCCGGTTGAGCGGGGCGGCGTGGGTTGGCAGGACACGCCGTGAACCCGTCCATGGGGGCTCGATGGCGCCATCCATGGCGCCAACGGTCCTGCCAACCCACACCGCCCCACCCCCGACAGTTTCCCGGTGACGGTGGGTAAATCCCGATTCTCGGTAGGTGTCGACCTTGGTCGACACGGTAGATCCACGCCATGCGTGGATGAGATCTGTCAGATCGAAGTGGGGCAGGGCACCCGGAATGCCGCTTTTGCTCTTGCTCTTCTTTTTTCTTTCCGTGGCGGGCGGAACCGTCGGAATGTGTCAGAGGCCGGGCGGGCGGGGATGACGGGGGTGTTCGCGGCATCCATGCCGCGGCCAAGCCCCAGATCCAGCCGGGCTCTCCGCGACCAACCCGACCCCCGCCACGAGGGGCTGCGCCGTTGGCTGAAAATCCATGTAACCGCTTACACGGAAACGGATTTTTGCCGTAGCGGGTATCATGACCGGCTGACTTCACACAGGAGCCACCCGCTCATGCGCCGCAAGATCGTCGCCGGAAACTGGAAGCTGCACGGCAGCCGTCAATTCGCCAATGAACTGCTGGAGCAGGTGGCCGCCGGGCTGCCGCTGGAGGGCGTGGACGTGGTGATCCTGCCGCCGCTGCCGTACCTGGGCGAGCTGGTCGAGGACTTCGGCGCGACCGGCCTGGCCTTTGGTGCACAGGACGTCAGCAGCAACGAGAAGGGCGCCTACACCGGCGAGGTCTGCGCAGCCATGCTGGTCGAGGTCGGGGCCCGCTATGGCCTGGTCGGCCACTCCGAACGCCGCCAGTACCACCATGAAAGCAGCGAGCTGGTCGCGCGCAAGTTCGCCGCCGCCCAGCATGCTGGCCTGGTCCCGGTGCTGTGCGTGGGCGAGACCCTGGAACAGCGGGAGGCCGGGCAGACCGAAACGGTCATCGCCAGCCAGCTGGCGCCGGTACTGGAACTGGCCGGTGCGGCCGGTTTCGCCAGCGCCGTGGTCGCCTACGAGCCGGTCTGGGCCATCGGCACCGGCCGTACCGCCAGCAAGGAGCAGGCGCAGCAGGTGCACGCGTTCATCCGTGGCGAAGTCGCGCGTATCGATGCTAGAATCGCCGATTCACTGCCCATTGTTTACGGCGGTAGCGTGAAGCCCGACAATGCCGGGGAACTGTTCGCGCAGCCGGATGTCGATGGTGGGCTGGTCGGCGGCGCCTCCCTGGTGGCCGCGGACTTCCTGGCCATCGCACGGGCGGCGGCCGCGAACTAATCCTAGAAGTATTGTCCGAGGGCGGTTTCCAATGCTGATGTTGATCCTCAATGTCGTCTACGTGCTGGTCGCTGTGGCCATGATCGCGCTGATCCTGATGCAGCGTGGCTCGGGTGCGGCGGCAGGTTCGGGCTTTGGTGCCGGTGCCTCGGGCACGGTGTTCGGTGCGCGTGGCGCCTCGAACTTCCTGTCCAAGTCGACCAAGTGGCTGGCTGTCGTGTTCTTTGGCATCAGCCTCTTCATGGCCTGGTATGCCGGTCACGGCACCCGTCCGGCGGCCGACCAGGATCTGGGTCTGATGTCCGCCCCGGCAGCGACCGCTCCGGCGGCGCCGGCGGGCGAGCTGCCGGCCGTCCCGAAGGCCGATGCGGTCCCGGCAGCCCCGGTTCCGGCCGCCAATGTGCCGGCTCAGGCGGAATCTTCGGTTTCTGGTGAAGAAAAGCCTTCGGAAGGCTCCCAGAAAGACTGAAGCCGGTTACAATACGCGGCGCATCGGAAAGATAGTCTGATGTGATCGTTTGCCCAGGTGGCGGAATTGGTAGACGCACTACCTTGAGGTGGTAGCGACGCAAGTCGTAGGGGTTCGAGTCCCCTCTTGGGCACCATTTGTAAGTAAAGCGGGTTCGTCTGGCGCGCAAGGCGCCAGGCAGGTTCCCGTCCACTCCCCCATGCCAAAGCGCCTGCAGGCGCAGCGGCAGAGGCAAGAGAGAATCGCTGTGCTGGCCGAATATTTGCCGTCTCTGCTGTTTCTGATCGTTGCCACCGGTATCGGCGTTACGCTGATGCTGGTTGGTCGATTCCTCGGTCCCCGCCGCCCCGATCTGGAAAAGCTGTCGCCGTATGAGTGCGGCTTCGAAGCCTTCGAAGACGCGCGCATGAAGTTCGACGTGCGCTACTACCTGATCGCGATCCAGTTCATCGTCTTCGACCTGGAAATCATCTTCATCGTGCCGTGGACCCAGGTCTTCATGGAACTGGGCGCCCGTTCGCTGGTCACCATGGGCCTGTTCGTCGGCATGCTGTTCCTCGGTTTCATTTACGTCTGGAAGAAGGGAGCGCTGGAATGGGAGTGATTCAGACTCTCGATGGCCTCATGAACAATCCGTCGCCGGAAGGCCGGGTTGATGACATCCTGCGGCCGGAAGGCGACAACCCGCTGCTGGAAAAGGGCTTCGTCACCACCAGCGTCGACGCACTGCTGAACTGGGCGCGCACCGGCTCGATGTGGCCGATGACCTTCGGCCTGGCCTGCTGCGCCGTCGAGATGATGCACGCCGGCGCCGCGCGCCTGGACCTGGATCGCTACGGCGTGGTGTTCCGCCCGTCGCCGCGTCAGTCCGACGTGATGATCGTGGCCGGTACCCTGGTCAACAAGATGGCCCCGGCGCTGCGCAAGGTCTACGACCAGATGCCGGACCCGAAGTGGGTCATCTCGATGGGTAGCTGCGCCAACGGTGGCGGCTACTACCACTACTCCTATTCTGTGGTGCGCGGCTGTGATCGCGTGGTGCCGGTGGACGTCTACGTCCCGGGCTGCCCGCCGACCGCCGAGGCGCTGGTGTACGGGATCCTGCAGCTGCAGAAGAAGATCTGGCGTACACAGACCATCGCCCGCTGACCCCTTCACCTGACTAGAGCGCGCCAAGCCCCCATGGCAGAGCAAGCATCCTTCATCGACCGACTCTCCGCACGTTTCGCTGGTGCGAAGGTCATCGTGGTCGAACCCCGCGGCGAAGTGACGCTGGAAGTGCCTGCCGCCGAGTGGCACGCCACCGCCCTGGCGCTGCGTGACGAGTTTGGTTTCGAGCAGGCCGTGGATCTGTGCGGCGTCGACTACCTCGGTTATGGCTCCGACGAATGGGACACCGCCGATGTGTCCTCGCAGGGCTTCAGTCGAGGCGTCGAAGGCAAGGCCCAGGGCCGCTTCGCGTGGGGCGAGTTCCCCACCGAGGAAAACGGTGCCGACGGTGCCCGCCCGCAGCACATGCCGACCCAGCGCTTCGCCGTGGTCGCGCAGCTGCGTTCCTACCAGCACAACCTGATGATGCACCTGCGCTGCTTCGCTCCTGACGAAGCGCTGCCGGTGGTGTCCTCGCTGACCAGTATCTGGCCGGGCCTGAACTGGTTCGAGCGCGAGGCGTTCGACCTGTACGGCGTGATCTTCGAAGGCCACCCGGACCTGCGCCGGATCCTGACCGACTACGGTTTCGTCGGCCATCCGTTCCGCAAGGACTTCCCGCTGATCGGCAATGTCGAAGTCCGCTACGACGAAGAGAAGAAGCGCGTGATCTACGAACCGGTCACCTCGGTGGAGCCGCGTGTCGGCGTGCCGCGCGTGATCCGCGACGACGCCCGTCTGCAGACCGCAGAAGGTGAGCGCGCGCAGGAGGCAGTGAAGTGAGCCACGTACACCAGGCCGGCGAAGCATTCGCCAGCAACGCCGCCGAGAGCCGGCAGGAAATCCGCAACTACACCATGAACTTCGGCCCGCAGCATCCGGCCGCTCACGGTGTGCTGCGCCTGATCCTGGAAATGGACGGTGAAACCATCATGCGCGCCGACCCGCACGTGGGTCTGCTGCACCGTGGTACCGAAAAGCTGGCCGAGTCCAAGCCGTTCAACCAGTCGATCGGCTACATGGATCGACTGGACTACGTGTCGATGATGTGCAACGAGCACGCCTACGTACGCGCGATCGAGACCCTGATGGGCATCGAGGCGCCGGAGCGTGCCCAGTACATCCGCACCATGTACGATGAAATCACCCGCATCCTCAACCACCTGATGTGGCTGGGCTCCAACGCGCTCGACCTGGGCGCGATGGCGGTGATGCTGTACGCCTTCCGCGAACGCGAAGAGCTGATGGACTGCTACGAAGCGGTTTCCGGCGCGCGCATGCACGCGGCGTACTACCGTCCGGGCGGTGTCTACCGCGACCTGCCGGACCACATGCCGAAGTACAAGGAATCGCGCTGGCACAAGGGCAAGGCGCTGAAGCAGCTCAATGCTTCGCGCGAGGGTTCGCTGCTGGACTTCCTGGAGAACTTCACCGTCGAGTTCCCCAAGCGCATCGACGAATACGAAACCCTGCTGACCGACAACCGCATCTGGAAGCAGCGTACCGTCGGCATCGGCGTGGTCACTCCCGAACTGGCCCACCAGTGGGGCATGACCGGCGTGATGCTGCGCGGTTCGGGCATTGCCTGGGACCTGCGCAAGAAGCGTCCGTACGCCAAGTACGATGCCGTCGATTTCGACATCCCGCTGGGCAAGGAAGGCGACTGCTACGACCGCTATCTGGTCCGCGTTGCCGAAATGCGCGAATCCAACCGCATCATCAAGCAGTGCGTGGCGTGGCTGAAGGCCAACCCGGGCCCGGTGATGGTGAAGAACTTCAAGGTCGCTCCGCCCAGGCGCGAGGACATGAAGGACGACATGGAAGCGCTGATCCACCACTTCAAGCTGTTCAGCGAAGGCTACTGCGTGCCGGCCGGCGAGACCTACTCGGCGGTGGAAGCCCCGAAGGGCGAATTCGGCTGCTACCTGGTCTCCGATGGCGCCAACAAGCCGTTCCGCGTGCACCTGCGTGCGCCGGGCTTCGCCCACCTGTCCTCGATCGATTCGGTCGTGCGCGGCCACATGCTGGCTGACGTGGTGGCGATGATCGGCACCTACGACCTGGTGTTCGGCGAGGTTGACCGGTAATGCCGTCCGCCACGCCAACGCCCGCTGCAGGCAGCCGGCGCAAGCCGGCGCCGCAGTTTCTGGAATTTCACGTTATGCATTTCGCTGAGGTCGGCCGATGAAGGCGACAGGTAATTTCGAGGCGGCGCGCGACGTCGACCCGATGGTGGTGCTGAGCGACAAGACCCGCGCTCACATCGATCACTGGCTGTCCAAGTTCCCGCCGGACCGCAAGCGCTCTGCCGTGCTGCAGGGCCTGCATGCGGCCCAGGAGCAGAACCAGGGCTGGCTGACCGACGAACTGATCGCCGGCGTGGCCAAGTACCTGGACCTGCCACCGGTGTGGGCCTACGAGGTCGCCAGCTTCTACTCGATGTTCGAGACCGAGAAGGTGGGCCGCAACAACGTGGCCATCTGCACCAACATCAGCTGCTGGCTCAATGGCGCCGAGGACATCGTGCGCCATTGCGAGAAGAAGCTGGGCATCAAGCACGGTGAATCGACCCCTGACGGCCGCGTCTACCTCAAGCGCGAGGAAGAGTGCCTGGCCGGCTGCGGTGGCGCGCCGATGATGGTCATCAACGGTCACTACCATGAGCGTCTGACCCTGGAAAAGGTCGACGAGCTGCTGGACGGGCTGGAGTAAGGGCATGGCACATCACCACGAATCCAAGGGTCCGGTCGGCCCCGCGCCGCTGCCGCACCAGGTGGTCTATACCACCCTGCATTACGACACCCCGTGGTCGTACGAAAGCTACCTGAAGACCGGTGGCTACGCTGCCCTGCGCAAGATCCTCGAAGAGAAGATCACGCCGGAGCAGGTCATCGAGATGGTCAAGGCCTCGGGCCTGCGCGGCCGCGGTGGCGCCGGCTTCCCGACCGGCCTGAAGTGGTCGTTCATGCCCAAGGGCAACATGCAGAAGTACATCCTCTGCAACTCGGACGAATCCGAGCCGGGCACCTGCAAGGATCGCGACATCCTGCGCTACAACCCGCATTCGGTCGTGGAAGGCATGGCGATCGCCTGCTACGCCACCGGTTCGACCGTGGGCTACAACTACCTGCGCGGTGAATTCCACCACGAGCCGTTCGAGCACTTCGAGCAGGCCCTGGCCGACGCCTATGCGAACGGCTGGCTGGGCAAGAACATCCTCGGCAGCGGCGTGGACATCGACATCTACGGCGCGCTGGGCGCCGGCGCGTACATCTGCGGCGAAGAAACCGCGCTGATGGAATCGCTGGAAGGCAAGAAGGGCCAGCCGCGCTACAAGCCGCCGTTCCCGGCCAACTTCGGCCTGTACGGCAAGCCGTCGACGATCAACAACACCGAAACCTACGGTTCAGTGCCGGCGATCATCCGCAACGGCCCGGAGTGGTTCAAGGGCCTGAGCCTGACCGCCAACGGTGGCCCGAAGTGCTTCTCGGTGTCCGGCTGCGTGCAGAACGGCGGCAACTTCGAAGTGCCGCTGGGCACCACCTTCGACGACCTGCTGGAAATGGCCGGTGGCCTGCGTCCGGGCCGCAAGCTCAAGGGCGCGATCCCGGGCGGCGTGTCGATGCCGGTGCTGACCGCGGCCGAGCTGAAGGGCCTGCCGATGGACTACGACACCATCCGTGCGCTGGGCTCCGGCCTGGGCTCGGGTGCGATCGTCGTGCTCGACGACAGCGTCTGCTGCGTCAAGTTCGCCTGCCGCATCAGCCAGTTCTTCCACAAGGAATCCTGCGGCCAGTGCACCCCGTGCCGTGAAGGCACCGGCTGGATGCACCGCGTGCTGGAGCGCATCGTCGCCGGCAAGGCCACGATGGAAGACCTGCACCAGCTGAAGGCAGTGGCCGGGCAGATCGAAGGCCACACCATCTGTGCGTTCGGCGAAGCGGCTGCATGGCCCATCCAGGGCTTCCTGCGCCAGTTCTGGGACGAGTTCGAGTACTACATCGTCAACGGTCATTCGATGGTTGACGGCAAGAAGGTGGAGGCAGCCGCTGCATGAGCGCGCAACCCGTAAATCCGAGCGTCCCACCCGATCACGTCACCATCGAGATCGATGGCAAGTCGCTGGTCGTGCCCAAGGGCTCGATGATCATCCAGGCGGCCGACAAGGCCGGCATTCCGATTCCGCGCTTCTGCTATCACGAGAAGCTGCCGATCGCCGCCAACTGCCGCATGTGCCTGGTGGACGTGGAGAAGTCGCCGAAGCCGGCGCCGGCCTGTGCCACCCCGGTGATGGACGGCATGAAGGTCGCCACCCGCAGCGAAAAGGCGCTGAAGTTCCAGCGCTCGGTGATGGAGTTCCTGCTCATCAACCACCCGCTGGACTGCCCGATCTGTGATCAGGGCGGCGAGTGCGAGCTGCAGGACGTGTCGCTGGGCTATGGCCGTTCGGTCAGCCGCTTCAACGAGCGCAAGCGCGTGGTGCCTGACGAGGACATGGGTCCGCTGGTTGCCACCGAGATGACCCGCTGCATCCAGTGCACCCGCTGCGTCCGCTTCACCGCCGACGTTGCCGGTACCTACGAGCTGGGTGGCATGTACCGCGGTGAGAACCTGCAGATCGGTACCTTCGACGGCAAGCCGCTGACCACCGAGCTGTCCGGCAACGTCGTCGACGTCTGCCCGGTCGGCGCGCTGACCAACAAGGTGTTCCAGTTCCGCGCCCGCCCGTGGGAACTGACCGCGCGCGAGTCGCTGGGCTATCACGATGCGATGGGTTCGAACCTGTTCCTGCACGTGCGTCGCGGCGAAGTGCTGCGCACCGTGCCGCGCGACAACGAAGCCGTGAACGAGTGCTGGCTGTCCGACCGTGACCGCTACTCGCACCAGGGCCTGTACAGCGAAGACCGTGCGGTCAAGCCGCTGCGCAAGGTCAACGGCGAGTGGAAGGAAGTGAGCTGGGCCGAAGGCCTGGCCGCGGCCGCCGAAATCCTCAAGGCCAACCAGGGCGACAACCTGGGCGTGCTGGTGCACCCGTCGACCTCGAACGAGGAAGGCGCACTGCTGGCCCGCCTGGCCAAGGGCCTGGGCTCGGGCAACATCGACCACCGCATCAACAACCGCGATTTCTCCGACGCCGCAACCGCCGAAGTGTTCGGCCTGCCGCTGGCCGAGATCGAGGGCGCCGACCGCATCGTGGTCCTGGGCAGCAACATCCGCCACGAACTGCCGCTGCTGCACGCTCGCCTGCGCAAGGCGCAGACCACCAAGGGCGCGAAGATCCACGTCGTCAATCCGGTGGACTTCGACTTCGCCTTCAGTGTCGCCGGCAAGCAGATCGTTGCCCCGTCGAAGTTCGTCGACGCGCTGGCCAACGCCGAGCTGCGTTCGGCAGTGCAGGGCGGCAACAACACCGTGCTGATCGTTGGTGGCATCGCCGAGAACCACCCGCAGGCTGCCGCGATCCGCGCTGCCGCGCGTGACTTCGCTGCCGCTACCGGTGCCAAGCTGTGCCGCATCCCGCAGGGCGCCAACGCCGTTGGCCTGACCCGCGCCGGCGTGCTGCCGGCTGGCAAGGACGTCGCCGCGATGCTGGCGCAGCCGCGCCAGGCCTACGTGGTGTACGGCCTTGAACCGGGCCTGGACTTCGCCGACGCCCCGGCCGCCCGCAAGGCGCTGGCCGGTGCGCAGGTGGTGGCCTTCAGCCAGTTCGCCTGCGCCTCGACCCGCGACGTTGCCGACGTGATCCTGCCGATCGGTGCGCTGCCGGAAATCGATGCCACCCTGACCAACCTCGATGGTCGCGAGCAGTCGGCCCGTGCCGGCGGCAAGCTGCCGGGCGAGGCCCGCGAAGGCTGGCGCGTGCTGCGCGCACTGGGCGGCGACATGGCCCTGGCCGGTTTCGACTTCACCGACCTGGCCGGCCTGCGTGCCAGCCTGGCCCCGGTGTCGGTCACCGTCGCTGCTTCGGCGCAGCCGGCAGTTGCCGGTGAAGGCCTGGAAGTGGCTTCGACCGCCGCGATCTACCGCACCGATGCGGTGGTCCGTCGCGCGCCGGCACTGCAGTCGCATCCGCTCAACAACGCCCCGCGCATCGTGCTGAACGCAGAAGATGCCGCTCGCCTGCAGCTGCAGGAAGGGCAGATGGCCAAGGTCGGCACCGACGCCGGCAAGGCCACCCTGCCGGTGGTGGTCGACGCCCGCGTCGCTGCGGGTTCGGTCTGGATTGAATCGGGCCACGGCGCGACCGCGCCGCTGGGTGCCGCTCGCGTATCGGTGGTGGCTGCATGAACGAATTGCTGTTGAACGCGGTCGACCCGCTGCACCAGTGGCTGCTGGGCCTCGGTGACATCGGCGCGCTGATCTGGATCATCCTGAAGATCCTGGTGATCGCCGTGCCGGTGATCATCTCGGTGGCCTTCTACGTGGTCTGGGAACGCAAGCTGATCGGCTGGATGCACGTCCGCCACGGCCCGATGTACGTGGGCATGGGCATCTTCCAGGCCTTCGCCGACGTCTTCAAGCTGCTGTTCAAGGAAGTGGTCCAGCCGAGCAGCGCCAACAAGGCGATCTATCTTCTGGCCCCGCTGATCACCCTGGCCCCGGCCTTCGCGGCCTGGTCGGTGGTGCCCTTCGATTCGCAGATCGTGCTGTCCAATGCCAACGCCGGCCTGCTGTACCTGCTGGCGATGACCTCGCTGGGCATCTACGGCATCATCCTGGCCGGTTGGGCATCGAACTCGAAGTACGCGTTCCTGGGTGCCATGCGCGCCTCGGCGCAGATGATCAGCTACGAAATCGCCATGGGCTTCGCCCTGGTCGGTGTGATGATCGCCGCCGGCAGCCTGAACCTGAGCAACATCGTCGCTGCGCAGGCCGGCAGTTCCGGCTTCTTCGACTGGTTCCTGCTGCCGCTGTTCCCGCTGTTCGTCATCTACTGGGTGTCGGGCGTGGCTGAAACCAACCGCGCGCCGTTCGACGTGGTGGAAGGCGAATCGGAAATCGTTGCCGGCCACATGGTCGAGTACTCCGGCGGTGCGTTCGCCCTGTTCTTCCTGGCCGAATACGCGAACATGATCCTGATCAGCTTCCTGATCTCGATCTTCTTCCTCGGCGGCTGGCTGAGCCCGGTCCAGGGCTGGGTCGATTTCGGCAATGTCTCGCCGCTGGTCGACTGGATCTGGAAGGGCGGTGCACCGTGGTTGTTCGTCAAGGTGTTCTTCTTCGCCAGTGCCTACATCTGGTTCCGTGCCAGCTTCCCGCGCTTCCGCTATGACCAGATCATGCGCCTGGGCTGGAAGGTCTTCATCCCGCTGGCCATTCTGTGGATCGCGGTTACCGCCGTCATGGTGTTCTTCGGCGTGATTCAAAAGGGCGTCTAAGTGATGAACAGGATTACCCATTACTTCAAGAGCCTGCTGCTGCTCGAACTGCTGGCCGGCCTCTGGCTGACGCTGAAGTACAGCTTCAAGCCGAAGTACACGATGATGTACCCGATGGAGAAGTTCCCGCAGTCGCCGCGCTTCCGCGGCCTGCACGCCCTGCGCCGTTATCCCAACGGCGAAGAGCGCTGCATTGCCTGCAAGCTGTGTGAAGCGGTGTGCCCGGCGCTGGCCATCACCATCGACTCGGCCAAGCGCGAGGACGGCACCCGCCGCACCACCCGCTACGACATCGACCTGTTCAAGTGCATCTTCTGCGGCTTCTGCGAAGAAAGCTGCCCGGTGGACTCGATCGTCGAAACCCACATCCTCGAGTACCACTTCGAGAACCGTGGGGAAAACATCGTTACCAAGCCGCAGCTGCTGGCCCTTGGCGACCGTCTCGAGTCCGAGATCGCCGAGCGTCGTGCCGCCGATGCCGCTTACCGCTGAGGTCGAGAGATGGATTGGGTAAATATCGCTTTCTGGGTGTTCGCCATCGCGGCAACGGTTTCGGCCGGTGCGGTGATCAGCGTGCGCAACCCGGTTCACGCCGTGCTCTGCCTGGTGCTGACCTTCTTCTCCATTGCCTGCGTGTGGCTGCTGGTGGGCGCCGAGTTCCTCGGCGTGGCGCTGGTGCTGGTCTACGTTGGCGCGGTGATGGTGCTGTTCCTGTTCGTGGTGATGATGCTGGACATCGACCCCACCAAGCTGCGTGAGGGCTGGGTGCGCTACCTGCCGGTCGGCCTCATTGTGGCGGTGGCGATGCTGGCGCAGATGCTGATCCTGATCGGCGTCAAGGCACGCTCGGTCACGCCGTTCCCGGCCGACAACGCCGCTGCGGTCGCCGCCGACAGTTCCAACATCACCTGGCTGGCACGCACGCTGTTCACCGAGTACCTGCTGCCGTTCGAGTTCGCCGCCGTCATCCTGACCGTGGCCGTGGTTGCCGCCGTGATGTTGACCCTGCGCCGCCGTACCGGCGTCAAGAGCCAGAACCCGGGCGAGCAGACCATGGTCAAGGCCGGCCAGCGCCTGCGCATGGTCAAGATGGGTGCCGAAGCACCGGTCGTGCACAGCAACAGCAAGCCGGCCACCGGCGAGGAGACCCAGCCGTGATTACCCTTGGCCACATCCTTGCGCTTGGCGCGGTGCTGTTCGCCATCAGCCTGGCCGGCATCTTCCTCAACCGGAAGAACGTCATCGTCCTGCTGATGTCGATCGAACTGATGCTGCTGTCGGTGAACATCAACTTCGTCGGCTTCTCGCGCCAGCTGGGCGATCCGTCCGGCCAGCTGTTCGTGTTCTTCATCCTGACCGTCGCCGCCGCGGAAGCCGCCATCGGCCTGGCGATCCTGGTGACCCTGTTCCGTACCCGCCGCACGATCAATGTCGGCGAAGTCGATTCGTTGAAGGGCTGATCCACAGATGGAAATCACTCTCTCCAAGAGTCTGTTGATCGCAGTGGTGCTCGCACCGCTGTTCGGCAGCATCATCGCCGGCCTGTTCGGTCGCCAGGTCAAGCGCTTCGGCGCGCAGACCATCACCATCCTCGGCGTCGCGGTGGCCTGCGGCCTGTCGATGTACACGTTCTACCAGTTGATGTGGGGCGGCGCGCAGCCGTTCAACCAGAACATCTACACGTTCTTCGAAGTCGGCCAGTACTCGGCCCACGTCGGCTTCATGGTCGACAAGCTGACCGCGATGATGATGGTGGTGGTGACCTTCGTGTCGCTGCTGGTCCACATCTACACGATCGGCTACATGCAGGACGATCCGGGCTACCAGCGGTTCTTCAGCTACATCTCGCTGTTCACGTTCTCGATGCTCACCCTGGTGATGAGCAACAACTTCCTGCAGCTGTTCTTTGGCTGGGAAGCGGTGGGCCTGGTGTCGTACCTGCTGATCGGCTTCTGGTTCAAGCGCCCGACCGCGATCTTCGCCAACATGAAGGCGTTCCTGGTCAACCGCGTCGGTGACTTCGGCTTCCTGCTCGGCATCGCCGGCGTGCTGTGGGTGTTCGGCACCCTGGACTACTCGCAGGTGTTCTCGCAGGCCGGCATGCTGGCCGACCCGCGCGCCCAGCTGCAGATCTGGGACGGCACCCTCCTGGGCATGCAGCTGCTGAACGAGCCGGTGATCTGGTCGATCGCCACCGTCATCTGTATCTGCCTGTTCATCGGTGCCATGGGCAAGTCGGCCCAGGTCCCGCTGCACGTGTGGCTGCCCGACTCGATGGAAGGCCCGACCCCGATCTCGGCACTGATCCACGCCGCGACGATGGTGACCGCCGGCATCTTCATGGTCACCCGCATGTCGCCGCTGTTCGAGCTGTCGCAGACCGCGCTGAATTTCGTGCTGTTCATCGGTGCCACCACCGCCTTCTTCACTGGCCTGATCGGCATCGTGCAGAACGACATCAAGCGCGTCGTCGCGTACTCCACGCTGTCGCAGCTGGGCTACATGACGGTTGCACTGGGCGTGTCGGCCTACTCGGCAGCCGTGTTCCACCTGATGACCCACGCCTTCTTCAAGGCGCTGCTGTTCCTGGGTGCCGGCTCGGTCATCATTGCCATGCACCACGAGCAGGACATGCGCAAGATGGGTGGCCTGCGCAAGTACATGCCGATCACCTTCATCACCATGTGGATCGGTACGCTGGCACTGGTGGGTACGCCGTTCTTCTCCGGCTTCTACTCGAAGGACACCATCATCGAGGCCGCCGAGCTGCACGCGCACCTGTCCAACAACTGGGTGGCCACCTACGGCTACTGGGCAGTGCTGGGTGGCGTGATCGTCACCAGCTTCTACAGCTTCCGCCTGCTGTTCCTGACCTTCCACGGCAAGGAGCGTTTCCGCGACGTGCATCATGACGATCATGGTCACGGCCATGACGATCACCACGCCGCCGACGCCCACCACGGCGATGCGCATCACGATGACCACGGCCATGGCCACGGTGGTCCGCATGAGCCGCACGAAACCCCGTGGGTGGTGACCCTGCCGCTGATCCTGCTGGCCATCCCGTCGATCGCCATCGGTTTCTTCAGCATCGGTCCGATGCTGTACGGCACCGACTGGGCCGGCCACCATGCCCACGATGCCATCAAGGGCCAGGCGCATACGTTCTTCACCGGCATCGTCGACTTCTACGATCCGGCCAAGAACACCATCGGCTTCCTGGGTGAGGAGTTCCACGGCCCGATCGCCTTCGCGCTGCACGGCATGATGGCTCCGGCGTTCATGCTGACCGTCGCGGGCTTCCTGCTGGCCGTACTGTTCTACCTGTGGAAGCCGGACCTGTCGGGCAAGGCGCGCAAGGCCTTCGCTCCGCTGGTGTCGGTGCTGGAAAACAAGTACGGCTTCGACAAGCTGTGGATCGATGGCTTTGCCGGTGGCAGCGTCAAGCTGGGCAAGGTCTCGCGCTGGATCGACAGCAACATCGTCGACGGCGTGGTCAATCTCTCGGCACGTGTTGTGGATGTCGCAGCCGGCGTGCTGCGTCGTACCCAATCCGGTTTCCTCTATCACTACGCCTTCGCGATGATCATCGGCCTGATTGCCCTGCTGGGCGTGCTGATGCATTACCTGCGTTGATGACCTGTACGGAATAAGAAGACGTGTCGAACTGGCCTCTACTCAGTGTCCTCATCTGGCTGCCGATCATCGGTGGCGCCCTGATCCTCGCGATCCGTGATGCGCAGACCGCCCGCTGGGCGTCGCTGGGCGTAGCGGTGCTGACTTTCGTGGCGAGCCTCTCGCTGCTGAGCGGCTACAACGCGGGCATCGACGGTCTGCAGTTCGTCGAGACCCATGCGTGGATCCCGGCGTACAAGATCGGCTACAACCTGGGCGTGGACGGCATTGCCGTGGCGCTGATCCTGCTGACTACCCTGGTCAGCGTGCTTGCCCTGATCGGCGCCTGGAGCGCCATCGACAAGCGCGTGAACCAGTACGTGGCGGCCTTCCTGATCCTGGAAGGCGTCACGGTCGGTATCTTCGCGGCGACGGACGCGATGCTGTTCTACGTGTTCTTCGAGGCGATGCTGATCCCGATGTTCCTGATCATCGGTGTCTGGGGCGGCCCGCGCCGCATCTACGCTGCGCTGAAGTTCTTCCTGTACACCTTCCTCGGCTCGGTGCTGATGCTGGTGGCGTTGATCTACCTGTACATGAAGGGCGGCAGCTTCCAGCTGGCCGACCTGTATGCACTGCCGCTGTCGGCCAAGGAACAGACCTGGATCTTCTTCGCGTTCCTGATCGCCTTCGCGGTCAAGGTGCCGATGTTCCCGGTCCATACCTGGCTGCCGGACGCCCACGTGGAAGCGCCGACCGCCGGTTCGGTGATCCTGGCCGCCATCGCCCTGAAGATCGGTGGCTATGGCTTCCTGCGCTTCAACCTGCCGATCGTCCCGGACGCTTCGCAGGAATGGGCCTGGCTGGTGATCGGGCTGTCGTTGATCGCGGTGATCTACGTTGGCCTGGTCGCCCTGGTGCAGGACGACATGAAGAAGCTGATCGCCTATTCGTCGATCGCGCACATGGGCTTCGTCACCCTGGGCACCTTTATTGCCCTGTGGCTGGTGCGTGAAGCCGGCAACGCCGATGCCGCCCGCCTGGGCCTGCAGGGCGCCATGGTGCAGATGATCTCGCACGGCTTCGTGTCCGGCGCGATGTTCTCCTGCGTCGGCGTGCTGTACGACCGCATGCACAGCCGCCGCATCGCCGATTACGGCGGCGTGGTCAACGTGATGCCGTGGTTCGCCACCTTCGCCATGCTGTTCTTCATGGCCAACGCGGGCCTGCCCGGTACCAGCGGTTTCGTCGGCGAGTTCATGGTCATCCTCTCGGCCTTCCAGCGTAATCCGTGGATCGCGCTGGGCGCGGCCACCACCCTGATCATCGGCGCCGCCTACACCCTGTGGCTGTACAAGCGCATCTTCTTCGGTGAAGTGGCCAACAGCCATGTTGCCGAACTGAAGGACATCAACGGCCGCGAATGGCTGGTGCTGGGCGTGTTCGCCATCGGCGTGCTGGCCCTGGGCATCTATCCCAAGCCGCTGACCGACCTGATGGAGCCCTCGATCGCGAAGCTGGCGATGCAGATCGCATCCAGCAAGCTGCTGTAATTCCAGGATTTGATGATGACCACCTCGCCGCTGCTGCCATTGACCGCCGCTGACCTGCCACCGCTCGCTCCCGAGCTGGTGCTGATCGGCAGCGCCTTCGCCCTGATGATCCTCGACCTGTTCGTCAGCAACCGGAACAAGATCGTCACCCACCTGTTCTCGCTCGCTGCGCTGGCCGTGGTGCTGTTCATGCTGGCCACCGGCGTGGGCGGGCAGGGCGAGGTCTTCCATGGCATGTTCGTGCGCGATACCGCCGCGGACGTGATGAAGACCGGGATCGTGCTGCTCAGCGGCCTGACCCTGGTCTATGGCTGGCGTTATCTGCGTGACCGCAACCTGTTCCAGGGCGAGATCCCGGTGCTGATCCTGTTCGGCACCGCCGGCATGATGATCCTGGTGTCGGCCGGCAGCCTGCTGATGGTCTACCTGGGCCTGGAACTGCTGGCGCTGTGCTCCTACGCCCTGGTCGCCAGCAACCGCGAAAACGGCCTGGCCTCGGAAGCGGCGATGAAGTACATCGTGCTCGGCTCGCTGGCCTCTGGCCTGCTGCTGTACGGCATGTCGCTGATCTACGGTGCTACCGGCAGCCTGCACCTGGACGTCATCCGTGACGCCATCCCGCACTCGGAAGAGCGCGTGCTGCTGATCACCGGTGCGGTGTTCATGATCGCCGGCGTCGCCTTCAAGCTGGGTGCGGCACCGTTCCACATGTGGCTGCCGGACGTGTACCAGGGTGCCCCGGCACCGATCGCGCTGTTCATCAGCTCGGCGCCGAAGCTGGCCGCCTTCGGCATGGCCTACCGCCTGCTGGAAATGGGCGTGGGCCCGCTGTCGACGGAACTGCAGCTGCTGATCGCCGGCCTGGCCGCAGTCTCGTTGGTCATCGGCAACCTGATGGCCATCGCGCAGAGCAATCTCAAGCGCATGCTGGCGTTCTCCACCGTTTCGCACATCGGCTTCCTGCTGATGGGCATCGCCGGTGGTGGCGCACAGGGCTATGCCGCTGCGCTGTTCTACGCACTGGCCTACGCCATCATGTCGACCGCCGCCTTCGGCGCGATCATCGCGCTGTCGCGTGCCGGCTTTGAAGCCGAGAACATCGAGGACTTCAAGGGCCTCAATGCCCGCAACCCGTGGATGGCAGGCCTGGTGCTGTGCATCATGGCGTCGCTGGCCGGCATCCCGCCGTTCCTGGGCTTCTGGACCAAGCTGGCGGTGCTGGGCGCGGCCGTCAACGGCGGCCTGCTGTGGCTGGCCATCCTGGGCGTGCTGTGCGCCGTGGTCGGCTGCTTCTACTACCTGCGCGTCATCAAGGTCATGTACTTCGATGAGCCGGTGGGCGAGGCCATGCCGCGCAACAACGACCGCGTGCTGGGTGTGGTGCTGGGCGTCAATGCCCTGGCGCTGCTGGCCCTGGGCCTGGCCTGGAACCCGATCATGGTCTGGTGCCAGCAGGCATTTGCGCATCTTGCATAAAAGTTGACACAAAGCTGCGCGATTCGTGTAATATGCGCAGCCTGAGTTGTCACTGCAGCGGTTCAGCCAGAACATCGTTGCGGTAGCCCTCCTCGAAAGAGCAGGGCAGCAGTTCAAGCACTTCCGGTGCGGGGTGGAGCAGTCTGGCAGCTCGTCGGGCTCATAACCCGAAGGTCGCAGGTTCAAATCCTGCCCCCGCTACCAACTTCGGATCGGCGCCAACCGATTTGATGAATGAGGGAAAGCTTGCAGTTTTTGGAGCCATCGCTCATAATTCCGCTTCTGATGCGGGGTGGAGCAGTCTGGCAGCTCGTCGGGCTCATAACCCGAAGGTCGCAGGTTCAAATCCTGCCCCCGCTACCAAGTAAGGAGATCGCCTTCGAAGTCCCGCTTCGAGGGCGTTTTTCTTTGGGCGGGTTCCGTTCTTGCAGAGTCGAGCCATGCTCGACTTCCGGTATGGAAAAGGGATCTGACCCGGCCCCGCACCTTGCACCAGCGCGGTGCAGCCGCTATCATCAGCGGCCTAGCAGTACCCCTGAAGGCGGCCTCCCAGCGGGAGTCCGGACCCGGAAGGAGGGCCGCGACCGGCAGGCAATGCAGGTTGCAACCGGAATCCAGTCACCGGAGTCTTTCCGGAAAAGGGGCCCAACGGGCCCTTTGTCGTTTCCGGGGCGTCATGTTTCCACGCCGGCCAAGGCCGGCACCCAACCATAGAGATCAAGGCAGGCTGTGAGCGACAAGGCAACCGACATCGCGAATCTGCTCGCCCCGACCGTTGTGTCGCTGGGCCTGGAGCTGCTGGGCGTTGAGTATCTGCCGGCCCCCGGCGGTGCGACCCTGCGCCTTTACATCGACGTGCCGCTGGCTGAACAGCCCGAGCGCATCATCAATGTCGACGACTGCGAGCGGGTCAGCCGCGAAGTCTCGGCGCAGCTGGACGTCGAAGACCCGATCAGCGGCAATTACACGCTGGAAGTGTCCTCGCCGGGCGTGGACCGCCCGCTGTTCAACCTGGAGCAGTTCGGCCGCCACCAGGGTGAATCGGCCAAGGTGACGCTGAAGCTGCCGCAGGACAACCGTCGTCGCCTGCAGGGCCGCATCGAAGCGATCGACGAGGCCGCGGGCACCATCACCTTCATCGTCGACAAGGCTGAAGTGGTCGTGTCGGCCGACAACATCGACAAGGCACGGATCATGCCCGACTGGGTGGCGCTGGGGCTGGCCCCGAGCAAGCCGACCGGTCCGGCACCGAAGCGTCCGAAGCCGAACACGAATTCTTCTTCCAACGAGCCGGCGGCAAAGAAGCCGCGCGCGGAGTGAGCCAATGAGCAAGGAACTGTTGCTGGTAGTCGACGCAGTCGCCAACGAGAAGGGCGTGCCGCGTGAAGTGATCTTCGATGCCATCGAGGCCGCCCTGGCCTCGGCAGCGAAGAAGCGCTATCCCGAGGAGGAAGTGCTGACCCGCGTGGTCATCGACCACAAGGATGGCAGCTACGAAACCTTCCGCCGCTGGGAAGTGGTGGCTGATGACGTGGTCATGGAATCCCCGGATCGCCAGATCCGCCTGATGGACGCCGTCGACGAGGCCGAAGGCGTCGAGGTCGGCGACTACATCGAAGAGCAGATCGAGAACCCGGACTTCGGCCGCATCGCTGCCCAGGCCGCCAAGCAGGTCATCGTCCAGCGCGTGCGCGAAGCCGAGCGCCAGCAGGTCGTGGATGCATGGAAGGATCGCGTGGGTGAGCTGATCACCGGTGTGGTCAAGCGCGCCGAGCGCGGCAACATCTACGTCGACCTCGGTGGCAATGCCGAAGGCTTCATTCCGAAGGACAAGGGCATTCCGCGCGACGTGCTGCGTGCCGGCGACCGCGTGCGCGGCTACCTGGCCGAAGTGCGCTCGGAGCCGCGTGGCCCGCAGCTGTTCATCAGCCGCGCCGCGCCGGAGTTCATGATCGAGCTGTTCAAGCTGGAAGTGCCGGAAGTCGGCCAGGGCCTGGTCGAAATCAAGGCCTGCGCCCGCGATCCGGGCGACCGCGCCAAGATCGCCGTGCTGGCCCACGACCAGCGCACCGATCCGATCGGTGCCTGCATCGGCATGCGCGGTTCGCGCGTGCAGGCCGTGTCCAACGAGCTCAATGGCGAGCGCGTGGACATCGTGCTGTGGAACGACAACCCGGCCAACTTCGTCATCAACGCGATGGCGCCGGCCGAAGTGCAGTCGATCATCGTCGATGAGGACAAGCACTCGATGGACCTGGCCGTTGCCGAAGACCGCCTGGCCCAGGCGATCGGCAAGGGCGGCCAGAACGTGCGCCTGGCCAGCCGCCTGACCGGCTGGCAGCTCAACGTGATGACCCAGGACCAGGTCACTGCCAAGTCGGAGGCCGAGCAGGCTGCCGCCCGCCAGCTGTTCATGGACAAGCTGGAAGTGGACGAGGAAATCGCCGGCATCCTGGTCAGCGAAGGCTTCGGCACCGTCGAGGAAATCGCATATGTCCCGGTCGGCGAACTGCTGGCCGTGGAAGGTTTCGACGAGGACATCGTCGAAGAGCTGCGCGCTCGTGCCCGCGATGCGCTGCTCAATGAGGCCCTGGCAGTCGAGGAAGGCCTTGAAGACGGCCAGCCGGCGCAGGACCTGCTGTCCCTGAAGGGCATGGACGAAGCCACCGCATATGCGCTGGCCGGCCACGGCGTGCGTACCAGCGAGGACCTGTCCGACCTGGCCGCCGACGAGGTCATGGACTTCGGCATCGAAGGACTGGATCAGGCGCGCGCCGCTGCGCTGATCCTGGCCGCCCGTGCCGAGGAGATCGCCCGACTGGAACGCGGCGAATGAGCCGGCAATGAACAGGGCCCTGAGCCGCTCAGGGCGTAGAATCCGCGCCACCTCCAGATGCGGGGGGGCGCCCACAAGATCATAGGATCCGAATGTCGCAGCAAACCACCATCCGCAAGCTTGCCGAACTGGTCAACACGCCGGTCGAAAAACTGCTGGAACAGCTGGCCGGTGCCGGCATGAAGTTCAGCGGTCCCGACCAGGTCGTGACCAGCTCCGAGAAGGTAAAGCTCCTGGGCTTCCTTCGTCGTTCGCACGGCAAGCCCGAGCAGGCCCCGGAAGAGACCGATCAGTCTGCGAAGAAGATCACGCTCAACCGCCGGAAGCAGCAGGAAGTGACGGTCAATTCCGGTCGCAGCAAGACGACCGTGAATGTCGAGGTGCGCCAGAAGCGTACCTACGTCAAGGATGGTGCTCGCGCCATGACGCCGGACGAAGAGCGCGCCGACATCCTGCGCAAGCTGGAAGAGTCGCGTGCGCGCAACCTCGCCGAACAGCAGGCCCTGGCCGAGAAGGATCGTCTGCGCGACGAGGCCATCGTCCGTGCCCGTGAGGAAGAGGCCGCCGCCAAGGAACGCGCCGAAGCCGAGAAGAAGGCTGCCGAGGAAGCTGCGGCTGCGGCCAAGGCGGCCGAGGCACTGGCCGCCAGCAAGCCCAAGCGTGCTCCGATCGACGAAACCGCGCCGCGCCCGCCGCGCGCCCCGGCCGCCGCCCCGGCTGCGCCGCGTGGTGCTCCGCCGCCGCCGCCGCGCAACGACGAGCGCAACAACCGCAGCGCGCCGCGCAACGAGCGTGGCCCGGGCGACCGCTTCGCCGGCCAGATGCACCTGTCGGCCGCCGATCGTGCGCGTCGCGGCAACAGCAACAACAGCAATTCGCGTGGACGTCCGGGTGGCCGCAACCAGTCCGGTGGCCGTCGCGACATGTCGCGTGGTGGCAACAATGCCGGCCCGCACGCGTTCGAACGCCCGACCGCCCCGGTCGTGCGTGAAGTCGCGATCGGCGAGACCATCACCGTGGCCGACCTGGCGCAGAAGCTCGCGCTGAAGGGCGGCGAGGTGGTGAAGGCGCTGTTCAAGATGGGCGTGATGGCGACCATCACCCAGTCCATCGACCACGACACCGCTGCGCTGGTGACCGAAGAACTCGGCCACAAGGCGATCCGTGCCAACGACAACGATGCCGAAGACGCGCTGCTTGCTTCGACCGGTGAAAACCAGGGCGAAGCCGTGCAGCGCCCGCCGGTGGTCACCATCATGGGTCACGTCGACCACGGCAAGACTTCGCTGCTGGACTACATCCGCCGCACCAAGGTTGCCCACGGCGAAGCCGGCGGCATCACCCAGCATATCGGTGCCTATCACGTCGAAACGCCCAAGGGCGTCATCAGCTTCCTGGATACCCCGGGCCACGCCGCGTTCACCTCGATGCGTGCCCGCGGCGCCAAGCTGACCGACATCGTGGTGCTGGTGGTTGCTGCCGACGACGGCGTCATGCCGCAGACCAAGGAAGCGATCCAGCACGCCCGTTCGGCGGGTGTGCCGCTGATCGTGGCGATCAACAAGATCGACAAGTCCGGTGCCGATCCGATGCGGGTCAAGAACGAGCTGCTCTCCGAGCAGGTCGTGGCCGAAGAGTTCGGTGGTGACATCCAGATGGTGGAGATCTCGGCCAAGACCGGCCTGGGCATCGACGACCTGCTGGACGCGGTGTCGGTGCAGGCCGAACTGCTGGAACTGAAGGCCGTCGACGAAGGCCGCGCCTCGGGCGTGGTGATCGAATCGTCGCTGGACAAGGGCCGCGGCCCGGTCGCTACGGTGCTGGTGCAGCAGGGCCGCCTGAAGAAGGGCGACTACCTGGTGTGCGGTATCCAGTACGGCCGCGTGCGTGCGCTGTTCGACGAAACCGGCAAGCAGCCGGAGTTCGCCGGCCCGTCGATCCCGGTGCAGGTCCTGGGCCTGTCCGGTGTGCCGGAAGCCGGAGACGACTTCGTGGTGGTCGAGGACGAGCGCCTGGCCAAGGATGTTGCGCAGCAGCGTGAGACCAAGCGCCGTGAGTCGCGCCTGGTCGCCACCGCTGGCAGCCGCATGGAAGACATCATGGCGACCCTGGGCAAGGGCGAGGGCCAGCAGGTCCTCAACCTGGTCATCAAGGCCGACGTGCAGGGTTCGGTGCAGGCCCTGAGCCAGGCACTGGTCGCGCTGTCCAACGAAGACATCCGCATCAACGTGATCCACTCCGGCGTCGGCGGCATCACCGAATCGGACGCCAACTCGGCGGCTGCTTCGAAGGCCACCGTCATCGGCTTCAACGTGCGTGCGGATGCTTCGGCCCGCCGCATCATTGAATCCAACGGCGTCGACCTGCGTTACTTCTCGATCATCTATGACGTGATCGATCAGGTGAAGCAGGTGGCATCCGGTCTGCTGGGCGTGGAGATCCGCGAAGAGATCATCGGTATCGCCGAGGTCCGCGACGTCTTCCGCAGCTCCAAGCTGGGCGCCGTTGCCGGCTCGATGGTCATCGAGGGCGTGGTCAAGCGCAACAAGCCGATCCGCGTGCTGCGCGACAGCGTGGTGATCTTCGAGGGCGAGCTGGAATCGCTGCGTCGCTTCAAGGAGAACGTCGAGGAAGTCCGCAACGGTACCGAATGCGGTATCGCGGTGAAGGCCTACAACGACGTCAAGCCGGGCGACCAGATCGAGTGCTTCGAGCGTATCGAAGTGCCGCGCACCCTGTAATGCTGCAAGGTGGCCCGACCAACGGTCGGGCCCTACCATGTACCTGTAGCGCCCGGCCGTTGGTCGGGCGACAATCGAATCAAAGGTAGTGCCCGACCGTTGGTCGGGCGACAACTGAACCAAGAGCTCCTCGTGCCCAAGACTTTCCATCGAACCGACCGTGTCTCCGCCCAGCTGCGCCGTGAGCTCGGCACCCTGGTGCACAACGCCGTGCGCGAGCACGGGTTGCCCTCGGTGAGCGTGTCCGACGTGGAAATCACCCGCGACATGGCCCATGCCAAGGTGTTCGTCACCGCGCTGATGCCGGAACGCTCGGCTGAAGCCGTGGCCGGCCTGAAGGAGCTGGGTTACCGCCTGCGCATGGATCTGGCCCGCGCGATGAAGCTGCGCCACGTGCCGGAGCTGCATTTCCACTACGACGATTCGGTCGACCGTGGTGAGCACATCGACAACATCCTGCGCGACCTGCCCGATACGCTGGCCGCGGAGAAGCGTCGCGAGAGCGACGAAGAATAAGCTAGCGCCGGGCCCATGCCCGGCGTCTTTCCATTCCGGCAACGCGATGCCTGTGCGGGCCGCGCCGCTGCAGCCGAGCATGGCTCGGCTCTACAACATCCTGTCATGACCCGAATTCAGTTCCGCCGCCTGGATGGCATCCTGCTGCTCGACAAGTCGACCGGCATGAGCTCCAACGCCGCCCTGCAGGTGGCGCGCCGCCTGTTCCGTGCCCAGAAGGGCGGCCACACCGGCAGCCTCGACCCGTTGGCCACCGGCCTGCTGCCGCTATGCTTCGGCGAGGCAACCAAGATCGCCGGCCTGCTGCTGGGTTCGGCCAAGGCGTACGATGCCGAGATCGTGCTCGGCCAGACCACGGATACCGATGATGCCGAGGGCCAGGTACTGCTGCAGCGCCCGGTGCCGTCGATCAGCGCCGAGGCCCTGCAGGCTGCGCTGGCGCCACTGACGGGGAACATCCGCCAGCGGGCTCCGATCTATTCGGCGCTGAAGCAGGGCGGTGAACCGTTGTATGTGAAGGCCCGCCGCGGCGAGGCCATCGAGGCCCCGGAGCGCGAGGTCCAGGTGCACGCCATCGAGGTACTCGAGCAGCAGCCGGAACGGCTGCGGCTGCGCGTGACCTGTGGCTCCGGCACCTACATCCGCAGCCTGGCACGCGACCTCGGCGAACGCCTGGGCTGTGGCGCCCATATCAGTGCGCTGCGCCGGCTGTGGGTCGAGCCGTTCCGTGAACCGGTGATGGTCACCCTGGACCAGCTGCGGGTGATGGCTGAGGCCGGCGACGAGGCGGGCATGGACGCGCTGCTGCTGCCGCTGGCGGCTGGCCTGGCCGAGTATCCGCGGGTCGACCTCGACGCCGCCCAGGCTCACCGTTTCTGCGTCGGCCAGCGCCAGCGTGACATGTCCTGGCCGCATGGCCTGGTGGCCGTGTTCGGTCCGGACGATGCTGTCCAGGGCCTGGGCCAGGTCGACGACAGTGGCCTGCTGGCCCCGCAGCGCCGTTTCAACCTCTGACCGGGGCAGGGTGGTTCAGCCCCGGTCCTTGTCCCGGAAGCCCCTGGCCGTTACAATTTCGCGGCCGTTTTCCGGCAACCTGCCTCGCGCAGGTTTCATCCTCGTAGTCCACGGCGAGCCTGGCGGTGCGCGAAGCGCGTTCCTGCCGGCCACGCATCACAGAGAAAAAAGAAATGTCGATCGACACCCAGAAGGTCATTGAAGACAACAAGCGCAGCGCCGCTGACACCGGCTCCCCGGAAGTCCAGGTTGCCCTGCTGACCGCCCGCATCGAACTGCTGACCGGCCACTTCAAGACCCACAAGAAGGATCACCACAGCCGCCGCGGCCTGCTGCAGATGGTCAACCGCCGTCGCAGCCTGCTCGACTACCTGAAGAAGAAGGACGTCGAGCGTTACAAGGCCCTGATCGAAAAGCTTGGCCTGCGTCGCTAAGCAACGAATCCCCCGCGGCGCAGCGATGCGCCGCGGTTTTGTTTTGTAGCACCGCAATCCCCGATTCAGGCCGGAACGATCCGGCCACCCGCTGGCGGCAAGGGTCGCCGACGGTCCAAATTCGCAGACAGCATCCCCAAGGACACCCTCCGTGGCAAAAATCACCAAAACCTTCCAGTACGGCAAGCACACCGTCACGCTTGAGACCGGCGAAGTCGCCCGCCAGGCCAGCGGCGCGGTCATCGTCAAGATGGACGACACCGTACTGCTGGTCACCGCCGTCGCCGCCAAGAGCGCGCGCGAAGGCCAGGACTTCTTCCCGCTGACCGTCGATTATCAGGAAAAGTTCTACGCCGGCGGCCGCATCCCGGGTGGTTTCTTCAAGCGTGAAGGCCGTGCAACCGAGAAGGAAACGCTGATCTCGCGTCTGATCGACCGTCCGATCCGTCCGCTGTTCCCGGAAGACTACAAGAACGAAGTGCAGATCATCGCCACGGTCATGTCGCTGAACCCGGACGTGGACGGCGACATCCCGGCCCTGATCGGCGCCTCGGCTGCGCTGGCCCTGGCCGGCACCCCGTTCATGGGCCCGATCGGCGCTGCCAAGGTCGGCTACAAGAACGGCGAGTACATCCTGAACCCGACCGTCAGCGAACTGGCTGACTCGCAGCTGGAACTGGTTGTCGCCGGTACCTCCAACGCCGTGCTGATGGTCGAATCCGAAGCCGCGCTGCTGTCCGAAGAAGTGATGCTGGGCGCCGTGACCTTCGGTCACCGCGAAATGCAGAAGGTCATCAACGCGATCAACGAGCTGACCGTCGAAGCTGGCACCAAGCCGTCGACCTGGGAAGCCCCGGCCAAGAACGACGCGCTGATCTCCGCCCTGAAGGAAGCCATCGGCCCGCGCCTGGGCGAAGCCTTCCAGGTGCGTGACAAGCTGCAGCGCCGTGACGCCATCTCGGCGATCAAGAAGGACGTGTTCGAAGCCCTGGCCGGCCGTGTGGCCGCCGAAGGCTGGAACCCGGCCGAGCTGTCGAAGGAATTCGGCGAACTGGAATACCGCACCATGCGTGACTCGGTGCTGGACACCAAGGTCCGCATCGACGGCCGTGCGCTGGACACCGTCCGCCCGATCACCGTGAAGACCGGCGTGCTGCCGCGTACCCACGGTTCCTCGCTGTTCACCCGTGGCGAAACCCAGGCCATCGTGACCATCACGCTGGGCACCGCCCGTGACGGCCAGGTCATCGACGCCGTTGCCGGTGAGTACAAGGAAAACTTCCTGTTCCACTACAACTTCCCTCCGTTCTCGGTGGGTGAGTGCGGCCGCATGATGGGCCCGAAGCGCCGCGAAATCGGCCACGGTCGTCTGGCCAAGCGCGGCGTGCTGGCTGTCATGCCGTCGCTGGAAGCCTTCCCGTACACCATCCGCGTCGTCTCGGAAATCACCGAGTCGAACGGTTCTTCGTCGATGGCCTCGGTCTGCGGCTCGTCGCTGGCCCTGATGGACGCCGGCGTGCCGGTGAAGGCACCGGTGGCCGGTATTGCCATGGGCCTGGTCAAGGAAGGCGACCGTTTCGTGGTCCTGTCCGACATCCTGGGTGACGAAGATCATCTGGGCGACATGGACTTCAAGGTGGCCGGTACCGCTGAGGGCATCTCCGCCCTGCAGATGGACATCAAGATCGAAGGCATCACCGAAGAGATCATGAAGCAGGCCCTGCAGCAGGCCAAGGCTGGCCGTCTGCACATCCTGGGTGAAATGGCCCACGGCCTGACCGCTCCGCGTGAGGAGCTGTCGGACTACGCGCCGCGCCTGCTGACCATCAAGATCCACCCGGACAAGATCCGCGAAGTGATCGGCAAGGGTGGCTCGACCATCCAGGCCATCACCAAGGAAACCGGCACCCAGATCGACATCCAGGACGACGGCACCATCGTCATCGCGTCGGTCAACGCCATCGCTGCCCAGGCTGCCAAGGCCCGCATCGAGCAGATCACCTCGGACGTCGAGCCGGGCCGCATCTACGAAGGCAAGGTCGCCAAGATCATGGACTTCGGTGCGTTCGTCACCATCCTGCCGGGCAAGGACGGCCTGGTCCACGTGTCGCAGATCTCCAGCGAGCGCGTCGAGAAGGTCGGCGACAAGCTGAAGGAAGGCGATGTGGTCAAGGTCAAGGTGCTGGAAGTCGACAAGCAGGGCCGTATCCGCCTGTCGATGAAGGCCGTCGAAGAAGGCGAAGGCGCCAGCGCCGAATAATCGGTACTGCTGATCGTGCGGTGGGTGAGGACCGTTGGTCCTCACGCTTTCGCAAATGAGAAAGCGGGCTTCGGCCCGCTTTCTCTTTGCCTGGAATCCTGTGGGCGAGGATCGT
The DNA here is from genome assembly GCF_032025605.1 of Stenotrophomonas maltophilia group sp. msm4. NCBI lineage: Bacteria > Pseudomonadati > Pseudomonadota > Gammaproteobacteria > Lysobacterales > Lysobacteraceae > Stenotrophomonas > Stenotrophomonas maltophilia group sp. msm4. The sequence continues at coordinate 1,779,396 of NZ_JAVSKK010000001.1, read as the reverse complement.
TGGTCCCTACACCTGCGCGCCTTCTTCCTCCTCTCCCAGCCACCACACCTGGCCCGGCTCGGGGTCACTCAGCGGGTGCTCGCGCTGTTCGATGGCCTCCAGCACGCGGCCGGGGGCTGCAGCAACCCACATCGCCATGAGCTTTTCCACCGCGGCCCGGCCCTGTGCGGCCGCGCCGAGGTCACGTTCGCGTCTCCATTGGTCTTCACGTGGTGCCTCATCGCCATGATGGTGAGGCGTGCCGTAGCTGCAGCGGCGGCACAGCCGGCGCACGGTGGCCGTCCAGTCCTCGACCATGCCGATGCCGGGCAGCGTGATGGCCTCCAGGGCAGCGATGTCATCGGCCGAGTCGCACTGCACGAACACGGTGAAGGTCGCCATGTCCGAAGGCTGCAGGCGCTGCATGGCATTGAACACCGGCACCTGGCGCTCGTCATAGGCACGTTGGCCGGTCGAGGCCCCGTCGTGCAGCACGATGTCGCCGAAGCGGAAGCCGCTTTCAGGCAGCGGTACGTTGTCGATGCGTGCACGCACCGGATCAATGCGGCTCATAAACACCACTTCGGCGTCGGACCACGGTGCCAAGCGCACGCAGGCTACGCCGAAGTTGCCCTCGATCGGGCCTTCGCCCTCGGGCAGGGTGATGCCACAGCGGGACCATTGGCGGCGTGCTTCGGCCCAGTCACCGACGCCGGTGGCGGCGATACCGGCATTCCACGCGGTGGCTTCATCGAACTCGCCGCGCAGCTGTTCTGATTGCAGGTTGTCCTGCAGTGAGGAGGCCCAGTCGCGCAGGTACTTGTGTGCCAATCCGCGCATGTAATGCAGGTACGGCACTTCGGCAGCGAGTGCGATCAGCTCGCCGAACAGCGCCACCGCCTGCTGCAGGTCGCCTTCGCGGAAGGCGGCGTAGGCGCGCGCCTCCAGTGCCTCGCGGTCGTCGAGGGTTTCGTCGCCAAGCAGGTCGCCGTCGTCGATACTGTCGTAGTCGGTGCTCATGTCCATGCGCGATTGAAGGTCTGCGGCTACCTTAGCCGATGCATGGGGCGGCGGCGTCGGTGCGTGTCCTGCTGCAGTGCATGACGGCAATCACGTGTCTGCCCCGCTGTCGTCACGGGATGCGGTGTGCCTGTCACGGGGCGACATGCCGCGACATCCGTCCCATGGGTCCTTCCGTTTGCTAACGTGGCGGCGCCTTTGAACCGGGAGATCCCATGTTCCGCCAGACCGTGGCCGTCCTTGCCGTGCTGATTGCCGGTGCCTTGCCCATTGCCGCGCACGCAGCGCCCGCACAGCAGCCGATCTTCGGCGCCTATTACCCTGGTGGATCGGCCGAGCGCTATCCGGTGTCGAGCATTCCGGCCGAGCGCCTGACCCACCTGTTCTACGCGTTCTCCACCATCGAGGACGGCCGCTGCACGGTCGGTGCGGAAGCGCCGAAGAATTTCGCCGCACTGGCCGAACTCAAGAAGGCGCACCCGCACCTGCGCACGCTGATTTCCATTGGCGGCTGGGGCGCAGGCGGCTTCTCCGATGCGGCACTGACCGAAACCAGCCGCAAGCGCCTGGTCGACTCATGCATGGCGCTGTTCTTCGAGCGCCATGCAGGCAGCTTCGATGGTGTGGACATCGACTGGGAATTCCCGGTCAGTGGTGGGCCGAGGGAGCTGGCACACCGCCCGCAGGATCGCGCCAACCTGACCCGGCTTGCGCAGGCCTTCCGCCAGGCACTCGATGCGCGCGGTCGCAAGGTTGGCCAGCCGATGCTGCTGACCGCCGCGTTGGCCGCCGGTCGCCTGCAGACCGATGGCCCCTATGATCCGGCGGCGAGCTACGACCTGCCGGCGCTGGCCAGGGTGTTCGATTTCATCAACCTGATGAGCTACGACATGGGCACCGGCTTCTCGTCGGTGTCGACCTTCAATGCGCCCTTGCATGAAGTGCCGGCCGATCCGCTGGCGCCGGAGCTGCGTCGCTGGAACAACGTGGCCGGCGCGGTGCAGTACTACCGCGAGCGCGGTGTACCGGCCGACAAGCTGGTGCTGGGCGTGCCGTTCTACGGGCGCGGCTTCAAGGTCACCGGCGTTGCACCGGATGGCCTGTATCAGCCTTACAGCGCACCGGCCGACGCCGGCGACTGGCGGGTGATCAAGGCGCGCTATCTCGACCACCCGGGCTGGACCAGGCACTGGCAGCCGCAGGCGCAGAGCCCGTGGCTGTACAACGCCGAACAGAAGGTCTTCATCAGCTATGAAGACCCGCGCTCGATCGGGCTGCGTGCGCAGTTCGCCCGCGAGCAGGGCCTGGCCGGGGTGTTCATGTGGGAGCTGACCGGCGACGACGAGCAGGCCAGCCTGCTCAACGCCATGCTCGGCCCGTGGCAGAAGGCGCGCATCGGCGATTGAGTCGCGTGCTGGCGCCGGGCTCATGCCCGGCGACGCTTCAGTTCGCCCAGACGCTGTTCGGATCGCCGTTGCGGGCGCGGCGCTGGCTGGCGACGGCCAGGCGGGCGAAGCCGAAGGCCATGGCCAGCGCGATGGCATCGATCCAGAACAGCGGCCACTGGCCACGCGCGGCGGCGCGCCACAGCCAGTCACCATTGAGTGCACCGTGCAGGACCGGCACCAGTGCAGTGCTGATCGCTGCGGCCCACAGCAGTTCGCGCGCGGCCTGCGCGGGGCGGCGCAGTGCAGCCCACAGCGCACAGGCTGCCCAGCTGCCGAAGCAGGCCCAGCGGATGCCGTGGTCGACCGCCGACGGTGCCAGCCGCTCCAGCACCAGTGCGGTGACGAACGCGATCGAGATCGCCACGCACAGGCCGATGCACACGCCGACCGTGGCCCGCGCCATGTTCACACCGGCACGTGGCTGTTGCGGCTGGCGACGCTTGCGCCGCGACTCGATCCACAACAGGTTGCCGGAGTAGAACAGGAACGCACCGCCGAGGCCGAGCAGGAAGTACAGCCAGACCACCACGCCGTTGCCGAACTCACCGAAGTGCAGCGCGTAGACGGCGCTGAGCGTGGCGTGGTTGGCGTCGCGCTGGCCCGGCAGCTGGGAGGCCAGCAGGTCGCCGCTGGCCACGTCCAATGCCACGGCACCAAGCGGACCGAGGGTGCCACTGGCCTCGCCGGTGATCTCGATCGTGGCGTTGGCATCGCCGCCATTGGCCAGCTTCAGGTAGGCCGGCTCGAAGTTGGCCACGCCCTGCGCGCGGGCCACTTCAAGTGCGCGCGCATGCAGCACGCGCAGGCTGCCCGGTGGCGCCGGAATCCCGCTGGCATCGCGCACCGGCGCAGTGTCCATCGCGGTCGGTACCGCCTGCAGCGCCTTGCCATCGTAGATCAGCGGATTGAGCAGGGCCATCTGCACGAACACCAGGCACAGCAGGGCGCCCGTGACCGCGAACATCAGGTGGAAGGGCAGGCTGAGCACGCCGATCACGTTGTGCGCGTCCTGCCACAGCTGCTTCAGGTTGCGACCCGGGCGCAGCGCGAACAGGTCGCCGAACAGCCTAGGCAGGTGGATCACCAGGCCGCTCAGCAGCGCCATGCCATACAGCAGGCTGACGATGCCCATCACATAGATGCCGGCCACCGGCAGGCCGAGGCTGTAGTGCAGTTCGTTGACCAGTTCGGCCAGTCCGGTCTGCGGCGGCGCGGGGCTGCCGGCGATCTGGCCCGGCCAGGCGTAGCGCCAGCTGCCGTCATCGGCCTGCCAGTACGCCAGGGGTTGCGGGTGTTCGGTACCGGGGAAGGTCATGCCAACGTGGCGGCGGGCCTCCGGGTGTGTCGCCAGTACGTCTTCCAGCAGGTACTGCGCATCGTCCAGGCCCGCCGGCAAGGCGGTGGCGGCGCCCGGGGTCTGCCACAGCGGCAGGTCGTGATGGAACAGGGTCAGCGCACCCGCATAGAAGGCCACGAAAAGGCCGAAGCCGGCGACCAGGCCGACCCAGGTGTGCAGGGTGGTGAATGTGCGCAGCGTCTGCGAACTGAACTTCATGGGGGAGCTCTCATTGCACCGCGCCGGCCAGGCGCAGCAGCCCGAGCACGGCGAAGCCGGCCGCGGCGCTGCCACCCAGAACCAGCCAGGCGCGCAGTGCGCTGCGGAAGCTGAACGCCCACAGGGCGGCCAGCATCCATAACGGGATGAAGGCGATCAGGGTCGGCACCAGTGCGCGCTGCCACGGGCCGGGCGGCAGCCAGGCCAGCAGGCCGGTCGCGGCGGCCGCAAGCAGGAAGCCAGCGATGATGCCGGCGATGGCGCGCGACCACATCACGGCGACTCCGTGCCCGGGCGATGCCAGGCGGCCAGCGCCGGCAGCAGCATCGCGGCGAGCATCCAGGTGCACAGCATCGCCACCAGACCGGCAGCGAAACCGAGTTCGGCCATCCACAGCCACAATGCGGCAGCCGCGGCGACCAGGCCGATCTGGCGGCCGAGGCGACCGGCGCGGCGCAGGCGCGGCCAACGGCAGTGCGGCGAGGCGGCATAGAAGGCCAGTGCCGAAAACATCGCTGCCAGCATGCCCAGGCTGCAGAAGCCCAGGGTGGAAAGGCCGACGGTGATCATTGCGGGCGGGCGCCGCGGCAGTGGGCCGGCGAACGCGGGGCACGGGCGGGGCCGGCGGGAGCCGGTCGGAGCGGGTGGCGCATCACGAGGTCCTGGGGGAAGCGGGCAGGCTGGCACGGGGCGGGCTGCGCGGACATGGTAATCATTGCGTTTTCACGCCGCCAGCGCCGGCCATTCAGCGGACCGTACGGCAGCCCTTGGGCTTTCCGGTGCGCTGGTTTAAGATCGTCGCAGACTCTTGACTGGAACAAGGTGGCCCGCGCCCAGCGCCGGCCGAGCGTGCGACATGAGCACTACCACCGCCCACTGTTGACCTGCCCCCGAAGGCCCTGTGTTCCAGGCGCCCTCGCGGCGCTTTTTTATTGCCCGGGCCGCGGCCCGGGAACGCTTTCCAGCCCGCCCCGCGGGCCCCGCACGAAGCCAATGCGATGATCAACATTACCCTTCCCGACGGCAGCCGCCGCGAGTTCGAAAATCCCGTCAGCGTCATGGACGTCGCCCAGTCGATCGGTGCCGGCCTGGCCAAGGCCACCATCGCCGGTTCCGTCGATGGCGTGCTGGTCGATGCCAGCGACGTCATCGACCACGATGCCAGCCTGCGCATCATCACCGCCAAGGACGAGGAGGGCGTGGAGATCATCCGCCACTCCTGCGCCCACCTGGTCGGCCACGCCGTCAAGCAGCTGTACCCGGACGTGAAGATGGTGATCGGCCCGGTGATCGCCGAGGGCTTCTACTACGACATCTATTCCGAGCGCCCGTTCACGCCGGACGACATGGCCGCGATCGAGAAGCGCATGGGTGAACTGATCGCCCAGGACTACGACGTCATCAAGAAGATGACGCCACGCGCCGAGGTGATCGAGATCTTCAAGGCCCGTGGCGAGGACTACAAGCTGCGTCTGATCGAAGACATGTCCGACGACATCCAGGCGATGGGCATGTACTACCATCAGGAGTACGTGGACATGTGCCGCGGCCCGCACGTGCCGAACACGCGCTTCCTGAAGGCCTTCAAGCTGACCCGCATCTCCGGCGCCTACTGGCGCGGCGACGCGCAGAACGAGCAGCTGCAGCGCATCTACGGCACCGCCTGGGCCGACAAGAAGCAGCTGGAGGCGTACATCAAGCGCATCGAGGAAGCCGAGATGCGCGACCACCGCCGCATCGGCAAGCAGCAGGACCTGTTCCACCTGCAGGAAGAAGCCCCGGGCCTGGTGTTCTGGCACCCGAAGGGCTGGGCACTGTGGCAGGTGGTCGAGCAGTACATGCGCAAGGTCTACCGCAGCAGCGGCTACGGCGAAGTGCGCTGCCCGCAGATCCTGGACGTGAGCCTGTGGAAGAAGTCCGGCCACTGGGACAACTACCAGGACAACATGTTCTTCACCGAATCGGAGAAGCGCACGTACGCGGTCAAGCCGATGAACTGCCCGGGCCACATCCAGGTGTTCAACCAGGGCCTGCACAGCTACCGCGACCTGCCGATCCGCTACGGTGAGTTCGGTTCCTGCCACCGCAACGAGCCGTCCGGCGCGCTGCACGGCATCCTGCGCGTGCGTGGCTTCACCCAGGACGACGGCCACGTGTTCTGCACGGAAAACCAGATCGAGTCGGAAGTGACGGCCTTCCACCAGCAGGCGCTGGCGGTTTACCGGCACTTCGGCTTCGACGAGATCCAGATCAAGATCGCGCTGCGTCCGGAATCGCGCCTGGGTGACGACGCCACCTGGGACAAGGCCGAAGGCGCGCTGCGCTCGGCACTGACCGCCTGTGGTGTGGAATGGCAGGAGCTGCCGGGCGAGGGTGCCTTCTACGGCCCGAAGATCGAGTACCACCTGAAGGACGCGATCGGCCGTACCTGGCAGCTGGGCACCATGCAGGTCGACTTCATGATGCCGGGTCGCCTCGGCGCCGAGTACGTGGACGAGAACAGCCAGAAGAAGCACCCGGTCATGCTGCATCGCGCCATCGTCGGCTCGATGGAGCGCTTCCTGGGCATCCTGATCGAGCACCATGCTGGCCAGTTCCCGGCCTGGCTGGCGCCGACCCAGGTGGTGGTGGCCAACATCACCGACGCCCAGGCCGACTACGTCTCGGGCGTGACCAAAACCCTTGCGGAGCAAGGCTTCCGCGTCAGCTCGGATTTGCGTAACGAGAAGATCGGCTATAAAATCCGCGAGCATACGTTGCAGCGCGTGCCCTACCTGCTGGTCATCGGTGACCGCGAGAAGGAGAATGGGGCTGTGGCGGTGCGTACGCGTTCTGGCGAAGACCTGGGCAGCATGAGCCTGCAGGCCTTCATCGAGCGGCTCCACGCCGAGGGCGCGTAAGCAAAGGTCCGGTCCGGGCGCACAGGCACCCGGACCGGTTCGATACCCTTGGGAGAACGTAATATCAGCACCCCTGACAACAAACAGAACCGCAAGAATCAGGAAATCCGTGTGCCGCGCGTCCGCGTGATCGGCAGTGACGGAGAAATGATCGGCGTGTTGTCGCGCGACGAAGCGCTGTCCATGGCCGAAGATGAAGGCCTGGACCTGGTCGAGATCCAGCCGCAGGCCGATCCGCCGGTCTGCAAGATCATGGACTTCGGCAAGTTCAAGTTCGAAGCGCAGAAGAAGGCCAGCGAGGCCAAGAAGAAGACCAAGCAGGTCGAGATCAAGGAAGTGAAGTTCCGTCCGGTCACGGACGAGGGCGACTACCAGATCAAGCTGCGCAAGATGCGCGGGTTCCTTGAAGAAGGCGACAAGATCAAGGTCAACATCCGCTTCCGTGGCCGTGAAATGAGCCACCAGGAACTGGGACGTGAAATGGCCAACCGGATCGAGGCCGATCTGGGCGAGGACATCGTCATTGAATCCCGTCCGCGCCTGGAAGGGCGTCAGATGGTCATGATGATCGCGCCGAAGAAGAAGACCTGAGGCCTGACGGGCCGCCTTGCGGGGCGCCTGGCTGAATGGTTCAGGGTAAGGGGGCGCCGCTGGCGTCCCTTTGCTTTTGCCGGATGCCGGTGAAGTGCCGGTGAAAGGGTTGCAGGGGCTGGTGGCAGGGCGGTTTTGCCTGTATCATGCCCGGCTCGACCCACCCAGGACGGGTCGTACGCCGATCATGGCAGGACGGAAAGAGCGGCCCAGGCCGCCGCCAGATCAGTCAGAAACCAGGGTCATATCCCATCAAGGACATTGCAATGCCCAAGATCAAGACCAACCGGGCAGCGGCCAAGCGTTTCCGCAAGACCGCCTCGGGCAAGTACAAGTGCGGCCACGCCAACCGTAGCCACATCCTCACGAAGAAAGCGACCAAGCGTAAGCGTAATCTGCGTCAGACGGGCCATGTCCGTGCAGAAGACGCAGGCCGTCTGGACCGCATGCTCCCTTACCTCTGAGGAACTGAAAAATGGCACGAGTTAAGCGTGGCGTACAGGCGCGTCGCCGCCACAAGAAGATTCTGGATCTCGCCAAGGGCTATTACAACGCCCGTCGCAAGGTCTTCCGCGTCGCCAAGCAGGCGGTCATCAAGGCACAGCAGTACGCCTACATCGGCCGTAAGCAGAAGAAGCGCAACTTCCGTTCGCTGTGGATCACCCGCATCAACGCGGCTGCCCGCATCAACGGCCTGAGCTACAGCCGCTTCATGAACGGCCTGCTGAAGGCCGGCATCACCCTGGATCGCAAGGTCCTGGCTGACATCGCCGTGCACGACGCAGCCGGTTTTGCTGCGCTGGCCGAAAAGGCCAAGGGCGCGCTGGCGGCATAAGTCCTTCCCGATGCCGTAACCGTTCACTCGGAACGGTGTCAGGTCAAGGCAATGCATGGGGAAGGGCGCAAGTCCTTCCCCATTCTTTTTTGGGTTCCGGCGAGGCCATGGCGGCAGCGCGGGGACGGCGGTGGCGACAGGGGTCGGCCCTTCGCGCATCGCGATGGCAGATCGACTGGAGTTCCGGCCCCCCATGAGCGACATCCAATCCCTCACCACCCAGGCGCTGGCCGATGTGGCCGCCGCACAGAGTCCCGACGTGCTGGAACAGCTGCGCGTTGCCCTGCTTGGCAAGAGTGGGAGCATCACCTCGCAGCTCAAGCAGCTCGGCGCCCTGCCGGCGGACGAGCGCAAGGCCGCTGGTGAAGCGATCAACCAGGCCCGCGACGCGCTGACCCGCGCGCTGGGCGAGCGCAAGGCGCTGCTGGAAGACGCGGCGCTGGATGCGCGCCTGGCCGCCGAAGCCATCGACATCACCCTGCCGGGCCGCAACGGCGAGCGTGCCGGCCTGCACCCGATCACCCGCACCCTGGAGCGCATCACCGGCATCTTCGGCCGGCTGGGCTACGAGCTGTCGGAAGGGCCGGAGATCGAGGACGACTGGCACAACTTCGAGGCGCTGAACTTTCCGCCGCACCATCCGGCGCGCGCCATGCACGACACCTTCTACTTCGGCGACGGCCGCCTGCTGCGCACGCACACCTCCGGCGTGCAGGTGCGCTACATGGGCGACCACGCGCCGCCACTGCGCATGATCGCCGCCGGCAAGGTGTACCGCAGCGACAGCGACCAGACCCACTCGCCGATGTTCCACCAGGTGGAAGGCCTGCTGGTGGACGAGCATTCGACCTTCGCCGACCTGAAGGGCACGCTGGCCGAGTTCGTGCGCGCGTTCTTCGAGCGCGATTTCGAGATGCGTTTCCGCCCCAGCTACTTCCCGTTCGTGGAGCCGGGCGCGGAAGTGGACATCGCCTGGCAGCAGCCCGACGGCAGCACCCGCTGGCTGGAAGTGCTGGGCTGCGGCATGGTCCATCCGAACGTGCTGCGCAACGTCGGCATCGATCCGGAGCGTTACACCGGCTTCGCGTTCGGCATGGGCGTGGAGCGTTTCGCGATGCTTCGTTACGGCGTCAACGATCTGCGCGCGTTCTTCGAGAACGACGTGCGATTCCTGAAACAGTTCGCGTAAGCCGCAGCCACGTAGAGCCGAGCCATGCTCGGCTGCTCCTAAATTTGCAGGCCCAGGCGCATGCGCCGGGCCCACCAGGGTGACACCATGAAATTCTCCGAAAACTGGCTGCGCAGCCATGTCCCGACCGGCGCCTCGCGCGATGAACTGAGTGCAGTGCTGACCGCCATCGGCCTGGAAGTGGAAGACGTGACCGCGCTGGGCGAAGGCCTCGATCACGTGGTCGTGGCGCGCATCGTCGAGGCCGTGCGCCATCCCGAAGCTGATCGCCTGCAGGTGTGCAAGGTCGACGCCGGGCAGGGCGAACTGCTGCAGATCGTCTGCGGCGCACCGAACGCGCGCCCGGGCCTGGTCGCGCCGCTGGCCATGGTGGGTGCGCAGATCGGCGAGCTGAAGATCAAGCCGGCCAAGCTGCGCGGCGTGGAGTCCAACGGCATGCTGTGCTCGGCCAAGGAGCTGGGCCTGGACAACGATGCCTCCGGCCTGCTGGAGCTGCCCGATGACGCACCGGTCGGCCAGGCCCTGATCGAGTACCTGGGCCTGCCGGACGCCAGTATCGAGATCAAGCTGACCCCAAACCGCGCCGACTGCTTCAGCCTGCGCGGCATCGCCTACGACGTCGCCGCCGCCACCCGCAGCGAAGTGCTGGACTTCGCCGCCGATGCCATTCCGGCGGTCGGCAGCCGTGAGCTGAGCATCCAGCTCGACGCTGGCGCCGAAGCGCCGCGTTACCTGGGCCGCGTCATCGAAGGCGTCAACGCCGCCGCCAAAACCCCGTTGTGGATGGCCGAGCGCCTGCGCCGCAGTGGCGTGCGTCCGGTCTCGCTGCTGGTCGACATCACCCAGTACGTGATGCTGGAGCTGGGCCAGCCGATGCATGCCTACGACCTCGGCACCCTGCAGGGCAGCATTGCCGTGCGCCGTTCGCGCGCGGGCGAGACGCTGAAGCTGCTGGACGGCCGCGATGCCGCGCTGGACGAGAGCTTCCTGGTGGTCACCGACGCCGATCGTGCGATCGGCCTTGCCGGCCTGATGGGCGGCTTCGACACCCGCGTCACCGACGCGACGACTGCCGTGTTCCTGGAAGCCGCGCACTTCGCGCCGGCTGCGATCATGGGCCGTGGCCGCAAGCTGGGCCTGCACACCGATGCCGGCCACCGCTTCGAGCGTGGCGTAGATCCGGCACTGCCGCGCACCGCCATCGAATACGCCACCCGCCTGGTGCTGGACCTGGCCGGCGGTACCCCGGCGCCGGTTACCGAGGCCGTGCGTGAAGCCGATCTGCCGCAGCCGGCAACCATCGTGCTGCGCCGCGCCCGCATCACCCGCGTGCTCGGCATCACCATCGACGATGCGGAAGTCGAGCGCATCCTGCGCGCGCTGGGCATGGACGTGGCTGCCACGGCCGAGGGCTGGCAGGTCGCCGCGCCGAGCCGCCGCTTCGACATCGCCATTGAAGAAGACCTGATCGAAGAGCTGGCCCGCATCCACGGTTACGAGCAGATCCCGACCACGCTGCCGGGCGGTGCCTCGCGCGTGGCGATGCCGAGCGAGACCCAGCTGGACGCGCTGAGCGTGCGTCGCCAGCTGATCGCCCGCGACCTGCAGGAAACCGTCAATTTCGCCTTCGTCGACGATGCCCTGCTGGCCCAGTGGCAGCTGCGCGACGGCCTGGTGCCGCTGGCCAACCCGCTGTCGGCCGAACTGGCTGTGATGCGCCCGTCGCTGCTGCCGGGCCTGGTCGCCACGCTGGGCCGCAACGCCGCCCGCCAGCTCGGCCGCGTGCGCCTGTTCGAGCTCGGCCGCGTGTTCGCCCAGCAGGCCGGAGATGGCCAACTGGCACCGCTGGAAACGCCGCGCGTGGCGGCAGCTGTCTGCGGTGAGGCGCAGGCGGTGCAGTGGGGCCTGCCGACCCGCAAGGTTGATTTCCATGACCTGAAGGGCGACCTGGAATCGCTGGCGGCTGCCAGTGGTGCGGTACTGGAGTTCCGCCCGTCGTCCCGTGCCTACGGCCACCCGGCGCGGTCGGCCGAGGTGTTCCGCGATGGCGTGGCGATCGGCTGGATCGGCCAGATCCACCCGCGCCTGGCCAAGGCGATGGATATCGAGGCCGATGTCTACGCCTTCGAGCTGGATCTGGAACCGCTGACCGCCCGTCGCCTGCCCCGTGCCGGCGAGCTGTCGCGCTTCCCGGCGGTGCGTCGCGACCTGGCGTTCCTGGTGCCTGAACAGGTGGCCTGGGCCGATCTGGCCGCGACCGTCCGCCAGGCCGCCGGCCCGCTGCTGCGCGACCTGAACCTGTTCGACCGCTATGTTGGCCAGGGCGTCGAGCCGGGGTTCAAGAGTCTCGCTATGGGCTTGATTTTGCAGGACAAGTCGCGCACTCTGACGGACCGCGACGTGGATGCGGTGGTGGCCGAGGCGGTCGCTGCCATCGAGCGTGAACACCACGCCCGGATCCGCGGCTGAGCGGGCAGCACTCGGGGGTAGCAGGCAATGGCATTGACCAAGGCGGAGATGGCGGAAAAGCTGTTCGACGAAGTCGGTCTGAACAAGCGGGAAGCCAAGGAATTCGTCGACGCGTTTTTCGATGCGCTGCGTGAAGCATTGGAACAGGGACGTCAGGTGAAGCTGTCGGGTTTCGGTAATTTCGATCTGCGGCGCAAGAACCAGCGCCCGGGTCGCAACCCCAAGACCGGCGAGGAAATTCCGATTTCCGCCCGTACGGTGGTCACCTTCCGTCCGGGCCAGAAGCTCAAGGAGAGGGTGGAAGCTTATGCTGGATCCGGGCAGTAACCGCGAACTACCGCCGATCCCGGCCAAGCGCTACTTCACCATCGGTGAAGTCAGCGAGCTGTGCGACGTCAAGCCGCACGTCCTGCGCTACTGGGAAACCGAGTTTCCCAGCCTTGAGCCGGCCAAGCGCCGAGGCAACCGCCGCTACTACCAGCGCCATGACGTGCTGATGGTGCGGCAGATCCGCAGCCTGCTGTACGAACAGGGCTACACCATCGGTGGTGCACGCCTGCGCCTGGAGGGTCCCGATGCCCGCGAGGAATCGGCGCTGAGCAACCAGATCATCAAGCAGGTGCGCATGGAACTGGAAGAAGTGCTGCAGTTGCTGCGCCGCTGATCCCATTTCCATCGTAATCCGCTATACTTCACGGCCCGCCGCACTGGCGGGCACATCGCAGCATCAGTCGGGGCGTAGCGCAGCCTGGTAGCGCATCTGCCTGGGGGGCAGAGGGTCGTCGGTTCGAATCCGGCCGTCCCGACCACTGTGATGAATCAGGAAGCCCGCGCAGCGATGCGTGGGCTTTTTTGTGCGTGCGGTGTATGCTGCGCGCCACTCGTACTACCGCGGCTGCTGAACCCGGTACTCACGAGAACACATCATGGAATCTGCAAGAAACCGTGCCTGGCGTCGCAGCCAGGCCCGCAACCGTGGTGGCGATCGCGCCACGACGGCCTACCGCTACAAGCCCGAGAAGAACTGGAAGCTGTTGTATACGCGCGATGCCAAGCTCGCGCGTGCACGCCAGCTGGGCTTCACCTATCCGGTCCTCAGCCCTCGCCAACTGCAGGAACAGGAATGATCAACCTGCTGTTCGTCTGCAGCCGCAACCAGCTGCGTAGCCCGACCGCCGAAGCCATGTGGCGACGGCGGCCCGGCTTCAACGCGAAGTCGGCCGGCACCAGCCCGCACGCACGACGCCCCATCGGCCCGGCGGATATCCGCTGGGCCGATGTCGTCTTCGTGATGGAGGCCAAGCACCAGCATCGCCTGAAGGCCGCGTACGCGCGCCTGCTGGAACACAAGCGCGTGCACTGCCTGGACATCCCCGACGACTATCGCTGCATGGATCCGGCGTTGATGGACCTGCTGGACGCAAAGGTGACCATGTATCTCGATCAGCTGCCCGAAAAGCGGTAGATCAGCTCCGGATCGCCTTCGTCCAATCCACGCACGATGCCGCTGTCGATGAAACCCGAGGCGGGCATCACCTCGCGGATATGCAGCATCGTCGAGGAAAGATCGGGTGTGCCATCGCAGGCTCCTGGACTGGATGCGCCCAGCCCATCGATCACGTCGGCCGTGTCTGCGTATCCGCCACAGCCAGCGTGTGGTCGGCAGTCAATACACGCGGAACTCGGCACGGCAGCCGTCGCTGACCCACACCCCGCGGCGGTCCCAGCCCCAGTTGCGGTCCTCGACGCACGGCGTCACCGACTTCTGCTTGACCAGGCGCACCTCGCGACGCACGCGGATGCGGCATTCCTTGTCCTTCTGCTCGTAGGACTCGCAGACCAGGCGCTCGCCGTCGTCATCCCGGTCACGGTCCCGGCCGCGGCCCGGCCAGCGGCCGCGTCCCTGTTCGTCTGCCACGAACTCAGCGCGGCAGCCTTCGGTGACCCAGAGCATGCGGCGGCTCTGGCCCCAGTTCTGGTCCTCGACGCAGCGGGTGACCGACAGCTGCCTGGCCATGCGCATGCGGCCTTCGATCGGGCACTGCTGGGTCTTGTTGAACTGCGACTCGCAACGCAGCGGTGGAATGTGATCGCTGTCGTAGTCCTGGGCGGCCACCGTGGTGGCCACCAGCAGCAGGGCCAGGGCGGAGGTGGCAATGGGCGGCAACAGGCGATGGGTCATGGAGAGCCTCGGCAGGGGGAATGGGCCGCAAGAATGGACCAGCCCGAGGCCGTCGGAACGGATCGTTCCGGCGCTGGCTCAGTGGGGATTTAGTAGTGCGCACCGGCCCATGCAGGGCCTTACATCCCTTATCATCGCGGCACATCCGATCGCATCGGCTTACACCTTCTTACATGTCTCCCACGCATGCCGGCGCAGCCTGTGGCTGCCGTCACTGGCGTGCAGCCGGCTTGCGGAGGAGGATGCGCGGACCACGACGACCACAGGGGGTTGCGTTGATCAGCAGTACCGTCATTCATCGCTCGGCTGGCGCAGAGGCTGGGCAGGTGCGTGTCCTGGACACCACGTTCAAGGGCAAGCATGTGTTCATTGCGTGGGGCCTGCGCGGGCCGGAACTGACCCGCAGCGCAGACCCGCCCGCCACCGTGGCTGCGCGCAAGGCGTTGCACGCCGTGGCCGGCCACAGCGAAGGGCCGCGCAGCCCGGAGGTGTTCATCGCCAACCAGTCGGCGGTGGCGATTACCGTCTATCGGCTGCTGACCGAAGCGCGTTCGGGCGATGCCATCTTCTTCCTGTGTGATTCGCAGGCCGTGGTCGACTGGCTGATCACCGCACTGGAAGTCCAGGGCGAAGGCTGACGCTGCGCGCGGTCAGGTCAGCGCCGCGTCCACCGCCGCAAGCGCGTGCAGGGTGGTGGTGTCGAACAACGGCACCGCACTGTCTTCGGGGCGCACCAGCAGCATGATCTCGGTACAGCCGAGGATGATCGCTTCGGCGCCGCGCGCGACCAGCCGCGCGATCACGCCGGCGTAGGCCTGCCGTGAGTGCTCGCTGACCACGCCGCCGATCAGCTCCTGGTAGATGATGTCGTGCACGCAGCGGCGATCATCAGCCTCCGGAACCAGTACCTGCAGCCCGAAGCGGTCCTGCAGCCGGTCGCGGTAGAACGCCTGCTCCATGGTGAAGGCGGTGCCGAGCAGTCCCACCTTGCGGATGCCGGCCTGCAGGATCGCCGTGGCGGTCGGGTCGGCGATATGCAGCAGGGGCAACCGGCACTCGGCTTCGATCCGGTCGGCCAGCGTGTGCATGGTGTTGGTGCAGATCACCAGCAGCTCGGCGCCACCGGCCTGCAGTCGCCGTGCAGCATCGAGCATGTGGTTGCCCAGCACATCCCACCGACCGTCGTGCTGCAACTGCTTGATGCCGGCGAAATCCACCGACCACAGCAGCAGTTGCGCCGAATGGGCGCCACCGAGGCGGTTCCGCACCGCCTCGTTGATGAGACGGTAGTACTGCGCGGAGCTTTCCCAGCTCATGCCGCCGATCAGGCCAAGGGTCTTCATGCTCAGCTCCATGCCAGGGAGCCGTCATTGCAGCACAACCGATGCGGGACTTGTACGACACATTAGTAATCGCTAATGTATAGGCCATGATCGAGAACGCCCTGTTCAAGGCGCTGGCCGACCCCACCCGCCGCCATATCTTCGAAAAGCTGGCCGATGGCGGGCAACATGCCAGCGCGCTACGCGAGGGCATTGCGATCAGCCAGTCTGCGATGTCCCAGCACTTGGCAGTGCTGCGCGATGCAGGGCTGGTGCGTGAGCAGCGTCAGGGACGTTTCGTCCACTATGAAGTCGATCCGCGCGGGCTGGCCCACATCGGTCGCTGGTTGCAGCGGTACCGGGCCTACTGGCCGGCGCGGATGTCCGCACTGCAGAACCTGCTGGAGGAGATGGACTGATGGACGATGTTCTGGAGGAAGCGGCTCCCGCGCTGGTGATGGAGCAGCGGTTGCCTGTGCCACCGGAACGGGTCTGGCGCGCACTGTTCGATCCGGCACTGCGTGAGCGCTGGTTGCCTGCCGCCGATCTTGCCGATCCACAGCCCTGCCTGTGCGAGGAGGGGCGGGAGCTGGGATTCCGCTTGCGCGATGCACAGCCCCCACATCTGCACAGCCTGGTGTGTTTCCGGCTGCGCGGTGATGAGGATGGGGGAACGGTGCTGACCATCGTGCACCGGCTCACCGACCGGCGCGCGCTGATACCGCCGGCGTCCAACGATGACCATCGCACGGTGATGCGCGCGGCGTGAGCCGGCGCCTGGATCGAACGCTACAGGGAGCAGGCACATGCGGGACAGAATGCAGCTGGTACCGATGGTGGTGGAACGCAGCGAGCGCGGTGAGCGCTCCTATGACATCTACTCGCGGCTCCTGCGCGAGCGCATCATCTTTCTCAACGGCGAAGTCGATGACACCGTATCGGCGCTGGTCTGCGCGCAACTGCTGTTCCTTGAATCTGAAAATCCGGAGAAGCCGATCCATCTGTACATCAACTCGCCGGGCGGGGTGATCTCCAGCGGCTTGGCGATGTACGACACGATGCAATACATCTCGGCCCCGGTGCATACGCTGTGCATGGGCACCGCGCGGTCGATGGGTTCGTTCCTGCTGATGGCCGGCGAGCCGGGTCACCGCGCGGCGCTGGCCAATGCCAGCCTGCATGTGCACCAGCCGCTGGGCGGGGTGCAGGGCCAGGCTTCGGACATCTTCATCCACGCCGAGGAGATGCAGCGCACCAAGCAGCGCATCACCCAGCTGTATGCGCGGCATTGCGGACGCAGTTTCGAGGAGGTCGAACAGACCCTGGACCGCGATCGGTTCATGAGTGCCGAGCAGGCATGCGAATGGGGCCTGATCGACCAGGTACTGGTACGGCGCGACGCGCTCGCGGCCTGAGTCTGCCTCTGTAACCACCGCATCCATGCTGCACTGTGTGTGCCGCGCCAGGCCGGCGCACTCTATGCTGGTTGGATGTTCTGAAGTGGACGCCTGATATGGCCCTGCATACCTGGTGGTGGTTCCTGGCCACGGTCTTCGTGCTGTGCGGGACGCCCGGGCCCAACATGCTGCACATCCTTGGCCGCAGCGTCGGGCTGGGGTTCCGTGGCAGTGTGCCGGCCATGGCCGGCTGCCTGCTGGCGATGCTGCTGGTGCTGGCGGCTTCCGCAGCGGGCCTGAGTGCGCTGCTGCATTCCTCGCCGATGCTGTTCGAGGTGCTGCGCTATCTCGGTGTGGCCTACCTGGCCTGGCTCGGCATCAAGGCCTGGCGTGACAGTTGCCGGCCCGCACCCGCGGTGGCCGATGCTGCCGAGGTCACACTGGCGCCGGTACATGGCGCAGGCGCGGTGTTCCGCGGCGGCCTGTGGGTCGGCTTGAGCAATCCCAAACTACTGCTGTTCGCCGCAGCGTTCCTGCCACAGTTCGTGGACCCGTCGCGCAGCCAGGCCGTGCAGTACAGCGTGCTGGTGGCAACCTTCGCGGCCTGCGAACTGTTCTGGTACGTGATGTACGCAGCCGGTGGCCACGGCCTGCGCCGTTGGCTTGCAAAGCCATTCGCACGGCGCTGGTTCGAGCGGCTGGTGGGAAGCGTGTTCCTGGCCTTCGCAGTGGCGTTGTTGCGCTTCCGGCCGCGTTGATTCACGCCGCACACGCGGCCCGTTCACGAGCGCCGCATCGGTGGCGGCCTAGCCTGATCGCACCGTTTGCATTCCCTGCAGGGAAAGGATCGACATGATCAAGTGGGCCATCATCTTCGCCATCATCGGCATCATCGCGGGCGTGCTGGGCTTCGGCGGCATCGCTGGCGCCGCCGTGGGCATCGCCAAGTTCCTGTTCTGGGCAGGCATCATCATCGCCGTGGTCCTGTTCCTGATCGGCATGAGCGTGGCGAAGAAGGTCAGCTAGCGCCAGTCGCGCAGCAGCGTCTTCAGTGCGCGCTGCTGCGCGAGAACAGATTGATCACCAGTACGCCGGCGCAGATCAGGCCTATCCCGATCAATGCCGGTGCATCCAGCCGCTGCTTGAACACCACCAGGCCGATCAGCGAAATCAGCACGATGCCGACGCCGGACCAGATTGCATAGGCGATGCCGGTCGGCACCGACTTCATGGTGACCGACAGCAGGTAGAAGCACAGCCCATAGCCAACCAGCGCGCCCACTGTCGGCCACAGCCGGCTCATGCCGTCCGAGGCTTTCAGCAGTGACGTGGCGATCACTTCCAGCACGATGGCGGCGGCCAGGTAGATATAAGGGTTCATCGCGGGCTCCGGGTCACTGCGGGTCGCACCGGATCAATCGTCGATGCGAGCGAAGCGCGCCTGCGGGCCGTGTTCGCCCGGAACCTGCTCGATGAACATCGGGTAGGGGCGTACCCACAGGCCGCCTTCGCCATAGAGTGCGCGATAAAGCACCATCGGTTCCAACGTCTCGCTGCTGCGGACGATATCAATCACCTCGTATTCGCCGCCCTTGAAGTGGCGATACCGGCCACGGACGAGATCGGGCAGGGGAGTCAGCTCAGCCATGGCAGGGCGTGCTCACTTGCGCGCCGGGCTGGCAGGCTTGGCGCAGTACGCGTCGATGGCCTCGGCCGTGTTGGCCAGGCCCTGCGCCTGCGCCAGTTCCCAGGGGCGCTCGCAGCGCTGGCTGTGTTCGCACCACTGATAGCCAGCAGAGCCGATACAGCCGTGTGCGTCACGGTCGCCCCCCACCACCGGCGTCGCTGGCGACGCCTCAGCGGCATCAGCGCGCGCGGTCGCCGTGTCCTGGCTGGCACAGGCGGCCAGAACCAGCAGCGCTGGAATCAGAAGAAGCACCTTCATGCGCGAGCTCCGTGCGTAAAGCGACATTTTCTGTCGCAAATAGCCCGTCAGCAAGCGCTCAATGCACGGCGGCGCGGATCAACTCTTCGATCAGGATCAGATAGCAGGCCACGAAATAGAACTTCAGCAACGTCGAACGCTGGTGCGGGAGGAAGGTGCGCATGTGGAAGGGGCCCCTGTTGATGACGGTAGTGTGAAGCCAGCCTGACTCCGTGACAAGGATCACGGAATGAACGGGCTAAACGGACTCAGGGATGTGAGGAAAGCCGAGATCCGATGCGAGGGCGCGGCATTTTCGTACAAATCTGATAGGCCATCCCGGAGGCGGTCGCTAGCCTGATGGTGTAACGGCAAGCGGCCAACTGCCTGCCACTGCACCCTTTCATCCGCAGGAGACTCCCGATGGTCATCACCGTCCAATGCAATGCCCAGCGCTGGTCCGTACTGCATCCGCAGCTGAGCGACACCACGGGTTACGCGCGGGGCGCCGACGCCTTTGATGCCGCCGCCGCGCTGGCCCTGGAGCATCACCGCCGCACCGGCCAGCGCAGCACGGTGCGGGTCGAGGCGCTTGGCAACACGGTAGACGCGCTTTACGTTGGAGAGTGACGCCAGCCCCCTTGGTGCAGTCAGCCACGGTTGAGTTGTTTGAATGGGGGAACAACTGCCATCGCGCCTCCCTCTGTGCGCCGGGCCGTGAATCCCGGATGCTTGCGCCATCGTATTCATCTGGAGATCTCGATGGGCAAGGCACTCACCTGGCGCACCCTGGCCTGCACCCTGTTGCCGATGCTGGCGGCCACCGGCGGCGCCCAGGCGCAGAGCTATGGCTACGGCTACGACGACGACCGCTATGGCGGCCGCGATGGCAGTGGCATCGTGCGCTGCGAGTCGGTCAAGAACCGCAGCAATGAGTGCCGCCTGGATGGCCGCGCGCGGTTGATCCGCCAATTGTCCGGTTCGCCCTGTGTGGAAGGTGAGACCTGGGGCCAGTCGCGCAACGGCGTCTGGGTCACACAGGGGTGCCGTGCCGAATTCGTTGGTGAATACCGCCGCGGCGGCGGCTGGGGCGGCAATGGCGGCAGCTGGGGCAACGGCAATGGATGGGGTGGTGGCGATGTGGTCACCTGCCATTCCAATGGCCACCGGCAGGAGTACTGCGATGCCCGCATCCGCCGGGGCGTGCGCCTGATCCGCCAGGACTCGCGCAGTGCCTGCATCGAAGGCCAGAGCTGGGGCTGGGATCGCCGCGGCATCTGGGTGAGCGATGGCTGCAGGGCGCAGTTCCAGGTGAACTGAGCTTTACGGGTTCAACCCGTGAAAATCAGAATAATCTGATACAGCTCACATTTTGAACGACGTATCGTCTGTGATCAGGGCGCCCTGCGTGCCCTGATACCCGGTGATGTCGATTGCCGTAGCCGGCATCAGCATCGCGCCGCCGTCGATACGCTGCCTCAAGGAGTGAGCTGCATGTTGATCCGCCTGCAATGCGAACAGCGCCAGTGGCGCGTGCTGCACCCGGATAGGCCGGAGCCGATCGAGTTCCGTGATGGCGCACGAGCCTATGACTTTGCCGAGACCCTGGCCCGCCTGCACTTCGTCGACACCGGGCAGCGCGCCGCCGTGCGCGTGGAGGCCAGCGGGGCGTTCGTGGAAGCGGTCAGTTACGGTTGAGCGTGGGGCGCCTGCTGGGGCAGGCCTGCGGGGTTCGGCCATCCACGCATGGCGTGGAACCACCTGCTTCCACCGTGGAAGGTGCGAGCCTTCGGCTGCACCTTCCCGTGATGCGTGGATTCCTGATCGGCCTCAGCCCGCGGCACTCAGCGGCGGGCTGCCTGCGGCCAGCTGTGGCCAACGCTTGAGCACGGCGGCGCGGATGCCGGCCGCATCGATACCGGCTTCGGCCAGCAGGTCCTCGCGGCTGGCGTGGTGTTGGTAGCTGTCGGGCAGGCCCAGGTGCAGGATCGGACGCAGCACGCCTTCGGCATTGAGCAGCTCACCGACACCGGAACCGGCACCACCGGCCACGACGTTGTCTTCGATCGTGACCAGGCCCTCGTGCTGGGCGGCCATGGCCAGCACCAGCTCGCGATCCAGTGGCTTGATGAAGCGCATGTTGACCACGCTCAGGCCCAGTTCGCGGCCGACCTGCTCGGCGGCGGGCACGGTGCTGCCGAAGGCAAGCAGGGCGATGCGGTTGCCCTGCAGGCGCAGCTCGCCCTTGCCGATCGGCAGGGTCGACAGGTCGGTGCCGGCCGCAACGCCGGTACCCGTACCGCGCGGGTAGCGCACGGCAGCCGGACCCGGGTGCTGCAGGCCGGTGCTGAGCATCTTCCGGCACTCGGCTTCATTGGAGGGTGCCATCACCACCATGTTCGGCACGCAGCGCAGGAAGCTGAGGTCGAGGTTGCCGGCGTGGGTCGCGCCGTCCGGACCGACCACGCCAGCGCGGTCGATCGCAAACAGCACGTCCAGATCCTGGATTGCCACGTCGTGCACCAGCTGGTCGTACGCACGCTGCAGGAAGGTGGAGTAGATCGCCACCACCGGCTTGCCACCCTGGGTGGCCATGCCGGCGGCGAGGGTGACCGCGTGCTGCTCGGCGATCGCCACGTCGAAATAGCGCTGCGGGTATTCCTTGCTGAAGCGCACCAGGCCGGAGCCTTCGCGCATCGCCGGAGTGATGCCGTAGAGGCGCGGCTCGGCGGCGGCGGCATCGCACAGCCAGTCGCTGAATACATCGGTATAGGTCGGCTTCTTGGCCCCGGCCTTGGCCACCAGGCCCTTGTCCGGATCGAACGGGCCCACGGCGTGGTAACCGATCTGATCGCCTTCTGCCGGCTCGTAGCCCTTGCCCTTGGTGGTCATCACATGCAGCAGCTTCGGGCCCTTGGAGGCGCGCAGCGTCTTCAGGGTGGACAACAGGGCCGGCATGTCGTGGCCGTCGATCGGGCCGGTGTAGTGGAAGCCCATTTCCTCGAACATCGTGGAGGGCACGAACATGCCCTTCCAGTGTTCTTCCCAGCGCTTCACGAAACGCGCCGGGTTGTTCTTCTTGTCACCGAGGATCTTCTTGCCACCTTCGCGCAGCGCGTTGAGCGTACGGCTGCCGGTCGCTCGGCCCAGCATCTTGGTCAGGCCGCCCACTGCCTCGGAGATCGACATGTTGTTGTCGTTGAGGATCACCAGCAGGTTCGGCTCCGGCTCCATGCCACCAGCGTGCATCAGCGCCTCAAATGCCATGCCGGCAGTCATCGCGCCGTCACCGATCACTGCCACAACCTTGCGGTCGTCGCCTTCGGACTGGCGGGCGATGGCCATGCCGAGCGCGGCCGAGATCGAGGTGGAAGAGTGGCCGACGCCGAAGGTGTCGTACTCGCTTTCCTCGCGCTTCGGGAACGGCGCGACACCGTCCTTCTGCTTGACAGTATGGATCTCGTCGCGGCGGCCGGTCAGGATCTTGTGCGGGTAGGTCTGATGGCCGACGTCCCACACCAGCTGGTCGACCGGGGTCTGGTACAGATAGTGCAGGGCCACGGTGAGCTCGATAACGCCCAGGCCGGCGGCGAAGTGACCTCCGCTCTTGCCCACCGATTCGATGAGGTAGGCGCGCAGTTCGTCGGCGACCGCCCTCAATTCGGATTCGTCGAACGTGCGCAGGTCATCCGGTGTCTGGATGCGCGCGAGGCGGGGATAGCGGGCAGAGTCGATCATCATGTTCGCACTTTTTCTGAACGCCCATTTTCGCCCTCAAACGGGGGTGGGGCAAGCAAACGCCGCCGTCCGTGACAGGACGGTGAGGGTTGCATTTTCGGGCATTCAGGTGCTGAGTTTCGAGCGCTTGGGTAACTGCGCCTTCAGGAAGGCCATCTGGTCGGCCAGGATGTTGCGGTTGGACAGGATCAGGTGCTCGATCCAGCTGGGCCGGTAGGGCACTGCCAGCAGGGGCATGCCGGCCTGCTGCGGGGTGCGGTCGCTCTTGCGCGAATTGCAGTGGAAGCACGCGGTGACCACGTTTTCCCAGCAGTCCAGGCCACCTTTGGACAGCGGCATGACATGGTCGCGGGTAAGCGTCGGGCGGGTGAACTGCTGGCCGCAGTACATGCACAGATGGGCGTCGCGGGCGAACAGGGCCTGATTGGTCAGGTTCGGCGTCGGGTCGATCGCGCGGGAGCGGGCGTGGCCGCGGGCAGCAATGATCGGGTGCAGGTCCATGCCGCTCTGCAGGCCGCTGAAGCGGTTGGTGCCACCGTGGATGTGCAGGCAGGGATCGCCAAGCGTCCAGGCCACTGCCTCGCGGGCGTAGAGGCAGGCCGCATCCTGCCAGGTGATCCAGTCCAGTACGCGTCCGTGGGCATCAAGCGAGAGCAGCCGGACCGAACCGGGGCGATGCAGCGTCGTGGCGTTGGGCGATGCTTCGGCGCCCGGAGCAGAAAACGGAGCTCCGGCTTCGATCAGACCCAAGCGTGTAGTGTCTGTCTCCATCGGGAGAACAGCTTATACCTGAATGTTGACGATTTGTGTATCGCCGACAGGCGATACACAAATCGTCAACATTCAGGTCCGCGCATTCCTCCTATCCCCCGCACCTGTCGGTGCGCCCTCCTTAACAAAGGGGGGCTTTTCTCCAGATGGATTCCGGTGGTTCTCATCCACGCGTGGCGTGGATCTACGGCAGTTCGCGGGGAACTGTCAGAGGCGGGGCGGTGTGGGGTGGCAGGACCGTTGGCGCCATGGATGGCGCCATCGAGCCCCCATGGATGGGTTTACGGCGTGTCCTGCCAGGCCACACCGCCCCGCCATCCACCGGGATGCAGCTGTTGCTGTTGCGGTTGCCGGCCAGCGGCCGGCACTACCGCGGGTGCCGGGCGGCAGCCCGGCTCAGACGCCGAATCGCTCGTCGTCCATCGCCATCAGCGGGGCGGCGCCGGACTGGATCGCGGCGGCGTGGCTGAGGGTGCGCGGCAGCACGCGGGCGAAGTAGAACCGCGCGGTCTCGCGCTTGCCTTGGGCGAAGGCGGCGCCGTGCGCGCTGGCATCGGCGGCGGCCACGCTGCGGGCCCACCAGTAGGCCAGCACCACGTAACCCGAATAGAACAGGTAGTCGTAGCTGGCCGCGCCCAGTTCGTCCGGATTGCCGGCCGCGCGCTGGAGCACATCCATCGTCAGCTTGCCCCATTCGGCGGCCTTGGCGCGCAGCGGGCCAATGAACTCGGCCAGCGCTTCGTTGCCCTCGTGTTCCTTGGCGAAGGCTTCGATCTCGGCCAGCATCAGCTTCAGGCCGGCGCCCTGGCTGGACGCGGTCTTGCGGCCGATCAGGTCCAGCGCCTGGATGCCGGTGGTGCCTTCATACAGCGTGGTGATTCGGGCATCGCGGGCCAGCTGTTCCATGCCGTGTTCGCGGATGTAGCCGTGGCCACCGAAGCACTGCAGGGCGTTGTAGGTGTTCTCGATGCCCCATTCGGTCTGGCAGGCCTTGGAGATCGGGGTCAGGAAGCTCACCAGGGTGTCGGCGCGCTCGCGCTCGGCCGCATCTTCGGCATGGTGGGCGACGTCGATCAGGGTTGCGGCGTGCAGCGCCAGCAGGCGGCTGCCTTCGACCAGCGACTTCACCGTCAGCAGCATGCGACGCACATCCGGGTGGACCAGGATCGGGTCGGCCGGCTTGTCAGGGAACCTTGCACCACTCAGGGCGCGCGACTGCAGGCGCTCACGGCTGTACTTCAGCGCGTTCTGGTAGGCGCGCTCGGACAGGCCGATGCCCTGCAGGCCGACCCCCAGGCGCGCGGTGTTCATCATGGTGAACATCGCCTGCAGGCCCTTGTGCGGCTGGCCGACCAGGTAGCCCTGCGCGCCATCGAAGTTCATCACGCAGGTGACCGACCCCTTGATGCCCATCTTGTGCTCGATCGAGCCGCAGCGCAGTGCGTTGCGCTCGCCGACGTTGCCGTCGCGGTCGACCTTGAACTTCGGGGTGACGAACAGCGAGATGCCCTTGGCACCCGGGGGAGCGTCGGGCAGCTTGGCCAGCACCAGGTGCACGATGTTCCCGGTCAGGTCATGCTCGCCGGCGGTGATGAAGATCTTGGTGCCGGTGATCGAATAGCTCCCATCGGCGTTCGGCTCGGCCTTGGTCTTTAGCAGGCCGAGGTCGGTACCGCAGTGCGGTTCGGTCAGGCACATCGTGCCGGTCCAGCGGCCCTCGATCAGCGGCTTGAGGAAAGCCTCGTGCTGCCAGGCCTCGCCGTGCTGCTTCAATGCTTCGATCGCGCCGTGCGAGAGCAGCGGGAAGTTGCCCCACGCCAGGTTGGCGGCGTTGATCATTTCGTTCAGCGGCACGCCCAGGGTGTGCGGCAGGCCCTGGCCGCCCAGCTCCGGCGAGGCGGTCAGGCCGGTCCAGCCGCCATCGACGAACTGGTCGTAGGCCTGCTTGAAGCCGGGCGGGGTGGTCACTTCACCGGTGGCCTGGTCGAGCACGCAGCCGATCTCGTCGCCGACGCTGTTGAGCGGGGCCAGCACGGTGGCGCTGAAGCGGCCGGCTTCCTCCAGCACGGCATCGACCACGTCGGCGGTGGCGTCGGTGAAGCCCAGGCGGGCGAACAGGGGTTCGACCTTGAGCACGTCGTGCAGGGCGAAACGGAGGTCGGAAAGCGGGGCGGTGTAGCTGCTCATCGGTACGTCTCGATTTGATCAGGGCAGGGGAGAGCGGCGCCGGGCGCCGCCACGAAAGGCGGGTTCAGCGCAGCACGCCGGGCAGGCCGGGGGCCTGGTTGAGGGTGCTGCGGCTGCTGATGTCGAAGCTGCGCTGCTTCTTCTCCTGCGGCGTGGCCGCCACCGTTCCCTTCAGGCCATAGGCCAGGGTGCGGTTGCTGGCCAGCGCATCGGCCACCACCAGGCGCGCGGCCGAGCTGGGCACGAGGTCGACATTGATGACGTCGGCGGAGGTGCCGCCGATGGAGATTCCGGGCTTGGCCTGCAGGGTGCCGGCTTCGTTGTCGCCGACGGTCAGCGCCAGCGAGACGTCATCGAAGGTCATCGGCATCGAGCTGAAGTTCTGCAGGCGCAGGGCCACGGTCCAGTTGCCGTCGGCACGCACGGTCAGCTGCTGCAGGCTGGCCGCCGGTTCCGAAACACGCTTGACGATGCCGTTGTTGCAGGCAACAAGGGCGAGGGTGCACAGGACAATCAAGGCGATACGGAAACGGTGGAGCATGGGCGCAAGTCCTCTGGAGGGGTGCGTTTGAATAAGCATACTACGGCGTATGGTCGTTTGGATCGCCTGTGGCGACCCGTCGCAGAGGGTAGCGCGTGAAGATGGTGGCCGGGCGTGCGCGGCGCCGCGGTTGCGACGCGGTTCAATCGGCGGGCGTATCGCGAAGCGGGGCCATCAGGCGCAGCGGGCGCAGGTCGTAGCCCATGGCCTCGGCTTTTTCTTTCAGCGCTTCGAAGCGTGCGCGATCCATTTCCGGCAGGCGCGAGAGGATCCACAGGTACTTCCGGTCCGGTTCACCGACCAGCGCCCACTGATAGTCCGGATCCAGCGCCAGCACCCAGTAGTCGGCCCAGACCAGCGGGACCCAGCTCAGCCAGTCCGGCGCGAAGCGCACTTGCAACTGGCCGGGATGGCCGGCCACCGCGCGAGCCACGCCTTCGGCGACCACGCGCTCACCGTCGCCGTTGCGGCAGGCGTTGGTGACACTGATGCGGCCATCGCTGCGCAGTCCGTAGTTGGCGGTGATCTCGCCCACGCACTGCTTCTGGAACGAGACCGGAAGATGCGCAATCTCGTGCCACTGGCCGGCGTAGCGATCGATGTCCAGGCGCTCGACCGCGCGCACAGGTTCAGTGGCGATCACCGGGAAAGCGGCCAGCAGCAGGCAGGCGAACAGGGCGGGGCGCAGAGGCATCGTCAGGCTCCAGGCAGGAGTCTGGAGCGTAGGTGCCGCCGCGCATGCCGGTGTAAATGTTTCGTCAACCGGGCGTGTGCGCAGGCGCCGCATCCGCCATTCGTGCAGTGCGCGAAGCACGGACAAAAAAAAGACCTGCATCTCTGCAGGTCTCGAAAGATGGTGGCCGAAGACGGAATCGAACCGCCGACACGGGGATTTTCAATCCCCTGCTCTACCAACTGAGCTACTCGGCCAAACTGTGTGGCAATCACGATCAACTGCGATTCCCGAAAAAAAGACCTGCATTTCTGCAGGCTGTCGAACGTGGTGGCCGAGGACGGAATCGAACCGCCGACACGGGGATTTTCAATCCCCTGCTCTACCAACTGAGCTACTCGGCCACGTAGTTCATTGCAGCGAGGTCGCTGCCAAGGACGCGCATATTACGGAGGTCAGCCGCCTACGGCAAGCATTTTGGCAAAAAACCTTCACATTGCCGTCTGCGCAGGCGCAAGTACTTGATCCGCCGTCGCGGAGCGGGGGGCGCGCTGGATGCCGATTCAACCGGGCGCGGCGGCGCGGTGATCATCGCGTGCGGCGGAATTCAGCGGGCCACGGTGATCGACAAACGCGGCGTGGCGCGGCCTGCGCGTGGACGGCACCGATACCGGACATGGAACGCTGTTTTCGTGACCGCCATGGGGGAACGCTGCGGCGTAGTGTCGGCGTTCCTTTCCTGATGCTGGCAACAGCAGAGACCGTCGTCATGTCCGACTCATCGACCACCACCCGCATCGTGCTGGCGTCGCGTCCGCAGGGGGCGCCCGCCGCAGCCAATTTCCGCCTGGAGCAGGCCGCGCTGCCGCCCTTGGGCGACGGCGAGGTGCTGCTGCGCAATCGCTATCTCTCACTGGACCCGTACATGCGTGGACGCATGGATGAGGGACCGTCGTATGCCGCGCCGGTGGCAGTGGGGGCTGTGATGGAAGGCCAGACCGTGGCCGAGGTGGTGCAATCCAGGGCTGAGGGGGTCGCAGTGGGCGAACGGGTGCTGGCGCCGGGCGGGTGGCAGACCCACGCCGTGCTGCCAGCCAAGGCGCTGGGCCGCCGCCTGGACCCGGCCGGGCTGCCGTTGAGTACGGCGCTGGGGGTGTATGGCATGCCGGGCTTCACCGCCTATTCCAGCCTTCATGAAATCGCCCGCCTGCAGCCGGGAGAGACGCTGGTGGTGGCCGCCGCAACGGGGCCGGTCGGCGCGACCGTGGCGCAGTTGGCCAAGCTGCAGGGCGCGCGCGTAGTTGCCATCGCCGGTGGCGAGGCCAAGCGTGCCTATCTGCGAACGCTGGGCGTGGATGTGGCGCTGGATCATCGCGCGGCTGATTTTGCCGAGCAGCTGCGCGCGGCGGTACCTGCGGGTATCGACGTGTACTTCGAGAACGTCGGGGGCCATGTACTGGACGCGGTGCTGCCGTTGCTCAACGACTTCGCCCGCATTCCGGTGTGCGGCACCATCGCCACCTACAACAATCGTGGTGTCGCGCAGCCTGGCCCGGACCGCCTGCCGGCGCTGTTCAGCCAGATCCTGCGCCAGCGCCTGACCGTGCGCGGTTTCATCGTGCACGACTTCAAGCACCTGTGGCCGGACTTCGAGCGCGAGATGGCGCAGTGGCTGCGTGAGGGCCGCATCCAGTACCGCGAGGATGTAGTGGAAGGGCTGGAAAATGCACCGGAGGCGTTCTTCGGGCTGCTGCTGGGGCACAACTTCGGCAAGCTGGTGGTGAAGCTGGACTGAGGGCTTGGCCGGTGCCGGACAAGGTCGGCGGCTTGCGGGTCGCGTCAGCCGTTGGCGACCTTTTCCCGGCGCAGCAGTTCGCGCTTGCGTGCCACGCCCCAGGCATAGCCGGACAGGTCGCCGTCGCGGCGCACCACCCGGTGGCAGGGCACCGCCACAGCCAGCGGATTGCTTGCGCAGGCGCGTGCCACCGCGCGGCTCGATCGCGGCGCGCCGATACGCGCGGCGATCTCCGCATATGAGGCCGTCTGTCCACGCGGAATCTGCTGCAGCGCCTGCCATACACGTTGCTGGAACGCCGTGCCGCGGATGTCCAGCGGCAGCGTGGCGCCTCGCGAGGGATCCTCGACCAGGCCCACCACCTGTGCCACCAGTTGCTCATAGCCGCTGTCGGCCCCGACCAGTTCGGCCTGGCGGAAGCGCTGCTGCAGTGACTGCAGCAGCGCTTCCGGATCGTCGCCGAGCAGGATCGCGACGACGCCGGTGGCACTGCTGGCCACCAGCACGCTGCCCAACGAACTTTCGGCAAGCGCGAAGTGGATGACTTCGCCGCGACCACCGGCACGCCATTGCTTCGGCGTCATGCCCAGCAGCTTCGGCGCGTTCTCGTAGAAGCGTCCGCTGGAGCCGAAGCCGGCATCGTGGAAGGCGTCGGTGATGCGTTCCTTCTGCTGAAGTCCGCTGCGCAGGCGATCGGCGCGCAGCGCTGCAGCGTACTGCTTCGGGGTCAACCCGGTGGCCTGCTTGAACAGGCGATGCAGCCGGGTCGGGCTGCAGCCAGCGATGGCGGCCAACGCCTGCAGCGAGGGCTCGTCGAGGCTGGCCTGCAGATGGCGGCAGACCCGTTCGACACGGGCATCGGGAGCGGTGGTGGCGGCGCTTTCCATGGATGGATTCTGGCACGTGCCGGTTCTACGGAAACTCCGTTTCCTGCACCGGGTCGGGAGGCCCGGAAACGGAGTGTCGGCAGGCGAGAGGCGCGGCATCGTGGTGGCCACTCCACAACCGGTACCACCCTCATGCGCCTGAACAACAAGATCGCCCTCATCACCGGTGCCAGTGCTGGCATCGGCCGCGCCAGCGCGCTGCGCTTTGCTGCCGAAGGGGCAAAGCTGGTGCTCAATGCACGACGCCCACAGCCGCTGCTGGTGCTGGCCGAGCAGATCCGCGCCGCCGGTGGCGAGGTGGTGGTGCATGCCGCGGACGTGGCTGATCCGGCCACGGCACCGGCGCTGGTGGAACTGGCCCAGCAGTCATTCGGTGGGTTGGACATCGCGCTCAACAATGCCGGCATGCTCGGCCCCGGTGCACCGGCAGCAGAGTTCCCGGTGGATGCGTGGCGCGAGGTGATGGCCACCAATCTCGATGCCGCCTTCCACGCCGCACGCGCCCAGTTGCCGGCGTTGCTGGCACGCGGCGGTGGCTCGCTGGTGTTTGTCGGCACCTTCGTCGGCCACACCGTCGGCTTCCCGGGCATGGCGGCCTATGCGTCGAGCAAGGCCGGCTTGATAGGCCTGAGCCAGGTGATTGCCGCCGAATACGGCGCGCGCGGCGTGCGCAGCAACGTGCTGTTGCCCGGTGGCACCGATACCGAAATGGGCCGGCAGGCCGCACCGACCGGCGATGCCCGCGACTTCGTGCGCTCGCTGCATGCACTCAAGCGCATGGCCGAGCCGGAAGAGATCGCCAATGCGGCGTTGTTCCTGGCCAGCGATGAAAGCAGCTTCGTTACCGGTACCGCAATGCGCGTTGAAGGCGGCGTGTCGATCACCCGAACCTGAGCGCCGTCACGCGCGAGGCGAGTAGCGGATGCCGCTGCTGGCCATGAATCCCTTCGGGTCGAACCGGGCCCAGGCCTCGCCCCAGCTGAAGCGGGCGTGGCCGCCTGCCAGTTTGCGCCCCAGTGCCGTGGCCAAGGTGCGCCGCATGAAAGCGACTTCGGCATCGATCGCGGCCTGGGTCGGCCAGCCGTCTTCCAGTGTTGCACCGGGCAGATCGACGCTCATTGTCACCATGTCGAGCCGTTGCCCGTGGAAGCCCAGGCTGATGCCAGCGGGCGCACCGCCCAGGCTGAGCCGGTGCAGGCTGAGCCAGTGATAGCCGGTGCCGACATCGCGCTCCCCTCGCACCAGAGGGGCAAAGGCGACGCGCGCTTCGTCCAGTGACAGGGTGGGGCCGATCAATGCGGGCAGGTTGCCGAGCTGGATCCTGCCGTCGGTCGCATTGAGGAGCATCGGCAACGCGTGAGCTGCGTGCTGGGCAGGGGAGGGCATGGAACACAGGTGAGCGTGGTGCCCCGGATTCTGGCCGCGTGGGGCGCTGTCGGCAAGCCGCTTCCTGCACACGATGTTGGCATGGGACTGACCCGCGGCTCACCCGGCAACCTCTAGCGTGGTGGCAACGTTGGCCTGCTGCCGGCGAGGGAGTTTTCGATGAACGAGCAAAGCAGGGATCAGGACCCGAAGCAGGGTATCCAGGAAAGCCGCCAGGACAGGAAGCAGGACGATGTGGCCAAGCAGCGGCCGGGGCAGCGCGATCAACAGGTGCGCGATGCGCACTCGCGCGGCCCGCAACGCAAGGATGGTGACCAGGAGCCGGCCTGAGCCGGAGGCGCTGAAAAGAAAAAACCCGCAGATCATGGCGATCTGCGGGTTCTTCTGAAGAGTGGTGGAGCCAAGGAGGATCGAACTCCTGACCTCGTCATTGCGAACGACGCGCTCTCCCAGCTGAGCTATGGCCCCACGGCAGGCCTTCAGTGTAGCGCCGCCCGCCGCGCTTGCCAAGCGCCCGGCCGGGACGGGGCGGGGACGGGATCCACCGCCGTCCCGGACCGTTTCAGGCCAGGGCCTGCCGCAGCAGGGCGAATTCGACAGAGACCAGGCGTTGCGCAAGGCAATGCCGGGGGCGGCAGCAATGAGCAGTCGTTCCGCGAAGCCGCGACGCCGTAGCGCGAAGCCGCGGCGCCGTAGAAGTAAAGGCGAGAGTTGGTTTCGCAGCGCGCACGCGGGCGACTTGCGAGGGTCGATGTCGCGCTGACCCGGCTGCCAGGAGCTTCGGGATCAGATCCGTTTTCCTTGGGTGGTGCCGGCGGACTGTGCCGAAACCGCTTGTTTCGCCGGGTTCGGGTGCCGCGCAACGAAATCGTAACAATTTGGGGGATAATGGCCGCTTGCGCAGTTTCCCCCCTTTTTGCCGCCCGGCTCGCGCAGGCCGCACGGACGCCTCCTCAGAGCATTCCATGCCCTCCCATTCCGATTCCCGCCGCCTGTCGGGTCTGTCGTCTTCCTTCGTTTCCTTCCGCCGCCATCCGCTGGCCCTGGCCTGTGCCGGCCTGGCCCTGGTCGGCAGCTTCGGTGCCGCCGCGCAGGACAGCGCGCCGACCCCGACCGGCCTGGACACGATCACCGTGACCGCCGAACACCGTGAGCAGAACCTGCAGGAAGTGCCGGTTTCGGTGGGGGTGGTGCAGGGCGAGCGCATGCGCGACTTCACCGCCGGCGGCGACGACACCCTGCTGGCACTGTCCGGCCGCGTGCCGAGCCTGTATGCGGAAACCACCACCGGCCGCATCTTCCCGCGCTTCTATATCCGTGGCCTGGGCAATATCGACTTCTATCTGGGTGCCTCGCAGCCGGTGTCGATCATCCAGGACGATGTGGTGCTGGAGCACGTGGTGCTGAAGTCCAACCCGGTCTATGACGTGGACCAGGTGGAAGTGCTGCGTGGCCCGCAGGGCTCGCTGTTCGGCCGCAACACCACCGCCGGCATCGTCAAGTTCGACACCCTGAAGCCGACCCAGGACTACACCGGCCGGGTCAGCGCCAGCTACGCGACCTACAACAGCGTGTCGATCGACGGCGGCTTCGGCGGTCCGATCAATGACATCGCCTCGTTCCGCGTGTCGGCGCTGTACCAGCACCGCGATGACTACGTCGACAACACCTACAAGGGCCCGAGTGCCGACGGCACGGTCAGCCCGAAGAAGAACGCGATGGGCGGCTTCGATGACCGCAACGTACGCGCGCAGCTGCTGCTGACCCCGAGCGACCAGTTCTCGATCCTGGCCTCGGCCCACGCCCGTGACTACGAAGGCACCTCGACCTTGTTCCTGCGCGGTGCGCTGACCAAGGGCTCGAACAAGACCGACGTGCCGCGCGACCAGGTCGCCTACGACGAAGCCGACAACAACCCGCAGGCCTACAAGACCTACGGCGGCTCGGTGAAGGCGCGCTACGACTTCGGCGCGATCGACTTCACCTCGATCACCGCCTACGAGACCACCTCCGGTTACAGCCGTGGCGACACCGACGGCGGCGCTGCGGTGAACTTCCCGGTGAACGGCGTACCGAACGGCTACGGCCAGTCGATGGGCCGCATCCGTGACCTGGACCAGTGGACCCAGGAATTCCGCCTGGCCAGCCATGACGACAGCGCGCTGCAGTGGCAGGCCGGTGCCTTCTACTTCAACGGCAGCGACACCACCGACTTCTACCAGCGCGCCTGGTTCCTGCAGGGCGCGGCCCGCAACCCGAACAACTGGGTGCGCCTGCGCAACAAGAACACCTCGTGGGCCGGTTTCGGCCAGCTGAGCTATGCCTTCACCGACAAGTTCACCGTCACGGCCGGCCTGCGCCAGACCCGGGACGAGAAGCACACCCGCCTGCTGAAGACGGCTGACACTGCCGCTGGCGTGGTCACCTACAAGGGCCGCACCGACGTCAAGATGTCCGACACCACTCCGAGCTGGGATCTGAGCGCGATGTATCAGATCACGCCGGACGTGAGCGTCTATGCCAAGGTCGCCCGCGGCTTCCGCGGCCCGACCATCCAGGGCCGCTCGGCCGTGTTCAATGCCGACTTCACCACCGCCGATTCCGAGACCATCCTGTCCTGGGAAGCAGGCGTGAAGAGCAGCCTGTGGGACAACCGCCTGCGCTTGAACGCCACCGCGTTCACCTACACCGTCAACGACATCCAGCTCAACGGCAACGATTCGGACGGCAACGGCGTGCTGTTCAACGCCGACAAGGCCAAGGCCTATGGTTTCGAAGCGGACATGGAGCTGCGCCCGATCCCGAACCTGACCCTGAGCGCCGGCCTGAGCCTGCTGCACAGCGAAATCAAGGACAAGCGCGTCTACGCGCAGGTCTGCGGCCTCAACGGCCAGGTGGTGTGCACGGTGAATGACCCGACCATCAAGGTCGGTGCCAACACCTTCGCGCAGATCGACGGCAACCCGCTGCCGAACGCGCCGAAGTACAACGTCAACCTGGCCGCCCGCTACGACTTCCCGGTCAGCGACGCCGGCACCATGTTCGTCTCCACCGACTGGAACAAGCAGGGCTACACCAGCTTCGTGCTGTACGACAGCAAGGAGTTCAACTCCAAGGGTGATTTCGAAGGCGGCCTGAAGATCGGCTACTCGGGCAACTACGGTGCCTACGAAGTGGCGCTGTTCGCGCGCAACATCACCAACGAGAAGAACCTCAAGGGTGTGATCGAGAACTACATGGCTGCGGTCTACAACGAACCGCGCACCGTCGGTGTCTCGCTGAACATGAACTGGTAAGGCGTTGCCACGGTGGCTGGACTTCCCGCCATCGCACTGCTGGAATGCAAAGGGCGGCCCGGTGATCCGGGTCGCCCTTTTTCATGGCCCTCCACGGTAGCCGGACCGCAATCCGGCGCCGTGCTCGGCGCTTCAACGTGCCGGCAGCAGCGCCTGCAGCCGCGACTCCAGCTCCTGCTGGCGCCAGCCGGCCAGTGCGGCCGGCCATTGGCGGCGCTCCAGGTAGCTTTCCAGATGCTTGCGCGAGGCCAGCACGCCATCCGGCAGGCCCAGCTCGCGGCTGCGCTCGGCAACGGCGTCCTGCAGCCTCTTCAGTGCCTGCTTGTTGGTGTCGTTGGCGGGCAATGCCAGCGGTGCCTCGGCCTCATCGGCCAGCGGCGTGTCCAGCGCCTGCCACACCGCGCCGGCGAGCTTGCGCGGTGCCTTCGGGAACTGTTCAAACAGCGTGGCCAGCGCGGCGGCATCGGCCGGTGGCGTGCGTGCCAGCGTGGCGGCCAGTTCGTTGTCCAGGATCCAGCTGCGCGGCCGGTCGCTGCTGCGTGCCTGCACATCACGCCAGCGCAGCAGGCGCAGCAGGCGGCGCTGCGCGGGAGCATCGAGAAACTGCGCTGAGCGCATCGCCAGATGCGGCCAGCGGTCCTCGTCATTGGCGACGCTGGCCAGCAGGCGCTCGCCGTCGTCGTGCAGCCACTGCTGGCGGCCCAGCGCCTGCAGCTTGGCATCAATCGCGTCATGCAGCGCGAACAGATGCTCGACGTCGTCGGCGGCGTATTGCAGTTGCGACTCCGAGAGCGGACGGCGCATCCAGTCCGAGCGCGTTTCGCCCTTGGCCAGCGCCACGCCGGTGATTTCCGCGACCAGCTTCTGGTAGCCCATGCCGCCACCAATGCCGGCCAGCGAGGCGCCGATCTGTGTGTCGAACAGCGGTCGCGGCAACACGCCGCAGGTCCACTTGAAGGCAACCAGGTCTTCGCTGGCGCTGTGCATCACCTTGGTGATCGATTCATCGGCCAGCCAGGGCGCCAGTGCCTCGGTCATGCCGGGAATCAGCGGATCGATCAGCAGGATGTCCTGCCCGACCGCCATCTGCACCAGAGCCAACTGCGGCCAGAATGTGCGTTCACGGATGAATTCGGTGTCCAGGCCGATGCGGGCCGGACGCTGCTGGAAGTACGCATCCAGCTCGGCGGGGGTGGTGATCCAGGTTGCCACGGGTCAGGGCCTACTACTCGGGTTTGCTCAGGCAGGGGAGAATAGCCTAACGTCGGTCCGCGTCCGTGCCGAAGGAGATCCTGCTTGCGTTTTCCGCTGTCGTCCGTGCTGTGCACCGCTCTGGCCGTGGCCCTGGCCGGTTGCACACCGTCGCCCTCGGCGACACCGGAGCCGGGGCCGGCTGCCGGCGAAGACGCGCGGCCGCAGGAAGGTTCACTGGCGGAGCCGACACCGGGGGCCGGGCAGGGCAGCGTCACCATTGCCGGTGAGGATGCCACCGAGGACGTGCAGCGGTGGACACCGCCACGGGTCGACCGGCAGGGCCGCAGCGTCGCCCAGCTGCGTCGCGCAGCCGAAAAGGCGTTCAGCGAAGGGCACCTGTACGAGGACGCCGACGCGGCGGTTCCGCTGTGGCTGGCGGTACAGGAGGAAGACCCGGATGACCGCCTGGCCCGCAGCGGCCTGCAGCGTGCTCGCCAGCGCCTGCAGCAGCAGGCCGATGCCCTGCTGGTTCGGCCACTGCGGCAGCGCGAGGCGCTGGCCGAGGCGAGTCGCCAGGCGCTGGTGCTGCTGACCCTGGCGCCGAAGGATGAGAAGGTGCGCGCGCTGCAGGGCCGGGTGGAGCTCGCCCAGCGCGTGGTGGCCTATAACCGTGCTGGCGAGGAAGACCTGCGGTCGGGGCGGATCGGTGAGGACGGTGACGGTGCGATCGGCAACTTCCGTGAAGCGCTGGCTCTGGACGAACACAACAGCCGGGCGCGGCAGGGCGTGGCGGCGGCCGAAAGTGGCCTGATCCGCCGGGCCGAGGACGCCGCGCGCGTACGCGACTTTGCCAGTGCGGGCACCTGGCTGGCCGAAGCCAGCAAGGTCCGTGACTCGTCACCGACCATTGCCGATGCCTTTGAGCGCATCGAGCAGATCCGCGCCGCCGCGCTGCTGCAGCTGCGTGATGAGGGCCTGCGCGAGCTGGCGACGCCGCAGGGGCTGAAGCCGGCGCGCGAAAAGCTGGCCGAGGCCCTGCGCATCGCCTTGCCGGGGGATGCGGTGGTGGCCCAGCTGCGCGAACGCATCGATCTAGCCACCCATTACGGCAGCTTCCGCCCGGGCCAGGTGTTCAGCGACGCGATGCGTGATGGTGGGCGCGGTCCGCAGATGGTGGTGGTGCCGCATGGCGGCTTCCAGATGGGCGCGGGTGATGCCGAGCCCGGTTCCACCGACGCCGAGCGCCCCTCCCATTACGTTCGCTTTGACCGCGGCTTCGCGATGGCGATCACCGAGGTTACCGTCGGCGATTTCGAGCGCTATGTGAGGTCGACCAATGCACGACCACGTGCGACCCGGCGCGGCCACTCGGTGGTCTATGACGAGCGCAGCGGCAATTTCATCCGCCGCAGCGGCGTCGACTGGCGTTCGGATTACGATGGCGCGCGCGCACTGGGCAACTCGCCGGTGATGCATGTCAGCGTGCGGGATGCCGAGAACTACGCGGCATGGCTGTCCGAGCAGACCGGACGCAGCTACCGGCTGCCGAGCGAGGCCGAATTCGAATATGCGCTGCGCGCCGGGAACAGTGGCCGCTACCCCTGGGGAGACGCCGGTACGCCGCCGCCGGGCAGCGGCAACTTCACCGGCAGCAAGGACGTCTCGCCTTCGGGTCGGCACTGGCACAACGCTTTCATCGGCTATGGCGATGGCTGGTGGGGACCGGCGCCGGTGGCCAGTTTCCAGGCCAATGCTTTCGGCCTGCACGACATGGCCGGGAATCTGAGCGAATGGGTGGCCGACTGCTGGCACGCCAGCTACCGGCGTGCGCCGTCCGACGGTGTCGCCTGGTTCAACCCGGGCTGCCGGTCACGGGTGATCCGGGGCGGCAATTGGGCCAATGCGCCCGAGCAGACTCGTGCGGCCTGGCGGCAATCGCAGGATTCGGACACCACCAATGCGCGCATCGGCTTCCGTCTGGTGCGCGGCATCTGAGCGGCATCGGGCTTCACCCGCTGCTGGCGTCCGCGCACTAAGATTGCGCCGTGCCCGCCAGCCGGCGGGGTCTGCTGGAAGACCACCGATGCGCAACGATCCCTTTTCCCGCTCGCCCCAAGGCCCGCAGCGACGCGGCCTGTTCGGCAACATCCGCTGGTGGGTGCTGCTGCTGGCGGCGGGCTATGCGGTGTTCTACTGGTTCTCCAATCGCACCGTCGATCCCTACACCGGCGAGAAGGTGATGATCGACAGCAGCCTGGATGCGCGCCAGGAGACCGCGCTCGGTCTGCAGGCCTACCAGCAGATCCTCGCGCAGGAACGGCCGATGGATCCGAATGCGCCGATCGCGCGCGATGTGCGCGACATCGCGCAGCGCCTGATCGCCAAGGTGGATGTGGTGGAGACCGCGCTGGCACAGGAGCACGGCGTGCAGCCGGCGCATTTCGCGCGGGATTTCCAGTGGGAAGTGAATGTGATCCCGTCCGAGCAGGCCAATGCGTTCTGCCTGCCGGGCGGCAAGATGGCGGTCTACACCGGCCTGGTGCCGGTGGCGCGTACGCGTGATGCGATGGCGGTGGTGATGGGCCATGAGATCGCCCACGCGCTGCTGCGCCATGGTGCGCAGCGGATGGCGCAGCAGAAGCTGACCCAGATCGGGCAGATGGCCGGTGCCGCCAGCGGCATGGATGCGCAGCAGCAACAGATGATGATGTCGGCGATGGGCTACGGGTATCTGCTGCCCTATGCACGCAGCCACGAGACGCAGGCCGATGAAGTGGGGCTGATGCTGGCCGCAGCGGCGTGCTTCGATCCCCGCGAGGCGGTGCCGCTGTGGCAGCGCATGGGCCAGGCCAGTGGCGGCCAGGCGCCGCCGGAGTTCGCTTCCACCCACCCGAATCCGGGCACCCGCATCCAGAACCTGCAGGCACTGATGCCGAAGGCGCTCGAGTACCGGCAGAAGTTCTGCGAGCAGGCAAAGTAGGGGGTTGTTCGTCAGGGCTGCGCCCTGCACCTGCCGAAGCCAGAGCAACAGCAACAGCAACAGCCGAAGCAAAAGCTGGCTATCCGTGGGATGGCGGGGTGGGTCCGGTGGCGGGAGACGCCGTAAACCCGTCCATGAAGTGACCCCCGGGAGTTGGACATCAGATCCGACCCCGAGGGATACATGAACAGATACGACGCGCGTTTCAAACTGCAGGTCGCCAAACAGGCCTGCAAGACCTCCACATCGGTCAAAGCCGTTGCTCGTCGCTACGGCCTGGAGTTCTCCACGGTCAGGCGCTGGGTGGCGACCTATCGGCTGCATGGTTGGCGGGGATTTCATCGCCAGTCCCAGTCCTATGACCTCGCATTCAAGCTGGCTGTCCTGAAGAAGATGGGCCAGGACGGCATGTCCGGGCGGGAGGCCACCACTTACTTTCAAATTGGCGATGCCGGCGCGGTGGGTCGGTGGCGTCGCCTGTATGCTCAAGGCGGTGCCCAAGCGCTGGCACCACCTCCGCCGCCGCCCCGAAAGCCGATGAAAAAGACCCGTTCGTCCAAGCCACCTGAGGAAATGAGCCGCGATGAGCTGCTCAAGGAAGTTGCCTATCTGCGTGCGGAGACCGACTACCTAAAAAAACTCGATGCCTTGATCCGGGAAGAGCAGGCGGCGCAGGACGCAAAGCGCAAGCCATCCAAGGATTGAGGCAGGTTCATCCGCTGTCGCTTCTGCTCGAAGCGGCAGAGCTGTCACGCAGTACGTTCTATTACCAGAACCATGTCCTGGCCCATCCGGATCAGGATGAGGCAGCCCTGTGCGAGCGCATCCGGGCAATCTACGATCAAAGCCAAGGGCGCTATGGGTATCGCACGGTGACGCTGGAACTGGCCAATCAGGGCCATCGGACCAATCACAAGCGGGTACAGCGCCTGATGGGGGAGATGGGCCTGAAATCACGGGTACGCGTGAAGCGCTACCGGTCCTTCAAAGGGGCCGCCAATGTTGTGGTTGGCAATGACCTCAATCGCCAGTTCCATGCCGAGCGGCCCAACCAGAAGTGGGTGACTGACGTCACCGAGTTCAAGGTGCAAGGCATGAAGCTGTACCTGTCGCCGATCATGGACCTCTACAACGGTGAAATCGTGGCTTATCAGATCAAGCGCCAGCCTGTGTTCGATCTGGTAGGTCAGATGCTGGAGGAGGCCATCAAGAAGCTTTCGCCGGATGAGCGGCCAATGATCCACTCCGACCAGGGCTGGCAGTACCAGCATGAGAACTACCGGCACATGCTGGAAAAGCACTCGTTGAAGCAAAGCATGTCCCGACGTGGCAACTGCTTGGACAATGCGGCAATGGAAAGCTTCTTCGGGACGCTGAAGTCGGAGTTCTTCTACCTGAACAGCTTTGACAGCATCGAAAGCCTGGAGGCCGGGCTGGTGGAGTACATCAAGTACTACAACCAAGAGCGAATCAGATTGAAATTGAAGGGGCTAAGCCCGGTAAAGTACCGGGAACAGGCCCAAGCAGCCGCCTGACCCCACCGTCCAAGTCTCGGGGGTCACTTCACCATGGGGGCTTGGCCGCGGCATCCATGCCGCGGACACTCCCGCCACCGGACCCACCCCGCCTTCGACAGATTTCTGCGACCTGCCGGAATGGCGCTTGGGATCAGATCCGTTTTCCGCAGGAAAACGGATCTGACCCCGAATTGATTCGATATCTGAAAGAGATTCATCCACGCATGGCGTGGATCTACCCCATCGCGGAAAACTGTCAGAGGTGGGGCGGTGTCGGAGTGCGCGGTGTCAGCCGCATGGATGCGGCTGCCAAGCCCCCATGGGCGGTTTTACGGCGTCCCCGCACTCTGGCACCGCCCCGCCAACCCGCGGAATGCCAGCTTTTGCTGTTGCTGTTGAGGCTGCCGGCCAGCGGCCGGCACTACCGCGGGTGCAGGGCGCAGCCCTGCCGAACCCCCCTCTACTTGACCTGTACGTCGATCACGCCGTCACCAACGCGGGCCTGCAGCGCGTCACCGGGCTGTACCTGATCAACCTTCCGCACCAGCGTACCGTCATCGCTGCGGGTCAGGATGCTGTAGCCACGCGCCACGGTCGCCAGCGGGCTGACTGCTTCAAGTGAACGCGCCAGTCCGCGCAGTCGCAGTGCATCGCGCTCCAGCAGACGCTGCATCGCTGCCTGCGGCCGCCCACGCAGGGCGGTCAGGCGACGCTGCATCGCGTCCAGCTGGCGCTGCGGATGATGCCCACGCAGTACCGCAGACGCGTGACGCAGGCGCGCGGCACGGCGCTCCTGCTGCTGGTTGAACGCGGCATGCAGGCGCCGGCCCAGATCGAGCTGGCGTCGACGCAGCAGATCCAGTCGTGCCTGCGGGCTCTGGGCGTTCAGGCGCAACAGGGCGCGGTCGGCGCGCTGCATCGCCTGCTGCATCGCATGCCGTTGCAGCTGCACCATGCGGGCGGCCGTGCGGCGCAGGCGCAGGGCCAGTTCGCGCTGGTCGGGTACCAGCAGCTCGGCCGCCACCGAGGGCGTTGGTGCACGCAGGTCGGCGGCGAAGTCGCTCAGGCTGAAGTCGGTTTCGTGGCCCACCGCCGAGACCACCGGCGTGCGGCTGGCGGCGATCGCACGGGCCAGTGTTTCATCGTTGAAGGCCCACAGGTCTTCCAGCGAACCACCACCGCGGGTCAGCAGGATCACGTCGTAGCGGCCACTGGCATCGGCGGCCTGCAGCAGCCGGGTGATCTGCGCGGCGGCACTGCTGCCCTGTACCAGGGTCGGCAGCAGGTCCACTTCCAGCAGCGGGAAGCGCCGGCCGAGCACGCTCAGCACGTCGCGCACGGCGGCGCCGGTGGGCGAGGTGATCACGGCCAGGCGCTGCACGTGCGCCGGCAGCGGCCGCTTGCGTGCCGGGTCGAACAGGCCCTCGGCCTCCAGCCGTGCCTTCAGCTCCTCGAAGGCGCGGCGCAGCGCGCCTTCGCCGGCTTCCTCCATGTGGTCCAGCACCATCTGGTACTCGCCACGGGCGTCGTACAGGGTCACCTTGCCGCGCACCAGCACGCGCATGCCTTCGCGCGGCACGAACTTCAGGTACTGCGCCTTCATCCGGAACATCGCCGCACGCAGCTGCGCGCGCGCGTCCTTCAGGTTGAAGTAGAGGTGTCCGGAGGCAGGACGCGCCACGCTGCCCAGTTCGGCCTCGACCCAGATCGCCGGGAAGCTGCCTTCCAGCAGGTCGCGGGCCAGGGTGTTGAGCTGGCTGGGGGTGAGGATGTCGTTGTTGCGTGGCTGCATGGAAACGGCGTGCTGCGGGCGGAACGGGGGCTCAGGATCGCACGTCAGCGCGCCGTGTGCTGGCCCAGTGCCCACTGCACGTGTTCACGCACCAGCGGCGAGGGATCGTCGATGCGGGTCTGCAGCGCAGCCAGCGCTTCGGCCGAGGACGGCGCATTGCCCAGCGCCACGGCGATGTTGCGTAGCCAGCGCTCATGGCCGCTGCGCCTGATCGGGCTGCCTTCGGTGCGGCGCAGGAACTCGGCTTCGTCCCAGGCGAACAGCTGGTCCAGGCGCGCGGTATCGAGGTTGTTGCGCGCGCGGAAATCGGCTTCGTCGGTGCGCTTGGCGAACTTGTTCCAGGGGCAGACCAGCTGGCAGTCGTCGCAGCCATAGATGCGGTTGCCGATCAGCGGGCGCATCTGTTCGGGAATGGCGCCGTCGTGTTCGATGGTCAGGTAGGAAATGCAGCGCCGCGCGTCCAGCCGCTGCGGGCCGGTGATGGCCTGGGTCGGGCAGACATCGATGCAGCGCGTGCAGGTGCCGCAGTGCGCCGTGGCCGGCGTATCGATCGGCAGCGGGATGTCGATGTAGATCTCGCCGATGAAGAACCAGGAACCGCCATGGCGGTCGATCAGGCAGGTGTGCTTGCCGATCCAGCCGAGCCCGGCGTTGCGGGCCAGTGCGCGCTCCAGGACGGGGGCGGAATCGACGAACACGCGGTAGCCCAGTGGTGCGACTTCGTCGTTGATCTGCGTGGCCAGCTTCTGCAGGCGGTTGCGCATCAGCTTGTGGTAGTCGCGGCCCAGCGCATAGCGCGCCACGTAGGCGCGGCCCGGGTCGGCCAGCGTCGCCCACGCTTCGGTGTCATCCTTGTGGCTGTAGTCCATGCCCACCGAGATCACGCGCACAGTGCCGGGCAACAGCTCGGCTGGTCGTGCGCGCAGGGTGCCGTGGCGCGCCATCCAGTCCATCGTGCCGTACAGGCCCTGGCCCAGCCAGTCGGCCAGGTGCGCCTCGTCCTCGCCGAGCTCGATACCGGCGATGCCGCAGCGCTGGAAGCCATGCGCGCGGGCCAGTTCGCGGATGCGCTGCACGGCCTGGGCTGGATCGACGGGGGAGGGGGCGAGGGACATGCGCACCAGTATAAAATCCCTGCATGGCCAACCTCGCCGATCTGTTCGATTCCGCTGCCGCGCGTGCGCTGGATGCCCAGGCGTCCACCCTGGCGGGGGATGCTGGCTGGGGACTGATGGCGCAGGCCGGCCAGGCCGCCTGGCAGTGCCTGCTGCAGCATTGGCCGCAGGCGCAGCGCATCGGCGTGGTGGTCGGTGCGGGCAACAATGGCGGCGACGGCCTCGTGCTGGCTCGCCACGCGTTGCAGGCCGGGCGCGAGGTGAGGGTGATCGCCCTGCCGGGCCGGGCGCCATCGACCGCGCTGGCGCAGCGTGCAACATCGGAGTTCAGGTCCGACGGCGGCGCCATCACCGAGTTCGACGGCGCGCTGCCCGAGGCCGACCTCTGGGTCGATGCCCTGTTCGGGCTGGGTTTCGATCGCGCGCCGGAGGGCGCGGCGCAGGCGCTGATCGTTGCGATCAATGCGCAGGCGGCACCTGTGCTGGCCCTGGATGTGCCCAGTGGCGTCGATGCCGACCGCGGTGCGGTACCC
The DNA here is from genome assembly GCF_032025605.1 of Stenotrophomonas maltophilia group sp. msm4. NCBI lineage: Bacteria > Pseudomonadati > Pseudomonadota > Gammaproteobacteria > Lysobacterales > Lysobacteraceae > Stenotrophomonas > Stenotrophomonas maltophilia group sp. msm4. Next base: position 1,736,180 of record NZ_JAVSKK010000001.1, on the reverse strand, counting down.
GGCGCGGCAGTACGCGCTGCGCTGACCCTGCAGTTCATCGTGGCCCATCGCGGGCTGTACACCGGCGACGCGCTGGATCATTGCGGGCACAAGGCCCTGGCACCCCTGCAGTTGCCCGCGGCCGCATGGCAAAGCGTGTCGCCTGCCGTGGAGTACTGGACGCAGGCACGGTTGCCGGCCCTGTTGCCGCCGCGCCGCGCAAATACCCACAAGGGTGAATCCGGCCACGTGCTGTGCGTCGGCGGCAACCACGGCAGCGGCGGTGCCATCGCCATGGCAGCCGAGGCCGCCTTGCGCGCAGGGGCGGGGCTGTTGAGCCTGGGCACCCGCCGCGACCACGTCGGTCCACTGCTGGCTCGGCTGCCCGAGGCGATGACCCACGCGTTGGAAGACGGCGAAGCGCTGCCGGCCTTGCTTGACAGGGCGGAGGTGGTGGCGATCGGGCCCGGTCTGGGCCAGGACGAATGGGCACGCGCGCTGTTTGCGCGGGTGCTGGCCAGCGCCAGACCACTGGTGGTCGATGCCGACGCGCTGAACTTGCTGGCGCAGGATCCGCGTGCCTTGCCCGGCGCCGTCCTCACACCGCACCCGGGCGAGGCCGCACGCCTGCTCGGCTGCAGCACCAGCGACATCCAGGCCGATCGCTACGCCTGTGCGCAGACGCTCGCCGAGCGTTTCCACGCGGTGGTGGTGTTGAAGGGCGCCGGCAGCATCGTGGCGGCGCCCGGGCAAACGCCCCGGTTGATCGCCGCCGGCAATCCCGGCATGGCCGTGGGGGGCATGGGCGACCTGCTCACCGGCATCATCGCCGGCCTGCGTGCGCAGGGCCTGGCCGCCTTCGATGCCGCCGCGGCGGGCGCGTTGCTGCATGCGCTGGCCGGCGACGCGGCTGCCGCTGACGGTGCACGCGGCCTGCTTCCTACTGATCTGCTGGCGCCGTTGCGGCGACTGGCCAACCCGGAATGCTTCCCATGACCGATTTCTTCCTTGCCGACAGCGACGCCACCGAACTGCTCGGGCAGTGGCTGGCGGCCACCCGGCCGCCGCAGGCGCTGATCGAACTGCGCGGCGACCTGGGCGCCGGCAAGTCCACTACGGCCCGCGCGCTGCTGCGCGCGCTGGGCGTGCGGGGCGCGATCCGCAGCCCCACCTACACCCTGGTCGAGCGCTATCCGCTGGCCAGTGGCGGTGAGGCGTGGCACCTGGACCTGTACCGCATCGGCCAGGCCGGTGAGCTGGATTTCCTAGGCCTGGACGAGGGCAGCGCGGTGCTGTGGCTGGTGGAATGGCCGGAACGGGGCGCCGGCGCGCTGCCGCCGACCGATCTGGTGGTAGCGCTGGAGATCGAAGGACAGGGGCGCCGTGTCCGTCTCACCGGAGCCAGCGACGTTGGACATGAATGGCTGAAACGGCTGCCCCAAGGGGGCGACTTGCAGGCCATTTCTGTCGGCTGACGAGAACAAAGATCGGCAGGTTACGGATTATTAAGGAAAAAGGTGTTGCATTCCGTTCAGCGCGGTGATTGAATCCTGAGCCATGCGCCCGGGGAACCGTCTCATCGCCATCTGTGCCGCCGTCGGACTGGGTCTGGCGAGCGTCAGTGCGTGGGCGGGTGAAGTCCGCCAGGTGCTGCTGAACACCGGCGCGACCGGCACCCGTGCCGAGATCTCACTGGTCGGCAGTGGCGGCTACAAGACCCTGTCGCTGGCCGGCCCGAACCGCCTGGTGGTCGATTTCCCCGACTCCAGCGCCGTACGCAACCTGAAGATGCCGGCCGCGCAGGGCGTGGTCACGGCGGTGCGTACCGGACAGCCGGTCCCGGGCACTTTCCGTGTCGTGTTCGACCTTGCCGAATCGGTGGCGCCGTTCCGCCCGCAGATGCAGCGCGAGGGCAATGAATCCAAGCTGGTGATCGAATGGCCGGGTGATGGCCCTGCCGTGGCCACCACCAGCCGCCCGGCGACGCCACCGGCGGTGCAGCCGCAGGCGGCCCCTGCGGGGGGCTCAGTCGCGCCCACGCCGGCCGAGAACGCGCAGTCACGCACCGATGCTGCGCGGGCCACCGCCCTGCTGACCGCACAGGTGCAGCAGCAGGCCAGCGCCAGCGCCGCCGCACCCGCCACGCCGACCCCCGCACCGACCAGCGCGCCGGCCCAGGTTGCTGCGGCAGGCGTCGCGGCCAGCAGCACGCCCTCATCCTCGCCGGCTGCAATCCTCGCCGGCCAGCGCACTGCTGCGGTGGTGACCACGCCGCCGGCAACGGCCCCTACACCGGCACCGACGCCGGCCGAGCCGCCGCGTCCGGCCATGCCCAGCGATGCATCGCGCATCCGCATGCAGCCCGGCATGCGCCACCTTGTGGTGGCGATCGATCCCGGTCATGGTGGCCAGGACCCGGGTGCGATCGGCCCGACCGGCAAGCGCGAGAAGGATGTCACCCTGGCCGTGGCGCGTGAGCTGGCCCGCCAGGTCAACGCCACGCCGGGCCTGAAGGCCTACCTGACGCGCGACAGCGACGTGTTCATCCCGCTGCCGATGCGTGCGCAGAAGGCGCGTGCGAACAAGGCGGACATCTTCATTTCGATCCATGCCGACGCGGCCGAGAACCGTTCGGCCACGGGTTCGTCGGTGTACGTGCTGTCGACCAAGGGTGCCTCTTCGCAGCGCGCCCGCTGGCTGGCAGACAAGGAAAACGCGGCCGATCTGGTCGGTGGCGTTCGCCTGCAGCAGACCGAGGGCACGCTTGCCAATGTGCTGTTGGACCTGGCGCAGAGCGGCTACATGAAGGCGTCCGAAGACGCTGCCGGCCACGTGCTGGGCGGTCTGAAGCGGATCGGCAACAACCACAAGCCGAACATCGAGCGCGCCAACTTCGCGGTGCTGCGCACGTCGGACATGCCAGCGATGCTGGTGGAAACGGCGTTCATTTCCAATCCGGATGAAGAGCGCCGCCTGACGGACCCGGCTTACCAGCGCAAGGTCGCTGGCGCTGTGCTGGATGGTGTGCACACCTTCTTCAGCCGCCAACCGCCGCCGGGCACGTTGTATGCCGCCCGCGCGCAGGCCGAGATCGACGCCGCAGCCACCATGGCCGGCGGCAGCAAATAACCCGCCGAAGGCGGGTTTCTGCTTTCTGCAGAGTCGAGCCGCGCTCGACTGGGCCTTGCGGGTAGCCCGTCAGTCGAGCATGGCTCGACTCTACCCTTGGCCGCTCCGTTATCATCCCCGCATGACGTCTGCTACCCATCCGCGCCCGATCCGGCCGTTGCCGGAGATCCTGATCAACCAGATCGCCGCCGGCGAAGTGGTCGAACGACCCGCGTCGGTGGTCAAGGAGCTGGTCGAGAACGCGATCGACGCCGGCGCCAGCCGCGTTGATATCGATCTTGAAGAGGGCGGTGTGCGCCTGATCCGCATCCGCGACAACGGCAGTGGCATCGCGCCCGAGCAGTTGCCACTGGCAGTGTCGCGCCATGCCACCAGCAAGATCGCCGATCTTGACGATCTCGAATCGGTGGCCACGCTCGGTTTCCGGGGAGAAGCGCTGCCGTCGATCGCATCGGTCAGCCGCTTCACCCTGTGCTCGCGGCGCGCGCACGACGAGCACGGTTCGGCACTGCAGATCGAAGGCGGCAAGATCGGCGAGGTGACCCCGCGCGCGCATGCGCCGGGCACCACGGTGGAAGTGCGTGAGTTGTTCTACAACGTGCCGGCGCGGCGCAAGTTCCTGCGCGCCGAGCGTACCGAACTGGGCCATATCGAAGAGTGGCTGCGTTCGCTGGCGCTGGCACGGCCGGATGTCGAGCTGCGCGTGTCGCACAACGGCAAGGCCTCGCGGCGCTACAAGCCAGGCGATCTGTATTCCGATGCACGCCTTGCCGAAACGCTGGGCGAGGATTTCGCCAACCAGGCCGTGCGCGTGGACCACAGCGGCGCCGGCCTGCGCCTGCATGGCTGGATTGCGCAGCCGCATTATTCGCGCGCGAGCGCCGACCAGCAGTACCTGTACGTCAACGGTCGCTCAGTGCGTGACCGCAGCGTCGCCCACGCAGTGAAGATGGCCTACGGCGACGTGCTGTATCACGGCCGCCAGCCGGCCTATGTGCTGTTCCTCGAACTGGATCCGACCCGCGTCGACGTCAACGTGCATCCGGCCAAGCACGAGGTGCGCTTCCGCGATTCGCGGCTGGTCCACGATTTCGTCTATCGCACGTTGAAGGATGCGCTGGCCGATACCCGTGCCGGCATGTCGGCGCAGGAGATCGGAGCCGGCCCCGCACATCCGGCGGACGCCGCCGCCGTCCCGACGGCATCGAGCGCCGGCGCGTCGGGGTTCGGGCTGGTGCGTGGGGCTGCGCCCGGCTCGGGAGGTGGTGGTGGCGGATTTTCAGGCTGGCGTCCGCAGCAGCCGCTGGGCCTGCAGGTGGCCGATGCACCGGCCGCCTACGCCGCGCTGTATGCCACGCCGGCCGGTGCCGAACGCGCAGCGGCGTTGCCGCCGATGCCGAGCGAGAACGGGTTGCCGGTAACCAGTGCCGACGCGGGTGTACCGCCGCTGGGCTACGCGATCGCGCAGCTGCATGGCATCTACATCCTGGCCGAGAACGCTGAAGGCCTGATCGTGGTCGACATGCATGCGGCCCACGAACGCATCGGCTACGAGCGCCTGAAGAATGCGCACGATGGCATCGGCCTGCAGTCGCAGCCGTTGCTGGTGCCGATCACGCTGGCGGTGGGCGAGCGCGAGGCCGACACCGCCGAAAGCGAAGCCGACACACTGGCGGCGCTCGGCTTCGAGGTGACCCGGGCCGGCCCCGGGTCGCTGCACGTGCGCAGCATTCCGGCACTGCTGGCGCATGCCGAACCGGAAGGACTGCTGCGCGACGTGCTGACCGACCTGCGCGAGCACGGCCAGAGCCGCCGCGTGGCCAGTGCACGCGACGAGCTGCTGTCGACCATGGCCTGCCATGGCGCGGTGCGTGCCAACCGGCGCCTGACTGTGCCGGAAATGAACGCGCTGCTGCGCGACATGGAAATCACCGAACGGTCCGGCCAGTGCAACCACGGCCGACCGACCTGGGCCCGTTTTTCGCTGGCGGAGATCGACCGCTGGTTCCTGCGCGGACGTTGAGGGGAGCATCGATGCGTTATCGGGGAGTGGCGGGCCTGCTGGCCGCCGTGGTGTTGGCCGCCTGCAGCCCGGCAACTCCGCCGGCGCCGACGGTCGCTGAAGATCCGGCCTACGCGGCCGCGCAGCAGCAATGGCGTGTAGCGCGCTACCAGGACCTGACCCGGCCCGATGGCTGGACGGCCCTGGTCGGCCTGCACTGGCTGCAGAACAAATCCCAGTTCGTTGGCAGCGGCGCCACCAACGGCATCCGCCTGTCGGTCGGCCCGGACAGGCTGGGACTCCTGCGTCGCGACGGGACGCAGTGGTGGTTCACGCCTGAAGCCGGTGTCGATGTCAGCCACGACGGCCAGCCGGTGCGTGGCCGCATCCGCGTCGACACCGACAAGGACACGCAGCCGACGCTGCTGGCCTTCGATGGCGGCAAGGGCCAGCTCAGCATCATCCGCCGGGGGCCACGGGACGCGCTGCGGGTCAAGCATGCCGAGGCACCGGCGCGGCGTGATTTCGCCGGCCTGCGGTACTGGCCGGGCGGCGCGGACTGGCAGGTGCAGGCGCGCTTCATCGCGCATCCGCCGGGGAAGACCTTGCCGATCGTCGACATCACTGGCCTGACCACCGAGATGCCCAATGCCGGTGCGGTGGAGTTCGAACGTGATGGCCGCAGCTGGCGCCTGGAGGCGATCGGTGCGCCCGGGCAGCCACTGTTCCTGATCTTCGCCGACCGCACCAGCGGCCGCGGCAGCTATCCGGCCGGGCGCTATCTGGATACCGAGGCCCCCGCTGCAGACGGCACGGTGCGCATCGATTTCAACCATGCCTACAACCCACCGTGCGCGTTCACCGCCTACGCGACCTGCCCGCTGGCGCCGCCGGAAAACCGGTTGGACCTGCGCGTGGAAGCCGGCGAGAAGGCCTACCACCTGCCTGAAGGAGAAGGCTGACCATGCCGATCAAACACCTGTTCCGTACCGCGCTGTTGCTGGCGGCCTGCGCAGTGGCGCCACTGGCCACGGCCCGCGATGGCCAGGCCAGCCCTGCCGCGGCCGCGGCCGCAACGGCGGCCAAGCCGCCGGTACCCCTGTTGTGGAAAGTCACCGGCCCGGGCGATGCACGCGTGTACCTGCTGGGATCGTTCCATCTGCTGAAGCCACAGGACTACCCGCTGTCGCCCGATGTCGAGCAGGCGTTCGAAGCCTCGCAGCGGGTGGTGTTCGAACTGTCGCCGGAAGACATGCAGTCGCCCCAGCTGGCCAGCCGCATGGTGCAGGCTGCGACCCGCACCGATGGCAGTGAGCTGAAGCGTGATCTGGATGCGGCCACCTGGCAGAAGCTGCAGGCCTTTGCTGCCCAGAACCAGTTGCCGCTGGCGCAGATGCAGGGCATGAAGACCTGGTTCGTCGGTCTGAGCATTTCGATCGGGCAGATGCAGAAGCTGGGCCTGGACCCGGCGCTGGGCCTGGACCGCCACTTCATGGAACGCGCGCAGAAGACCGGCCGCAAGACCGCGGGACTGGAAGATATCGATACCCAGATCGGCATGCTGGACGGGATGACGGTGCAGGAACAGCGGCAGATGCTGGCCGAAGCACTGGACCAGGCCGGCAAGGCCGATGAGCAGGCGCGGCTGCTGCATGATGCATGGCGTCGCGGCGACGAGCGCCTGCTGTGGACCAAGATGGCGGCAGAGATGCGCCAGCGGTATCCGCAGCTGTACCAGCGCATCAACACCGGTCGCAACGATGCCTGGGTGCCGAAGCTGCAGCCGTACCTGCAGGCCGGGCAGGGCGGTACGCTGGTGGTGGTCGGCACGCTGCACCTGCTGGGCAGTGATGGCGTGGTCGAGAAGCTGAGGGCGAAGGGCTACAAGGTCGAGCGCGTGTGCACGGGGTGCAAGGCCAAACGCTGACGCACGGTTGGCGCGATGCCAAACAAGACGGCGCGCCAGGGGCGCGCCGTTTCCGTATCAGCCGTTGCTGCAGCTCAGCGGCGGGTCTTGCCGCCGGTGCCGGTACCGGTGCCGGGTTCGCCGGGCCTGTTGCCGGTTCCCGTTCCGGTGCCGCCCGGGCGCGGGCCACCGAAGCCGCTGCCCATGCTGCGCTGGAATTCCTGCCACAGCTCCAGGTTGCGCTCGGTCAGCTGGTTCATCATCGCCCACGGGGTCTGGCCCAGCAGGTTGCCCATCTGCTGGCGGAACTGCTGCTGCTGGTCGAGGAAGACCTGCATGCTGCGCTCCAGGTAGTTGCCCATGAAGCCCTGCAGGGAATCGCCGTAGAAGCGGATCAGCTGGCTCAGCAGCTGGGTCGACAGCATCGGTTCGCCGTCCTGTTCCTGGTCGGCGATGATCTGCAGCAGGACCGAACGGGTGAGGTCGTCGCCGCTCTTGGCGTCGCGGACTTCGAAGTCTTCACCGTCCAGGATCAGCTGGCGCACGTCCTCGATGGTGATGTAGCTGGAGATCTCGGTGTCGTAGAGACGGCGGTTCGGATACTTCTTGATGATGCGGGTCGCAGCCATGAAGCGGTACTCGTCACAGTAGACGCGCAGCATGGCGCAGTGCAGCAGCGGTTGCAACCGCCCCAGCCCCCGCCAGGCTTGGCTTTCAGCAGCGATCATGTTGCGCAGCAAGGGTTTGCGTGCTGCGCAGCATGACCATCGGCAGGGGCCGTCAGCGCATGCCGCAACGGCCCCTGCGCGGCTTACCAGCCCATGTGGTGGCCGCCGTTGATGTCCAGGTTGCTGCCGGTGATCCATGAGGCTTCCTCGGCCACCAGGAAGGACACGCCATAGGCGATTTCCTCCGGCCTGCCGAGGCGCCCGGTGGGGATGTCGGCGATGATCTTGGCGCGTACGTCCTCCGGAACCGCCATCACCATGTCGGTGGCGACGTAGCCGGGCGAAATGGTGTTCACGGTGATGCCGAAGCCGGCGTTCTCGCGGGCCAGCGAAATGGTGAAGCCGTGCATGCCGGCCTTGGCCGCGGCGTAGTTGGCCTGGCCGTACTGGCCCTTCAGGCCGTTGATCGAGCTGATCTGGATGACCCGGCCCCAGCAGCGGCGCCGCATGCCTTCGATCACCGGACGGGTGACGTTGAACACCGAATTGAGGTTGGTGTTGATCACATCGTGCCACTGGTCCGCGCGCATGCGGTGGAACGTCGTGTCGCGGGTGATGCCGGCATTGTTGACCAGGATCTCGACCGGGCCCAGCTCGGCCTCGACCGCACGCACCAGCGCCTCGGCGCTGCCTGGATCGGAGACATCGCCCGGGAAGATCGACACGTTGTAGCCGCGCTCGGTCATCGCCTGCTGCCATGCGCGGGCCTTGCCCTCGTCGCGGTAGTTGGTGGCGACCCGGTGGCCCTGGTCGGCCAGGCGTTGGCAGATGGCGGTACCGATGCCGCCGGTTCCGCCGGTGACCAGTGCGACGCGAGATGTCATGGAATGCTGTCCGGGAATCAGGTGGGGGAAGGGGGATTCTGCAACATCGGCGCGGAAAGTGCGCCGGCCGGCAACAGGATGTCGGTCCGCGGCAGTCGAACCGGGTCGAATGCCCGTTGCGCAGTGTGCAGCAGCGCATCCCGGTCATCGGCGCCGTCCAGTGCGGCAGGGGCCTGGCCCAGCAGCTGCCAGAGCGCGCGCAGTACCGGTACCGGCCGTGTACTGTCCACCGGCAGCGACGCCAGCGACTTGGACAGTTTGTGGCCGGGGGCGTCGAGCAGCAGCGGCAGGTGCCAGTAGCGCGGCACCGCCAGGCCCAGCGCTTGCTGCAGCAGGATCTGCCGCGCGGTGGAATCGAGCAGATCGGCGCCGCGCACCACTTCGGTCACCCCCTGCGCGGCGTCATCGACCACCACCGCCAGCTGGTAGGCCCAGCAGCCGTCGGCACGGCGCAGCACGAAGTCGCCGACTTCGGCATGCACGTCCTGCTGCTGCGGGCCACGCAGGCCATCGTCGAAGTGCACGACGCTGCCCGGTGGCACGCGGAAGCGGACGGCGGGGTCCGGTCGCGGTTGCCGCGCAACGCAGCGGTGGTGGATGCCGCCGCTGGCAGCCAGTTCGCTGCGGCTGCAGTGGCAGATGAAGGCCTGGTCGCTGGCCAGCAGCACGTCCAGCGCGGCCTGGTAGGCCTCGCCTCGAGCGCTCTGCCACAGGACCGGGCCGTCGTGGACCAGGCCGAACGCAGCCAGTGCCTGCAGCTGTGACTGCGCGGCGCCGGGCACGGTACGCGGCGGGTCAACGTCTTCGATGCGCAGCCGCCACAGGCCGCCGTGGTGGCGGGCCAGCAGCCAGCTGCCGAAGGCGGCAAGCAGGGATCCGGGGTGGAGCAGGCCGGTCGGCGAGGGCGCGAAGCGGCCGCAGGGAACAATGGCGGTCATGCAGGCTGAATCGTCGGTCAGGTTGGCGCTTGAATTCAAGCTGAGCGCACCGCAAATTGACGGATATCGACCCCTTCCGAGCCGGATTTTCCCATGTTCACCCGTATTGCCCTGTTCCTGGCGACCAACCTCGCGGTCCTGATCCTGGCCGGCATCGTCATGTCGATCCTGGGCGTGGACGCGCGTTCGATGAGCGGCCTGCTGGTGATGGCCGGCATCTTCGGTTTCGGTGGCTCCTTCATCTCGCTGCTGCTGTCCAAGTGGATGGCCAAGCGCTCCACCGGTGCGGTGGTGATCACCGAGCCGCGCAACCAGACCGAGCGCTGGCTGCTGGCCACGGTCGAGCGCCAGGCCAAGGCCGCCGGCATCGGCATGCCGGAAGTGGCGGTCTATGACGGCCCGGAGATCAATGCCTTCGCCACCGGTGCCAACCGCAACAACGCGCTGGTGGCGGTGTCCACCGGCCTGCTGCACAACATGAGCGAGGACGAGGCCGAAGCGGTGCTGGGCCACGAGATCGCCCACGTCGCCAACGGTGACATGATCACCATGGCGCTGCTGCAGGGCGTGCTGAACACCTTCGTGATCGTGCTGGCCCGCGTGGTCGGCGGCATCATCGACAGCGCGCTGTCGGGCAACCGCGAAGGCGGCGGCCGTGGCTTCGCCTACTACATCATCGTGTTCGTGCTGGAGATGGTGTTCGGCCTGTTCGCCACGATGATCTCGATGTGGTTCTCGCGCCACCGCGAGTTCCGCGCCGATGCCGGCGGTGCCTCGCTGGCCGGTCGCCAGAAGATGATCGCCGCGCTGGAGCGCCTGCAGCTCAACCATGGCCAGAGCACGCTGCCGACCCAGATTGCCGCCTTCGGCATTTCCGGTTCGACGGCCAAGAAGCTGTTCATGAGCCACCCGCCGCTGGAAGAGCGCATCGCCGCGCTGCGGGCGTCGACGGTGGCGTAAGCTTCTGCTTTCAAGGTAGTGCAGGAACGCCTGGCCGCGCGCCGGGCGTTTTTGTTGGCGCGCCGACGCATCTGTGGCGCCGGGTACGACCCGGCGAGAGTCATTTCCGCGACCGCGGAGGGGTGTCACTTTCTTTGCTCGTGCAAAGAAAGTAACCAAAGAAACACGCCGCCGGGGCGCGAGCCGTCGCTACGCGCCGGTACCCTGCGCTTCTCGGCGAATCAGGGGACGGCGCCGAACTCGCTGCGCTCAGACATCGGCGCCTCTTCGCCCCTGATTCCCCTGCGATGCTCGGCTCGCTCAAGGCGGACTGAAAGGTCAAGATCAAGATCAAGAACAACAGCATCCCCCGTCGCGAAGATGTACTGGGTGCAGCTGTGGCATTTGACCTTGGGTCCGCCTTGAGCGAGCCGAGCACCGCAGGTCCGGCGAGGGCGAAGAGGTGCGGGTGTCTGAGCGCAGCGAGTTCCCGCACCGTCCCTCGGCGGGCCGAGGAGCGCAGGGCACCGGCGTGCGCAGCACGTCGGCTCGCGCCCTGGCGGAGCGTTTCTTTGGTTACTTTCTTTGCGCGCAAAGAAAGTGACACCCCCCGCGGTCGCGGAAACGAATCTCCGTGCGCACAAACGAAAACGGCACCCTCGCAGGCGCCGTCTCCATGAACCGCTTTACGCAAAACCTCAGAACTTCGCGTCGAACTCGGCGGCGTAGCCGGTGTTCACCAGCACCTTCTGCAGCGACTCGGCCACCTTCAGGTTGCCGGCCACGATCTGGTGGGTCTCCGGGCCACGGTTGTCCATGCGGCCAAGAGTCGCGCCCTTGAAGTCACAGACCTTGCCGCCCGCCTCGCGGACCAGCAGCAGGCCGGCGGCGATGTCCCACGCCTTCACACCGGCTTCGAAGTAGGCATCGGCACGGCCGCAGGCCACGTAGGCCAGGTCCAGTGCCGCCGAACCGGTGCGGCGGATGTCCTCGCCGTGCACCAGCAGGGCGTCGACCGCCTTCAGCTGGGCGCTGGCGCGGCTGCGCTCGCGCGGGGCGAAACCGGTGTGGATCATCGTGCCTTCCAGATCCTTGCGGTCGGCCACGCGGATGCGGCGGTCGTTCAGCACGGCGCCGGCACCCCGGCTGGCGGTGAACAGTTCATTGCGCAGCGGGTCGAAGATGACCGCGTCGGTCGGCTCGCCGTTCTCTACCAGCGCGATCGACACGCAGTAGTGCGGCACGCCACGCAGGTAGTTGCTGGTGCCGTCCAGCGGGTCGATGACCCACATCTGGCGGCGCTCGCCCTGCACGCCACCTTCTTCGCCGAAGATGCCGTAGTCCGGGTAAGCGCGCTTGAGTTCCTTGACGATGACCTTTTCCGCGTCCGCATCCACTTCGCTGGCGTAGTCCATCCGGCCCTTCTGCACCACGTTCAGTGCCTCGAGCTTGTTGATGTTGCGCAACAGGACGTTGCCGGCGAGGCGGGCGGCCTTGACCATGACGGTGACGGCGGGTTTCTGCATGGCGTGGGCTCCCGGAAAGGCAGAAGAGATGGACTGGCGGGGGAAAAGAGCGGGTCCGGCGCAGTGGCCGGCCGCACAGTTTACCATTGGTCATCGTCCAGCTCGACCTTTTCCCTGTTCATGTCCCAGTTTCCTGCCACCACCCGCCTCCGATTCGTCCTGGTCGGTACCCAGCACCCCGGCAACATGGGGGCCGCCGCCCGTGCCCTGAAGACCATGGGCCTGGCCCGCCTGGTGCTGGTCGCCCCCGAGAAACCGCTGGACGAGGAGGCCTTCCGCCGCTCTGCCGGTGCCGAAGATGTGCTGGGGGACGCCCCGGTGGTCGCCACCCTGGCCGAGGCCGTGGCCGATTGCCGCCTGGTGCTGGGCTGCACCGCGCGTGCCCGCCGCGTGCAGCTGGAGGAGTACCTGCCGGCCGATGCCGCCGCTCGTGCGGTGGCCAAGGCGGGCGAGGGCGCCGAGGTGGCGCTGGTGTTCGGCCGTGAGCGCACTGGCCTGACCAACGAAGAACTGCAGCTGTGCCACGCGGCGGTGCACATCCCGTCCGATCCGGCGTTCAGCTCGCTCAACCTGGCTGCCGCCGTGCAGGTGCTGGCCTATGAGACACGCATGCAGCTGCTGGGCGCGCAGCCGGCCGCGGACGCCGAGCCCGGTTTCCGCGAACAGGCAGCAAGCCATGAACAGATGGAGAGTTTCTTCGCCCAGCTTGGCGACACCCTGGACGAGATCGATTTCCACAAGGGCCGCGCGCCGGAATCGGCGATGCGCAAGCTGCGCCGGCTGTTCCTGCGCAGCGAGCCGAGCGAGCAGGAAGTGCGCCTGTTGCGCGGCATCCTTGCCGACACCCAGCGGATGGCGCGGCTGGCGCAGGCGGGCAACAAGGACAGCTGACGACGTTCTCATTTTTTCGGGTAGTCTGTCCGGATACCCAGGGGGGATGAAGCCTGTGTCGGGTCTGCGAAGGGCAGTGCAGAGGGGACTGCTGAGCCTGGTCATGATCCTGCTGGCCGGGACGGTGCATGCAGCACCGGACCCGGTGCTGGTGCTGGGCCGGATCAGCGATGATCCCAAGGCCCATTACGAGCAGCTGCAACCGTTGCTGGACTATGTAGTGGCACGCATGCACGACGTCGGCATCACCGAAGGGAGGATCCTGATGGCACGCGACCCGCAGCAGATGGCCAGCTATCTGCGGCGGGGGCGGTCGACTGGGTCACGGAAACGTCGGGTACGGCGGTGGCACTGGGCCAGCGCAGTGGCGCGCGGCCGCTGCTGCTGACCGAGCGCAATGGCGTGCGTGAGTACCAGACCGTGTTCTTCGTGCGTCGCGACAGTCCGATCCAGCGGATCCAGGACCTGCGTGGGCATCGCCTGGCGCTGCAGAACACGGCGTCCACCAGTGCCTACCTGGTGCCGGTGATGACGCTGCTGCAGGAAGGGCTGGCGCCGCAGATCCTGGCCGGTGTGTGGGACGTGCCGGGCCGGGACAGCGTGGGGTACGTGTTCGCACGTAGCGAGTTGAACATCGCCACGTTCGTGCACAAGGGCATGGTCGAAGTGGGGGCGGTGAGCAGCGTGGACTGGAATGACGAGCGACGGATGCCTGCAGCATTCCGGCGCGACTTCCGCGAACTGCTGCGCACCGAACCCTACCCACGGGCGGTGGAAATGGTTCGCGCCGACCTTGACCCGCGGGTGCGTGACCGGCTGCAGGACGTCCTGCTGCAGGCGGCCAGCGACCCGCAGGCACAGGGGGCGCTGCATCGGTTTTTCGGCACTTCCGGTTTCCACCGCGTCGATGCGCATGCGCAGCAGCGGCTGGATGAATTGAAACAAGGATTGACGCGCGTGCGGATGGAAGTGGAATGAAGTGGCTCGGCTCGGGAATGCAGGCCCGGTTCCTGCTGGCGATGGGCGGGGCGATGGTCGTGGTGGTGGCGATCCTGGCGGTGTTGCTGGGGCGGCAGGCGGCGATGCAGCGCGAGGTGCGCAACCTCAGTGGTGGCGTCATCCATGAACTGTTCGACCGCAGCGTGCGCAGCCGCGGCGAAGCAATGGCGCGCGAGCTGTCCGACGCGCTGGCCAACCCGTTGTACTACCGCGACCTGGACCAGGTCGGTGCGCTTGTGCGCAGCACCGCACGGCAACCGGTCGTGCGCTATGTGCTGGTGTTCGACGAACGCGGCCGGCTGGTGCATGACGGCTCGATAGAGGTGTCCGGCTTCGGCCAGCCGATGACCGACCCGCTGGCCCCCAAGGCCGCGGTGGCGCAGGCGCTGGTGGTGCAGGAATCGCCCAAGGTGCTCGACAACACCATGCCGATCATGGTCGGCAACCAGCGCATCGGCGGCGTCCGCGTCGGCATGGCGCTGGACGAGGTGCAGCAGCGCGAACAGGCCGCCAATGCCACGCTCGGCGAGCGCCTGCAGCAGGTCGGCAGCCGCCACCTGGGCTGGCTGCTGCTGATGCTGGGCCTGCTGGTGGTGATCGGCGTGGTGGTGATCCTGTACGTGCAGCGCACCCTGGTGGCGCCGATCCGGGACCTGGCCGCTGCGGCGCGCCGCATCGAGGCTGGCGACTACCAGGCGCCGCTGGCCGAGAACACCCGCGACGACGAAGTCGGCGAGCTGGTGCGCGGCTTCGCCCGCATGCGCGATGCCATCGCCCGCCATGACCGCGAGGTGCGGCGCATGGCCTATACCGATGCGCTGACCGGGCTGACCAACCGGCTGGCATTCCGGGAAGCGCTGGACCATCGCCTGATGGCCGCGCGCGCATCCAATCATCGGCTGGGCCTGCTGTTTGCCGATATCGACGACTTCAAGCGCGTCAACGACACCCTGGGCCATGAGGCCGGTGACGAAGCGCTGTTGCAGTTCGCGCAGCGCATCGGCAGTGCGGTTACCGAAGCCGGTGGCGATGAAGCGCTGCTGGCCCGCTTTGGCGGCGACGAGTTCGTGATCCTGGTCGGTGATGGCGACGTGGCGGCCAACGCACGGCTGCTGGCCGAAGTGCTGGTGCGCGAGCTGGGCAAGCCGCTGGTGGTGCAGGGCCGGGAACTGTTCCTGGGCACTTCGATCGGCGTGACCCTGTTCCCGGACGATGCCGCTGATGCGACCACGCTGCTGAAGAACGGCGACATCGCCATGTACCAGGCCAAGATGGCCGGCAAGAACTGCTACCGCTATTACAGCCGTGCGATGGACCACGCGGTCGAGCGCCGCGTGCACATGGAGCAGGAGCTGCGCGGGGCCTGGGAGCGCGGCGAGCTGCGCCTGGCCTACCAGCCCATCTTCCGCATGCGCGACCGGCGCATGGTCGGCGTGGAAGTGCTGCTGCGCTGGCAGCATCCGACCCTGGGAACGATTCCGCCGTCGGTGTTCATCGAAGTGGCCGAGCAGAGCGGGTTGATCGAGCTCATCGGCCCGAAGGTGCTGCGTGCGGCCTGCATGGAAGCCTCGCAGTGGCCACGCGGGGCGGGCGGCGATGATCTGTTCGTGTCGGTGAATGTGTCGCCGCGGCAGCTGCGCGGCGGTGAACTGCCGGCATTGGTCGCGCAGTGCCTGCACGAGTCCGGGCTGCCGGCGTCGCGCCTGCACCTGGAACTGACCGAAACCGCGGTGATCGGCGACGAAATGGTTGCCGCGCAGCTGCTGGACAAGCTGCACCGCACCGGCGTGAAGGTCTGGCTGGACGATTTCGGTACCGGCTTCTCCGGTCTCAGCCATCTTCGCCAGGTGCCGGTGGACGGCGTGAAGATCGACAAGAGCTTCGTGGCCGACATGCAGCGCGATCCCGACGATCTGGCGCTGACCACGGCGATCATCGCCATGGCCCACGCACTGGGCATCACCGTGGTGGCCGAGGGCATCGAGCAGCAGGCGCAGTTCGAACTGCTGGTGCAGCGCGGCTGCGATCTCGGCCAGGGCTACTGGCTGAGCCACCCGGTGACCGCCACCGAAGTGGTGCGGATGATCGAGTCGGGCCTCTGACCGACACAAAAGGGGACGGAGGGGATTAAGTCGCTTATGCATTTGCGACTTAATCCCCTCCGTCCCTTTTTTTACAGCGGGCGCTTGCTCGGGTCGCCGGGCAGTTCGCGCACCAGTTTCGGGATCAGATAACCGGACAGGCGTGCGGTCAGGCCGGCAATCAGTGCCTTGGCCTGGGCATCATCCACTTCGAAGTGGGCCACGCCTTCGACCCGGTCCAGCTGGTGCAGGTAGTAGGGCAGCACGCCGGCGGCGAAGCTGCGCTCGCTCAGGTCCTGCAGGGCCTGCACGCTGTCGTTGACCCCGCGCAGCAGTACCGCCTGGTTCAGCAGCTGGGCGCCGACGCCGCGCAGGCGGGCCATCGCCGCGTCCACGCTGGCGTCGAATTCATTGGCGTGATTGGCGTGGACCACGATCGCCAGCGGCCATGGCAGGCTGCCCAGCCAGCACACCAGTTCATCGTCCACGCGTTCCGGCAGCACGATCGGCAGCCGGGTATGGATGCGCAGGCGGCGGATATGCGGAATCGCGCGCAGGGCGTCGGTCAGCTCGACCAGCTTGTGCGTGGCCAGTGACAACGGGTCACCGCCGGACAGGATCACCTCATCGATGTCCGGGTCGCCCGCGATGGCGGCTACGGCCTCCTGCCAGCCACCCTTGGCGGCGTTCTCCGCGGCATAGTCGAAGTGGCGGCGGAAGCAGTAGCGGCAGTTGATCGCGCAGCTGCCCGTGGCGACCAGCAGGGCGCGGCCACGGTACTTCTGGATGACGCCGGTGGCCTTCCTGGCGGCACCATCGCCCACCGCGTCGAAGCTGAACCCGGGCGCCGGGCGCATTTCCTCGTCGATCGGCAGCACCTGGCGCAGCAGCGGGTCGGCCGCATCGCCCACATGCATGCGGGCCACGAAGCCCTCGGGCACGCGCAATGCGAACTGGGCCATGGCCGCCTCCGAGACACCCAGCGCCGCCGCGTCCAGCTGCAGCCGGGCCAGCAGGGCGTGCGGGTCGCGCAGCGCCTGGCGCCAGAGCTGCTGCCAGCGCGCGGGGGCGCCTGGCGACTGGGGCCGGGGGAAGGCGGAAAGCTGCATGGAGAGGGGGCCTGCGGTTATCATGGGGGCAGAAAAACAGTCGCCCACCGGCATCCGGTGGGCTTTCCATTCTAACGGCTCGCCGCACCCGCGGCGTTTCTGCCACTCAGGAGTTTACGCATGGCCAGCTACGGCATGAACGACGTCAAGAACGGGATGAAGATCCTGGTCAACAACCAACCGGCCGTCATCATCGACACCGAATACGTCAAGCCGGGCAAGGGCCAGGCCTTCACCCGCGTGAAGTACCGCCTGATCAAGGACGGGCGTACCCAGGAAGTGACCATGAAGTCGACCGACTCGCTGGATGCAGCCGACGTCGTCGATACCGACATGAACTTCATGTACAGCGACGGCGAATACTGGCACTTCATGGATCCGGAGTCCTTCGAGCAGGTCCAGGCCACCAAGGCTGGCATGGGCGGCGCCGAGAAGTGGCTGAAGGGCGAAGAGTCCTGCGTGGTCACCCTGTGGAATGGCGAGCCGATCTTCGTTCAGCCGCCGAACTTCGTCGAACTGAAGATCACCGAAACCGATCCGGGCGTCCGTGGCGACACCTCGGGCGGCGGCGGCAAGCCGGCCACCCTGGAAACCGGTGCCGTGGTGCGCGTGCCGCTGTTCGTCAACCAGGACGAAGTGATCCGTGTCGACACCCGTTCGGGCGAATACTCCGCACGCGTCAAATAAGGTTCCGGCCGCAGGCCGACCTTGCTGTAGAGCCGAGCCATGCTCGGATACGCGCCAGTGCATTCGCGCTGGCGCTCCCATGATCTGCTTCGGCAGATCATGGGCCGCGCTTCACGGGTCTCCAGACCCCGCCGCTTCGCGGCAGCCCCTGACTCAGGGGCGTGTTCCCCAGAAGTATCTCGCCGCCCCCAGCCAGTGAGCCCGCATGAGCGATAGCCCGCACCTCCCCGAAGCCTGCGACCTGCTCATCGAAGCCGGTCATGTCGTTCCGATCGAGCCGCATGCGGTGGTGCTGGAAGACCATGCCGTTGCCGTGCGTGGCAGCGAGAT
The DNA here is from genome assembly GCF_032025605.1 of Stenotrophomonas maltophilia group sp. msm4. Taxonomy (NCBI): domain Bacteria; kingdom Pseudomonadati; phylum Pseudomonadota; class Gammaproteobacteria; order Lysobacterales; family Lysobacteraceae; genus Stenotrophomonas; species Stenotrophomonas maltophilia group sp. msm4. Next base: position 1,718,112 of record NZ_JAVSKK010000001.1, on the reverse strand, counting down.
CGTGGCCATCCTGCCGCGTGCCGAGGCGCGCGCACGCTTCCGTGCCGCACAGGTGGTCAGCCGCCCCGAGTCGGCGCTGATGCCGGGCCTGGTCAACGCGCACACGCACAACCCGATGACCCTGCTGCGCGGCGTCGCCGACGACCTGCCGCTGATGACCTGGCTGCAGCAGCACATCTGGCCGGTGGAAGCGGCGGTGATCGGCCCCGAGTTCGTCGCCGACGGCACTACCTTGGCCATCGCCGAGATGCTGCGCGGCGGCACCACCTGTGCCAACGAGAACTACTTCTTCGGCGACGTGCAGGCTGCGGTCTACAAGAAGCACGGTTTCCGCGCACTGGTTGGCGCGGTCATCATCGATTTCCCCACCGCCTGGGCCAGGACCGACGACGAATACTTCGCCAAGGCCGGTGAACTGCATGATCAGTGGCGCACCGATCCGCTGATCGGCACCGCGTTCGCGCCGCATGCGCCGTACACGGTCAACGATGCCAACTTCGAGCGGGTGCGGATGCTGTCCGACCAGCTCGACATGCAGGTGCACCTGCATACCCACGAGACCGCGCAGGAGATCAACGATTCGATCAAGCTGCACGGCCAGCGCCCGCTGGCGCGGCTGGATCGGCTCGGCCTGGTCAACGACCGCCTGATCGCGGTGCACATGACCCAGCTGACCGATGCGGAAATCCACCTGTGCGCCGAACGCGGCGTCAGCGTGGTGCATTGCCCGGAATCGAACCTGAAGCTGGCCTCCGGTTTCTGCCCGGCCTGCGCCCTGCAGCGCGCCGGCGTGAACCTGGCGATCGGCACCGATGGCTGCGCCAGCAACAACGACCTGGACATGTTCAGCGAGAACCGTACCGCAGCGATCCTGGCCAAGGCCGTGGCCGATGATGCCACCGCGCTGGACGCGGCCACCACGCTGCGCGCAGCGACGCTGGGCGGCGCCCGTGCGCTGGGCTTTGCTGACCGCATCGGTTCGATCGAAGTCGGCAAGCAGGCCGACCTGGTCTGTGTCGACCTGTCGGCGCTGGAAACCCAGCCGCTGCACAACGTGCTGTCGCAGCTGGTGTATGCCACCGGCCGCCAGCAGGTCAGCGACGTCTGGATCGCCGGCAAGCCGAAGCTGGTGCAGCGCGAGCTGGTCGGCATGGACCTGCCGGGCATCATCGCCAACGCGCGCCAGTGGCGCGAGCGCATCCGTCATATCCGCGCCTGATCCCTGGCGCCGCAAGGACCCCTCATGACTGCCCCCCACGCTTCCTCCAATTTCGATCAGGCCGAGCTGGACAAGTTCGCCGCGCTGGCCAACCGCTGGTGGGACGCTGACGGCCCGCAGAAGCCGCTGCATGCGCTGAACCCGGTGCGCCTGAAGTACGTGGCCGACCGCGTACCGTTGCGTGGCGCGCGCGTGCTCGACATCGGCTGCGGTGGCGGGCTGCTGAGCGAAGCGCTGGCGCAGGCCGGCGCCGACGTCACCGCCATCGACCTGGCCCCGGAACTGGTGAAGGTCGCGCGCCTGCATGCGCTGGAAAGCGGCGCCAAGGTCGACTACCGCGTGCAGGCCGCCGAGGATCTGGCCGCCGAGCAGCCGGGAAGTTTCGACGTGGTCACCTGCATGGAAATGCTGGAGCACGTGCCAGACCCGGGCGCGATCATCGACGCCTGCAAGCGCCTGCTGAAGCCGGGCGGCCACCTGTTCCTGTCGACCATCAACCGCACCGCGGCCGCCTTCGCGGTGGCGATTGTCGGCGCCGAGTACGTGGCGCGGCTGCTGCCCAGGGGCACCCACCACTACCAGGAATTCATCAAGCCGGCCGAGCTGGCGCGCTGGCTGCGCGAGGCTGACCTGCAGCTGGTGGATGTCAGCGGCATGGCCTACGAGCCGTGGCGCAACCATGCCCGCCTGAGCAGTCGCACCGACATCAACTACCTGGCCTACGCGGTCAAGCCGGCATGACCTCCGCCCGCTTCCCGCGTGCGGTGCTGTTCGACCTGGATGGCACGTTGCTGGACAGCGCGCCGGACTTCGTCGTCACCTGCAATGCGATGCTGGCCGAGCGGGGCCGGGCAGCGATCGATCCGGCGCAGCTGCGGCCGGTGGTCTCCAAGGGCTCGCGCGCGATGGTCGGGGCCGCTTTCCCGGACCTGGATGCCGCTGCGCGCGATGCATTGATCCCGGAATTCCTGCAGCGCTACGAAGCGCTGATCGGCCAGCACGCGGTGCTGTTCGACGGCGTGGCCGGCATGCTCGCCGCGCTGGATGAGGCCGGTACGGTATGGGGCATCGTCACCAACAAGCCGGAGTACCTGGCGCGCCTGATCCTGCCGCAGCAGGGTTGGCAGCAGCGCTGCGCGGTGCTGGTCGGCGGTGACAGCCTGGCCGAGCGCAAGCCGCACCCGCTTCCACTGCTGCACGCTGCGCAGGCCATTGGCATGGCCGCCGAAGACTGCGTGTACGTGGGTGATGACGAGCGCGACATCATCGCTGCACGTGCTGCCGCGATGCCGTCGGTGGCGGCGCTGTGGGGCTACCGCCTGCAAAGCGACGATCCGCTGGCCTGGCAGGCCGACGTGCTGGTCGAGAACGCTGAACTTCTGCAACTGGCCAGTCTCTGGCCGACCCGGCCGGCAGCCCCGGCCCAGCCGTAAGGAATCCCGTAGTGAGCAGTACCGCGCTGGACAGTTTCCTCGACAAGTGGCGCAGCCGTTGGCCGGAATGGTCGGTGGCCGCCCCGTTCGTGGCCGAACCGCAACGCGAGCTCGCAGTGGCGTGGTTTGCGCTGCTGCAGGAGTTCGACGACATGCTCAACACCAGCGGCGATCCGCTGCCCGCCGATGCCAAGCTGGCGTGGTGGGGCGAGGAGCTGCGCAGCTGGGCAGGGCATCGTTCGCGCCATCCGCTGGGCCGTCTGCTGGAGCCGGTGCGTGCGCCGTGGGTGCAACTGGCCGAAGCACTGCCGGACCTCGTTGAAGCGCGTACCGTTGCGCTGGATGCAGCCGGTGCCGAGCGTGCGCTGGTCAATTACGCCGACGCCGTGGCCGCAGTGGAAGCGGCCTTGTTTGCCGACAAGCCGCGCACCGGCGCCGGTCGTGCGGTGCAGCTGCAGACCCTGGCCCAGCGCCTGCAGGACGCCGGCGTGGCCGGTGTGCCGCGCAGCCTGTTGGATGAGGATTCCAGCACGGCCGCGCAGCGCTGGGCCCAGTACCTGTTGAAAGGATGGGGCAGCCGCGTGCCGGGCCCGCGCCCGCGGCGCGTGTGGTCGAGCCTGGCGCGCGCCCGCGTTGCCGCGCAGGCCGCAGGCAAGCCAATCGAAGCCACCCCGGTGCGCACGTTGCTGCGCGTGTGGTGGGCTGCCCGCGGTTGATCCAACTGTCTAGTAGTGCCGGCCGCTGGCCGGCAGCTCGGGCACTGCAGAATTCATGCGGTTGCCGGCCAGCGGCCGGCACTACCGTTATTTGCGTTCCAGCACCAGCAACGGGTCGATGCGGGTGTCGAACCAGTTCATGCCCCAGTGCAGGTGCGGGCCGGTGGCACGGCCGGTGGCGCCGACGGCAGCGATCACCTGGCCCTGCTCCACACGGTCGCCAACTTTTACGTCGATGCGCGAAAGGTGCAGGAAATTGGAACTGACCCCGAAGCCGTGGTCGAGCAGCAGCGTGCCACCGGTCAGGTACAGGTCCGGCCCAGCGAAGGTCACGATGCCGGCCGCCGGCGCCTTCACCGGGGTGCCGGTCGGCACCGCGATGTCCATGCCGGAGTGACCGGCCCCCGGCTGCCCGTTGTAGACGCGCGCATTGCCGAAGCGGCCGCTGATGCGGCCCTGTACCGGCCAGATGAAGGTCTGGGTGAAGTCGGTGCGGTCGTCATCGCGGGCACGTGCGGCGGTCACCTGCGCCTGTTCGCGCTTGATCCGCTCGGCGATCGCCGCCGGCGGATTGACCGTCTTCGGTGGCACCCCGTTGACCCGCTCGGTGGGCCAGTCGCGCGGCGTCACCGCAATGGTCGCGGTCTCGCTGCCACCATCGGGGCGTTGCACCTGTACGCGCAGCGGACCCTTCTCGTCGCGGCCGATGCCGAACACCACGCTGCCGTAGCCGCTCACCCGCAGCTGGCGGCCGGCGTACTGCACGCGACTGCCTGCGGGCACCTTGCCGATCACCAGCGCGCCCTGCGAGGCACTGGCCGGGAACACCACGCGGCTGTCGATCAGGCTGCCAATGCCATCCTGCGCGTTGGCCGAAGATGTGCAGAGCAGGGGCGCGGCCAGCAGCAGCGCCCCGATCATCAGTGCCGAACGCATCAGCGGTCGTAGGTCATGCGCTGGCCGGCGGGCTCACCCACCAGCTTGCTGCCGTCCCACACCAGCTGGCCGTTGACCCAGGTGGAGGCGATGCGCGAGCGGAAAGTGGTGCCTTCGAACGGCGACCAGCCGCACTTGGACAGCACGTCCTCGCGCTTGACGGTGAACGGCACGTCCTCCACCAGCACCAGGTCGGCAAAGTAGCCTTCGCGCAGGAAGCCGCGTTCTTCCACGTCGAACAGCTGCGCCGGCGCATGTGCGAATTTCTGCACCACCTGCTCGCGGGTCAGCTTGCCTTCGTGCACCCGCTCCAGCGCGGCCACCAGCGCGTACTGCACCAGCGGCAGGCCCGACGGCGCCTGCGCGTAGGGCTTCTGCTTCTCTTCCCAGGTATGTGGCGCGTGGTCGGTGGCCAGCACGTCCAGCACGTCATCGGCCAAGGCAGCGGTGATTGCCTCGCGGTCGGACACTTCCTTGATCGCCGGGTTGCATTTGATCAGGTTGCCCTTGGTCGCGTAGTCCGGGCGCGCGAAGTGCAGGAAGTGCACGCAGGTTTCGGCGGTGATCTGCTTGCGGCTGCCATCGGCGCGGATCAGCGGGCCCTTCTCGAACAGCGCCAGCTCATCGGCGGTGGAGATGTGCAGTACGTGCAGGCGGGTGCCGTGCTTGCGTGCCAGCGACATTGCCAGGCGGGTCGACTTGATGCAGGCTTCGCGCGAACGGATGTCCGGGTGCATGTCCGGGGTCAGCGCATCGCCGTACTTTTCCTGGAAGGCCTTGAGGTTGGCATCGATCATCGGCGTGTCTTCGCAGTGCGTGATGATCGGGGTCGGGCATTCGCGGAAGATCGCGTCCAGCGTTTCCGGGTTGTCGACCAGCATGTTGCCGGTCGAAGCACCCATGAACACCTTCACGCCCGGGGCCTTCTTCGGGTCCAGGGCACGGATCGCGTCCAGGTTGTCATTGCTGGCACCGTGGTAGAAACCGTAGTTGGCCCAGGCGCGGCCGCGCGCGAGCTCGTACTTGGCTTCCAGGATGGTTGAATCCAGCGTCGGCGGGTTGGTGTTGGGCATGTCCATGAAGCTGGTCAGGCCACCGGCCACGGCGGCCGCCGATTCGCTGGCGATGTCGCCCTTGTGGGTCAGGCCCGGTTCGCGGAAGTGCACCTGGTCATCGATCATGCCGGGCAGCAGCCAGCGCCCGGCCGCGTCCACCACCTGCTCGCCGTCGCGCGGCGCGAGCCCGCTGCCGATCTGCGCGATGCGGCCGTTCTCGATGCGCAGGTCACCATCGAAGGTGCGGCCTTCGTTGACCATGCGGGCGTTGGTGATGAGGGTGGAGGACATGTCAGTGTTTTCCTGTGCAACGGCAAGAGGGGGCGTTGGGGGACTCGGGCACGGGATCGAAGCCGCCGGGATGGAACGGATGGCAGCGGCCCAGCCGGCGCGCAGCCAACCAGCTGCCGCGCAGCGGGCCGTGCCGCGAGATGGCGTCCATCGCGTATTCAGAACAGCTCGGCACGAAACGGCAGCGCGGCCCCAGCAGGGGGCTGATGAAGCGCTTGTAGAAGCGCAGCAGGGCAATGAGCAGGCGCGAGATCACCCAGTCATCTTATGCCAGTTGGCATGAAGGACGCATTTGTGCAGGATGGGGCGTTGGTCGCATGTCGCCGATGGCCTGCGACCGGTACCAGCACCGTCGGGTGCTGGCCAGGTTCCGTACCGCGCAAGGCGGTCCGTGTTCGTCGGACTGCCCTCCAGGGCGCCTTGGCTCCAGGACTGAATGGAGCAGGGTGCCGAGGTTGCTGCTGCGGGTCGGGTAGGCTATAAAGGCCCGCTTTCCCGGGCCCCGGGAAATCCAAGGAAGAGCGTTTCGTGGCTGCTAAAAAAACTGCAAAGAAGGCCGCAACGGCCGCCAAGAAAACCGCCAAGCCTGTTGTGAAGAAGTTGGCGGCAAAGCCCGTTGCCAAGAAGCCGGCCAGCAAGCCGGCGACCAAGGCAGCGTCCTCGCAACCGGCGGCCAGGAAGGCCACCGCAAAGAAAACGCCGGTCAAGGCAACCAAGCCGGTGGCGAAGAAGGCCGCTGCGCCCGCCAAGGCCAAGCCAGCCGCCGCCAGCAAGAAGGCGCCGGTGAAGAAGACCGTCAGCAAGGCCGCGCCGGTGAAGAAGGCCGCCGCCAAGCCGGTGGTCAAGAAGGCCGCCGCCAAGCCGGCGCCGAAGGCGGTGGTGAAGAAGGCTGCAGCCAAGCCGGTCGCCAAGCCCGTAGCAAAGAAGGTCGCTGCGGCTAAACCGGCCGCCACGCCCGCCGCTGTAAAGAAGGTTGCCAAGAACGTTGCCGCGCCGGCCGCAAAGCCGACCCCGGCCCCAGTAGTGAAGTCCGCACCGAAGCCTGCTGCCAAGCCGGCTCCGGCCAAGCCTGTCCCGGCCAAGACCGTGGCAGTGGCGGCAGCCCAGCCGGCCTCAACGCCGGCCCCGGCCGCCGCTCCTGTCGCTTCGAAGGCCCCGCAATCCAAGAATCCCGTGCCCGTTTCGAAATCGCCTGCCAAAACCGCCGTGAAATCCGATTCCGCCCCGAAGACCGTGTCGCGCCCTGTCGGCAAGGTTGCCGTGGCCGTCGCCGCCCGCTCGGCAGCACCGGCCCCGCGCAGCAAGTACAAGGTGGTCGAGTACAAGACCGACGAGGCCACTGGCCGCCCGATCCTGCCGGCTGGCTACAAGCCGTCCTCGGAAGAGGAATACATGAGCCCGCTGCAGCAGGAGTATTTCCGCCAGCGCCTGCAGAACTGGCGCGCGGACCTGGTGGAAGAGTCCAAGCAGACCATCGAGAACCTGCGCGAGGAAGTGCGTGACATCGGCGACGAAGCCGAGCGTGCGACCCGCGAGACCGAGAACTCGCTGGAACTGCGTACCCGCGACCGCTACCGCAAGCTGATCGGCAAGATCGACAGCACCCTGAAGCGCCTGGAAGCAGGCGACTACGGCTACTGCGTCGACACCGGCGAAGAAATCGGCCTGGAGCGCCTGGAAGCGCGCCTCACCGCAGAGCGCACCATCGACGCCCAGGAGCGTTGGGAGCACCTGCAGAAGCAGCAGGGCGACTGATTCCAGTTCGTTGTCTGGTCATGCGAAAAACCCGGCTTCGGCCGGGTTTTTTGTTGGGTTCGTGTTGGCTGCGTAGGGCGGCGCCTTGCGGGTATCGGCGTGAGCCTGCGGGTGGGTCCGGGCAGGACAGGCTGCAAGTACATCCCTGTAAGCTCGGCCGCGGCATCCATGCCGCGGACGGTCCTGCCCGGACCCTCCCGCAGGCTCTCGACGGTTTCCTGCGTGCGCGGCCGATGTAGAGCCGAGCCCACGCTCTGCTCAGGCCGACAGGAGCGGTCATGCGTGCTCGCGGCTGTTGAGTCCGCCTTGTAGCGAGCCGAGCACCGCAGGGGAGTCAGGGGCGAAGAGGCCGCTCGATCCTGTAGAGCCGACTGCTAGTCGGCTGGCTCTCCGCGCCGTCCCCTGATTCGCCGAGGAGCGCAGGGCACCGGCGCGCAGCGCCGGCTCGCGGATGGCGGCGTGTTTCTTTGGTGACTTTCTTTGCACGAGGAAAGAAAGGCACACCCCGCCGCGGTCGCGGAAGTAGCCCGCCGGGCGCGGCCCGGCGCAACCGCTGCGTGGGCGCACGGAAATACGCAGCCGAGCATGGGCTCGGCTCCACAGGTTCACTGCAGGTCGCGAAGATTCAGTTTCCGCAGCGTTGGGTTCTTCCACGCGGTGATCCCGGCCACGCTCAGCACCGCGAATCCGCCCAGCACCACCGCCGGCACCAGGCCGAGCAGCTTCGCCATCGTGCCGGCATAGAACGCGCCCAGCTCGTTGGACGAACTGATGAAGATGCCGTTGATCGACGATACGCGACCGCGCATCTCTTCCGGCGTAGCCAACTGCAGGATGGTCGAGCGGATCACCACCGAGACGCCATCGAACGCGCCGTAGAACAGCAGGATCAGCGCCGACAGCCAGAAATGCTGCGACAACCCGAAGCTGATCACGCACAGGCCGAAGCCGGCCACCGCGAACAGCAGGACGCGGCCGGCATTGCGCTGCAGCGGGTGGCGCGCCAGCCACAGGCCCACGCACACCGAGCCCAGCGCCGGCATCGCGCGCAGGATGCCCAGGCCTTCCGGGCCGTGGTGCAGGATCTCGTGCAGGAACGCCGGCAGCATCGCTACCACGCCGCCCAGCAGCACCGAGAACATGTCCAGCGCCATCGCGCCGACCATGATCCGGTTGCCGACCACGAAGCGCGCGCCTTCGGCGATGCTCTTGAAGATCGGTGCGGCCGGACCGGTATGCACCGGTTCTTCCACCTTCAGTGTGGCCAGGCAGGCCATCGCCACCAGCGCAAAGGCCGTAGCCACCGCGTAGGACAGACCCTTGCCACCGAAGCCGACCAGCACGCCACCCAGTGCCGGGCCGGCGATCATGCCGGCCTGGAACACCACCGCGCCCAGGCCGGCGCCACGGGCGAACTGGTCACGGGCCAGCACGCGGGCGAACAAGGCGTTGTAGATCGGCGACAGGAAGGCGCGGACCATGCCGGTCAGCGCGATGGCCGCATAGATCGGCCACACGCCGTCAATCGGCAGCCAGCCCATGGCTACGCTGGTCAATACCAGTGCAGTGGCGATCAGCCCGCAACAGGCGACCATGCCCAGCCGACGGCGCGGCAGGTGATCCACCAGGTAACCGGCGAACGGAGCCACGCAGAAGAACGGCACGACCTCGGCCAGGCCGATCAGGCCCAGCGAGAACGGATTGCGGGTGACTTCGTAGATGTGCCAGCCGACAGTGACCGCGACCACCTGGTAGGACAGCATCGCGAAGATGCGGTAGGCCAGCAGCCTGGCGAAACCGGGGCGGGACAGCAGGCCCAGTGCACTGTCTTCGGCTGTGGCGGGTTCGCTCACGACGGGTCGCGCTGCAGCTGCGCCTGCGCCGTCTCGCGGATGAAGGCCAGCATCGCCGCCACACCATTGCTGCGGGTGGGCGAGAGGTGGCGGGCCAGGCCGATGTCCTGGATGTAGCTCGGCTCGGTGTCCAGGATCTCCTGCGCCGAGCGCCCGGAGTACACGCGCAGCGCCAGGAAGATCAGGCCGGAGACAATCGCCGAATCGCTGATGGCATGGAAGCGCAGCGACTGCGCGTTGCCCTCGGGCACGATCCAGACCATCGACTGGCAGCCGAGCAGGCGATGCTCTTCGGTCTTCCATTCTTCCGGGAAGGGCGGCAGCTTGCGGCCGAGGTCGATCAGGTACTGGTAGCGCTCGGACCAGTCGCCGAAGAAGCCGAATTCCTCGGCGATGGCGGCCTGGGCCTCGGCGGCGGTGGGTTCAAGCGGGAACGGGGAGTCGGTCACAACAGTCTCTACGGTGGGGGCGTGGGGCGGCCCGGCCACGGGGCTGGGCAGGTCAGCTGCGCTTGCGCGACCAGCGAACGCCCTGCGGGGTGTCATCCAGCACGATGCCTTCGGCGGCCAGCTGGTCGCGGATGGCGTCGGCACGGGCGAAATCGCGTGCCTTCTTGGCCGCGGCGCGCTCGTCGATCAGGCCTTGGACGCGGGCATCGTCGTCCTCGTCGCCCGCTGCGGTGCCGAACCACTGCGCCGGGTCGGCCTGCAGCAGGCCCAGCACCAGGCCCGCACCGAGCAGCTCGCCCTTCAGGCGTGCCTGTTCGGCCGGGTCGGTGGCACGACGCGCGTCGGCGGCGATGCGGGCCACTTCGGCCAGCGCCTGGGGTGTGTTGAGATCGTCGTCCAGGGTCGCTTCGACGCTGGCGGGGATCACTGCCGTGGCCTCGATCGACGCCAGTTCGCGCAGGGTGCCGTACAGGCGGTCCAAGGTGCGCACCGATTGTTCGATCAGCGCATCAGACCAGTCCAGCGGCTGCCGGTAGTGGGCCGACAGCAGGGCCAGGCGCAGCGCCTCCGGCGGATGCTGGCGGACCAGGTCGTGTACGCGCTCGATGTTGCCCAGCGACTTGCTCATCTTGGCGCCGCCGAAGTTGAGCATGCCGTTGTGCAGCCAGAAACGGGCGAAGATCCTACCTCCGTGGGCGCATTCGCTCTGCGCGATCTCGTTCTCGTGGTGCGGGAACTGCAGGTCGACGCCGCCGGCGTGGATGTCGATGGTCTCGCCCAGGTGGGCTGCGGCCATCGCCGAGCATTCGATATGCCAGCCCGGACGACCCCGGCCCCACGGCGATTCCCAGCCGGGCAGGTCGTCGCTGGACGGCTTCCACAGCACGAAATCACCCGGGTCGCGCTTGTACGGGGCCACGTCAACACGGGCACCGGCCAGCATTTCTTCCGGGTCACGGCGCGAGAGCTTGCCGTAGCCGTTGAAGCTGGCGACCGCGAACAGTACGTGACCCTCGGCGGCGTAGGCATGACCATTGGCGATCAGCTGCTCGATCATGGTGATGATCTGCGGCATGTGCGCGGTCACCTCCGGCTCGATGTCCGGCGGCACCACGCCCAGCGCGGCCATGTCTTCACGGTAGGCGGCGGCGAACTTGCCGGTGATGGTGCTGATCGGCACGCCCTGCTCGCGCGCAGCGGCGTTGATCTTGTCGTCCACGTCGGTGATGTTGCGGGCGTAGCGCAGCGCGCCGAAACGGCGCCGCAGCAGATCGGCCAGCACCCCGAACACCACTGGGCCACGGGCGTTGCCGATGTGCACGTAGTTGTAGACCGTGGGGCCGCACACATACAGGGTCGGACAGGCCGGGTCGAGCGGAGTGAACGGTTCGAGCTGGCGAGTCAGGTTGTTGTGCAGGCGCAGGGTCATGGGGCTGTGGCTGGGGGACAAGCCTGTGATTTTAGAACGTGTCGGCCCCCTTTGGGGCACTGGCTGCCACCGGTGGACGCCGGGTCCATCCTGGGTGGGGTGGGCAGGAGCAGCGTGGACGGGTAATGTTCAGCCCCTTGCGCTCGCCACTGCCTACACTATTGCCGTGTCCTTGCTCCCGTCGCCAATGAAATCCACCGCGTTGCTGACCCTGGCCTGCCTGTCGGCGCTGCCCGCCGTGGTGCTGGCCCAGGAGACCGAGCCCCGCAACCGGGTGGTGATCGTGGAGAACGTGAAGTTCGACTACGCCCAGGTGCTGAACGTCGAGCCGGTGTTCCAGACCCTGCGCGCGACCCGCACCGAGGAGCACTGCGAGCCGGTGTCGACACGGACCCTGGCCCCGGTGAACGTGACCGGCGAGGAGCCGGTCGAGGACAAGGGCCGGATCAGCCGCTTCTGGGATTCGGTGCGCTCGATGTTCAAGCGCAGCGACGAGGAGCCCTCCGAAGAGGCCGGCCCCGAAACGCCGGCCCCAGCGCCTGCCAACAATGGCCCGATGCTGACCCGCGACTGCCGCATCGTGCCGGTGGGGCGTGAATTCCGCCGGCCCATCGCCTACGACGTGGACTACGTCTACAAGGGCACCAAGTATCGGTCGCGGCTGCCGGAAGACCCGGGCAACCGGCTCAAGATCCGGGTGTCGATCACCCCCTGGGTCGGTCCGGAGCAGGGCGCCGCCGGCAATCCCTGATTCTGCGACCCCGGCCCCTTGCGCCGGTCACGGCCGCATGCAAAGATATTCGGCCATGAAGCTCACCGACTTCCAGCACGACAGCAGCGCAGCCCGACAGGCGTCTGGCATGACCTCGCGTGCGCGTCGACCGGAACCCCACATTCTCGCTGGGTAACCGGAGCTTTTTGCTGTTCGTCCGAAAAAAACCCAGCCCGCCGGCTGGGTTTTTTCGTTTCCGCCTTCTGAAAGCTGCAACTGCAACCTTTTCGTTTCACCTTTGCTTCCTGTTTTCCCTTCCACCGCGTCGAACCCGGCGCCGCCACGCAAGGAAAGATGATGTCCCCCAAGCACTTCCTGAACACCCAGGACTGGAGCCGCAGCGATCTCGACGCGCTGCTGACCCAGGCCGCGCTGTTCAAGCGCAACAAGCTCGGCGACCAGCTCAAGGGCAAGTCGATCGCGCTGGTGTTCTTCAACCCTTCCATGCGTACCCGCACCAGCTTCGAACTGGGCGCATTCCAGCTCGGTGCCCACGCGGTGGTGCTGCAGCCGGGCAAGGATGCGTGGCCGATCGAGTTCAACCTCGGCACGGTGATGGACGGCGATACCGAAGAGCACATCGCTGAAGTGGCCAAGGTGCTGGGCCGTTACTGCGACATCATCGCGGTGCGTGCGTTCCCCAAGTTCGTCGACTGGGCCTACGACCGCCAGGACATCGTCCTCAACAGCTTCGCCAAGTACTCGCCGGTGCCGGTCATCAACATGGAGACCATCACCCATCCGTGCCAGGAGCTGGCCCACATCATGGCGCTGCAGGAGCACTTCGGTACCCAGGACCTGCGCGGCAAGAAGTACGTGTTGACCTGGACCTACCACCCCAAGCCGCTGAACACCGCCGTGGCCAACTCGGCGCTGACCATCGCCACCCGCATGGGCATGGACGTGACCCTGCTGTGCCCGACCGCCGACTACATCCTCGACGAGCGCTACATGGGCTGGGCCGAGCAGAACGTGGCCGAGAGCGGTGGTTCGCTGAAGATCAGCCATGACATCGACAGCGCCTACGCCGGCGCCGACGTGGTCTACGCCAAGAGCTGGGGTGCGCTGCCGTTCTTCGGCAACTGGGAACCGGAAAAGCCGATCCGCGACCAGTTCAAGCACTTCATCGTGGACGAGCGGAAGATGGCGCTGACCAACAACGGGGTGTTCAGCCACTGCCTGCCGCTGCGCCGCAACGTGAAAGCCACCGATGCGGTGATGGATTCGCCGCAGTGCATCGCCATCAACGAAGCCGAGAACCGCCTGCACGTGCAGAAGGCGATCATGGCCGCCGTTGCCGGGCGCTGATCCAACACTTCAGCCGACCAGCGGTCGGCTCTACCGAATTCCCATCCCCCAAGTGGACCTGATCCCCATGAGCAACAAAGACGTCGTTCTCGCCTTCTCCGGCGGCCTGGATACCAGCTTCTGCGTGCCCTACCTGCAGGAGCGTGGCTACAACGTGCACACCGTGTTCGCCGACACCGGCGGCGTGGATGATGAAGAGCGCGATTTCATCGAGAAGCGTGCCGCCGAGCTGGGCGTGACCAGCCATGTCACCGTCAATGGTGGCCCGGCCATCTGGGAAGGCTTCGTCAAGCCGTTCGTGTGGGCCGGCGAAGGCTACCAGGGCCAGTACCCGCTGCTGGTCTCGGACCGCTACCTGATCGTCGATGCCGCGCTGAAGCGTGCTGCCGAGCTGGGTACCCACATCATCGCCCACGGCTGCACCGGCATGGGCAATGACCAGGTCCGCTTCGACCTGGCCGTGAAGGCGCTGGGTGACTACCAGATCATCGCGCCGATCCGCGAGATCCAGAAGGAACACACCCAGACCCGCGCCTACGAGCAGAAGTACCTGGAAGAGCGCGGCTTCGGCGTGCGCGCCAAGCAGCAGGCCTACACCATCAACGAGAACCTGCTGGGCGTGACCATGTCCGGCGGCGAGATCGACCGTTGGGAAGCCCCGGGCGAAGGTGCGCGTGGCTGGTGCTCGCCGCGCAGCGAGTGGCCGGAACAAGCGCTGACCGTCACCCTGAAGTTCGTCGAAGGCGAAGCGGTTGAACTGAACGGCAAGGCGCTGCCGGGCGACCAGATCCTGGCCCAGCTCAACAAGCTGTTTGCCCCGTACGGTGTTGGCCGCGGCGTCTACACCGGCGACACCGTGATCGGTCTGAAGGGTCGCATCGTGTTCGAGGCCCCGGGCCTGGTCTCGCTGCTGGCCGCGCACCGCGCGCTGGAAGATGCCGTACTGACCAAGCAGCAGAACCGCTTCAAGCCGGACGTGGCACGCAAGTGGGTGGAGCTGGTGTACGAAGGCTTCTACCACGACCCGCTGAAGACCGACATCGAAGCCTTCCTGAAGTCCTCGCAGGCCAAGGTCAACGGCGAAGTGGTGCTGGAAACCCGCGGTGGCCGCGTCGACGCGGTGGCGGTGAAGTCGCCGCACCTGCTCAACACCAAGGGTGCCACCTACGCACAGTCGGCCGACTGGGGCGTGGAAGAGGCTGAAGGCTTCATCAAGCTGTTCGGCATGAGTTCGACTGTCTATGCGCAGGTCAATCGCGGTTGACCTGTGACGGGGGGCCGGCCGCGGGCCGGCGCCTCGCAGCGTCAATGGAAGGTAGTGCCGGCCGCTGGCCGGCTCGTGGCACGGTTGGATCATTGCGGAGCCGGCCAGCGGCCGGCACTACCGATTTCGAACCCTACGGATATTCAGACACATGCTTGAACAGACGCTCGATCACCTGCAGGCCCTGGTGTCCTTCGACACCCGCAACCCGCCGCGTGCGATCACCACCGGTGGCATCTTCGATTACCTGCGCGCGAACCTGCCCGGCTTCAACGTCGAGGTGATCGACCATGGCGCGGGTGCGGTCAGCCTGTACGCCGTGCGTGGGACGCCGAAGTACCTGTTCAACGTGCACCTGGATACCGTACCGGACTCGCCGCACTGGAGTGCCGATCCGCATGTGATGCGCCGCCTGGACGACCGTGTGGTCGGCCTGGGCGTGTGTGACATCAAGGGCGCCGCCGCTGCGCTGGTGGCGGCGGCCAACGCCAGTGATGGCGATGCCGCCTTCCTGTTCTCCAGCGACGAAGAAGCCAACGACCCGCGCTGCATCGCCGCGTTCCTGGCCCGTGGCCTGCCGTATGAAGCCGTACTCGTGGCCGAACCGACCATGAGCGAAGCGGTGCTGGCGCATCGTGGCATCAGCTCGGTGCTGATGCAGTTCGCCGGCCGTGCCGGCCATGCGTCGGGCAAGCAGGATGCGGCTGCCAGCGCATTGCACCAGGCCATGCGCTGGGGCAATCGCGCGCTGGATCATGTGGAATCGCTGGCCTCGGCGCGCTTCGGTGGACTGACCGGCCTGCGCTTCAACATCGGTCGCGTCGAAGGCGGTATCAAGGCCAATATGATCGCACCGGCTGCTGAGGTGCGCTTCGGGTTCCGCCCGCTGCCGTCGATGGACATCGATGGCCTGCTGGCGACCTTCGCCGGTTTCGCCGAGCCGGAAGCCGCCGTGTTCACCGAGACGTTCCGTGGTCCCAGCCTGCCCGCCGGTGACATCGCCGAGGCCGAGAACCGCCGCCTGCTGGCGCGCGACGTGGCCGATGCGCTGGAGCTGCCGATCGGCAATGCCGTGGATTTCTGGACCGAGGCGTCGCTGTTCTCGGCCGCTGGCTACACCACACTGGTATTCGGCCCGGGTGACATCGCCCAGGCACACACCGCCGATGAGTTCGTGACGCTGGACCAATTGCAGCGCTATACCCACGCCGTGCACCGGATCATCGCCGCCGGCGCCTGATCGACCCTACAACGCCGCCATGCCCCGGGCATGGCGGAACTGCAACGCGGCGACCGCCGCCTGTGACGAAACCGAAATGTCTCCTGCCCTCCAGCCCCACCGCCAGACCCGCCAGACCATCGTGCGCCTGCTTTCCAGCATGGCCAGCGCGAAGGAGATCAGCCAGTACCTCAAGCGTTTCTCGCAGCTGGACGCCAAGCGCTTCGCCGTGGTCAAGGTCGGCGGCGCGGTGCTGCGCGACGATCTCGACGCGCTGACCTCTTCGCTGTCGTTCCTGCAGGAAGTCGGGCTGACCCCGATCGTGCTGCACGGCGCCGGCCCGCAGCTGGATGCCGAGCTGTCGGCGGCCGGCATCGAGAAGCAGACCGTGAACGGCCTGCGCGTGACTTCGCCGGAAGCACTGGCGATCGTGCGCCGGGTGTTCCAGCAGTCCAACCTGCGCCTGGTCGAGGCGCTGCAGCAGAACGGCGCACGTGCCACCTCGATTACCGGTGGCGTGTTCGAGGCCGAGTACCTGGACGTGGACACCTACGGCCTCGTCGGCGAGGTGAAGAAGGTCAACCTGGCACCGATCGAGGCCAGCCTGCGTGCCGGTTCGATCCCGGTCATCACCAGCCTGGGTGAAACTGCCGGTGGCCAGATCCTCAACGTCAACGCCGACTTCGCCGCCAACGAGCTGGTGCAGGAGCTGCAGCCGTACAAGATCATCTTCCTGACCGGCACCGGTGGCCTGCTGGACGAGGCGGGCAACGTGATCGATTCGATCAACCTGTCCACCGAGTACGACCACCTCATCGCGCAGCCGTGGATCCACGGCGGCATGAAGGTGAAGATCGAACAGATCAAGGACCTGCTCGACCGCCTGCCGCTGGAGTCGTCGGTGTCGATCACTCGCCCGGCCGACCTGGCCAAGGAACTGTTCACCCACAAGGGCTCGGGCACGCTGGTGCGCAAGGGTGAGAAAGTGCTGCGCGCCACCGCCTGGAGCGAGCTCGACCTGCCACGGCTGAAGGGCCTGATCGAATCCAGCTTCGGCCGCACCCTGGTGCCGGACTACTTCGAAAAGACCAGGCTGCTGCGTGCCTATGTCAGCGAGAACTACCGCACCGCGGTGATCCTCACCGACGAGGCCGAAGGCGTGTACCTGGACAAGTTCGCCGTGCTCGACGATGCGCAGGGCGAAGGCCTGGGCCGCGCGGTCTGGAACGTGATGCTGGAGGAGACCCCGCAGCTGTTCTGGCGCTCGCGCCACGGCAACCCGATCAACCACTTCTACTACGCCGAGTCCGATGGCTGCTACAAGCAGGACCATTGGAAAGTGTTCTGGTTCGGTGCCGATGGCATCGACCGCATCAAGACCTATGTCGACCACTGCGCCCAGCGCGCGCCGAGCCTGCTGGGGTGAGCGATGAGTCCTCCTGACGTGTGGAACACGGTGCCTACCCTGCGCGGCCAGCACGTGGCGCTGCAGCCGCTGCAGCTTGAGCATGTCCCCGGCCTGCGCGCTGCCCTCGAAGGCAGCGGCCTGGACCAGCTCTGGTACACCCAGGTGCCGTCACCGCAGCAGGTCGAGCACTATGTGCAGGCCGCGCTGCAGGCGCACGCCGAAGGCAAGGTTCTGCCGTTCGTGATCCGCGACGCCGCCGGTGACATCATCGGCAGCACGCGCTTCTACGACATGGATGCCAGCGTGCCCAAGCTCAGCCTCGGCTACACCTGGTACACGCCGCGCGTGCAGCGCACCGGCGCCAACACCGAGGCCAAGCTGTTGCTGCTGCAGCACGCCTTCGAGTCCATGGGCTGCATCAGCGTGGTGCTGGAAACCAGCTGGTTCAACGTCACCTCGCGCACCGCCATCGCCCGCCTCGGCGCCAAGCAGGATGGCGTGCTGCGCAACCACAAGCGGCACGCCGACGGCACGCCGCGCGACACCGTCATCTTCTCCATCATCGATGCGGAATGGCAGGGCGTGAAGCGCCACCTGCAGTACCGCCTGGACAGTCACGCATGAACGATTCGACTTTTACCCTGGGCATCGTCGGTGCCCGCGGCCATACCGGCGCCGAGCTGATCAAGCTGGTGGCCGCGCATCCGCGCCTGAAACTGGCCTTCGTCTCTTCGCGCGAGCGCGCCGGGCAGCGCCTGTCCGACCACCACCCGGAATTCCAGGGCGAGCTGCAGTACGAAAACCTGGACGCCGATGCGGTGGCGGCCAAGGGCGTGGACGCGGTGATCCTGGCCCTGCCCAACGGCCTGGCCGCGCCGTTCGTGGCCGCGCTTGAAACCGCGAAGCCGGACACCGTCATCGTCGACCTCTCGGCCGACTACCGTTTCGACAACAGCTGGTACTACGGCCTGCCGGAGCTGACCCGCGGCCGGTACAACGGCCAGAAGCACATCAGCAACCCGGGCTGCTATGCCACCGCGATGCAGCTGGCGGTGCATCCGCTGCTGGACCTGCTGGCGGGTCCGCCGCAGTGCTTCGGTGTCTCCGGCTACTCCGGTGCCGGTACTACGCCGTCGGACAAGAACAACGTCGAACTGCTGGCCGACAACCTGATGCCCTACGCGCTGACCAACCACGTGCACGAGCGCGAGGTGTCCGTACAGCTGGGCGTGGCGGTCGAGTTCATGCCGCACGTCGCGCCGCACTTCCGTGGCATCACGCTGACCGCCAACCTGTGGCTGAACCGCGTACAGACCCGCGAGCAGATCGTCGAGCGCTTCCAGCAGGCCTATGCCGTTGAACCCTTGATCGAGGTGGTGGACGAAGCGCCGTGGGTCAGCCGCATCGCCGGCCGCCACGGTGCCCAGGTCGGTGGCTTCACGCTCGCGCCGGGCGGCAAGCGCGTGGTGGTGGTGGCGACGCTGGACAACCTGCTGAAGGGCGCGGCCACCCAGGCCATGCAGAACCTCAACCTCGCGCTGGGCATCGACGAACTGACGTCGATCCCGCACTGAACACGCCTTCCGGAGCCCCCATGGCAGACCTTCTTTGGCAGAAGCCCGGCGTCGCTGTCGACGCCCAGATCCAGTCCTTCCTCGCCGGCGACGACGTGATCCTCGACCGCGAGTTCTTCCTGCATGACATCGCTGCCAGCGCCGCGCATGCGCAGGGCCTGCAGCACATCGGCATCCTCAGTGCCGATGAGCTTGCCGGACTTCTGCGCGAACTGGAGATCCTGGCGCAGGACTTCCGCGAAGGCCGCTTCGTGCTGGATACGCAGTACGAGGATGGCCACTCGGCGATCGAAGCGCGCCTGACCGAACGCCTTGGTGATGCGGGTCGCAAGATCCACACCGGCCGCAGCCGCAACGACCAGATCCTGGTCGCCACGCGCCTGTGGCTGAAGGAGAAGCTGCAGCGCGTTGCCCAGCTCAGCACCGAAGTGGCAAAGGTCGCGCTGGACCGCGCGCAGGCCGAGAAGGACCTGCCGATTCCCGGTTATACCCACATCCAGCGTGCCGTGGTGTCCTCGGCCGGCATGTGGTGGGCGGGCTGGGCCGAGGCCTTCATCGACAACGCCATCCGCGCCCGTGACACCCATGCACTGGTCGATGCCAATCCGCTCGGCACCGCCGCCGGCTACGGCGTGAACCTGCCGCTGGACCGCGAGCACACCACCGCCGCGCTGGGCTTCGCGCGCATGCAGGTCTCGCCGATCTACGCGCAGCTGTCGCGCGGCAAGTTCGAGCTGGCCGCGCTGGAAGCGCTCGGTGGCGCCACGCTGGACCTGCGCCGCATTGCGTGGGACCTGTCGCTGTTCACCAGCGCCGAGTTCGGCTTCGTCGCGCTGCCGGCGCAGTACACCACCGGCAGTTCGATCATGCCCAACAAGCGCAATCCGGATGTGATCGAGCTGATGCGCGCCACCCACGCCAGCGTCGCCGCTGCGCGCACCGAGATCGAGCAGCTGCTGTCGCTGCCGTCCGGCTACCATCGCGACCTGCAGTCGTCCAAGGGTGCCATCTTCCACGGCTTCGGCCGTGGCCTGGCCGCGCTGGAGCTGCTGCCGGCGCTGCTGGCCAACCTGGAATGGCGCGACGACAGGCTGCGTGCGGCGATCGATTCGGGCATGTATGCCACCGACGTGGCGGTGGAAGCGGCCGTGGCCGGTGTGCCGTTCCGCGAGGCCTACAAGGCGGCTGCGGCCGGTGCCGACAGCGCAGGGCAGGGACGCACGCCGGAAGGCAGCCTGGCTGCGCGTGTATCGCCGGGCTCGGCCGCTGACCTGCGCCTGGACGAACTGCGCGCGCGCTGGCAGGCGCTGTCCTGATGGCGGGCACGGTCTACCTGGTGTTGGCCATGCGCCGGTCGGACTTCAACGATGCAGCGGTGCAGCCGCATCGCGATTTCCTCGATGCGTTGCAGGCGCAGGGCAAGCTGCAGCTGACCGGTGGCTTCGCCGATGGCAGCGGTGGCGCCTACGTGCTGTGCAACGTGGACAGCCTGGCGCAGGCGCAGGCCATCGTCGCCACCGATCCGCTGGTGACGATGCAGGCCTCCGACCTGACCGTGCACGAATGGAACACCCGCTGAGAGCCTGACCGATGATCCAGCACGCTGCCCATGTCGCCTCGCCGTTCCCCGAACAAGCGCTGCCGCCGTGGCGGCGTGCGGTGCTCAAGGTTGGCAGCAGTCTGCTGGCAGCCGATGGCGGCGGCCTGTCGCCACGCCACGCGCTGGGCCTGGCGCAGTTCGTCTCAGCCAATGTCCTGGCCGGGCGCGAGGTGGTGATCGTGTCTTCCGGCGCGGTCGCTGCCGGGCGCGCAATCCTGCCTCGGGCCGATGAGCCTGGCGCGGCGATGGCGGCGAGGCAGGCCCTGGCCGCGCTCGGCCAGGCACAGCTGATCGGGCTCTGGCAGCGCTTCTTCGAGCGCCCGGTGGCGCAGGTGCTGCTGACCCACGACGACCTGCGCAACCGCCGCCGCTACCTCAATGCACGCGCCACGTTGAGTGAACTGTTGCGCCTGGGCGCATTGCCGGTGGTCAACGAGAACGACACCGTGTCGGTGGATGAGCTCAAGCTCGGCGACAACGACAACCTGGCTGCCACCGTGGCGGCGCTGGTCGACGCCGATGCGCTGTTCATCGCCACCGACATCGATGGCCTGTACAGCGCCGACCCGCGCACCGTGGCCGATGCGCGGCCGTTGCACGACGTGCCGGAGCTGGGTCACGAGGTGCTGGCGATGGCGGGCGGCGCCGGCTCGCGCGCCGGTACCGGCGGCATGCGCACCAAGCTGGAGGCGGCGGCGAAGGCCGGGCGCCTGGGCATCGAAACCTATCTGTTCAATGGCCGCAGCGGTGACGTGGTGCGCGCGCTGGCGCAGGACCGCCTGTTCGGCACCCGCATCCATGCCGCACGCAGCCGCGAGGCCGCCCGCAAGCACTGGCTGCGGCATGCACCGCTGGCCGAGGGCGTGATCGTCATCGATGCCGGTGCGGCACAGGCGATGCGCGAGAAGGGCGCCTCGCTGCTGCCCGGTGGCATCACCGGTGCAGAGGGCGTGTTCCGCCGCGGCGATATGGTACAGGTGTGCTGGAACGCGCCGCAGGGCCGTGTCTGCGTGGCCCGTGGCGTCAGCCAGTATGCTGCCGACGACGTACGCCGGATTGCCGGCCACCATTCGCGCGACATCCAGGCCGTGCTCGGCTACAACTACGGCGGCAGCGTCGTCCATCGCGACGACCTGGTGCTGCCATGACCGGATTGAAGGACACACCGATGAGCGAGATCGAAGCGCAGGCGCGTGCCTGCCGTGATGCGGCGCAGATCGTTGCCGGCCTGGACAGTGCGGCACGACGCACGCTGCTGCTGGCGATGGCGCAGGCGCTGGAAGTGAATGCAGGGTTGATCCTGGCCGGCAATGCACGTGACCTCGCCGCCGCGCGCGAGAAGGGCGTGGGCAGCGCCATGCTCGATCGTCTGGCACTGGACCCGCCGCGCCTGTTCGCGATGGCCGAAGCCGTGCGCGAAGTGGCTGGATTGCCAGATCCTGTCGGCGAGGTCACCCGCGATGACGTGCGCCCGAACGGCATCCGCGTGCAGAAGGTGCGCGTGCCGCTGGGCGTGATCGCGATGATCTACGAGGCGCGCCCGAACGTGACCGCCGAAGCCGCGGCGCTGTGCCTGAAGGCGGGTAACGGCGTGATCCTGCGCGGTGGTTCCGAGGCAATTCACTCCAACACCGCGATCGCGCAGGCACTCGCCGGTGCGTTGAAGGCCAACGGGGTACCGCCGGCCGCCGTGACCGTGCTGACTGACCTGCGCCGCGAGGCGATGCTGGAACTGCTGCAGCTGCATGAGCTGATCGACCTGGCGATTCCGCGCGGTGGCGAAGGCCTGATCCGTTTCGTTGCCGAGCATGCGCGGGTGCCGGTGATCAAGCACTATAAGGGTGTCTGTCATCTGTTCGTGGATGCCAGCGCCGACCTGGGCAAGGCCATCGACCTGCTGGTGGATGGCAAGTGCAGCCGGCCAGCCGCCTGCAATTCGCTGGAGACACTGCTGGTACACCGTGACGTAGCCGATTCCTTCCTGCCGCGCGTGGCGCAGGCGCTCGGCCAGCGTGGCGTGCAGCTGCGCGCCGATGCGCAGTCGCAGCCGCTGCTGCCGGGCAGCACGGCGGCGACCGAGGAGGACTACGCCGCCGAGTTCCTCGACCTTGTGCTGGCCGTGCGCGTGGTGGACGACCTCGATGCGGCCATCGCGCACATCCGCCGCTATACCTCCGATCACACCGAAGTGATCGCGACCGCAGACGCCGGCCATGCCGAGCGTTTCGTTACTGCGCTGCGCTCGGCGGTGGTGATGGTCAATGCCTCATCGCGCTTCTCCGATGGTGGCCAGCTGGGCCTGGGCAGCGAAATCGGCATTTCCACCACGCGCCTGCATGCCTATGGCCCGATGGGTCTGGAAGCGCTCACTGTCGAACGTTTCGTGGTGCGTGGCGAAGGGCAGACGCGCACATAAGTGGATCCACGCCATGCGTGGATGTTCTTCGCGGCAGACCCCGGTGCCGACCAAGGCCGGCATCCACCGGGCTGTCGGGCTACACCACCTCGCGGCGGATGCCGACCGGGCGTGCGTGATCATCCATGTGCAGCGTGGCGGCCTTGCAGCTCATCAGGCGTTCGGCCAGGCCGGTGCTGGCACCCAGATCGGCGGCTACTTCGTTGAGGCTGGCCAGTGGCCGCGGCAGGCGGCGCTCGCGGCCACGGAAGCGGGCACGGTTGTACTCGGCCCAACCGATCAGCAGCACGCTGGCGCACAACAGCATCAGCGGCAATGCCACCAGCACGTAGGGATCGAACTGGCTTTGCCGTTCGTACAACTGCTGCCAGGCCAGCTGGCCGCCAACCAACCACGAGAACAGTGTCACCAGGGGCGCCCACAGGTAGAAGTAGAAGCCCCAGAACGCCAGGGTGACGAATCCCCAGGCGGTGCGCTGGAAGCGCGGCTGGCGGTGTGGCTTGCGGATCATCCGTGAGTCGAAGCGGTTGGAGGGGCGTTGCGCGTTCATCGGATCCCCCGGTCAGGGCTGGTCCAGGTGGCGCGCTTGCTGCGACGGCGCAGCAGTGTCTTCGGCAGCGCCACCAGGGTGGTGGAAAGGCTGATCAGCCAGTACGCCATCGGGTACCAGATGACCCAGAAATAGTTGCGTCCAATCTGTGTTTCGTAACGCCGGTCGATGATCAGGCTGCTGGCGAACTGCAGCAGGCAGACCAGCGCCAGGATCACGCCATGCCACTGCGGCAGCAGGCTGGCGATATGCAGCTGCGGCGGCAGCTCGATGAACTTGCCCAGTGCCCACAGCAGCACGATGAACAACATGGTGTAGGCCCAGATCACGCTCAGCACGTATTCCAGCAGCACGCCCCACATGCGTCGCTCTTTCCAGTGCAGCAGCGAGCGCGCGTGACGCAGCATCACCTCCACGCCGCCCTGGGCCCAGCGCAGGCGCTGCCGCCACAGGCCCTTGAGGGTCTCCGGCATCAGGATGAAGCACAGCGCATTGGGTTCGTAGCGGATGTCCCAGTGCGCGCGCTGCAGGCGCCAGCTGATGTCGATGTCCTCGGTCACCATGTCATCCGACCACCAGCCCACCTGGTGCAGGGCGGTACGGCGGAAGCCGGCGATCACCCCGGAGATGGTGAAGATGCGCCCGTATACGCGCTGCGCGCGCTTGATCATGCCGATGATCGAGGAAAACTCGGCCACCTGCAGGCGCCCGAGCAGGGTGGAGCGGTTGCGGATGCGCGGGTTGCCGGTGACCGCACCGACCCGGTTGCCGCTGACCAGGTGCCAGACCATCCAGTGCAGCGCATGTTCCTCCAGCATTGCATCGCCGTCGATGCACACCAGGTACTCCGAGCGAGCGGCCAGTGCGCCCATGCGCAGCGCATTGGCCTTGCCCAGGTTACGGTCCAGGTGCAATACGCGCAGCCGCGGGTGCCTTGCCGCCAGCACATCCAGCCGCGCGCCGGTGTCATCGCTGCTGCCATCATCGATGGCGATCACTTCGTAGTCGGCGGGGTAACGCTGGGCCAGCGCCGCAGTGAGTGTGTCATCCAGGTTCTCTGCCTCGTTGTGGCAGGGCACCAGCAGGCTCGCGAAGGGCGGATCGACCATCAATGGAGGGTCGTTGCGCGGCCGCGAGTGGCGTTCGCGCCGGTAGTAGTAGTAGAGGCCGCCGGACATCCAGAAGAACGCCATCACCATCGGGTAGTAGAAGGCGAACTGGAACAGGACCTGCAGCAGCGGATGCATGTCCATGTCACTTCTCCGGGTACGGGAAGGTGCCGGCGGACATCGCCGCGCGGGCATCGCGGGTGGAGGGCTGGTCGGCGATGAAGTCGTCCGGGTACCAGGCGAAGTGGTGCACGCCCTGCGCCTGCAACTGGCGGATCTGTGCGCGCAGGCGCTCGGCGGGAATCGGTTGCCCGTTGCGCCAATCGACGGTCTGCAGCTCGAACAGGGTGTGCTGCAGCTGCGGGTCATGTGCGCGTACTGCGGCCAGCAGCTGGTCCAGCCAGCGCTCGGGGTGCTGGCTGCCTTCCATCCACGGCATCGCCATCAGCGCGGTCTGGTCATAGGCCTTGTTGAACAGGTCCAGGCGCTGCGCGAACCAGGCCTCGCTCTGCGGGCGGAGCACCGGCTCAGCGTACAGGTTGCGCACGGTGGCCAGTTTCGGGCGCCAGCGTTGCGCGCTGTCGCGCAGCGCCAGGGTGAAGCTGATCAGCGCCTGCGTGCGCGCGCTGCCATCGCCCCCGGCTGCCAGTGTCGGCAGCTCGGTGTCGCGCAGGTAGCCGTCGTCATGGAACAGCAGGCCTTCAAAGTAGGAATTGACCGCCAGGTCCTCGTAGATGTCGAGCATGATCTGGCGGGCCTTCGGGTTGGTGAAGTCCAACCGGTACATGCCATCGGGATCGCCGTTGCGGATCGCCAGCGCCTTGCGCTGCGCCAGGTCGGGCAGCTCGAAGCCAAGCACCGGCAGCCATGCGTAGACCTTCACGCCGGCGCGGGATTTCAGTTGCCAGGCGACGCGGCTGAACAGGTCCGCCCGCATCGGCATGTGACGGTTGGGGAAGTACAGCGCATCGGCAGTGTTGTTGCCGTCCGGATCGGCGAATGCCTGCAGGTAGACGTGCGTCGGCGCGATGCGCTTGACCCGTTCGACCAGCGCATCGAGGTTGCGTGCCTGCTGCGTCGGGTCTGCGTCGTAGACATCATCCAGGTCGATCTGCAGGGCACGGATGCCATCGAGCGCGACATCGCGGCGCAGTTCGTAGGCCAGCCCTTCCACGGTCGGGTTGTCGCTGACCAGGAAGCGCGCCAGACCATGCAGGTCGCTGGCCACCGGCGTGCTGCGGCCCTCCAGATCGAAGGACACCGGCATGCCCAGCTGTTCGGCGATGTCGTTGCTCAACTGGTTGTAGGCGGCGTATGGCCAGACGATGGCGCGCGGGCGCACGCCCAGGTGCTGCTTGATGCGCTGCACGCTGCGCGAGAGATCGGCGCGCAGGCGCTGCTCATACTGCGTTTCAGTCTCGTACCTGTGCGTGGCCGGGCTGTAGATGCGGGTGACCACGGCGGGCGTTGAATTGCCCTGTGGATTGGCGAGCACGCCGTGGTGCAGGTCGTCGGTGTGGCTGGCCACTTCGATCAGGCCGCTGTCGTGCATCTGCTTCAGCTGCGCCCAGGTGACGAAGTCATCGCGGCCGAACGGCCGGTAGCCGTAGTCGATGGTGCGGCCCGGAGCCATGTCCACGTAGTCGGTGATCACCGCCACCAGCGCCGGGTAGCGGTAGGCCTGCAGCAATGGGAAGGCCTTGTCGTAGACGCTGCGCAGGCCGTCATCGAAGGTCAGCAGCACAGGCTTGGGCGGCAGCGTGGCCCGCCCCTGCGAGGCATCGATCACCTGCGACAGCGAGACCGGGTGATAGCCATGCGCGCCCAGCCAGTCCAGGTGTGCGGCAAAGTTCTGCGTGCTCACCGCATAGGTATCGGCATCGCCCTTGGCCGCGACCTGGTCGCGGATGTCGTGGTAGCTGAGGATCAGCAGGCCATTGTCGATCGCATCGAGATGCGCGGCCTGCTGCGCCAAGGCCGGTGGCGTGATGGCCAGCAGCAGGAGCACGATCAGTCGCAGGAAGCAGGCCATGTCAGTCTCCCCAGCGCAGTGCGGCTTCGAAGCCGATATGACGCTCGCGGTGGCCGTCGTAGACCGGCCGCGACCAGCGCACGCCGTACTCGAACAAGCGGCCCGGGCCCAGCTGCCATTCGTGCATGTACGACACCGACGGCACCAGCGCACTGCCGAAGCCGTCCTGCCAGTAGTCGCCCAGCGAGACCGTCAGCCGGTGGCGGAAGTGGCGTTCGTAGTGCCGCCACAGCTGCTGGTCGATGCGCAGCCCGATCTCGACCATGCGGTCGCGCTTCGGGTTGAAGTAGGGCGCATCGTCGCGGCTGCCACGACTGGTGTAGGCACTGGCGAGGCCATCGATCAGCCAGCGCGGGCGGGTCAGCAGGCGCTGTTCAAGGCGGGTGCTGAACAGTTCGCGGTGGTTGCCATCGTCATAGCGGAAGCGGCTGGCGCCGAACGTCCAGTGGGTGAGCTCGCTGCGCCGGTAGTCCACCTGTGCGCTCATGCTGTCGGCGGTGATGCCGGCCGCGCGCGCCTGCATCGAGGCTTCTGGATCATTGCGCGCAGCCACCAGGCCGGCGTGCCAGTAATCGTTGAACTGCCAGCCGACGCCGGCCCGCAGGCCGGTATCGCCGATGTGGTCGTTGGCGCGCAGGACGGCCGCTTCCGCATCCAGCTGCCCGAAGCGGTAGCGCACGCCCGCACCCAGCCACAGGGGATCGATGCGCTGGTCCTGGAAATCGGTCGAGCGCCGGTCGGCCAGGGCGAACAACCGCCAGCGGTCATCAAGGATCGGTGTCTCCACTTCCACACCGTAGTGGCGATCGTTGTTGCCCAGTGGCGAGGTGCCACCGCCACCGGAGCTGCGGCCGATGTCGGTCCATGCCTTCAGCTGCCAGCCGCGATGCGCACGCCAGGCCTGGTCCATGCGTTCGACGGCCGGTTGGGTGGGATAGCGTGCGACCAGGTCATCGTGCAGCGGCCGCGCCAGGTCGTCGCGCTGCAGGGCGACGTAGGCCTCTTCCATGCCCAGCCGCGGTTCGATGTCACGCGGGTCCAGCGCGTGTGCCATCTGCTGTCGCTGCAGTGCCCTGCGTGGCCAGCCGCGCATCATGTAGACGCTGCCCAGCGCACTCTGCAGGCCTCCGTTGCCGGCTGCGATGTCCACCATCGACTCCAGATCGTGCTGCGCAGTGACCAGGTCGCCGCTGTAAGCGCGCACCATTGCCAGGTTGAGATCGGCCTCGTAGCGTGACCAGTTCACGTACGGTGATTTGCCATTGCTCCAGCGCCACGCCGGCTCCTTGTCGCGCCATGCCTGCAGCAGGTCGATCGCCTTTTCCTGCTGCTCGCTTTCCAGGTAGGCGTAGGCCAGTTCCGAATGCGAGGCGTCGCGCGCCGGATCGCCAGCGACGGCCGCCTGCAGTACCGGAATGGCTTCTTCCGGGTGCAGGGTGCCCATCAACGAATCGCCCACGGCAGGCAGCACGTAGTCGGGCAGGGTGTGGCCTTCGGCCTGCAGGGCTCGTGCTTCCTCACGCACCTGTACATGGCGGCCCAGCCGGTTGAGCAGGATCAGCCGGTCCATGCGGATGCGCAGTGGCGCCTGCGAGGGTGGGGTGCCTTCGCCGCCAACGTAGCGCTGCATGCGCGCCAGGGTCGACTCGGCTTCTTCCAGGCGGCTGTCCTCGCTGCTGCTGTAGGCCAGGCTCCAGACCACGAGTTTGGCCAGGTAGTCGCCTTCCAGGCGCTGCTTCTGGGCGTCGTCGAACAGCTGCGGCCGCTGCTGGTACAGCTCCCAGGCGCGCCAGGCATTGCCGATGTCGCCCAGGGTCAGCACGCGCAGCTTGAACAGCAGATCGTCGTTGGGCTGCTGCTGGCTGGCGCGCTCGATTGCGCCGAGCGCATCCAGCCAACGGGCCTGGTCGCGGTAGCGGCCGATCTCGGCCAGGGCCGCGTCGCGGTCGGTCGGAGCCGCGCCGCTGGCCCAGGCCAGAGCGGTGCATGCGAGGCCGACGCAGAGCGCCAGCCGGCGGTGGACGACCATTGGGGACCCCCTTGGCTTCCGAACCAGACAACCTGTGAAAATGTGACGCAAATCACATGCCAGTATTTGGCGTGGCCGTGGCCTGCGTCACTCCCTTCGTGCATTCCCGCCCATTGAAGACGGATACAACCCGGACAGCGACCTGCAATGTCTTGTCTGAAACGAGAGTCCCCCGCACACCGAGTGGTGGCCTGGGCGGCGCCGCCGCCCCCATGCCCGATGCCGGCACGCGGCAAGGAAGGGCATTCGTGGGCACTATCCGCCCGCAATTGTCAGTCCGGCGTCAAGATTGCCCGGTGTCTGACGAGCGGTAGGCGGGGCCGTCTGGCGGCCCCGGCCGGGCTACCAGAGATCTTCCAGCTTGCGGGGCTTGCAGGCGACCCACGAAGCGCACAGCATCAGGGTGGCGCAGCCGAACAGGAAGCTGAACGGGAGCGTCCAGCCATTGCTGACGGTATGCAGCCAGCCGACCAGGAACGGGCCCAGGCAGCTGAAGCTGTAGCCCACGCCCTGCATGAAGCCCGACAGCGCGGCCGAGCCGGCCGGGGTGCGGGTGCGCAGGTTGATCAGGGTCAGCGCCAGCGGGAAGGTGGACGGGCCGACGCCGAGCAGGCAGGCCCACAGCAGGGGCGCCTTCATCGGCGCCAGCAGCAGCCCGGTGAAGGCGATCACGAACGAGAAGAAGCCGATCAGCACCAGCGGGAACGGGTTCTGCATGCGTACCGCCATCGACGGAATGACCAGTGACGGCAGCAGGCCCAGTGCCGAGAACACGGCCACCATCACGCCGCCGAACGCGGGCGTGCCACCGGCCTCGACCACGATGCGCGGCAGCCAGGTGAACATCGAATAGGTCATCAGCGAGGTCATGCCGAACATCAGCGTCATGCTCCAGCCCAGCGACGTGCGCCAGACCTTGCCGTGCGGCTGCGCGGTGGGATCGGCGGCGTCGGCCAGCGGCTTCGGTGCGCGCCTGGCCAGCAGCAGCCACGGCAGCGCGGCGGCCAGTGCAAGCAGCGCCCACATGCCCAGCGACACGCGCCAGCCTGCAGCGTTGGCCATCGGTACTGCCAGTAGCGCCGGCAGCATCGTGCCCAGCTGCAGCACGCTGATGTAGAGCGTGCTCATGGTGCCGACCTTGTTGGCGAAGTAACGCTTCACCAGCGGCGGCACCACCACGTTGCCGATGCCCATGCCGGCCAGCGCGATTACCGAGCCCAGCAGCAGCGTGCCGACGTTGCCGGCGCTGGAGCGCAGCAGCAGGCCGGCCATCGCCATCGCCATCGCCAGCAGTGTGGTGCGTTCCAGGCCCAGGCGCCGCGCCAGTGCCGGCGTGGCCACGCCGAACAGCGCGAACGAGGCGGTCGGCAGCATGCCCAGCACGCCGGTCATGGTGGTGCCGAAGCCGAACTGCTGGCCGAGCACGTCCAGCAGCGGGGTGATCGAGGTGACCGCAGTGCGCAGGTTGACTGCTGCCAGCAGGATCGCGGCAAACGCGAGGACGCGACCGTGCAGCAGCGACGGCGAATCGGAAGTGGAGGAACTCATCGATGGTCCTTGCAGGTGTCGCACGCCGCAGCAACGGCATGCAGCGCCGGCATCGGTCTACGCCGAAGCGGCAGGTGGGGGTGGGGGCTGCAGGTGGGCCGGCAGCGCGGCCATTGTACGTGTGCGCTCCGGCAAGGTCCCGTCATGCGGGCGGCCTGGCGCGGGGTACAAAAAAACCCGGAGGACAGTGATGTCTTCCAGGCTTCTTGGTGACCACCGAAGTGGTCGGGGAGACAGGATTCGAACCTGCGACCTCTACGTCCCGAACGTAGCGCTCTACCAGACTGAGCTACACCCCGAAGGGAGCCGCCTATTCTAGCGATTCACCCCGATGGCGGCAAGGGGTGAATGCTGTTTTCTTCACACCGCCGAAGCAGTGCCACCTCAGGGAACAAAAAAGCCTGGATGACTTCACCAGGCTTCAATGCGACCACGTGAGTGGTCGGGGAGACAGGATTCGAACCTGCGACCTCTACGTCCCGAACGTAGCGCTCTACCAGACTGAGCTACACCCCGAAGGAGCCGCCTAAGATACCGTGTGAAGGCCAGGGCGGCAAGGCTTTTTTACAGCTCAGCGACGATTTCCGTTCTCGATGCGGTTCTGCTCGCGGGCTTCGAACCACATGCCGTTGAGGATGGCCACCGTCGAGGCGAGGCCGGCACCGAGAATCCAGGCGAAGTACCACATAGTCAATCTCCATTGTTCAAGGGTGTGCCGACCGTCGGCCGGCACACCGGCAATCAGTAGGCGTTCGGGTTGTTGCCCATCTCTTCGGTGGTGGTCTTGCCCTTCAGCACACGGTACACCCAGGTGGTGTAGGCGAGGATGATCGGCAGGAACACCGCCGTGGCCAGCAGCATGATCCACAGGGTCAGGTGGCTGGACGAGGCATCCCACACGGTCAGGCTGGAGGTGGGCTGGCTCGAGGACGGCAGCAGGAACGGGAAGATGGCGAAGCCGACGGTCAGGATGATGCCGGCGATGGCCGCACCGGAGGCGATGAAGGCCAGGCCACCACGACGGGCACGCAGCAGCACCGCACTGGCCAGCAGGCCCGCCAGGCCGAGCAGCGGGGCCAGGATCGTGGCCGGCATCGCGCTGTAGTTGCGCATCCAGCCACCGGCGGCGCCGAGTTCGGCGGTCTTCAGAAGCGGATTGGTGGCGCCATCGGTAACCACCTGCGAGGTGATCTGGTAACCCGGCAGGCCGAAGGCCACCCAGGCGCCACCCACTGCGAACAGCACGAAGGCGATGATTGCCGCGATGCTGCCGAAGCGGGCCGCACGCTCGGCCACCGGGCCGTCGGTCTTGATCACCAGCATGGCCGCACCGTGGGCGACCAGCATCGACACGCTGAGCAGGCCGGCCAGCAGCGCGAAGGGCATCAGCAGGCCGAAGAACGAGCCGGTGTAGAAGATGCGCATGCTGTCATCGAAATGGAACGGAACGCCCAACAACACGTTGCCCACGGCCACGCCCATGATCAGTGCGGGAATGAAGCCACCGATGAACAGCGCCCAGTCCCAGGTGTTGCGCCAGCGTTCGCTGGGCATCTTGCTGCGGAACTTGAAGCCGACCGGACGCAGGATCAGGGCGAACAGGATCACGAACATCGCTAGGTAGAAGCCAGAGAAGCTGACCGCATACAGTGGCGGCCAGGCGGCGAAGATCGCGCCACCGCCCAGGATCAGCCACACCTGGTTGCCTTCCCAGACCGGGCCGATGGTGTTGATCACCCGGCGGCGTTCGGCATCAGTGCGGGCGACGAAGGGCAGCAGGGTGCCCACGCCCAGGTCGAAACCATCCATCACGGCGAAACCGATCAGCAGGATGCCGAGCAGCAGCCACCAGATCACGCGCAGCGTGGTGTAGTCCAGAAGAATGAAATCCATCTTGGTTCTCCTGCCTCAGGCCTGGCCGGCGGCGGGCGCCGAGGCATTGTGGGAAGCATGCGGCTGGGGCGACTGCAGCGAAGGCAGCAACTCGTCCGGACCCTTGCGGATCGCCTTGAGCATCAGCTTGATCTCGACCACGATCAGCGCAGTGTAGATCGCGGTGAAGCCGGCCAGGGTCAGCACGATTTCATGCAGGGCCAGGCCCGATGCCGCATAGAAGGTCGGCAGCACGCCATCGACCGCCCACGGCTGGCGACCATACTCGGCCACGAACCAGCCGCACTCGATCGCGATCCACGGTGCCGGCAGCGTCCACAGGGCCAGCTTGAGGAACCAGCGCTTGTCCTGGAAGTTGTTGCGGCACGAGTAGTAGAAGGCCAGCGCGAAGAAGGCGATCAGGTAGAAGCCCAGGCCGGCCATCACGCGGAAGGTCCAGAACAGCGGCATCACGCGCGGCACCGTGTCCATCGCCGCCTGCGAGATCTCCTGCGGGGTGGCGTTGAGGATGTCATCGCGATAGCGCTTGAGCAGCAGGCCGTGGCCCAGGTCCTGCCAGTGGCGGTCGAACATCTCGCGTGCTTCCACGTCGTTCTTGTTCGCACGCAGGCGTTCCAGCGCGCCGTAGGCGAGCTGGCCGCCGCGCACGCGGTGTTCGGCGCGCTCGACCAGTTCCAGGATGCCTGGAATCGGCTGGTTCAACGAACGGGTGGCGATCAGGCCCATCAGGTAGGGGATCTTCACCGCATAGTCGTTCTGGTGGGTGTCCTGGTTCGGGATGCCGAAGGCGGTGAAGTCGGCCGGCGCACGCTCGGTCTCCCACATCGCTTCGATCGCGGCCAGCTTCATCTTCTGGTGTTCACTGGCGGCGTAACCGCTCTCGTCACCCAGCACCACCACCGACAGCGATGACAGCAGGCCGAACGCTGCGGCCACCGCGAACGAACGACGGGCCAGGTCCTTGTGCTTGTTGCGCAGCAGGAACAGGGCACTGATCGCCATCACGAACACCGCACCGGTCACGTAGCCGGCGCTGACGGTGTGCACGAACTTGGCCTGCGCCACCGGGTTGAACACCACCGCCATGAAGTCGACCACTTCCATGCGCATGGTTTCCGGGTTGAACACCGCACCGGTCGGGTTCTGCATCCAGCCATTGGCCACCAGGATCCAGATCGCCGACAGGTTGGTGCCCAACGCCATCAGCCAGGTCACCATCAGGTGCTTGACCTTGGTCAGGCGATTCCAGCCGAAGAAGAACAGGCCGACGAAGGTGGCTTCCAGGAAGAACGCCATCAGGCCTTCGATCGCCAGCGGCGCACCGAAGATGTCACCGACGTAGTGGCTGTAGTAGGACCAGTTCATGCCGAACTGGAATTCCATGACGATGCCGGTGGCGACGCCCATGGCGAAGTTGATGCCGAACAGGACGCCCCAGAACAGGGTCATCCTGCGCCAGATCTCCTTGCCGGTCATCACGTACACGCTCTCCATGATGGCCACCATGAAGGACAGGCCGAGGGTGAGCGGTACGAATAGGAAGTGGTACATCGCGGTCAGCGCGAATTGCAGCCGCGACAGTTCTACGACTGTCTGATCAATCATGGCCTGGCTACCTCGTTGGATAGTGCCGTTGCAGGTGGCGGGAAGGGTGGTCTACGACGTGAATGATGTGACCGACTACTTCAAACAGCCTTGATCCAGATCAATGTATGAACAGGTGCCCCGGTCGATCGTATGCCAACCTGATGAAGACTGCGACTGCTGGCCGCAGAGGCCGGCCATTGCCTGCGCCTACAATGCCGTGTCTCCCCCGTTGCCCGTGAAGACCCCTTGAGCGCTGCCGAAACCTCCTCCGTCGCCCTGTCCCAGGACGCCGAAACGACCCGCCAGCGGCGCGCCCGCAGCGCGTGGCTGGCCGATCTGGCGCGGCCTGCTCGAGGCCGCCAGCGGCTGGCGGCACTGTGCATCAGCCTGTCCGGTGCCCTGTTGATCGGCCAGGCGGCCGCCATCGCCTGGCTGGTGCAGCAGGTGCTGGTGGAGCGCGCGCCGCTGGCCTCGGGGTTGCCGGTGCTGGGCGGTCTGGCGGCGATCCTGGTGGCGCGCACGCTGCTGGGCAGCGCCACCCAGGCCGCCGCCGGTGATGTGGCCGATGCCGCGCGGTTGGCCCTGCGTGAACGCGTGTTCGGACGCCTGCTTGGCCATGGGCCGCTGTGGCTGCGCCAGCGCCGCACCGGCGAACTGGGCGAACTGATGCTGCATCACGCTGATGCGATCGAGAGCTATTACAGCGGTTTCCTGCCGGTACGCACCGAAGTGGTGGTGGTGCCGCTGCTGATCCTGGCCGCCGTAGCCTGGGTCGACTGGGTGGTGGCGCTGATCCTGCTGTTCACTGCACCGTTGGTACCGTTCTTCATGATGCTGGTGGGCTGGGGGGCCGAAGCGGCCGGCCGCGCGCAGCTGGGTGAGCTGGCGCGGATGAGCGGCCATTTCGCCGACCGCATCAAGGGCCTGGGCCTGCTGCGCCTGTATGGCCGCGGCGAGGCTGAGCTGGAGGGGATCGAGGCGGCTGCCGAAGGCGTGCGCGTGCGCACCCTGAAGGTTCTGCGCATCGCTTTCCTGTCGTCCACGGTGCTGGAGTTCTTCGCCTCGGTCAGCGTGGCGATGGTCGCCCTGTACCTCGGGCTGAGCTATCTGGGCATGATGTCGCTGCATGCAACGGTACCGACGCTGGGGGCGGGCCTGTTCTGCCTGCTGCTGGCGCCGGAATTCTATGCGCCGCTGCGACGGCTGGCCGCCCACTACCACGACCGTGCCAATGCGCTGGCTGCCGCTGCCGAGGTGGAGCGCCTGCTGCAGTCGCTGCCCGATGAGCAGGGCCTGATCGAGAACGAAGCTGCGCCGCTGGCGGTGGAGCCGGCCGAGGCCGCGCTGCCGCCGCTGCGGGCACAGGGTCTGGTGCTGCGTCCGCTGGGCGCGCCGCACGATGTGCTGCAGGATCTGGATGTGCTGCTGGAACCGGGCCAGCGCCTGGCCCTGGTCGGTCCCAGCGGGTCCGGCAAGAGTACGTTGCTGGAGGCGCTGGCCGGTTGGCTGCCGCCGCGTGCCGGCAAGCTGCAGGTGCGTCCCGGCGTGCAGGTGGCCTATGCCAGCCAGCGTCCGTACCTGTTCCACGGCAGCATCGCCGACAACCTGCGCCTGGCCGATCCCGGCGCCAGCGATGCGCGCCTGCGCGCGGTGGCCGAGGCGTCGCAGGTACTGCAGTTTGCGCAGCGCCTGCCGCAGGGGCTGGATACGGTGATCGGCGAACGTGGCTTCGGCCTGTCCGGTGGTGAGGCGCGTCGCATCGGCCTGGCCCGTCTCCTGCTGCGTGATCCGCAGGTGCTGCTGCTGGACGAACCCACCGCGTTCCTGGATGCCGATACCGAAGCGGCATTGCTGCGCAGCCTGGCCGCATATGCACGTGGCCGCAGCGTGGTGGTCGCCACCCACAGCCCGGCGGTGATCGCCTGGGCCGATCGTTGCCTGCTGCTGCCGGAA
This sequence comes from Stenotrophomonas maltophilia group sp. msm4, assembly GCF_032025605.1. Classification (NCBI taxonomy): domain Bacteria; kingdom Pseudomonadati; phylum Pseudomonadota; class Gammaproteobacteria; order Lysobacterales; family Lysobacteraceae; genus Stenotrophomonas; species Stenotrophomonas maltophilia group sp. msm4. The sequence continues at coordinate 1,682,714 of NZ_JAVSKK010000001.1, read as the reverse complement.
GGCCGCCTGGTAGAACCGGCACAGGCGGTGCGCGCATGAGCCGTTCACCTGATTCGCTGCGCGCGGTGTTCCTGCGTCATCGTCCACGCCTGTTGCTGACGATCCTGTTGTTGTGGACCACGATGCTGGCCGGCACTGCATTGCTGGGCCTGTCCGGTGGTTTCCTCACCGCGGCCGCGCTGGCCGGTGCCGCAGGCCTGGGGCAGGGATTCAATTTCTTCTCGCCGTCTGCGGGTATCCGTGGCTTGACCATGGCGCGCATCGTGTCGCGCTACTTCGAAAAGCTGGTGGGCCACGATGCCACCCTGCGCATCGCCCGCGATCTGCGCGTCTGGTTCTTCCGCCGCGCGCTGCCACTGGCGCCGGCACGGCTGGGGGCTACGCGTACCGGCGAGTTGCTGGCGCGACTGCTGGGCGACATCGGCGAAGTGGATGGCCTGCTGGTACGTGCGATCGGGCCGCTGGTGGCGCTGGGTGCGCTGTCGGTGGTGGCGGTTGCATCGGCGGCGCTGATCCTGCCGTCGGCGGCAGTGCTGCTGGCGGTGCTGGCGCTGCTGATCGCCTTCGGTGTGCCGTGGCTGGGCGTGCGTGGCCACGATGATGAAGAAGCCGACCGCGCCGCACATCGCGCCGCATTGCGCACCGCGGCCTTTGAGGGGTTGGAGGGGGCGGGAGATCTGGCCGCGCTGCATGCCGATGTCGCGTGGCAGCTGAAGGTGCGCGTGGCAGCCAAGCAGTTGGCCTCGCGTGACCGCCGCCGTCGCTGGCGCCTGATCGCGGCCTCGACCCTGCACGGCCTGGTGGCCGGGCTGGGCCTGGTGGCGATGCTGGCGTTGGCCCTGCACGCCGCCGAACAGCAGCGCATCGCGCCGGAGATGGCGGCGGGCCTCGTGTTCCTGACCGTGGCGTTGATCGAACTGTGGGCCGGCATGGGCCTGGCCTGGCAGTCGCTGCAGTCCGGGCGCATTGCCGCAGATCGCCTGCAGGCGATCGTCGAGCAACCGCCGACGGTGGACGATCCGCAAGTGCCACAGCCGGTGCCGCAAGCCGCGCGCGTGCATTGGGACGATGTGCATTTCCAGTGGCCGGGCGCGGCGCGGCCGGTGCTGTCCGGCCTCCAGCTGACCCTGGCGTCAGGCGAACGCATCGCCATCCGCGGCGACAGCGGCAGTGGCAAGACCACGCTGTCCAGCCTGCTGCTGCGGCTGTGGGATCCGCAGCAGGGGCGAATCACCTATGGTGGCCGCGATCTGCGCGACGTCGCCCAGGCTGAGTGGCACCAGCAACTGGCGTGGCTGCCACAGAACGCACCGGTGTTTGCCGGCAGCGTGGCAGAAAACCTGCGGCTGGGCGATCCCGATGCCAGCGACGCCGCCTTGTGGGCGGTCCTCCGTCGCGTGCGCCTGGGCGACTGGGCCGAGCGCAACGGTGGCCTGCAGGCCTGGGTGGGCGAGAACGGCGCGACGATGTCGGCCGGCCAGGCGCGACGGCTGGCGCTGGCGCGGGCGCTGCTGCGCAACGCGCCGATCCTGCTGCTGGACGAACCAACCGAAGGGTTGGACGTGGATACCGCACGTGCGCTGCTGCACGATCTCTCCGGGTTGCTGGACGGGCGCAGCCTGTTGATGATCACCCACGACGACCTGCCCGAAGGCGTGGTCGATGCGCAGTACCGGTTGCGTGATGGGGTGTTGATTCGCGAATCGTGACGATGGTCCGGTAGTGCCGGCCGCTGGCCGGCAATTGAAGCGTCTGAGGTTGCCGGCCAGCGGCCGGCACTACCGATGGCGAGGGTTATCGCGAAAATTCGCGCAGCAGTACCGCGATCGAGGCCACGTTGGCCAGCACGCACAGCCAGAACACCCATTGGAACGCGGCCTTGCGGTGCTTGTGGCGGAACATCGCCTGGCCCAGCAGCGCGCCGGGCCAACCACCGGCAAAGGCCAGCAGCTGCAGGGTGCGCTCGGGAATCCGCCACTGCTTTCGCTGCGCCGCGCGCTTGTCATGGCCATAGAGCCCGAACGACACCGCGCTGGCCAGCACGCACCAGCCGCCCAGCCACAGCGGCAGCACGCCGCTGATCATCAGCGCGATCAACGCGCCGAAGGCAGCCAGCGCGAGATTACGCCGCCACGCCACTTACAGCGCGTCGAGGAAGCCGCGCACGGCCGGGCCGAAACGCTCGAAATCGACGAGGAAGGCGTCGTGGCCCTGCGGCGATTCCAGGCCGATGAAGTGCGCATCGGCACCGCCGGCGCGCAGGCCATCGGCAATCTGTTGCTGCTGCTGCACGGGGAACAGGATGTCGGTGTTGGCGCCGATCGCCAGCGCCTTCTCCACACGGATCTTCGCAAGCCCGGCCAGCACGTTGCCGTCGGCATACTCGGCCAGGTCGAACCAGTCCATCGAGCGGCTCAGGTACAGGTAGCAGTTGGGATCGAAGAAACGCACGAAGCGCCGTGCGTGGCCTTCCAGATAGCTTTCCACCTGGAATTCCAGGCCGAACGGATCGTCGTCGGTCTGGTCCGAATCCAGCCGCACGCGGCCGAAGCGGCCATCCCACTCCAGCGCCGAGCGGTAGGTGATCACGCCCAGCTTGCGCGCCATGCGCATGCCGGACTCGGGGTACTCGGCATCGTCGTAGTGGCCGCCATTCCAGCGCGGGTCAAGGCGGATTGCCTCGCGCTGCAGCGAGCGGATCGCGATCGAGAACGGCAACGCCTGCGCGCTGCCGGAAATGTTGACGTGGCTGCGCGCGATGCCCGGATGCAGCATCAGGATGGCAAGGGCCGTCATGCCGCCCATCGAGTTGCCGACCACGCAGGCCAGCCGCTCGATACCGAGTGCACGCACGACGTCGACGGCGGCGCGGGCACCGTCTTCGATCGACAGCTCGGGGAAGTCCAGGCGGTAGGGCTCACCGTTGGCCGGGTTGAGCGAAGCGGGGCCGGTCGAGCCCTTGCAGCTGCCCAGCGAATTCACGCATACCACGAACCAGCGGTTGGTATCGATCGGCTTGCCGGGGCCAACCATCGCTTCCCACCAGCCCGGTGCCGGGTTGGCCTCGTTGGCCGCTGCATGCGCGTCTGGGGACAGGCCGGTCACGATCAGGATCGCATTGCTGGCATCGGCCGCCAGCGTTCCCCAGGTCTCGTAGGCCACGCGCGCGCCGTGCAGGGCGCCACCGCGCTTGAACGGGAACGGCGAAGGCAGGGCGTGGAAGCGGGTGCCGGGCGGGATGAATTCGGTCATGCACGCATTCTAGCGGGGCGGCATGTGGAGCTGGCGACACGCTGGATTCCAGCAGCGGGTGGACGCGGACCGGACCGTCGTATCCACGCATGGCGTGGATCTGCTGTAGCAACTGTCTTGTCAGGCGGAGGCCATCTGGGCCTCCGCGTCACGCTTGCGGGCGTTGAGGATCACCAGCATCTTGCGCATCACCGCGACCAGGGCCACCTTGCCCGGCTTGCCTTGGTTGACGAGGGATTCAAAGAATTCCTTGAGCCGGGGCTCATAGCGTTTGGCGGTCAGCGCTGCCATGTAGAGCGCTTCGCGTACAACGGCCCGGCCGCCGGTGATGCTCCGTCGTCCTTTCCAGTTGCCGCTTTCCCGGTTCATGGGGGCAACCCCTACCAAGGCCGCGATGGCTTTCCCACTTAGTCTTCCCAGCTCCGGCAGCTCGCAGGCCAGGGTTGCCATCAGCACCGGGCCAGCGCCTTTGAGCTTGGCAAAGTCATGCCATCCTTCCTGCTCAGCCAAGAGCGCTGCGATGGTGGTATCGAGCTGCTTGATGGTTTTCTGGATCTCACGCAGATGCTGATTCAGCATGGAAATCAGGCTTGGTTCGCTGAACGCACGCATGCGCTGATGCTCGCTCACCCGCATCTGCACCAGATGGCGCCGACGCTGGCAGAGCTCACCCAGACGGCGTTGCCAGGCTGCTGGCGGGACGTAACGGGTCAGCTTGAGAACGTCGGCCATGTGAGCCAGAACCATGGCATCGATGCGATCGGTCTTGGCCTGCTTCCCGGTGGCTGAGGCGAAACTGCGGCCACGGCCCGGGTTGATCCGCACCATCGGCAAGCCAGCTTCGTGCAAGGCGTCCAGCGCCTTCTGTTCATAGCCGCCGCTGGCCTCCAGCACGACCTGCTTGGCTGGCCACCGCTGCAGCCATCTGATCAGACTGGCCCAGCCCCGCTTGTTGTTCTTGAACTGACGGAAGGCCTGTTCATGGACGGCCACATCCAGATTCTCACCGCTGACATCGATCCCGATCCCAAACATGGGGCAACTCCGCTAGGCTGACAGGGTCGAGAGCTCCCCCCGCTTGCCCAGTCTTATCAGTACGAGTGCCAGCTCGATCAACTGTTCGGGCGGATCAGGGAGAAACCGGCGCGGAGATCCTTGCTACAGAGCGATCGAAAAGACCTAGAGCCGAACGGTCGTCCGCGCCGGGCTCTCGGCACCTAAGGTGCCAGAGTCGGAAGAGATAAGAGCCGAGCCGATGCTCGGCTGGCGGGCGTCGGCAACCCAATCGCAGCCGAGCGTGGGCTCGGCTCTACAAGTCAGGGAAACCGCAGTTCCACCACGCCTTCATGCGGCAGGCTTACCTTCACTGGAACGCTCTGCAGGTCGCCCTCGCTGCGATTGGCGCTACCAGTACGCGAGATGCGTGCCAGCACTTCCACTTCGCGGTGGGCCGACAGCGGTGCGGTTGGCATCGGACTGTCACCGTCGCCGAGCCCGACCGTGTCCGGGAATCCGCTCAGCGGCAGCTTGCGAGCGGCCACCGGCATCGGCGGGCCGCCGACGGCACGGGCCAGCACGAACACCTGGGTGCTGGCGGGCCACTCGGCGTTGTTCAGTGCCGGCAGCTGCACGCGCACCTGCAGCAGCGCCGGTGGCGCCGCAACGCCAGCATCGGGCGCATGGCCGGCGGCCTCGCGGGCAATCGCGATCTGCGCCTGCAGCGCCTGCGCGGCACCCGGTTCCAGTCGCGGCAGCAGGCCGCTCCACACGTCCGCAGCCTCGGCATTCCTTCCACGTTGCCGCAGGGCGATGCCCAGCAGCCAGCTGGCGCGCTCGGCGTCGGGGGCCTGTGTACGTGCCTGCTGCAACCAGGTCATCGCGGTGTCATCGAACTGCTTGCCGGCATCAGCCTGCGCGCGCGCCTGCGCGGCTTCCACCAGCACGCCCGGATCATCCGGTGCCAATTCGGCGGCCTTCGCGAAGGCGTCTGCCGCAGCTGAGGCATTGCCCAGTTCGGCCTGCGAACGCCCGAGCAATGCCCAGCCATCGGCACGCTGAGGGTCGCGCTTCAGTGCATCCTGCAGGGCCTGCACACCATCGCGCAGGGTGGCCACCGACGGCGTCGGCTGTACCTGTGCTGCACGCGGATCACCGACCAGCAGGTACAGGCAGGCACCGGCCACGCCCAGTGCGAACACGCCGACCACGAAACCGCGACGACCGTGGTGGCGCAGCGGCCACAGCACCAGTGCTGCCATCAGCGCTGCAACCAGGCCGGCCAGCACCGGCAGCCAATGGTTCACCATTCGTCTCCTTCATCGGCCTTGCCGGCCGGCGCCGCGCCGACGGTGCGTCCACGTCGGCGGACGATGCCCAGCACCACCAGTGCACCGGCGCCGAGCACCAGCAGGGGGCCACCCCACAGCAGCCAGGTGCCCGGCTGCAACGGTGGTTGATAGAGCACGAACTCACCGTAGCGGGCGACCAGGAACTGCTTGATCTGTGCGTCGTCGTGGCCCTGCTGCATCAGCTGCAGCACCTCGCGACGCAGGTCCTGCGCGATCTGTGCGTTCGAATCGGCCAGCGACTGGTTCTGGCACTGCACGCAGCGCAGTTGTGCGGCCAGGTCATGGAAGCGGCGCTCCTCGGCATCGTCGCGGAACTGCAGCGGCTGTGGATCGTGCAGCGGCTGCTGGGCCAGCACGGCCAGCGGCAGCATCAGGAGCAGCAGCGCCAGCAGCCAGCGCATCGGCTCAGGGCGCCGTATGCAGGGTGTTGCCGGCACTGCCCTGGGCCTTCTCGATCTTCTCCAGTGCCGGGATCAGCTTCTCATCGATCACGCGCTGGGTCATCGCGCCACTGTACTTCCAGCGCACGATGCCGCTGCCATCAACCAGGAAGGTTTCTGGCGCAGCGGTCACGCCCCAGTCGATCGCGGTGCGGCCCTCGACGTCGCTAAGCACCACCATGAACGGGTTGCCCAGCTGCTCCAGCCAGTGCAGCGCGTCGGTCGGATCATCCTTCCAGTTGTAGCCGATCACGCGCACGCGCTTGCTCTCGGCAAAGCGGGTCAGTACCGGGTGTTCTTCGCGGCAGGCCGCGCACCAGCTGCCCCAGACGTTCAGCAGATAGGGCGCGCCGCGCAGCTCGTCGCTGTGTACGATCATTTCCGGGTCATGCAGCACCGGCAGCGCGAACGCCGGCGCCGGCTTGTCGATCAGCGCCGACGGCAGCACGTCGCGCTGCGGGTCGCCCGATTTCATCACCCCGTAGATCATCAGCCCGAGCAGGCCGAAGAAGAACAGCACGCCGATCACGATGGCTACCGGCGGCAGCGGGCGGGAGGGGCGCGGGGCGGGGGACTCGGACATGGGAACTCCTACGGACGACGGAAACGGCGGTCGGCGGCGGTGATGAATCCGCCCAGGGCCATCAGCAGCGCGCCGAGCCAGATCCAGCGCACGAACGGCTTGATGTGCACCCGGACCGCCCATGCATTGTTGCCCAGCGGCTCGCCCAATGCCACGTAGACATCACCGTCGAAGCGTGCATCGATGCCGGCCTCGGTCATCACCTGGCCGCCACTGGCGTACTGGCGCTTCTCGGGATGCAGCAGGGCCTGCTCGCGGCCGTTGCGGAACACCCGCAGGTGGCCCCGATCAGCGATGAAATTCGGCCCTTCGCGATGGTCCACGCCTTCGAAGCGGACTTCGTAGCGACCGACCACCAGCTGCTGCCCCGGCGCCAGCGCCACTTCGCGCTGCACGTTCAGCGCTTCGACCAGCAGGGCGCCGGCCAGGAACACCGCGATGCCGGCGTGGGCGACGATCATGCCGAGCATCTCGGCGGTGAAGCGGCCATTGCCGCGCAGGCGCTGCCAGACGAAGCGCGCGGTGCCGAGTGCGACCCAGGCCGCAGCGGCGACGCCGATGCCGGCCTTCCAGCCATTCTGCGGTGCCTGCCACCAGGCCAGCGCGCCCAGTAATACCGCCAGGCCCAGCCAGGGTGCCAGCAGCGCGAAGGCGCGCGAGGGCTGGTCACGCTGCCATTTCACCAGCGGGCCGAACGGCAGCAACAGGATCATCGGTGCCATCAGCAGCAGGAACAGGCTGCCGAAGTAGGGCGGACCGACCGAGATCTTGCCCAGCGACAGCGCATCGGCCAGCAGCGGGTACAGCGTGCCGAGCAGCACCATCGCGCAGGCGGTGGCCAGCAGCAGGTTGTTGGCCAGCAGCAGGGTCTCGCGCGAGGTGGCGGTGAAGCCACGGCGCGGATCATCGGCATCCACGCTCAGCTGGCTGGCGCGCAGCGCGTACAGCAGCAGGCTGCCACCGATCAGCACTGACAGGAACACCAGGATGAACAGGCCGCGCGAAGGATCGGCAGCGAATGAATGCACGCTGGTCAGCACGCCCGAGCGCACCAGGAAGGTGCCCAGCAGCGACAGCGCGAAGGCGGCGATCGCCAGCAGCAGGGTCCAGCTGCCGAAGGTGCCGCGCTTTTCGGTGACGGCCTGTGAATGGATCAGTGCCGCACCGACCAGCCACGGCATGAAGCTGGCATTTTCCACCGGGTCCCAGAACCACCAGCCGCCCCAACCCAGCTCGTAGTAGGCCCACCAGCTGCCCAGTGCGATGCCCAGGGTCAAAAAGCCCCAGGCGACGTTGGTCCACGGCCGCGTCCAGCGCAGCCAGCGCGCATCCACGCGACCTTCCAGCAGCGCGGCCACTGCGAATGCGAAGGGCACCGCGAAGCCTACGTAGCCCAGGTACAGCATCGGTGGATGGATGATCAGCCCCGGATCCTGCAGCAGCGGATTGAGGTCGCGGCCTTCCAGCGGTGCCGGGTTCAGGCGCAGGAACGGATTGGAGGTGAAGATCAGGAAGGCGAGGAAGCCGACGCTGACAATGCCCATCACCGCCAGTACGCGCGCCTGCACCGGTGCCGGCAGGTGCCGCGAGAACAGCGCCACCGCGCCGGTCCACAATGCCAGCACCAGCGCCCACATCAGCAGCGAGCCCTCGTGCGCGCCCCACACCGCCGAATAGCGGTAGATCAGCGGCAGCAGCGAATTGGAGTTCTCGGCCACATAGCGCACCGAGAAATCCTGCTGCACGAACGCGGTGGTCAGCACCGCGAAGGCGCCGGCCAACAGCAGCAACTGCGCGAAGGCGGCAGGCCGCGCCACTGCCATCCATGCCGCGTTGTTGCGATGCGCACCGGCCAGCGGCAGGCCGGCCTGCAGCAGCGAGGCCAGCAACGCACACAACAGCAGGATCTGACCCAGTTCGGGCAGCACTCAGCGCACCTCGGGGGCCGTCACCGGCACGTCGTGCTTGCGATGGGCATCGCCCATCTTGTCGGCCACTTCCTTCGGCACGTACTTCTCATCGTGCTTGGCCAGCACTTCGTCGGCGACGAAGACTCCGTCCTGCAGGCGGCCACTGGCGACCACCGCGGTGCCTTCGGCGAACATGTCCGGCAGGATCCGCGAGGTGGTCACCGCCAGCTGTGCATCGCCGTCGGTCACGTCGAAGCGCGCCTCCAGCGAGCCGACCGGGCGGTTGAAGGAGCCCTTCACCACCATGCCGCCCAAGCGGAAACGCGACTGTGCATCGACATCGCCGCGCAGCACTTCCGAAGGGGTGTACAGGTAGGCGATGTTGCGTTCCAGCGCCATCGCCACCAGCGCGGTGGCCAGGCCGGAGGCGAGCAGGGCCAGCAGCACCCACACCAGGCGGCGACGCTGCACCGGGGTCATCGTTCCAGCTCCGTCGACAGCGGCGTCGCAGCGTCCTGCCTGCCAGCGCGGGTCTGCTGCCGCTGCTGGCGGGCCAGTGCCAGCCGGCGCGCCACGCGCAGGCGCAGCCACGAACCGAGGGCATCGGCGCTGAGCACCAGCACGAATACGGCGTAGGCGCCGATCACATAGGGCAGGTGTGTCATGGCTGGGCCTCCCGGGTGGCGCGCGCGGCATCGACACGGCCGCCGACCCAGGCCTTGCCGGCCTCGCGGTCGAGATTGTCGGCGCGGGCCTTGGCCAGCACCGAACCGGCGAACCAGAACTTGGTGCCGATCACCATCCACCACAGCGGCGCGATCATCGCGCTGCTGATCGCCGATTCACCGAACACGTTGATCGACTGGCGCTGGTGCAGGCCGCCCCACCAGTCCACCGAATAGCGGATCACCGGCAGCAGGCTGACACCTACAATGGCCAGCAGGCCAGCGGCGCGCGCGGCGCTGCGGCGGTCTTCGATGGCGTGGTACAGGCCGATCACGCCCAGGTACAGGAACAGCAGTACCAGTTCGCTGGTCATGCGCGGGTCCCAGTCCCACCAGGTGCCCCAGGTGCCCTTGCCCCAGATGCTGCCGGTCAGCAGGGTGATGAGGGTGAAGCCGGCGCCCATCGGCGCGCAGGCCATGGCCAGGATCTCGCAGACCTTGATCCGCCAGATCAGCGCGATCGCGGCATACAGCGCCATCAGCGCGAACACGAACAGGCTCATCCAGGCACTGGGGACGTGGATGTAGAGGATGCGGAAGCTGTCCAGCTGCTTGGCTTCCGGCGGCACCACCAGCAGCGCCTGCCACATGCCGACCAGCAGCACCGGCACTGCGGCGAGGTAGAACACCCGCGACCAGCGGGCAGCGAAACGGTCGAACGTGGGAGGCGAACCGAGTTGGTGGAACCAGCGGACAATCGGATTCATGCGTGGCGGCTATCCAGCAGGGGTGGATTGGCTCTCAGCTCGGTCAACTCAGAGAAATACGTATTGCAGCGGCGGTGGCCAGCGGCGCCAGCACCAGCGCGACCAGCAGGCCGGCGCCCAGCATCAGCAGCGCACCGACCGGATCCTGCCCGCGCCCGGCTGCCGCCAGGCTGCCTGCGCCGAACACCAGCACCGGCACGTACAGCGGCAACGACAGCAACGCCACGAGAATACCAGAGCGCCGGATGCCAACGGTCAGTGCAGCGACCACGCCACCGATCAGGCTCAGCAACGGCGTTCCCAGCAGCAACGATGCCAGCAACATCGGCAGCTGGTCATGCGGCAGGTGCAGCATTTCGGCCAGCAGCGGGCTGACCACGATCAGCGGCAGTGCCGTGGTGGCCCAGTGCAGCAGCACGCGCACCAGTACCAGCCAGGCCAGCGGCACCGGCGCCAGCAGCCACTGTTCCAGCGAGCCATCTTCGGCGTCGGAACGGAACAGCGAATCCAGCGACAGCTGTCCCGCCAGCAGCACGGCCAGCCACAGCACCGCGCCGGCGGTGGCGGCCAGCAGTTGTGGCTCACGACCCTGGGCCAGCGCGAACAGCACCACCACCAGCACCGCGAACAGCAGCGGTTGCAGCGCGTCGCCGCGGCGGCGCCAGAGCAGGCGCAGGTCGCGCTTGAGCAGGGCGCCCGCGGTCTGCCACAGGCCCGGTTCGGTACCCGGCGCGATCATGCGGCACCGCCGAGGTCGAGCTGGCGGGTGCGCACCGGCGGTGCGGCATAGGCGCCGTGGGTGGTGACCAGCGCAGCGCCACCGGCGCGCAGGTGCGCCGAAATCATCCGGTTGACCAGAGTGATGCCCTCCAGGTCGAGGTTGGCGTAGGGTTCGTCGAGCAGCCACAGTGGCGCCGGCGACAGCCAGATGCGCGCCAGTGCCAGCCGCCGCTTCTGCCCGGCCGACAGGTGGCGTACCAGAGTGTCCTCGTAACCGGCCAGGCCGACGATGGCCAGCGCGTTGCCGGGCATCTGCCGCGCACGGCGGCCGTGCAGGCCGCACAGGAAGTGCAGGTTCTCCAGCGTGCCGAGGTCCGGCTTCAGCGCCGGCAGGTGGCTGAGATAGGCGACATAGCGCGCACGCTCGGCGTTGCTGGCCGGCTTGCCGTCGATCCGCACCTGGCCGGCCCCGGGCCGGGCCAGGCCGGCCAGCACGCGCAGCAGGGTGGTCTTGCCGGCGCCATTGCCACCCTGCACCAGCAGGGCTTCGCCGGCGTCCACATGGAAGTCCAGCGGGCCGAACACCGGCTCGTCATTGCGGGAGAAGCTCAGGCCGCTGGCGGCCAGCAATGCAGGGGTGTCCAAGGGGCAGGGATCTTCATGCCGGAGTGCGGTGGCAATTGTAGCGGTGAATTCACAGGGTAGTGCCGGCCGCTGGCCGGCAATTTCGCCATCTGCCAGCCGAGGTTGCCGGCCAGCGGCCGGCACTACCGACGCGCGGATTGCGTAAACTCGGAGGCCTTGTTCCCCACAGTCCAGGCCGATGCAACCCACCACCAAGCTGCCCAAGGTCGGTACCACGATCTTCACCGTGATGTCCCAGCTCGCCGCCGAACACGGCGCGGTCAACCTGGGCCAGGGTTTCCCGGACTTTTCCGCGCCGCAGCGCCTGATCGATGAGACGGCCAAGGCGATGGCCGCCGGGCTCAACCAGTACCCGCCGATGACCGGCGTAGCCCCGCTGCGCCAGGCCATCGCCCAGAAGGCGCTGGACTGCTACGGCGCGCAGGTGGATGCGGACAGCGAGATCACCGTCACCAGTGGCGGTACCGAGGCCATCTTCAACGCCATCCACGCCGTGGTGCGTGCCGGCGAAGAAGTGATCGTGCTCGACCCGGCCTATGACTGCTATGAACCGGCGATCGATCTGGCCGGTGCCAAGGCCGTGCATGTGTCGCTGGATCCGCAGACCTTCGCCGTCGACTGGGACCGCGTGCGTGCGGCGATCACCCCGCGCACACGCATGCTGATCGTCAACACCCCGCACAACCCGTCCGGCGCGATGCTGTCGGCGCAGGACATGCAGGCGCTGGCCGAGCTGCTGCGCGGCACGCAGATCTACCTGATCTCCGATGAGGTGTATGAGCACATCATCTATGACGGCCGCCGCCATGAATCGGCGCTGCGCTACCCGGAACTGCGCGAGCGCGCGTTCGTGATCTCCAGCTTCGGCAAGACCTACCACTGCACCGGCTGGAAGATCGGCTATGCGATCGCCCCGCCGGCGCTGACCGCCGAGTTCCGCAAGGTGCACCAGTACAACACCTTCACCAGCTTCGGCCCGGCGCAGTACGGTTTCGCCGCGATGATCCGCGATGAGCCGGAACACCACCTGGAACTGGGCGCGTTCTACCAGGCCAAGCGCGACCGTTTCCGCGAGCAGCTGGCCAGCACCCGCCTGAAGGCGCTGCCGGTGCCGGGCGGCTACTTCCAGCTGGTCGACTACTCGGCCATCAGCGACCTGCCGGACCATGAGTTCGTGAAGTGGCTGACCATCGAGAAGGGCGTGACCGCCATCCCGCTGTCGCCGTTCTACGAGACTCCTCCGGCCGGCCAGCGCCTGGTGCGCCTGTGCTTCGCCAAGAACGAAGCGACCATGGACGCGGCGATCGAACGCCTGCGCCTGCTGTGAGCGGAGGCGTGGACATGCAGGATCTGCGCATTTCCCTCGTCCAGGGCGACACCCGCTGGCACGACCCGGCCGGCAACCGCGCCTACTACGGCGCGCTGCTGGCACCGCTGGCCGGCACCACCGACCTGGTGATCCTGCCGGAGACCTTCACCAGTGGTTTCTCCAACGAGGCCATTGCCCAGGCCGAAGGCATGGACGGCCCGACCGTGGCCTGGGTGCGCGAGCAGGCCAGGGCCTTGAACGCGGCGGTGATCGGCAGCGTGCAGCTGCGTGATGGCGAAGGCGTCTACAACCGCCTGCTGTTCGCCACGCCCGATGGCACGCTGGAGTACTACGACAAGCGCCACCTGTTCCGTTACGGCGGCGAGCACGAGCGTTATGCCGCCGGCCGCGAGCGCCTGAGCGTGGAATGGAAGGGCTGGCGGATCAATCCGCAGGTCTGCTACGACCTGCGCTTCCCGGTGTTCTGCCGCAACCGCTACAACGTCGAGCGTCCGCAGCAGCTGGACTTCGATCTGCAGATCTTCGTGGCCAACTGGCCGTCGGCGCGCGCCTATGCGTGGAAGACCCTGCTGCGCGCGCGCGCGATCGAGAACCTGTGCTTCGTGGCGGCGGTGAACCGCGTCGGCGTGGACGGCAACCAGCTGCACTACGCCGGCGACAGCGCGGTGATCGACTTCCTCGGCCAGCCGCAGGTGGAGATCCGCGAACGCGAACAGGTGGTGACCACCACCATCTCGGCCGATGCCTTGGCCGCGCATCGCGCGCGCTTCCCGGCGATGCTCGATGCCGATGCCTTCCACCTGGATGAACAGGCCTGAGCCACGGCCTGAACACCGCCGCACCAGCGCGCGCGCCTGCATCCAACGTGCACGCGCGCACTGCTAGATTCGCCGTCAGTCCGACCGAACTGGAAGTCCTGCCATGAACAAGCCTTTCGCCGTGCTGCTGGCCCTGTCTGCTGCAACGCTGGCCCCGGCTGCGCACGCTGCCGGCAATCTCGATTGCCAGCTGCGCTACAACCTGTCCGGCTGGTCGCTGATCTACAAGACCGCCTCCGGCAACGGCACCGTCACCTGCAGCAATGGCGCCAGCATGCCGGTACGTATCGAAGTGAAGGGCGGCGGCCTGACCGTGGGCAAGTCGAAGATCACCAATGGGCGTGGCAGCTTCACCGGTGCGGTCAGCGTCAACGAACTGCTGGGTACCTACGCCTCGGTGGGTGCGCATGCGGGTGCGGTGAAGTCCAGCAACGCGCAGGTGATGACCAAGGGTGACATCTCGCTGGCCCTGTCCGGTACCGGCAAGGGCTGGGACCTGGGCGTGGACGGCGCCGCCTTCACCATCAGCCGGCGCTGAGGCGCGTCGGCTCGGCAGTTCCCCAGCTGATGCGGATGTAGTGCTGTTCGGAGTCGCTCAACAGCCGTTTGACAACGAAACCATTTTTCAGCAATTGTGCGACCGCGTCTTCGACGAGCTGCTCGCTGGCCATTACCTGGCTGAAGCCGAACACGATGTAGCGACGGCCATTTTCCGAGCCGGCCTGGATGGCGTTGTCGAGGTCGCGGTAGAACAACTCGATCGGGCGCTTGGCGGCGTCAGCATTGGCGCGGGCCTGTTCGGCGGTGATGGTGATCATGGGCATCTGCCTTGGGTGGGGCAGCGCGCACGATAGCCAGCGAATCAAAGCCGTTCCCGGAAGCCGCGCACAGTGCGCTCCATTTGCAGCCATTCCTAGGTTGCAGCGGGACGCCGTCGCTGCAGCCACAAGGCCAGCAGGCCACACACGATAACGGTCGGTGCCAGCAGCTGCACTGCACCAACCAACGCCATTGCCGCACCGATCAACAGGTAGTAGAGCAGGCCGAACAGCGCGCCTGCGCTGCCGAGACAGTGTGGATAGCCGCGCAGGGCCTGGCCGAGCACATTGGGAATGGCCAAGCCGAAGCCCGTCACCACCGGCACCATCGCCGCGACCAGGGCAGGGTGATCATGCAGCAGCGCAGCCAGCAGGCCTCCCGTCAGAACCAGGCCTGCGGCGATGCGGATGCGCGTGGCCGCGGCAACGCCGGCACGCAGCAGGCGGCCATTGCCCCACGCGCCCAGTGCCGAGCCCAGTGCCAGCACCGCGCCGCTTGCACCGAACCAAGCCAGCGGCCAATGCAGTCGTTCAAACACGAACGGACCCAGCGCGTACCAGCTGTACATGGCCACGTTGAACGCCGTCACCAGCAGCGCCTGTGACCAGATCCAGCGATCGCGCAGCAGTTGCCGCAGCAGCGGCAGCATGGGTGTGTGCGCGACTTCGGCAGGGCGGCTCTCGTGCAGGCCGGATGTGCATCCGAGCATCAGCAGGATGACCATCAGCAGGAGGCCGGCCTGCACACCGGCATAGCCATGGCGGCCCACCAGCAGCGTGCCCAGTGCAAGGCCGATGGCCGGACTCAGGGCCAGGGCCATGCCGATCCAGGAGAATGCCTGCGCCAACGCCGGCCCCTGCAGATGGTCGCGCAGCACGGTCTGGGTGACCACCGAAGCGGCCGCGGCGCCGACCGCGGCCAGCGCTTGGGCCAGCAACACCGGGCCGAAGCTGCCAGCCAGCAGGCCGCCCAGTGCAGCTACGGCAAAGACGCCGAGGCCACAGAGAATGGCCGGGCGACGACCGATACGATCGGCCAGGCGCCCCCACAGCAGCACGCCTGCAGCGAAGCCGAACAGATACAGGCTCATGGCCTGGCTGGCGGTACCCGGCGGCAGGGCGAAGCGTTTGGCCAGATCGGCCAGGGCCGGGCTGTACAGGGTCTGCGCCAGCTGGGGAAACATCAGCAGCGCGATGGTGAGCAACAACAGGCGACGCGACATGCGGGCGCTCCACGAACAGGGCCGCGCATTGTGGTCGCGCCTGCAATGGCGCACTCTCTCCATCCTGTCATTGGATATATGAAATCGGACATGGCCTGGTTGCAGCCGGACGCGCCCTTCGACGCTGATGCCTGGAGCGCTCCGGTGCTGGGGATCGCGGCGTCACTGGCGGATCACGATTCGGGTTGGCACCAGCATGCACGCGCGCAGCTGCTCTACACCCGGCAGGGCTGTACGCGCCTGACCTACGGTGATCGCATCAGCCTGCTGCCGCCTGCGCGCGCGGCGTGGATTCCGGGCGGGCTGCGCCATCGCGCGCAGATGCGCCAGGCGGTCGACTACCGTTCGTTGTACTTCGACGCCACCCTGTCGGCCCAGCTGCCCCGGCAACCGGCGATCATCGGCGTAGGTCCGCTGCTGCAGGCCTTGCTGGAGCCGATCGCGCAGGCACCGTTCGACCATGACTGGCAATTGCCGCGCGCGCACCATCAACTGGCGTTGTGCGTGCTGGAAATCGCCGCTGCACCGGTGGCGCCGATGGACCTGCCTTTGCCGCGTGATCCACGCATTGCACGTTGCCTGCCGCTGGCCGAACAGCTGCCGCCCGAACTGGGCGAGCTGGCCGAGCGCGCGGGTCTGAGCGTGCGCACCATTGGCCGGCTGATGCAACGTGATACCGGCATGGGCTATCAGGCCTGGCGCCAGCAATGGCGCCTGATGCGGGCCATGGAGCTGCTGCTGCTCGGGCATCGCGTCGCGCATGTGGCGCAGGACACTGGCTTTTCCGCCGAGAGCCCGTTCATCGCCTTCTTCCGCAGCATGGCCGGCACCACGCCCGCCGCTTTCCAGCGCCACGCAAATGGGGACGGAGGGGATTAAGTCGTTTTCGCCCCTTCGACACATGGCGTGGCGAAAACGACTTAATCCCCTCCGTCCCCTTTTTAAAGAAAAACCCCGGCCTGGGCCGGGGTTTCTCATTTCAGCGTGGCCTGTGATCAGCCGCCGCGTGGGCCGCTACGGCGCGGGCCGCCCGGGCCGCGGTTGCCGCCGGGACCACGGTTGCCACCCGGACCGCCGGGGCCGCGGTTACCTCCGGGGCCACGGTTGCCACCGCCCGGGCCGCGACCGCCCGGACGGGCGCCGTGTGCCGGCTTCGGGCTGCCATACGGGTTGAAACCCGGGGTTGCATGGTCGGACGGGAAGCTCGGAGCGTTGCCCGGATGACCGTACGGGTGCTTGTTGCCCTGGCCCTGCGAGCGGTTGCCGGCACCGGCCGGACGACCCTGGCCGCCTGCGCCGCCACGGCCTTCACCACCGAAACCGCCACGGCCCTGGCCGCCGGCGGCACCCGGGCCCTTCGGCTTGCCGTACGGACGGCCCTGGCCGCCCGCGCCCGGTCCACGGGCACCCGGGCCACGTGCGCCCGGGCCGGCATTGCGGTGCCCGCTCGGGCCAGTGCTCACGCCATCGGGCACGTACCAGGTGCGGAACGCGGCCGGATTGCCTTCCGGCAGCGAACGGTCATTCTTCGGCGCGCACTGCTTGAACGGCTTCTGCGACTGCTTGGCTGCTGCTTCACCGCTGACCGTCAGGCCGCCCTTGAAGCCGCCACCCTTGCCGCCGCGACCACGGCCGCGGTCTTCGCGGACGTTGTCGAAACGGCGCAGCTCGCGACCTTCGTCAGCGGTGTTGTGGCCATTGACGTAGGCATTGCCGCGGCCACCTTCGCGCACGCGCACGGTGGTCTTTGCGGCGCGGCGCTGGCCGATCACCGGCTGCAGCGTCAATGCCGACGGAGCGCCTTCTTCCAGCTTCAGCTGCGCACGCAGCGCTTCCACCTGAGCGGTGCCCAGTTCCACCGAATGGCCACGGGCCAGTTCGCGCGGCAGGCTCACCTTGCCATAGCGGGTGCGCTTCAGGCGGCTGACCTGGCAGCCCTGCGATTCCCACAGGCGGCGCACTTCGCGGTTGCGGCCTTCCTTCACCACGACGCGGAACCAGTCGTGAGAATCGGTGCCGCCGATGCGTTCGATCTCATCAAACTTGGCCGGACCGTCTTCCAGTGCGACGCCACGGCTGAGGCGGTCGACGATGGCGTCGGAGACCTTTTCCTCGCCTTCCGGTGCACGCACGCGCACCACGTACTCGCGCTCGACCTCGAACGACGGGTGCATCATGGCGTTGGCCAGCTCACCGTCGGTGGTGGCCAGCAGCAGGCCGGTGGTGTTGATGTCCAGGCGGCCGATGGCGATCCAGCGCGCGCCCTTCAGCGGCGGCAGCGACTCGAACACGGTCGGGCGGCCTTCGGGATCTTCGCGGGTGGTCACCTGGCCTTCCGGCTTGTTGTAGACCAGCACGCGCGACGGCTCGGCCAGGGCAGTGGCGACGAAGCCACGGCCATCCAGTTCGATCCTGTCGCCGCTCTTGACCGACATGCCGGTCTGCGCGACTTCACCGTTGACCTTGACCAGGCCTTCGGCGATGCGCTGTTCCAGCGCGCGGCGCGAGCCGAGGCCGGCCTGGGCCAGCACCTTGTGCAGGCGCTCTTCCAGCTTGAACTGTTCGGAGGTGGCTTCGCGCTTCAGCGAGAGCTTGTTACGGGGGGTGTCACTCATCAGTTTTGCTCCGGCCGACGGTTTCGAGGTCGGCCTCTGGTTCGGAATCGGCTTGGTCAACAGCCACGGTCGTCATCGCGACGGCGTTGTCTTCGCGTTCGTTCACTGGCACCGCGCGCTCGCCCGGCGCGGAATCGGGGTGCCCATCATCGAGGGGCGAAGGTGCTTGCTCATCGGAGGCCGATGCAGGGGCTGCATTGGCGGAATCGGGGGTGTCACTGCCGGCCAGGCCGGCGTCATCGTTCGCGGCAACGCCATCGGCGCCGGCCGAGATGTCCGGACCCTCGGCACCGGCCACGGCCGGTGCATCACGGTCCAGGGCCAGCTGCGGTTCCAGCTCACCCAGGTCCTTCAGTTCCGACAGCGGCGGCAGTTCGTCCAGCCGCTTCAGCCCGAAGTAGTCCAGGAAGCCCTTGGTGGTGCCGAACAGCGCCGGCTTGCCGGGCACGTCGCGGTGGCCGACCACGCGGATCCATTCGCGTTCTTCCAGCGCCTGGATGATGTTGCTGCTGACCGCCACGCCGCGCACCTGCTCGATCTCGCCGCGGGTGATCGGCTGCCGGTAGGCGATCAGCGCCAGGGTTTCCAGGGTGGCGCGGGTGTAGCGGGTCTTGCGTTCGGTCCACAGCCGGCTGATCCAGCCATGTACTTCGCCGGTGACCTGGTAGCGGAAGCCGGAGGCGACCTCGACCAGTTCCACGCCACGACCTTCGCAGGCCTCGCGCAGGCGCTCCAGCGCACGTTCGATGCTGCCCGGCGGTGCCGGTTCCTCTTCCGGAAACAGGTCCTTCAGCTGGGCCAGGGTGAGTGGCTGGCTGGAGGCCAGCAGGGCACCCTCGACAATGCGGTCGATCAGCGATTGATCCATCGGCAGTCAGCGCTCACTCGTTGGCATTGGCGGCGTCGTTGTCGTCGAACTCGCTGCTGAACTGCAGCGGCGCGTTGGTGTTTCCAGCGGCCAGCGACTTCACGTAGATCGGCGCCAGCGGTTCTTCCTGGACGATGTCCAGCAACTGTTCCTTGGCCAGTTCCAGCACCGCCAGGAACGTGACCAGCACGCCCAGCTTGCCTTCTTCGGCGGTGAACAGCCCTTCAAAACGATAGAACTTGCCGTCTTCCAGGCGTCCCAGTACTTCGCCCATGCGTTGCCGCACGCTCAGTGCTTCGCGCTTGATGGCGTGGCCGCTGAACAGCTCGGCGCGCTTGAGCACGTCGTGCAGGGCCAGCAGCATTTCCTTCAGGTCCACCGGCGGCGGCAGCTTCACCGTGGCGCGCTCGGGCATGAAGGCATGCGCCACCGTGGTGTCGCGGTCCTGGCGGGGCAGGGCGTCGATGTCCTCGGCGGCCTGCTTGAAACGTTCGTACTCCTGCAGCCGGCGCACCAGCTCGGCGCGCGGGTCGGCCTCATCGCCTTCCTCGCTGACCGGGCGCGGCAGCAGCATCCGCGACTTCACCTCGGCCAGGATCGCGGCCATCACCAGGTACTCGGCCGCCAGCTCGAAGCGCAGCTCGCGCATCACGGTGATGTATTCCACGTACTGCCGGGTGATTTCGGCCACGGGAATGTCCAGCACATCCAGGTTCTGGCGGCGGATCAGGTACAGCAGCAGGTCCAGCGGGCCTTCGAAGGCGTCCAGGATGACTTCCAGCGCGTCCGGCGGGATGTACAGGTCCTGCGGGATCTGCAGGACCGGTTGCCCATGCACCACCGCCAGCGGCATTTCCTGCTGCTGGGGGGCGGGCGGCCGGGTTGGCGGGTTCGCGTCGAGCGCGAGTTCGGAAGTCATCTAATGGACATCAGGATTGCAACGGACCAGTCGCGGCACCGGGTTCGCCGGGCCAACGCCACGGAGCCCCAGGGCACCAGACACGCCGGGATCGGCGCGATTCCACACATATCAAACAGCAGGACGCGCCGCAGTAAACGGCAGCGACAGAACTACGGGGAGGTCGTCTACGTGGCCCGGCCAGGTGGTCCGGTTTGAAGCAGCGGATCTGTCGTCGGGGGCTGCGTGGCTGCAGAATCCGACGGGCTGCTGCATCCAGCCACGTGCAATGGAGTCTAGGGTAAGCCTTTGCTGCGCCAGTGTCCAGCCGGACCGGGGCAGGGGCTGCATTGGCTAGAATCGGCGGACCCGACAACGCGAGCGAGGAAATGCCGGTGTGGTATGTGATCGAAGGGTATGACGGCCAGGATGTGCTGGCGCAGCGGCTGCAGGCGCGGCCGGAGCATCTGGCGCGGCTGCATGCGCTGCGCGACGCGGGACGCCTGCTGCTGGCCGGGCCGTGCCCGGCGGTGGACAGTGAAGACCCGGGCCCGGCCGGTTTCAGCGGTTCGGTGGTGATCGCGCAGTTCGAGTCGCTGCCGCAGGCCCAGGCCTGGGCCGATGCCGACCCGTACGTGGCTGCAGGCGTCTACACCCGCGTGCAGGTCCGCCCGTTCCGCAAGGTGCTGCCGTGAACGCGGAACGGATCGAGCGGATCCGTGATGCGCTGCAGCAGGCGCTGGCGCCGAGCGTGCTGGAGATCGAGGACGACAGCCATCGTCACGCCGGCCATGCCGGTGCGCGCGACGGGCGCGGCCATTTCAACGTGCATGTGGTCAGTGAGCGCTTCGCCGGGCTGGGGCCGCTTGCCCGGCACCGCGCGGTCTATGCCGCGCTGGGGTCGATGATGGAGACCGATATCCACGCGTTGTCCATCCGCGCGCAGACCCCGTCAGAACAGGGCTGAGCCCTTGTCCCACGCTGTCCTGGCGGGTCCTTCATGGCCTCGCTACGGACAGGTTTTCATGTCCATTTCGGGACATTCGCCTAACGGACTGTTTACAAGCCTGGATGGAAACGCTTACATTCCGCGCCAATGCTGGTAGGTCCAAGCCGTGGAGGGCGGCTTCGTGAACAAGGCAGCTATCACAATCAAAGACGTCGCACGCGAAGCCCGGGTCTCCGTGGCCACGGTTTCCCGCGCGCTCAACGGGCATGAAAATGTCGCCGAACCGGTCCGCCAGCTTGTGCTGGAGGTGGCCGCACGGCTGCGTTACACCCCGCACGCCGCCGCCCGCAGCCTGAGCAGCCGCCGCACCAATACGGTGGGCGTGGTGCTGCCTGACCTGTACGGCGAATTCTTCTCCGAGCTGATGCGCGGCATTGACGGCGTGGCCCGCAACCGCCGCCAGCACCTGCTGGTGTCCAGCTACCACGGTGACCAGGAACAGCAGGGCGCCGCCCTGCGTGCCATGCGCGGCCGCGTCGACGGCCTGCTGGTGCTTTCGCCCTATGCCGAGAGCCCGGGCTTCCTGACCGACAACCTGCCGCAGTCGTTGCCGACGGTGTTGATCAACACCTATCTGCCCGGCCAGGACCACCCGGTGCTGAGCATCGACGACCACGCCGGCGCAATGGCGATGACCCGCCACCTGCTGGATGCCGGCCACCGCCGCATTGCCTTCATTTCTGGTCCGGACCTCAACTTCGACGCGCGCGAGCGCCTGCGCGGCTTCCGTGACGCGCTGGCGGCTTCTGGCGGTGGCGCCGAAGGCATCGAGTTGCCCGGTGATTTCGACGAAGCTTCCGGCCATCGTGCCGGTCAGGAGTTGCTGGCAGCCGGAGCGCTGCCCGATGCCGTATTCGCCGCCAACGACATGATGGCCCTGGGCTGCCTGTATGCGTTCACGCAGGCAGGGGTCCGTGTGCCGGCCGATGTGGCCCTGGCGGGTTTCGATGACATTCCACTGGCGCGTTTCGTCCACCCGTCGCTGACCACCATGCAGGTCAGCATCGCCGAGCTCGGCGACCGGGCCATGACGCGTCTGATGCAGTTGATGGACGGCACCTCCACGGATGGGGCAGGGGACAAGCAGACCCTGGTTCCCCGCTTGATTGTTCGCGATTCCACCACTCCGCCATCCGGCCGTTGAAGCCAGAGGCGTTTCTTCTTTTTTTTGACTGATCGCAGGGACCGCGCAAGCGGTTACCGCCACCCGGAGATTGAGTTGATGATGCATACCACCTTCCGCATGCCGGCGCGCCGGCTGCTGAGCACCGCTCTGGTCAGCTGCCTGATGCTGGCTGCCGCCCCGAACGTCATGGCGCAGTCGGCCAACGCCAGCCTGCGCGGCCAGGTTGCCGGTGCCCAGGCCGGCACCGAAGTGACCGCCACCAACGTGGCCACCGGTACCGTCCGCCGTGGCACCATCCGCGCCGACGGCAGCTACTCACTGATGGGCCTGGATCCGGGCACGTACAACGTGGTCGCCAACGGCCAGACCCAGAAGGTCACCGTCACCGTGGCTTCGACCGCGACGCTGAACTTCGCTGGCGCAGCCAGCAGCACCCCGGGCTCGACCGCGGCCACCAACCTGGACACCGTCAACGTTGTTGCGCCGACCCTGCTGCAGGAAGTGCGCACCTCCGAAGTTGGCAAGACCGTCAGCCTGCAGCAGATCCAGACCACCCCGCAGGTGTCGCGCAACTTCCTGGAGTTCGCCGACGCGGTGCCGGGCCTGATCTTCACCCGCGATGCCAAGGGCAACACCTCGCTGCGCGGCGGCGCCACCAATGCAGATGGCACCAACGTCTACATCGACGGCGTCGGCCAGAAGAGCTACGTCAAGGGCGGCGGCGTGGCCGGCCAGTCCGGCAGCGCCGGTAACCCGTTCCCGCAGCTGGCCATCGGCGAATACAAGGTCATCAGCGGCAACTACAAGGCCGAGTATGGCCAGGTGTCGAGCGCCGCAGTGACGGCTGCGACCAAGTCCGGTACCAATGAGTTCAAGGGTGAGGCGTTCTACCGCTACACCGATGAAGACATGCGTGCCAAGACCCCGGCCGAGCGGCAGGGCGGCAAGGAGAAGATGGTCTCGGCCGAGAAGGAATACGGCTTCGCCCTGGGCGGCCCGATCATCCAGGACAAGGCGCACTTCTTCGTGACCTACGAAGCCAAGCGCTTCGACCTGCCGGTCACCATCGCGCCGGATGGCGCGGTCACCGGCGCTGCCGGCCTGCTGCCGCCCGCCGGTGCCGCCGGCCTCGGCCCGGCCAGCCAGCCGTTCCAGCAGGATCTGATCTTCGGCAAGATCGACTTCGAGCCGACCGACAACGACCGCATCGAGCTGACCTTCCAGGACCGCGACGAAACCCAGTCGCAGTTCAGTGGCCAGACCTCGCCGGAAGCCGGCCGTGAAGTGGTCAACACCGACCGTCGTTATGCCCTGCGCTGGAACCACAGTGGTGAGCGCTACTACAACGAGTTGATGGTCACCCACGAAGACTCGTTCAACAACCCGACCCCGCTGACGCTGGCCAACGGCATCACCTACACCGCACCGGACGGCCCCGAAGACCGCACCATCGTGAAGATCGGTGGCGCCTCGGCACTGGATTCGCAGGTGAAGGGCCAGAAGGGCTGGTCGATCGAAGACAACCTGACCCTGGATGGCATCCAGTGGGCCGGTGACCACACCATCAAGATGGGCGTGAAGTACAAGGCGATCGATCTGTACGCATCCGATGCGGCGCAGATCAATCCGACCTTCACGTACTCGCTGGGCGATCCGGACTTCCCCGATTCCATTCCGTACAAGGCGCAGTTCGTCAAGCCGGTGACCGGCGTGACCGGCGTGTCCGGCGAAGTGCGTTCGAAGTCCAAGCAGTACGGCGTGTTCATCCAGGACGACTGGCAGGTCAACGATCACCTGCAGCTGAACATCGGCCTGCGCTGGGACTACGAAAAGACCCCGTCCTACCTGGACTTCGTGACCCCGCAGCAGGTGGTCGACGCCATCTATTCGCAGGATCCGCGCGCCCCCGCTGGCCAGACCTATGCCGATTCGCTGGCACTGGGCGGCCTGGACATCAGCGACTACATCAGCAACGGCCACAACCGCAAGGCGTTCAAGGACGCCTGGCAGCCGCGCCTGGGCTTCTCGTATGACATCAACGCCGACGAGCAGCACGTGATCCACGGTGGTGCCGGCCGTTCCTACGACCGTGACCTGTTCGACAACCTGCAGCTGGAAACCACCAAGCTGGCCCTGCCGCAGCCGACCATCTACTTCCGCAACCCGGCTACCGGCGCCTGCATCAACGGCCAGGCCGCCTGCTATGACTGGAACCCGAACCTGCTCAACGGGATCGGCAACCTGCAGGCCCTGGTCGGCGCGACCAGCAATGCCGGCCTGGAAGTGGACCTGCTGAACAACAAGCTGAAGGCGCCGTACTCGGATCAGTTCAGCCTGGGCATGAGCAACCAGATCGGCGACTGGCTGACCGACGCCACCATTGCCCGTACCCTGAGTTACGACGGCTTCGCCTTCACCCTGGGCAACCGCTACCCGACCGGCCAGTTCTTTGATGATCCGCGCCTGTGTGGTGGCACCTCCCCGGGCCTGAGCCAGGCCTGGAGCTGCAACGTGCCGGGCTTCGGCAGCCTGATCATCGGCCAGCAGGGCATCAAGACCCGTGCCACCCAGGTCCTGTTGTCGGCACAGAAGCCGTTCACCAAGGAAAGCGGCTGGGGCACCTCGATCGCCTACACCTGGACCACCGCGCGCCATAACCGCGACATCAACGAGAAGTACGCCTTTGACCGCGGCCTGATCGGTGACTACCCGACCATCCGCTCCAACGGCGCACCGCGCCACCGCCTGGTGGTGACCGGTTCGTACGCGGGCTTCTGGGGCATCACCTTCGGCGGCAAGATCACCCTGGCCACCCCGACCGCCGTCAACGACTGGTACCCGGTGATGCAGGCCAGCGGCTACACCCTGCCGACCCCGCAGGCGGCCGTGCCCAACGCAACCGGCAAGTTCCTGGTGGGTGGCAAGATCTTCGGCTACCGTTCGGTTGACCTGCAGGCGACGAAGACGTTCAAGCTGGCGGGCAACACCGAGCTGTACGCCCGTCTGGACATCATCAACGTGTTCAACTTCGACAACTTCTCCACCTACAACTACGTCAAGACCAACGGCAAGCTGCAGGCCAGCTACAACGAGACCGGCGACATCATCGGCACTCCGCGCCAGGTGAAGGCCGAGGTGGGCTTCCGCTTCTAAGCGGCGCCGCCTGCTGCTGTATCCGATGCCGCCGGTCCGCCGGCGGCATCGATTGTGTGAGAACGGCAATGGCCGGCCCCGTGCCGGTCCATTGCCCACGCCGCTGCCGGGCAGGGGGCAGCGGCGTGGGCAATGATCGCGGTGTCAAACCACGTTTTTCGTGGTTTTTTAAGAGCGCATCTTGTAAACGATTTCAGATCATTGGACGGTATGCTTTCCCATCGATCAGACCACCGGAGGAACCGCGCCATGCAGGCACGCCATCTGTTGTCCGCCGCAATGCTGTGCTTGGCGGTGGCCGCCTGCCAGCCGGCCCAGCAGGAACCTGCCAAGCCGCGCCCGCCGGTGATCCTGATCGAGGCCGATGCACCGCCGCGGCCGATGAAGCCGGAGTTGCCGCCGCTGTTCGATGACATCGAGCGCCGCACCTTCCAGTTCTTCTGGGACACCACCAACGAGATCAATGGCCTGACCCCGGACCGCTATCCGTCGCGGCCGTTCGCCAGCATCGCGTCGGTGGGTTTCGCGCTGACCGCCTATCCCATCGGTATCGAGAACGGCTGGGTCAGCCGCAACCAGGCGATCGACCGGACCCTGACCACGCTGAAGTTCTTCCGCGACGTGCCGATGGGCCCACAGCGCACCGGCAAGGCCGGCTACAAGGGCTTCTACTACCACTTCCTGGACATGCAGGAAGGCCGTCGCTACGACAGCTGGGTCGAACTTTCCTCCGTGGATACCGCACTGCTGATGATGGGCGTGCTGTTCGCGCAGTCGTACTACGACGGTGACGATCCGCGCGAGAAGGAAATCCGCCAGATTGCCGATACCTTGTACAAGAAGGTCGACTGGCCGTGGCTGCAGCAGCGTGCACCGCTGATCTCGATGGGCTGGTTCCCGGAGAGCGGCTTCATCGACCACGACTGGATGGGCTACAACGAGGCGATGATGGTCTACATCCTCGCCCTGGGCTCGCCCACGCACCCGGTCAGCCCGGACGCGTGGACAGTGTGGACGCGCACCTATGACAACGACTGGGGTGTCTACCAGGGCCAGGAATACCTGTCCTTCGGCCCGCTGTTCGGCCACCAGTACAGCCACGTCTGGATCGATTTCCGCGATATCCAGGACGCGTACATGCGCGAGCGCGGCAGCACCTATTTCCTCAACAGCCGCTCGGCCGCGCTGGCCCAGCGCGAGTACGCCATCGCCAACCCGATGCAGTGGAAGGACTATGGCGAGAACGTGTGGGGCCTGACCGCCAGCGATGGCCCGCAGAACACCACGCAGGAGTACCGCGGCGAACAGCGCCAGTTCCGCCACTACTCCTCGCGCGGCGCCGGCCTGCGCGAGAACTTCGATGACGGCACCATTGCCCCGACTGCGGCAATCGCCTCGGTGGTGTTCGCGCCCGAGCAGGTGATCCCGGCGACGCTGGAAATGCACAAGCGCTACGGCGACTACATCTATTCCAGCTACGGCTTCCTGGATTCGTTCAATCCCAGCTTCAACTACGACATCCCGATCAAGACCGGTCGCCTGGTGCCGGATCGCGGCTGGGTCGCCAGCGACTACATCGCCATCGACCAGGGGCCGATCCTGACCATGATCGCCAACTACCGCAACGACTTCGTCTGGGAAGTGATGAAGAAGAATCCGTACATCCGCAAGGGCCTGGAGCGGGCCGGATTCAGCGGCGGCTGGCTGGCGCCGGAAGGGTCGTTCCAGCCGCTGGAACTGCAGAAGGACGAAAAGGCCGCGGCAGCACGCGCGGTGGGTATCGCCGAATCACGCGCGGCTGCCGCGCAGGAACAGAAGAACAATGCCAACCGCACCACAGGCCAGGGCAAGTAACCCGATGCCGAACTGGATCGACCGCCTGCGCCGCTGGGCGCTGCCTGCCCTGGCCACCCTGGCCGTGGCCGGCTGCGCCCGCACCGAACCGGGCACCACCACCGTGCGCTTCTGGGCGATGGGCCGCGAAGCCGAGGTGGTCAGCGAGCTGATCCACGAGTTCGAGGCCGAAAATCCCGGCATCAAGGTGGATGTGCAGAACATCCCGTGGACCGCCGCGCACGAAAAGCTGCTGACCGCGTTCGCCGCCGATGGCCTGCCGGACGTGTGCCAGCTCGGCAACACCTGGGTGCCGGAGTTCGCCGAACTCGATGCATTGACCCCGCTGCAGCCGTTCGTGCAGCGCTCCGCTGTGGTCGATCCGAAAGATTACTTCCAGGGCATCTGGGATACCAACGTGATCCACGGCGAGCTGGTCGGCGTGCCGTGGTACGTCGATACGCGCCTGATCTACTACCGCAAGGACCTGCTGGCCAAGGCCGGCTACGACCACCCGCCGCGTACCTGGGCCGAGTGGGACGAGCAGATGGTGGCGATCAAGCGCATGCAGGGCCCGAACCGCTACGCAGTGCTGATGCCGATCAACGAGTTCGAGCAGCAGCTGTCGCTGGCCCTGCAGCAGCCCGACCCGCTGCTGCGCGACGACGATACCCGCGGCAATTTCGCCAGCCCGGGGTTCCGCCGCACGCTGTCCTTCTACGCCAACATGTTCGAGCAGGGCTGGGCGCCGAAGATGTCCGAGACGCAGATCTCCAACGTCTGGGATGAATTCTTCCGCGGCTTCAACGTGTTCTACATCTCCGGCCCCTGGAACATCCGCGAGTTCAAGAAACTGCAGCCGAAGGAACTGGAAGGACAGTGGGGCACCGCTGCGCTGCCGGGGCCCGACGGTCCGGGCGCGGGCATCGCCGGCGGCACCAGCCTGGTGATCTTCCGCAAGTCGCAGCAGAAGCAGGCGTCCTGGAAGCTGATCGAATTCCTGTCGCGCCCGCAGATCCAGGCGCGCTTCCATTCGATCATCGGCGACCTGCCGCCGCGCCGCAGCGCCTGGAACGCGCCGTCGCTGGCCAACGATCCGCTGGCCGCCGCGTTCCGCGATCAGCTGGAGCGGGTCAAGCCGACGCCGAAGGTGCTCGAATGGGAGCGCATCGTGCAGGAAATGCGCATTGTCACCGAGAAGGTGGTGCGCGGTGGCCTGCCGCAGGACAAGGCCGTGGCCGAACTGGACCAGCGCGTGGACAAGGTGCTGGCCAAGCGCCGCTGGATGCATGAACAACAACGCCTGCAGGAGCGCGCGCCGTCGCCGCAATCGAGCAGCGCAGTGGCCGCCGGGAGCGCGCAATGACACGTACTTCGCTGGCCGGCTGGATCTTCGCCGGCCCCTCGCTGATCGTGCTGGGCGTGTTCTTCGGCCTGCCGGTCGCCTCGGCGCTGGCACTGAGCGTGACCGACTTCGACCTCTATGCACTGGCCGACAGCAGCAACCTGCGCTTCGTCGGCCTGGGCAACTACATCGACCTGCTGCAGACGCCGATGTTCTGGAAGTCGCTGTGGAATACCACCTACTTCGTGCTGATCGGCGTACCGTTGTCGATTGGTGTGTCGCTGGGCGCGGCCATGCTGCTCAACGCACCGGCCGCACGCTTCAAGGCCCTGTTCCGTACGGCACTGTTCGCGCCGGTGGTGACCACGCTGGTGGCGGTGGCGGTGATCTGGCGCTACCTGTTCCATACCAGCTATGGCCTGGTGAACTACGGGCTGGGCCATCTGGGCATCAGTCCGATCGACTGGCTGGGTGATCCCAACTGGGCGATGCCGACCATCATGCTGTTCGCGGTGTGGAAGAACTTCGGCTACAACATGGTGATCTTCCTCGCCGGCCTGCAGGCGATCCCGCATGACCTGTACGAAGCCGCGCGCATCGACGGCGCTTCGCGCTGGAAGCAGTTCCTGCACATTACCCTGCCGATGCTCGGCCCGGTACTGCTGGTGGTCGGGGTGATCACCGTGTCCGGCTACTTCCAGCTGTTCGCCGAGCCGTATGTCATGACCCGCGGCGATCCGCTGCAGAGCACCGTCAGCGTGCTGTATTTCATGTTCGAGGAAGGCTTCAAGTGGTGGAACCTGGGGCGCGCCTCCGCGGTGGCGTTCCTGCTGTTCCTGATCATCCTGGCGGTGACCACCGTGATGCTGCGTTTCGGCCGCAAGAGGCAGTTGGTATGAGTCGTGAAATCGGCCAGTCGCGCTGGTATCCGTGGATGATCAATGGTGCGTTGCTGGTGCTGGCCCTGGTCAGCCTTGCACCGCTGCTGTGGATGCTCTCGGTCTCGTTCATGCCGCAGGGCGAGGCCAGTCATTTCCCGCCGCCACTGCTGCCTTCGAGCATCACCACGCACAACTACCACGAGCTGTTCGCGCGCACCGGCATGGGCGGCAACTTCGCCAACAGCCTGCTGGTGTCGCTGGCTATCACGCTGGGTTCGCTGCTGCTCAACACCATGGCTGGCTACGCCTTCGCCAAGCTCAACTTCGTTGGCCGCGAACGCCTGTTCCAGGTGCTGATGGCGGCGCTGGTGATCCCGGCGCAGGTGGCGATGCTGCCGCTGTTCCTGCTGATGAAGCAGCTGGGCCTGGTCAACAGCTTTGGCGGCGTGATCGTGCCAGCGCTGGCCAGCGTGTTCGGTATCTTCCTGGTGCGCCAGTACGCGCGTTCGATCCCGGACGAGCTGCTTGAAGCGGCCCGCATCGACGGCGCGGGGGAGCTGCGCATCTTCTTCCAGATCGTGCTGCCGATGCTCAAGCCGGTACTGGTGACCCTGGCGATCTTCACCTTCATGGGTGCATGGAACGATTTCATGTGGCCGCTGATCGTGTTGACCGACCAGGAGCACTACACTTTGCCGGTGGCGCTGGCCACCCTCTCGCGCGAGCACATCATGGACGTGGAAATGATGATGGCTGGCGCGGTGGTCACCGTGGTTCCGGTGCTGGCACTGTTCCTGGTGCTGCAGCGGTACTACATCCAAGGTCTGTTGCTGGGGAGCGTCAAGGGATGAAGCGAGCGATCGCCGTTGGACTGGGCCTGTTGTGGACTTCCCTGGCGATCGCCGCACCACCGGCACTGCCGGCGCCGAAGGTACTGGACGATTTCGACGACATCGGCGCCTGGAAGCTGGTGCTGTCCGACCAGGTCAGCGGTTCGCTGCGGCCGGTGAGCGGTGCCGGTGGCGGCCGCGCGCTGTGCCTGGACTACGATTTCCACAAGGTGTCGGGCTACGTCGGCATCCGCCGCGCGCTGGGTATCGAGTACCCGGCCAACTACCGCTTCGGCTTCCAGCTGCGGGGAGATTCGCCGGGCAACGACCTGCAGTTCAAGCTGATCGATGCCAGCGGCGATAATGTCTGGTGGGTCAACCGTCCGGGCTACAGCTTCCCCAAGGCGTGGACGCCGGTCGAATACCGCCGTCGCCAGATCGACAAGGCATGGGGGCCATCGCCGGATAAGGAGATGGCGCGCAGCGCTGCGGTCGAGTTCACGATCTACAGCAAGGTCGGCGGCCGCGGCACGGTGTGCTTCGACAAGCTGACCCTGCAGGGCCTGCCGCCGCAGGATGATTCGGCGCTGGTGCCATCGGTGATCGCCGACACCGCCACCGCGCTGCAGGACCGGATGATCGACGGAAAGAGCGATACGTTCTGGATCAGTGGCGGGGTCAAGCAGCAGACCATCAGCCTGGACCTGCACAAGAGCCGCGAGATCGGCGGCGCGGTGATTGACTGGCTGCCGAACCTGGAAGCCAATCGCTACACCGTGCGGACGTCCGAGGATGGCCGGGACTGGCGCACCGTGCGCGAGGTGACCGGCGGTGCGGGCGGCCGCGACTGGCTGGCGCTGCCGGATACCGACGCGCGCTACGTGCGCTTCGATCTACACGATGGCCCGAACTGGCGCTATGGCATCCGTGACATCACGCTCAAGCCGCTGGCGTTCGCGGCCACGCCGAACGCATTCCTGTCCTCGGTGGCGGCCGACCTGCCGCGCGGCTCGCTGCCGCGTGCATATGTGGGCGAACAGCCGTACTGGACCCTGCTCGGCCTCGATGGCGGCCAGGAGCAGGCACTGATCAGCGAGGACGGTGCCCTGGAACCGGCCAAGGGCAGTTTCAGCATCGAGCCGTTCATCCGCGTGGACGGCAAGTTGCTGGACTGGTCGACAGTGGCCATCACCCAGTCGCTGCAGGATCGCTACCTGCCCATCGCCAATGTCGACTGGGTGCATGAGAAGGCCGGCCTGGCGGTAACCAGCTTCGTGCAGGGCACGCCGGAGCGCGCGCAGCTGATCGGCCGCTACCGGTTGAGCAATCCGGACAAGGTGGCGCACGAGTACACCCTGGCGCTGGCGATCCGGCCGTGGCAGGTGAACCCGCCGACCCAGTTCCTCAATACCGTCGGCGGCTTCAGTCGCATCGATGCGCTGGATGTGGGCGAACAGCTGGTGCGCATCAACGGTGAGCCGCGCATCTATCCGTTGCAGGTGCCGGATGCGCGCTTTGCCAGCACGTTCGATGGCAAGCTCGACGCGATGCATCTGGCCTCCGGGAAATACCCGGCCAGCACGGCGGTGAAGGACAGCACCGGCATGGCGTCCGGTGCGCTGCTGTATACGATCAAGCTGGAGCCTGGCCAGAGCCGAGAAGTGGCGGTGGTGTTGCCACAGACCGGAGGCTGGGCGCCGCAGGCGCTGGATGTGGCTAAGGCACAGGCACAGGTCGCAGAGCAGTGGCGGCAGAAGCTGGGGGTGGTCTCGTTGCAGGTACCGGCTGCGGGCCAGGCACTGGTCGATACC
The DNA here is from genome assembly GCF_032025605.1 of Stenotrophomonas maltophilia group sp. msm4. Lineage (NCBI taxonomy): Bacteria > Pseudomonadati > Pseudomonadota > Gammaproteobacteria > Lysobacterales > Lysobacteraceae > Stenotrophomonas > Stenotrophomonas maltophilia group sp. msm4. The sequence continues at coordinate 1,650,826 of NZ_JAVSKK010000001.1, read as the reverse complement.
CTGCGCTCCGCCGTGGCGCACATGCTGATCTCGCGGGTCGGCCCGCGCCTGCAGCCGGGCACGCGCTCGTACGCGCGCAGCTGGATCCGCGATGGCGCGATGATTTCAGAGGGCCTTCTGCGCATGGGGCGCAGTGATGCGGTGCGTGATTACATCAACTGGTATGCGCCTTATCAGTTCGAGAATGGCAAGGTGCCGTGCTGTGTCGATGCACGTGGCAGCGATCCGGTGCCCGAGAACGACAGCCATGGCGAGCTGATCTACAGCATTGCCGAGTATGGGCGCTATACCGGTGACAGCACCTTCGCCGAACTGATGTGGCCGCATGTGCAGGGCGCCTACAACTACATGGAGCAGCTTCGCGCCAGCGAGCGCACGGACGAGAATCGGGCGCGCAATCCGGCGTTCTACGGGATGATGCCGGCCTCGATCAGCCACGAAGGCTATTCGGCCAAGCCGATGCATTCGTACTGGGACAATTTCTGGGCCTTGCGCGGCTACAAGGATGCGGCATCGCTGGCGGCCCAGCTGGGCAAGGTCGAAGCCATGCAGATTGCCGAATCGCGTGACCAGTTCCGTGATGACCTGCAGGCCTCGCTGCTGTCGGCGATGCAGCAGCACAACATCGATTACCTGCCGGGCTCGGCCGAGCTGGGCGATTTCGATGCGACCTCGACCACCATCGCGCTGGCTCCGGGCGGTGAACAGGGGCGCCTTCCGCAGCAGGCGCTCGATGCCACTTTCGAGCGCTACTGGAAGGAATTCGTGGCCCGTCGGGACGGCAAGCGCGAGTGGAAGGACTACACGCCCTACGAGTGGCGCAACGTGGCCGCCTTCGTCCGCCTTGGCTGGCGCGATCGCGCCTGGCAGGCGACTGAGTTCTTCTTCAAGGACCGTGCGCCGCAGGCCTGGAACCAGTGGGCCGAAGTGGTCTCGCGCACGCCGCGCAAGCCGTTCTTCGTCGGTGACCTGCCGCATGCCTGGGTCGCTTCGGACTTCGTGCGCTCGGCCCTGGACATGTTCGCCTACAGCCGTGACATGGACGATGCGCTGGTGTTGGCCGCCGGCATTCCGACCGCCTGGCTGCAGGGCGAGGGCATCGCTGTGCAGGGCCTGCGCACGCCGCAGGGCCAGCTCAACTACCGCCTGCAGCGCAGCGACAAGCAGCTGGTGCTGGAGGTGCAGCCGGGCCTGGTGCCACCGGTCGGTGGCGTGGTCTTGCCGTGGCCGTACGCCGGTGATCCGGGCGAGGCGACCATCAACGGCGAAGCGGCCGAATGGACCGACAGGGAACTGCACGTGCACCAGCTGCCGGCGCGGGTCGAGATCGATGTACCGGGCGCGGTGCGCCGCGCCGAGCGCAAGGGGCAGTAACGATGAAGCAGCAGGGGGGAAGGGTGCGCACGGCCGTGCGTGCCCTGGGACTGGCCATTGCATTGGCATTGCCGGGTGCCGTGATGGCAGCCGTGCCAACCGCCGCGACAGCGGCTGACATCGCCAGCGCACCAGGCATGAGCATGGTGACCTTCAACCTGCATCACGACCGCGAGGACTGGCCGAGCCGCCGCCGCACCATCCTGGCCGAGCTCAAGCGCCTGCAGCCGGATGCGGTTGCCCTGCAGGAGGTGATCCAGCGCCGCAACGTGCGCAACCAGGCGCAGTGGCTGGCCAGCCAACTCGGCTACAAGTACGTGTTCGTGTCCACCGATCCGGTGGGTGCGCCGAAACGTTACGGCAATGCGCTGCTGACCCGGCGGCCGATCCTCGCCCAGGATGAGCACCTGCTACAGCCGCTGGACGACTACCGGACGGTCGCCCATCTGCGCATCAATGTGGACGGCAAGGCGGTCAACGTCTATGCCACCCACTTCAACGAGCGCAGCGACGAAAATGGCCAGCGCATCCGTCGCACCCAGGTCGAGGACCTGCTGCGCTTCATCGCCAGCACCTCAGCCGGCGCACCGGTGGTGATCGCGGGCGACTTCAACGCGCTGGTCGATGCCAGTGACCTGAGCGAGCTGCGCAGCCATTACGGTGACAGCTACGGCAGCGTGCACGTCAACACCGACCTGGCCGGGGTCAGTACGCTGAACAGGCACTACTACCCGGTGGCCTCGCGGATCGACCACATCTTCTTCCAGCAGGACGCGATGGTCGCACGTGAGGCCAAGCTCCTGTTCGACCAGCCCGATGACAGCGGTCGCTGGGCCTCGGACCATTATGGCGTGTGGACCCGCCTGCAATTCGCTCCGGCGCACTGATGTCCTGGTAGGTGCCACCTTTGGTTGGCACGGACGTGTCCGCGTTCGCTCCAACAACGGCGCCGACCAGGGTTGGCCTCTACCAGAGCGCTGCACGCGCCCGGCGCACAAACAGAAACGGCGGGGATCATCGATCCCCGCCGTTCTTTCACGCGATCAAAGCGCGATCAGTTCGCCGGCGGCGTGCGCTTGGCGCCTTCTTCGTCTTCTTCGTCGGCCTTGGCTTCGGCCGCCTGGGCTGCCGCATCGGCGTGGCCATCGGCGACCGGATCGATCGACGGTGTCACCACTGCATCGGCGACCGGGGCCGCAGCTTCCACCGGTGCAGCTTCAACTGCCACCGGAGCGACCGGCTGTTCGGCCACCGGCGCGGTCTCGACGACCGGCTTGGCTTCAACCACCGGAGCAGCCTCAACGATCTCCGGCTTGGCTTCTGCCACCGGAGCGGCTTCGGTAGCGGCCGGCTTGGCTTCAGCCACCGGTGCAGCCTCGACTGCCGCCGGCTTCGCTTCGATCGCCTGAGTGACTTCAGCCACCGGGGCTGCTTCCACCGCGACCGGCTTTGCTTCGACCGCCGGTGCGGCAACAGCCACCGGTTGCGCCGGGGTTGCTGCGTCGATGGCATCGAGCATGCTGGTCTGCACCGGCGAGGACACCGGCTCTGCCTTGGCTGCGGCTTCAACCGCCGCCGGCACTTCGGCGGTGATCGGTGCGGCAGTCTCGACCACGGCGCTGCTCACCACCGCCACCGGTGCGGCGACAGCAGCGGCGGCAGTACGGACCGGCTTCTCGGCTTCGACAGCAACCGGTTCGGCTTCGTCATCGAAATCGAATTCCGGCTGCGCACGGGTCGGCTGTGCGGCGGCGACCGGAGTGGCCGGGGCGGCACTGTCGACGTTCGGCTCGACGCCCTCGGCGTCATCACCCTCGTCACCCTCGTCCTGGTCATCGCCCAGGCCGTCACCACCGGCAGCGTTCTCGGCGCCACCGCGACGACGACGACGGCCGCCACGACGGCCGCGACGGCGGCGGGTTGCACCTTCGCCAGCCTGCTCGCCATGGGCGTCGGCTGCAGTCTCTTCACCGGCAACCGCAACCACTTCGGCCTCGCCGGCAGCGGTCTCGACCGGCACTGCGTCCACCGGAGCGGCGGCCACCGGGGCAACCGGGGCGACCGGTGTAGTGGCTTCCTGCGCGGTCACCACGTTGGCGGCGACGGCGTTGGCGGCCACAGCTGCTGCCGCGGTCACACCTTCAACCGGGGCTTCGGCGACGCTGCGCTGCGGCTTCTCGGCCGGCTTGTCACCGTCCTGCTGCTGGCGCGGCTGCTTGGGCTGCTTCAGCTTCGGCTGGTTCTGGTTCTGGCCCTGCTGCTCGTTGCGCGGCTTGTGCTGCTGCTGCGGCTGCTGCTGGCCATCCTTCTGCTGCGGTTCTTTCTGCCTGCCCTGCTGTGGCTGCTGCTGGGCATTGCCGTTGTTGCCGTTGCGGCCGTCCTTGTTGCGCTGCTCACCACGGTCCTTGCGGTTGCCGCCATCCTTCTGCTGCTGCGCGTTGCCGTTGCCACCGTTGCCACGGTTTTCGTCGCGACGGTCCTTGCGATCCTTGTTGCGATCCTTGTTGCGGTCCTTGCGACCACCGTCCTGCTGCTGGCGCGGAGCCGGGGCGGCCGGAGCCGGCGCCGGCGCCGGCTCGCCACCGAACACGCGCTTGAGCCAACCGATCACGCCGCCGCTCGAAGCCGGCGCCACGGGCGCTGCCACGACCGGAGCCGGAGCGACTGCAGCCGGAGCCGCTTCCTCGCGCACCGGGGCGGGAGAGGTGTGCTTGACCTGGGTCACTGCCGGCGGCGGGATGTTCAGCTGGCCCTTGGTCAGGGCGTGCACCGGCAGCTTGCGCGGGGTGCCGCGCTGGTAGCTGGGCTTGCTGCTCTCTTCACCGAGCTCGTTCTCACGCAGGCGGGTGACCGCATAGTGCGGGGTGTGCAGCTGCTCGTCGGCGACGATCACGATCGGCGCTTCGTGGCGTTGCTCGATCTCGCGCAGGGCGCTGCGCTTCTCGTTCAACAGGTAGTTGGCGATCTCCACCGGCGCCTGGACCAGCACCTGCCCGGTGTTCTCCTTCATCGCGTGCTCTTCGGCGACGCGGATGATCGACAGCGACAGCGACTCGACGCTGCGCATGCGGCCGTGGCCGTCGCAACGCGGGCAGACGATCTGGCTGGATTCGCCCAGGCTCGGGCGCAGGCGCTGGCGGCTCATTTCCAGCAGGCCGAAGCGCGAGATGCGGCCGACCTGCACGCGGGCACGGTCGTACTTCAGCGCGTTGGCCAGGCGATTCTCGACCTCGCGCTGGTGCTTGTTGGAGGCCATGTCGATGAAGTCGATCACCACCAGACCGCCCAGGTCGCGCAGGCGCAGCTGGCGAGCCACTTCCTCGGCCGCTTCCAGGTTGGTCTGGAACGCGGTGTCCTCGATGTCGCTGCCCTTGGTGGCGCGCGAGGAGTTCACGTCGACTGCGGTCAATGCTTCGGTCTGGTCGACCACGATCGAGCCACCCGACGGCAGGCGCACGTTGCGCTCGTAGGCACCTTCGATCTGCGACTCGATCTGGAAGCGGTTGAACAGCGGGATGTCGTCCTTGTAGTGCTTGAGCTTGCGCAGGGTCTGCGGCATCACCTGCTGCATGAACTCGCGGGCGTGCTCGTACATCTCCTCGGTGTCCACCAGGATCTCGCCGATGTCGGCGCGCAGGTAGTCACGCAGGGCGCGCACGATCAGGCGCGATTCCTGGTAGATCAGGAACGGGGCCGGCTTGCTCAGTGCGGCTTCGGCGATGGCGCGCCAGACGTTGAGCAGGTAGTCCAGGTCCCACTGCAGCTCTTCCGCATCGCGACCGACGCCGGCGGTACGTATGATCACCCCCATGTCGTCGGGAATGTTCAGCTTGTCCAGGGCCTCCTTCAGCGCGGCACGGTCTTCGCCCTCGATGCGGCGGGACACGCCGCCGGCGCTGGGCGAGTTCGGCATCAGCACCATGTAGCGGCCGGCCAGCGAGATGAACGTGGTCAGGGCGGCGCCCTTGTTGCCACGCTCTTCCTTGTCGACCTGGACAACGATCTCCTGGCCTTCCTTCAGCAGCTCGCGGATGCCGGCCTTGTTGTGGTCGACACCGGCCTGGAAGTAGTCGCGGGAGATTTCCTTCAGCGGCAGGAAGCCATGGCGGCCACCGCCGTACTCGACGAAGGCGGCTTCCAGCGAGGGCTCGATGCGGAAGATCCGGCCCTTGTAGATGTTGGACTTCTTCTGTTCCTTCGACGGCTGTTCGATGTCGATGTCATACAACGACTGGCCATCCACGATGGCAACACGCAGCTCTTCAGCCTGCGTGGCGTTGATCAGCATTCGCTTCATTGTTGCGTTCCTCGCAAGCGGCTACCGCGCGGAACGCCATGGGGTTTCGCCTCTGGACACGGCTCGCCGCCCATTCGCGCAAGCGCGGGGAGGGCGGCTTGGGTTTCCAGCGCTACGACACCACGGCAGGCCGCGGGAGCGCTTCACTCTTATGGGTTTTGGGTGTTGCAGGGCCGCAGGCAGCTGTCAGCCAGGCTGGAGCGCCACGCGGGACATGTTCAGCACGGTTGCGTGTCAGGCATCCGGCGATGGCCGGGAAGGCCGGTGAGCCGCTAACATGGCCGCCCCGCGGGCGGTGGTCGCGCACTGTGCCGGATTCGTCGGAAGCTGGGCTTCTGGCCCTGAGTAACTTCCAACGAAATCAATCCCTTATCTCGCCCCCCGAGTGTAACAGAATAAACAGCCTGATGACCGCCCAAGACCCGACCAAACCCGCTGGCGACAAGCCTTCCGTGCGCATGATCACCGTTCCCGCCGACCGCGCCGGCCAGCGCCTGGACAACTTCCTGCTCGGCCAGCTGAAGGGAGCCCCGCGCAGCCTGGTGTACAAGCTGGTGCGCAGCGGGCAGGTTCGGGTGAACGGCGGCCGCGCCAAGGCCGAGCGCAAGCTGGAGGCGGGCGATGAGGTGCGTGTGCCGCCGGTCCGTCTCAGTGAGGAAGGAGACAAGGCCGGCCCGCCAGAGGCGTTCATGCGGCGCCTGGAGCAGGCCATCGTCTTCGAGGACGCCCGGCTGCTGGCCCTGAACAAGCCCTCCGGCGTGGCCAGCCATGGCGGCAGCGGCATCAGCTTCGGTGCCATCGAGACTCTGCGCGCGTTGCGCCCGGGACAGACACTGGAGCTGGTCCATCGGCTGGATCGCGACACCTCGGGCCTGCTGATCGTGGCCAAGAAGCGTTCGGCGCTGAGCGAACTGCAGGCGCTGTTGCGTGAAGACCACGGCGCCGGCATCCGCAAGCGCTACCTGACCCTGCTGGCCGGCCGCATGCCGGACGGCGTGATGACCGTCGACGCGCCGCTGCACGTGGGCCTGCGCCAGGGTGGCGAGCGCCATGTACAGGTCAATGCGATCGGCAAGGAATCGATCAGTCACTTCCGGGTGCTGGAGCGCCGCGGCGGCCAGTCGTACTGCGAGGTGCGCATCGAAACCGGCCGCACCCATCAGATCCGCGTGCATGCCCAGCATCTGGGCCATCCGGTGGCCGGTGACGACAAATACGGCGATCCTGCGGTCAACAAGCGGCTTCGTGAGCAGATCGGGCTGAAGCGCCTGTTCCTGCACGCGGCCTCGCTGGAGTTTGCACTGGACGACGGCAAGAGCCCGTATGTGCTGAACGCGCCGCTGGCGGATGAGCTGGTCGAGGCGCTGGACCGCCTGCGCTGACGGCGGTTCGGCGGCGCCGGGTGCTCGGTCGGCGCCGTCGCTTCCCTGCGGAGAGTGGGCTTGTCACTTTCTTTGCTCGTGCAAAGAAAGTAACCAAAGAAACACGCCGCCATCCGCGAGCCGGCGCCGCGCGCCGGTGCCCTGCGCTCCTCGGTCCGCCGAGGGACGGCGCGGAACTCGCTGCGCTCAGACACCCGCGCCTCTTCGCCCTCGCCGGACCTGCGGTGCTCGGCTCGCTACAAGGCGGACCCGGACATCCGCAGCGTAGGCCCATACCCGCCCGTGACCTCTCGATACTGTGGGACGTACCAGCCGCGAAGGGGCTCAGCCCGTCGGCCGCAAACCCCTCACCATTTGAACAGCACCAGGCTGATCGCCAGCGTGCCCATGCCGGCCACCAGCCCATAAACGGTCTCGTGGCCCTTCGCATAGCGCTTGGCGGCCGGCAGCAGCTCGTCCAGTGCCAGGAACACCATCACGCCGGCAATCAGCCCGAACACCCAGCCGAAGGTGGCGTGCGACAGCGACCCGGACAGCAACCAGTAGCCGAGCGCCGCGCCCACCGGCTCGGCCAGGCCCGACAGCAGGCTGGCGCTGAATGCATAGGCCTTGTTCTGGGTGGCGAAGTACACCGGCACCGCGATCGCGATGCCCTCGGGGATGTTGTGGATGGCAATCGCAAAGGCCAGTGGCATGCCCACCGACGGGCTTTCCAGCGTGGCGAAGAAGGTCGCCAGCCCTTCCGGGAAATTGTGCGCGGTGATCGCGACGGAAGTCAGCAGCGCCACCCGCTTCAGGTACTCGCGGCTGTTCTCGCGGAACGCGGGATCCTGCTTGTCCAGGCTGTCATGCGGGTTGGGAATGAAGTGGTCGATCATCACGATCACGATCACGCCCAGCAGGAACGCGAGGGTGCCGTAGGTGAAACCGGTGCGCTCGCCATGGGCCAGTGCGAACGAAGCAATGGACTTGTTGAGGATTTCCGACAGCGACACATAGACCATCGCGCCGCCGGCGAAGGCCAGGCCGAAGGCCAGCAGGCGCGGGTTGGGGCGGCGCGAGAACAGCACCAGCAGGCTGCCGATCGCAGTGGCGAGGCCGGCCGCGAGGGTGACCGCCAGCGCAATCCAGATGTTTTCGGGGGGAATCTGCAGCATCTACCGACGCAGTCCTGGTCAACAGACAACCGCCCCGGACAGGACCGGGGCGGCGAGGGCGAGGCGGGCGCCGGCTGGCCTCGTCGGGTTGCGTGCGATCAGCCGCCGCGGCGCAGGCGCTCTTCAATGGCGAAGCACTGGTCCGGCTTCGGCTGCGGCGGGTTGAAGCTGACCGGCACCTGGATGGTGGCCGGCACCGGCTGGCCATTGCGTGTCGCGGCCTTGAACTGCCAGCCCTGCACGGCGGTTTTGGCCAGTTCGTCCAGCTGCGGGTTGCCCGCGCCAGTCAGCAGGGCGACCTCGCTCGGCTTGCCGTCGGTGCCGATGGTCACCTTGAACGTACTGGTGCCGCCCACGCCCATGCAGGCCAGTTCAAGCGGGTACTGCGGCGGCGGCGTCTTCACTGCTGCGACTTCGGTCGGCGGTGGCGGCGGTGGTGCCGGCGGTTCGGACGAGCCGCAGCCGGCCAGGCCGGTCGCAGCGATCAGGGACAGGCTCAGCAAGCGTACGTTCATGGCAGTTGCTCCGTCAGGGCCGAAGTCTTTGCCGCGCAGATGAAGTCGTTCTCGCTCAGACCGCCCACGTCATGGGTGGAAAAGCGCACGACCGCGCGGTCGTAGTGCACGCCCAGGTCCGGGTGGTGGTCCTCGCGATGGGCAATCCAGGCCAGCGCGTTCACGAAGGCCATGGTGGCGTAGTAATCCTTGAAGCGGAAGGTGCGCGTCAGGGCCTGCCCGCCCTCGCTCAGCTCCCAGCCGGGAACCTGCGGCAGCAGTTCGGCCAGGCGGGCTTCGCCGAGCTTGTGGTCGCTGCCTTTGCGTGGCACGCAACGGGCCTGGGCCAGTGGAATCAGGTCGGCCATGGGAATCTCCACCTCGTGTTGACTGAACAATGCGCCGGACGGTGTATAAACCGAATGAGCGGCTGACGCTTACTTGGCTAGAATAGCCTGATGATCCAGATCTCCGACACTGCCCAGACCCATTTCCGCAAGCTGATCGAACGCGAGGGCGTGCCTGGCATGGGCGTGCGCCTGAGCGCGGTCGACCCCGGTACCCCGCGCGCCGACGCCCGGCTGGAATTCGCCGAACCCACCGACCTGCTGGGCGACGAGTGGGCGGTGGACTGCGATGGCTTCACCCTCTATGTCGATGCCGGCAGCGTTGGCTGGCTCGACGGCGCAGAGATCGACATCGTCGCCGGCACCGCCGGTGCCCAGCAGTTGACCATCAAGGCGCCGCGCATCAAGGGTGAAGCGCCCGGTGATGCGGCCTCGCTGGTCGAGCGCGTGCACTGGGTGGTGGAGAACGAAGTCAATCCGCAGCTGGCCTCGCATGGCGGCAAGGTGGCCGTGCAGGAAGTCTCGGCCGACGGCGTGGTGCTGCTGCGCTTCGGTGGTGGCTGCCAGGGCTGCGGCATGGCCGACGTGACGCTCAAGCAGGGCATCGAAAAGACCCTGATGGGCCGCGTGCCGGGCGTGACCGCCGTGCGCGACGCGACCGACCACGACAGCGGCCACGCGCCGTACATTCCGCGCGACAACGTCGCCTGATCGCTGACGCGTGCCTCTGACCCGGGCCGAGCAACTCATCGATCTGCTGCTGGCCCGCCAGCAGCCCCGCGCCGTCCTTGAGAAGACCACGCGCCTGCCTTATGGCTGGGCGTTGTGGCTGCGCTCGCTGGGGCCGCTGCCGCGGCCGTTGCATGCCGGCGAAGTAATTGCGGTGTTGCTGCCGCGTCCGCTGCCCGGCCGGCCAGGCCAATCGCCGCAGCTGTCGCTGTGGCAAGCGTTGCGCCGTCTGTTCTGGCAGGACTGGGACGCTGCGCCGCGCGACCAGCGCTGGATGCGCTGGACCTCGGCACTGATCAGCGCACTGCTGCACCTGCTGTTCTTCATGCTGCTGCTGTGGGTGGCGGTGATCCGCACCACTGCGCCAGACGAAGAGGGTGCCGAGGGTGAGCGCGTGCAGGTGGAGTTCGTCGGCCGCGCGACCCAGGAAGGCGGGGGCGATCAGCCAGGCGCCGAAGTCGCTGCGGCCGCTGCGGCAGGTCGGGTTGCGACGGGGCAGCAGACGGGTGCCGCCACAGCTCCTGCCCCGCACCCGGCGGCTGCCGAAGCCGCCGCATCTTCCCCTGCATCCGCGCCGACCGCCAGTGTTCCTCCGCCGCCTGCCGAAGCCGAGCCGGCGCCGGTTGCCGCGCCGCCGCCTTCACCGGTCCAGGCCACCGAGGTGGCGCAGGCCAGCACGGATTTCGTGGTGCCGCCGGTCAGCGTGCCTCGAACCGAAGTCAGCGTCGTACCGCGTGACAGCACGCCCGTTGTGCGCGAGCGCAGCGTGCAGCCGGTGCAGGCGCCGCCGACGCCAAGCCAGATGCGCAGCCCGGAACTGGCCGTGCGCACGCCGCAGGTGCGTGACATCCAGGTGCGCGAACGCGAAGTCAGCATCGTCGAAGCGCCCGTCGCACCCAAACCGCTGCGCAGCCCTGAAATGCAGGTGCGCGTGCCACAGCAGGACGTGCAGGTGCGTGAACGTGAAGTGCAGGCCGTGGCCGATCCGCAGGTGCGGATGGCGGCGGTGGCCGGGCGTGAGCCCGCCGTACGCGCGCCCACCGGCCGTGATGTACAGGTGCGGGAGCGTGAAGTGGCCCCGGCAGCGGCACCGGCGGCGGCACCGGCATCCTCCAGTGGCAGTACCACCGTGGCGCCTGCGGCTGCGGCGCAAGGCAGCGCGGCGCAGACGAGCAGCAGCACGCGTCCGTCGGCCTCCAGCAGCACGGCAAACGCCGGAGCGCGCCCGGCGCCCAATCCAGGCAACTGGGCCACGCCTGCCAAGGGCGACGACTGGGGTTCATCCAGCCGTAACCGTAACGGTGCCAGCAGTGGCGCCCGCCAGGCCAGCACTGCCGGCAAGGGCAATGGCCTGTTCAATGCCGATGGCAGCGTGCGCGTGCCGGGCCAGGACGGCGATGGCCACGCCGAGCGCGGTGCGCCCGGTGGCGCCAACGACGGCTGGAGCAAGGAGCGCATCGCGCAATCGGGCACCTGGCTGAAGCGCCCGCCCTACGACTACACGCCGACCTCGTTCGACAAGTACTGGGTGCCGCAGGAATCGCTGCTGGCCGAATGGGTGCGCAAGGGCGTCAAGGCGATGGAGATTCCGCTGCCGGGCACCAACACGAGGATTTCCTGCGTCATTTCGATCCTGCAGGCCGGCGGTGGCTGTGGCCTGACCAACCCCAACATGCAGGACCAGCCGGCCGTGGCACGGCCGCCGCCGGACATCCCGTTCAAGAAGGAACTGCAGGAAGACAACGGGAGCCGCTAGGACGGCGCATCCACGCATGGCGTGGATCTACTGTGCATCCAGCTGCGCCGGGTAGATCCACGCCATGCGTGGATGATCCAATGGGGGGCACGCCCATGCCGACCAAGGTCAGCCTCTATCAGGGCGTTGCCCTTACGCGCTCTGCGACAGGAACACCCAGAACGGCACATCGCGACCGACCCAATCGCGGCTGGCTTCATCCATCACGTCCAGCAGGGTGTCGAAGTCCTTCTGTGCGGCGGCGCGCAGCGCGTCCACATCGCACAGGAACAGCGCGTAGCCGTTGGCCGGCAGCCATTGCAGATCACGCAGGTTGTCCGACAGTGCATCCCAGTTGCCGCCGAAACCGGCCGGGAAATCCAGTTGCGCGGCGAGCCGGGCGAGCAGGGTGCGCTTGTCCGTCACGCCTTCCAGATCGATGCGGATCACCTTGAGGCTGGCATCGCGCATTGCTGCGGCCAGTGCGCCGATGTCATCGCTGTCGATGGCATAGACGCCGGCATTGTTGATGTCATGCAGGCCGAGGCCGAAATCATCGTGGCTCATCACTGCGCTCCCTGGGCCGGTACGGTGAAGCTGCGGAACGATTCGTAGTGGTCGTCGGTGTAGTACCACGCCTCCGGCGGATCGCCGCCGGTGACGATGCGGCGCGTGCCACGCGTGCGTGCACCGGGAGTGTCGACGGTGTACTCGCGGTAGTAGCCACGCGGACGTTGTGGCAGCTGCTGCTCGCGGTTGCCGAAGGTAGTGCCGTCCTGGCGGTGCGGGAATGGACCGCCTCGCTGGATCAGGGCAATGGTCTGGCGTGCTTCGGTGGGCAGGAACGCGGGCAGGCCGTTGTCCCGTCCGGGCGTTGCCGTGGCAGGGGCCCGTGCGGTCGGTGTTCCCTGCAGGTCCGGTGCGAACTGTGGCGCCGGCGGCCGCTGCAGGAAATGGTTGGCGACCAGGCCGAGCAGCAGCAGGGCGATGGCGGTGATCAGCAGCCGGGGGTTGCGCATGGGCAGGGGCGGGCGAGGGTGGTACATGCACTGTAGCGCCTGCGCGCTGCATGGCGCATGAGGAGGGTGCCGCGTCACTGCTGCGTAACAATTGCCGTCGTGCTCACTGGCAGGACGCAATTTCCTTTACATCCCCCTTGGTAATCTGCGGGTCTGTCCCCATCATTCACGGCGCACCGCCCGACATCGTCGGGTGCCCTCGCAATCAGGAGATGCATCATGGCCTACACCCTGCCCAAGCTGTCCTACGCCTACGACGCGCTGGAGCCGCATATCGATGCGGCGACGATGGAAATCCATCACACCAAGCATCACCAGACCTACATCAACAACGTCAACGCGGCGCTGGAAGGCACCGAATACGCTGACCTGCCGGTCGAAGAGCTGGTGAAGAAGCTCAAGTCGTTGCCGGAGAACCTGCAGGGTCCGGTGCGCAACAACGGTGGTGGCCATGCCAACCACTCGCTGTTCTGGACCGTGATGGCCCCGAACGCAGGTGGCAACCCGGTGGGTGACGTGGCCAAGGCCATCGACAAGGACCTGGGCGGTTTCGACAAGTTCAAGGACGCCTTCACCAAGGCGGCGCTGACCCGTTTCGGCAGCGGCTGGGCGTGGCTGAGCGTGACCCCGGACAAGAAGGTGGTGGTCGAGAGCACCGGCAACCAGGACAGCCCGCTGATGGAAGGCAACACTCCCATCCTCGGCCTGGACGTGTGGGAACACGCGTACTACCTGAAGTACCAGAACCGCCGCCCGGAATACATCGGCGCGTTCTTCAACGTCATCGACTGGAATGAAGTCGAGCGCCGTTACCAGGAAGCGATCGCCTGATCGCGGTGACGGGATGAGTGGAAAGGCCGGGGGAGACCCCGGCCTTTTCTGTTGCAGGATCCATTCGGTAGTGCCGGCCGCTGGCCGGCAATCGTGTGGTACCCGGGGAGCCGGCCAGCGGCCGGCACGACCTATTCCGCCGTGGCCGTAGCGTCCTGCAGGCGCAGGGTTGCCAACACGCCCAGGCGCAGTCCGGGCAGGTCGCCGTCGGCGGGCAGCAGGATCGGCTGCTGGCGGATGCCGCCGAAGTGCTTGACCTGGAACAGCACGTCCAAGCCGTGGCCACTGGCGCCGCCGCCACTGGCCGCAGGCGGCTCGGGGCGGCCGCCGGGATTGCGCCGTGCCGGCTGGAAGCCGGGCGTGCTCCGCACCAGCTCCACCGTGCTGGCCGAAAAGTCGCCCGCGATCAGGCTCGGCATGCCTTCGGCGGTGGCGCCGATCCAGGTCATCAGGTCGCTGGTCTGGTGTTGGCGGGCAGTGGCCTCGTCCGGGTCCGGGCGCAGCCGCGCCACATAGATGTTGACCAGCGCCTCGCCCAGCTTCAGCCGCATCATGCCGGCCGCACTGAAGGTGCCGGGAGGATGCAGCAGGGTCACGCCGTCCTCGCTCACCGGCAGCCGGGTCAGCATGGCGTTGCCATGGCGCAGTGGCTGGCTGGGTGGGTCGGCGGTGACGAAGTCGCAGCTGTAGCGCAGCCGGCTGGCCAGCCAGCAGGCCGGGTTGCGGCCTTGCTGCTGCAGCACCTGCTGCACCGAGATCACGTCCGGCTGCAGGTCGGTCAGCAGTTGTGCGACCTGCTCGCGGCGCTGCTTCCATTGCGCGTCATCGCGGCTGGGCAGCTCCAGCGCGGCTACCGTCAGCTGCCGAGGTTCGCTCTCACTGGCAACGGCGGCCGGCGCCTGTGGTCGTGCCTGCGCCTGCAATGCCAGCAACAGCGCAAGGCAGCTGAGCAGGAGGCGGGCGGGGGCGAGGGGGCGCATAACGATAAGTTTACGCTTTTGCCGTGCAGGTGCCGTGACTTCCGGCAGGGCCTGCACTGCCTGCCACGGATTGGCACCGTTGTCATGCAGCCCTGCAGCGTGCTTCGCAAGCCCCGGTTCCGGTAACCTTGCGCCTTTCGCTTTGCAGGAATGCCTTACAGGATGAGCCACGACGCAGTCGCCCCCATCGCCGGCCAAGGAAAGATGCCGCGCCAGATTCCGTACATCATCGGCAATGAGGCCTGCGAACGGTTCAGTTTCTACGGGATGCGCAACATCCTGGTGCAGTTCCTGATCACCTCGCTGCTGCTGCAGGAAATCACTGCGGAAGGCCGTGCCGGTGAAGCCAAGGACATCATGCACAGCTTCATGATCGGCGTGTATTTCTTCCCGCTGCTCGGTGGCTGGCTGGCCGACAGGTTCTTCGGCAAGTACCACACGATCCTCTGGTTCAGCCTGGTCTACTGCGCCGGCCACCTGTGCCTGGCGCTGTTCGAGAACAGCCGCGAGGGCTTCTTCCTCGGCCTGGGCCTGATCGCGCTGGGTGCCGGTGGCATCAAGCCGCTGGTGGCCTCGTTCATGGGCGACCAGTTCGACCAGAGCAACAAGCACCTGGCCAAGATCGTCTTCGACGCCTTCTACTGGATCATCAACTTCGGCTCGCTGTTCGCCTCGCTGCTGATCCCGCTGGCACTGAAGAACTGGGGGCCGCAGTGGGCGTTCGGTATCCCGGGCATCCTGATGTTCATTGCTACCTTCGTGTTCTGGCTGGGCCGCAAGCGCTACGTGCTGGTGCCGCTGCCGCCGAAGGATCCGCATTCGTTCGCCAACGTGGTGCGTACCGCGCTGACCACGCGCGTGGCCGGCCAGGGCCGTCCGGGCCTGGTGATCGCCGTGCTCGGCCTGGCGCTGGCGGCGGCCTCGTTCGGCCTGGTCGGCTCGCTGGGCATCGTGATCTGCCTGTGCCTGGCGCTGGTGGCCATCCTCGCCGGCATCGGTGGCGGCACTTGGTTGCAGCTGGACCGCGCCCGTGGCCAGCATCCGGCCGAAGCCGTGGAAGGCGTGCGCTCGGTGCTGCGCGTGCTGGTGATCTTCGCGCTGACCACGCCGTTCTTCTCGCTGTTCGACCAGAAGGCCTCGACCTGGGTCCTGCAGGGCCAGCAGATGCAGATGCCGAGCTGGTTCACCGCCTCGCAGATGCAGGCGCTGAACCCGCTGCTGGTGATGATCCTGATTCCGTTCAACAACCTGGTGCTGTACCCGGCCCTGCGCCGCTTCGGCTTTGAGCCGACCGCGCTGCGCCGCATGACCGCCGGCATCGCCTTCAGCGGCCTGGCCTGGATCGTGGTCGGCGGCATCCAGGTGGTGATGGACGGCGGCAACGCCATGTCGATCTTCTGGCAGATGCTGCCGTATGCGCTGCTGACCTTCGGTGAGGTGCTGGTCTCGGCCACCGGCCTGGAGTTCGCCTACAGCCAGGCGCCACAGGCGATGAAGGGTGTGGTGATGAGCTTCTGGAACCTGACCACCACCATCGGCAACCTGTGGGTGCTGCTGTCGAACGCTGCCGTGCGCAACGATGCCGTGACCCACAGGATTGCCAGTACGGGCCTGAGCGAAGCGGCGTTCCTGATGTTCTTCTTCGCCGGTTTCGCCTTCGTCGCGGCGTTGGCCTTCGGTTGGTACGCGAAACGCTATCGTATGGTCGACAACTACCGTAGCGCCTGAGCCTGACATGACCCCCGTCAATCTGCTGTTGATCGCCATCACCGCCATCCTGTCGTGGATGGCGTTCAACAACCGCAAGCTGGCCGATCGCCTGATCCTGTGGCCGCCGGCCGTCGACCGCCATCGCCAGTACGACCGGCTGGTGACCTATGGCTTCATCCACGCCGACTGGTCGCACCTGATCTTCAACATGATCACCCTGTTCTTCTTCGGGGGATTCATCGAGAGCGTGATGGTGCAGCTGACCGGCAGCTACCTGACCTACCCGGCGTTCTACATCGGCGCGCTGCTGGTCTCGATCCTGCCCAGCTACCTGAAGAACCAGAAGAACCCGAACTACCTCAGCCTGGGGGCATCCGGTGCGGTGTCGGCGGTGCTGTTCGCCTTCATCCTGATCAAGCCGTGGTCGATCATCCTGGTGTTCTTCATCCCGGCACCGGCGATCATCTATGCCGCGTTCTACGTCGGCTACAGCATCTGGATGGACAAGCGCGGCGGCGACCGCATCAACCACAGCGCGCACCTGGCAGGTGCGGCGTTCGGCGTGATCTTCATGCTGGCCATGCAGCCGAGCATCTTCAACCACTTCCTGCGCGAACTCTCCAACCCGACCTTCCGCCTGGGCGGCTGAAGCGTGCCGGGGTCGGATCCTGTGGATCCGGCCCCGGCGTATCCGGTTTCAGGCCTGGGTCGTGTGGCCGTAGGTATCCAGCAGGCGGGCGAATACTTCCTCGCCGATGCGCTGGAAATCCTGATCCTCGGTCTGCCCTTCCACCGCCAGTTGCAGCAGGCCCTCCAGCAGGGCGCGGTCGGTATCGGAATGGGAATCGCTGGCGTGCATGGGAGCCTCCACGGTGGTGCGCATGATCAACGGTCGCAAGGGTCGTGCCAGCCTGGCCGTACCCCGCCATAGGCGATAGCGGCCGGCGACCCTCCAGCTTGAGGGCGAAAACTGACGTGAATGGACTGGACTTGCCCCTGTTCAGGCTTCACGCGATCATGGCGCCCGGCTGCGCACCATCCACGCAGTCGCCGCAGGAGACAGTTCCATGGCTTCGGTCACGCCCCCCGGTCTGGCCTACGAGGTCGAACACGACCTGGCCAACCACCGCTTCACCGCCCGTGTGCGAGGACAGCTGGCGGTGCTGGACTACCAGATCAAGCGCAAGCGCATGGTGATCACCCACACCGAGGTGCCCGAGCCGATCGCCGGCCGTGGCATCGCCGGTGAGCTGACCCGCGTGGCACTGCGTTTCGCCCGCGAGCAGAAGTACAAGGTGGTGCCGGCATGTTCCTACGCCGAGGCTTTCCTGCAGCGGCACGAGGAGTACCACGACCTGCTCGTTGGCTGAGTGCCAGCGGGCCACGCTTCAGCCATGGCAGGCGATGATGTACAAACATGAACAGGGGATCCCGATGAAGATTGGAGACAACCGGCCACTGCACGTCAGCGTGCTGGCCGGCGTGGTGGGCGTGCTGTTGCTGGCCGGTTGCCAGCGTGAAAGCGAGCCGACGCCGGTGACCGACGCGGCACCCGCCGCCGAAGCCACCGCCGCCGGCGAGACGCCAGCCACGGAAGCGCCGCTGGACCTGCGCGACGTGATCGAAAACAACGAGCGTGAGGTGGTGGGCATCAGCTACCCGGCGGGTATCGACCGCTACCCCGGCCTGGCGCGCGCGCTGCAGAGCTATGCCACCAGCGCACGCAGCGACCTGCAGCAGGCGCTGGACGGGCTGGGCAACGACAAGCCGACCATGCCCTACGAGCTGTCGCTGAGCTTCGAGAAGCTGCTGGAAACGCCGCAGCTGGTGGTGGTCAGTGCTGATGGCAGCCGCTATACCGGTGGCGCCCATGGCGAACCGCTGGTGGCGCGCTTCGTGTGGCTGCCGCAGCAGCAGCAGATGCTCAGCGCCGACAAGCTGGTGGCCGATGCCAAGGGCTGGAAAGTGATCAGTGAGTTCGTCGCCGACCAGCTGCGCGAACGCGTGGCCACGCGGCTCAGCGGCGAGGACATGGACCCGGCCCAACTGCAGGAATCGCTGCGCAACGCATCGCGCATGATCGCCGACGGTACTGGCCCGCAGGCCGACAATTTCAGCCAGTTCCAGCCACTGACCGACGACAAGGGGCAGATCACCGCGCTGCGCTTTGTTTTCCCTCCGTACCAGGTGGGTCCATACTCGGACGGCACCCAGACCGCCGATGTACCGGCGGCGGTGCTGTTGCCGCACGTGGCCAAGGACTACGTGGAGCTGTTCGCACGCGGTTGACCGCAGTCGAGGAGGTGACGTGGATACAGGGTTGCAGGAGCGGGTCGCCGGCCTGCTCCACGAAGCCGGGGTCCGCATCGGCGGTACCCAGCCTCAGGACATCCAGGTGCATGACCCGCGCTTCTTCGCGCGGGTCATGGGCCAAGGCTCGCTCGGCCTGGGCGAGAGCTACATGGAAGGGTGGTGGGATGCGAACGTCCTGGATGAATTCCTCGCCCACCTGATGCAGGCGCACCTGGATGAACGGGTGCACGGCTGGCGCGAAGTGGCCGATGCGCTGAAGGCGCGCCTGTTCAACCTGCAGGCGGGGCAGGGCAGCTACGAGGTCGGGCGCCGTCATTACGACCTGGGCAACGATCTCTACCAGGCCATGCTCGGCCAGCGCCTGGTCTACAGCTGCGGCTATTGGCGCAACGCCGATGATCTCGACGCCGCACAGGAAGCCAAGCTCGACCTGGTCTGCCGAAAGCTGGGCCTGCGCCCGGGCCAGCGCGTGCTGGACATTGGCTGCGGTTGGGGCGAAGCGCTGAAGTTCGCCGCTGAGCGCTACGGTGTGAGTGGCGTCGGCGTGACGATTTCGCAGGAGCAGGCCGAGTTCGCGCGGAACCTGTGCGCGGGCCTGCCGATCGAGATCCGATTGCAGGACTACCGCGAGCTGGACGAACCGTTCGATGCGATTTTCTCGATCGGCATGTTCGAGCACGTCGGTGACAAGAACTACGCGGGCTTTTTCGAGGTGGCCAAGCGTTGCCTGTCGCCGCGCGGCCTGCTGCTGTTGCACACCATCGGCACCAACATCTCCCGGCATCGCACCGATCCGTGGATCGCGCGCTACATCTTTCCCAACTCAATGCTGCCGTCGGCGGCGCAGATCACCCGGGCGTTCGAAGGCCGTTTCGTGCTGGAAGACTGGCACAACTTCGGCACCGACTACGACCTGACCCTGCAGGCATGGCGGCGCAACGTGGAAGCAGCGTGGCCGCGGCTGGATGCGCACTACGACGAGCACTTCCGGCGAATGTGGCGCTTCTACCTGGCCGGGTCGATGGCCACCTTCCGCTGCCGGCATGCGCAGCTGTGGCAGCTGGTGCTGTCGCCGGAAGGCGTGCCGGGCGGGTACGTGGCGCCGCGATGAAGCCAGCGCGGGGTCGGAGACCCCGGGGTCAGATCCCTTTTCACAGAAAAGGGCTCTGACCCCAACCACAACAAAAAAACCGCCCGGTCTCCCGGGCGGTTTTCGTTTCACGCTAGCGCGCAGGCGATCAGTTGCCGGCGCCGGTCAGGCCACGCTTTTCCAGCAGCGGTTCGATCTGCGGCTCGTGGCCGGCGAAATCGCGGAACAGCTGCATCGCGTCGACGCTGCCGCCCTTGGACAGCAGGGTGGCACGGAAGTGGTCGCCGTTCTTGCGGCTCAGGCCGCCATTGTCCTTGAACCACTTCTGGGTGTTGGCATCAAGCACTTCCGACCAGATGTAGGCGTAGTAGCCGGCCGAATAGCCGCCCATGATGTGACTGAAGTACGGGGTCCTGTAACGCGGCGGAACCGGAGCGTAGTAGATGCCGTCCTTCTCCAGTGCGGCGCGCTCGAAGGCCATCACGTCCTTGGCTGCCGGCACCTGGTCCGGGCCGATCTGGTGCCAGCGCTGATCCAGCATGGCCGCACCCAGGTACTCGGTGGTGGCGAAGCCCTGATTGAACTTGGCCGCCGCCAGCACCTTGTCCAGCAGCGCCTGCGGCATCGCCGAACCGTTCTGGTAGTGCTTGGCGTAGTTCTTCAGGATGACCGGGTTGTCAGCCCACATCTCGTTGACCTGAGAGGGGAACTCGACGAAGTCACGCGGCACCGAGGTGCCCGAGAAGTACGGGTACTTCACGTTGGAGAACATGCCGTGCAGGGCGTGGCCGAACTCGTGGAAGGTGGTGTTCACCTCATCCCAGGTCAGCAGGGTCGGCTGGCCGGCCGGCGGCTTCGGGATGTTCAGGTGGTTGGCGACCACCGGCTTGAAGCCGGTCAGCTTGGACTGCGAGACGTAGGAGTTCATCCACGCACCACCGCGCTTGGAGGCGCGTGCATACGGGTCGAAGATGAAGATCGCCAGCTGGCTGCCGTCGGCATCGAACACGTCGTAGACGGTGACGTCTTCGTGATAGACCGGCAGGTCGGTGCGCTGCTTGAAGGTCAGGCCGAATTCCAGGTTGGCGGCATGGAACACGCCGTTCTCCAGCACGTTCTTCATTTCGAAGTACGGCTTCAGCTGCGACTCGTCGAAGTTGTACTTGGCCTGGCGCACCTTCTCGCTGTAGAAGGCCCAGTCCCACGGTTCCAGCTTGAACGTCGGCTTGCCGGCCGCCTTCTGTTCCTGGTCGATCATCGCCTGCAGGTCGGCAGCTTCGCGCTTGGCGTTGGCCACGGCGGCCGGAGCCAGCTTGCCCAGCATCGCGTTGACCGCTTCGGGGGTCTTCGCGGTCTGGTTGGTCAGGTTGTAGGCCGCGAAGTTCGGGAAGCCCATCAGCTTGGCCTTGTCGGCACGCAGCTGCATGATGCGCGAGACCAGCGCGGTGTTGTCGAACTCACCGCCACGGCTGCCACGGCTGACCGACGCTTCGTAGATCTTCTGGCGCAGGGCGCGGTTGGCCAGGTTGGTCAGCGGCGGCTGGCCGGTGGTGTTGAGCAGGGTGATCACGTACTTGCCGTCCTGGCCGCGGGCCTTGGCAGCTTCGGCGGCGGCGGCGATCTGCTCCTTGGACAGGCCGTCCAGCTCCTTGACGTCGTCGACGGTGATCGCCGAAGCGTTCACTTCCGACTGCACGTTCTGGCTGAACTTGGTACCCAGGTTGGCCAGCTCGGCGTTCATCTCCTTCAGCTTGGCCTTGTCGGCTTCGGACAGCTTGGCACCGGCGCGCACGTAGTTGTCGTAGTACTTCTCGACCAGGCGTACGCCTTCGGCGTCCAGGCCCAGCTGGCCGCGGGTGTCGTACAGCGCCTGGATGCGGGCGAACAGCTTGCCGTTCAGCGCGATCGCATCGCTGTGCGCGGCGAACTTCGCCGAGTAGTCGGCCTGCAGCTTCTTGCGGGTGTCATTGGTATCGGCACCGACCAGGCTGAAGAACACGGTGGTCGCACGGTCGAGGATGTCACCGCTCTTTTCCAGGGCGATGATGGTGTTGTCGAAGGTCGGCTTGGCCTTGTTGTTGGCGATGGCCTCCACTTCCTTCAGCTGCTGCGCCATGCCGGCGTCGAAGGCCGGGGCGAAGTCGCTGTCCTTGATCCTGTCGAACTGCGGATAATGCAGGGGCAGCGGGCTTTCGGCAAAGAACGGATTGGCCTGCTGGGCATGGGTGCTGGCAGCCGGGGTGACGGCGCCGGCCGAGAAGGCGGGCAGGGCAAGGCCGAGGGACATGGCCACGGCAAGGGCAAGGCGGGTGGTCAAGGCAGGAACTCCGGTAAGGCAAACAAGGGCCCGAGGGTAACCCGGCCGGCGGCGCCCGCACTTGTGTCAAAAGGCATGTTGCCGGCTCCGGGCGCGGGTACCATGCATTCACCGCCCACGGCCCGCCCTCATGACCAGCGCCTACGATTTCAGCTTCCGTGACCTCGACGGCCAGCCGCAGGCGCTGGCCCGTTATCAGGGCCACCCGTTGCTGCTGGTGAACGTTGCCAGCCGCTGTGGGTTCACCCCGCAGTACACCGGGCTGGAACAGCTGTGGCAGGACTACCGCGAACGCGGCCTGGTGGTGATCGGCTTCCCGTGCAACCAGTTCGGTGCGCAGGAGCCGGGGGACGCGGCGCAGATCCGGCAGTTCTGTTCGCTGGACTATCCGGTCAGCTTTCCGCTGTCGGAGAAGATCGAGGTCAACGGCGAGGGCGCTGATCCGTTGTGGGCCTGGATGACGCACGAAAAGCGTGGCCTGCTCGGCAGTGCCCGCATCAAGTGGAATTTCAGCAAGTTCCTGGTCGATCGCCAGGGGCAGGTGGTGTCGCGGCATGCGCCCACCACCCGGCCGGAGCAGTTGCGCAGCGCGATCGAAGCGCTGCTGTAGAGCCAAGCCCACGCTCGGCTGCTTTTCCGGCTGACTCCGAGAGCGCGCGCCGCGCGCAAGCCGAGCGCGGGCTCGGCTCTACAGATGCGATGGGTTATTTCTCGACGAACGCGCGTTCGAACACGTAGTGGCCCGGTTGGCCGATGCGCGGCGAAACCTGGAAACCCCGGGCATCGAGCACGGTGCGAAGGTCGGCCAGCATCTGCGGGCTGCCGCAGATCATCGCGCGGTCGTTTTCCGGGCTCAGTTCCGGCAGGCCGAGGGTGCGCTGCATCTCGCCGCTCTCCATCAGCTGGGTCAGGCGGCCCTGGTTGGCGAACGGCTCGCGGGTGACGGCCGGGTAGTACAGCAGCTTGTCGCCGATCATTTCGCCGAGGAACTCGTGCTCACGCAGTTCCTTCTCGAAGTAATCGCGATAGGCCAGGTCCTTCTCGTAGCGCACGCCGTGGCAGAGGATCACCTTCTCGAAGCGCTCGTAGGTTTCCGGGTCCTTGATGACCGACAGCCACGGCGCCAGGCCGGTGCCGGTGCCCAGCAGGTACAGGTTCCTGCCGGGATGCAGGTCGCTGATCAGCAGGGTGCCGGTGGGCTTCTTGCCGACCAGTACCTTGTCGCCCGGCTTGATGTGCTGCAGGCGCGAGGTCAGCGGGCCGTCCTGCACCTTGATGCTGAAGAACTCCAGTTGTTCTTCCCAGTTGGCACTGGCAATGGAATAGGCGCGCAGCAGCGGTCGCGCCTCGGTTTCCAGGCCGATCATCACGAACTGGCCGTTCTCGAAGCGGAAACCGCTGTCGCGGGTGGTGGTGAAGCTGAAGTAGGCATCGGTCCAGTGACGGACCTCAAGCACCGTTTCGGCGCCGAAAGCGGAGGACATGGGCGTATCTATCGAAAGTCGTCGGGGGTGATTCTATCTCAAATGAGACAAGTTCTCATTGGGCGGAACGAGAGGCGTTCTCAGCGGTAACCCGCCGCCTGCAGCTCGAACAGCTCGGCATAGCGGCCGCCCTGCGCCATCAGCTGCGCATGGGTGCCGCTGGCCTCGATCCGGCCATCGGCCAGCACCAGGATGCGGTCGGCCATGCGTACCGAGGAAAAACGGTGGGAAATCAGTACTGCGGTGCGATTATCCGCCAGTTCCCTGAACCGCTGGAACACCTCGAACTCACTGCGGGCATCCAGCGCTGCCGTTGGCTCATCCAGGATCATCACCTGCGCATTGCGCATCCATGCGCGGGCAATGGCGATCTTCTGCCATTGGCCACCGGATAGGTCCACGCCCTGCTTGAAGCGGCGGCCGATCTGCTGGTCGTAGCCGCCGGGCAGGTCGTCGATGACTTCCTCGGCCATGCCGCGTCGCGCCGCGTCAGCGATGCGTGCCTGGTCGTCCATCGCCTCGACCTGGCCGACGCCGATGTTCTCGCCGGCGCTGAGGTTGTAGCGCACGAAGTCCTGGAAGATCACCCCGAGGTTGGCGCGCAGGTCATCCAGGTCGTAATCGCGCAGGTCGCGGCCGTCGAGCAGGATGCGGCCTTCGTCCGGTTCGTACAGCCGCGCCAGCAGCTTCACCAGGGTGGTCTTGCCGGCGCCGTTCTCGCCGACCAGGGCCAGCACTTCGCCGGCGTGCAGCTGGAAATCCAGATGGCGCACCGCCCACTGTTCGGCATCGGGGTAGCGGAAGCCGACGTTCTCGAATACGAAGCCCTGGCGGATCGGTTGCGGCACGCGCACGGCCCCATCGCGCGAGTGGATTTCCGGCTGGATCTGGAAGAAAGAGAACAGGTCATCCAGGTACAGCGCCTGGCTGGCCACCTGCGAGAAGCCGATCAGCAGGCCTTCCAGCAGCTGGCGCAGGCGCAGGAAGCTGCCGGCGAGGAAGGTCAGGTCGCCGATCGAGAAGTCCCCGCGCACCGTGCGCCATGCGATGTAGGCGTAGGCGGTGTAATACCCCAGCGTGCCCAGCGCAGCCAGCAGCGTGCCCCAGAACGCGCGGCGCCGTGCCAGGGCGCGGTTGGCCTGGAACAATGCCACCGACAGGCGCCGGTAGCGCTCCACCAGGAAGCGGTGCAGGTTGTAGATCTTCACTTCCTTGGCCGTTTCCACGCTGGCGCCCAGCTGGCGCAGGTAGTCGAGCTGGCGGCGCTCGGGCGTCCACTGGAAGTTGAGGCTGTAGCCGGCCGCGTTGAAGTGCGATTCGCCGATGAAGGCCGGCACCAGTGCCAGCGCCAGCAGCAGGATCAGCCACGGCGCGTAGACCAGCAGGCCGACGGCGAGGCTGGCCACGGTGATCGCGTCCTGCGCCTGGCCGAACAGCTGGCTCATCAGGTTCATCCGGCCCATGGTCTGGCGCCGCGCACGGTCCAGCTTGTCCTGCAGGTCCGGGTCTTCGAAATCCTCCAGGTCCAGCGTCGCGGCGTGTTCCATCAGGCGGATGCTGGTGGCGTTGGCGAACAGTTCGGAAAGCAGAGCGTCGGCGTAGCTGACCAGCCGGCCGAGCAGGTCCGAGGCGATGGCCAGGCCGAATTCCAGTGCCAGCAGGCCCAGCAGTGGATTGAGCAGGCCGCTGGACAGCGCCTCGCCCAGCGGCGGGTAGCCGGCATCGTGCTGGCTCAGGTGCAGGGCGCTGTCGATGATCAACTTGCCGACGTACAGCATCGCCACCGGCAGCAGGGCACGGATCAGGCGCAGCCCCAGGCTGGCCAGGGTCAGCGCCGGACTGGTCTTCCAGACCATGCGCAGGAAAGGGGGCAGATTGCGCATCGCCCTGAAGCGCTGGCGCAGGCTGGGTTTCTTCGCGGCGGCAGCGCCAGCGGTGGGGGAAGCAGGCATGCGCGTATTGTGCGCGCCTGATACGTGCAGATGGGGTCAGTGCAGCCGTGTGGCCGGCACCGGGGGCAGATCCCTTTGCCACACAAAGGGATCTGACCCTCCCGTATCCATGCACGGCGTGGATCGACCGTGTCGACCACGGTCGACACCTACCAGCAGCTCCAGTGAACTATCGAAGGCGGGGTGGGTCAGGTCGCAGGGGCGTGAGCCGCATGGATGCGGCGACCGAGCTTACATGGACGTACTTGCAGCGTCCCCTGCGACCTGATCCACCCCGCCAACCCACAGTAGCGCCGGCTTTTGATATTGCTCTGGTTGTTGCCTCTGCGGGTGCCGGGCGGCAGCCCGGCCAGCCCCCCGTTACGGCAGCGGCGGCAGCAGCCCCGCACCCAGCCGGTTCCAGGCATTGATCACCGCAATGCCCATGCTCAGGTCACTGATGCCCTTCTCATCGAAGTGCGGCGCCAATGCATCGAACGTCGCCTGCGACGGCGCACCGTCGGTCAGCCGGGTCAGCGCCTCGGCCCAGCCCAGCGCCGCACGTTCGCGCGCATCGAAGAAGCGGCTTTCGTGCCAGGCGGGCAGGGTGTCCAGCTTGCGCGGCTCGATGCCGCCCTTGCGCAGCGCCGTGCCGTGCATGTCCATGCAGTAGCCGCAGCCGTTGAGCTGCGACGCGCGCAGGAACACCAGTTCCATCAGGGTCGGATCAATCGAGCTGTCATGCACCGCCTGGCTGGTGGCCAGCAGGCCCTTGAAGGCCTCGGCGGCCAGGCGGGTGTAGGGGACGCGGGGGGAGGTGTGATCGGACATCGTGGGCTCCACGGCGGCCACGATGGCCGCCTTCATCACAAGGACGCCGCAGCGTTGCGGCGCGTGACAACCTTCGGCAATTTTTCTGGATTCAACACGCTGTACACGTTGGCGATGCGGCCATCGACCACTTCGATGGTGGTGACCGAGTGCAGGCGGTCGCCCTGGAAGCGCAGGATCGCCGGTTCGCCGTTGACGTAGCCCAGCTGCGCCGGATGCACCGCGCCGCGGCGGGCGATGGCCCAGAACAGGCGGCCGATGCGCTCGGCGCCCAGCAGCGGGCGGATCGCGGCGGTAACCACGCCGCCACCGTCGGAGACCAGTTGCGCGTTGGCGTGCAGCAGGGCCTGGATCGCCTCGCTGTCGCCGCGCTGCGAGGCATCCATGAAGCGCGCCAGCAGCTGCCGGTGCTGGCTGGCGTCGGCGTTGAAGCGCGGCCGCCCGGCCTGCAACCGCTGCCGGGCGCGATGCACCAGTTGCCGGCAGTTGGCTTCGCTGTGCCCGATCAGGTCGGCGATTTCGCGGTAGTCGTGGTCAAAGGCCTCCTTCAGCAGGAACGCGGCGCGTTCCTCGGGGCCGAGCTGTTCGAGCAGGGTCAGGAAGGCGACCGAGACGTCGTTGGCCAGCGCATGCAGTTGGGCCGGTCCGGGTGCCGGGTCGGGCTCCAGGGTGACCGCCAGCGGTTCAGCCAGCCACGGGCCAACATAGTGCACGCGCTCGCGCCTGGCCGCTCGCAGCCGGTCCAGGCCGAGCCGGGTGGTGGTGGTGACCAGCCAGGCCTCTGCATCGCGGACGCCGGCAGGATCGGCGCCGGACCAGCGCAGCCAGGCGTCCTGGACCACGTCTTCGGCGTCGGCGCGGCTGCCGAGCAGGCGATAGGCCAGCGCCATCAGGCGCGGGCGGTGGGTCTGGAAAACGGTTTCGGCGTTCATGTGGGCAAGGACGCCGCAGTGGCGCGTGGCGTGACAGAGCGTCGGGGGAATCTTGCCGGCCAGCGGCCAGCACGACCACCCCGGGGCCGGGGGAGGGGGTAAAATGGGCGGATTACCCCCGCCAGCCTCGAGCAAGCGAGCAAGCCGTGACATCGATCAAGCAGGAAGACCTCATCCAGTCCATCGCCGACGCGCTGCAGTACATCTCGTACTACCACCCGGTCGACTACATCAAGAACCTCGCCGCCGCGTACGAGCGCGAGGAGTCGCCGGCCGCGAAGGAAGCGATGGCCCAGATCCTGATCAATTCGCGGATGTGCGCCGAAGGCCACCGCCCGATCTGCCAGGACACCGGCATCGTCACCGTGTTCCTGGAAATCGGCATGGACGTGCGTTGGGATGACGCCACCATGGGCGTGGAAGACATGGCCAATGAGGGCGTTCGCCGCGCCTACATGCATCCGGACAACAAGCTGCGCGCCTCGGTGCTGGCTGATCCGGCCGGCAAGCGGATCAATACCAAGGACAACACCCCGGGCGTGGTCAACGTCAAGGTGGTGCCGGGCAACAAGGTCGACGTCATCGTTGCCGCCAAGGGCGGTGGTTCGGAAGCGAAGACCAAGTTCGCCATGCTCAACCCGTCCGACTCCATCGTCGACTGGGTGCTGAAGACCGTGCCGACCATGGGCGCCGGCTGGTGCCCGCCGGGCATGCTCGGCATCGGCATCGGTGGCACCGCCGAGAAGGCGATGCTGCTGGCCAAGGAGGCGCTGATGGAACCGATCGACATCACCGAGCTGCAGGCCCGTGGTGCCTCCAACCGCATCGAGGAGCTGCGCCTGGAGTTGTATGAGAAGGTCAATGCGCTGGGCATCGGCGCGCAGGGCCTGGGCGGCCTGACCACTGTGCTGGACATCAAGATCAACGACTATCCGACCCATGCGGCCAACCTGCCGGTGGCGATGATCCCGAACTGCGCCGCAACCCGCCATGCGCACTTCACCCTGGATGGCAGTGGCCCGGTGATGCTGGACCCGCCGTCGCTGGAAGACTGGCCGAAGCTGACCTATGACGCGTCCAAGGGCACCCGGGTGGACCTGGACACGATCACCCCGGAAGACGTGGCCAGCTGGAAGCCGGGCCAGACCCTGCTGCTCAACGGCAAGCTGCTGACCGGCCGCGATGCCGCGCACAAGCGCATGGTCGACATGCTCAACAAGGGCGAGGAACTGCCGGTCGACCTGAAGGGCCGCTTCATCTATTACGTCGGCCCGGTCGATCCGGTGCGCGACGAAGTGGTGGGCCCGGCCGGCCCGACCACGGCGACCCGCATGGACAAGTTCACCGAGCAGGTGCTGGCGCAGACCGGCCTGCTGGGCATGGTCGGCAAGGCCGAGCGCGGCCCGGCCGCCATCGAGGCGATCAGGAAGCACAAGTCGGCCTACCTGATGGCCGTTGGTGGTTCGGCCTACCTGGTGTCCAAGGCGATCAAGGCGGCCAAGGTCGTTGGTTTCGCCGACCTGGGCATGGAAGCGATCTACGAGTTCACCGTGCAGGACATGCCCGTGACCGTGGCGGTGGATTCCACCGGCGAATCGGTGCACAAGACCGGCCCGCGCGAATGGCAGGCCCGCATCGGCAAGATTCCGGTGGTTGTGGAGTAAGCCCTCCATCCCGGACCAGACAACGGCGCCCCTGTGGCGCCGTTGTTGTGTGGGCAAAAATATTGATGTTCCGGTAGCGGTTGTTCTGCTACGGTCGGAACACCCTCGCACAGGACGTGTCCATGGCCCTGCATCGGTTCATCGTGGTAGGCGTGCTGCTGGCCCTGGCCGGTTGCAGCACCCCGGCGTCGTACGAAGGCGCGGATTTCCCCGCATCGGCGCAATGCCGCGTGCAGTGCCAGGCCGGCTATCGCAGCTGCATGGCGCAGAATGACTCCCTCGGCAGCCGCCAGAGCAACTGCGAGCAGCAGGTGGTGCCGGCGCCGGACAAGCGCTGCAAGGACGTGGACAATCCGGACCTGCGCCGTGCCTGCGAACTGAAGACGCACGACTGCGCGATGCGCGCGCCGATGATGTCCTGTGGCGAGCGCCGGGATTCCTGCATGAGCAGCTGCGGCTGAGCAATGATCGCGCGCGTGGGCGCATAATCGGCTGATCCACCCGCACAGGATCTTCCGCATGAGCACCACGCTGTATGGTTCGACCAGTACCGCCGCGCTGGTCGTGCACTGGCTGCTGATCGAGCTCGGCATCGAGCATGAACTGGTGCTGCTGGATTTCGACGCGCGCGAGCACAAGTCGGCGCAGTACCTGGCGCTCAATCCGGCCGGTGTGGTGCCGACACTGTTGATCGATGGCCTGGTACTGACCGAAGCGGCGGCCATCGCCCTGTACCTGGCCGATCGCCACCCGGAGGCCGGCCTGCTCCCGGTGCCGGGCACGCCGCAGCGTGGCGATGCCTACCGCTGGATGTTCTGGTGTGCCAATACGCTGCAGCCGGCCTATCGGGCCTGGTTCTATCCGCATGAAATGGCCGGCCAAGCGAACGTCGAGGCCAGCCGCGAGAGGGCGCGTCAGCGGCTCGAAGCGGCCTGGCAGCACGTTGCCGCTCACCTGCAGGCGCACGGCCCGTACCTGCTGGGCGCCACGCCCTGCGTGGTCGACTACATGCTGGTGATGCTGATGCGCTGGTCGCGCAACATGCCCAGGCCCAGTGACACCTGGCCGGTGCTCAAGGCGCATGCCACCTCGATGAAGGCGCGCCCGGCGTTCGCCGAGGTCTACCGCCGCGAAGGCATCACCGACTGGCGGTAACCAAAAAAGGGGACGGAGGGAATTAAGTCGTTTGTGCACAAACGACTTAATTCCCTCCGTCCCCTTTTTCGGGTTACAGGATCTCCAGCACTGTTTCCGGTGGGCGGCACAGCCGCGTGCCCTTGGCCGTGCGCACCACGGGGCGATTGATCAAACGGGGGTGTTCGCTCATCGCCGCCAGCAGCGTGGCGTCGTCGGCGCCGTCCAGGCCCAGTTCGGCGAACAGCGCCTCCTTGCTGCGTACCAGTTCCTGTGCGTGCAGCCGGGATTCGGCCAGTACCTGGCGCAGCGTGGCTGCGTCCGGCGGGTTGCCCAGGTAGTCGATCACCACCGGCTCGAAGCCCGCATCGCGGATCAGCTTCAGTGCGCCGCGCGAGTTGCTGCAGGCCGGGTTGTGCCAGATCGTCACGTCCATCAGAACCACTCCAGCAGAGACACGCCCACACCCACATAGGTGGCCTTGTGGTTGTAGTCGATCAGGCTTTCGCCGTAGCCGTCGAAGACCTGCACATGGCCACGCAGCAGGTTGCTGATCGGGAAGCCGTAGTCCAGCTGCAGCGCACCGTGCGAACGGCTTCCGGTGCGCAGTGAATGGCGCGCCATCAGCGAGACCTCATGCCCATTGCGGTTCCAGGTCAGGGTGGCGTCGCCGCGACCCATGTAATCCTCGATGTCCGGATTGTTGTCTTCGCTGCGGCTTTCGGGAATGCGGTACCAGGGACGCAGCACCAGCGCCCAGTTCTCGCGGTCCAGGCCGATGTTGAGCATGACCCGGTTCCAGCTGCGTGACAGCGGGTCGGCGCGGCCATTGGACTGGTGGTTCAGCGCGATGCCGGTCATGCGCCCGCGCCAGCCACCGATCGAGTAGCCGTTGCGGAACACCATCATCACTTCCGGCTCGTAATTGGTTTCGCGGAACGGGCGCGAATCCTCGCCGTTGTAAGCCTGCCAGCGCGAACTCTGGGTGTAGCCGGCCCAGATGTCGCCGTTGTCGCCGAACAGGTTCTCGACGATCTTGGTCTTGAAGCTGATCTGGAACTTCAGCTCGGCACTGTCGAGTACCTGCGGAGTGGTCACGCTGTTGGCCGGGTTCGGCGAGTGCGGCATGGTGTTGCGATCGCTGGTCCAGAAGGCGGGCAGCAGGTACACCGGCTTGTAGGCGCGCAGTTGGAACGGCCCCAGCTTGGAGTCCTCGGCCAGTTCCCAGCGGCTGTCCAGCAGCGAACCGCGGCCGGCGTTGGCCAGCGCGCTGTCCGGCGTCGCCGGGCGGAACAGGTCGCTCACCCGCTCGCGCAGCTTTTCCTCGCCCTGGCTCACGCGCGCGGTCTGCCGTTCTTCGCGGCGGGCCTGCGCAGCCGCTTCGGCGGCAGCATCAGCGGCGGCGGTAGCCTCCGGGGTATGCCCGAACAGGCGGTCATAGCAGGCCAGCCGGGCCGCGTCGGTGGTAATTGCCGCGCAGGCGGCCGGTGAGGCATCGGCGGTAGGCGCGAACTCCTGCGCAGCCAGCGGTGCACTGGCCAGGGCAAGCGCCAGCGGCGCCAGACGGGGAAACAGCGTGGGGAGGGTCATTGCAGCAGGCCCTTCGATGAATTCGGGAATCACACAGTGTGGCGGCTGTGCCGGATCGCGGCCAGCCCCACGGTTTATGCACGGTCACAGCGTGCGCGTGGCGTGAAGGCCAGGTGGCTCAGAAGAACCAGGCGAACGCGAACAGGCCCAGCATCGCGATCACAACCGCCAGTTTCAGTGCCAGGCCAAGCAGGATGCCGAGCCAGGTGGCCAGGCCGACCTTGGTTGAGCGGCCGAGTTCGCGGGTGTGCCAGTACTCGCCGAGCAGGGCACCGACCAGCGGTCCCGCGAACAGGCCGATGGGCATGAAGAACAGGCCGACGATGCTGCCGACGAAGGTTCCCCACAGCGCCTTGCGGCTGGCGCCGACACGCTGCGCGCCGACAACCGTGGCCAGCACGTCCACCAGCAGCGAAAGCAGGGTCAGTACCCCGAGCGCGACCAGGGTGGGCCAGCCGACGTGGGCGAAGCCGTCGGCCCAGGCGGCCAGCAGCAGTCCGATGAACACCAGCGGGATGCCCGGGAGGGCCGGCAGGATGATGCCGGCGATGCCTATCAGGACAAAAATGACCGCTAGCAGATACAAGATGAATGAGAGTCCCATGCTGTCCCGTATGGAGTCCGTTTTGGGGTTGACAGTGAAAGATTTTGCCAGTTGCTTTTTCGTTTTGGCCGGGTTAAGTTGCAGTCGCTGAGCTTGGCAAGGTCACCGTGGATCGTGGCCTGATGAAGCAAGATCTTCCCGATCCGCTGCATCGATGCACCTCGCTTCCCCCTTGCTTGTCAGCCGCCCACCAGGCGTTTCCAACAACAAGAGAGAGTCAAAGGGAGTTAGTGAGATGGCTGATCGCGAGACCGGTACCGTAAAGTGGTTCAATGATGCGAAGGGCTTCGGCTTCATCAGCCGGCAGAATGGCGAGGACGTGTTCGTGCACTTCCGCGCCATCGAGACCCAGGGCTTCAAGAGCCTCAAGGAAGGCCAGAGTGTGAGCTTTGAAGTCGTGCAGGGCCAGAAGGGCCTGCAGGCCGACAAGGTCCAGCCGATGTAACACCTGCCGTCCGTCGGCATGAAAAAAGGCCCGCGCAAGCGGGCCTTTTTCTTTGCCTTTGGCCCGCTGCAGGTCAGCGCAGGATGACCTTGCCGTTGACCACGCGCACATAGGTGTTCTCACGGATGCCACCCAGGTCACGCTGGTTGACCACGATGGTGCGACCATCATCCATGCGCACGCTGATGTCGTAGGTATCGCTGGTCACATTCTTCTGGATCTGGTTGCCGGCCAGGGCGCCACCGACTGCGCCTGCAGCGGCGGCAATGTTCTTGTTGCCACGGCTGCCACCGGTGTGGTCGGAGATTTCATGGCCGGCCACGGCGCCAACGATGCCGCCGAGGATCGCGCCGGTCGCGCTGGGCGCGGTGCGGCCCGAGGGCACGGTGTTGATGCGGGTGACGATGCCACAGTCCGCGCAGCGGCCCTGGTTGTAGCCGCCGTTGTTGCCGTAGCCGCCGTTGTTGTAGCCGTTGTTGTAACCACCGCCACTGTAACCGGGCGAGGTGGCACAACCGGCCAGCGCGAGGGTAGCGATGGCGCTGGCGGCGATGAGCTGGATCTTCATGGGGCGTCTCCTGGCCGTGAAGGCGGGTATGTTGGGTGGTACTGCGTCATGCAGCAGGGTGGACGAATCCTCTCCCTTTGAACGTGAACAACGCGCCAACCACGCACCCGATGCCCGGCTGCAGGATGAACGCGCCTCAGCGGAAATCCTGGTGGCAGGCCCGGCAATCGGCCTGCAGCGTTTCCACGAGCTGGGCCAAGGCCCTGCAGTCGCCTGGCGGTGCAGCCAGCGCAGTGTTGAGGTTGCCGCGAAGTCGACTGGCGTGCTGCTGGAACTGCGTGCTGTCCTTCAGCCCGGGGAACGCCAGGTCCAGGTCATTGGACAACAGGCGTAGTGCCTGCAGCCGCGGCACGCTGTCGGCCAGGCTGCAGCGGTTCTGCTGCTGAGCCTGCTGCAGCAGCTGCGACTGCCGCTGCATCACCTGCATCAGGCTGTCCGGGAACGGGTCGCGACGCGCCTGCAGGGCGCGGCCCACCATTACCGTGGCGACCAGGCCGATCAGCAGGCCCAGGCACAGTACGAACAGGTAGCGATGGGCAGGGGACAGGCGGCGGGGCGGGCTGGCGTTCATGCGGCCTCTCCGGGCGTGCAACGGTGGGTTCAACGCCGGCGTGCTTTGGGCGCTGGCAGCTGCACGTTAAAATAGCCCGATGAACGAACAGGTCAAACAACGCTTCGCCGGCATCGAACGGCTGTATGGCGCGGGTGCGCTCGAGCGCCTGCAGGGCAGTCGCGTGGCGGTGGTCGGCATGGGCGGCGTCGGCTCGTGGGTGGTGGAGGCGCTGGCCCGTTCGGCGGTCGGTCATCTGACCCTGATCGATGCCGACGACATCTGCGTGTCCAACACCAACCGGCAGCTGCCGGCGATGGAAGGCAATTACGGGCGCAACAAGGCCGAGGCGATGGCCGAGCGCTGCCGTGCGATCAACCCGGGGATCGACGTCGACGCCGTGCAGGCATTCCTGACGATGTCCAACATGGCTCAGCTGCTGGACCGCGGGTTCGATCTGGTGATCGACGCCTGCGACAGCTTCCGGGTCAAGGTCGAGACGATCGCCTGGTGTCGTCGCCGCAAGCTGCCGCTGCTGACCGTCGGCGCTGCCGGTGGCCGCACCGACCCGACCCTGGTACGTATCCGCGATGTCTCGCGCACCGAGCACGACGCCATGCTGGCGCTGATCCGCAAGAAGCTGCGCAGCGAGTTCAACTTCCCGAAGAACGCCAAGCGCTATTTCGGCGTGCCGGCGGTGTATTCGTTGGAGAATGTGAAGTACCCGCAGGCCGATGGCAGCGTCTGCGGCATTCGTCCGAACCTGGGTGCCGATGCGGCGTTGAAGCTGGACTGCGGCGCCGGTCTGGGCGCGGCGACCCACATCACCGGCGCGTTCGCCTTTGCGGCGGTGGGCAAGGCGCTGGAGATGCTGCTGGAGCCGAAGAAGGCGAAAACCGAGGTGACAGAGGCCTACGCGGACGCGTGACGGTAGTGCCGGCCGCTGGCCGGCATCGGGTTCGTCGCGGTCGTTACAGCGTGCCGGCCAAGGTTGGCCCCCGCCTTTACGTTGCCGGCAGCGCGAACAGCCGCCGCGCATTCTCTGTCGTGGCCTGTGCCAGGGCCTCCAGCTCCATTCCGCGCAGCGCGGCCACGTGCCTGGCAATGGTTGCCAACCGTGCCGGTTCGTTGCGCTGGCCGCGGACCCCTGCGTCGGGCTGGTCGGGCGCGTCGGTTTCCAGCAGCAGCTGCTCCAGCGGCATCCCGCGTACCAGCCGTTGCAGGCGCTGCGCCCGCTCGTAGGTCAGCGGACCGCCAAGACCCAGCAGGAAGCCGTGCCTGTGCAGTTGCGCGGCCTGTTGGGGGCTGCCGGAAAAACTGTGCACCACGCCGCGCAGGCCGCCGATGCGGCGGATCGCGGCGATCACCGCATCCACCGCGCGTCGCGCGTGCACGATCACCGGCAGCTCGAACTCACGGGCCAGTTCCAATTGGCCGATGAAATATGCCTGTTGAGCCTCGGCATCCAGTCCTTCGACGAAGAAGTCCAGCCCGCATTCGCCGATCGCGCAAGGGCGTTCGCGCTCGATCCACTGGCGCAGCAGTGGCAGGTGCCCAGGCTGGTGATCGGCCAGGAACATCGGGTGCAGGCCGAAGGCCGGGTACAGCCCGGGCGCCTGCTGGCAGACCTCGCGCAGTTTCGGCCAGCTGGCAGCGGTGACCGCTGGCACCACCTGTTGGCGTACACCCACGGCCTGCGCCCGCTCGATCACCGCGGCACGGTCAGGGTCGAACGCGCTCGCGTCGAGATGACAGTGGCTGTCGATCAGCACGCTCAACGCTGTTCCAGCGGCGGTGGCGTGGTGGCATTGCGGCTCTTCCAGTTGGCCAGCAGCAGCGTGCCGAAGCCCAGCACCAGCTCATCGATGAACGGGATCGGGTCCGGGATGAACAGCGTCAGCACGAACAGACCGGCGGTGAGCTTGAACAGGGTGGGGTAGCGCAGCCGGCGCGCCCACTGCAGTACTGGCAGCAGCATCGGGTTGGCCATGGCGGGGATCCTCGTGGGGAATATGCAAACGCTATCACGGGCCCTGCATTTCCCGATGCTGAATGGGTTACAGGAATTAGCACGAAATGTGGAGATTCCGTTCAGGCAGCGCATGCTGCAATCTGTCCCGAGAACGTTGCGGATGGTCCGCAAGGAGCAGGTCATGAAAAGCACAACTACAACTGTCCTGGTCGCAGCGGGCGCGCTGCTGGTTGGTGGCATCGCCACCGCCGCCTTCATGAAGAGTGGCGAAAAATCGCCCGACTCCATCAGCGCCGCAACCCCCAATGGCGAGTCGCGCCTGGTCGATGGCAACGCCACCGACGATGGCGTACGTGGTGACAAGCTCGACCCGTCGGCGCCGCGCGGGCTGGAATATGCCGATGTGCTGAAGGTCGACCCGATCACCGAGAAGCAGAAGGCCTATGCCACCGTGATCGGCACCGATCCGGTGCGCGAGACCTCCACGACCCAGACCCCGCACGAGGTCTGCCAGGACGTGACGGTGCAGGAGCGCCTGCCGGAGCGTGATGGCAACGTCGGCGGTACCGTGGTCGGCGCGGTAGTGGGTGGCCTGCTCGGCAACCAGGTCGGTGGCGGCAACGGCAAGAAGGCCGCGACCGCAGCCGGTGCGGTGGCCGGTGGCTTCATCGGCAACCAGATCGACAAGCGCCATGTGGGCGGCCGCGTGGTCAATCGTACCGAGCGCCAGTGCCACACCGAAACCGCAACGTCCGAGTCGAGCCGCGTCACCGGTTACAACGTGACCTATCGCAACGAAGACGGCACCACCGGCACCATGCGCATGGCCAGCAAGCCGGGCAGCCGCATCGCCATGGGTACCAATGATGTGGTGAAGGGCTACAACGTGACCTATCGCTATGATGGCGCCGAGAAGACCGTGCGCATGGACAACAAGCCGGCCAGCGATCGCCTGCCGGTGGTCGATGGCCAGCTGGTCACGCAGACCGCTGCTGCCGGCGCCACTGCGGCCACGCGCCAGTAATCCAGAACACCCTGCTGCACCCGACGGGCCGGCTCATGCCGGCCCGTTTCGTTGTGCGCACGGGCATTCATCCGTGGGGAAAGGGAATCGACCATGATGGATGCCCCCCTTCGACAAGGAGTCGGCATGAGCATCTTCGACCTGCGCCTGGAAACCGAGCGGCTGATCCTGCGCCCGCTGCTGCGCGAGGACTACGAACCGTACCTGGCATTCTGTGCCGACGAGGAAACGATGCGCACCCTGGGGGGTGTTCAACCGCCCTCGGTGGCATGGCGCGGCTTCTGCAGCCTGGCCGGCGCCTGGCAGCTGTTCGGCTTCTCGATGTTCAGTGTGATCGAGAAATCCAGCGGTGACTGGATCGGCCGGATGGGACCGTGGCAGCCGCAGGACTGGCCTGGAACCGAGGTCGGTTGGGGTATTCGGCATGCCAGCTGGGGCCGGGGCTATGCACCGGAAGCGGCGGTTGCTGCCATCGACTGGGCATTCGACACGCTGGGCTGGGACGAGGTGATCCACACCATCGCCGAGAACAACGACAACTCGAGGGCGGTCGCGCGCAAGCTCGGCAGCACGCTGCTGCGCATGGGTGAATTGCCACCGCCGTACAACGACAAGCCGATGCAGATCTGGGGCCAGTCGCGCGAACATTGGCGCCAGCGCCGTTCGCCGTTGTAGAGCCGAGCCCATGCTCGGCTGCATTTGGCGCACAGCAGCCGAGCATGGGCTCGGCTCTACAGATTGTCCGCATGCTGCATCCGCGCTTGGCATTCACCGGCGGGCTTGCCAGACTGCGTGCAGCTGGCCGCCGGCCGGATCCGAGGAATCAGGCAATGGTGGAAGAGCGCGTCCCGTTGACGGTGCATGGCATGTCGGTGTCCGGCAATTGCCACAAGGTCCGCCTGCTGCTGGAGCAGCTCGGCAGCCGCTACCGCTGGGTGGAAGTGGACAGTGCCCATGGCCAGACCCACACCGCCGAGTTCCTCGCGCTCAATCCCAACGCCAAGGTGCCGTTGATCGTCCGCGACGATGGCCGCGTGTTGACTGAATCCAATGCGATCCTGTTCTGGTTGGCCGAAGGGACGCCCTACCTGCCTACCGACGGTTGGGAACGCGCGCAGGCATTGAGCTGGATGTTCTTCGAGCAGTACACGCACGAGCCATGCGTGGCGGTAGCGCGCTTCATCCGCGGCTGGACACCGCCCGATTCACCGCGCCGTGCTGAACTGCCACGCCTGCACGAGCGTGCCGCCACCGCGCTGGCAGTGATGGAGCAGCACCTGCGCGAAGCGCAGTGGTTCACCGGCAGCGCATACGGTATCGCCGACATTGCGCTGTTCGCCTATACCGACGTGGCAGGCGAGGGCGGCATCAGCCTGGCGCCCTTCCCGGAAGTGCGCGCCTGGCTGCAGCGCGTGCGCGCGCAGCCGCGCTTCGTGGCGATGCCAGCGGTGACCGCCGAGGTGCGCGCGCGCTTCGAGGCTGCCTGATCCCACAGGGTAGCGCCCGGCGTTGCCGGGTGGAATGCAACAACGACACGGAGGGTGTTCGATGTTTGCTGTGGTTCCAGATCCGATTCCTGCGCGCATGCGCGTGCTCAACCGCGCCGAAGTGTGCGACGCCAATTTCCTCGACGCGGTGCGTGGCTGGCGAGGCGCACCGCGCGCACGTCCTGCGCCGGACGCGCCGATCCTGCCGGGCAGCACGCTCAGCGCTGCGGCCTTCGGTGAGCTGTTCGATTCCCAGCTGGCCAGCCGCCAGCTGGACCTGATGGCGCGCGTATTGCGCGTGCAGAACAAGGTCTTCTATACCATCGGGTCGTCCGGCCATGAAGGCAACGCGCTGCTGGCGCGGGCCTGCCGACATACCGACCCCGCATTCCTGCACTATCGCTCCGGCGCCTTCATGGTCGAGCGCTCGCGCCAGGTGCCGGGCATCGACCCGTTGCGCGATGCGGCGCTTTCATTCGCGGCCAGCGCCGATGACCCGGCCAGTGGCGGCCGGCACAAGGTGTGGGGCAGCAAGCCATTGTGGGTATTGCCGCAGACCTCGACGATCGCTTCGCACCTGCCGAAAGCGCTGGGCACCGCGCTGGCCATCGAGAGTGGCAAGCGGCTGGGCCATGCGCTTCCCATTCCGGCCGACAGCATCGTGCTGTGCTCGTTCGGCGACGCCTCGGCCAACCATGCCACTGCGCAGACCGCATTCAACACCGCGATGTGGGCGGCCTACCAGAAACTGCCGGCGCCAATCCTGTTCGTCTGCGAGGACAACGGGCTGGGCATCTCGGTGAAGACGCCGGACGGCTGGATTGCCGAGCGCTTCAGCCACCAGCCAGGGCTGGACTACTTCTTTGCCGATGGCCTCGACCTGGCCACCGGGCACGCCCAGGTGCAGGCCGCAGCGGACCACTGCCGGCGGACGCGGCGACCGACCTTCCTGCATCTGCACACCACGCGCCTGATGGGCCACGCCGGCACCGACTTCGAGGTGGAATGGCGTGCATTGCCGGAATTGTGCGCGGCCGAGGCGCAGGATCCGCTGTTGCGCTCGGCGCAGATCGCGCTGGAATCGGGCTGGATGGATGCAGCCGCCATCGAAGTGGCCTACGAGACGATGCGCGCGCGCTGCATGGCCGCCGCTGCCGATGCCGAAGGCCGTGCGAAGCTGCAGTCGCTGCAGGAGGTCATGGCGCCATTGGCACCCTATACGCCCGCGGCGGTGCAGGCCGAAGCC
Organism: Stenotrophomonas maltophilia group sp. msm4; assembly: GCF_032025605.1. Taxonomy (NCBI): domain Bacteria; kingdom Pseudomonadati; phylum Pseudomonadota; class Gammaproteobacteria; order Lysobacterales; family Lysobacteraceae; genus Stenotrophomonas; species Stenotrophomonas maltophilia group sp. msm4. Next base: position 1,611,589 of record NZ_JAVSKK010000001.1, on the reverse strand, counting down.
CGGCGCGAGGTCGCCGACGGAGCGCGCGAGGCACTCTATGGCGGTGCCGAGGCCTTGCCGGAACGACAGGCGCCACGGCATCTTGCGATCCAGATCAACCACGGCCTGCAGGAACTGCTTGCGAAGTATCCGCAGAGCCTGCTGTTCGGCGAGGACGTGGCTCAGAAGGGCGGTGTGTACACCGTCACCAAGGATCTGCTGCGCCGCTTCGGCCCACGCCGGGTGTTCAACACGCTGCTGGATGAAACCATGATCCTGGGCATGGCGCAGGGCCTGGCCAACCTGGGCATGCTGCCGGTTCCGGAGATCCAGTACCTGGCCTACCTGCACAACGCCATCGACCAGCTGCGTGGTGAAGCCTGTTCGCTGCAGTTCTTCTCCAACGACCAGTACCGCAACCCGATGCTGGTACGGGTGGCCGGGCTGGGCTACCAGAAGGGTTTCGGCGGGCACTTCCACAACGACAACTCGATCACCGCGTTGCGCGACATCCCCGGGCTGGTGGTCGGCTGCCCCTCGCGCGGCGACGATGCGGTGATGATGCTGCGCACGCTGGCTGCACTGGCGCGGGTGGATGGGCGCGTGGCGGTGTTCCTGGAGCCGATCGCGCTGTACATGAGCAAGGACCTGCACGAAGCGGGGGATGGCCAGTGGCTGTTCGACTACCCGGCACAGGGCCAAGCGCTGGTGCCGGGCGAGGGCCGGGTCTATGCACCGGAGGCCGGAGACCTGGTGATCTACACCTATGGCAATGGCGTGCCGATGGCGTTGCGCGCGGCGCGGGCGATCGAGCAGCAGCTGGGCTGGCAGGTGCGGGTGGTCGACCTGCGCTGGCTGGTACCGTTGGACGCCGGCTTCATCGCGGCCCAGGCCGCGAGCGCGCGGCGGGTGCTGGTGCTGGACGAAGGCCGCCACAGCGGCGGAGTGGGTGAGGGCGTGGTCACGGCGCTGGTCGAGGCCGGCTTTGGTCACCTGCCGCTGCGCCGCGTCTGTGGCGCCGACACCTACACGCCACTGGCAGGGGCAGCAATGTTCGGGCTTCCAAGCGACAATGCGGTGATTGGCGCCGCCCTCGACCTGGCGCAGGAACCCTGATGCATGTGTGGATTGGCGGGAATGTTGTTGCCGGCGCCGCTGGCGTCGGCCGAGGCGCTGCAGGCGCAGGCGCTGGCCATGGGCCAGGCGCTGCACCATCGCGGGCCGGATGATGGCGGCAGCTGGGTCGATGCCGAGGCGGGCATCGCGCTGGCGCATCGGCGCCTGAGCATCCTTGACCTGTCCCCGCTGGGCCACCAGCCGATGGCCTCGGCGGACGGCCGCTACGTGATGGCCTACAACGGCGAGGTCTACAATTTCGCGGCCCTGCGTGAACAGCTGGAGCCGCTGGGGCACACCTTCCGCGGCCATTCCGACACCGAAGTACTGCTGGCGGCGATCCTGCAGTGGGGCGTGGAAGATACCCTGCAGCGCTGCAATGGCATGTTCGCCATCGCGCTGTGGGACCGCCAGGATCGCTGCCTGTGGCTGGCCCGCGACCGCGTCGGCAAGAAGCCGCTGTACTACGGCTGGGCCGGCGACACGCTGGTGTTCGGTTCGGAACTGAAGGCGCTCTGGCAACACCCGGCGTTCGACAACGACATCGACCGCGATGCGCTCACCTTGCTGCTGCGGCTGGATTACATCCCGGCGCCGCACAGCATCCACCAGCGCTGCTACAAGCTGATGCCGGGCCGGGTGCTGCGGCTGGATGCAGCGGCTGTGGCCGCAGGCGCCGCGGCACACCGCCCGGAGCAGGCGCAGCGCCCGTACTGGGATGCGCGCGCACGCATGCAGGCGGCGTTGGCCGCCCCGTTCCAGGGCCGCATCGAGGAGGCCGAGGAACAGCTGGATACGCTGCTGCGCGATGCGGTGGCGCTGCGCATGGTGGCCGACGTGCCGGTCGGCGTGTTCCTGTCCGGCGGCACGGACTCATCGCTGGTGGCAGCGCTGATGCAGGCGCAGAGCGGGCAGCCGGTGCATAGTTTCAGCATCGGCTTCACCGACTCGGGACATGACGAAGCTCCGCTGGCCAGGGAGCTGGCGGCTCATCTCGGCTGTGATCACACCGAGTTGTACGTCAGTGGCGCCGACGCGCTGGCGGTGGTGCCGCAGTTGCCGGCGATGTTCGATGAACCTTTTGCCGATGCGTCGCAGGTGCCGACCGCGCTGGTGGCACGGCTGGCACGGCAGGGCGTGACCGTCGCGCTGTCCGGCGACGGTGGCGATGAGCTGTTCTTCGGCTACACCCGCTATGTACGCGCGCTGCGCAACTGGCAGATGCTCGGACGCGTGCCGGGGCCGCTGCGGCGCTGGATGGGCGCACGCTCGCAGCAGCAGGGCGAGGCCTCGCGGACCGGTGGCCTGGCGGCGCTGCTGGCCGAGACAGGCGCACGTGGCATCGGCGACGTCTACCGCAACCGCATCTCGCGCTGGCGCGACCCGGCCGCGGCGGTACCCGGTGCGCAGGCGGCCGGCAGCTTCTACGACCTGGCCGATCCGCTGCACGGCGCGGGGACACCGGCCGACGCGATGATGCTGGCCGATTTCGTGACCTACCTGCCCGATGACCTGTTGTGCAAGGTCGACCGGACCTCGATGGCGGTCAGCCTGGAGGCGCGCGCCCCATTGCTGGACTGGCGCGTGGCCGAGTTCGCCTGGTCGCTGCCGCTGGGCTTCAAGCGCAGTGAGACGACCAGCAAGGTGCTGCTCAAGCGCGTGCTGGGCCGTTACGTGCCGCATTCAATGGTGCACCGTCCCAAGCGCGGTTTTGGCGCACCGGTCAGTGACTGGTTGAAGGGCGACCTGCGGCCCTGGGCCGAGGACCTGCTGCAGCCGGCGCGGCTGGAGCGTGAGGGCGTGCTGTCGGCGGCGGCGGTGCAGCCGCTGTGGCAGCAGTTCCTGGGGGGGCAGCGCAAGTGGCATACCCACCTGTGGAACGTGCTGATGTTCCAGGCTTGGCAGGCGCATTGGCGGCAGGCGCGGACCGGCGTGACCGGCGGCTGATCTTCACTGGATGGCACGGGCCTGGCGACTAGGCTGGGCCTCTCGCACCGTGAGGAGTATGTCCCGATGTCCGTCCCCACCATCGCCGTGTTCGTTGGCAGCCTGCGCAAGGATTCCTGCAACCGCAAGCTGGCCCATGCGCTGGAGAAGCTCGCCGGTGATCGCGCGCGCTTCCAGTACGTGCAGATCGGCGATCTGCCGTTGTACGACCAGGATTTCGACGCCGATTATCCGCCGCAGGGCACCCGGCTGAAGGACCAGGTGCGCGCCGCCGACGCGGTGCTGTTCGTGACACCCGAGTACAACCGGTCGGTGCCTGGCGTGCTCAAGAACGCCATCGATATCGGATCGCGCCCGTACGGTGACAGTGCGTTTGCCGGCAAGCCGGCGGCGGTGATCGGCGCCTCCATCGGCCAGATCGGTACCGCCGTGGCCCAGCAGCACCTGCGCAACAGCCTGGCCTTCCTGGACATGCATGTGCTGGGCCAGCCCGAGGCATTCATCCACTTCAAGGACGGCCTGATCGATGCCGACGGCACGATCCACAACGAAGGCACGCAGAAGTTCCTGCAGGGCTACGTGGACCGGTTCCTGGCGTTGATCGCAGTGCACGTCAAGGGCGATTGACGCCTGCGGGGTCAGAGTCCCCTGCGTCGAAGGGGATCCGACCCCGGGGCGTTGATCTGCGATAATGTCCCGCTCGGGCGCCGCAACGGCGTCCGTCGCAGGCAGTGCGACGCTCTCACGCCAGTCTGGCCAGGTACCGGCGGATATCCCCCGTTTTCCCACGGCTTATCCACAGGTTTGTCCATGGCTGCCGGGGTCGGCACATGCCTACACTCGTCTGGCCCACTTTTGCAGGAAACACCGCAGCATGTCCGCTCGTCCCGGCTTCCGTTCCAACCGCAGAGAGCGCGGTGATGGCTTCGATCGCGATCGCGACGAGTCGCGCATCGACCAGTTGCGGGTACCGCCCCATTCGGTGGAAGCCGAGCAGGCGGTGCTGGGTGGCCTGATGCTGGCGCCCGAGGCGTATGACCGTGTCAACGACCAGCTGACCGAAAGCGACTTCTATCGTCGCGATCACCAGATGATCTATCGTGCGATCCGCGAGCTGTCCGAGCGCGAACGGCCGTTTGATGCGGTAACGCTGGGCGAGTGGTTTGAATCGCAGGGCAAGATGGAACTGGTGGGGGACGGCGCCTACCTGATCGAACTGGCCAGTACCACGCCGTCAGCTGCCAACATCGTGGCCTACGCCGAGATCGTGCGCGACAAGGCAGTGCTGCGGCAGCTGATCCAGGTCGGCACCGACATCGTCAACGACGGTTTCCAGCCGGAGGGGCGTGACAGCAGCGAGCTGCTGGCCTCGGCGGAAAAGAGCGTGTTTGCAATCGCCGAACAGGGTGCGCGTGGCCGTACCGATTTCGTGGCCATGCCCGGTGCACTGAAGGATGCCTTCGAGGAGCTGCGCAACCGCTTCGAGAACGGCGGCAACATCACCGGCCTGCCGACCGGTTACAACGAGTTCGATGCGATGACCGCCGGCCTGCAGCCGACCGACCTGATCATCCTCGCGGCGCGCCCGGCAATGGGCAAGACGACCTTCGCGCTGAACATCGCTGAGTACGCGGCGATCAAGTCGAAGAAGGGCGTGGCGGTGTTCTCGATGGAAATGTCGGCATCGCAGCTGGCGATGCGCCTGATTTCCTCCAATGGACGCATCAACGCGCAGCGCCTGCGTACCGGCCAGCTGGAAGACGAGGACTGGAGCCGCGTCACCAGCGCGATCAAGATGCTGAAGGAGACCAAGATCTTCATCGACGACACGCCGGGCGTGTCGCCTGAAGTGCTGCGTTCCAAGTGCCGCCGCCTCAAGCGCGAGCATGACCTGGGCCTGGTGGTGATCGACTACCTGCAGCTGATGAGCGTGCCGGGCAACAGCGAGAACCGCGCGACCGAAATCTCGGAAATCTCGCGTTCGCTGAAGGGACTGGCCAAGGAACTGAACGTGCCGGTGATCGCGCTGTCGCAGCTCAACCGCTCGCTGGAAACGCGTACCGACAAGCGCCCGGTGATGGCCGACCTTCGTGAATCGGGCGCAATCGAGCAGGACGCGGACATGATCGTGTTCATCTACCGCGACGACTACTACAACAAGGAAAACTCGCCGGACAAGGGGCTGGCCGAAATCATCATCGGCAAGCACCGTGGTGGCCCGACTGGCTCGTGCAAGCTGAAGTTCTTCGGTGAGTACACCCGCTTCGACAACCTGGCCCACGATTCGGTCGGTTCGTTCGAGTAACGGTCATGCCGGTCGCTGGCCGGCAACCACCACCGGGCGCTGCAGAGCCAAGGCACCGGCAGGAGCCGCTGTCAGCGCGGGTTCCATGCGGTCGCCACGAAGCGCAGCCGGGCGTGGGCGTGGGCGTGGCGTTGCACTGCGCTGGATCGGTTTCATCGCCGCCAGCCCGGTTTCGTCGCAAACCGTTTGCCGGCGCCAGGGCAGGGCGCCAAGGTGTCCGCAGGCGGCAGGGTGCCGCCCCAAGGAGACCGTGATGAAGACCCTGTTCGCGCTCGGTGTGTGGTGCCTGCTGTTCGTACTGTGCTGGCCGCTGGCGATCCTCGCCCTGATCGCCTGGCCGTTCGTGTGGCTGCTGAGCCTGCCGTTCCGACTGGTCGGCATCACCTTCTCGGCGCTGTTCGCCTTCCTGCGCGCGCTGTTCATGCTGCCGGCGCGCATGCTCGGTGGCCGGGCGGTGCCCGCATGAGGGCAGTGGCGCTGGTCGGTCTGGCCCTGGCGGCCGGCCCGGTACTGGCCGCTCCTCCAGCACCGCCTTCGGCGTGGCTGGAGCGCCAGCAGGCAGCCGGTGCCGACGAAGCGAATGCTGCGGGGGCGAAGGCTTCGACGAGGCCCGAGGCCAGGGAGCGCTGCCGGGTCACCAAGGAATGGAAGGTCGGCGAGACGGTGGTGCAGCATCGGGTCTGTGAGGATCCACCGAAGAAGCCGGCTGGAAAGGTGTAACGCTGAACCCAATGCTCGGCGGCCTCTGCAGGGCAGCCGAGCGTGGGCTCGGCGCTACAGGGAAACGGGCAACAAAAAACCCCGCCGAGGCGGGGTTTTTCATATCCGGGTGATGCTGGCCAGCGGCCGGCACTACCGGACGATCAGTTCGCTTTGTGGATGGCGCGCTTGCTGACCGCCATCGCGGCGTCGTGGATCACTTCCGACAGCGACGGGTGGGCGTGGCAGATGCGGGCCAGGTCATCGGCCGAGCCGCTGAACTCCATGGTCAGCACGCCTTCGTGCACCAGTTCGGAGACGTTGGCGCCAACCAGGTGCATGCCGAGGATGCGATCGGTTTCGGCATGGGCCAGGATCTTCACGAAGCCGGCCGGCTCGATCATCGCCACGGCACGGCCGTTGGCGGCGAACGGGAAGCTGCCGGCCTTGTACGGAATGCCTTCGGCCTTCAGCTGGGCTTCGGTCTTGCCGACCCACGCCAGTTCCGGCTCGGTGTAGATGACCCACGGGATGGTGTCGAAGTTGACGTGGCCCGGCAGGCCGGCGATCAGCTCAGCCACCGCGATGCCTTCCTCGAAGCCCTTGTGCGCCAGCATCGGGCCGCGCACGCAGTCGCCGACCGCCCACACGCCGTTGACGCCGGTGTGGCAGTGCGCGTCGACTTCGATCTGGCCGCGCTCGTTGACCTTGACGCCGGTGCCTTCGGCCAGCAGGCCCTTGGTGGCGGCGCGACGGCCGACGGCCACCAGCAGCTTGTCCACGGTCAGGGTCTTTTCGCCTTCCGCGTCGGTGTAGGTGACGATGACTTCCTTCTTCTTGCCCTTGCCGGTGATCTCGGTCTTGGAAACCTTGGCATTGAGCTTGATGTCCAGGCCCTGCTTCTTGAATTCCTTGGCAGCGGCCTTGGCCACTTCGGCGTCGGCAGCCGCCAGGAACTCCGGCATGGCCTCAAGGATGGTGACTTCAGCGCCCAGGCGCTTCCACACGCTGCCCAGTTCCAGGCCGATCACGCCGGCACCGATCACCGCCAGGCGGTTCGGCACTTCGGTGAAGTCCAGGCCGCCGACGTTGTCGACGATGGTCTCGCCGTCGAACTTGGCGAACGGCAGTTCGATCGAATCCGAACCGGCCGCGATGATGACGTTGGTGCCCTTCAGCTCGACTTCCGAACCGTCGTGCTGCTTCACCTTGACCACGTTGCCCGGCTGCAGCTGGCCGAAGCCGTAGTAGGCGGCGACCTTGTTGGCCTTGAACAGCATGCCGATGCCGCCGGTGAACTGCTTGACGATCTTGTCCTTGCGGCCAATCATCGCCTCGACGTCGATCTTGGCATCCTTGAAGCTGATGCCGTGGTCGCCAAAGATGTGGCCCATGTTCCAGAACTGGCGCGAGGAATCCAGCAGCGCCTTGGACGGGATGCAGCCCACGCGCAGGCAGGTGCCGCCGAGGGCCGGCTTGCCGTCCTTGCCCAGGGCTGCGTCGATGCAGGCGGTCTTCAGGCCCAGCTGGGCCGCGCGGATGGCAGCGTGGTAACCGGCCGGGCCGGCACCGATGACGACGACGTCGAATTGTTCAGCCATTGAATTATTCCTTGATGCATTACCAGAACCCCTCCGCGCAGGCGCGGAGGGGCGGGAGGTTTCTTACAGGCCGAACAGCATGCGGCCCGGGTTTTCCAGCTGGTTCTTGATGTCCACCAGGAACTGCACCGAGTCCTTGCCGTCGATGATGCGGTGGTCGTAGGACAGCGCCAGGTACATCATCGGCGCGATCACGACCTGGCCGTTCTGGGCGATCGGACGCTCCTTGATGGCGTGCATGCCCAGGATGGCGCTCTGCGGCGGGTTGATGATCGGGGTCGACAGCAGCGAACCGAAGGTGCCGCCGTTGGTCACGGTGAAGGTGCCGCCCTGCAGTTCTTCCAGGCCCAGCTTGCCGTCACGTGCCTTCTTGGCGTAGTCGGCGATGGTCTTCTCGATGTCGGCGAACGACATGCGCTCGACGTTGCGCAGGACCGGCGTGACCAGGCCCTTCTCGGTCGACACGGCGATCGAGATGTCCGAGTAGCCGTGGTAGATGATGTCGTCGCCGTCGATCGAGGCGTTGACCAGCGGGAAGCGCTGCAGCGCGTTGGCAGCGGCCTTCACGAAGAAGCTCATGAAGCCCAGCTTGATGCCGTGGGCCTTGACGAACTCGTCCTGCAGCTCCTTGCGCGCCGCCGACACCTTGGACAGGTCGACTTCGTTGAAGGTGGTCAGCATGGCGGTGGAGTTCTTCGACTCCATCAGGCGCTCGGCGATGCGCTTGCGGATGCGGGTCATCGGCACGCGCTCTTCCGGACGTGCACCACCGGCCTTGCCGGCGCCGCCGTTGCGGGCGAAGTTGACGATGTCTTCCTTGGTCACTGCACCACGACGGCCGGTGCCGTCGACGTCGGCCGGGTTCACGCCTTCGGTGATGGCGGTGAAGCGGGCGCCCGGCGGCAGGGTGTCGGCGGCCGACTTGGCAGCCGGAGCCGGAGCGGCGGCAGCGGCCGGAGCAGCGGCGGCCGGTGCGGCTTCAGCCTTCTTCTCTTCAGCGGCCGGGGCCGGAGCCGCAGCCACGGCGCCTTCTTCGATGATCGCCACGACCTGGCTGGAGGTCACGGTATCGCCTTCCTTGAACTTGATTTCCTTCAGCACGCCGTCAACCGGCGACGGCACTTCCAGCACGACCTTGTCGGTCTCCAGGTCAAGCAGGTTTTCGTCGCGCTTGACGGCGTCGCCCACCTTCTTGTGCCAGGTGGCGATGGTGCCGTCGGCGACGGATTCGGGCAGTACCGGGGCTTTGACTTCGGTGGCCATTGCGGGAGCTTCCTGGTTTGTCTTCTAAATAGGGGGAGGATTATTCAGCGAACGTGTCGTTGAACGGGTTGACCAGTGCGTCGGCAATCAGCTGCTGCTGCTCGCGGACGTGGTCAGCCATGTGACCGGCAGCCGGCGACGCCGAACGTGCGCGACCGGCGTAGTGCAGGTTCTGGCCATCGGCCAGGCAGAACTGCAGGTGGTGGCGGATCTGGTACCACGCGCCCTGGTTCTGCGGTTCTTCCTGCGTCCACACCACGTCGGTGGCCTTGCCGTACTTCTTCAGCTCGGCAGCCAGCAGCGCACGCGGGAACGGATACAGCTGCTCCACGCGGATGATTGCCACGTCGTCCTGGCCACGCTTGGTCTGGTCTTCCAGCAGGTCGTAGTAGACCTTGCCCGAGCACAGCACCACGCGCTTGACCTTCTTGGCATCGGCATTGGCGTCGCCGATCAGGTGCTGGAACTCGCCATTGGCCAGTTCGTCCAGGGTCGACACGGCCAGCTTGTGGCGCAGCAGCGACTTCGGCGACATCACCACCAGCGGCTTGCGGGTGGTCATGTGCAGCTGGCGACGCAGCATGTGGAAGGCCTGCGCCGGGGTCGACGGCACGACAACCAGCATGTTCTCCAGGGCGCACAGCTGCAGGAAGCGCTCCAGGCGCGCCGAGCTGTGTTCCGGGCCTTGTCCTTCATAGCCATGCGGCAGCAGCAGGGTCAGGCCGGAAATGCGGCCCCACTTGGCTTCACCGGCGGCGATGAACTGGTCGATCACCACCTGGGCACCGTTGGCGAAGTCGCCGAACTGGCCTTCCCAGATGCACAGCGTGTTCGGATCGGTGGTGGAGAAACCGTACTCGTAGGCCATCACCGCTTCTTCGCTCAGCAGCGAGTCGATGACGGTGGCCTTCTCCGGCGAATCCACCAGCTGCCGCAGCGGCATGTAGTAGTTGTCGGTCTTCTGGTCGTGCAGGATCGCGTGGCGGTGCGTGAACGTACCGCGGCCGACGTCCTGGCCGACCAGGCGCAGTGCGTGACCTTCGTCGAGCAGGGTGGCGTAGGCCAGGTTCTCGGCAAAGCCCCAGTCGCCCGGAATCTCGCCGGCGGCCATCTTGCGGCGGTCGTCGTAGACCTTGGCCACGCGCGAGTGCAGCTGCACTTCGTCCGGGATGGTGTTGATCAGCTTGGCCAGCTCGACCAGCTTGTTCTTCTCGACCTTGGTCGAGACCGGGTCGGACAGCTTGCCTTCCAGCAGCTTCGGCCAATCGACGAACAGCGGGCTGCTCGGCGGGGTCTTCTCGACCTTGGCCAGCTCGGTGGTCACTTCACCCGCGTCCAGCTTCTCGCGGTAGGCATCGACCATGGCCTTGCCGGCACCGGCGGCGATCACGCCCGCCTTTTCCAGCTGCTCGGCATACATCTCGCGGGTGGTCGGGTGCTTGCGGATCACCTGGTACATCAGCGGCTGGGTGATCGCCGGCTCGTCGGCCTCGTTGTGGCCCCAACGGCGGTAGCACATCAGGTCGATGACCACGTCCTTGGCGAACTTCTGGCGGAACTCGAAGGCCAGCTGCGCGGCGAACACGACGGCTTCCGGATCATCGCCGTTCACGTGCAGCACCGGGGCGGCGATCATCTTCGCCACGTCGGTGGCATAGCGCGTGGAGCGCGTATCCAGCGGGTTGGAAGTGGTGAAGCCGACCTGGTTGTTGACCACGATGTGCACGGTGCCGCCGACGGCGAAGCCGCGGGCCTGCGACATCTGGAACAGCTCCATGACCACGCCCTGGCCGGAGAAGGCCGCGTCGCCGTGGATCAGGATCGGCATGACCTGCTTGCGTGCGGTGTCCTTGCGGCGCTCCTGGCGCGAACGCACGGAACCGGCCACGACCGGGTCGGCGATTTCCAGGTGCGACGGGTTGAACGCCAGTGCCAGGTGCACCGGGCCACCGTCGGTGGCCACGTCGGCGGAGAAGCCCATGTGGTACTTCACGTCGCCGGCCGAAGCGTGCTCGTCGTGTTCGAACTTGCCTTCGAATTCGTCGAACAGCTTGCGGGGGTTCTTGCCCAGGGTGTTGACCAGCACGTTCAGGCGGCCGCGGTGGGCCATGCCGATCACCACGTCCTTGACGCCATCCTTGCCGGCGCTGCGGATGATGGTGTCCATCATCGGGATCAGCGAGTCGCCGCCTTCCAGCGAGAAGCGCTTCTGGCCGACGTACTTGGTGTGCAGGTAGCGCTCCAGGCCTTCGGCCGCGGTCAGGCGCTCCAGGGTGCGGCGCTGGGTGTCAGCGTCCAGCTGGTAGTTGCCACCGGCCGCTTCCAGCTTCTTGTAGATCCACTGGCGCTGCTCGACCTCGGAGATGTGCATGAACTCCGCGCCGATCGAGCCGGTGTAGGTCGCCTTCAGGCGTGCGAGCAGGTCGCGCAGCTTCATGCGCGGCTGGCCGCCGACGCCGCCGGTGCTGAACTCACTGTTGAGATCGGCATCGGACAGGCTGTGGAACGGCAGGCCCAGGTCCGGGGTGTTGACCGGCGCGGCCAAGCCCAGCGGATCGAGGCGGGCGTCCAGGTGGCCGCGCGAGCGGTAGGCGGTGATCAGACGACCGACATTGCGCTCGCGCTCGTCGCCCGCACCGGTGCCGGTGCCAGCTTTCAGCGCATCCTTGGCCGCGTCCGCGATGTGGGAGATGACGGCCGAGTGCGGAATGTCACCTGCTTCCCGGCCCTTGAAGCCGTCGAAGTAGGTTTTCCATTTGGGATCGACACTATCCGGGGAGACCAGGTACTGCTCGTACAGGTCCTCGACATAGGAGGCGTTGCCGCCGGCGAGTTGCGAAGATTGCGCAAACTGCTTCAGTTGATTGTCCACGATGGAGGGTGTTGATTCGCTTTGTGGGGTATGGCTTCAGAAGGACCCGGCAGGAAGATGAATAGCCCTGCGCGGGCGCGTTCAAACAGCCAAATTGTACCCCCAACGGGACACGAAGGGGCACCACCACAGGTATCCCGCGTCCGCTGGTGCCGGTTCCAGACAGGTTGGGTCAGCGGTGCCGGCTCAGATGCCGAGCGCGCGCAGTTCGCTGCAATCGCGCGAACGGTCCCAGACCCGCTGCAATTGCTGCCCGAACGGCTGCGAACGTGCCGGCAGCGCGACGCCGGCCTCGCCGTCGAGGCGATGGCCGATCAGACGAAAGTAGAAGTCGCCCGCATCGTTGAGCAGGCAGGCCGAGACCAGCGCGCGGTCGACCGGATCGCTGACCTCGCGGAACTGGATCACGCTTGGCAGACGCTGGGCCAGCGCCAGCAGCGGTGCCCCGGCAGAGGCGATCGCAGCGGCATCGTGCACGATCACCCGCAGCTGCTTGTCGTGGCGGGCGGTGACGAAGCGGCGCAGGGCGGCCTGCACCGGCGCCGCGTCGAGCAGTCCCGGGTCCAGCTGGCGGCTGTGCAGCCACAGCTGGCGGCGGGCGCGGTGGACGATGGCCGTGGTGATGGCCACCGCCTCGGCGCGGCGGACGATCGCGCTGGTCGCGCCCAGCCGGCGGCGCATCTGCTGGTGGCCGATGCCGGCCTCCTCGAACACCTCGCCTTCAGGCAGGAAGCCCTGGCGGGCATAGAATTCGCGGGCGGGCAGTTGGGCGTGCAGGTGCAGCTCGGCCAGGCCGAGCCTGCGCCCGGCCTCGACCAGTGCCCCCAGCAGGGCCTCACCGACCCCGTGGCTGCGATGGCTGGCCAGCACGGCCATGCGGCCGATGCGGCCGATGCGGCCGTCCGGGGCCAGCCGACCGGTGCCGACCGGCTGGTTGTCACTGTCCAGTGCCAGCACATGGACGCTGACCGGGTCCAGCGCATCGCGTTCCAGTTCCGCGGCGATGCCCTGTTCCTGCACGAACACGCGTTGGCGCACGTCGTGGATGGCAACGTGGGCGTCGGCGTGGCTGACCTGCTGGACCCGGACCATGGTGAGGGCTCAGGCCCGGCCCGTGCTGTCGTCTTCGTCGTCGTCCTCGAAGTTGACGATGACCTCGATACCGTCGTCGTGCACGGTCACGGAGTGGACATCGTCGGACACCGCGTCGGCGTCGATCGCGTCGACGCGGTCACGGCCTTCGACCACTTCGCCGAGGACCACGGCGTCTTCGCCGTCGTCCTCGTCTTCAGCGTCATACATTTCGCTGGGATCGATCAGCTGGAACACGCCGCCGACCAGCAGCTGCTGGAGCACGGCCCGGCCCTTGTCGGACAGGCCGCGATAGGCGGCGGCGTCGAGCTGCTCGGCGCCGGCCAGGCGCTGGGCGTCCTTCACCGGCAGCGCGAAGTCCTGGCCGCTGACGTACAGGCTGGCGCCGCGCTTGGCCCGGCGCCAGGCCAGGCGTGCCCACGGGTGGCGCTGCAGCAGCAGGCCGGAGGCCAGTGCCTGGACCACTTCCTCCGGAGCCGGCGCGGCCTGGTGGGCCATCACTTCGCCGGCGGCGCGGTAGGTGGTGATGAAGCGACCGAACCAGTCACCCAGCTTGTCCGGGTCGTTCATGCGGATGGCGTTGAGCGCGGTGATCACCCGCGCCATCGCTACCGTGTCGATTTCGTTCGGGTCGGCTGGCACCTTGAGGTCGGCATCCTGGTAACGGATGTTCTCGTCGGCATCGGCGATCAGGGTGTCGAGGTAGTCGCTGATCAGTTCGGCCGAGGACGGCGCGCGCATGCCGAAGGAGAACGTCAGGCAGGGATCCTCGGCGACGCCGTGGTGCGGCACGTTCGGCGGCAGGTACAGCATGTCGCCCGGCGCCAGCACCCAGTCGTGGGTCGGCTTGAATACCTTCAGCAGCTTCAGTTCCACGTCCGGGCGGAAGCCCAGCGGTGGCTGCTTGCCCTTGATCGATTCGCTGGCGTCGATCTGCCAGCGGCGGTGGCCGTGGGCCTGCAGCAGGAACACGTCGTACTGGTCGACATGGGCGCCGACCGAGCCGCCGGTGGCGGCGAAGCTGATCATCACGTCATCCATGCGCCAACGCGGCAGGAAGCTGAAGTGCTCGATCAGGGCGCGCACGTCCGGATCCCACTTGTCCACGTCCTGCACCAGCAGGGTCCAGTCGTGGTCGGGCAGGGCGGGGAACACGTCTTCCTGGAACGGGCCGGTGCGCACGCGCCAGCCGTCCCGGGTCTTGTCGTGCTCGATCAGGCGCGCCAGCACGCCTTCCTCGCAGGCCAGCCCGGCCAGGTCTTCCGGCTGCACCGGGGTCTGGAAGTTGGGGAAGGCGTTGCGGATCAGCAGCGGGCGTTTCTGCCAGAAGTCGCGCAGGAAGGTGGCCGGCGCCATGCCCAGCGGCTGGCCGGGGCGGGCGGTGACTTCGATGAGGGGGGCGGAGGACTTGCGGGCGGCCATGGGGGGGAATCCTTGCAGCGGAAAGCGGGAGGGGCGGCGTGGCGGGCCGCCATGGGTTGCATTGTCCGACGTTCGTGGGGATTGCGCACGTGCGGTGGTTTGTCGCGGGGTGTCCGGCCAACGGCGGAGCCCCTCGTGGCGACATCTTGGTAGGGTCGACTGTTAGTCGACCGGCTTCATGGGCTTGGCCGGGCGGGTGGGCCATGCAGGGGACGCTGCAAGTACGTCCCTGTAAGCTCGATGGCGCCATCCATGGCGCCAACGCCCCTGCACGGTCCACCCGCCCGGCCCCTGACAGTTTCCTGCGGGGCCCGCCACGGAATGGAAGAAGAAAATCAAAGGCAAGAGCGGGTCGCGCGCTGCGCTTGCTCATGCCCTTGTAGAGCCGAGCCCACGCTCGGCTTGCTTTTGCCCACGCGAAAATCAGCCGAGCATGGGCTCGGCTCTACAAAACCCCCACAAACAAGGAGGGACGCGGCGAAGCCGCGTCCCTCTCTCAAATTCCGTCCCGATAACCCAATGCTCTTCGATCCGTCACCGGGAATCTGTCAGAGGTGGGGCGGGTTGGGTTCGAGGGGGGTATCCGCGCCATGGATGGCGCGGCTAAGCCTCCACGGACGGATCCACGGCGTCCCCCGCGAACCCAACCTGCCCCGCCCAGCCAGCAGCAATCCAGAGCCGCTCTTGACGTTGATGTTGCCTGCCGCAGGCAGCGCACGCGGCCGCCGCCGCAAGCAAACCCCTTAGATCTTCTTCGCCAGCGCCTCGGCCAGACCGGTGTAGCTGCCCGGGGTCATGTCCAGCAGACGCTGCTTCGCATCCGCCGGCAGCTCCAGCCCCTGCACGAACGCACGCATCGACTCGGCCGTGATGCCCTGGCCGCGGGTCAGCGCCTTCAGCTGCTCGTACGGGTTCGGCAGGCCATGGCGGCGCATCACCGTCTGCACGGCCTCGGCCAGCACTTCCCAGGCCGCGTCCAGATCGGCATCCAAGCGCTGCGGGTTCACTTCCAGCTTGCCCAGGCCCTTGGCCAGCGAATCCAGCGCCACCTGGCTGTGGCCGAACGCGGTGCCCAGTGCACGCAGCACGGTGGAATCGGTCAGGTCACGCTGCCAGCGGCTGATCGGCAGCTTCGCGCTGAAGTGCTCGAACAGCGCGTTGGCGATACCGAAGTTGCCTTCCGCGTTCTCGAAATCGATCGGATTGACCTTGTGCGGCATCGTCGACGAGCCGACTTCGCCTTCCTTCAGGCGCTGCTTGAAGTAGCCCAGCGAGATGTAGCCCCAGATGTCGCGGGCCAGGTCGATCAGGATGATATTGGCGCGACGCGCCGCATCGCCGATCTCGGCGATGTTGTCGTGCGGCTCGATCTGCGTGGTGTACGGGTTGAATACCAGGCCCAGGCCGGTCACGAAGCGCTCGGCGAAGGCCGGCCAGTCCACGTCCGGGTAGCTGGCGATGTGGGCGTTGTAGTTGCCGACCGCACCGTTGATCTTGCCGGTCAGTTCGACCGCGGCGATCTGCCGGCGCTGGCGCTCCAGGCGTGCGACCACGTTGGCCAGCTCCTTGCCCAGCGTGGTCGGCGAGGCGGTCTGGCCGTGGGTGCGCGACAGCATCGGCTGGCCGGCCTGGGCGTGGGCCAAGGTGCGCAGGGTGCTGGCGATGCCGTCCAGGGTCGGCAGCAGCACCTCGCGGCGGGCCTGTTCCAGCATCAGTCCGTAGCTGAGGTTGTTGATGTCTTCGCTGGTGCAGGCGAAATGCACGAATTCCAGCGCCGGAGCCAGCTCGGCGTCGTCCTTCAGCTGTTCCTTGATGAAGTACTCCACCGCCTTGACGTCATGGTTGGTGGTGCGCTCGATCTCCTTCACGCGCGCGGCCTGGGCCGGGCTGAAGCGGGCGGCCAGGTCGCGCAGGCGGGCGACGGCGGCGTCGGAGAACGGCGCCAGTTCGACGATGCCCGGTTCGGCGGCCAGCGCCAGCAGCCATTCCACCTCGACCGTGATGCGGGCCTTGATCAGGCCGTATTCGGAGAAGATCGGGCGCAGCGCGTCGACCTTGCCGGCATAGCGGCCATCGAGCGGGGACAGGGCGAGCAGGGCGGAATCGGACATGTCGGCAGGGCTGGGACGAGCGGCGGGGCCGATATTCTACGACGTGCCGGCGGGGCGTGCCCTGTAGAGCCGAGCCCACGCTCGGCTGCTTCGGAGAATCCGGCGCCCTGCGGGAAGCCGAGCATGGGCTCGGCTCTACAACACGGCCCTGCGGACGGAACGTTCTGGCCCGTCCTCATCATCCCACGCTGCGGGCAAGGGAGTATCGTTGGCGCAGCCGCCAGCCCGGGAAGCGACACCCTGCCAGCCGCCGCTTCCCTTTCCCCAACTGAAGTAGTGCGGAGTTGAAGCAATGAGCAAAGCTGCAAGCAAGGGTTTCAGAATCGAACACGACAGCATGGGCGAGCTGCAGGTGCCTGCCGACGCCCTGTGGGGCGCCCAGACCCAGCGTGCCGTGCAGAATTTCCCGGTGTCGGGCCAGCGCATGCCGCGCGGTTTCATCCGTGCCCTGGGCCTGGTCAAGGGCGCTGCCGCCGGCGTCAACGCCGAGCTGGGCCACCTGCCGAAGAACGTGGCCAAGGCCATCCAGACCGCTGCTGCCGAAGTGGCCGCCGGCAACTGGGACGCGCACTTCCCGATCGACGTCTACCAGACCGGTTCGGGCACGTCGTCGAACATGAATGCCAATGAGGTCATCGCCACCTTGGCCAACCGTGCCGGCAAGGCGGGCAAGACCACCGTGCATCCCAATGACCACGTCAACCAGGGGCAGAGCTCCAACGACGTGATCCCGACCGCGCTGCGCGTGTCGGCGGTGCTGGCGACGCACGAACAGCTGCTGCCGGCGCTGGTGCACCTGCGCAAGACCCTCGACAAGAAGGGCCGCAGCCTGCGCAAGGTGGTCAAGACCGGCCGTACCCACCTGATGGACGCGATGCCACTGACCTTCGAGCAGGAGTTCGGCGCATGGTCGGCGCAGCTGGCCTCGGCGCAGGAGCGCATCGAAGACAGCCTCAAGCGCGTGCGCCGCCTGCCGCTGGGTGGCACCGCCATCGGCACCGGCATCAACGCCGACCCGCGTTTTGGCGCGCAGGTAGCCAAGGCACTGAAGCAACAGACCGGTTTCAAGTTCGACAGCGCCGAGAACAAGTTCGAAGGCCTGGCCGCGCAGGACGATGCAGTGGAGTTGTCCGGCCAGCTCAATGCACTGGCGGTGGCGTTGATCAAGATCGCCAATGATCTTCGCTGGATGAATGCCGGTCCGCTGGCCGGGCTGGGCGAGATCGAACTGCCGGCACTGCAGCCGGGCAGCTCGATCATGCCGGGCAAGGTCAACCCGGTGATTCCGGAAGCGACCGTGATGGCCTGCGCGCAGGTGATCGGCCACCACACGGCAATCACCGTGGCCGGACAGACCGGCAACTTCCAGCTCAACGTCACCCTGCCACTGATCGCGGTGAACCTGCTCGATGGCATCGGCCTGCTCGCGAATGTGTCGCGGCTGCTGGCCGACAGCGCGATCGCCGGGCTGAAGGTGCGCGAGGACCGCGTGGCCGAAGCGCTGGCGCGCAATCCGATCCTGGTTACTGCACTGAACCCGATCATCGGCTACGAGAAGGCCGCGGCCATTGCCAAGCGTGCCTACAAGGAACAGCGCCCGGTGTTGGACGTCGCGCTGGAGGACAGCGGCCTGGACGAAGCCGAGCTGCGCCGCCTGCTGGACCCGGTCGCGCTGACTGCCGGTGGCATCCAGGCGGGGGGCGGTGGCGGGGGCGGTTGATCGAACGGCGTGCGGACCAAGGTCCGCACCCACCACACGCAGGAACGCCGCCCTGGGGCGGCGTTTCTGCTTCAGCGACGGTCGGCGACGATGTTGCCGAACGTGTCGGTGTAATCCTTGAACTCGGGGATGCGCTGGATCAGGTCCGCCGGAATCACTTCCATGCTCTCCGGCGGCTGGATCTTCACCGGTTGCATGTTGGGATCGGCCGGGGCGGCGACCAGGGTGTTCTGGCGCAGCACCTGCAGCCTGCCGAACATCGTCTGCAGCATCTGCTTCTGCCCTTGGTCCAGCGGGATCTGGATCTCGTCCACCTTCATCGTGCCATCGCCGAGGATGATGATGTTCGGTGCCGGCGGGCGACGCACGGTCACCATGCCTTCGCTGACGGAAATCTTGGGCTTGCCGCGCTCGGCGCGGTGGTTGCGGTAATCCTTGTCACAGCCGACCAGGCCCAGGCAGAGCAGGGCGGCCAGCAGCAGGAACAACTTCTTCATGGCATTCGGTTCGGGGGCGTCCGGGGCCGCCATTGTAAGCCGGTCGGCACGCTACGGCCGGCAGCGGGGCGCCGCGGCCGGCCGGGTGCGCTGATCTGTCACAGGCCTAGCGCCGGACCACGGTGTCCTTGCCGCAGTCGTCGACGTCACTCTGGTCCATCGTTGCGTAGGGCTTGAACGCCGGCAGCTCGCGCGCCAGTGCCTGCTGGCTGGCCAGCATCGCCGGCATGCGGTTGCAGATGCGCTTGGCCTGGGCCTCGATCTTCTCGGCCTCGGCGTTGATCCGCTTCTCGATGCCTTCGCTGTCGCCGCTGAAAATGCCCTTCAGCGCTTCGCCGGCAGCGCTGGCACCGAGCTTGGCGCCAGCCAGGCCGACATCCATGCCGTCCATTGCAATGGCGACGACGTGGCCGCGATATTCCAGCAGCCGTTGGCGCTGGGTTTCGTTGGCCGGCACGTCCTTGCCGTCGATCAGCAGGTGGCCATCCGGGGTGATCTCGGCACGCGGCTGCTTGTCGGCCGAGATCTTGATGTTGCCCTGAGTGATGTCCTTGCGGGCATCGTCCATGGCCTCCTTGACAGTCTGGCCGACCCCGCTGGTCGCGTCGGCCACGCTTTTGCCGACGGTGGTATCAGGCGTGGAGGACGTGCCGCCGCAGGCGATCAGCGGCAGGCACAGCAGGGTGGCAGGCAGCACGCGCAGCAGATTCATGGCAGTTTCCTCGATCGGTCCGTAGCGGTTACTTTTTACGGGGCAGGGTGACGGTGCCGCTGACGTTGCGGTGGCCGACATCGCCGCTGCCGCTGTGGTCGACGGTCAGGCTGCCGCGCACGCCATCGACCTGGATGTCCCCCGAGCCGTGACTGCGCACATGCACATTGCCGCCGATGTCGGACAGATCAACATCGCCCGAGCCGACCACACCGACCTCGACGTTGCCTTGCACGCGCTTGAACCCGATGTCGCCGGAACCGACCGTGTCCAGTCGTGCGTTGCCGCGGACATCGCTGATCTTCAGGTCACCCGAACCGACAGTGCCGGTGACCGCATCGCCACCGATGTTGCGCACCTTGACGTCGCCGGAACCCAGCGAGAGCAGGTTCAGCGAACTGCCGCCGTCAATGTCCAGGTCGCCCGAACCCACCGCTGCATGGATGCTGCCGCGGGTGCCACGCACGATGGCATCACCGGAGCCGACATCCACGCTCAGCGACTGCGCGTTGTCCACGCTGGCATCGCCGGAGCCGACCTTGAACTGCAGCGGAAGGTTGTCCGGCACGCTGCCACGGATGTCCAGCCAGGCATAACTGCTGCCCAAGCTGATGCCGCTGTCACGGCCCTCGCGGCGCAGACTCACCACCAGCTTGTCGCCCACCTTGCGCTGGTCCAGTACCAGCTGCTCCAGCCATTCCTGGCTGGACGCACAGGCACGGCCATCCAACTGGCCACCGCCGGGGCTGGCGACCACCTTCAGGTCATGCTGGTTGACCTCGAACACCACCGCTTTGGCACCGGCCACGTCCAGCTTCAGCGCGCGGGCAGCGGTGAACTTGCAGTTCGGAGCATCGGCGGCCAGCGCCGACAGCGGCAACAGCAACAATGCAGAACAGGCGAGCAGGGAACGCATGGGTGGTGCCTCCGGGTGGATGGAATCAGATCTCGCCGGCGCGCTTGCGCAGACGGATGGCAAGGACAATGAACACGGCGCCGACGGCAGCACCGATCCACAGTTCCGGCATCGCCAGTGATTTCAGCTGCGAGGCCGGCGACATCAGGCTGACCACCGATTCGAGGTCGCGGCGCGTGCCTTCCTCGGCGCTGAGGCGATACACCAGGTCCGTGCCCGGTACGCCGCCCAGCAGCAGCCGGCCAACGATGTTCTGCCAGAACCAGCCCGTGGTCAGGCCGATCAGCGGCATCACCTTGGTGGTGCTGACGATGACGCCGGCGAACAGCGGCAGCATCACCGCCCACAGGAACGGCTTGCTGCGGGCCCAGGCCGAGCACAGCAGCAACCAGCCGGCGGTGGGCAGGGCCCACAGGGCGTAGACCGGGATCCAGGCCAAGTGGCCGGCGGCCAGGGTCAGCGGGCTGGCCGGGCCCCAGATCAGGGTCATCGGGCTGCCGCCGTGCATCAGCGCGACGATGCTGATCACCAGCATGAAGCCGAACATGGTGATGATGCCGGCGATCACCGCGATCAGTGGGGCCACGATCAGTGCGCTGATCACCTTGGACAACACGGTCTGGGTATCCGACAGCGGCAGTGACTTCCAGAACAGGATGCTGCGGTCGCGGCGGTCGTCGTACAGGGCACCCAGGCAGTAGAAAAACACCACGAAGGCCAGTACCAGGAACGGCCAGGCCGAGCTGAGCACCAGGGTCAGGTCGAGGCCGTTGCCAAGGTCAGCCAGGTCCTTGGCACTGATGTCGCGGGTCAGCAGGGCCAGGTCCAGGCCGTTGATGTTCACGTCTTCGCCGTCGATGTGCAGGCCACCATCACGTGCGGCCCGGTACAGGGCGAACAGGCCGAAGGCGATGCCGATGGTGCTCATCACCAGCGAGATCAGGCCGGCGATCAGCGGTGCATACAGGAAACCGCCACGGTTCTCCCAGTACTCGCGCTTGAGCAGCCAGCGCAGGGTGCCCATCGGGCTGACGGGGTGGTTGACGGCATTCATGCGTAGGTCCCCTTCATGATGGCGACGAACAGATCGGCCAGGCCCGGGCTGCGGGTCTCGCCAAGGGTGGAGAGCTGGGTGCGCGGCACGCCATCGAACAGCATCACGGTCTTGCCGAACGCCAGGCTGCGCTCGTCGATCGGCTTCAGCGCACGCGCGGTCTCCAGCTGGTCGGCGTTGACCAGCAGCTCGGTGTAGCGCTGGCCGACATCGTCCATGTCCGCGTCGAGCACGATGCGGCCATCACGGATGAACATGACGTCGCTGAGGATGTGCTCGATCTCTTCCACCTGATGGGTGGTGACGATGATGGTCTTCTGTTCGTCGAAATAGTCCTCCAGCAGGCGCTGGTAGAACTCCTTGCGATAGAGGATGTCCAGGCCGAGAGTGGGCTCGTCCAGGACCAGGATGCGGGCGTCGATGGCCATCACCAGCGCCAGGTGCAGCTGCACGATCATGCCCTTGGACAGTTCGCGCACGCGCTGCTTCGGTTGCAGCTTGGTATTGGCCAGGAAGCGCTCGCAGCGGGCGCGGTCGAAGCGCGGGTGGACGCCGGCGACGAAGTCGATCGCCTCGCGCACCTTCAGCCAGCGCGGCAGCACGGCGACGTCGGCGATGAAGCAGATGTCATTCATCAGCTCGTCGCGATGCAGTCGCGGATCGCGGCCGAGCACGCTCAGGTCGCCTTCCACCGAGGTGAGGCCGAGGATGGCCTTCAGTGCGGTGGTCTTGCCGGCGCCGTTGGGACCGATCAGGCCGACGATGCGCCCGCTCGGAATGCTGAAGCTGGCGTTGTCGAGGGCTACCGTGGTCCTGTAGGCCTTGCGCAGGCCTCGCGCGGTGATGACGGGTTCGCTTGCAGTGCTGTTCATCAGACGTTCCCCTGGGGCAGCAATTCGTCGAGGCTCAGGCCCAGGCGCTGGATGCGCTCCAGCACCGCGGGCCATTCTTCGTTGAGGAAGCGCTCGCGCTCGCTGCTGCGCAGCTGCGTGGCCGCCTGCTCGGTCATGAACATGCCCAGGCCGCGGCGCTTCTCGACCAGGCCTTCATCGGCCAGTTCCTGGTAGGCGCGCGAAACGGTGATGGGGTTGAGTTGATAGTCGGCGGCCACCTGGCGCACCGAAGGCAGGGCATCGCCCGGCTTCAGGATTCCGTCGAGCATCATGGCGATCACGCGCTCCTTCAATTGACGGTAGATGGGAGCGCCGTCGCTCCACTGGATGTCGCTCATATTCAGCTCCGTGGGGTCAGCGGCTGGGCGAACGAGAAATACGGCATGGACAGGGAGCTGTGCAGCCGACGCGGGGGAGAGGGGGAGGAAGCGGCGTTCCCGGCCGGTGCAGCGTTTGCATCCTGCGCACTGTCGGGAGAGGCGGGGGTGGTGGGCGTGGCCAGCCAGGCCAGCACGATCAGGGTCGAAACAGCAGCGGCCGCGGGGGCGGTGAGGTTGCGACGGATGCGGGCGTTCATGGCTTCCCCCTGTCTCAGGTGACTGGTGTTGTATGCAACTATAACACCGGCACGCCTGGGTGCAAGCCCCTGCCGTCCCCAACTGATGGCAGGGGTGGTCAAATTGCTGAAATATTCACTTATCCATTTGATTGGAAAGGGAAATAAATTTGATGTAGGGGCTGATCCAGTTCCGCCTTCCATTCAGTGTTGTCCATGCTATGTCATCACTGCGCCGTCGCTGGTAAGGCCAGCGGAAAGACGCCACGCTGCGCAAAGCCGCAGGCGCTTGCCGCAACAAGGGGGGGGGCGGGGCGGTGCTATAGTTCGGCCGATTCCCGGCCGCTACCGGCCGGCCCTGTGAATGGCTACCGCGGACCGCTCTCGATGCACCTGCCGACCGTTATCCCGCGCCGCCTGCGCGGCCTGTCCCTGCTGACCCTGCTGGTGGCCGGCCTGGCCGGTTCCGCCCATGTGCTGGCGGCCGATCTGCTGGACCTGGAGTACCGCCCACTCGCGAGCAAGCAGCAGGTCAACCTGCAGCAGCGCTACCACGGGCAGGTACTGCTGGTGGTCAATACCGCAAGCAAGTGCGGCTATACCCCTCAGTACGAAGGCCTGGAGGCGCTGCAGAAGCGATATGCCGGCCGCGGCTTTGCCGTGCTCGGTTTCCCGTCCAACGATTTCAAGGGCCAGGAGCCCGGTGACGAAAAGCAGATCCAGGATTTCTGCACGCTCACCTATGGCGTCAGGTTCCCGATGTTCGAGAAGGTGCATGTCGTCGGTGCACAGGCGACGCCGCTGTACCAGAGGCTGACCGCGGCCACCGGCGTGGCGCCGGGCTGGAACTTCCACAAGTACCTGGTCGGCCGCGATGGCAAGGTCATTGCCCAGTTCGCCAGCAAGGTAACGCCGGACGATCCGCAGCTGACCGCCGCCATCGACAAGGCGCTGGCCGCAGCCGCCACGCATTGATATCCGGCACGGATGCCTCGACATCGACGGCATGCGTGCGACAATGTTTCTTTTCGCGCCGACGTCGGCGCCCAGACACTTCCAGGAATGCAGCGAATGAAGATGGGAATGCGCGGCGCCGCGGCGTCGGTTCTGATTCTGGCGATGGGCACTTCGGGTGTCGCTCTGTCGCAACAACCGGCTGCCCCCGCAGCCGCCAAGGAGACCGCAACCTTGAATTCCCCCAAGCAGAAGCTCGGCTACGCCATCGGCCTTGATGTCGCCAAGTCGTTCACCCCGATCGCCGATGAGATCGATGTGGCCGCGCTGCGCACTGCCGTGGAGCGTTCGTTCGAAGGCCTGCAGCCGCAGATCACCCAGGAACAGGCCAAGGCCACCGATGCCGCGTTGCGCCAGGTGGTGATGGCCCGCAGTGGCCAGCAGGTGCCGGGCATGGCGCCGGGTTCGCAGCCGCCGAAGGTCGATCGCGTCAAAGTGTCGCAGATGATCGGTTCGTACTCGGTCGGCCCGTCGCTGGCACAGCTGAAGGACGACATTGATGTCGCCTCGCTGTTTGACGCGATCAGCACAGGCCTGAGCAAGGGCCAGCCGAAGATGACGGAAGCTGACGCGACCGCCACCATCCAGGCCTTCATGGGCAGCAAGCAGGCCGAGATGCAGGCCAAGGCCGCCGCAGCCGCACAGACCAACCGCGAGGAAGGCAACGCGTTCCTGGCCAAGAACAAGACCCAGCCGGGCGTCGTCACCACCCCGTCGGGCCTGCAGTACCAGATCATCCGCCCGGGTAGCGGCGAGCGCCCGCTGCCGAGCAGCAAGGTGCGCGTGAACTACGAAGGCAAGCTGCTCAACGGCACCGTGTTTGACAGCTCCTATGGTCGCCAGCCGGCCGAGTTCGGCCTGGACCAGGTGATCAAGGGCTGGACCGAAGGCGTCGCGCTGATGCCGGTCGGGTCGAAGTACCGCTTCTGGATCCCGGGTGAGCTGGCTTACGGTGAGAACGGCACCCCGGGTGGCCCGATCGGCCCGAATGCGACTCTGACCTTCGACGTCGAGCTGCTGGGCGTCCTGCCGTAAGCGACCACGGAGCCTGCACGGACATGCGCGTTGCGATTTTCGGTACCGGTTATGTAGGGCTGGTGACCGGTACCTGCCTGGCCGACGTCGGCCACCAGGTGGTCTGCGTCGATATCGACCAGGCCAAGGTCGATGGCCTCAACCAGGGCATCATCCCGATCTATGAGCCGGGCCTGGAGCCGATGGTGAAGGCCAACCACGCCGCGTCGCGGCTGGCGTTCACCACCGATGCCGCGGCCGCGATCGGCCACGGCCAGGTCGTGTTCATCGCCGTTGGCACGCCGCCGGACGAGGATGGCAGTGCCGATCTGCAGTACGTGCTGGCTGTGGCCCGCACCATCGGCCGGCACATGAGCGTGCCGACCGTGGTGGTCAACAAGTCGACGGTGCCGGTGGGCACCGCCGACAAGGTGCGTGCCGCCATTGCCGCAGAGTTGGCGGCACGTGGCGCGGACATCGCCTTCGATGTGGTGTCCAACCCGGAATTCCTGAAGGAAGGCGATGCTGTCGCCGACTGCATGCGCCCGGATCGCATCATCATCGGCGCGACCAGCGCCGAGTCGGTGGCGGTAATGCGGCGCCTGTACGCGCCGTTCAACCGCAACCACGACCGCGTGGTGGAAATGGACGTACGTTCGGCGGAGCTGACCAAGTACGCCGCCAACGCGATGCTGGCGACCAAGATCTCGTTCATGAACGAAATCGCCAACATCGCCGAACGTGTCGGCGCCGATGTCGAGCAGGTCCGCCAGGGCATCGGCTCGGATCCGCGCATCGGCTGGCATTTCATCTACCCGGGCGCCGGTTACGGCGGCTCGTGCTTCCCCAAGGATGTGCAGGCGCTGGCCCGCACCGCGCAGCAGGCCGGCCTGGAGCCGAAGCTGCTGAACGCCGTGGAAGCGGTCAACGATGCGCAGAAGGGCCATCTGTTCGCCCTCATCCAGCGTCATTACGACAAGGGTGAAGACGAAGGTGTGCGTGGCAAGACCTTTGCCGTGTGGGGCCTGGCGTTCAAGCCGAACACCGATGACATGCGCGAAGCTTCCAGCCGTCGCCTGCTGGCGCAGCTGTGGGAAGGCGGCGCGACGGTACGTGCCTACGATCCGGAAGCGATGCACGAGTCGCAGCGCATCTTCGGCGAGCGCGATGATCTGGTGTTCTGCAGCAGTGCCGACGAGGCGCTGCAGGGGGCCGATGCACTGGTCGTGGTGACCGAGTGGAAGCAGTTCCGCAGCCCTGATTTCCAGACGCTGCGCGAGCAGTTGAAGGACGCGGTGGTGTTCGACGGCCGCAACCTGTACGAGCCGGCGGATATGGAAGCGGCGGGCCTGGCGTACTACGGCATTGGCCGGGGGCGCTCGCTGCATGTCTGATCTGCTGCCAACCGAACGCGAGCAGGCGCTGGAAGCGCGCCTGGTCGAACTGGAAATGCGCGTGTCCTTCCAGGAACAGGCGCTGGCCGAACTGAGCGATGCGCTGGCCGATGCCCGCATACAGGGCATGCGCAACGCCGACGTGCTGCGCGTGCTGCTGGAAGACCTGGGCAAGGTCCGCAACGCGCTGAATTCTTCCGATCCGGCGAGCGAACCGCCGCCGCCGCACTACTGATCCGAATCCTATGAGCGATACCCTCCGCGACCAGCTGATGGGCCTGGGCTTCAAGCCCGCGCCCAAGCCCGAGCGCAAGAATGATGGCCCCCGCCGTGACGGTCGCCCGCAGGGCAAGGGTGGCAACGGCAATGGAAAGCCGCAGGGCGCTGGCAAGGGCGAGCACAAGCCCGGCGAGCGTCGTGGGCATGGCCACGGTCGCCCGGGCCAGCAGGGCCCGCGCACGCCGCGCAGCGCCGAAGAGATGGATCTGGCCAAGGCCTATGCCATCCGCGCGCAGAAGGAAAAGGAAGAGCGCATCGAGGCCGAGCGTCTGAAACAGGAAGAGGCGCGCGTACGCCGCGAGGCCAAGGCCAAGCTGGAAGAACTGCTGAAGGACAAGAGCCTGAACTCGGAAGCGGCCGACATCGCCCGCCACTTCCCGTATGGCGGCAAGATCAAGCGCATCTATGTGACCGCCGAACAGCTGACCGCGCTCAATGCCGGCGAGCTTGGAGTGGTCCAGCTCAACGGGCGCTACCTGCTGGTGACCGCTGAAGTGCTGTCACAGTCCGAGGCGGTGTTCGCCCCGTCGGTGGCGCTGAAGGTCGATCCGAATGCGCCGGCCGAGGAAGATCCGTACGCGGATCCGCAGTACCAGGTGCCGGACGACCTGGTCTGGTAAGCGCGCGACCGCCGCGAGCGCGCTGCCGTCGCGGCCGTGGGGGAAGGGATGACCGCTGATCCAAGCCGCGGCTACGTGCCGCACATTGACGGCCTGCGCGCGATCGCGGTGCTGGCCGTCATCGTGTTCCACCTGGACCCGGCCTGGTTGCCAGGCGGGTTCACCGGCGTGGATGTGTTCTTCGTCATCTCCGGTTTCGTGGTCAGCGCATCAGTACACCGGCTGCCGCCGCTGTCGCTGGGGCAGTCGATGCTGCGCTTCTATGCGCGTCGCATCCGTCGCATCGCACCAGCGCTGCTGGCGTGCGTGTTGCTGACCGCTGTGGCGAGCGTGCTGTTCATTCCCGAGTCGTGGCTCAGCGAAGCCAGCGACAAGACGGGGCTGATGGCGTTGTTCGGCTTCAGCAACTGGGTGCTGGCGGCGATTGGCAACGATTACTTCGCGCCCAAGGCCGAATTCAATCCCTACACTCATACCTGGTCGCTGGGTGTGGAAGAGCAGTTCTATCTGCTGTTCCCGTTGCTGTTCCTGGCCTGGGCACGTGGCGCGCGCGGGCGTTGGATCAGCCTGGGCCTGTTCGCACTGGTCAGCATGGCATCGCTGCTGCACGCTGCGGTGCTGGGTCTGCGCGAGGCGCCGCCATCGTGGGCGTTCTACGCCACCAGCACCCGTCTCTGGCAACTGGGGGTGGGCGTGCTGCTGTTCCAGTTGCTGCACGTGCGGCAATCGCTGGACCCGGCAACCAGTCAGGCACTGAAGCGCGCTGCGCCGGTGTTTTCCCTGCTGGCCATGATGGCGCTGGCCCTGCTGGGGTGGGCGCTATGGTCCTCGCGTGCCGGGCGCTCGCCATGGCCTGACGGCCTGCTGCCGGCCTTCGCCACTGCGGGCCTGCTTTGGGCGCTGCATCACCATCCGCAGGCGTGGGTGGCGCGTGTGTTGGCCAGCGCTCCGATGCGCCGCATCGGCCTGCTTTCGTACTCGCTGTATCTGTGGCACTGGCCGGTGTTCGTGCTGATGCGCTGGACCGTGGGCCTGCAGACACCCTTGCAGATGACCGCTGCGATGGTGCTGGTACTGGTGCTGTCATGGGCATCGTGGCGCTGGGTGGAACAGCCGTTCCGCGGCACGTTGGCACAGCGCCTGCGTCCCGGGCGTTGGGTGCTGGCCGGCGCGGTCGTACTGCTGTGCGCCGCCGGTATCCAGGCACTGCTCTATCAGCAGGCGCCACGACTGTCACTGAGCACTGTCAGCCGGCATCCGGCCGATTGGTACCCCAATGGCGAGAGCGTGGCTGGCGATTATCCCGATTGCGCTCTGCTGGCTGCCAAGCATCGTTTCGAAGGCGGCAGTGCGCGGACCTTTGCCCGTGAAAACTGCGACCGCCCGACGCCGGCAGGCGCGCCGAAGCGGGTGTTTGTTGCCGGTGATTCGCATGCGATGGCTTACATCGAGCTGCTGCAGCGGCTGGCGCTGGAAACCGGCTCGGAGGTCTCCCTCTATGGCCGCGGCGGATGCCCGCAAGTGAGCCTGCAGAAGTGGCGTGGCGCGGGTGCCGGTTGCGCTGATTTCGATGCCGCGGTGTTCGCCGATATCGCGCGGCGTGCGCAGCCGGGCGATGCCGTGGTGCTGGTGTCGCTGCGGATGCCGCGCCTGTCCGATCAGTTCGTGCTGTTCGATGCGCGGGCGCAGCTGGCGGGCGAACTGACAGC
The DNA here is from genome assembly GCF_032025605.1 of Stenotrophomonas maltophilia group sp. msm4. Classification (NCBI taxonomy): domain Bacteria; kingdom Pseudomonadati; phylum Pseudomonadota; class Gammaproteobacteria; order Lysobacterales; family Lysobacteraceae; genus Stenotrophomonas; species Stenotrophomonas maltophilia group sp. msm4. The sequence goes on along the minus strand of NZ_JAVSKK010000001.1, from coordinate 1,582,804 downwards.
GGTGGCCGCGGCAGGGCGTGAGGCCGAAGCAGCCGAGGCGATCAAGCAGTGGAAGCCACTGACCGAGCGCGGTGTGCGCATCGTGCTGGAGGCGCCCAAGCCGGTGCTGCCGGCGCCGCCCTATCGCTGCTCGGACCGCTTCAATGCGCGCAACGAGGTCTGCCGCAATGGCTTGGACAGCACGCGCGAGGCGATGGAAGCGCTGCGTGCGCCGATGCTGGGCAGCCTGCGGCAGGTGGTTGATGGATTGCCGGGTGGCGTGCTGTGGGACCCGATGCCGGCGCTGTGTGACGACGCGCTATGTCCCGCGCAGCGCGATGGCCGCCCGCTGTTCTTCGATGGCGATCATCTCAGCGCGCATGGCAACCGCGTGCTGCTGCCATCGCTGCAGCAGGTGTTGCTGCAGCGCTGAATCGGAGCGTTGTCAGTGTGCGCCGTGGGTCCGGCGCGCGCGCATCAGCGGCAGGCTCAGCGCGAAAAAGCAGAGCAGGGCGCCAATCAGGGCGAAGCCGCTGCCGGCCAGGAACGCGGTGCGGCCGTCGTCGATCTTCCACAGTTGGCCGGCAATGAGCGCGCCCAGCACACCGCCGACACCGGACGAAAAGCCGTACAGCAGTCCTTGGCCGTGGCCGTTTAGACGACCGGGGAAGTAGGTCGCCAGCATCTGCATCGCTGCAGCGAAGAACGCGGCAAAGCCCAGCGCGTGCGCGGTCTGCGCCAGCAGCATCACCGGCAGGTTCTCCGGGAACAGTGCGGTCACGGCCCAGCGCAGGCAGGAACTGACCAGCGCGATCAGCAGCATCCAGCTGGCGTCGTAGCGGCGGAAGAAGCGGCCGATGGTGAAGAACACGCCCACTTCGAAGACCACGCCGATGGTCCACAGCAGGCCGAGGGTGGTGGTGCGGTAACCGTGGTGGTCCATGTAGACCGAAAAGAACGTGTAGTACGGGCCGAACGACAGCTGTTCCATGAAGGCGGCCAGGAAGAACGCCAGCACTGGCGGTCGGCGCACGATCTGCCAGAAGCCGCTGGTGTCACCCGCCGTCCTGCCGATGTCGCGCGCGTAGTGATTGCTGAAGGCCGAGGCAACCAGCAGCACGAACAGGGGCAGCATCATCCACGGCAACAATCCGGCGTGGTTGCCGGCGCCATCGCCCTCGATCAGCCAGCCGAACAGGGTGACCACGGCGATGAAACCGAGCGAGCCCCAGACCCGGATCAACCCGTAGCGATGGCTGTCGTTGCCCAGGTGGGTGAGGGTGATCGACTCGAACTGCGGCATCACCGCGTTGTAGAAGAAGCAGAACACGATCATCGCCGGGTACATCCACGGCTGCGGCAGTGGCAGCAGAAAGGCAGCGAAGCTGAGCAGGGTCAGCACGCAGCCGACGCGCAGCAGGCGGATCGGTCGCGGTGATGCGGCCGCCAGCGAGGTCCAGGTACTGGGTGCGATCACGCGGGTGGCGTACCACAGGCCCATCATCACGCTGATCGCGGTCACGCTCATCCCGCGCGCGGTCAGGAACAGGCTCCAGTACGGCGTGAACGCGCCGAGCGCCGCGTAGTAGAACAGGTAGAAACTTGAGAGGCGGGCAACGGGAACGGTCATCGCCGAATGATGAAGCAAAAAAAGGGGACGGAGGGGATCAAGTCGCTAATGCACAAACGACTTAATCCCCTCCGTCCCCTTTTTGTGTCATTCGGGGTCGTAGTCGAGGTTGGAGGCCAGCCAGCGTTCGGCCTGGGCGCGGTCCACGCCCTTGCGCCGGGCATAGTCGGTGACCTGTTCGCGGCTGAGCCGCCCGACCACGAAGTACTGGCTCTGCGGATGGCTGAAGTAGTAGCCCGAGACAGCGGCCGTGGGCAGCATCGCGAAGCTCTCGGTCAATTCCATGCCCGCGTTCTGCTCAGCCTGCAGCAGGTCGAACAGGCGGCGCTTCTCGCTGTGCTCGGGGCAGGCCGGGTAGCCCGGGGCCGGACGGATGCCGCGGTACTGCTCGTCGATCAGGGCCTCGTTGTCCAGCGTCTCGGCGCGGTCGTAGCCCCAGAATTCGGTACGCACGCGCTGGTGCAGGCGCTCGGCCAGCGCCTCGGCGAAGCGGTCGGCCAGTGCTTTCAGCAGGATCGCGTTGTAATCGTCGTGCTCGGCCTCGAAGCGCGCGACGTGGGCGTCGATGCCGATGCCGGCGGTGACCGCGAACGCGCCGATCCAGTCCTGCTTTCCGCTGTCGGCCGGGGCAATGAAATCAGCCAGGCAGAAATCCGGACGTTCGGCTGGCTTGTCCACCTGCTGGCGCAGGAAGTGCAGGGTAGTTTCGCCCTGTGCGTGCTGCACGCGGACATCGTCGCCGATGCTGTTGGCCGGCCACAGGCCGAACACGGCCTTGGCCGTCAGCCACTTCTCGCCGACGATGCGCTCGAGCATCGCACGGGCATCCTTGTACAGCTCGCTGGCCTGGGTACCGACGATCTCATCGGTGAGGATCGCCGGGAACTTGCCGGCCAGCTCCCAGGCCTGGAAGAACGGCGTCCAATCGATGTAGTCGACCAGTTCGGCCAGCGGATAGTCGTCGAACACGTGCAGGCCGGGCTGATTCGGTGCCGGTGGCGTGTAACTGTCCCAGCCGCCCTGGAATTTCTGCGCGCGCGCATGTTCCAGTGTGACCAGGCGCTTGGCGTCGCCCCGGTTGCGGTGGCGCGCGCGGATTTCGGCATAGTCGGCTTCGTTGGCGGCAACGAAGGCCTCGCGCAGATCACGCGAGATCAGCGACTGCGCCACGCCAACTGCGCGCGATGCATCCTTCACCCACACCGTCGGCGCCTTGTAGTGCGGGTCGATCTTCAGCGCGGTATGCGCACGCGAAGTGGTCGCGCCCCCGATCAGCAGCGGCAGGTCGAAGCCCTGGCGCTCCATCTCGCGGGCGACGTGGCTCATCTCCTCCAGGGACGGGGTGATCAGCCCGGACAGGCCGATCAGGTCGGCGTTGTGCTCGCGGGCGGCATCGAGGATCATCTGCGCCGGCACCATCACGCCGAGGTCGACCACGTCGAAGTTGTTGCAGGCCAGTACGACGCCGACGATGTTCTTGCCGATGTCATGCACATCGCCCTTCACCGTGGCCATGATGATCTTGCCGTTGCTCTTGGCGGTGTCACCGCTGCGCGCTTTTTCCGCTTCGATGTAAGGCAGCAGGTAGGCCACGGCCTTCTTCATCACGCGCGCGGATTTCACCACCTGTGGCAGGAACATCTTGCCGGCGCCGAACAGGTCGCCGACGATGTTCATGCCGTCCATAAGCGGTCCTTCGATCACGTCCAGCGGGCGGCTGGAGGCCTGCCGGGCCAGTTCGGTGTCTTCCTCGACGAAGGCATCCAGGCCGTGTACCAGGGCATGCGCCAATCGCTGTGCCACCGGCTTTTCGCGCCAGGCCAGGTCTTCGGTCTTCGCCGCGCCCTTCCTGCCCTTGTAGCGCTCGGCGATCTCCAGCAGGCGCTCGGTGGCATCGCTTCGGCGGTTGAGGATCACGTCCTCGACACGCTCGCGCAGGTCCGGCTCCAGTTCGTCGTAGATCGGCATCGCGCCGGCGTTGACGATGCCCATGTCCATGCCGGCGGCGATCGCGTGGTACAGGAACACCGAATGGATGGCCTGGCGCACGGTTTCGTTGCCGCGGAACGAAAACGAGACGTTGGAGACGCCGCCGGAGACATGGCAGTGCGGCAGGGTCTGCTTGATGATCCGGGTGGCTTCGATGAAGTCCACCGCGTAGTTGTCGTGCTCTTCGATGCCCGTAGCGACGGCGAAGATGTTCGGGTCGAAGATGATGTCCTGCGGCGGGAAGCCGATCTCGTCGACCAGGATGCGGTAGGCGCGTGTGCAGATCTCGACCTTGCGCGCACAGGTGTCTGCCTGCCCGGCCTCGTCGAACGCCATCACTACTGCCGCGGCGCCATAGCGCAGCACCTTGCGCGCGTGCTCGCGGAACAGCGCTTCGCCTTCCTTCAGCGAGATCGAGTTGACCACGCTCTTGCCCTGCAGGCATTTCAGGCCGGCCTCGATCACGCTCCACTTGGAGGAGTCGACCATCACCGGGATGCGCGCGATGTCCGGCTCGGACATGATCAGGTTGAGGTAGCGCGTCATCGCCGCTTCCGAATCGATCAGGCCCTCGTCCATGTTGACGTCGAGGATCTGGGCGCCGCTGGCCACCTGCTGGCGGGCCACGTCCACCGCCTCCTCGTAGCGGCCTTCCTTGATCAGCTTGCGGAACTGCGCGCTGCCGGTGACGTTGGTGCGTTCGCCGACATTGATGAACAGCAGGTCCGGGGTGATGACCAGAGGTTCCAGGCCGGACAGGCGGGTAGGGCGGACAGGCGTCATGGCAGGCGTCGGCTCAACAGCAGTAGGGCGGGAAGTGCGGGACGGTGGCGGCAACGTTCATGCGGCCTGCTCCCGGGTGCCGGGCAGTGCGCGCGGCGGCAGTCCGGCTACGGCATTGGCAATCGCACGAATATGCTCGGGGGTGGAGCCACAGCAGCCGCCGACCAGGTTCAACAGGCCATCCTCGGCGAAGCCGCGCAGCGTGGTGGCCATCTCTTCAGGAGTTTCGTCGTAGTCGCCGAACGCGTTGGGCAGGCCGGCGTTGGGGTGGGCGCTGACATAGCAGTCGGCGACCTGCGAGAGGGTTTCCACATGCGGGCGCATCGCATCGGCGCCCAGCGCGCAGTTCAAGCCGATCGACAACGGCCGGGCGTGGGCGAGCGATGCGTGGAAGGCCTCGGCGGTCTGCCCGGACAGGGTGCGACCGGAAGCGTCAGTGATGGTGCCGGAGATCATCACCGGCAGCCGCGCGCCGCGCGCATCGAACGCTTCCTCCAGCGCATACAGCGCGGCCTTGGCGTTGAGCGTGTCGAAGATGGTCTCGACCATCAGGGTATCGGCGCCGCCGTCGATCAGGCCCTCGATGGCTTCGCGGTAGGTGTCGCGCAGCTCGTCGAAGCTGGTATTGCGGAAGCCGGGATCGTTGACGTCGGGGCTGATCGACGCGGTGCGGCTGGTCGGGCCGATCACCCCGATCACGAAGCGCGGCTTGCCCGGTGTGGTTGCGGCCACTGCATCACAGCACGTGCGCGCGACCGCAGCGCCGGCCTTGTTCAACTCGTACACCAGGTGCTCGAGGTGGTAGTCGGCCTGGCTGACCGAGGTTGCATTGAAGGTGTTGGTTTCGATCAGGTCCGCACCGGCCTCGAGGTAGGCGGTGTGGATGTCGGCGACGATCTGCGGCCGGGTCAGCAGCAGCAGATCGTTGTTGCCCTTCAGGTCATGGCCTTCCGGTGTGGCGTGATCGCAGCCGGAGCCATGCAGATGGTCATAGCCACCGGCGAAGCGTTCGCCACGGTAATCGTCTTCCTGCAGGCCGTGGCGCTGGATCATCGTGCCCATCGCACCATCGATGATCAGGATCCGCTCGCGCAGGGCGTCGAGCAGGGCGTTGGCACGATCAGGATGCAACCAGGGCAGGGCGGGCATGGCGGTCTCGGGCTCAGGGCTTGTTGGCGATCAGCGAAATCACTTCGAAGTGCGGCGGCCGTTTCTCGCGGGTGACCGTCTCCAGGCTGGACACCTGCAGGCCGGCCTTGTCGACGAACCTGCGCAGCTCCTTGTCGCTGAAGCCGAGGTTGACGTGGCCATAGGCCTCCACCGCTGCCTTGTGCTCGTGGCGGGCCAGGCTGCACAGCAGCAGGCGGCCGCCCGGGCGCAGTACGCGTGCAGCTTCGGTCACCGCCTGCGCCGGTTTGCTGGCGTAGGTGAGCGCATGCATCAGCACGACCAGGTCGAAGCTGGCATCCTCGAACGGCAGGGCATGCATGTCGCCCTCGCGCACTTCCACATTGGGCAGCCGCCGCAGGCGCTCGCTGGCGGCGGCGACCACGCGCGCGCTGGTATCGATGCAGATGTAGCGCTTGGAATGCGGGGCAACCAGTTCGGCCAGCACGCCATCACCAGAGGCGATATCCAGCACGTCGCCGGTCTCAAGCAGCGGCAGCGCGGTGCGTGCCAGCGCCTCCCAGGTACGGCCCGGCGAGTAGTGGCGTTCCATGTCGCCGGCCACGCTGTCGGCCCAGTTCTGGTCGGCGGCGCGGTGGGCCAGCACGGCGGCCACGCGTTCAGCGTCCTGGCGCAGCAGCGGATCATCGCTTCCGTTGCTCAAGGCATGCCACAATGCACGCTGCGCCGGGTCCAGCTGGGCCTCGTCGAAGCGGTAATAGGCCGACACGCCGGCACGGCGGTCGCGGACCAGCCCGGCTTCCTTCAGGCGTGCCAGGTGGGTGGACACGCGCGGCTGCGCCAGCCGGGTGATCGCCGACAGTTCGGCCACGGTCAGTTCCTCCTGCTCCAGCAGCGCCAGCAGGCGCACGCGAGTGGCATCGGCGAACACCTTCAGGCGGGTCGACCAGTCTTCCAGATCCATAAACATCTACCTATCGCGATATAGAGATATATTCGCTGAAGGGGCCTGGCGCGGTCAAGTCGCCAGCGTACGGAAACTGCCGGGCCCCGGTACAATCGCAGCACCTGGGCGCGCCGTATGCGGCCCATAACTTCATGTACCCGGGAGGGTGTTGTGGATTTCAGCTTTACCGAAGAGCAGTTGATGCTGCAGGACGTTGCGCGGCGCATCGCGCAGGAAAAGATCGCCCCCAGTGCGGAGCACCATGACCGCACCGGCGAGTTCCCGCTGGACAACATCCGCCTGCTGGGCGAGAACGGCCTGATGGGCATTGAAGTGCCGACCGAATACGGCGGTGCGGGCATGGACCCGGTTGCGTACGTGCTGGCGATGGTGGAGGTCGCCGCCGCCGACGCAGCCCATTCGACCATCATGTCGGTCAACAATTCGCTGTTCTGCAACGGCATCCTGACCCACGGTACCGAGCAGCAGAAGCAGACCTACGTACGTGCCATCGCCGAAGGCACGGCCATCGGCGCGTTCGCGCTGACCGAGCCGCAGTCCGGTTCCGATGCCACCGCCATGCGCTGCCGCGCGGTGAAGCAGGCCGACGGCACCTTCGTCATCAATGGCAAGAAGAGCTGGATCACCTCCGGTCCGGTGGCCAAGTACATCGTGCTGTTCGCGATGAGCGAGCCGGACAAGGGCGCGCGCGGCATCACCGCCTTCATCATCGATACCGACAAGGCCGGTTTCGGTCGTGGCAAGACCGAGCCCAAGCTGGGCATCCGCGCCTCGGCCACCTGCGAGATCGAGTTCAACGATTACGTGGCGCAGGCCGAAGACGTGCTGGGCCAGGAAGGTGAGGGCTTCAAGATTGCCATGAGCGTGCTCGATGCCGGTCGCATCGGCATCGCTTCGCAGGCCGTCGGCATCGCCCGAGCCGCCTATGAAGCGACGATTGAATACGTCAAGGAGCGCAAGGCATTCGGCGCGGCCATCGGTACCTTCCAGATGACCCAGGCCAAGATTGCCGACATGAAGTGCAAGCTGGACGCAGCGCTGCTGCTGACCCTGCGCGCGGCGTGGGTGAAGGGCCAGGGCAAGCGCTTCAGCAATGAGGCTGCCATCGCCAAGCTGACCGCCTCTGAGGCGGCGATGTGGATTACCCACCAGGCCGTGCAGATCCACGGCGGCATGGGGTATTCCAAGGAAATGCCGCTGGAGCGCTACTTCCGTGATGCCAAGATCACCGAGATCTACGAAGGTACTTCGGAGATCCAGCGCCTGGTGATCGCCCGCAACGAAACCGGGCTGCGCTGAGTCGCATGGCCGCGCCGCCGCAATGGCGGCGCGGCGGTAGGCCCACGCCACGCGTGGATGATGGTCATCCAGATGACGTCTTTGCCGTTGGCCTGCGGAGATGCATGCTGCTCTAATGCAGTCCGTTTCTTCGAGGATGACGACGTGATCTATCGCGGTTGGGGAATCATGACGCTGGTGACGCCGATTGCAGCGATCCTGCTGCTGGCGTACTTCTTTCCGCATGACGGCCCCAGGGGCAGTATCCCGCTGTCACAGGTTCTGTTGGGCGCAGGCCTCGGCGCGGCGGTGAACGTGGTGCTGGGCCTGTGGCTCAACCGTGCGCCGCGGCAGAAGGGGGAGGCCGCGCCCCACCATTTCTTCTTCGTACCCATGCAGTGGGCCTCGCTGATTCTGGTGGCGGTGTGCGCGGTGGTTGCGCTGCTGCGCTGAGGCGTTGCCCGAACAGCGCCAACCCAGGTTGGCGGCTACCGGCAATGCCGTTGTTCCGGTAGATGCCAACCTGGATTGGCATGAATTCAATTGTGGCAATAAAAAGGCCCCGGATCGCTCCGGGGCCTTTTCGTTTTCAGCGCAGCACCGGATCAACGATCCGGACGATGTGCGGCATCCGCATCGCGCTGGCGTTCCATGAACTCCTTGGACGGTTCGTCCAGCTTGTCGCCCAGCATGCGGCGCACGACCACGAAGAACACCGGGATCATCAGCAGGCCGAGCAGGGTGGCGAACAGCATGCCGCCGATCACGCCGGTACCGATGGCGTGGCGGGAGTTGGCGCCGGCACCGGTGGAGATCGCCATCGGGATCACGCCCATGATGAACGCGAACGACGTCATCAGGATCGGGCGGAACCGCAGGCGCGCCGCTTCGATGGTGGCATCACGCAGGTTCTTGCCTGCTGCGCGCTGCTCCACCGCGAACTCCACGATCAGGATCGCGTTCTTCGCCGCCAGGCCGATCACGGTGATCAGGCCGATCTTGAAGAACAGATCGTTGGGCAGGCCGCGCAGCATCGACAGGCCGAGGGCACCCAGCACGCCCAGCGGCACCACCAGCAGCACCGCCACCGGGATCGACCAGCTTTCATACAGCGCGGCAAGGCACAGGAACACCACCACGATGGACAGCACCAGCAGCAGGGTCGCAGCGTTGCCGGCCAGGATTTCCTGGTAGGACATGCCCGACCAGTCGTAGCCGAAGCCGGCCGGCAGGTCGTCGTTGACGATGCCTTCCATGGTCTGCATCGCCTCACCCGAGCTGGTGCCCGGTGCCTGCGAACCGACGATGTTGATCGCCGAGTAGCCGTTGTAGCGGCTCAGCGACGGCGGCGCCGACACCCATTCGGACTTGACCACCGTGTTCAACGGGATCATCGCGTTGGTGCCATCGGCGTTCTGGGTCAGGCTGGACGGGCTGTAGAAGCTCTTCAGCGATTCCTGGCCAGTGCGGTACGGACCATCGGCCTGCATGGTCACGCGCTTGATGCGGCCTTCGTAGAAGAAGTCGTTGACGTACACCGGGGCCAGCATCAGCTGGATGGTGCTGTACACGTCCGACACCGACATGCCCATCGACTGCGCCTGCACGCGGTCCACGTGCAGCTGCAGCTGCGGCGCGTTTTCCAGGCCGTTGGGGCGCACGCCGACCAGGTGGTCCGGCTTCTGCGCGGCCTGGCCGAGCAGGATGTTGCGGGCCTGGGTCAACTGTTCGTAGCCGGCACCGCTACGGTCCTGCAGCCACATGTCAAAGCCACCGAATTGGCCGAGGCCCTGCACGGTGGGCAGGTTGACCACGAAGATCTGCGCTTCCTTGATGCCGTAGAACGCGCCGTTCATGTTCTGGATGAACTCGGGCGCGGTGAACTTGCGTTCCTCCCACGGCTTCAGGCGGATGAAGCCCATGCCCACGTTCTCGCCGGAACCGACGAAGCTGAAGCCGGCCACCTGCAGCATGCCTTCATAGCCATCCTGCTTTTCCAGGATGCCACGCATCTGCGCGAACACTTCGTTGGTCTGGCCCTTGGTCGAGCCCGGCGGCAGCTGCACGATCGCCAGCGCATAGCCCTGGTCTTCTTCCGGCAGGAAGCTGCCCGGCATGCGGGTGAACAGGAAGCCGCACAGCGCGGTCAGCACCACGAACAGGATCATCCAGCGCGGCGCATGGCGCACCGCCGAGGTGATGTGCCCCACGTAGGTGTGGCTGATCTTGTCGTAGTACTTGTTGAAGGTGCGGTAGACGATGTTCGGGTTGTCGTTGTGCGTCGGCTTGAGGAACGTCGCGCACAGCGCCGGGGTGAAGCCCAGGGCCAGGAACGCCGAGAATGCCATCGAGATGGCGATGGTCAGCGCGAACTGCTTGTAGATCTCACCGGCGGCACCGCCCTGCAGGGCGGAGGGGATGAACACCGCGGCCAGCACGACGGTGATCGCCACCACCGCACCGGTGATCTGGGTCATCGCCTTCTGCGTGGCCGGCTTCGGCGCCAGGCCCTCCTCGGTCATGATGCGTTCGACGTTCTCGATCACCACGATCGCGTCGTCGACCACGATGCCGATCGCCAGCACCATCGCGAACAGCGTCAGCTGGTTGATCGTGAAGCCGATCATCCACATGCCCAGGAAGGTACCGAGCAGGGCGACCGGGATCACCAGGGTCGGGATCAGGGTGGCACGGAAGTTCTGCAGGAAGATCAGCATCACCAGGAACACCAGCAAGACCGCTTCAAACAGGGTCTTGACCACTTCCTGGATCGAGATCTTGACGAAGGTGGTGCTGTCGTACGGCGAGAACCAGGTGACCCCGGCCGGGAAGCTGGGCTGCAGCTCGTCCATCTTGGCGCGCACCGCTTCGGCCACGTTCAGGGCGTTGGCGCCCGGCAGCAGCTGGATGGCGAAGGCACCGGTCGGCTTGCCGTTGTACTGGGTGTCGAAACCGTAGTTGTTGGCACCGAAGGCGACGCGGGCGATGTCCTTCAACAGCACGCGCGAGCCATCAGCGTTGGCGCGCAGGATGATGTTCTCGAATTCCTGCGGCGAGCTGAAGCGGCCTTCGGCCGAGACCGTGGCGGTGAAGTGCTGGCCTTCCGGCGACGGGTCCGAACCCAGCGCACCGGCGGCGAACTGCACGTTCTGCGCGCGCACCGCGGCCAGTACCTGGCTGGCCGACAGGCCATAGCCCTGCATCTTCTCCGGGTTCAGCCAGATGTTCATGGCGTACTCGGAACCGAACTGCTGGGTGCTGCCGACGCCGGGGATGCGCGAGACCTGGTCGAGCACGCGCGAACCGACGATGTCGTTCAGGGCGTCACGGTTGATGGTCGGGGTATCGGACTGCAGCGCCACCACCATCAGGAAGCCGGCATTGGCCTTGGCCACCACCACGCCCTGCTGGGTCACTTCCGAAGGCAGGCGTGGCGTGGCCAGCGAGACCTTGTTCTGCACCTGCACCTGGGCGATGTCCGGATCGGTACCGGTCTCGAAGGTCAGGGTGATCTGCGCACGGCCGTTGGAGGCGGACGAGGAGCTGAAGTACAGCAGGTGATCGATGCCGGTCAGCTGCTGCTCGATCACCTGGGTGACGGACTTTTCCGTGGTATCGGCGCTGGCGCCCGGGTAGGTCGCCGAGACGGTGACCTGCGGCGGGGCGATGTTGGGATAGGACTCCACGCCCAGGTTGAGGATCGCGATCACTCCGCTGAGCGAGATCAGGATCGCAACCACCCAGGCGAAGACTGGATGTTCGATGAAAAATTTAGGCATGACGGAAGGTTCCCGTTACTGCTTGTTCGAATCGGTGGCGGCCGGCTTGGCCGCATCGGCCTGCTCGGGCTTGGCCGCGTCGGCCGGTGCCTTGCCTGCAGCCGGTGCAGCGCCCGCCGCTGCGGCGCCGCCTGCGGCCGGCTTGCCGTTGGCGTCCTGGCCCGGGGTCCACGGCTTGGCCACCGCCGGTGCACCTTCCTTGACCTTCTGCACGCCGGCCACGATCACCTTGTCACCGGCGGCCAGGCCGTCGCTGACCAGCCAGTTGCCGCCCTGCGCGCCATCGGTCTTCACGTTCTTGCGCACGACCTTGCCGTCGGCGCCGACCACCATCACGTAGCCGCCGGTGGTATCGCGCAGCAGGGCCTGCTGCGGCACCAGGAAGGCGTTGTTGCGCTCGCCCAGGTTGGCCTGGAAGCTGACGAACGCGCCCGGCAGCAGGATCTGCTGCGGGTTCGGCAGCAGCGCGCGCAACGACACGGCGCCGGTGGCCGGGTCGACCGTGGTCGAGGAGAAGTCCAGCGTGCCCGGCTCACCATAGGTGGTGCCGTCGGCCAGCTTGACGTTGACCGTGGCCTTGCCGTCGCCGGACAGCGCCAGCGCACCCTTGGCCTGCTGCGCGCGCAGCTGGGTCAGCTCGTCCACGCTCAACGAGAAGTTGACGTACAGCGGGTCGAGCTGGTCGACGGTGGTCAGCAGGGTCACATCGCCCTGGCCCACCAGCGCACCCTCGGTGACCTGCTGCTTGTTGGCCACGCCACTGATCGGCGCGGTCACTTCGGCATAGCCCAGGTTGATCCGCGAGGAGGTCACTGCCGCTTCGGCCTGCTTGACCGCGGCCAGCGCGGTGCGCTCGGCCGATTCGGCGTTGTCCAGGTCGGACTTGGAGACGAACTGCTGCGGGGCCAGCGAGCGTGCGCGATCGGCGGCGACCTTGGCGTTGGCGTAGGTCGCGCGGGCCGAGGCCAGCTGGGCCTCGGAGGCGTTGAGCGAGGCACGCAGCGGCGCCGGGTCGATCAGGAACAGGGTCTGGCCCTGCTTGACCTGCGAGCCTTCCTGGTAGACCCGCTTGAGCAGCACGCCGGGCACGCGTGCGCGGACGTCGGCGCTGCGGAACGGCGACAGGCGGCCGACCAGCTCGCGCTGCAGCGGCAGGGTCTGCGGCTTGGCGTCGATCACGCCCACCTCCGGCGGCGGGGGCGTCTGCTGTTCCGGCTTCTTGCAGGCAGCCAGCGCGACAGCAACGGCGCACGTCAAGGCAAGGGTGCGGAGTGGGGCGGTCATCAGGAGGAACTCCGGGGTTGGTTTGTAGACGGGGCCGGCGACGGCTGAGGCGCGAAGGCGCGCAGGAAGCTGTCGACGGAGAACTCTGCCCAGCGCCGACGCAAGAGCGCGTCATCACGGTGGGGGGTATGGAAGCGCTGTTTGTCGAAATCCTGACCGGCGATCATGCTCAGCAGCAGTTCGGCCATGAAGTGCGGGTCGTCATGCCGGAGCTGGCCCTGCATGCAAACGGTTTCAATCCATTCAGCAAGATGAAGCGCCAGTGCGCCGGCGCCATGCCGGTACAGGGTACGCGCCTCTTCGGGAAACTGGGCCGCGTCGGCGGCGATCAGCCGGCAGGCCTGGCCCACGTGCGGTTGGTTGAAGTGCTCCAGGAAGTCGGTGGCGAACTGGAGCAGGCTGGCACGCAGGTCGTCAGTACGGAGTGCACGAACCATGGCGCCGGTAGCGTGGCCGACGTGGCGCTGCATTACCCGGCGCAGCAGTTGCTGCTTGCTGCCGTAGCGCGAGTAGAGGGTCTGCTTGGAACAGCCGGCATGCTGGGCCACCGCGTCCATGCTCATCTGCATGCCCTGCTGGGCCAGCAGTTCGCGCACGGCATCGAACACGCGCTCATCGCGTGCGTCGAGGGCAACGGGAAGGTAGGCCGGGTTCACGCGGTGGACTATACCGTCCAGTTCAGGATTGTGGAATCGAATCGGTGTCGCCGCGTGTGTCTTCCGGTAACACGCTTTGCCGATCCTGTCGGCAGTGCTCAAGCAGGCGCCCGCTCCATACCGGAGCGAACTGAATAGGCGTCTAAACCGCAGCAAACCCGGATCTGCTTATTCCGTCCTGCAGCAAGGCCTTTTCGTGCGGTAGGGCTACAATTTCATTTTCCCAACTGAGCAAGCGCATCGCTCTGCCATGAAACCGCAAAAAACCGCAGCCAAGACCGTGAAAAACAAGACGAAACCAGCAGAGTCGGAGGTCGCAGTGACCGCTGGTTTCTCCCTGGAGCCGGTGTACACGGCCTTGCGCAAGCGCTACCCCGCGGCCGCACAGGCCGAAGCAGTGGCCTTCGCCACTGACTTCTACAAGCGCATGGAGTCGGACGAGTTCCCGCACCACAGCGCTGAAGAGTGGGCCGCTCTCGCGGCTGAGACGCTGGAATTCGCCCGGGTCCGCAAGGCTGGCAAGGCCAACGTCCGCGTGTTCAATCCGACCGCGAAGGCCAACGGTTGGGAATCGCCGCATACCGTGCTGCAGATCGTCAACGACGACATGCCGTTCCTGGTCGATACCGTCACCATGTCGCTGGCCGAGCAGGGCGTGGGCGTCCACGTGCTGGGCCACCCGGTACTGCGTTTCACCCGCGACAAGGCCGGCAAGCTGGTCAAGGTCGGCGAAGGTGATGCCGAGTCGGTGATGCTGCTGGAAATCGACCGCCAGCCGGCCGATGCGATGGCTGCCATCGAGCAGGCCATCAACAAGGCGCTGGATGAAGTGCGTGCGATCGTGCGCGACTGGCAGCCGATGAAGGACAAGGCGCTGGCGCTGGCCGACGACCTGGGCAGCCGCCAGCTGCCGGTCGACGACGCGTCGCGCAAGGAAGCACAGGAGTTCCTGCGCTGGGCCGCTGACAACCACTTCACCTTCTTCGGCTACCGCGAGTACCGCGTCGAGAAGCAGGGCAAGGAAGAGGTGCTGGCGCCGCTGAACGACACCGGCCTGGGCCTGATGCGTGGCAAGGACAAGTCCGCCGCCCGTCCGGTCAAGACGCTGGCCGCGCAGGGCCTGAACACCACGTCCGGTTTGAAGGATGCGCTGATCCTGACCAAGACCAATGCCCGTTCGCGCGTGCACCGCGCCGGCTACATGGACTACATCGGCGTGCTGGAGTTCGACGCCAAGGGCAAGATCATCGGCGAGCAGCGTTTCCTCGGGCTGTTCACCTCCAGCGCCTACAACCGTCGCCCGTGGGAAATCCCGCTGGTGCGCCAGCGCCACGAGCACGTGATGAAGCAGTCCGGGCTGGCCCCCGCCAGCCACAGTGGCAAGGCCCTGCGCCATATCCTGGAAACCCTGCCGCGCGAAGAACTGTTCCAGTCCAGCGAGGACGAACTGTTCCGCACCGCGATGGGCGTGCTGGGCCTGCAGGAACGCGTGCGCAGCCGCCTGTTCCTGCGCCGCGACAAGTACAGCCGTTTCATCTCCGCGCTGGTCTACCTGCCGCGCGAGCGCTTCAACACCGACGTGCGCCTGCGCATCGAAGCAATGCTCAAGGACGCGCTGCACGGCGAGTTCGTCGACAGCTCGGTGGTGCTGGGCGAATCGCCGCTGGCGCAGGTGCACCTGATCGTGCGCCCGAAGCCGGGTGAAATGCTCGACGTTGATACCGCCGAACTGGAGCAGAAGCTGGCCCAGGTGCTGCGTAACTGGCAGGACGACCTGCGCGAAGCGCTGGTGAGCCGCCACGGCGAGACCGAAGGCCTGCGCATCGCCGCCCGCATCGGCAAGGCGCTGCCGGCCGGCTACATCGAAGACAACAGCACCGCCGTTGCCGCCAACGATGTCAGCCAGCTCGACGCGCTGACCGGCCCGGACGACCTGCGCCTGAGCCTGCAGGCCGTGCCGCGCGAAAGCGGCGATGGCCTGCGCCTGAAGCTGTATCGCCAGCTGGATGACATCCCGCTGTCGGACGCGCTGCCGATGATGGAAAACATGGGCCTGCGCGTGATCGCCGAACGTCCGTACCGCCTGTCGGTCGACAACGCGCCGGTGTACGTGCAGGACTTCGAGGTCGAGTCGACCGCTGGCGCGATCGATGCCGCCAGTGTCGATGAAGCCTTCGGCGAGACCTTCGCCCGCGTCTGGCACGGCGACGCCGAGAACGACGGCTTCAACCGCCTGGTGCTGGCAGCTGGCCTGCACTGGCGCCAGGTCGCCATGCTGCGTGGCTACTGCAAGTACCTGCTGCAGACCGGCGTGCCGTTCTCGCAGGCCTACGTGGAAGGCACCTTCGCGCGTTACCCGCTGCTGGCCCGCCTGCTGGTCGAACTGTTCGAGGCCCGCTTCGATCCGGCCACCGGCCATGAGAGCAAGGACGACATCGCGGCCGGCCAGGCCCAGCTGAAGGCCCACTTCGATGTGCTGGCCGCTGGCGACGACGCCACCCTGAAGGTGCTCAAGAGCGTGGTCGATGCCCGCAAGGGTGACCGCGACGCGCAGATGCAGGCCGCGCGCGATGCGCTGCTGAAGCTGATGGATCGCGTGTCCAGCCTGGACGAGGACCGCATCCTGCGCTCGTTCATGGGCGTGATCGACGCGACCCTGCGTACCAGCTACTACCAGACCGATGCCAACGGCCAGCACGGCCATGTCATCAGCTTCAAGTTCGATTCGGCGCTGGTGCCGGACCTGCCGAAGCCGCGCCCGTACCGCGAGATCTTCGTGTACGGCCCGCGCGTGGAAGGTACCCACCTGCGCTTCGGCGCGGTTGCGCGTGGCGGCCTGCGCTGGTCGGACCGTCGCGAAGACTTCCGTACCGAAGTGCTGGGCCTGGTCAAGGCACAGATGGTCAAGAACACCGTCATCGTGCCGGTCGGCGCGAAGGGTGGCTTCTTCGCCAAGACCCCGCCGGTGAACGGCGATCGCGACGCGATCTTCGCCAATGGCGTGGCCTGCTACAAGCTGTTCATCCAGGGCCTGCTGGACATCACCGACAACATCGTCAACAACAAGATCGTGCCGCCGGTGGATGTCGTGCGCCACGACATGGACGATCCGTACCTGGTGGTGGCCGCCGACAAGGGCACCGCGACCTTCTCCGACATCGCCAACGGCCTGGCCATCGCGCACGGCTTCTGGATGGGCGATGCGTTCGCCTCCGGTGGTTCGGTCGGCTACGACCACAAGGGCATGGGCATCACCGCGCGCGGTGCGTGGGAGTCGGTCAAGCGCCACTTCCGTGCGCTGGGCCGTGACAGCCAGAGCCAGGACTTCACTGCGGTCGGCGTCGGCGACATGTCCGGCGACGTGTTCGGCAATGGCATGCTGCTGTCGCGCCATATCCGCCTGGTCGCTGCGTTCGACCACCGCCACATCTTCCTGGACCCGAATCCGGATGCGGCCACGTCGTTCATCGAGCGTGAGCGCCTGTTCACCCTGCCGCGTTCGAGCTGGGCGGACTACGACACCAAGCTGATCAGCAAGGGCGGCGGCGTGTATCCGCGCAGCCTGAAGTCGATCGAGATCACCCCGCAGGTGCGTGAGGCGCTGGGCCTGGACGAGAACGTCAAGGCGCTGTCGCCGAACGATCTGATGAGCGCGATCCTGAAGGCACCGGTCGACCTGCTGTGGAACGGCGGCATCGGTACCTACGTCAAGGCTGCCAGCGAGCAGCACAGTGATGTCGGCGACCGCGCCAACAACGCACTGCGCGTGAACGGTGGCGAGCTGCGCTGCAAGGTGGTGGGCGAGGGCGGCAACCTGGGCATGACCCAGCTGGGCCGCATCGAAGCTGCCCAGGCCGGCGTGCTGCTCAACACCGACTTCATCGACAACTCGGCCGGTGTCGACACCTCCGACCATGAAGTCAACATCAAGATCCTGCTCAACGATGTGGTGCGGGCCAAGAAGCTGACCGTCGAGCAGCGCAACAAGCTGCTGGCCTCGATGACCGATGAAGTCGCCGAGCTGGTGCTCAACGACAACTATCGCCAGAACCAGGCACTGAGCCTGATGGAGCGGATGGCAGTCAAGCGCCTGGGGTCCAAGCAGCACTTCATCCGCACCCTGGAACAGCAGGGCCTGCTCGACCGCCAGATCGAGTTCCTGCCGTCCGATGCCGAGCTCTCGCAGCGCAAGGCACGCGGCCAGGGCCTGACCCGTCCGGAGCTGTCGGTGCTGCTGTCCTATTCCAAGCTGGTGGCGTTCAACCAGCTGCTGGATTCGGACATCCCGGAAGATCCGTACCTGTCCAAGGAACTGCAGCGCTACTTCCCGACCCCGCTGCAGAAGAAGTACGCCGACGCGATGGAGCGTCACCGCCTGAAGCGCGAAATCATCGCCACGGCCGTGACCAACCAGACCATCAACCGCATGGGCGCCACCTTCCTGATGCGCATGCAGGAAGACACCGGCCGTTCCATCGCCGAGGTCGCCAAGGCCTACACCATCAGTCGCGAAACGCTGGATGCGCGCGCGTTGTGGGCACAGATCGATGCCCTCGACGGCAAGGTGCCGGAGTCGGTGCAGATCGACGCCCTGGAAGTGATCTGGAAGCTGCAGCGCTCGTTCGTGCGTTGGCTGCTGTCGCGCCCGGGCGCGATGCCGGGCATCACCGAAGCGGTCAACCGCTACCAGGGACCGTTCAACGACATCCGCGTCGCTTCGGGCGTGCTGCCGGATTCGCAGCGTCCGACCTACGAAGCCCTGGTGGCCGAGTGGAAGGAAAAGGGCCTGCCGTCTGCACTGGCACAACAGCTGGCCGAACTGCACTTCCTGGAACCGGCGTTCGACATCATCGAACTGGCCCGCACCCGCAAGCTGAAGCCGGTGGACGTGTCCAAGGTCCACTTCCGCCTGGGCGATGCCCTGCAGCTGCCGTGGCTGTTCGAGCAGGTCGACGCGCTGGAAGTCAACGGTCGTTGGCACGCGGTGGCGCGTGGCGTGCTGCGTGATGAGCTTGCAGCCAACCACCGCAACCTGGCCGGGCAGGTGCTGGGCACCAAGGGCAGCAGTGCCGAGGCCAAGGTCGCTGCCTGGATGGGCCGCGACGACAACAGCCTGCGCTTCACCCTGGCGATGCTGGCCGAACTGGCCGAGCAGAAGACCCTGGACTACCCGACCGTCTCGGTCGCGGTGCAGCGCCTGGGCCAGCTGGCCGCGCATGGTGCGTAAGCGCATTCGCGCTGACGCCCCACGGATTGCTCTGCAAACCGTGGGCCCCATGCCAACCATGCTCCCAGACCCCCGCGCCGTTGGCGCGCCCCCCTGACTCAGGGGGGCTCCTGATCTGCAGCAGTTGGAGGAACGGCCCCGCGAAAGCGGGGCCGTTCTGCATTGTCTGGTAGTGCCGGCCGCTGGCCGGCAACCTCATGAATCGCAACCGGGTGCAGCAGCCGGCCAGCGGCCGGCACGACCGGGTATGCTCTTGCTGGCACACCCACCCGGATCCACCGATGAGCGACACCCCCCGCATCGCTTTCCTGGCCAGCAGCACCGAACCTGCACAGATGGCCCGCGCGGCGATGATCTCGCGTTATGGCGATCACGCGCCCGAGCAGGCCGACGTGCTGTGCCCGCTGGGTGGCGACGGTTTCATGCTGCAGACCCTGCACCGGCACGGGCACCTGGGCAAGCCGGTGTTCGGCATGAAGCTGGGCACAGTTGGCTTCCTGATGAACCAGTACCGCGGTGACGATGACGTGCAGGCCCGCATTGCGCGTGCCGAACCGGCCAACCTGCGCCCGCTGGAAATGGTGGCGCTGACCGAGTCCGGCACCAGCACCGGGTCGCTGGCCTACAACGATGTCTCGCTGCTTCGGCAGACCCGGCAGGCGGCCCATATCGGCATCGACCTCAACGGCCAGGAGCGGGTGGCCGAGCTGATCGGTGACGGCGTGCTGGTGGCCACCCCGGCCGGCAGTACCGCCTACAATTATTCCGCGCACGGCCCGGTGTTGCCGCTGGGGTCGCATACCATCGCGCTGACGCCGCTGGCTCCGTATCGGCCGCGACGCTGGCGCGGGGCGATCCTCAAGGCCGACACCGAAGTGCGCTTCCGCGTGCTCGATCCCTACAAGCGTCCGGTCAGCGTCACCGCTGATTCGCACGAGACCCGCGATGTGGTCGAGGTGACCATCCGTGAGTCGAGGGACCGTCGTGTGACCCTGCTGTTCGACCCGGAGCACAACCTGGAAGACCGGATCCTGAGC
Source organism: Stenotrophomonas maltophilia group sp. msm4 (assembly GCF_032025605.1). Classification (NCBI taxonomy): domain Bacteria; kingdom Pseudomonadati; phylum Pseudomonadota; class Gammaproteobacteria; order Lysobacterales; family Lysobacteraceae; genus Stenotrophomonas; species Stenotrophomonas maltophilia group sp. msm4. Next base: position 1,563,067 of record NZ_JAVSKK010000001.1, on the reverse strand, counting down.
GAACAGTTCGTTTTTTGATGACAATGGGCGGCCGGCCCCGCCGACCGCTTGAAGGACCCCCACCGATGGGCGACAACTCCCCCCGTTTGCTGACCGTCGCGGTCACCTCGCGCGCGCTGTTCGACCTCGAGGAAAGCCATGCGCTGTTCGAGAGCGATGGCGTGGCGGCCTATGCCGAGTTCCAGCGCCAGCATGAGGACGACATCCTCGGCCCCGGCGTGGCCTTTCCCGTGGTGCGCAAGCTGCTGGCACTGAACCAGGGCGCCAGCCCGGAGAACCCGCGGGTCGAGGTGATCCTGCTGTCGCGCAACTCGGCCGATACCGGCCTGCGCATCTTCAACTCGATCCAGCATTACGGCCTGGGCATCATCCGTGCGACGTTCACCGCTGGCGAGCCGACCTGGCCGTATGTGAAGCCGTTCGGCACCGACCTGTTCCTGTCGGCCAACCCGGAATCGGTGCGCAGTGCGCTGCGCCATGGCATCGCGGCGGCGACCATCCTGCCCAAACCACCGGGCGAGACCGCTGCGGCAGCGGCCGACCAGATCGATACCGGTCGCCCGGCCGGCCAGCTGCGCATTGCCTTCGACGGTGACGCAGTGATCTTCGGTGACGAGAGTGAGCGCATTTCGCGCGAGCAGGGCGTGGAAGCCTTTGGCCGCCACGAACGCGAACGCGCCCGCGAGCCACTCAGTGGCGGCCCCTTCCGCGGCTTCCTGTCGGCCCTGCACACGCTGCAGGAAGTGTTCCCGGCTGGCGACAGCGCGCCGATCCGTACCGCACTGGTGACCGCGCGGTCGGCCCCGGCGCACGAGCGGGTGATCCGCACCCTGCGGGAGTGGGGCGTGCGCCTGGACGAAGCGCTGTTCCTCGGCGGCCGGCACAAGGGGCCGTTCCTGCAGGCCTTCGGTGCCGACATCTTCTTCGATGATTCGCAGCACAACATCGACAGCGCCCGCGAGCATGTGGCTGCCGGCCACGTACCGCACGGCGTCGCCAACGAGGGATAGGGCGGATTCGCCCGGTAGGTGCCAACCTTGGTTGGCGCTGCCGTCAGGCCACGGGTCCGATCAAGGGCTGCCCGACATCCCCAACTGCAGGTCCACCACTTTCCAGCGCAGGCCCTGCGGCTCCAGCACCACCTTCGTCGGTGGCTGGCCGGGGCCGCGATCCACATTGATCACGAAGCGATCGAACGCCTCGAAATGGTGCTCGGCGTGTTTCAACGGCCGCGCAGGTTCGGTCGCGCCGAAGGCGTCGCCACCCTGCAGTTCATTGCGGCCACGCTTCCACAGCACGTGGCCCTGCAGCATCGCGCCGATCCCGGTCGGGGTCACCATGGTTTCCACCGCGGCCCCCCCGAGCTGGTCGCCCAGGCCGTAGAGCAGGGCTCCGAACGGGCTGGCCGCCACGTCCGGGCCCGCCTGGCGCACCAGGTAATCATTGAGCTGCGCACGCAGGCTGCTGCGCACGCGCGGGAAATCGACGTAACGCTCCAGGCGCGCGGTGTCGCGCTGTTCGATGGCCTTGGACAAGCCATTGACAGTCAGGTACGGGCCGCCGAACCACCAGGCCGCCAAGGCCAGGACCAGCAGCACAAGCAGTGCGGTGAGCTTCTTCATGCCGGACAGACTGCCGCAACGGCGGCAGTGCCGGGTGAAGACTCACTGACTGGGCGAACCACGGCCATCACCGAAGGCATCGACCAGCTGTTGCCGTTCCGCCGGGCTCAGCGCCTCCACGCGCGTTGCCAAGACCTCGTCCAGGCTGCGGATGCGGGTGGTGCCGAGGATGCCGCTGGCCACACCGGGATGCCCCAATGCGTAGGCGAAGGCGGTCTGGGCCGGACGCTGGCTGTGGATCGTGGCCACCGCGCGCCGCATCTGGCGGGCACTGCGCATCAGATGGCGGCTGCTGGGTTTCAGCCAGGCGCGCGCCAGGTACCAGCCATCGGCCAGCCGTGGCAGGCGCGGGCGTGCGGGCAGCAGATGGCCCTGCGCCAGCACGGTGCCGGCCAGCACGCCGATGCCCACTGCCTGCAGCTGATCGATAAGCGGTTCGCGGTCCTGCTGTAGGGCGTTGTAGTCCAGCAGCACCACATCGAAGGCATCTGGATGGGCGATCATCCAGCGCAGGGTCGAGGCCGAGTGGGTGTTGATGCCGGTGAATCGGATCAACCCACGTTCGCGCAGGCGCTGCAGTGCCGCCAGCAGGTCGTCACTGATGTCGTGTTCGCTGGCGTCATGCAGCTGGTAGACATCAAGATGGCCCAGGCCGAGGTTGCGCAGCGACGCCTCGCAGCTGGCGGTGATGGCCGCGGGCGAGAAATTGCGTTGCTCGGCGCCGCTGATGCCGGCCTGGCCGGTCAGCGTGCCGCCCTTGCTTGAGATCACCAGTGAATCGCGCGGGTACTGCTTCAGCAACGGGCGCAGGATGCGGCCCAGGCGCGGCTCGGCATGGAAGCCGGAATAGTTGTGACCGGTATCGAGCAGGTTCACCCCGTGGGCAAGCACATGCTCGACCACGGCAGCTGCCTCATGCTCGGGGAAGCGGCGATGACCCCAGAAGCCGGAACAGCCCAATCCGATCGGTGAAACGGCCAGGCCGGTGCGGCCGAGCACGCGCCGCTGGCGGGCCAGCGGATGATTCTGCGACATCAGAATTCCAGGTCCAGCGCAGCGCACAGGTAGTCGACGAACGGGCCGAGCGCGGCCAGGTCCTTGCCCAGCGTGGACAGCAGGCGTGGGCCGGTCATGGTGGCGTCGTCCAGCGAGCGCCACATCACCCAGTTGCGGTGCTTGAGGTCGTCGATGAACTCGAAGTCGGCCGGGAAGCCACGCGGGGGCCGCACCAGCTTCTCGCTCTCCTCGAAATCGAAGCGCTTGCGCAGGGCCGGCGCGTGCGCGGCGGCCTTCCAGCTGCCCGGGTTGTCGAGGATGAAGTGGCGCACGCGGCGCTGGGTTTCCGGTTCTGGATGCCACAGGCCGGCGCCGACGAAGCTCTCGCCGGGTTGCAGGTGCACATAGAAGGACGGCGCGGCCACCTCGCGGCGCCGCTCGTGGAACAGGCGCGCACCCTGCCAGGTCTTGTACGGTGACTTGTCGTTGGAAAAGCGCGCGTCACGGTGGATGCGGAACAGGGAGCCGCCGACGCCGCGGGTATCGGCGCGGAAGTGCTCGCTGACCTCGGCCAATGCCGGCTGCAGGTCGCCCAGCAGGCGCAGGAACGGCTGCCGAACGTGGTCTTCATACTGCTGGCGGTGGTCGTTGAACCAGGTCTTGTCGTTGTGCCGCGCCAGGCTGCGCAGGAACTTGAAGCTGGCGTCCGAGAAATAGGTACTCACAAGGTCTCCTGCAGGTGCTGGCCCCAGTCGCGCAGCGATTGCAGCAGGGCCTGGCGCCGCGCGTCGTCGGGCGACTCGGCGGCCAGCGCATCGAGCTGTTGCTGGTACTGGGGCAGGTTGAGTTCGCCCAGGCCGCCGTCGCCGAGCAGGCGCTGGCGCCGGTAATCCTGCCAGCGCTGGCGTTCAGCCGGCGCGAGGCTGTCGGGATGATTGCGCGCACGGTAGCGGAACAGCAGCTCCGGCAGGCGCGGGTCGCGGAAGCGGCCTTCCAGCGCGGCCAGCTGCTCCGGCGCGGTGGTGCGTGCCAGCGCCAGCAGCGGCTTGTCGCCATTGCCGAGGAAGCCGTCATACAGCGAGGCATCGACATCGGCCACGGTCGCGACGCGGGGCTGGTTGTAGACCTGGCGTGCCTTCTCGGCCAGCTGTGGAGCGAACGCGCGCAGCCGTTCCACCTTGGCTTCGATCGCGGCCACGTCCAGGCCGAGGCGCGCATGGTCATCGGCGCGCAGGTGGTTCCATGCGATCAGTGCCGGCACCTTGTTCAGGTGCACTTCCTTCAGCGGCACGCGTGCCACGCCTTCGGGCAGCTCGCTGGCCCGCATGTACAGGCGCTGTGCGATCACCTCGGCCGGCAGGTCGAGCAGGTCGTCGATCTCGCCCTCCAGGTCGAACACGATCACCCGGTTGTTGATGGTCGGGTGCACGGCCAAGGGCAGAACCGGTGCGGCGCACAGGCGGCTGGCAGGGTAGCGCATGGAAATGTGCAGAACCGGCTTCATCGCCGCCACGTCCAGCAAGCCGCCGACGAAGCGCTTGTCGCGCAGCTTCAGCGCGTACTCCCACAGCCGCGGCTGCGACTGCTTGAACAGCCGTGCCATGCCGATGGTGGCGCGCACGTCTGACAGCGCTTCGTGCGCATCGCCTTCGCGCACGTTGTTGGCCTCGGCCAGGTGCTCGAGCTTGAACGAGGTGGCGCCGTCCTCGCGCAGCGGCCACCGGATGCCGTCCGGGCGCATCGCGCGCATCAGCCGCAGCATGTCCAGCAGGTCCCAGCGCGAATTGCCGTTGCGCCACTCGCGTTCGTAGGGATCGTGGAAGTTGCGGAACAACCCGTAGCGGACGAACTCATCGTCGAAGCGCAGCGTGTTGTAGCCCAGTGCGCAGGTGCCGGATCGCGACATCAGTTCGTTGATGCGGTCGAAGGCTTCTGCCTCGCTGATGCCCTCGGCCAGGGCCTGCTGCGGGGTGATGCCGGTGACCAGGGTGGCCATCGGCGAGGGCAGCAGGTCATCGGCCGGGCGCACGAAGAAGCTGACCGGCGTGTCGATCTCGTTGAGGTCGGCATCGGTGCGGACCGCGGCGAACTGCGAGATGCGCGTGCGCCGCGGGTCCTGGCCGAAGGTTTCCAGGTCGTAGAACAGGAAGCTGTAGGCCATCAGTGCGCGCCCTCCAGGACCGGCAACTGCGCGTGGACCTGCGCTTCCAGTGCGGCCCAGTCGATGTTGTCCAGTGAATCGTGACCGGCGGTGGCTGCAGCCAGCAGGTCGCGCTGCAGTTCGGTGCGGCGCAGCGCCTCGGCGTAGGGCGTGTGCAGGAAGGTGACCATCGTGTAATGCGGCACGAAGCGGGTCGGCCAGCGCCGCTGCAGTTCCTGCTCCAGCTCGCGTTGCAGCAGGAATGCAGGGTCGGCAACGCGGTCGCGCATCTCCAGGTAGTTCTCAAGCGCCATCTGCTGGATGGCACGTGCATTCGGTTTGCGCTCGGCCTCGAACGCGGCGAACGCACCTTCCAGATCATCCGCTTCCATCAGATGGCGGGCCAGAGCCACGCAATCCTCGAACGCGCAGTTCATGCCCTGGCCGTGGAACGGCACCATCGCATGCGCAGCGTCACCGATCAGCACGGCGCGGCCCTGCTGATGCCAGCGGTCGAGGGTGAGCGTGCCGAGCAGGCCCGGCGGGTGCTGTTCCCAGTCCACGCGCAGGTTCGGGATCAACGGCAGCGCGTCGGCGAACTCGCGTGCAAACAGGGCCTCGGCCTGCGCACCGGTATTGACCGTGGCGAAGCTGGGATCGCCCTGGTTGGGCAGGAACAGGGTGACCGTGAAAGTGCCTTCGTGATTGGGCAACGCGATGCACATGTAGTGGCCGCGCGGCCAGATGTGCAGCGCATTGCGCTCGATGCGGAAGCCGCCATCGGCAGCCGGCGGGATCTCCAGTTCCTTGTACGAATGGTCAAGGAAGGCGATGTCCTCGCCCAGCGGCGCACGACGGTTCATCGCCGCGCGCAGTGCCGAGCCCGCGCCGTCGGCGCCGATCAGGGTGTCAAAGCGGATGTCGTGCGGGCTGTCGTCACGGTCATCGATGAAACGCGCGTAGCCCGCATCGAAATCCACGGTATGCAGGCGACGATGGAAATGCACGGTGGCACCGGCCTGTTCGGCCAGTTCCAGCAGCGTGGTGTTCAGATCGCTGCGATGGATCGACCAGATCACCTCGCTGTCGTCGCGGCCATAGCGCTGCAGCTGCGGTTCGCCGTCGCGTGGATGCACCATGCGCCCGCGCATCATCACCGCGCGCGCCATCACCTCGTCTTCCACACCGGCCTGGCGCAGTGCATTGCGCCCGCGCTCGGCCAACGCCAGGTTGATCGAACGACCGCTCTCGTAGTCGGCAATGCGGGGATCGCCACGGCGTTCGTACAGGGTGATGCGCCAGCCTTGCCGTGACAGCAGGATGGCCAGCAGGGACCCGGCAAGGCCGGCACCGATAATGCTCAACGAGCGGGAGGCGTGTGCGATCAACGAACTGTCCAGCAGCAGGGGGAGGGGCCGGCTTACAGGCCGGCCCAGGCTTCCACTTCCTCGACGAAATGGTGCACGTCCAGGTAGCGGTTGTAGAGCGGGGTGGGCGAGATGCGGATCACGTCAGGCTCGCGCCAGTCGCCGAGCACGCCGATGCCGCGCAGGTGCTCGAACAGTGCACGGCCACGCTCGCGGCCACCGATCACGCGCAGCGACAACTGGCAGCCGCGGCGCTGCGGATCGGCCGGGGTAATGATGTCCAGCACCTGCGGCAGGCGTGCGCGGACCAGTGCTTCGAGCAGGCCGGTCAGCGCCAGCGATTTGCTGCGCAGCGCCTCCATGCCGGCACGCTCGAACAGGTCCAGCGAGGCACGCAGTGGTGCCAGGCCAAGGATCGGTGGGTTGCTGAGCTGCCAGCCTTCGGCACCGATGGCGGGGGTGAACTGGGGCGCCATCTGGAAGCGGGTCGATTCCTCATGGCCCCACCAGCCGGCAAAGCGCGGCAGGGTGGTGTCGCGGTGGTGGCGCTCGTGCACGAACGCACCGGCCACCGCGCCTGGGCCGCTGTTGAGGTATTTGTAGTGGCACCACACGGCGAAATCGGGCGCCACGTCATGCAGGCGCAGCGGCAGGTTGCCAACCGAGTGCGCCAGGTCGAAGCCGATGCGTGCGCCCTGCAGGCGTGCGGCGCGGGTGATCGCATCGAGGTCGAAGGCCTGGCCGGTGCGGTACTGCACGCCGGGCCACAGCACCAGCGCCAGGCGCGGGCCGTGCTCGGCGATGGCGCGTTCGATCGCGGTCAGCGAAATCGTGCCGTTGGCTTCGTCCGGCTGCACTTCCACCAGGCACTCGGCCGGGTCGAAACCATGGAAGCGGATCTGAGCTTCCACCGCGTGGCGGTCGGTCGGGAATGCGCCGGCTTCCATCAGGATCACCGGGCGCTGCGTGGTCGGCCGGTAGAAGCTGACCATCATCAGGTGCAGGTTCACGCTCAGCGTGTTCATCGCTACCACCTCGCTGGGCAGTGCGCCGACCACTCGGGCCAGCTGCGCGCTCACCAGGCGGTGGTAGGACAGCCACTGCGTCGGGCCGGTGAAGTGGCCTTCCACCGCCAGTTCGCCCCATTGTTTCATCACTTCCTGCACCGCTGCCTGCGCACCGCGCGGCTGCAGGCCCAGCGAGTTGCCGACGAAGTAGGTCTGCTCGCCGCCACCATGGCGCGGAATCAGGAATTCGCCACGCAGCGGGCGCAGCGGATCGGCGGCGTCCAGGGCGATGGCGTGGGTGCGGCTGAGCAGGTCGGACATGGTCGGGCAACAGGCTGCAACGGGACCGCCAGTGTAGCGCCTGGCGGCGTGCCTGCCGCCGAACCTGTAGCGCCGAGCCCATGCTCGGCTGCCGGGCCACGAAGCCGCGCATGGGCTCGGCCCTACAGGGGCAGGTGCTCAGCCCGCCGCCGGCACCGGCAGCGGATCCACGTGCCCGCACTGGCTGCAGGTACGCAGTTCCAGGCTGGCGTGGTAGTGCGCAAACACCTTGGGCAGGTCGGTTTCGATGTTCTGCAGCGGGAAATACTCTTCGTGCAGCTTGTGGTTGCAGCGCTCGCAGTGCCAGATCACGCCGTCCAACTCATGCGGCAGCCGCTTGCGCTCGACCACCAGGCCGATGCCCCCGGGCGGGCGCCGCGGCGAGTGCGGCACCTTCGCCGGCAACAGGAAGATCTCGCCGGCGCGGATCGGAATGTCGCGTACCGCGCCGTCCTCCTGCACCTTCAGCACCATCTCGCCTTCGAGCTGGTAGAACCACTCGGGGCCTTCGTCGTAGTGGTAGTCGGTACGCGAGTTCGGCCCGCCGACCACCATCACGATGAAATCGCCGTTGTCGATCATCTTGTTGCCCACCGGCGGCTTCAGCAGGTGGCGGTTCTCTTCGATCCAGGCGTGCAGGTTGATCGGCGGAGCGAGCATGGTGGTCATCCGTGTGGGGATCAGTCGCGACGGCCCTTGCGCGGCACGAAGGACAGCGCTTTTTCATACGCCGGCTGCAGCTCTTCCAGCGAACCGACGTCGATGCCCATTTCACGCACGCGGCCGTCCTTCAGGCTGTAGACCCAGCCGTGCACCATCAGCTTCTGGCCGCGGGCCCAGGCATCCAGCACGATGGTCGAGCGGCAGAGGTTGGCGACCTGCTCGATCACGTTCAGCTCGCACAGCCGGGCGTGCTTGAGTTCGTCGTCTTCGATGGCGTCGAGGATGCCCTGGTGCTTCTGCACCACGTCACCGACATGGCGCAGCCAGTTGTCGGCCAGGCCGACGCGGGTGTTGTGCAGACAGGCATGCACGCCGCCGCAGCCGTAGTGGCCGACGATCAGGATGTGCTTGACCTTCAGCTGGTCCACCGCGTACTGCACCACGCTCAGGCAGTTGAGGTCGGTGTGGGCGACCACGTTGGCGACGTTGCGATGCACGAACACTTCGCCCGGCGCCATGCCGATGATCTGGTTGGCCGGCACGCGCGAATCGGAGCAGCCGATCCACAGGTACTCCGGGTGCTGCTGCTTGGCCAGCTGGTGGAAGAAGTCGGGGTCCTCCTTCTCGATGCGGTCGGCCCAGTCGCGGTTGTTCTGCAGCAGCTTGTGGATGTCTTTCATGTTCGGTCCCTGGCGTCGGGTGGGGGCGCACCGCAGCCATCCGGCTGCGACGTCGCGGGAATCTGGGGTGTTCAGCCGCTGCGGGCGGCCTGTTCGCGGTGCCAGCGCATCCACTGCGCCAACTCGGTGGAGGAAGGGGCGCCCAGCTGTTCCAGTTCGGCGATCACGGCGCGCTGGTTGGCGTCGGGATGGTTCTGGCTCAGCTTCAGCTTCAGCTGCACGTGTTCGACCTGGAAACGGAAGCCGACGATGGCACGCAGTTCCGGGCCATGTTCGGCGCGCGTGGCATCGAACTGCCAGCCCTGGCCGACACTGGCTTCGAAGTGATCGCTGATCGCGCCGACCAGTTCGGCCAGCGCATCGGTGTCGTCGAAGGTGTGCAACTGGCCATGCAGCTCGGCGGCAGCGTAGTTCCAGGTCGGCACCCGTGCGGCAGGCTCCTTGTCCGGGTACCAGCTGGCCGAGACGTAGCCGTGTGGTCCGTCGACCAGCACCTTGGCCGCACCGCTGTGGCGCGACTGCGGGTTGGCGCGGGCCCAGTGCCCGCGCAGCTCGATGCGCTCGCCCTCGCGCCGGTACAGCACCGGCATCCGGGTCAGCTCCGGCAGGCCATCGCTGCCGGGGGTGAGCACGGTGACGAACGGATCGCGCGCCAGCAGGCGGTCCAGCCAGAGCAGGTCGGTCTCGGCGAAGGCGCGTGGAGTGAACATGCCTGGATCAGGCGCGCGCGCCCAGCGACTGGATCATGCGGCCGTGCAGGCCCTCGTCGTTGTCGGCCTGCGGCGGCTGCACTTCGTGCAGGCTGAAGCCGCGCACCAGCGCGTCTTCCTCGTCCAGGCCGTCATACTCGACGAATTCGGCGTCGAACAACTGCGAACGGGCGGTGTCTTCGCTGTCGTAGCTCAGCGTGTTGCCATCGCTGTCGAGTACTTCGGCGGTGCCGGCCGGGCGAACGCGCAGGCGCGCCCAGATCAGGGTGTTGCCGAGGCTGGCCAGCCACCAACTGTCGCGCGAGGCAGAAATGTCATTCATGGGGGTTACCAGAGCGAGGCCAGCCAGAGCAGGGCGGCCATGCCCAGTCCGGCCAGCAGGGTCAGCAGCGATACCCAGGCCGGCGTCGCCAGCCCGGACAGCGAGCGGTCCGGCTGCTGGCGATAGTCGCGGCGCAGCAGCCAGGCCAGGGCATCGGGCTTGAGGAAGGCGCCGCTGCCGAAGCGCTCGGCGAGCGCCGGATGGCGGTCGCGCACGTGCACCAGGGTCAGCGGCCAGAAGATCACGAAGGCACTGAACCCGGCCACTGCAACGCCGACGAAACACAGGGCGAAGAACAGGGTCATGGGAGCCGTACCTCCGTGGTCGTGTGGGGCTTAGAAGTCCGCGCTGCCCGGGGCGCGCGGGTAGGGGATCGCGTCGCGGATGTTGGACAGCCCGCAGACGTACACCACCAGGCGTTCGAAGCCCAGGCCGAAGCCGGCGTGCGGCACCGAGCCATAGCGGCGGAAGTCGCGGTACCAGCTGTAGTGCTCGCGATCCAGGCCGAACTGGGCCATGCGCGCGTCCAGCACGTCCAGGCGCTCCTCACGCTGGCTGCCACCGATGATCTCACCGATGCCTGGGGCCAGCACGTCCATCGCGGCAACGGTCTTGCCGTCGTCGTTCAGGCGCATGTAGAAGGCCTTGATGTGCTCCGGATAGTTGGTCACCACCACCGGACGGCCGACATGCTCCTCGGTCAGCCAGCGCTCGTGCTCGGTCTGCAGGTCCAGGCCCCATTCCACCGGGAAGTCGAACTTCCTGCCGGACTTCTGCAGCAGGCTGACCGCATCGGTGTAGTCGATGCGCTCGAACGGTGCGTTGATGAAATCTTCCAGCTTGGTGATCGCGTTCTTGTCCACGCGCTCGGCGATGAAGGCCAGGTCGTCGCTGCGCTCGTTCAGCACGGCGCGGAACAGGTACTTCAGGAACTCTTCGGCCAGGCGTGCGTCTTCGGCCAGGTCGGCGAAGGCGATTTCCGGCTCGATCATCCAGAACTCCGCCAGATGGCGGGTGGTGTGGCTGTTCTCGGCGCGGAAGGTCGGGCCGAAGGTGTAGACCTTGCTCAGCGCCAGGCAGTAGGCCTCGACGTTCAGCTGGCCGGACACGGTCAGGAACGTTTCCTTGCCGAAGAAGTCGCGGCTGAAGTCGATCGCGCCCTTCTCGTCACGCGGCAGGTTCACCATGTCCAGGGTGGACACGCGGAACATCTGGCCGGCGCCTTCGGCGTCGGAGGTGGTGATGATCGGGGTGCTGATCCAGTTGAAGCCGTTCTCGTGGAAGAAGCGGTGCACGGCCTGGGCCAGGCAGTTGCGGATGCGGGTGACTGCGCCGAACAGGTTGGTGCGTGGGCGCAGGTGCGCCACTTCGCGCAGGAACTCCGGCGACATCGGCTTGGGCTGGATCGGGTAGGTGAGCGGATCTTCGACCCAGCCGACCACTTCCAGGGCGCTGGCCTGGATCTCGAACGACTGGCCCTTGCCCTGCGACTTCACCAGGGTGCCGGTGCCGATGACCGAGCAGCCGCTGGTCAGGCGCTTGATCTCGTCGAAGTTGGCCAGGGTGTCGTTGGCCACGACCTGGATCGGGGCGAAGCAGGAGCCGTCGCTCACATTCACGAAGGCCAGATTCGCTGAACCGCGCACCGTGCGCACCCATCCGCGTACCGTGACTTCGCCGCCTTCCGGGATCTTCCCGGCAAGCGCATGTTCAACGCTGACCACCGTCATGACTTGAATCCTCTGCTGATCGACTCGATCTGTGAACACGGGAGTTTACCGGTTGCAGCGTTCTGCTTGCGAGGCATTTTTCGCGGCAACGGCTCCTTATAATGTTCCCGTACCTCTGGAGTAGCCCCATGGCCGTCAGCCTGACCCCCATTGCCTTCGAGCGCGTGCAGCGCTTTGTCGCCCAGACCCCCGGCGCGCTGGGCCTGCGTTTCGGCGTGACCAGGACCGGCTGCTCCGGTTGGGGCCACGTGACCGACCTGGCCCGCGACGAGCGCGAGGGCGATACCGTGTTCGAGCAGGACGGCGTGAAGATCTACGTCGACGCCAAGAGCCTGGCGCTGGTGGACGGCACCGTGATCGACTTTGGCAAGCAAGGCCTGAGCGAGACGTTCACGTTCAGCAACCCGAACGCCACCGCCGAGTGTGGCTGCGGCGAGAGCTTCACCACCGACGCCGACAAGGCCTGAGGCCGGTTCTGGCGCCCGCCGGGCATGGCCGGGCGCTGGGGGCAGGTTCAGCCGCCGCGGGCCGGTTGCCCGGCACCCTCATCTGCGCCATAATGCGCGGCTTCCTGCCTTCCTGGCGGGAATCCTTGCCCCACCGCGGTCTCAACGGCGGGGGGCTGTCCGGCCGCGAGGCCACATCCGAAAGGTAGAAAAAACATGAGTCGTCATTACGAAATCGTGTTCATGGTCCACCCGGACCAGAGCGAGCAGGTCCCGGCCATGATCGAGCGCTACAAGTCGCTGGTCGAGAACGGCAACGGCACCATCCACCGTCTGGAAGACTGGGGCCGCCGCCAGCTGGCGTACCCGATCCAGAACCTGGTGAAGGCCCACTACGTGCTGATGAACATCGAAGCCGACCAGGCCGTTCTGAACGAACTGACCGAGAGCTTCCGCTTCAACGACGCCGTGCTGCGCAACCTGGTCATCAAGCGTGACGAGGCTGACACCGAGCAGTCGCTGATCATGAAGAGCAAGGACGAGAAGGGTGACAAGCCGGAGCGCGGTGAGCGCCGTCGTCGTGACGACGAAGAAGGCGAGTCCAACAACACCGCTGACAACGAAGCCGGCGACGACGCCGCTTCCGCCGCCTAAGGAGCCTTCCCATGTCCAAGTTCTTCCGTCGCCGCAAGTTCTGCAAGTTCACTGCTGAAGGTGTGAAGGAGATCGACTACAAGGATCTCAACACCCTGCGCCAGTACCTGACCGAGAACGGCAAGATCGTGCCGAGCCGCGTGACCGGTACCAAGTCGAAGTACCAGCGCCAGCTGGCGACCGCCGTCAAGCGCGCTCGCTTCCTGGCCCTGATCCCGTACACCGACAACCACGACGTCTGATGCCGGCGGGGCGGCCCGGTGCCGCCCCCGCTGTGCCAGCTATTCGGACAGCCTTTGTTGCGGGGCATCGCCTCGCTAACGAATAACTCATCTGGAGCAATACCATGCAGCTGATCCTCCTGCAGAAAGTCACCAACCTCGGCAACCTGGGCGACCTGGTCGACGTGAAGCCGGGTTACGGCCGTAACTTCCTCGTGCCGCAGGGCAAGGCCGTGCCGGCCACCGAGAGCAACAAGGCCGAGTTCGAAGCCAAGCGCGCCGAGTACGAAGCCAAGGCCCAGGCCATCCACGCAGAAGCTGAAGGCCGCAAGGCCAAGCTGGAAGGCGCGAGCGTGACCATCGCCGCCAACGCTTCGACCGAAGGCAAGCTGTACGGCTCGGTCGGCCCGCGCGACATCGCCGAAGCCTTCACTGCCGCCGGCCTGCCGCTGGAAAAGAGCGAAGTCATCCTGGGTGAAGGCGCCTTCCGCAACATCGGCGAATACGACGTGCTGATCCACCTGCACGCCGACGTCGAGACCACCGTCAAGGTCGTCGTCGTCGCCGAAGCCTGATCCCCCGCCGCAAGGCCTGGCATCACCGCAGAACGGGCGCCCGCAAGGGTGCCCGTTTTGTTTTATGGTTCCGTTTCGCCAGCTCGGGCCACGTGCGGCCGGCGGGGCAGGGCCGGGCAATGTTCCACGCCCATTCGTAGAACACGGCCACATCGGTATACTCAGGGCGTCACACCCGTTCCACGGGCATCGATCCCAACAGGATCAATGACTTGGAGGGTAAACGCAGGCCGCTTGCCGGCCCCAGTCCGGAACCCCTATGCGTCTTTCCACGATCAAGCTGTCCGGCTTCAAGTCGTTCGTCGATCCGACCACCCTGCACCTGCCGACCAACATGACCGGCGTGGTGGGCCCCAATGGCTGCGGCAAGTCGAACATCATCGACGCCGTGCGCTGGGTCATGGGCGAGAGCTCGGCCAGCCGCCTGCGCGGCGACTCGCTCACCGACGTGATCTTCTCCGGTTCCAACGCCCGCAAGCCGGTGTCGCAGGCCACGGTCGAGCTGATCTTCGACAACTCCGACCACACGATCTCCGGCGAGTACGCCGCGTTCAACGAAATCTCGGTCAAGCGCACGGTCAGCCGCGACGGTACCAGCAACTACTACCTCAACGGCACCAAGTGCCGCCGCCGCGACATCACCGACCTGTTCCTCGGCACCGGCCTGGGCCCGCGCAGCTACTCGATCATCGAGCAGGGCATGATCAGCCAGATCATCGAGGCGCGCCCGGAAGACCTGCGCGTGTACCTGGAAGAGGCGGCCGGCATCTCCAAGTACAAGGAGCGCCGCAAGGAGACCGAGACCCGCATCCGCCACACCCGCGAGAACCTGGACCGGCTGGGCGACCTGCGCGACGAGATCAGCAAGCAGCTGGAGCACCTCAAGCGCCAGGCCAAGCAGGCCGAGCAGTACCAGGCCCTGCAGGAAGAGCGCCGGGTCAAGGACGCCGAGTGGAAGGCGCTGGAATTCCGCGGCCTCGACGGGCGCCTGTCGAAGCTGCGCGAAGGCCTGTCGCAGGAAGAGACAAAGCTGCAGCAGCTGATTGCCGACCAGCGTGATGCCGAAGCCCGCATCGAAACCTCGCGTGCGCGGCGCGAAGAGGCTGCCGACGCGCTCAACACCGCGCAGGCGGCGGTCTACCAGGTCGGCAGTACGCTGGCGCGCCTGGAGCAGCAGATCCAGCACCAGCGCGAGCTGTCGCAGCGCCTGCACAAGGCGCGCGATGAAACGCAGCAGGCGCTGGCCGAACTGGGCCAGCACATCAGCGGCGACGAGGCCAGGCTGAGCGTGCTGCGCGAGGCGGTGGAGGCCGCCGCCCCGCAGCTGGAAGCACTGCAGGAAGAGAACGAGATCAAGCAGGAAAGCCTGCGCGAGGCTGAAGAACGGCTGGCCAGCTGGCAGCAGCGCTGGGAACAGCACACCTCGCAGAGTTCGGAGGCCTCGCGCGCCGGCGATGTCGAGCGCACGCGCGTGGACTACCTGGACAAGCAGATCCTCGATGCCGACCGGCGTCGTGAAGCCCTGGCCGCCGAGCGTGCCGGGCTGGACGTGGACGCGCTGGAAGAAGCCTTCGAGCAGCTGCACCTGCAGCACGACACGCAGAAGGCCGCGCTGGATGAACTGAGCGAAGACGTCGAGCTGCGCAAGCAGGGCGTGGCGGCGGTGCAGGAACAGCAGCGCAATGGCCAGAACGAACTGGCCGAACTGCGCAAGCAGGCCAACGGCCTGCGCGGTCGCCTGGCCTCGCTGGAAACCCTGCAGCAGGCCGCGCTGGGCCAGGAGCAGGGCGCGGCAGTCGCCTGGCTGAAGGCGCGCGGGCTGGATTCGGCGGCGCGTGTCGGCGAACGCCTGGATGTCGATGCCGGTTGGGAAAACGCGGTGGAAAGCGCGCTTGGCCAGTTGATCGAAGGCGTGCTGGTCGATGACCCGGCCAGCCTGGTCGACGCGCTGGGCGAACTGGGCGAGGGCCACATTGCACTGGTCGCCAACGATGGCGCGGACCTGAAGGTCGCGCCGACCTCGCTGGCTGCACGCGTGCGTGGCCCGGCAGCGATCCGGCGCCTGCTGGCGCACCTGCACGGTGCCAGGGATCTGGCCGAAGCCAAGGCGCTGCAGGCCAGCCTGCCCGAAGGCGATTCGATCATCACCCAGAGCGGCGAGCGCCTGGGCCGGGGCTGGCTGCGCGTGTCGCGCTCCGGTGCCGCCGAGCAGGGCGCGCTGCTGCGCGAACGTGAGATCCAGGAACTGCGCGAGCAGATCGAACAGCTGCAGGACCGCGAGGCCGAACTGGAAGACCAGCTGGCCGGTTTCCGCGAGCAGCTGCAGGCGGCCGAACAGCAGCGCGAGGACGCGCAGCGCGCGCTGTACCAGGCCCATCGCGCGGTGTCCGAACTGGCCGGCCAGTTGCAGGGCCAGCAGGGCAAGGTGGAGGCTGCACGCACGCGCATCGACCGCATCGAAGGCGAGCTGAAGCAGCTGCAGGAAACGATTGAAGCCAACAACGAGCAGGCGCGCGAAGCGCGCTCGCGGTTGGAGAACGCGGTCAGCAGCATGGGTGACCTGGAGTCGACCCGGCAGCGGCTGGAGGGCGAGCGCCGCCAGCTGACCGAGGCCCGCGACCTGGCCCGCGATGCCGCCCGTGCGGTGCGCGAGCGCTCGCATGCGCTGGCACTCACCCTGGAATCACAGCGCGCGCAGCTGGCCTCGTTGAGCCAGGCGCTGGAGCGCATGGGCACCCAGCGTGGGCAGTTGGATGCGCGACTGGGCGAGCTGCACTCGCAGCTGGACGAAGGGGATTCGCCGGTCGAAGCGCTGCAGGCCGAACACCAGAACGCGCTGGAAGAGCGCGTGCGCGCCGACCGCGTGCTGACCGAGGCGCGGACGCTGCTGGACGGCATCGACGCCGAGCTGCGCAACTACGAGCAGACCCGCCACCAGCGCGACGAACAGGCGTTGGCCCAGCGCGAGCGCATTTCGCAGCGCAAGCTCGACCAGCAGGCCTTGGCGCTCAGCGCCGACACCCTGCAGGCGGCGGTGGAAAAGGCCGGCTTCGTGCTGCAGGACGTGCTCAATGCACTACCCGAGGACGCCCGCCTGGGCGACTGGGAGCAGGCCGTGCACCAGATCGACGCACGCATGCGCCGGCTGGAGCCGGTCAACCTGGCCGCCATCCACGAGTACGGCGAGGCTTCGCAGCGTTCGGACTACCTGGATTCGCAGCACGCCGACCTGACCACGGCGCTGGAAACACTTGAGGATGCCATCCGCAAGATTGATCGCGAGACCCGCGGGCGCTTCAAGGACACCTTCGACCGCGTCAATGCCGGCGTCCAGGCGCTGTATCCGCGCCTGTTCGGTGGTGGCCACGCCTACCTGGAACTGACCGGAGAAGACCTGCTCGACACGGGTGTGACCATCATGGCGCGCCCGCCGGGCAAGCGCGTGTCCAGCATCTCGCTGCTGTCCGGCGGCGAGAAGGCGATGACCGCAGTGGCGCTGGTGTTCGCCATCTTCCAGTTGAATCCCGCCCCGTTCTGCCTGCTGGACGAGGTGGACGCGCCGCTGGACGAAGCCAACGTCGGCCGCCTGGCCAACATGGTCAAGGAAATGAGCGAGAAGGTGCAGTTCCTGTTCGTCAGCCATAACAAGGCGACGATGGAGGCCGCGCACCAGCTGTCGGGCGTGACCATGCGTGAGCCGGGCGTCAGCCGCCTGGTCAGCGTGGACCTGGAAGAAGCGGCGCGATTGGCGGGCGCGGCCTGACGTGCCATCCTAGTTACCTGAATGAATTAGCCGGAGAACCTATCGAATGTCCGACACGGCACTGTTGCGCATCGGCATCCTGGCCGCCGGCCTGCTATTGATCGCCGCGATCTTCCTGTTTGGCCGTCCGAAGAAGAAGCCCCAGGGCCGTCGCGTGGAGAACACGGAACCGGCCAGTGGCGAGCGCCGCGAACCGGTCCTGGGCGAGGACGGCGTCGTGGTGGCTGAGGGCCGCGTCGAACCGGGCATGCGCGGGGAAGGCGAGCAGGCCGAACTTGGCCTGGCCGACACTGACCCGGGCGCGGCCAACGACCTCGGCAAGCGCACTACCCAGGATTTCGACAAGATCGTCTCGCTGTTCGTGGCCGCCCGTGCCGGCGAGCAGCTGCGCGGCGAAGACATCGTGGTGGCGGCCGAGAAGACCGGCCTGGTATTCGGCCACATGAACGTGTTCCACCGCCTGGTGGAAGGCCACCCCGAGCGCGGCCCGATCTTCTCGATGGCCAGCATCATGAAGCCGGGCAGCTTCGACATGGCCAACATCCGTGCCATGGAAACCCCGGCCATCGCCTTCTTCCTGACCCTGCCGGCGCCGCTGACCGCGCTTGATGCCTGGGAGAAGATGCTGCCGACCGTGCAGCGCATGGCCGAGCTGCTCGATGGCGTGGTGCTGGATGACAGCCGCAATGCCTTGGGCCGCCAGCGCATCGCGCACATTCGCGACGAGCTGCGTGCCTACGACCGCCAGCACCAGGCACCGCCGCTGACCAAGACCCCGCGCTGGTAAAGCCTGTTGTGCCGGCCAACGGTCGGCACCCACGCCGGTAGATCCACGCCATGCGTGGATGGAGCGAACCAAGGTTCGCCCCCGCCAACAGGGTCAGGCCGGTACGCCGGCCACCTTGGCGAACGCACGGCGGAATGCGGCCATCTCGTCTTCGGTGCCGACGGTCACGCGCACGCGCTGTGGCCAGATCGGCCAGCTGCGGCCAATGATCACGCCGTTGTCTGCCATCGCCTTGGCAAAGGCGGCACCGTCGCGCTGCACATCCACCACGAAGCAGTTCGCTTCCGACGGCACGCAGCTGAAACCACGCTTGCCCAGCCACGTGATGGTGGCCTGCCGCACCTGGGCATTCTGCAGGCGCCGCTGCGCGATCAACTGGGGATCCTGCAGGCTGGCCAGTGCCGCGGCCAGTGCTGGCACGGGCAGCGGGTTGTCGCCCAGGCTGGCCAGTTCGCGCAGGCGGTCGGGGTTTGCGGCCGCCACGCCCAGGCGCAGGCCGGCCATGCCGTACAGCTTGGAGAACGTGCGCAGCACGATCAGGTCATCGCGCTGCGTCACCCGGGTGATCAGGCTCGGCTGCTCGCTGTACTGCAGGTAGGCCTCGTCGACCAGCACGCGGGTCGATGCGGGCTTGTGGGCCAGCAGCCAGGCGAGCTCATCCGGTGGGCTGATCGAACCGGTCGGGTTGTTCGGATTGCACACGTACAGCAGCCCGGTCGGGCGTGCGTGCGCGGCGGCGACCATTGCACGCAGGTCATGCGCGCCGTCGTCGCGCAGCGGCACTTTCTGCACGTGCGCACCGTGTGCGGCGGCGACCTCGCCCAGCGTCTCGAAGGTCGGATCGGCGACTACCAGTCCTGCCTGCGGGCCGGTCCACACCATGGCGGCGCGGTTCAACGGCTCGCTTGAGCCGGGATAGAGGCGCACGTGGTCGGCCGGAATGCGTGCCTGCTTGATGAAGGCATCGCGCACCTGTGCAGCCAGGGCGAAGCGGTAGCGGCCGCAGCTGGCGATACTGTCGCGCGCGGCCTGCTGGGCCGCCGGCGAGGGGCCGTAGGGGCACTCGTTGAAGTTCAGCAGTACCACGCCTTCGGTGGGGGCAGGAGCGGCGGCCGTCGCGGGTTGGGTATGGCCAAGCTGCGGCAGCCCGCTGCCAGCGACGGCGAGGCCGGCACCGGCCAGTTGCAGGAAGCGTCGACGGGAAGCAGGCAGGGTCACGGGCACGATTCCGAAGGGCAGACCGTCGCACGCTAGCGCTGGTTGCGGTGGGCGGCAAGCCCGCTTTTTGTAGTACCGAGCCATGCTCGGCTGCAGGTGTGCCAACCAAGGTTGGCACCTGCCGGGGTGGGGAGAAGGTCGGCATCCACCAGGGCAGGGGAGCGCCCGTCGAGCATGGCTCGGCGCTGCGAAGGGGGGCATTACAGGGCCTGACGGCCGGGCGCGGTAGAATCCCCGGCCATCCCAGAACCACCGGATTCCGATGAGCTCCAGCCCCGCCGAACGCGCCGAAGATCTCCGCCGGCAGATCGCCCAGGCCAACCGCGCCTACCATGAGCTGGACGCCCCGGAGATCCCCGACATCGACTACGACCGGATGGTGCGCGAGCTGGAAGCACTGGAGCGCGAACATCCGGAACTGGCCCGGGCCGACAGCCCGACCCAGCAGGTCGGCGCGCGTCCCTCCGGCCGTTTCCCCGAAGTCCGCCATGCGGTGCCGATGTTGTCGCTGTCCAACGCCTTCAGCGATGAGGAAGTGGCGGATTTCGTGCGCCGCATTGACGAACGCCTGGGCCGCCGCAGCCTGCAGTTCTCGGCCGAGCCGAAGATGGACGGCCTGGCGATCAGCCTGCGCTACGAGGATGGTCATTTCGTGCTCGGCGCGACCCGCGGCGATGGCAGCACCGGCGAGGACGTGACCGCCAACCTGCGCGAGATCGGCGATGTTCCCAAGCGGCTGCACGGCAAGGACTGGCCGGACGTGCTCGAGGTGCGCGGCGAGGTCTACATGGCGCGTGCCGATTTCGAGGCCTACAACGAACGTGCGCGCCTGCACGGCGGCAAGGTGCTGGCCAACCCACGCAATGCGGCGGCTGGATCGCTGCGCCAGCTCGACCCGAAGATCAGTGCGCAGCGCAGGTTGAGCTTCTTCGCCTACGGTACCGGTGAAGTGCAGGGCGGCGAGCTGCCCGATACCCATTCGGGCACGCTGGCGCAGCTCGGCGCCTGGGGTTTCCCGGTCAGCGCGCTGTGCAAGGTGGTGGAAGGCACCGACGGCCTGCTCGGCTACTACCGCGATATCGGCGAGCGCCGCGACAGCCTGCCGTTCGATATCGATGGCGTGGTCTACAAGCTCGATGACCGTGCCGGCCAGCAGGCGATGGGCTTCGTCTCGCGCGCGCCACGCTGGGCCATCGCGCACAAGTTCCCGGCGCAGGAACAGAGCACTACCGTGGAGGCGATCGAGATCCAGATCGGCCGTACCGGTGCGGCCACGCCGGTCGCGCGCCTGGCGCCGGTGGCCGTGGCCGGCGTGATCGTGTCCAACGCCACCCTGCACAACGCCGACCAGATCGCACGCCTCGACGTGCGCGTCGGCGACAGCGTGATCGTGCGCCGCGCCGGCGACGTGATCCCGGAAGTGGTCAGCGTCATCCTCGATCGCCGCCCGCAGGGCACCACGCCCTGGCAGATGCCGACGCGCTGCCCGGTGTGCGGCTCGGAGATCGTGCGCGAGGAAGGGGCGGCCGCATGGCGCTGCTCGGGCGAGCTGTCCTGCCCGGCGCAGCGCAAGGAAGCCATCGCCCATTTCGCCTCTCGCCGCGCGATGGACATCGACGGCCTGGGCGACAAATACATCGAAACCCTGGTCGACGCTGGCATCGTCAAGAGCGTGGCCGACCTGTACCGGCTCAGTCGTGACCAGCTGCTGCACCTGAAGCTGGTGCTGGACGCTGAAGATCCCTCGGCGCTGGCCGCCACACTGAAGCTGCACCTGCCGGCCGAAGGCAGTGGCGCGGTGCTCAATGCGGTGCTCAGGCTGGACGGCAACGATCCGGGCTGGCGCGCGCAGGCGCTGGCGCAGCCGGCCCGCTTCGAATGGAACACGAAGAAGATCGCGACCAAGTGGGCCGACAACCTGATCGCGGCCATCGACGCCAGTCGTGCCGCCACGCTGGAACGGCTGCTGTTCGCGCTGGGCATCGAGCACGTGGGCGAGAGCACGGCCAAGGCGCTGGCGCAGTGGTTCGGTGACCTGGAACTGATCCGCCACCTGCCGTGGCCATTGTTCAAGCGCGTGCCGGACATCGGTGGCGAAGTGGCGCGCTCGCTCGGCCACTTCTTCGAACAGCAGGGCAACCAGCAGGCCATCGATGACCTGCTGCAGGTCGGCCAGGTCCGCATCAGTGATGTGCACGCGCCCAGCGCCAGGCTGCGCGAGGGGCTGGACCTGGCGCAGCTGTTGGTCGAATCAGAGATTCCCGGCATCACCCGCCTGCGCGCGGAGAAACTGGTGGCCGCGTTGCCCGGTGCCCAGGCGGTGCTCGACGCCGAGCATGGGCAGTTCGTCAACGCCGGGTTGCCCGACGACACCGCGCGTGGCCTGGCCCAGTGGCTGGACAGCGAGGGCCACGGCGCGATGCTGCTGGCAGCCGAGAAGGCGATGCAGCAGATCCTGGCCAAGGCACCGGCGCTGGCCGAGATCGTGGCCGGCCCGCTGGATGGGCAGACCGTGGTGCTGACCGGCACCCTGGCCCAGCTCACCCGCGATGCCGCCAAGGAGCGCCTGGAGGCCCTCGGTGCAAAGGTCTCCGGCAGCGTCTCGAAGAAGACCAGCTTAGTGGTCGCCGGTACCGAGGCCGGCTCCAAGTTGGATAAGGCGCAATCGCTGGGCGTGCCGGTATGGGACGAAGACCGCCTGCTGGCTTATCTGGCCGAACACGAATGATGACCCCGCCGGGTGCATGGCGCCCGGCATGAAACACAAAGGAACACCGATGCAGACCGCCCCGCTGGATTTCCGCCTGGCCACCCGTGCCGACGAGGAGCTGTTGATCGCGCTGATGCGCGAGTTCTACGCCGAAGACAGGATCGACTTCGATGACGCGCGCGTGCGTCGCGGCGTGGACGCGCTGCTGGCCGATCCGCGCAATGGCGAAGTGCTGTTGTGGATGGACGAGGCGGGCGAGGTGGTCGGCTACGCGGTGATCGCGATGGGCTTCAGCCTGGAGCAGGGCGGCCACTTCATGCTGCTGGACGAACTGTACCTGAGCCATCGCGCGCGCGGTCGTGGCCGCGGCAAGCAGGCGCTGGCCATCTGCGAACAGCGCGCTCGTGGTCGTGGCGTCAGCCGCCTTCGCCTGGAAGTGAACCACCACAACGAACTGGCCCGACGCCTGTACCTGGCCAGCGGCTACATCGACGATACGCGCGATCTGCTGACCCTGCCGCTCGACCATCCGCGCCCGGAGGGCATCCTGTGAGCGAGGCCCTGCTGCGCGCGCTGCAGCAGCGCGCTGCGCTCAACGCGCTGGTGCGCCGCTTCTTTGCAGAGCGCGATGTGCTCGAGGTGGAGACGCCGATCCTGTCGGTCGCGGGCAACACCGAGCCGAACATCGACAGCTTCCATACCGACTTCACCGGCCATGTCGATGCCGGCGGACGCCGCCGCTGGCTGCGCACCTCGCCGGAGTATCCGCTCAAGCGCCTGCTCGCGGCCGGCGTGGGCGACTGCTACGAACTGGGTCGGGTATTCCGCAACGGTGAGGCAGGCGGCCGCCACAACCCGGAATTCACCATGCTGGAGTGGTATCGGGTCGGCTGGGACCACCATCGGTTGGTGCAGGAAACCGCCGAGCTGGTCGGCCAGGCGCTGGCCCTGGTGGGACGCCGTGCGACCCTGCGCGTGCTGAGTTACCGCGAGCTGTTCCAGCAGCACCTTGGCGTGGATCCGTTCGAGGCGGATGAGTCCACGCTGCGTGCCGCGTTGGGCGAGGTGCACATTGACCCGGTCGGATTGACCCGTGATGACTGGCTCGACCTGTTGATGACCCATCGTATCCAGCCGCATTTCGATGACGCGGTCATGATCGTGGTGCATGACTGGCCAGCCAGCCAGGCCGCGCTGGCACGCATCCGCGCCGGCACACCGCCGCTGGCCGAGCGTTTCGAGCTGTACCTGGGTGCAGTGGAGCTGGCCAACGGCTATCACGAACTGAACGACGCCGACGAGCAGCGCGCCCGCTTCCAGCGCGACCAGCAGCGCCGCCACGAACGTGGGCAGGTGCAGCCGCCACTGGATGAGGCGCTGCTGGCGGCGTTGCCAGCGTTGCCGGCCTGTGCCGGCGTTGCGCTGGGGATCGACCGCCTGCTGATGGCGATGAACCGCACACCCCGCATTGCAGATGTGTTGGCCTACGACTTCGCCCACGCGTGACCATCACGCGTTGCTGAACATCCCAGGCTGAACGAAACGCGGGTTCTGCGCGCTTGCGTCGGCAAGCGGGATGATGCTTTTATCACGGCCAATGCCGGACACTGGCATGCAGTTCATCCATTCCTGCTGGGGAAGGCTTTGGTCAAGTGGTTTGCGGTTGTCGCTGCACCGGTGTACTCCATCGCGCTCTGGGGTGCCTGGCTGCCGTCGCCGGCGTCGGCCCAGCAGGTGGGCTACGACGATGAAGTGGTGACCTGCGAGTCCCACGACATGGGCTGGGTGCACTGCGACATCGATGTGGCCAACGGCGTCGATCTGGTGCGCCAGCTGTCGAGCAACAGCTGCATCCGCGGTAGCGAGTGGGGCACCGACCGCAGCGGCGTGTGGGTCACCCTTGGCTGCCGCGCCGAGTTCCGTGCGCGCCGTGCGCAGGGTGCGGCACCTGCGGCAACGGAAGGCAAGCGCCTGGTGCGCCGCGTGGTGCGCTGCGAATCCAATGGCCGTCCGCAGAGCTGCCCGGTGCGCCTGGATGGCGCCCCCGTGCGCCTGCTGCGCCAGCTGTCGGTGCTGCCATGCCGCGAGGGGCAGGGCTGGGGCTACAAGCGCAATGAGATCTGGACCAGCCGTGGTTGCCAGGGCGATTTCGAGGTGGCCGACGAGGATGGCCGCTTCGTCGATGTGCCGCGTCGCCTGACCTGCGAATCGAAGTCGAAGAAGCGGCGTTTCTGCGGCGCCAGCATCTCCGTTGGCGCGGTCGTTTCCGAGCAGCTGTCGAGCACGCCCTGCGAGGAAGGCAGTACCTGGGGCTGGAGCCGCAACGGCATCTGGGTGGACGGCGGCTGCCGCGCCGAATTCTCGGTGAATTGAGCCCGGGCGGGCTCCAACGCTGCCGGGCGTGGCCCTACAATGGGCCCATGAACACTGCCTCCGACATCGACTACGCCCGTTATGACCACATCCGCCCGATCCTGTGGACCGGCGATGCCCTGCAACTGCTGGACCAGCGCAAGCTGCCGTTCGTGGTCGAGCATGTGGTCTGCCACGACAGCGACGAGGTTGCCAGCGCCATCCATGCGTTGACCGTGCGTGGCGCGCCGGCGATCGGCATTGCCGCCGCCTGGGGCGTGGTGCTGGCCGCGCGCGAGGTGCAGGCCGCCGACGGTGCGCACGCGCTGCAGCAGCTGGAACCGGCACTGCAGCGCCTGAACGCATCGCGCCCCACTGCGGTCAATCTGGCCTGGGCGCTGGCGCGCATGCGCCGTTGCCTGCACGCCGCCGGCGCCGACTGGAAGGCACTGCTGGAGGCCGAAGCGCAGGCCATCGCCGAGGAAGACCTGGCCGCCAATCGCCACATGGGCGCGCTGGGCGCTGGCTTGATCGAGGCCGGCAGCGGTGTGCTGACCCACTGCAATACCGGCTCGCTGGCCACCGCCGGCTTCGGTACCGCGCTGGGCGTCATTCGCGCCGGCATGGCCCAGCACCGCATCGCGCGCGTGTTCGCCGGCGAGACCCGACCGTGGCTGCAGGGCGCGCGCCTGACGGTGTGGGAGCTGCAGCAGGATGGAATCGGCGCCACCCTGATCGCCGACTCGGCGGCCTCGCACCTGATGAAGACCGGTGCCGTGCAGTGGGTGATCGTGGGCGCAGACCGCATCTGCGCCAATGGTGATACCGCCAACAAGATCGGCACCTACCAACTGGCCATTGCCGCGCGCCACCATGGCGTGAAGTTCATGGTGGTGGCGCCGTCCTCGACCGTGGACATGGAGACCGTGGACGGCAGCCAGATCGAGATCGAGCAGCGCGACCCGGGTGAGCTGTATGGCGTGGGCGGCACCCGCACCGTGGCCGAAGGCATTGCCGCCTGGAACCCGGTGTTCGACGTCACCCCGGGCGAGCTGATCGACGCCATCGTGACCGAGCGCGGGGTGATCCTGAACCCGACCGCCGAGAACATGCGCGCCGCCTTCGGCGGCTGAGGCGCAGGGGAGGGGCGGCGCGACCGCCGCCCCCGGTAGTGCCGGCCGCTGGCCGGCAACCCTAAGTTCCTGATTTGTGCCGGTAAAATCCCCGTAAAGGCAGGCGGAAACCAGCCCGTTGTGGTAGTATCCACAGGTTGAATCGAGGTTCCGGCGCGACCCCCTCCCGCAGAGGGCTGCGCCGGACTGGACCGCTACCAGACAACGGAACCCGAATGGCAGAAACCGCCAAGGAAATCATCCAGGTCAACCTGGAAGACGAGATGCGCAAGAGCTACCTCGATTACGCCATGAGCGTGATCGTGGGCCGCGCGCTGCCGGATGCGCGCGACGGCCTCAAGCCGGTGCATCGTCGCGTGCTGTACGCGATGAATGAACTCAACGCGCACAGCAACAAGCCCTACTTCAAGTCGGCGCGTATCGTCGGTGACGTCATCGGTAAGTACCACCCGCATGGCGATCAGTCGGTGTACGACACGCTGGTGCGCCTGGCACAGCCGTTCTCGCTGCGCTACATGCTGGTCGACGGCCAGGGTAACTTTGGTTCGATCGACGGCGACTCCGCCGCGGCGATGCGATACACCGAGGCGCGCATGTCGCGCCTGGCGCATGAGCTGATGGCCGATATCGACAAGGAAACCGTCGATTTCCAGCCCAACTACGACGAAAAGGAACTGGAGCCGACGGTCATGCCGACCCGGTTCCCGAACCTGCTGGTCAACGGCTCGGCCGGTATCGCGGTGGGCATGGCGACCAACATCCCGCCGCACAACCTGAGCGAATCGATCAACGCCTGCATTGCGCTGATCGACAACCCGGAGATCGACGTCGACGGCCTGATGGAGTACATCCCGGGCCCGGATTTCCCGACTGCCGGCATCATCAACGGCACCGCCGGCATCGTCGCCGGCTACCGCACCGGCCGTGGCCGCGTGCGCATCCGTGCCAAGGCCGATATCGAAGTGGCCGACAATGGCCGCGAATCGATCATCGTCACTGAAATTCCTTACCAGGTGAACAAGGCGCGTCTGATCGAAAAGATCGCCGAGCTGGTCAAGGAAAAGAAGATCGAAGGCATCAGCGAGCTGCGCGATGAGTCCGACAAGGACGGCATGCGCATCTACATCGAGATCAAGCGCGGCGAATCTGCCGAGGTTGTGCTGAACAACCTGTACCAGCAGACGCAGATGGAATCGGTGTTCGGCATCAACATGGTGGCGCTGGTCGACGGCCGCCCGCAGTTGATGAATCTGAAGCAGATGCTGGAGGCGTTCGTCCGCCACCGTCGCGAAGTGGTCACCCGCCGCACCGTGTTCGAGCTGCGCAAGGCGCGCGCCCGTGCCCACGTGCTGGAAGGCCTGACCGTCGCGCTGGCCAACATCGACGAGATGATCGAACTGATCAAGACCTCGCCGAACCCGAACGAAGCACGCGAGCGCATGCTGGCGCGCGTGTGGGAGCCGGGCCTGGTCGGTGCGATGCTGGGTGCCGCCGGTGCCGAAGCCTCGCGCCCGGAAGACCTGCCCAAGGGCGTGGGCCTGATCGAGGGCGGCTACCAGCTGACCGAGATCCAGGCCACCCAGATCCTGGAAATGCGCCTGCACCGCCTGACCGGGCTGGAGCAGGACCGCCTGACCGACGAGTACAAGCAGCTGCTGGAAGTGATCGCCGGGCTGATCCACATCCTGGAAGATCCCGACCGCCTGCTGCAGGTGATCCGCGAGGAGCTGGTCAACGTCAAGGCCGAGTTCGGCGACGAACGTCGCACCGAAATCCGCCACAGCGAAGAAGACCTGGACATCCTCGACCTGATCGCACCGGAAGACGTGGTGGTCACCGTGTCGCATGCCGGCTACGTGAAGCGCCAGCCGGTCAGCGTGTACCGCGCACAGCGTCGCGGTGGCCGTGGCCGCAGTGCAGCGGCGACCAAGGAAGAGGATTTCATCGAACAGCTGTGGCTGGTCAACACGCACGATACGCTGCTGACGTTCACCAGTTCGGGCAAGGTGTTCTGGCTGCCGGTCTACCAGCTGCCGGAAGCGGGTTCCAACGCCCGCGGCCGTCCGATCATCAACTGGATTCCGCTGGAACCCGGCGAACGCGTGCAGGCCGTGCTGCCGGTGCGCGAGTACGCCGATGGCCAGTTCGTGTTCTTCGCCACGAAGAACGGTACGGTCAAGAAGACCCCCCTGGGCGAGTTCGCCTTCCGCCTGGCCCGCGGCAAGATCGCGATCAACCTCGATGAGGGCGATGCCCTGGTCGGCGTCGGCCTGACCGATGGCCAGCGCGACATCCTGCTGTTCGCCTCCAACGGCAAGACCGTGCGCTTCGGCGAGGACAAAGTCCGCTCGATGGGCCGTACCGCCACCGGCGTGCGTGGCATCAGGATGCCGGCCGGCGAGGAAGTGGTCAGCCTGATCGTGGCCGAAAGTGCCGGTGGCATCGAGGACGAGAACGAGGACGACAACGGTGTCGAGGAAGCCACCGCCAATGGCGATGCGGTGATCGATATTGCCGACGATGCCAGCGTGCAGTACATCCTCACCGCCACCGAGAACGGCTACGGCAAGCGCACCCCGCTGCCCGACTACCCGCGCAAGGGCCGTGGCACGCAGGGCGTGATCGGCATCCAGACCACCGAGCGCAACGGCAAGCTGGTCGCCGCAGTGCTGATGGGCTCCCGCGACGAAGTCCTGCTGATCTCCGACGGCGGTACGCTGGTGCGTACGCGTGGCTCGGAAATCAGCCGCGTCGGCCGCAACACCCAGGGCGTGACCCTGATCCGCCTGTCCAAGGACGAGAAGCTGCAGGCGGTGGAGCGCATGGATGCCTCGATCGACGAGGACGAGGACGAGGTGGCTGCCGCCGCCCCGGCCACGACCGACGGCGCACCGGCTGCGGCCAGCAGCGAGGACGCCGCGCAGGAGTGATCCTGCCGCGAGCCTGGGTACCCGACGACGCCGGCCCTGTGCCGGCGTCGTCGTATCCGGATGCCACGCATACGCGCGCGCTTCACACAGGCGGTGGGATAACGGCGCATGCTGCCCCCGGAGATCGACGATGTCCGCCACGCCGCAGTCCGTTCCTGCTCCCGTCCGCGCCTCACGGCACCCTCTCGTTACCGTGCTGTCGCTACTGCTGGTCGTACTCGGCCTGGTCATCGGCGGGCTCGGCGCGTGGCTGCTCAGCCTGGGCGGGTCGGCGTACTACGCCATCGCCGGGGCCGGCCTTCTGGCCAGTGGCCTGTTGTTGTTCGGCAATCGCCGCAGCGGCGCGCTGCTGTACGCGCTGGTGTTCGTCGGCACGCTGCTGTGGACCTGGTGGGAATCGGGAAGCGACTACTGGCGCTGGGTGCCGCGGCTGGGCCTGGTGACCACGCTCGGCATCGTGCTGGCGCTGCTCGCGCCGACCCTTCGCGAACCGGTTTCAAAGCGCCTGTCGCGCAGCGTGGCGGGCGTCCTGATGCTGGTGTTCGTCGCTGCCTTCGGGTTGGCGTTCGCACCGCATGGTGAAGTGGACGGGCACCAGCCGTTCCCGGAAGGCGCGGCCAGCGCCGGACTGGAACCCACGCGGGATACCACCGGCCTGCAACCGGCCGACCAGCCTGCCGAGGGAGACTGGCCGGCGTGGGGGCGCAGCAATGCAGGCACCCGCTATTCGCCACTGCAGCAGATCACCCCGGCCAACGTGGCCACGCTGCAGCCCGCCTGGCAGTTCCGCACCGGCGATATGCCGAAGAAGCGCTGGGGTGCGGAAACCACGCCGCTGAAGATCGGCGACCGCCTGTACCTGTGCACTGCCCGTAACCGCCTGATCGCGCTCGACGCCGCCAGTGGCAAGGAAGTGTGGCGCTTCGATCCGAAGGTGAAGGACGCCTCGATCCCGTACACCGCCGCCTGCCGTGGTGTGAGCTACTACGAGCAACCGGCAACGCCGATCCTGGCCGATGCCACCCTGGCCGATGCCGCGGCCGATCTGGCGTTGCCCGAACCGCCGCCCAGCGTGAGCCGCAGCGCTGCACCGGGCAGTCGTCCGGCGTGCTGGGCGCGCATCATCGAAGGCACGCTGGACGGGCGCATCATTGCAGTGGATGCAGATAGCGGCCGTCCCTGCGCGAATTTCGGCAACAACGGCCAGGTCGACATCACCCTCGGGATGGGTGAGGTGCCACCCGGCTACGTGTCGATCACCTCGCCCCCGGCCATCGTGCGCGGCGTGATCGTCACCGGCCACCAGGTGCTGGATGGTCAGCGCCGCGACGCGCCATCGGGCGTGATCCAGGCGTACGACGCGATCACCGGCAAGCTGCGCTGGGCGTGGGACATGGACCAGCCCGAGCGCAGCGGCCTGCCGCCGCATGGGCAGACCTACACGCGCGGCACGCCGAACATGTGGACCACCGCGACCGGTGATGAGGCGCTGGGGCTGGTCTATCTGCCGCTGGGCAATTCTGCGGGCGACTACTGGAGTGGCTCGCGTACGGAAAACCAGAACCGCTATGCGACGTCGCTGGTGGCGATCGATGTGGCCACTGGCAAGCCGGCCTGGCATTTCCAGGCCGTGCGCAAGGATGTGTGGGACTACGACCTCGGTTCGCAGGCCAGCCTGATCGACTACCCGACGGCGGCAGGCAAGGTGCCGGCGATCCTGCTGCCGACCAAGCAGGGTGACATCTACATTCTCGACCGCCGCAACGGCCAGCTGCTGACCGCTGCCGAAGAGCGCAAGGTGCCGGTCGGCGGTGTCGAACCGGAACAGCGTTCACCCACCCAGCTGTTCTCGCTGTACCACACGCTGCGCCGCGAGCATGATCTGACCGAGCGCGACATGTGGGGCATCACCCCGATCGACCAGCTGATCTGCCGCATCCAGTTCCGCAAGGCCTATTACGAAGGCTTCTACACGCCGCCGAGCAGTGATCGCCATTCCATCGAATACCCCGGCTACAACGGCGGTTCGGATTGGGGCAGTGTGTCCATCGACACGCGCCGCGGCGTGATCGTGGCCAACTACAACGACATGCCCAACTACAACCGGCTGGTGCCACGTGCCGAAGCCGACCGCCTGGGCTGGCTGCCGCGCGAAAAGATCCGTGCCGACAGGGGCGGTGGCGAGGGCGCCGGCGATCCGCAGGTGGGAACGCCGTATGGCATCCAGGTCAACGCTGGCTGGCGGCTGCCGTTCACGGGTCTGCTGTGCAAGCAGCCTCCCTACGGCGGCATCCGCGCCATCGACCTGCGCACCGGCAAGCTGTTGTGGGATCGTCCGTTTGGCAGTGCGCGCGGCAATGGGCCGTTCGGCATCCGTTCCGGCCTGCCGATCGAGATCGGCACGCCGAACAACGGCGGTTCGGTGGTGACCGCCAGCGGGCTGATCTTCATCGCCGCCGCCACCGATGACCTGCTGCGCGCCATCGACCTGAAGACCGGCAAGGAGCTTTGGCATGCCAAGCTGCCCGCGGGCGGGCAGGCTACGCCGATGGTGTATGAACAGGACGGACGCCAGTTCGTGGTGATCATGGCCGGCGGCCACCATTTCATGGAAACCCCGAACGGCGATTACGTGATGGCGTTCGCGCTGCCGAAATAGCGGTTGCCGGCCTGAACATGGGCGACGGGGGCCGTGACCGATGTCGCTGCCCAGTGGTGCCGAACTGATTGCCGGCGATGCACGCTTTCTGAGCCCTGCGTATGCGCTCTGCATGGGGGCCGCGGGCACCGCACTGGAGGCCCGTCGTCGTTGTGTCGACGCTGAATTCAAGGTGCGCGACGATGCGCTCAACGCCGCCTACAGTGCGGCGCGCTCCACGCTGACCGTCAGTGATCAGCAGGTGCTGCGCGATCTGCAGCGGCAATGGCTGCGCCAGCGCGACAGTCGTTGCCCGGAAGGCGGCACGGCCGTTGCCCAGCTGGATTCACAGCAGTGCCGCACGCACATGTGCCGCGCCTGACAAACAGGGCAGGATCGTCCTGCGGCCCGGCGAGGGCAGGATCACGCCTGCATTGCAGGTGGTCTTCCAGGTGGCCGACTGCGGCGGCGCCGACAACGTGACGACCTGCCGGGTGAGGAGCATGGGCGTGACCCGTGGCGGGCGCAACGTGGCGGTCACGGACGTGCAGCCGCGCCTGACCCGCGCTGGCGCCGATGCCCAGGGTGCGGTGGCCGTGCTGCTGACCGTTTCGGATTTCAATGGCGATGGCGTGCCGGACCTGCAGGTGTGGCAGGACAACAACGGTGTCTACAACGTTCCGGTGCATGCGTTCTACCTGTTCGACGCCAAGGTCAACCGCTATGTGCGTGCCAAGGCATTGGAAGCGGCCATCGGCGGGCGCGACATCGACCGTATCGACAATGGGCGGTTCGTGCTGCGCGCGAAGGTCAGCCCGTGCGCGCACGAGGACAAGGTCATCCAGCTGCGCGGAACCGGGCCGCGCACGCTGCTGCAGCGCCGCTATGACACCTGCAGGGGCGAGGCCCCTACCGAATCGGACCTGCTGAAGTAGGTCTTTCCCCGACGAACGGATGCGTTCCGGAACTGGAGAGCTGAAGGATGAGCGAAGGCTATGGAAAAGGTGGGGTGGGCTTCGGCCTGACCCGGGACCAGTCGGTCGAGATGATCGTGCGTACCTGCATCGACAACGGCATTACCGTCCATCGGCAGATTGCCTATGTGCTGGCCACAGCGCAGCACGAATCGCGTGATTTCTCCGCGCCCGAGGAAGCGGTGCGGTACCAGATCGGCATGGGCGTGGAATCGCTGCCGCAGGAGCGGAGCGAATGGCATCGCATCGAGGCGTTCGCCGTCACGGTCGAGGTGTTGCGGCAGCGTCCCTAGCGTGGATGCAGCTGGGGGGACGACCGTCATGGACCTGGCCAATCTGCGGCAGGTGAAGCGGTTCCAGATCGTGGGCGCTGAAACGCCGGACAAGATGAAGCTCGCCCAGGCCTGCAAAGCGGAGCGCTGGTCTCACCTGCATTGCTGCAGCGGGCCACCACGGCGCAGAACCACAAGGGCTGGTATGGCTTGGTTTCGTGGTGCAGGGCGAGGGTAGGGAGCACCGGTACGGCCACGAAGACGGTGCGCCTGCTTCCCGCGAACGGCAGTCGACCAGCGGTCGACTCTACCCAATCAATGTTGCTCGGTTGGTGCCGGTACCCGCACCATCTTCGTCATCAAGTGTTCCACCACACCCGCCGGGTCCGCAGTGCGGCCGACATGCGTGCTCGACATCTGCACAACCGAGCTGCGCTTGGCGGTGAGGAAATGAAAGCGGGCGCGCGCGGGCAGCTGTGCGATCGGTCCGGCGCTGGCGTCGCCACGGCAGATGGCCACGATCGCATCCAACCACGGTTGCAACGCATCCTGATCAAGCGCTGGAGCGAACGCGTGCAGGCGTGCCGGATCGATCTCGATGGCCGCTTCCAGATGGCGCGCGCCGGGGCAGGAGACGATCACTCCGACGTTGATGAACTCCTCGCGTTCCACCCGCGGTACCACGCGGATGACCGCATAGTCATACGTGTGCAGCGTGGGCACGGACGGCCTCCTGCACGAACACCGCACGCACTTTCAGGCGGTGCTTGAGATAGTCGATGTAGCCTTGGCGATAGGCCTGCGGACTGTCGAATGCCGGCTCGTTGACCAGCCAGCTGTCCGGCACCAGGCCGACGATGCGCTCGATCTCGGCATCGCTCAGGCGCGCGGCCAGTTCGGTATCCACCTCGGCGATGCGGCTGGCGAACGACAGCAGCACATGGTCGCGGATCAGCACGAACGGCTTTTCGCAGGCATCGCCGGCATTGGCCCAGTCGTGGTGGAAGTACATCGCCGCGCCGTGGTCGATCAGGTACAGCTTGCGGTGCCACACCATCAGGTTGGGGTTGCGGGTGGTGCGATCGACATTGCTGGTGAACGCATCGAACCAGACGATGCGCGAGGCAAGGTCGGCGTCCACCGGCATCGCCGCCGGATCGTAATTGATCGCACCCGGCAGGTAGTCCAGGCCCAGGTTCAGGCCCTCGCTGGCGCGGATCAGCTCCTGGATCTCCGGGTCGGGCTCGGTTCGGGCGAACTCGCGATCCAGCTCGACGAACAGGATTTCCGGAATCGGCAGGCCCAGCGTGCGTGCCATCTCACCGGCAATCAGCTCGGCGATCAACGCCTTCGGGCCTTGGCCGGCGCCGCGGAACTTCAGCACGGCCATGCCGTCGTCGTCGGTCTCGACCACGGCGGGCAGGGAGCCGCCTTCCCGTAACGGGGTGATGTAGCGGAGGGCATGTACGGTGCGCATGGGCGCATTCTAGCGTGGGTGCAGGTACAACCCTCTGATCGGCGAGGACCGATTTCGGCCTTCACCTGTCCCTTCCGCCTGCGATGGCAGCATCGTGCTCCAGGAACCCTTGGGTTCATGGGCGCACTGGCACTCTCGATGCCGAGGCTTCGGGCTGGGCACCTGCTCGGCTGCCAGCGACGCGCACTGCGAAGCGGAAACCTCATCCACGATGTCCAGCAGGCTACGGAGGTGCACCGATGAGCGATGAATTCACTCCCATGCTGCCGCCCTTGGACGATGCCAAGGTCGAGGAAATGATCGGCAAGGTGGTGCTGGTGGGCGTCACCCGCTATGGCGGTGACGGCCAGGTGCAGGGGCTGGAACAATACGCCGGTACGGTGCTGCGCATCAGCGCCGACGAAGGCGTGGTGCTGGCGGACGAGAATGACGGCCATGAGCGCTATCTGCCGCCGATGCTCGACCAGTACCTGCCCGCCGAGCCCGGCGAGTACCGCATGCGGAACAGTGGCATGATCGTGGTCGACCCCGATTACCTGACTGCCTGGGACCTGCACGCCCAGCAGTGACGACAGACCACGCCTGGCAGATGCCGGTCCATTGCCGGCCTCTCCGGGCGTGTTCCACTTTGCCCCATCCGGCCACTAGCCCTTCCGGCCCATTCACGACAACCCCTGCGGTGCTAGATTCGGGACCTTGCCCGATTCCGGGTACCCATTCACACCCAGGGGATAAGGATGCTCATCCGTCGAACCTCTCTGGCGGCGGCCGTTGCCGTTGCCACCCTCGGCCTGCTGGCCGCTGGCCCGGCGCTTGCAGACTACGCGAAGCCGCCGGAGCACCTGCTCAAGGTGTTGAAGGCACCGCCGCCGCCGGCGCCGAACGTGGCCCCGGGTGGCCAGCGCCTGCTGCTGACCACTGCGCAGACCTACCCGTCGATCAGCCGTGTCGCCCAGCCGTACCTGAAGCTGGCTGGCGTGCGCCTGGAACCGAAGAACCGCAGCCGCCATGACACCCCCGGTGGCTATGGCATCCCGGCCTGCGTGGCCGACTTCACCCTGGTCGACATCGGCAGTGGCCAGCAGACCAAGGTCAACCTGCCGCAGGGCTGTGCCACCGGCGCGCTGTGGTCGGCCGATGGCAGCCACTTTGCGTTCCAGAACGCGGTCGATACCAGCGTGCAGCTGTGGGTGGGCGATGCCGCTACCGGCCAGGTGAAGCAGGTGCCGAACGTTCAGCTGAACCCGATTTTCGGCTACACCGTGCAGTGGCTGGGCGGCAGCCAGAACCTGCTGGTGAAGCTGGTGCCGGCCAACCAGGGCCCAGCACCGTCCAACGGTGGCGTACCGACCGGCCCGGATGCACAGGAGTCGCTGGGCAGCAGTGGCGAGAGCAGCACCTACGAAGCCCGCGATACGCTGACCAGCGTGCATGACGAGAAGCTGTTCGCTTATTACGGCGCCTCGCAGCTGGCCGTGGTTGATACTGCCGCCAACAGCGTGCGTCCGGTCGGGCAGCCGGCGCTGTTCAACGAAGTCAGCGCCGCGCCCGATGGCGTGCACGTGCTGACCGAATCGATCAAGGCGCCGTACTCGCATGCGGTGACCTACCAGCGCTTCGCCAACGACGTGGCCGTGCTGGATATCGCCAGCGGCAAGTCCACGCCGATCGCCAGCCTGCCGCTGGCCGACCGCGTGCCGGTGCACGGCGTACCGGAAGGCCCGCGTGGTTTCGACTGGCGTGCCACCGATCCGGCCACCCTGGTCTATGCCGAAGCGCTGGACAAGGGCGACTGGAAGGTCAACGTGCCGCATCGCGACCGGGTGCTGATGCTGAAGGCGCCGTTCAACGGCAAGCCGGTCGAGATCGCCCGCACCGCACAGCGCTTCGAAGGCTTCGCGTGGACTGCCGATCCGGCCGTGGCGTTCCAGTACGAGAACGACGAGAACCGCCACTGGATGCAGACCCGCATCGTCGATGTGGATCAGCCGAAGAAGGAAGGCCGCCTGCTGTGGGACATGTCCAGCGATGAGCTGTACGGCAACCCCGGCAACCTGGTCTTCACCCGCCTGCCGAATGGTGCGCAGGTCGTGCGCCGTGAGGGCAACCATGTTTTCCTCAGCGGCCGTGGTGCCTCGCCGCAGGGCGACCGTCCGTTCCTCGATCGCCTCGACCTGCGCACGCTGAAGAGCGAACGCCTGTTCCGCAGCAGCGCTGATGCCTACGAGCAGTTCCTTGGTTTCAGCAATACGCCTGGGCGCTACCTGACCTGGCACCAGTCGGTGATCGATCCGCCGAACGCCTTCATCCGTCAGCAGGGTGAGGCGGTGGCCGAGGCGAAGACCGGCGAGGCGCAGTTCGCGTCCACCGCGACCGCGCTGACCAAGCTGGTCGACCCGACTCCGGAAGTGCGCCAGATCAAGAAGCAGCTGGTGACCTACAAGCGTGCCGATGGCGTGGACCTGTCGTTCACCCTGTACACGCCGCCGGGCTACAAGGAAGGCCAGCGCGTGCCGGCGATCCTGTACGCCTACCCGGCCGACTTCGCCAACGCCGCGCAGGCGGGGCAGGTGTCCGGTTCGCAGCAGACCTTCACCCGCCTGCAGCCGTACCGCCTGATGCTGCTGGCCGGCTACGCGATCATCGACAACGCCTCGTTCCCGATCGTGGGTGACCCGAAGAACGCCTACGACACCTACCTGGAACAGCTGGAAGCCGACGCCAAGGCAGCGGTGGACAAGGCGGTGGACATGGGCGTGGTCGATCGCAACCGCATCGGCGTGACCGGCCACAGCCATGGCGGCCTGATGACCGCCAACCTGATCGCCCATACCAACCTGTTCAAGGCTGGCGTGGCGACCAGTGGTTCGTACAACAAGACCTTTACCCCGTTCGGCTTCCAGAACGAGCGTCGCTCGGTGTGGCAGGCGCAGGACGTGTACCTGAAGGCCTCTCCGTTCTTCTATGCCGACAAGATCAAGCTGCCGCTGCTGCTGGTCCACGGCGAGGACGACGCCAACCCGGGCACCGAGCCGTTCCAGTCGCGCAAGCTCTACCAGGCGATCCGTGGCAACGGTGGTACCACCCGCTTGGTGATGCTGCCG
Source organism: Stenotrophomonas maltophilia group sp. msm4 (assembly GCF_032025605.1). Classification (NCBI taxonomy): domain Bacteria; kingdom Pseudomonadati; phylum Pseudomonadota; class Gammaproteobacteria; order Lysobacterales; family Lysobacteraceae; genus Stenotrophomonas; species Stenotrophomonas maltophilia group sp. msm4. The sequence continues at coordinate 1,526,255 of NZ_JAVSKK010000001.1, read as the reverse complement.
AATGAACCGCACTGGTATACCGCGCTGGAGTCGAACGAGCAGCTGGTGTCGGAAATGCTGAACTGGTTCGATACCTACGTGAAGAACGCCAAGTAATGGAACGGGAAGGCCGCCTCAAGGCGGCCTTGCTGTATCGGGATGTGAGTGGGTAGACGGCCTGGATCCGGATGCGCAATCGGGAATCGGGAAGCCACCTGCCATGCGGCATCCGGGTCCACCCGGGCTGCTAAGCTGGGAGTGGAAACAAACCAGGAGACAGCGATGCATCGCAATGGGATGCGCGCCATCACTTTTGTCATCGCGACGCTGTTGGCCGGGATGACACACGGAGTGAAAGCGCAGGCTTTGCGGGCAGATGACCGCAGCTACTTTGGCAGCGCCTCCCAGGAACGTGAGGCGTGGCAGAACCTCGAGCGGAGGACCCATGCCCTCAAGGCACTTCATGCGCCGCCAGACGTGAGGTTCCAGCGGGCCGAACAGCTGTATGGCGAGTGCCTCCGGCACCATGGCTACCTGCATCTTCAGGCAGCGCGCAATGCCGACGATGCCCGGCTGGCCAACACCCAGGGCGAAGTCGCCAGCACATGTGGACGCATCGCGGCGATTGCCAAGCAGGCATTGCGTGATGCGCCCGCGCACGCTGCCTGGATCGCGCCGCATGCCGACCTGCGTGAACGGGCGTTGCGGGAGGATGTGCAGCCGGCCAATGCAGCGCTGGTGGATGCGGTCGACACGTTGGCTGATCCGGCGCTGGACAGCTTCGGCCGTCTGCACCGGCAGCTGCTGCAGTCGGCCCCCTTTGCGCGTTTCGAACATGAAGGCCGCACGCTCGACAGCCGCACCGACGCGCGAGCCCTTTCCCGCCTGCCGGACCGTTCACTGCGCGAAGCGGCATGGCGTGCCTACTGGCAGGGAACGGCGTCGCGGCGCAGCGAAATGGCAACGGTGCTGCTGGGCCTGGTCCGCCTCAACGAGCATGCGTCGGAACTGCAGGGCGATGGAACTGCGCCTGACCGCAGCTACCGGCACATGGGCCTGGATCAGGCCGCCGTCGACGCGACACTGGCGGCGGTAGCGCGCCACGCGCTGCTGCGGCGGTACTACCAGCAGATGCAGTTGACCCATCTTGAGCGCATGGGCCAGGCGTCTCCACAGATCTGGGACATGGACCTGCCTGATGCGGGCTATATTCCTCCGCCGCTTGACCTGGCGCAGTTGTGTGATGCGGCGGCGGCATCAATGCAGGTGCTGGGGCCGGATTACGTGACAGGGCTGCGCGGGCTGCTCGATCCTGCGGGCGGACAAATGGATCTGGGCGGATCGGCAGGGCGGCGCGCGATGGATGCGTTTTCGATCAGCGCCCCCGGTGTGCCTTCGTTGCTGTTCGTTGGCCATCGCCAGGGCGATCTGGAGGGGGATGTCCAGATCGCTCACGAAGCCGGCCATGCCATGCATGGCCAGTGGATGCAGCGCGGCGGCGCATCATCATTCCAGCGCAACGGCAACAAGTGGTTGACCGAGGCCTTCGCCATCTACAACGAACTGAAGTTCCGCGATCAGCTCTACCGGCAGGCCAGTGATCCACGTGCCAAGGCGTATTACCTGAAGTCGTTGCTCGATGACATCATCCTGCAGCTGTTCGTATCGTCTGAAGAGGCCGATCTGGAACAGTCCATCTATCAGGAGGTGGCCGCCGATGAGGTTGGCAACGCAGACGCGCTTGATACGCTGACGATGAAGGTGCTGGGCAGGTACGGGGGCGCATCGGAGCAGTATCCCGAGCTGCGCAGCACCTGGATATCCAAGCGGCTGATGTATGAGGATCCGCTTTACCTGGCCAATTACCTGTATGCAGGACTGATTGCGGTGCAGCTCTTCGCACAGGACCGGCAGGATCCGGAGGGATTCAGGGAACGCTACCTGGCCGTCCTGGGCGAGGGGTTTGATCGCCCGCCGCAGCGGCAGGTCGAGCAGTTGCTGAATGTGAAGCCCGACTGGTCACGCCTGGTCGAGGAGGATCTGGACGTTTTCCAGCAGTACCTGGCGCAGCTGCAGGGACTGCACGCGGAAATCGAGCGCCAGCGCAGTCGCTGAACAGGCGACAGCCTGCTGCAGCCGGCACCCGGGTGATGTACGCGGTGCGCAGCGAGCCGGACGCGCTTTCCGCGGTCCTCGACTCGGCCTGCAATGCGCTGGCCGCGCGCGAAGCGAACCGGATGCTGCCCCGGGTCCAGCGCTTCAGCAAACTGCGTGCGGAATACTTCCGGCGTGACCAGACTATGGCGATCATCTTCCTGTGCGCCGGCATCTCGCTGTTGATCGTGACCGGCACGGGCGTGTAGGGGCTGGCCAGCTTCTGGGTCCGCAAGCGCTATCCGCAGATCGGCATACGACGTGCACTGGGTGCCCGCAGGCGCGATGTGACCAGCTACTTCATGATCGAGAATCTGATGCTGACCTTCGTCGGCGCGCTCGCTGGCAGTGTGCTGGCATTGGCGTTGAATGTCTGGGTTTCGCGCTACTACGAGGTACCTCGCATCGATCCCGGGTACCTGGTGCTGGGCGTCGGGCTGGTGTTCACCCTGGGGCAGCTGGCTGCCTGGGTACCGGCGCGGCGGGCGGCGCGCGAGGCGCCCGTGGCGGTTCTCAACAGTACCGGATGGATCCGGAGGGTGACCTCGTGTCATTGGCCGTTGCGATTGCGTAACCATATGTGATGCGGGTGCCATGGCGTGCGGAAGCTGCGATACGCTGCAGGCCTGTTGCTGTCTGCCACGGGTTTCACCTATGAAGTCCAAACGTGTTGTCGCAGTGTTGGCGCTGGTGATGACGCCGAGCCTGCATGGCCAATCACTCCCCTCCGAACTGGCGCAGCTGGGCATTGTCGCCGGCATGCCTTATGCCAAGGCCAAGCGCCTCATGGATGCGGCAGGGTGGCAGGCGAGTCCGGTCCAGCGCGCGCCTGAGTCACTCGAGGGCTTTCCGGAAGTTGGATGCCAGAAGGGCGCCAAGCAATGCGCCACGACCTTCGAAAAGGAAGGTCAGCAGATCGCGGTGCGGCTGGGCGTTACCCTGGCAGGGCAGCCGTTCGTGCAGGGCGTGGACTGAGCGCTCACTGCGTTCAGGCCAGCGGTAACCGGTCCTGAGCGTGCGACAGCCGATCGTGCAGCTCGCGCACATGCTCGGCCTTGGCATGCACCCGGGAGGTGTCGCCGAAGCTGCGCAGGTAGGTGCACGCGGCAAAGCCGGCACTCTTCTTTTCGTACTCGGCAATCCAGGCCAGTCGATCCGGATTGTTGGCCTGTTCGGCTGACCACGCGGCCACAGGCGGCCGGATGCGGTACTTCAGGCCGACGCGCCATGGCTTCGGTGTCAGTCGCGCACGGAAACAATGCTGCAGCCGGCACATGCGCGCGTACAGGGTGTCGGTGCCCAGTGCCTTGAAGAATGCCTGGAGCTGCTCGTCCTCCGGTGAGAACGTGGCATGCATCGCCAGCACGCGCAGCCCGGCGGGTGTGCGGTAGGCACGCAGGTGCCAATCGGGATGCTGTTCGCTGAAGGCGTCCACGCGTTTCAGCGCAAGCCCTTCAGCACCGCCGGCGGCGGCCAGGCGCTGCTTCCGCCGCATCAGCAGTGCCGCGTTGACCAGCAGCACTGCCGCCACGCCCAGTACCAGGCCCACCAGCCAGTGCCAGAGCAGGGTGCCGATGATGGCGCCGGCAAGCAGCACGATCGCAGCGACGATGGCCGGTATCACGCATCCGGCCGGTGGCTGCGCATGATCGATGTCGGCAAACAGCATGTCGGGGCTGTTGAGACACAATGCGCCATAGCTGTTGCGGGTGATGATGACATCGCCGTCGCGCTGCACGATCTGCTCGCGGATTGGCACACCCTCCACGCCATAGTTGCTGCGCACTTCGCGACGCGGCAGCACCTGCCCGGCGAGGATGGCATTGAGGGCTTCGTTGGCGCGGCGGTCGGCGTGGGCCTGGGCCTCGGCAGGTCCCTCATCGGACCAGCCGAAGCGGCGCACGACCACCGGCCGGCCACGGAAACGGGCCTGCAGGCGGGCTTCGGCCCAGTACGCGGGAACGATCATCATCGTGCGGTGCTCCATCATCCATGGCAGGTGCCTGAGTGAGTCTGGCACAGCCCCGAAGGGCCTGCATGTGCCCGCTGCGGTGGCCGGGGCGGAGTGATAGATTGCGCGCTTCGCATGCACTCCACCAAGGACGGAGCGATGTCCAGTTTCCTGCGTTGCCTGCTTGCCCTTGCCTGTGCCGGGGTGGTCGGCGTGGCATCGGCGGGTACCCCGCCGGGGCCGCAGATCCTCACCACCGATGCCAGCCGCTTCTACGCGCTCTACGACAGCACCGGCGGCAAGCCCAGTGTCGCCCAGCTGGCCGGTTACCTGGCCGAAGGCAGTCCGGGCCTGGGTGAACTGGCGAAGGCGCGCCGGGTCACGCCCGAACGCATGGCCGAAGCCATTGCCAGCCAGCCCGGGGCGTATGCGCAGGGCCGCAGCTGCCTGGCGGAGCTGCCGGCGGTGAAGCAGCGCCTGGTGCAGGTGTTCGGCAACCTGCAGGCGATCTATCCGCAGGCCGCGTTTCCTCCGGTGACCCTCGCGGTCGGCCGTGGTCGGCCGGTCGGGTTGACCTCGAAGAGTGGGGTGATCATCGGCCTGGAAGCGCTGTGTGCAGCCGATTTCATGAATCCCAACGTGCAGGACCGTTTCGTGCACGTGATCGCGCACGAGTACGTGCACATCCAGCAGACCGGCCTGACCGATTTCGAGCCCGGCGACCCGCATGCGACGGTGCTGCGTGTTTCGCTGGGCGAAGGCATCGCCGAATTCATCGCCGAATTGATTTCCGGCAACGTCGGCAACAGTCGCCATGCGGCGTGGACGCGCGGCCGCGAGGTCCACATTGAAAGCGCCTTTGCGCTGGATGTGGACAGTACCGATCTGTCGCCGTGGCTGTACAACTACAAGCCCGGTTCGCAGGAGCCCTATGACCTCGGGTACTGGGTGGGCTACCGCATCGCCAAGGCCTATTACCTGCAGGCCAAGGACAAGCGCGATGCGGTGCGTGCGCTGATCCAGCAAGACAACCCGAAGGCAATCCTGGCTGCCAGCGGCTGGACGCCCGGCATGTGGATGCCGGCCAAGGTGACCGGCGTGGCCGCGCGGTCGGCGGCGCGGTAAGCGCGGGGCCGCGCGCTAGACTGGCCCGGACATTCAAGGGAGAGACCCCATGCGTTCCTTGTCCGGCGGCCTGGCCGCAGTTGCCATCGGTATCGCGCTGAGCGCCCACGGGGTGGCGGCCGAGATGCCCGCGATCAACCCTTTGCTGCTGGAGCCTGTCGAAAGCCTGCGCGCGGACGAAGTGCGCTTCATGCAGCAGCGCCTGGCCGATTGGCCGCAACTGCAGCGTTATCGCGACGCCAACGCGCGACTGCCTGCCGCTGTACCGGGGCAACCACGCGTGGTGTTCTACGGTGATTCCATCACCGAAGGCTGGGGCAGGGAAGGCAGCGCATCGTTCTTTCCCGGCAAGGGCTGGCTCAACCGCGGCATCAGTGGCCAGACCACGGCGCAGATGCTGGTGCGGTTCCCGCAGGACGTGCTGGCCCTGAAGCCACAGGTGGTGGTGATCCTGGCCGGCACCAACGACATTGCCGGCAACACCGGCCCGTCCACGCAGGCGATGATTGAAGACAACCTGCACGCGATGGTGGACCTGGCACGCGCACATGGCATCGCCGTGGTACTGGCATCGGTGCTGCCGGTCAGCGATTACCCGTGGTTGCCGGGCACGGCACCTGCTCCCAAGGTGCGCGCATTGAACGCGGCATTGAAGCGCTATGCCGATGCGAAGCAGCTGGTCTATCTGGACTACTACACGCCGATGACCAATGCCGCCGGAGGGCTGGATCCGCAGCTGGCCGAGGATGGCGTGCATCCCACGGCGAAGGGCTATGCGGTGATGGCGCCGCTGGCGGAGGCTGCAATCAGGCGCGCAATGGCGCCGGACTAGGCACAGCACCCGCAATGCACAGCGTCCAGCCCGTCGAGGTAAAATGGCCCTGGAGCTGGCCACGCAGCGTGGCCGCCAGGGACGATGGGGTGGGTGATGCGGAAGGGAATCCAGGGATGGCTGCGCCGCAGCGGCGCAACGATGGCACTGCTGCTGGCGGCCGTACCGGCGTTCAGTGCAGACACGGCGGCGCCTTCGCCGCTGACGAGTGAGCCGGTGGCCGGAGTTTCACTGGCCGAATGGACCGCCCGCTGGTGGCGCTGGGCCGACGCCCAGGGCGGCGCGCCCTATCTCGACCCGGATGGCCGTGTATGCGATGTGGGCCAGGAAGGCCCGGTCTGGAACCTGGCCGGCACCAATGGCCGTTTCCGGCCACATCGCGAATGCGTGGTGCCGGCGGGCAAGTACCTGTTGCTGCCGATCATCAACATGGCGCACTACCAGGTGGATGAGTCTGTGTCCTGCAAGGAGCTGCAGGCGGGGGCGGCGGTCAACAACGATTATCTGATCAGTGCAGTAGTGCTGCTGGATGGCCAACCCCTGGGCGACATGCGCATGCATCGGGTGCGCAGTGAAGGCTGCTTCCGCATGGATGACGATGACGCAGACTCACGGCTGGCCGCCGCCGACGGCTACTGGGTGATGCTCAAGCCGTTGCCGCCAGGCCGGCATACCCTCAGCGTGGGCGCCAACTACGGCGTGCCGGAGGGTGGCGCGTACAGCCGCATGCGGCAGTCCTTCGAGTACGTGCTGCATGTGGGAGGGCGCACCCAGGTCGTATCGCGCAAACTGCACGCGGTGCCGCTGGCCGCCCCCTGAAGCTCAGGCATCGTCCTGCTTCAACGCTGCATCGGCCGCCAGCAACGCTTCGGCGGCCGCACCGAGCGGCGGCGAGGGCGGGGCAACCACACCGATCGCTTCCATCATCTTCGGCATGCCCAGGAACTGGCGCGCGCGGCGGTCGTAGATGCCGGTGACCAGCAACGCGCGCGTGGCGATCTTCTGCTCGGCACCGATCAGCACGCGCTGCTCCATGATGCCGCGCGAGCCGACCCAACCCACCAGTCGTGTTTCCAGGGTGAAGCGCTGGAACGGCTTCAATTCGCGGCGGAACTGGATGGTGCCGGCGCCGACGATCGGCGCCCATTTCTCGCGCAGCGCCACCCGGCCCAGACCCATGCGCAGGATCAGGTCCAGCCGGCCCAGGTCGAAGATGTTCCAGTAGCGGCCGTTGGTCATGTGCAGGTTGCTGTCCAGGTCGTTGGGCAGCACCCGGAACTGCAGCCGCGAGACCCCGAACGGGGCCTCCAGCTTCGGCCGGAACAGGCTGCACAGCAGCAGGTGGAGCAGGCGGAACCAGAGATTCATGGCTATGACGACTGTTATAGAATCGCCGGTACGCTAATCTATGACGACTGTCTTAGCAAGGAGACCGCCGTGAGCCCGCGACCGTCCGATGCCCCACAGCGCGTGATCGATGCCGCGGCGCAGATGCTGGCGCGGGTGGGCCTCAATGCCACCAGCATCCGCGAAGTGACCAAGCTGGCCGAGGCGCCATTGGGCTCCACCTACCATCACTTTCCCGGCGGCAAGCAGGAGCTGCTGGCGCGCGCTACCCACATGGCCGGCGACAAGGTGGAGGTGCTGCTGATGGAGCTGCTGAAGGATGGGGCGGTGCAGGGCCTGCAGCAGTTCCTGGCGATGTGGCGCGAGCGTCTGCTGCGCTCCGATTTCCGCGCCGGCTGCCCGGTGCTGGCCGCTGCCGTGGAGGAGCCGGTGGAGGCCACGCCCAGCCAACCCCGCGCGGCGGCGGCCGAGGTGTTCGCACGCTGGCACGGCCACCTCGCCTCGGCATTCGTCGCCGAAGGACACGCCCCGCCAGCAGCGGCTGAGCTGGCCAGCCTGGTGATCGCCAGCGTGGAGGGGGCGGTGGCGATGTGCCGTGCGCTGCAGGACATCGCCCCGTTCGACCAGGTGGCCGCGCAGCTGCTGAAGGCGGCCACGCGGCCTTGATCGGCCGGTGCCGACAGGCCAGACTCGCCAGCAGCCCACGACTGGATGCCGCCATGGACGAATTGCACCATCGTCAGTTGATCGAGCACTACCTGCAGGCCTACAACCGCTTCGATATCGACGCCATGCTGGCGGTGCTGGCGCACAACGTACGCTTCGAGAACCACAGCGGCGGCCAGCTGACGATGGTCACCGAAGGCGTCGATGCCTTTGGCGAACTGGCACGCCAGTCTGCGCGCCTGTTCCTGGAGCGCGAACAGCGCTTGCTGGCGCTGGTGTTCGATGGTGATCGGGCGACGGCGACGATTGGCTGGCGCGGCGTGTTCGCACAGGATGTTCCCGATGGACCGCGTGCGGGCACTGAGCTGGAACTGCAGGGCCAGAGCGAGTTCGTGTTCGCGGGTGACCGCATCGAACGGATCGTTGATCGCAGCTGAGGAACGGCCGCTTGGAACCGCCGTCTGGACAGCGGAGCTGCCCGCGGTAGAATCCGCCCAACACCGCCTACGCGTGCCCGGCAAGGATGTCCGCATGCAGCATCAGGTTCCCGAGGTCCCTCGCCGCGATGCCTCCCGCCCCCTGGCGGCGGCATGAAGCGCTCGCGCCACTTTTCACGCAGCCCACTGACATTGCCGATGAACCGCGGCAGCGAAGTCGTGCGTGCGCGCAGGCACTTGCAGCAGCGCGGTTGGCCACGCCTGCAGATGGCACTGATCGTCGCCCTGACCGGTGCGGCCGGTTTCCTTGCCTCGCACCTGCTGCGCCTGGCCGGTATCGACGCGATGTGGTTTCGCTACCCGATGGCCGTAGTGCTGGCCTACGGCGTGTTCCTGCTGCTGATGTGGATCTGGATCCGCTGGCGTTGGGACAACGTGCTGGATGGCCTGTCGCCGGATGTGGGCGGTGGCTGCCCATCCCCTCGCGGCAGTGCCGTGGAATCACCGTGGAGCGGCGCCGGCGGCCGTTCCGGCGGTGGCGGTGCGTCGGCCTCGTGGAACGGGCCGGCATCGGTGAGCAGTGGCGATGCCGGAGAGCTGCCGTTGACCGGGCTGGCTGAAGACGAAGCGGGCCTGCCGCTGCTGGCCATCCTCGGCATCGTCGCGCTGGTGGCGACCGTCCTGCTGGCCAGCGTATGGGTGGTGTGGTCGGCGCCGGTGCTGATGGCCGAACTGCTGGTGGACGCGGCCATCGCCGGCGGCCTGTACCGACGCATGCAGGGCATGCACGAGCAGGGATGGTGGCGGGTATGCGTGTCGCACACGGTCTGGCCGCTGATCGGCCTGTTGCTGTTCTTCGCGGTGCTGGGGTGGCTTGCTCAGGAACTCGTGCCAGGTGCAAGCCATCTGCTGCAGGTCATCCAGGGGCTGTAATGCGGTTGCTCCCTTCATATGGCCCGGTCCCGACCGGTTTTCAGCCGCAATGAACAGTGGGCTATGATCGCGGTCGCCGAGGATTCGTGTCCTGGCGGTTTCACCTATCGGGAGCTTGTCATACTGCTTCGGAAACCGGGGCGCTGGATGGCCGAACGCCCACTGAGACACACAACCACTGACGAGGAAGAGCGCATGGATGTCGCTGCACGCAGGAACAGGACGTTGTTTCGTTGGATCATGGTGACGCTGCTGGCGGTGTTGTTGCCGTTTGCAGCACTGGCGCAGCCGGCAGCCGGGCAGGGCGATGGCGCTGAAGCCGCCACTGCCGCGGAAGAGACGCAATGCCGTGCCTGCGCCTATGAGCGCATTGGACCGAAGGTCGATATCGGCCTGGTGGCACTGGTGTCGCTGCTGGTGGTGGGTCTGCTGGTAGCGGTGTCCCGCGAGTGGGGAACCACCTCGCAGCGCTGGACCTGCCGCACCCTGGCCCTGCTGTTGGTGGGCATCGGCCTGGCGTTGTTGTGGTGGGCTGGCAGCGTCGTCTACCTGGGCTACAACCCGTGGCAGGAGCCGCTCGCACCCGGCGGCGGCTCGCTCGGTTCGACGCTGCTGAGTACGTCGCCGAAGTGGCTGGCGGCACTGGTGCTGGTCGGCTTCGCGCCTTCCATCTGGAAGCGCAGCGAGCGCCTGCCGCCCTGGCGTATCGGCTGACCCTGGAACGACGGCGCCGGATCACACCCGGCGCCGCCTGCAGCAATCACTCAAAGCGCCAGCGCACGCCCGCGTAGACGCCGCGGCCTTCGCCCGGCGTCGAACGCGCGACATCCTTGCCGGCGTCGTCATAGCCCGGCGTGACGGTGGCGGCGTAGCGGCGATTGCCTAGGTTGCGCATCTCCGCCCAGGCCTGCCAGCGGCCACCGGGTGCGTCGTAGCCGATGCGGCTGCCGAAGATCACATGGCTGTCGGCCCAGTAGCTGTTGGCGTAGTCCACGGCGATGCGCGAGGCGTATTCGGTATTGAGCGCCGCGTACAGGCCGGATGCATGATCGAAACGCAGCTCGGCCTGGTAGGCGTGGCGCGGCAGGCCGGGCAGGCGGTTGCTGCCGAAACGTGCATCGTGGCGGTAGCGGAAATCGCTGAAGGTATACGCCTGGCGCAGCGACAGGCGGCCCGGTGCAGCCTGCCACAGCGTGCTGTCCAATCCGGCTTCGATACCGCGGTGCACGGTGGGGCTGGCATTGTTCTCGGCGATGAACAGGTTCGGCACCGGTTGCAGTTCGACGCTCAGCAGTTCGTGGTTCACGTGGGCGTAGTAGCCGGTCAGTTCCCAGCGACCCAGCGCCGCGTCACCGCGCGCGCCCAGTTCCAGCGTGGTGGCGGTCTGGTTCTGCATCGGCACCGGCGCGCGCTGGCGGCCAGTGGATGGGCCATTGCCCGGCCCGAAGTACTGGTTCGAGCCCCAGATCATCGACCATGGGTGCGGTGCCTCCACCGAACGGCTGAGGTTGCCGAACCACTGGGTCTGCGCGCTGTGCTGCCAGGTAAAGCCCAGTCGCGGTGCGTAGTCCCAGTCGTGCTCGCGCAGGCGGCCGCCGCTGCTCGGCCAGGTCACCTGCACATCGCGACGGGTGTTGATCAGTGCCAGCCCAGCCTGCATGCGCAGGCGGTCATTGAAGGTGAGGGTGTTGCTGACGTGCAGCGTGCTGTCGGTGCCGTGGTGGCGGAAGTCGCGCGTGCGCGTGCCGGCGGCATAGCCGTTGCTGGCAAAGCGCAGCGACTCGCGCACATCGGCATCCAGGTCATGGGTGACGCGCAGGCCGAACGTGGTCTCGCTGTCCAGGCCGAACAGCCGGTGGCGGCGGCGGTAGTCCAGCGTGGCGTTGAGGTTGGCGTAGTCCAGCTGCTGGCGGTACAGGCTCTCGTTCAAGTCCATCGGGTAGGAGTGGTAGACCAGCCCGGCCTGCAGCGACGAGTCCTCATCGATCTGCAGCGTGGTGACATTGCCCAACCAGGTGCTGCCCGGCTGCGGGCGGCGCGCATCGATGGCCAGGTTGGCCGCATTCGCGGCATGTGGATCGTTGCGGATCTGGTCGCGGGTCAAGCGACCGGGCGTTTCGTGATTGGTTTCGCGGTAGCGCACGAAGAAGCGCGTCTGCAGGTCGGGCGTGATCTGCCAGCCGATGTTGGCCATCGCGCCCTTGCCGTCGCCGTGCGCATGGCGCTGGTAGCCGTCGAACTCGGTATCGGTGTAGGCCAGGAAGTAGTCGACATCTCCGTTGACGCCGCCCCAGCTGAGGCCGCGCTTCTGGTAGCCACGGCTGCCGGCTTCGTAGTGCAGCTGCACGCCCGCCGAATCACGGCCGCTGCGGCTGACGTAGTCGATGGCACCGCCCAGCGCGAGCGCGCCGCGCTCGAAGCCGTTGGCGCCGCGCAGGACTTCCACGCGCGACAGCCACAGGGGTTCCAGCAGTTCGTAAGGCGTGCCACCCGGGCCGGTCAGTGGCAGGCCGTCGATCGATACCGCAATGCCTGAGGCATGCGCGCCCGGCCCGCGGTTGATGCCCGAGCCACGGATCGAGATCCTGGTGCCCTCGTTGCCCGGCGATTGCGCGCTGATGCCCGGCTGATAGGCCAGCACATCCGCACTGGAGGACAGTCGGCTGTCGGCATTGGCCACGTCGATGACGTTGCTGGCGCCGGGCACCCGCTTCAGCGTCTCGCGCGCCTGCGCGCTGGCATCGCCAGCAGCGGTGACCTGCACCGCATCCAGCGTGGTGGCCTGCGGGGCTGCAGCGGCGGTGGAGGCGAGGCCGAGGGAAACGGCCAGGAACAACAGCGACGGGGTGGGGCGGTACGACGAAAGCGACATGCGGAAATGCTGTAAACCGGTAAGGTGGCGCGAAAGTTAACAGGTTGGTGGCGCCACGTCACCCACCGGCGGCGTATGGCCGCCCGCGGTGTTCCTGTAGAGCCGAGCCCACGCTCGGCTAATCGCGTGCAGCGCGGGTTGTCTGCCATCGCGACGAAGAGCAGCCGAGCATGGGCTCGGCTCTACAGCAGGGTTTATGGCGAGGGTTTCGCCAGCGTCTTCAACTTTGCGTAGAGCTGATCAGCTGCTTCCTTCTCGCCCAATGCCGCATGACACTCGGCCAGGCTGTCCCACACATTGGCCGAATCCGGATACAGCTCGGTGTTGAGGGCGAATACCTTCAACGCCCTGCGTGCACCCAGGCTCTGGCGGATGGCATAGCCGCTGGCGTTGATCGCACGTTCCAGCTCGCTGCCCGTCACCCGGTTGTTATCGCGCAACCAGCTGCGTATCGCCTGGGCGGCGCCTGCATCATCATCCAGCGCATACGCAACCAGCCGCTCGGACAGCACCGCGTGCGGAAACTCCTGCGGCGCGGCCATCGCCATCGTGCTCTCCACCAAGGTACTGGACCAGACATTGCGGGCGCTGCCGCTGGTCAGGTACACGAACACCCAGTAGCCGTCGGCCAGCGTGCCCTTGTAGGCCAGCCGCGCACGTACACGGGTGCCGCCATCATGGCCGACCTGGGTATAGCCGTCGCTACGGGTGGTGTCCCAGCCAGTGGAGAAGAAATTGCTGCCGCCACCGCTCAGTTTCTGCGGCTGCCAGAACTTTTCCAGGGTCGCCGTGCGCACCAGCGTGCCGGTCGCCAGCGCCTGCAGGAAGCGGTTCATGTCGCCCACGGTGGTCTGCAGATCGGCATGGCCCCAGCCGTAGTCCGGCCAGGGATCTTCATTGGCAGGCTGCAGTTGGCCATCCTTGCCGATGTACGGCACCGCCGCGCGCCGGGCCGGCACGCTGGCAACGCCCCACGAGGTGCTGGCCATCTTCAATGGCTGCAGGATGCGTTCGCGCGCGATGGCCGGGTAGGGCTTGCGGTAGTGCGCTTCCAGCAACGCCGTCAGCACCAGGTAGTTGGCCTGGGTGTACTGCACGCGGCTGCCGGTGGCGAACTGCATCGGTGCAGCGCCGGCCACCTTCAGCGCAGTGCCAAGGTCAGGCGCTACACCGGGGTAGCCCGTGCTCACCCAGCGGTTATCCACCCGGTCGTAGTACTCGCCGATGCCGGAGCTGTGGTTGAGGAAATCACGCACGTGGATTGCCTGCCATGCTGCAGGCAGGTCCGGCACATAGCGGCTGGCCGGTGTATCCAGATCCACCTTGCTCTGATCGACCAGTTGCATCACCAGTGTGCTGGTCAGCAGCTTGGCCATCGACTGTGCGGCGAAGATGGAATCGACGGTGGCAGGTGTGTGCGTAGCGCGATCACATTCGCCGCTGGCGCCCTGGTACAGCACCTGGCCGTTGTGGGCGACCAGTACCGCCTGGCCGGCAATGCCGTAGCGCTCGCGGTTGACCTGCAGTTGGGCGTCGAGCTGGGTAGAGAGGCCGGCGGAGAGATCATTCGCTGATGCGGGCGGAGCAGCGAACAGGACGCAGAGCAATGCAGCAGCAAAGGTGCGGTACATCGCGGTGATCCATCAGCGGTGATGGCGCATGGTGGTCACGACGGAAGAGCGGGTCAAGGGCACCGATTCCCGCATCAGGGAGAGCCGGCCGCGGGCCGGCACCCCTGCGATCAGCCCAGGATCGCCGGCAGATCCAGTCCCTTTTCCTTCGCACAGTCGATCGCGATGTCATACCCCGCATCGGCGTGGCGCATGACGCCGGTCGCCGGGTCGTTCCACAGCACGCGGGCAATCCGCTTCGCCGCTGCCTCGGTACCGTCGCACACGATCACCATGCCGGCGTGCTGCGAGAAGCCCATGCCGACGCCGCCGCCGTGGTGCAGCGAGACCCAGGTCGCGCCGCTGGCGGTGTTGAGCAGGGCGTTCAGCAGCGGCCAGTCGGACACCGCGTCGGAGCCATCGGCCATTGCTTCGGTTTCGCGGTTCGGCGAGGCCACGCTGCCGCTGTCCAGGTGGTCACGTCCGATCACCACCGGCGCCTTCAGTTCGCCGTTGGCGACCATCTCGTTGAACGCCAGGCCGAGTCGATCACGATCACCCAGGCCGACCCAGCAGATGCGCGCCGGCAGGCCCTGGAACTTGATCTTCTCGGCAGCCATGTCCAGCCAGCGGTGCAGGTGCGGGTTGTCCGGAATCAGTTCCTTCACCTTGGCATCGGTCTTGGCGATGTCTTCCGGATCGCCGCTCAGTGCGGCCCAACGGAACGGGCCGATACCGCGGCAGAACAGCGGGCGGATGTAGGCCGGCACGAACCCGGGGAAGTCGAACGCGTTCTCCACGCCTTCTTCCAGCGCCATCTGCCGCAGGTTGTTGCCGTAGTCCACGGTCGGTACGCCAAGTGCGTGGAAGCCGAGCATGGCGCGAATATGGTTGGCCATCGACGCGCGCGCAGCCTTTTCCACTTCCTTGGGGGCGGAAACACGCTTTTCGTCCCACTGCTCGACGGTCCAGCCCTGCGGCAGGTAGCCGTTTACCGGGTCGTGCGCGGAGGTCTGGTCGGTCAGCAGGTCCGGCTTCACGCCGCGCTTGAGCAGTTCGGCCAGCACGTCGGCGACGTTGCCGAGCAGGCCCACGGACTTCGGCGTACCGGCCTTGCACGATTCGTCGATCAGGCGCAGCGCTTCATCCAGATTGTCGGTCCAGGTGTCCAGGTAGCCGGTGCGCAGGCGCATGTCGATGCTGCTCTTGCGGCACTCCACGGCCAGGCAGGAGGCGCCCGCCATCACCGCGGCCAGCGGCTGTGCGCCGCCCATGCCGCCGAGGCCACCGGTGAACAGCCACTTGCCGGTCAGGTCACCACCGAAATGCTGGCGGCCCATTTCCACGAAGGTTTCGTAGGTGCCCTGCACGATGCCCTGCGCGCCGATGTAGATCCAGCTGCCTGCGGTCATCTGGCCGTACATGGCCAGGCCCTTCCTATCCAGCTCGTTGAAGTGGTCCCAGTTGGCCCAACGAGGTACCAGGTTGGAATTGGCGATCAGCACGCGCGGCGCATCAGCGTGGGTGCGGAACACGCCCACCGGCTTGCCCGACTGCACCAGCAGGGTCTGGTCGTCGTCCAGGCGCTTGAGCGTTTCGACGATGGCATCGAAGCTCTCCCAGTCGCGTGCGGCGCGGCCGATGCCGCCGTACACCACCAGTTCCTGCGGGCGCTCGGCCACATCGGGGTGCAGGTTGTTCATCAGCATGCGCAGCGGCGCTTCGGTCAGCCAGCTCTTGGCGTTCAGCGTGGTGCCGGTCGGCGCGGCGAGGGTGCGGGACGGGTCGTTGCGGGTCATGCGGCGCTCCGGTTCGTAGCGAATTCGAGGCAGGCGTTGAGCACCTGCGCCAGGGTGTGGCGCAGCGGTGCGGCGTGGTCGGGGTCGAGCGGGGTGGGCCAGCTGTGCTCGTCCACCTGATCTGGCAGGGGTTCGTGCATGTAGCCGCGGCAGGCCAGCTCCATCTGCAGGCTGTGCACACCGCCGGCGATGTTGCTGTAGTGGCGGGTGATCCAGCCACCTTTGAAGCGGCCGTTGCGCACCTGGCTCATGCCACTGATCTTCAGCAGGTTCTCCACCACGTCGCTCAACGCGTTGTCGCAGGACGTGTCCGGCGCGCCGGACGGGCCAGCGGTACCCAGGTTGAACTGCGGCAGTTCGCCGTCGAACAGGTGCGGAATATGTGAGCGGATCGAATGTGCGTCGTACACCACCACCGTGCCGAACTTCGCGCGCAGGCGAGTGATCTGCGCAGCCAGCGCATCGTGGTAAGGCAGGAAATAGGTGTCGCGGCGACGGGCGATTTCTGCATCATCCGGTTCGCGTCCGGCGTGGTACAGCGGCTGGTTGTCGAAGGTGGTCAGCGGGCACAGGCCGGTGGTGTTCTGGCCCGGGTACAGCGAGACCCCGCTGGGGTCTCGGTTGAGGTCGATCACCGAGCGCGAGATCGCCGAGCGCACCGTAGTCGCGCCCATGCCACGCACAAAGTCGTACAGCTCGTGCACCCACCAGTCGGCATCGCGACGGGCCAGCCACGGCGAGTGGTAGTCGCCGATCAGGTCGTGCGGCAGCTCGCTGCCGGTATGCGGGAAGCTGACGATGAGGGGGGCGTCGCCCTCGTGCACGGTCAGCCATTCGGGATGGGTATTCATGCCTGCGGCTCCACGGTTGGCAGCAGGTCGGTCAGGCCCTGCGCCAGCGCGCCACTGCGCACCAGATTCGTGGCGGTCACCATGTCCGGATGGAAGTAGCGGTCTTCTTCCAGCGTCGGCACCTGCGCACGCAGGGTGGCGCGCACGGTTTCCAGCGCGGCGCTGGAGCGCAGCGGGGCGTGGAAGTCGCAGCCCTGCGCAGCGGCCAGCAGCTCGATGCCGATCACGTTGGCGGCGTTCTCGGCCATCTGCATCAGCCGGCGCGCGCCATGCGCGGCCATCGACACATGGTCTTCCTGGTTGGCCGAGGTCGGGATCGAATCAACGCTGGCGGGGTAGGCGCGCTGCTTGTTCTCCGAGACCAGCGCGGCGGCGGTCACCTGCGGAATCATGAAGCCGGAATTCAGGCCGGGGCGCGGGGTCAGGAATGCAGGCAGGCCGGACAGCGCAGGGTCGACCAGCATCGCCAGGCGGCGCTCGCTGATCGAGCCGATCTCGCACACCGCCATCGCCAGCATGTCGGCCGCGAAGGCCACCGGCTCGGCGTGGAAGTTGCCACCGGACAACGCTTCGCCGGTATCGGTGAACACCAGCGGATTGTCGGACACTCCATTGGCTTCGATTTCCAGCGTGGTCGCAGCCTGGCGCAGGATGTCCAGCGCCGCGCCCATCACCTGCGGCTGGCAGCGCAGGCAGTACGGGTCCTGCACGCGCACGTCGTTGTCACGGTGCGATTCGCGGATCTCCGAGCCGTGCATCAGCGCGCGCAGCGTCGCGGCGGTGGCGATCTGTCCGCGCTGGCCGCGGATGGCGTGGATGCGCGGGTCGAACGGCGTGTCCGAGCCCTTGGCCGCTTCCACCGACAGCGCGCCGGCGACCAGTGCCGCCTGGAACACGGTCTCGATCTCGAACAGGCCGGCCAGCGCGTAGGCGGTGGAGAACTGGGTGCCGTTGAGCAGCGCCAGGCCTTCCTTCGCTCCCAGTTCGATCGGCTGCAGGCCGGCACGTGCCAGTGCATCGACCGCCGGCAGGCGCTCGTCACCGATGAAGGCTTCACCGACGCCCAGCATCACGCTGGCCAGGTGCGAGAGCGGCGCCAGGTCACCCGAGGCACCCACCGAGCCTTGTGCCGGCACCACGGGCAATACGCCCTTGACCAGCATCCCTTCGAGCAGCAGCAGGGTTTCCTCGCGGATGCCCGATGCACCCTGCGCCAGGCTGACCAGCTTCAGCGCCATCATCAACCGCACCACGCTGGCCGGCATCGGCTCGCCCACGCCGGCGGCATGCGAGAGCACGATGTTCCGCTGCAGGGTGGCCAGGTCTTCGCGCTCGATGCGCACGCTGGCCAGCTTGCCGAAGCCGGTGTTGATGCCATACACCGGTGCGCCCTTGGCGACGATGGCGGCCACCGCCGCAGCGCTGGCGCGTACCACCGGCAGGGCGGCCGGGTCCAGTGCGAGCGGCGCACCGCGATAGACCTGCCGCCACTGGGCGAGAGTGACATGGCCGGGGCGAAGAACCAGGGTGTTGCTCATGTGTTGCTCCAGGAGGCAGGCAGGTCGGGCTGCCCGCGCACCACGCGCGCGTGCAGCGGGTTGAATCCAATGCGATAGACCAGGTCAGCGGGCGCATCGATGTCCCAGATCGCCAGGTCGCAGTCCATGCCCGCGGCCAGGCGACCGATGCGCTCGCCGTGGCCCAGTGCGCGCGCCGCTTCACGGGTGAAGCCGGCGATGCACTCATCCACGGTCAGGCGGAACAGGGTGGCGCCCATGTTCATCGCCAGCAGTGGGCTGGTCAGCGGCGAGGTGCCCGGGTTGCTGTCGGTGGCCAGCGCCAGTGGCACGCCGGCCGCACGCAGCGCGGCGATCGGCGGCAGGGTGGTATCGCGGGTGAAATAGAAAGCACCAGGCAGCAGCACGGCGACGGTACCGGCGGCGGCCATCGCGGCGATGCCGGCATCGTCCAGATGTTCGATATGGTCGGCCGACAGTGCACCGAAGCTGGCCGCCAGTTCGGCACCGTGCTGGTTGCTCAGCTGCTCGGCGTGGATCTTCACCGCCAGCCCGTTCGCGCGGGCGGCCTCGAACACCTGCCGCGCCTGCGCGGGCGAGAACGCGATGTTCTCGCAGAACACGTCCACCGCTTCGGCCAGGCCTTCGGCAGCAATGGCCGGAATCATTACCTCGCACACCTCGTCGACGTATTCCTGTGCCTCGCGGCCCGGCGGAGTCGCGTGTGCGCCGAGGAAGGTGGTCACCACGTTGACCCGGCATTCCTCGCCCAGTGCACTCGCCACCTGCAGCTGCTTGCGCTCGTCGGGCAGGGTGAGGCCGTAGCCGGACTTGATTTCGATCGTGGTCACGCCTTCGGCGCGCATCGCCAGCAGGCGCGGCCGGCTTTCGGCGGCCAGCTGTTCCGGGGTGGCAGCGCGGGTGGCGCGCACGGTGGAGACGATGCCGCCGCCGGCACGGGCGATCTCGGCATAGCTGACGCCCTGCAGGCGCTGCTCGAATTCGTTGGCGCGGTTGCCGGCGTAGACCAGGTGGGTGTGGCAGTCGATCAGGCCCGGCGAGATCCAGCGGCCTTCACCGTCGATGCGGGTGGTCGGCTGCAGGTGCGCATCGCTGCCGGCAGCGCCGACGTGGACGATGCGGCCCTCGGCGCAGGCCAGTACGCCATCGCGGATGACACCCAGGCCCTCGCCATCGAGGGTGATCAGGTGGACGTTGGACCAGAGGGTATCGACGTGCATGGCATCCACAACGCGGCTGTGCTTATATGTCTATACAATATAGGCGTCCATTTCGGGTTGTCCAGCCATGTCCGATTCGCGTTCCCTGCTCAGTTTCCATGCTACCCACGCCCTGCTGGCCGAGGGCTGGGCCCGCGATGTCCGCCTGCAGGTGCGGGACGGCCGCATCACGGCAATCAGCAAGGGGCAGGCCGCGCAGGGCGGTGACACCCGCGTCGGCATCCTGGTGCCGGGCCTGCCCAACCTGCACAGCCACGCCTTCCAGCGCGGCATGGCCGGCCTGACCGAGATCGGCGGCGGTGACGGCGACAGCTTCTGGAGCTGGCGCGAGCTGATGTACCGCTTCCTGGCCCATCTGCGCCCGGATGCGGTGCAGGCCATCGCCGCCCAGGCCTACATGGAAATGCTGGAAAGCGGCTTCACCCGCGTCGGCGAATTCCATTACCTGCACCACGACGCCGATGGCCATGCCTATGCCAACCGCGCCGAGATGAGCGCGCGGATTGCCGCTGCGGCCGATCAGACCGGCATCGGCCTGACCCTGCTGCCGGTGTTCTACGCGCATGCCGATTTCGGTGGCGCGCCGCCGAATCCGGCGCAGCGCCGCCTGATCCACGACGTGGACGGTTTCGCGCAGCTGCTGGACGCCGCCAAGCCGGCGTTGGCCGCGCTGCCCGATGCGGTGCTCGGCATTGCACCGCACAGCCTGCGTGCGGTCACCGGCGAGGAACTGGGCGCGTTGCTGCCGTTGACCGACGGCCCGGTGCACATCCATATCGCCGAGCAGGTGCGTGAAGTCGAGGCCTGCCTGGCCTGGAGCGGCCAGCGCCCGGTGCAGTGGCTGTACGACCATGCACCGGTCGATGCGCGCTGGTGCCTGGTGCATGCCACCCACATCACCGATGACGAGCGCGCGGCCATCGTCGCCAGCCAGGCTGTGGCCGGCCTGTGCCCGATCACCGAAGCCAATCTGGGCGACGGCCTGTTCCCGATGCAGGCGTTCGCCCGCGAGGGCGGGCGCTTCGGTGTCGGTTCCGATTCCAATGTGCTGATCGATGCAGCTGAAGAACTGCGCCTGCTTGAATACGGCCAGCGGCTGACCCTGCGCGGACGCAACGTGCTGGCGCCGGATGCCACCCGCAGCACCGGTGGTTTCCTGTTCGAAGGCGCACTGCGCGGTGGAGCGCAGGCGCTGGGCGTGGCCGCTGGCCTGCAGGTCGGTGCCAGTGCCGACCTGGTCGAACTGGACGCCGCGCACCCGGCGCTGCAGGCGCGACAGGATGACGCATGGCTTGACAGCTGGGTGTTCGCCGCACGTAATGGCGCGCTGCGATCGGTCTGGCGCCATGGCCGCCAGTGCGTGGCCGAGGGCCGCCACCTGCAGCGCGAGGCGATCACCACCGCCTTCGCCGCCGCCCTGCGCGGCGTGCTGGGCTGATCGCCTCCGCCACCGGGACCTCATTACGTGAAGGCAAGCAAGTCCGCCACGCTCAACCAGCGTATCCGCAGCGATCTGGAAAGCCGCATCCTCAGCGGAGAGTGGGCGCCGGGCTTCCGTATTCCGTACGAGCACGAGCTGATGGAGCAATACGGCTGCTCGCGGATGACGGTGAACAAGGTGCTGACCGCACTGGCCGAGAGCGGCATGATCGAGCGCCGCCGTCGCGCCGGTTCATTCGTGGCGCGTCAGCCGCCGCACCTGGAACAGGTGGCGCTGGAGATTCCCGATATCGCGATGGAGGTCGGTTCGCGCGGCCATCAGTACGCGTACCGCCTGCTGCAGCGCGAGCTGCGCCTGGCCGACACCGGCAATGCCGGTGAAGTGGAGCTGGCCGGCAGCGAGAAGCTGCTGGCGATGCGCTGCCTGCACCTGGCCGATGGCCGTCCGCTGGCGCTGGAGCATCGCCTGATCAGTCCGGTGGGCGTGCCCGAGGTACTGGAAGTCGATTTCAGTACCACCGCGCCGGGCAGCTGGCTGCTGCAGAACGTGTCCTGGACGCGCGCGCAGCATCGCATCAGTGCCTGGGGTGCGGATACCGCTACCGCCAGGCTGCTGGAGGTGAAGCCGGGCACCGCATGCCTGGTGATCGAGCGCCTGACCTGGCGCGGTGAACAGCCGATCACCCGCGTGCGGCAGGTGTTCCTGGGGGATGCCTGGGACCTGGTTGCGCGCTTCGCGCCGGGCGCTCGCTAGGGATGCCATCCACGCATGGCGTGGATCTACTGGTCCGGTACGGCTGTCGTCTTGAACTCTGTTGGTGCGTGTGTACGATGTGTATCGTCCCTGCATGAAGAGCAGGGACCTCATCCGGGATCTGGAGGCGGCAGGTTGGACCTGTTGCAGGATTCGCGGATCCCATCATGTATTCGTGCACCCGCAGTGGCCTCACATCATCACCGTGCCTCACCCCAGAAAGGATCTGGGCAAGGGGCTGGTTCAGGCGTTGCGGAAGCTCGCAGGATTGACGTAGGAGGTCCCATGCGCTATCCAGTCTTGATTGAGGCCGGCGATGAACGCACCGCGTGGGGGGTCATCGTTCCCGATCTGCCGGGGTGCTTCTCGGCAGCCGACACGCTTGACGATGCACTCAGCGCGGCCGAGGAGTCTGCGCTTGCCTGGATCGATGCGGCCCTGGATGAGGGGCGCTCGATTCCCAGTCCTTCTGCGCCACAGAAGATCGTCGCCGAGGCTCCCAGTGGTACGGCCTGGATTCTTGCCTACATCTGCATTGATCCATCTCTGCTGGACGACACCATCGAGCGGGTCAACATCAGCCTGCCGCGTCGCATCCTGGCCAGGCTGGATGCGCAGGCCAGGGCGGCCGGCGAATCCCGCTCCAGTTACATCGCCCATCTCGCAGCATTGGGCTGAGCGGGCGCCTTTGTAGAGCCCAGCCCATGGTCGGCTGCTGTTCGCGCGTTGCGCGATGAGTCGAGCGTGGCTCGACTCTGCAAAGGCATCCACGCATGGCGCGGGATTCAGTAGATCCACGCCATGCGTGGATGTTGCCCCATCAATACGTAGCGCACTGCCGCCAGCGTACGGGTTCATCCACGCCGGGGCGGGCGTTGAGCTGGATGCGCACGTTGCGCAGGGCAGGGTAGTGCAGCACTTCCTCACAGACCTGCGGCCAGACCTTTTCCAGTTCACCGGTGCGGTTGATCGCCAGCGTCTGCCGGGTCAGCCAGACACCGCTGGCGATGCCGGGCTTGCCGGCCAGGGCGCGGGCCAGATCGGCCTGGAAGCGCTCCAGCGTGGCCGCATCCGGATTGGGATTGCTGCGCGCGTCGGCCGCCGGGGCGACGGCAGCCGCGGGTGAAGGGGCGGCCGGGAGCACTGCCGCGGTGCCAGCAGGTTCCGCCGCAGGCGCGGTTGAAGGCGTCGCCACCACCGGTGCCGCAGCAACCGGCGCGGCCTCTTCCACACGCAGGCCCTGCAGGCCCAGGCCAACCAGCAGCCCCAGCGTTGCCGAACCCAGTGCGGCGATGGCGATGCGGCGCAGCGCTTCGTGCCGGGCGCTGGCGCGCACGCGTGCTTCGATGTCGCCGGGCAGGTAAGACTGCAGCAATGGCCACAGGCGCGGGCCGTCCAGCACTTCAACCGCCTGCTTCTCGGCTGCGCTGCGGCCGCCGCGCTCGATGCGGCCTTCGGTCAGCAGCACACCGCCCTTGGCACCGGCCAGGCGCGCGGCCGCACCCAGCTCGTTCACTGCGGCGGTGCCGATGCGGTAGGCCAGGCCATGCTTGCACGACACCAGCCAGTGGTTGGGGCCATCGCTGAGCATGAAATCGCTGCTTGGCTCGCGGGCTTCTTCCGCCGGATCGATCAGTTCACGCAGGCCGCGCTGTTCGCGCAGCATGCGCTTGACCAGAACCGAGAATTCGCGCCAATGCATGCCCGCCAGGGCCTGCAGGCCGAGTTGCATCTCCTTTTGCCGCCGCTTGACCCACCACAGATAGACAACGGCCAGGAAACAGCTAAGCAGGGCCGACAGCAGGGCCAGGATCCAGGGGAGCATGCAGGAGTAGGGCGGAAGGGGCGAAAGCGGAGAACGACAGTGTAAAGGTCGCGGTGCCTGGCCGGGTCAGGATGTTCCTGACAGAAAGCGTGATGGAGCGCGCAGATCGGCGTACAGCGGGCACGAAAAACCCGCCAATCCTGAAGCCGTGAGGGGAGGGAACAAACGGCAGCCGAAGCGATTGGCGGGTTGCTCGCGATTGTCAATCAATTTTTATTGCGTTGCAACAATTGCGCTCAGGGCACGCTGTCCGGCGACTGATGGCTGCCCGGAGCAGGGGCGTCGGTGCCGGACGCGGCGCGGTTTTCCAGCTTGGCCAGGCGCGCGTGCAGGGCATCAATGCGGGCCTCCAGTGCGGTCACTTCGTCGGCGGTGGGTACATGTAGGCGCTTGAGTACGCCCTGCACCTGGTCATCGAAGGCCTTCTCCACCTTGTTCCAGGTGCCGGAGGCCTTCTCGCGGGCCTCGTCCAGCGAGGTCTCGACATTGTCACGCCAGCCCGGGCCCTGGTCGCCGTTACGTTCACGGCGGCGGGCTTCCCAGGCTTCGCCTTCCTTCACCAGGCCATCGAAGAAGCGGCTGCCCTCGGCCTGGGCGCGACCCAGCGCACCCAACCCGGCCAGCCAGACCTGCTGGGCCGAATCGCTCAGCTTGCGCGAGAAGCGCTCGGCCTGGTCACTGAAAGAGGCATCGTCGTTGCGGCGGTCGTCGTTCTCGTAGTGGTTCATCGCACTTCCCGTGGGAGTTGGGCCTGACCCCGAGAGTAGCGCGCACCGGCGTTGCACGGCCGTGACGGCCGCCGCCGGGGTTCAGCCCAGCTTTTCCTTCAGCACACGCTGGATCTCGCCTTCGACCATGCCCTTCATCGCCGACAGCAGGAAGCCCAGCTTGGCGGTTACGCGCACGGCACCCGGCTGCAGTTCGATCGCACCGTCCACGCCGCTGCCGGAGAAGTTCAGTACGTCGGCGGTCCAGGACGACTTCAGGCCAAAGCGCTCGGACAGCTTGGCAGCGACCTGTTCGATCGCGGCGCGCGCCTGTGCATCGGGCAGGGCGTGGGCGTGGCGGACATCGATGGTGGACATGCAGGCTCCTGGCGCAGGGCGGGGTAGGTTGAAGAGGGCAAGCATTGTGCGCATCAAGGGCCGCCGCGCCAAGCACTCATCGTGGGTTCTTCTTCGTTGGCGACCAACCTGCTAGTCTGCGCCGCGTGCAGAACCTGCTTGTTCACTTCAGTCAACAACAACAGCCCGACCAGCCCTTGCGGCCCGGGGTGCAGCGCATCGTGCGCCAGGCCAACGGCAGCGTGCGGCTCGGAGATCCCGGCCACGGCGCACTGCTGCTGGCCCAGTTCTGCATGGATGATCGCGGCCTCTGGCTGCAGGTCGGCAACGGCATCCGCGGCGTCCACGTCAACGGTCGCCCGGTACGCAGGATGGCCCTGCTGCGTGCAGGCGATGCGGTGTATGTGGATGGCGTGGAGATGGTCCTGCAGGGCGAGGTCGAAAGCCTGCTGCAGGCGCCTGCGCCGAAAACCGAAGATGGCAGCGACCAGCAGCAGCGGCTGCTGCGCGGTGTCGGCGGCCTCCATCATGGCCGCAGCTTCACCCTGTCGCGGGCCCGCCTGATCGGGCGTGGCAACGAGGCTGACATCGCCATCGATGACCCGGCTTTTGCCGAGCAGCATGCCCGCGTGGAAGTGCACGGCGAACGCGTGCTGCTGCGCGACCTCGGCAGTGCCGACGGCACCCGCGTCAATGGCGTGGCCGTGCGCCATTGCTGGCTGCAGGCCGGCGACCAGGTGGTGTTCGATGGCCAGCACCGTTTCGTGCTGGAAGTGCCGCATGATCCGCGCCGACGGTCGTTGCCGGTCGAGGACGAGTCGGGCGAGGACGTGGAACAGGCGCCGGTGCTGCCGGCTGCGCCGCGCAGGGTGCGGCGCTGGCCGTGGCTGCTGGTCAGTGCGCTGCTGCTGGCCGCGCTGCTCAGCCTGCTGCTCTGGTTCGGCGCGCGCTGACGGTGGTGGGCGGGGCGGGGGGCCCCCCACCCCCCCCCCCGCGGGCCGCGCCTCTACAGTGGCAATCAGAACCGGTAGCGCGCACCCAGCGAGACGAACTGCCCGCGCAGGTTGTACTGGCTGATGTCGAAACCGTTGGAACCGCCAGCCGGGTCGAACGGCGGGTCCTTGTCGGTCAGGTTCAGCGCCGACAGCGACAGCGTGGTGTTGGGAATCCCTTCGTACGCCACATATAGGTCCAGCTGGTGATAGGGCTTGACGCGGTCACGCAGCCCCGGGTTGCTGGTCGCCGTCGCCACGCGCTGGTCGTAGCCGCTTACGTACTGCAGGCTCAGCGTGCTGCTCCAGTCGCCCACCGCCCAGTTCAATGAGGTGGTGCCGCGGGTGCGAGGCAGCGCGCCGTGGCGGTTGTTGCCGGCGCCGTCATACGGTGCTTGGCCGGCCACCAGCGGTTGCTTGAAGCTGAGCAGGTGGGTCCAGCTGCCGGCCACGGTGAAGGTGCCCCAGCCGTCGGTACGGAAGGTACGGCTGGCGTCCAGGTCCAGCCCCGAGGTGGTCAACTCGCCCTGGTTGGCGTACTGGTTGGTGATGAACTGGATGCGTCCCTGCGCATCACGTTGCACGCGGCCCGGGAACAGGGTCGGGTTGTCGACGATGAACTGCGCGCTGTCCGGCTTGACCAGGTTGTCCTGCTCGATGCGGTACCAGTCCAGGCCGATGCTGGTATCGCCATCCGGCGACCACACCGCACCCAGGTTGAAGTTGCGCGAACGTTCGGCCTTCAGGTCCGGGTTGCCGGTGCGGATGTTGGTGATGCCACGGCTGCCGCCGGGCTGCAGCGGATCCAGCGGATCGATCACCGAACCATAGCTGACGGTCTGGCCGGGTGCGATTTCCGGCAGCGACGGTGCACGGAAGCCGCGGGAGAACGAGCCGCGCAGCAGCAGGCTGTCCAGCGGTTGCCAGCGCAGCGCCACCTTCGGTGAGAACGCCTTGCCGAAGTCGTCGTAGTGGTCGCCGCGGCCCGCAACCTGCAGTTCCAGCGTGCGATGCAGCGGCACGCTCAGTTCGGCGTAGGCGGCGCTGACCTGGCGCTCGCCGTTCACCACGTTGATGGCCGGGCGCAGTTCGGTGCCCGACAGCACCTGTGCACTGGTGCGCGCGTCCAGTGATTCCTTGCGGAACTCTGCACCCCAGGCGAAGCCGATCGCACCGGCCGGTAGCTCCCACAGCGAGGTCGAGGCCTTCAGGTTCAACGAATGCAGCTTGTACCAGCCCGGACGCTTGGTCTGCAGGCGCAGTGCATCCAGTGCCCCCGGCGTGCTGGACGGGTTGAGGAAGTTGTAGCTGCCATCGCGCAGGATCTGTTCGAACGCGTAGCGGTTGACGAAATTGTCGACGTACTCGCGCTGCGCACTCTGCGAGGTCAGCGCCGCGACTTCCCAGTCCCAGCGTTCACCGCTGCCGCGCACGCCGGCCAGTGCACGGTAGAACACCTGGGTGTTGTCCTTCAGGCGCGGGCCGAGGTCGAAGAAGGTGTACTCGAATGGCAGGGGCGTGCTGCCCGGATTGTTCGGGTGGCCGACCGGCAGCACCGCCGGCACGTCGATCAGGGTGCCGGTGGCCGGGTTATACGCGCGCAGGCCCGGGCCGACGGTCAGCGGCGCGCTGAAGATCTGGTCGGCCTTGTTGTGGCTGTACAGCACGTCGGCGAACGCTTCGACGCTGTCATTGAAGCGGTAGGTTGCACTCAACGAGGCCTGCAGGCGCTCGGCGCCGGGCTGCAGGGTCTTGAACGGCTGCGCATTGAAGGCGCAGGCCTGGCCGGGCAGGGTACTGCCGAAGTCGCTGTACGGGCGCAGCTGGCTGCCATCCGGGCAGTTCGCGAACGGCTGCGGTGCACGCGGGTTGCTCAGCCAGTTGCCACCGGCGGTGGGCCAGCCGGCCAGGCGTCCGCCGGGCTTGTCGCGGAAATCGCCGCTGCGGGTATAGGCGCGCTGGTCGGCGTCGAGGCGATCACGCTTGAGCAGGTCCAAGCCGAACAGCACGTTCCAGCCCTGCTGCTCCAGGTCGCCGAAGCCGGCCAACAGGTTGGCCTTGCGTTCGTTCAAGCCGCCCTCGGTGGCGGTACCGAAGCCGCCACCCACTTCCACGCCCTGGAAGTTCTTGCGCAGGATGATGTTGATGACGCCGGCGATGGCATCGGAACCGTACACCGCCGAGGCGCCGTCCTTGAGCACTTCGATGCGCTCGACGGCGCTGATCGGCAACGCGTTGAGGTCGACGAACGTGTCCTGGGTATTGAGCGCGAAGCCGAAGTTGGACACGCGGTAGCCGTTGACCAGCACCAGCGTGTTCTTCGGTGACAGGCCACGCAGGCCGATCGAGGCAGAGCCGGCGGCGAAGCTGCCGGTGTACTGCTCATCGAAACTGTTGCCGGCATTGGCCGACAGGTTGCGCAGCACGTCGGTAAGGGTGGAGCGGCCGGTCTGCTCGATCTGTTCGCGGCTGACGATCTGCACCGGGTTCGGCCCGGCGGTATCACTGCGCTTGATGTTGGAGCCGGTCACCAGCACGGTGCCGAGAGTGGTGCTGTCCTTGCCGGTATCGGCCGATTCAGCGGCGCCGGCAGCGCCGGCGGTGAGGCTCAGCGCAATGGCGCCGGCTAGCAGGTTCAGGGTGGTGCGGTACATGGAAGCGACAACGCCAAACGGGGGAGGAGCCGTCAGTACCGCACGCAGGTACATGCGCCTTCCAATGACGAAAGCGCATTCAGTTATACAGCACAGGTTCTTAATGAACGGAGCGAGGAGTGCGGAGCATTTGGTCCGCACGCTCCTGTAGAGCCGAGCCTACGTTCGGCTGCGCACACTGACCGGAAAGCAGCCGAGCATGGCTCGGCTCTACAGAAGGCAATGCCAGCCCATCACGGCCGCAGCAGCACCTTGCCGTTGCGGCCCGAGCCTCCTGCGACCTTCGCTGCCTGGGCGATGTCGTCCAGCGCGAAGATCTGCTCCACCGGCAGCGTCAGCTCGCCGCCAGCAGCACGCTTCAGCAGCTCGCCCACCAGCCGGCGCTTGTCTTCCACCGCCATCGCCTGGCTGACCTTGCTGCCCCAGAAGCCCTTCACCGTGGCTTCCTTGTAGATCAGGCCGCCGGCCGGGACGCGCATCGGTTCGCCGCTCATCACCCCGAACGACACCAGCGTGCCGTTGTGGCCGAGCAGGTCGACCAGGTCACCGCTGGCGTCGCCGCCGATGGAATCCACGGCGGCCGCCGCCTGTGCTTCGCCGGTCGCTTCACGAACGCGATCCTTCCACCCGTCCAACGAGGTGTCGAACACATGATCGATGCCCAGCGCCTGCAACTGCGCCACGGCAGCGGCGTTGCGCACCAGGTTGGCCACATGCACGCCACGCGCCTTTGCCAGCATCGCCAGCGACTTGCCGACCGCGCCGTTGGCGGTGTTCTGCACGATCCACTGGCCTGCTTCGACGTGCAGGAACTCCAGCAGCATCAGCGCGCTCAGCGGCATGGCGATCAGCTGTGCGGCCATCTCGTCCGGGATCGCCTCCGGCATCGGAATCACCATGCGTGCCGGTGCAATGAACGCTTCGGCCCAGGTACCGTGCACCGAGGCGGCGGCAACCCGCTGGCCGATCTGCAGGCCGTCCACGCCATCGCCGAGTGCATCGACCACGCCCAGTGCTTCACTGCCACCGATCGCAGGCAGTGTCGGCTTGTACCCGTAGAGGCCACGCACGGTCAGCAGGTCGTGGTTGTGGATCGAGGCCAGCACGGTGCGGATGCGCACCTCGCCGGGACCGGGTTCGGGCAGGGCGGCATCGGCAATGGCGAGGACGTCGGCCGGGTTGCCGAAGGAGGAGTACTGGGCAGCGCGCATGGGCGGTGTTCCGGGGAAAGTGGATGTTGTACCGAACTGGGGACGCAGGGCATGTCGACAAGGCGTCGCTGCTGCAACACGGCATCCTGCGACTGATCGTCGCGGCATGTCGTGATTACCGCATCTTGTGTTGACGGTTCGAGTCATCCCCACTATGTTGTGGCCGTCACCCCCGGTCAGCCGCCGCCGCCGGACATGCAGCAAACGTCCCACGGCCCGCCCCTGAAGGCTTGCCGTGTCGACGCGGCCGCCACCGTGCGGACGCAGGTCGCCCCCACGGCCCGGATACCGGCCGCAGGCGCAGGCAGATGCCGACGACCTCCGTTCCCGCACCCTGGCAATCCACCCGTTTGCCCCGTGCGCCGGTATCGCGTCCAGGGCCGCCATGGCATCGACCGCCAAAGCGCGTGCGAGCCTGGAGTTTCACCACCATGACCGACAGTACCTTCCGCGCGGCCGATCTGGCCGGCGCCGGCGACGCTTTGCGCGCTGGTGGCGAGCGCGTGCCGACCTGGATCACCAAGGAGGCCGGCAACCGCCGCCTGCCGTTCGACGCTGAGCGGCTGCAGGGCAGCATCGATGCCGTGCATGCCGAGTTCCCGCAGCTGGATGTGAGCGACTACCGCCGCGTGGTGCAGGCAATGGTCGAGCGCAAGCCCAGCATCAGCGCCGATGACCTGGTCGATCTGCTGATCCGCGAGGCGGAATCGCGGGTGGACCTGGTCGCGCCCGAGTGGGAACAGTTCGCCGCGCGCATCTACCTGCGTCGCCTGTACAAGCGTGCCAGCCGCAACCGCTTCTACGATGTCAGCCTGAAGTACGGCTCCTACGTGGGCCTGCAGGAAAGCCTCGCCGATCGTGGCATCTACAGCAACGACATCCTGCGCTGCTATTCCAAGGAAGAGCTGCAGCAGGCCGGTGAGATGATCGATCCGGAACGCGACCGCCTGTTCGCCTACAACGGCCTGTACCTGCTGGCCACGCGCTATCTGGCCAGCGACCGCAGCCGCGAGGTCTATGAGCTGCCGCAGGAGCGCTGGCTGACCATTGCGCTGTACCTGATGCAGGAGGAAAAGCCGCGCGAACGCCGCATGCAGCTGGTCGGCGAGGCGTACTGGGCGCTGTCCAACCTGTACATGACGGTGGCTACGCCGACCCTGGCCAACGCCGGCAAGGTGGGCGGCCAGCTGTCCAGCTGCTTCATCGACACGGTGGACGACAGCCTGCAGGGCATCTATGACTCCAACACCGATATCGCGCGCGTGTCCAAGCACGGCGGCGGTGTTGGCGCCTACCTGGGCTACGTGCGCAGCAGCGGCGCGCCGATCCGCGGTGTGGCCAATTCCTCCGGTGGCGTGGTGCCGTGGATCAAGCAGCTCAACAACACGGCGGTGTCGGTTGATCAGCTTGGCCAGCGCAAGGGCGCGGTGGCGGTATACCTGGACATCTGGCACCGCGACATCGAAGCCTTCATGGACCTGCGCCTCAACAACGGTGACCAGCGCCTGCGCGCGCACGATGTGTTCACCTCGGTGTGCGTACCCGACCTGTTCATGGAAGCGGTCGAACGCCGCGCCGACTGGTACCTGTTCGACCCGCACGAGGTGAAGCAGGCCAAGGGCTGGTACCTGCAGGACTTCTACGATGAGAAGCGCGGTTCGGGCAGCTTCCGCGACCGCTATGCCGAGCTGGTGGCCGATGAGCGCATCAGCCGCCGCACGGTGAAGGCCATCGATCTGTTCAAGCGGATCATGCTCAGCCAGCTGGAAACCGGCAACCCGTTCCTGTTCTACCGCGACGAGGTCAATCGCAGGAACCCGAACAAGCACGCGGGCATGATCTATTCCAGCAACCTGTGCACCGAGATCCTGCAGAACATGAGCCCGACGCGGATGATCCAGGAGATCGTCAGCGGCGACCAGATCGTCACCACGCGCCGTGCCGGTGACTTCGTGGTCTGCAACCTGTCCTCGATCAACCTCGGCCGGGCGATCAGTGCACCTGATGACCTGCTGGCCACCGATGTGCTGGAGCGCCTGATCCCGATCCAGGTGCGCATGCTCGACAACGTGATCGACCTCAACGCGTTGCCGGTGCCGCAGGCCACGATCACCAACCACAAGTACCGTGCCATCGGCCTGGGCACGTTCGGTTGGCACCACCTGCTGGCGCAGCAGGCGATCCAGTGGGAATCTCCGGATGCCGAAGCATTGGCCGACCGTCTCTACGAACGCATCAACTTCCTGACCATCCAGGCCAGCGCGCAACTGGCGCGGGAGAAGGGCAGCTACCCCATGTTCGCCGGCAGCGATTGGCACAACGGACGCTACTTCCGTGACCGCGGCTACAGCGGCGCGGCCTGGGACAGCCTGGCCCGCGAAGTCGCCAGGCATGGCCTGCGCAACGGTTGGCTGCTTGCAGTTGCGCCGAACATGAGCACCGCGCAGATTGCAGGCTCCACGGCCTCCATCGACCCGATCTACAGCGCGTTCTACTACGAGGAAAAGAAGGACTTCCGGCGGCCGGTGGCGGCGCCGGGTCTGTCGCTGGAGACCTGGCCGTACTACGAGAAGGGTGCCTACAAGGTCGACCAGTTCGCCAGCGTGCGCCAGAACGCGCGCCGCCAGCGCCATGTCGACCAGTCGATCAGCTTCAACCTGTACGTGCCCAGCACCATCCGCGCCAGCACGCTGCTGGAGTTGCACCTGAGCGCCTGGCGCGAAGGCCTGAAGACCACCTACTACGTGCGCTCCAACGACATCGACATCAGCGAATGCGAGTGGTGTTCAAGCTGACCACCGGCGGCCCACGGTAGTGCCGGCCGCTGGCCGGCAACACGAAGGAAAGAGAACGAAGGCATAAACCATGGCAACCCCCCTCGATCGCATCAAGATACTCGAACCACGCCATCCCAACCGCAGCACCGGCATCATCAACGGCCAGACCAGCGGCATCCTCAACTGGAACGATATCCCGTACCCGTCGTTCTATCGGGCCTACAAGGAGCTGTCGACCAACTTCTGGATTCCCGACGAAGTGGACATGAAGCTGGATGCGCGCCAGTACGGAGAGCTGTCAGGGCGCGAAAAGAACGCCTACGACTCGATCATCGGCCTGCTGGCCACGCTCGATTCGCCGCAGACGCGCTTCATCTACAACGTGGCCGAGTACATCACCGATCCGGCCGCGCACGCCAACGCGGCGATCATCGGCCAGCAGGAAGTGATCCACAACGAGAGCTACAGCTACGTGCTGGCCTCGATCACCGACCTGCCGAACCAGAACCGGATCTTCGAGATCGCCCGCACCCACCCGACCATCATCAAGCGCAATGCCCCGATCATGGGCGCGTATGACGATTTCATGCGCGAGAAGACCGCCGAGACCCTGCTCAAGTCGTTGATCCAGTCCTCGATCCTGGAGGGCATCAACTTCTATTCCGGGTTTGCGTACTTCTACAACATGGTGCGGCAGAACCGCATGAACGGCACCGGCAAGATCATCAGCTTCATCAATCGCGACGAGCTGGCGCATACCAAGTTCATCAGCGAGCTGATCCGCGCCATCATCGGCGAAAACCCCGAGCTGCAGACCAATGAGTTGACCGCCTATGTGCACCAGTCATTCGAACATGCCATCGAGCTTGAGACGCAGTGGTCGTCGGAGGTGCTGGATGGCATCGATGGCATCGACGTGGACGAGATGGTGCGCTACGTGAAGTACCGCGCCAACAAGATGGCCGGCATGCTCGGGATCGAGCGCCTGTACAGCGACACCACTGACAACGTGATGCCGTGGATCAAGGCCTACGCCGACAACTTCACCGAAACCAAGACCGACTTCTTCGAGATGCGCAATGCAAGTTACAAGAAGACCAATGTCGACAACGGCTTCGACGATCTCTGAGCCCGGCGCCGCGCTGAGCATCCTGATGGTGGTCGCCTCCTTGAGCGGCAACACCCGCGAACTCGGCCGGCAGATCGCCGAGCGCTGCCGCGCGGCAGGTCATGCGGTGCACTGGCAGGAGGCCGACGACCTGCGCCAGGCACCGCCGCTGGCGGCCGATGAGGCCGACTTGGTGCTGCTGGGCTGCTGGACCGACAACGCCGGGCGCACGCCAGCGGAGATGAAGGCGTGGGTGGCCGGCATTGCCGAGCGCGGTCAGCAGCCACGCCAGCTGGCGGTGTTCGGTACCGGCGAAACGCAGTGGGGGCAGGCGTACTACTGCGGCGCCGTGCACCGGCTGATCCGCTATTTCCGCAGCGACTATCCGCCGCTCGAGATCGAGCAGATGCCGCATGGCGAGCGTCACGCCGCAGCCATCGACGCCTGGACCGATGCGATCCTGGCCCACTACTGGAGCAACCACGATGCAGATCATCGACGCCACCACGCCTGAGCAGTTCCAGCAGCTGCTGGCCGAGCACCCGCGGGTGCTGGTGGATTTCCACAAGGACCACTGCCCGGGATGCCGGATGCTGGAGATGTCGCTGCACCGGGTGGCCAACAGCGTCGCGGGGCAGGGCACCACGTTGCTGCGCGTGCAGCTGGAGGTGCTGGGTGAGGCGTTCTTCAGGGAGCTGGGGCTGCGGCAGACGCCGACCCTCTCGCTGTTCCGTGACGGTGATGAGCGCACGCGCCTGGCCGGGTTCCAGTCGCCGCAGCAGATCGAAGCCGCGATCGCGTTGCATTTGTAGAGCCGAGCCCATGCTCGGCTGCCGTTCGCGCCGTGAGCGATGAGTCGAGCATGGCTCGACTCTACAAGGGCATCCACGCATGGCGTGGATCTACCGGGGCAGGGTCCGTGGTTTGGCGTCAGGCTCCGCTGAAGGTATCCACCAGCAGCTTCACATTCAGCACCACAATCACCAGCGCGATCACCCAGGCGATCGCGCCCAGCCAGCGCGGGGCCACCAGCGCGCCCATCGTCACCTTGTCGGTCACGATCCGCACCAGCGGGATGATCGCGAACGGCAGCTGCATCGACAGCACCACCTGGCTCAGCACCAGCAGCTTCACCGCGCCCTGGTCGCCGAACAGCAGGATCACCACCACCACCGGAATGATCGCCAGCGCACGTGTGATCAGCCGTCGCAGCCATGGCGGCATTCGCAGGTGCAGGAAGCCTTCCATCACGATCTGGCCGGCCAGCGTCGCGGTGACTGTCGAATTCAGGCCTGACGCCAGCAGCGCCACCGCGAACAAGGTCGCCGCCGCACCCACGCCCAGCATCGGCGCCAGCAGCTGGTGGGCCTGCTCGATGTCTTCCACGTCGAATCGGCCATTGGCATGGAACACCGCCGCCGCCAGGATCAGGATGCTGGCGTTGATGAACAATGCGAGTGTCAACGCGAGGGTGCTGTCGGTGACCGCCCAGCGCAGCGCGCTGCGGCGGCCTTCATCCGTGCGCGGGTAGGCGCGGGTCTGCACGATGGACGAATGCAGGTACAGGTTATGCGGCATCACCGTGGCACCGATGATGCCGATCGCAATGTACAGCGCGTTCGGATCGGTCACTACCTGTGCGCGCGGAATGAATCCGCCCAGCACCGCCATCACTGGCGGGGCAGCCATCGCGATCTGCACCACGAAGCAGGCGAAGATCACCATCAGCAGCGCGATCACGAAGGCTTCGAGCGCACGGAAGCCGCGGTTCATCAGCAGCAGAACCAGCAGCGTATCCAGCGCAGTGATCACCGCACCCCAGAGCAGTGGCAGGTCGAACAGCAGTTTCAGTGCGATCGCGGTGCCGATCACCTCGGCCAGGTCGCAGGCGATGATCGCCGCCTCGCAAAGCGCCCAAAGTGCCAGGTTCACCGGCTTCGGGTAGCGGGCGCGGCAGGCCTGCGCGAGGTCCATGCCGGTGGCGATGCCGAGCCGTGCCGACAGCGCCTGCAGGATCACCGCCATCAGGTTGGAAATGAGGATGACCGACAGCAGCAGGTAGCCGAAGCGCGAACCACCGGCGAGGTCGGTGGCCCAGTTGCCCGGGTCCATGTAGCCGACCGAGATCATGTAGCCCGGGCCGAGGAAGGCCAGCAGGCGGAACCACCAGTGACCCTTGTCGGGTACCGCCACCGAGGCGTTGAGCGCGCCCAGGCTGGCCGGAGTGGAGGCCGAAGGGTCGCGGGGCGCCAGGGTGTTCATGGCCCGAATATAGCTCCTGCTATAGTCATTAGCAATGTGAAACAATCGTCTTTATCGCTTTACTGGTCCAGAATTCAGGTTCAACACCGGATCACCCCGGAAGGACAGGCGCAGGCGTGGGCAAGACCGACGATTCGACATCGCTGAAGAGCACCCCCTTGATCGAGGCCGAGCGCCAGGTCGAGAGCTTCCGGCAAGTGCGCGAGGCGCACCGGATGGAGCTGGTGGAGGACTATGTCGAGCTGATCTCGGACCTGCTGGCCGACGGCGGCGAGGCCCGCCAGGTCGACATCGCGACGCGTCTGGGCGTGGCCCAGCCTACGGTGGCGAAGATGCTGCGGCGCCTGGCCCGTGATGGTTGGGTGGTGCAGCGGCCGTACCGTGGCGTGTTCCTGACCCCGGAAGGTGAGGCGCTGGCCCATGCCAGCCGCCAACGCCACCAGACCGTGGAGCGTTTCCTGCTGGCGCTGGGGGTGGACGCAGATACCGCGCGGCGCGATGCGGAGGGCATCGAGCACCATGTCAGCGAACAGACACTGGCTCTGTTCGAGGCATTCGTGCGCAGGGCCGAGGGCGGCTGAGCCACGTTTCCTGTAGAGCCGAGCCATGCTCGGCTGCTGTTCGCGCGATGACAGGGAGCATCTACGCATGGCGTGGATCTACAATCCAGGCGGGCAGCGCGCCTGCTGCTGCGCGCACGCGCGTCTCGTCCCTTCCTTCAACACCGGCTGCAGGCCTTCATAGCGCCGGCCCTGCCATCCGTTGGCCAGCACCTTCCCATCCGCATCGATCAGCACCAGGTTCGGTGGTGCCAATCCGGCCAATGCCTGCAGTGCCGGCATGCGCGCGGCGCGGCGCGGGTCCAGCACCGGCCACGGCATGTCCTGCGCGTGCATGTAGCGGCGAAGCGCGCTCTCGCTCTCATCCTGGCTGACGTACACCACTTCGGTATCGGCGCCGGCTTGGCGCAGGGCATCACGCACGCTGCGCAGCGTGGGTACGAAGGCATGGCACGGTGCACACCAGTCGGCGCCGAAGTACAGCGCCACCAGTTTCGGCGGCGACGACCACTGCATCGGCCGTAGCGATCGCTGCTCCGGCCGCATCAGCGAGGCCGAAACCTGCGCGTGCAGGTCCGCAGCCATCGCCGGTGCGGCCAGCAGCACGGCACAGGCCAGCACCAACGCTCGCAGAGCTTCAGAACGCATAGCGCAGGTTGACGTACCACGAACGTGCAAAGCGCGGCCCGTAGACATAGTCGCTGTCACGCAGCGCGCCCACTTCCAGATCTTTCTGGCGCTGATCGAACACGTTCTTGACGCCCGCGGCCACCGACACTTCCTGCTGCGCCTGCGTGCCCAGATGGCGGTGCCAGCGCGCTCCGAGGTCGGTGACCAGGAATGACCGCGTGCGGTGCAGCTCGCCCAGCCGGTTGTTCAGCACCGACATCGGCCCGGTATGGCGCAGCGCGACGAAGGTTTCCCACGGTTCGGCAGGCATCCAGCTGAGCTGCGCCAGGCCGGTCCAGCGTGGTGTCTTCAGGTAGTCGCGGCTTTCGATGATGGTATCGCCACCGTCGCCAGTGTCGTCGAAGATGCGCTGCGGTTCGCGGAAGCGCGAGCGGTACCACGAGGCACCGGCGGTCAGGCGCCATTGCGGCGACGGCTGCCAGCCGAGGTTGGTTTCCGCACCCAGCACGTTCGAGCCGGAGGCGTTGTAGCGCAGCTGGCTCAGCTGGCCGTCATCGCCGCGCTGGATCTCGCCCAGCGCGAAGGTGTCGCGGATGCGTGCATGGGAGGCGGTGGCATCCCAGCTCCACACCGGATTGGCCGGGTCCGAACGCCAGTCGAAGCCGAACAGGGTGGTCAACGCGCGTTCCTCTTTCAGGCCATCGGTGTTGCGCACGCGCACCTGCTCGCCACCGAGGGTATCGACATGTACGTCCTCGACGAAAATCTCCGGTGCACGGAAACCGGTGGCGACGCCCGCCCGCCATTTCAGGTTCGGAGTGGCCTGCCAGGCCAGCGCGATGCGCGGCGAGAACACCGCGCTGTCCAGCTCCGAGCTCTTGTCCACGCGTGCGCCCAGTACCAGGTCGACGTTGTCGCGCAGGCTCCACTCGTCCTGGATGAAGGCGCCCAGGTTGTGGAAGGTCGCATCCTCCAGCACCGCGAGACGCTGCCCGTCACCGGTGCGGTTGTCGTCGCGCAGCGCCTCGTGCTTGTACTGCACACCGAAGGCCAGCGCATGCGCGCCGCGGCGCCAGTTCAACTGGCTGTCGATGTAGTGCAGCGGGTTGTGGGTGCGGCCGTACTGGCGCCACGAACGCGAGGCCGCGCTGCCGGCCACGTTGCGGTCCAGCTGCAACGGGTCATAGCCGGGCGCCGAGGGATCGGTGACCACGTCGCCCAGGCCACCATAAAAGCTGTCGCGGTCGATGTCGGCGAAGGCATAGGCCAGGCGGAAATCGACGTCGGCAGTGATCTCCTGGTCCCACGACACGCTGCCGCGGCGGTATTTCGTATCCAGCGATTCGGCGATGTTGGCCAGGTACTCTGGCTGGTCCAGGCGGTTGCCGCCGCGGCGGGTTTCATCGGTCACCTGCAGGTCCAGGCGCAGCCGCGTGCCCGGCGTGGGCGCGTACCAGGCCTGCAGCCCGCCGACCTTGAGGTTCTTGCGGGTGATCTCGGTGTAGCCGTCACCGTTGTAGTCGATGCCGCTGTTCCAGTTGCGCTGGGCAATCACCGACAGGCCGGCGTCTGCGTCCTTGGCGACCAGGTCCAGTCGAACGTCGGCGTTCTTCTGCGGCGTACCCTTCAGCACATCCACGCCGGCCTGCACGTGGCCACCGCTGCGCGCCGGCAGCGGCGGAATCAGGTTGATCACACCGGCAACTGCGCCCGGTCCGTACAGCGCCGAGCCGCCGCCCTTGACCACTTCGATGCGGTCGACGAACCCGGCCGGGATCTGCTCCAGACCGTACACGCTGCCCAGCGTGGACAGCAGCGGAATGCCATCGAACAGGAGCTGGTTGTAGGCGCCGGGCAGGCCCAGCAGCTGTACTTCGCTGGTGTTGCAGTTCTGGCAGTTGCTCTCCACGCGCAGGCCGTTGATCAACTCGGCGGCGCGCGAGAAGTCGGTGGCCGCGCGCAGCGCAATGTCTTCCTTGCGCAGCACTTCGGTGCGGATCGGCACGTCCGACAACAGGCGTTCGCTGCGCGTGGCGGTGCTGACCTTGACCTGCACACGGTCCAGTTCGGTCGGTTTCGGAGTGTCGGCCAGTGCAGGCAGCGGCAGGGTCAGTGCAATGGCGGCGGCCAGCGGCAACCGTCGGAAGCGGTGGGGGATAGAGCGCATGAGGGCGTCGTCCTTGTGGGAAGAAAGGCGGCGAGGGCGACCTGGCTGACGCATATGAAAGCAATGACTTATGAATATAGCAAGTGCTATATAACGAAGCCGCAGCAATTTCGGGTGGAGCGCCGGTCGAATCAGATCATGCAGGTGTTATAACATTACAACTGACAGCGACCACCCTGCCGCTGGTCATAGGCGGAGGATGGAATAGTCGTGGGGGCAGTGGGGACGGGGTCAGAGCCCTTTCCTTTGGAAAGGGATCTGCCCCGGGAGCGGATCGTCAGCCGCGGCGGAATGCGGCGGGCGTGCGGGCGCCGACGATGATCATGCGGATCATCGTGGAGATCTGTTCGACCAGCTCCGGATCCTTCTCCGGAGGCAGGTCCATGGCGGTGGCACCCATCGCGAACACCAGCCGGGTGATGGCCTTGGCCACCAGTTCGGGGGCATGCAGTACGGCGCCATCCAGTGCGGCCAGGCGCACCAGGTCGTGCTGCAGCTCTTCCTCGAAATAATGCAGCTCGCGTTCGACTGCGTGCTTGAAGTCGTCCGAGCCGACCGCGCCTTCGCGCAACAGCACGTGCAGCAGCTTGTCGTCGGCGCGCAGCTGTTCCATGAAGGTCTCCACCGAAACCCGCACCACGCTGGTGGCGGTGGAGGTGGCGCGCTGGCGGGCCTCGCCGATGATGGTGCGCAGCGAGCGGCCGGCTGCGTCGATCAGCGCTACGGCCAGTTCGTCCATGTCGCGGAACTGCCGGTAGAAGCTGTTCGGCGCGATGCCGGCCTCGCGTGCCACTTCGCGCAGGCTGAGCGTGGACAGGCTGCGGTGCGGCCCGATCAGTTTCAGGGCGGCGGCCAGCAGATCCTCGCGGCTCACCGTACGGCGGGCCGGGCTGTTGGCATCTTCAGGCGTCGACAAGACGGTGGCGGCGGCCATGGCGGTTCCGGTGGGGCGAGGCTGAATCATACCCAATCCGGTTCAATATACACATGTATACACAGATGTATGTGCGCCCGTATAGTGCGCGTATGAGCGCTGTCGTCCGTCCATCCCTGTTCTCTCCGTACCGCTGGGTCTCGCCGTCGCTGTTCGATTTCTGGGCGGGCCAGCTCAATCCCCTGTGGACCCTGCGTGAGCCGGTGGCCCGCCTGGTCCGGCGCGAGCCGGCCGGCGAGGGCGCGGCGACCCTGGTCCTGCGCACCAACCGGCACTGGGCCGGCATGCGCGCGGGCCAGCACGTCACCCTGGGCGTGGAGATTGAAGGACGCCTGTGGCAGCGCAGCTACAGCCCCACTGCGCTGGGACCGCGCGAACTGGCGATCACCGTCAAGGCGGTCGAGGGCGGCCGGGTCAGCCAGCATCTGGTCAACCATGCGCAGCCGGGCGAGCTGTTCCGCCTGGAGGCTGCGTTCGGAGAATTCCAGCTGCCGGCCGCGGCTCCGGTATTGCTGCTGGCGGCCGGTAGTGGCATCACGCCGATGCGCAGCCTGCTGCGCGAAGCCTGCCAGCGCCCGCTGGCCGCGCCGGTGGACCTGTTCTACTGGGAGCGCAGTGCCGCCCAGCTGCAGTTCCGCGATGAGCTGCAGGCACTGGCCGCGCGCCAGCCGAACCTGCGTGTGAACCTGCTGACCACCCGCGAAGGTGATGTGCCTGCCGCACGCATCGATACCCACGATCTGCAGGTGGCCGGCGATGATACCCCGTTGGCGCAGCGCCACGTACTGGCCTGTGGCCCGGATGGATTCGTTGCCGCTGCGCGCGAACGCCTGGCGCACCAGGTTGCGGGTTTCCAGGCGGAAGCATTCACTCCGCCGGCGCCGTTGCGTGACGCCAGCAGCGAAGGCGAAGTGTCGCTGACCCTTGCCCGCAGTGGCCGCCA
Organism: Stenotrophomonas maltophilia group sp. msm4; assembly: GCF_032025605.1. Classification (NCBI taxonomy): domain Bacteria; kingdom Pseudomonadati; phylum Pseudomonadota; class Gammaproteobacteria; order Lysobacterales; family Lysobacteraceae; genus Stenotrophomonas; species Stenotrophomonas maltophilia group sp. msm4. The sequence continues at coordinate 1,485,620 of NZ_JAVSKK010000001.1, read as the reverse complement.
GCTGAGCGTGCCGCGCGGCCGCTCGTTGCTGGAAAGCCTCGAAGCCCATGGCATCAAGCCCAAGCATGGCTGCCGCATGGGCATCTGCAACACCTGCAGCTGTGACCGCGTCAGTGGTGCCACCCGCCACCTGCGCACCGGCGACCTGCAGTCCGAATCGGCACAACCGGTACGGATCTGCGTGAGCGCACCGACCACCGACCTGACCCTGGATCTCTGAGGACGCCTGCCATGACCCGCGCCACCGACCGTGCCCTGAGTACTGCCGAGATGCATGCCTTCGGTGAGGAACTCGACGCGATCCGCGACCGTGTGATCGGCAGCCTCGGCGCGTCCGATACCCGCTACATCCGCCGCGTGGCCGCCGCCGTGCGCTGGTTCGGCGTGGGTGGCCGTGGCCTGCTGTTCCTGGCGGCATTTTCGCCGCTGTTCTGGATGCCGCTGCTGTGGCCGGCCGCGATCACCGGCACGCTGCTGCTGGCGCTGTCGAAGATCCTGGAGAACATGGAGCTGGGCCACAACGTGATGCACGGCCAGTTCGACTGGACCGGTGATCCCAAGCTCAATGGCAACACCTACGAGTGGGACATCGTTGCCACCGCCGACAACTGGCGCAAGACCCACAATTTCCGCCACCACACCTACACCAACGTGCGAGGCATGGACGATGACATCGGCTATGGCCTGCTGCGGATCTTCCCGGAACAGCGCTGGAAGCCGTTCTACCTGCTGCAGCCGATCATCGCGCCGATCTTCGCACTGCTGTTCCAGTGGGGCGTGGCCGCGCAGGACCTGCGCCTGGGCCGGTGGCTGAAGGGCCGCATCAGCGGCCGTGCGATGTGGATGCAGACCCGCCCGGTGGCGCGGAAAATGGCCCGCCAGGTGCTGAAGGACTACGTGTTCTTCCCGCTGCTGGCGGGTCCGTTCTTCCTCACCGTGATGCTGGGCAACCTGGTTGCCAACGGCCTGCGCAACATCTGGACCTACGTGATCATCTTCTGCGGGCACTTCACCGCCGAATCGGAAACCTTCCCCAAGGAGTGCCTGCGCAATGAGTCGCGCGGCCACTGGTACCTGCGCCAGCTGCGCGGTTCGTCCAACATCAGCGGCGGCTTCCTGATCAACGTGCTGTCGGGCAACCTCAGCCACCAGATCGAGCACCATTTCTACCCGGATCTGCCGGCCAACCGCTATGCGGCCATCGCCAAGGAAGTGAAGGACATCTGCCGCCGCTACGGCCAGCACTACAACAACGGCTCGCTGCCGCGCCAGTTCGGCCAGGTGGTCTGGCGCATCCTGCGCCACGCATTCCCGAGCAAGCCGCGCCGCCTGCCGATGCCGGACATCATGTCCGCACCGGCATCGGCCAACGCGGGCTGATCGACTCAGCCCGCCTTCGCCAGGGCGGCCTGCTCGCGGTCCAGGCGTCGCAGGAACACCTGCATTTCCTTGCGCGCCTGCTGGTCGCCCTTGCTGCCGGCCACGCTCAAGCCGCGCTGCCATGCCTCACGGGCCGCCTGTGGCTGGCCACTGGCCAGCCAGGCTTTGCCCAGCAGCTTCCAGGCTGCCGAGTAATGCGGATCAAGCACCACGCAGCGGCCCAGGTGGGTTGCCGCGCGTACCGGGTTGCCGGCATCCAGCCAGCCCTTGCCCAGGCCGAAGCGCAGCAGCGCGCCGTCCTTGCCTGCGGCAAGCATGCATTCCAGAGCTTCGATGTTCATCCGCGCACCTCCACCAGCAGTTCGGCCGGGCCGGGCTGGAAGCGGCCGCGATGGAACAGCAGCGGCGCGCCGCCATTCTCCTGCACTTCGATGATGCGGCCGGCCAGCAGCAGGTGATCGCCTACCGGCCACTGCGCGTGGCGGGTACAGGTGAGATGGGCGACCGCACCGGCGATGCGCGGTGGGGCGTCCTCGTCGTCATCCAGCAATGCCAGGCCGTCGAAGCGGTTGCGCACCTGCGGATCGGCAAAGCGCCGGGCCAGTGCCTCCTGGTCGGCCGCCAGCACGCTGAGCGCAAAGCGTGTGGCACGCTGGAAGGTGGACAGGCTCTGAGCGTGCAACGCCAGGTCCCACAGCACCAAAGGGGGCTGCAGTGAGACCGGTACGAACGAGTTGATGGTCAGGCCGACCGGCTTGCCCTGTGCATCGCGCGCGCAGACGATGACCACGCCGGTCGGGAAATGGCCGAGCAGCCGCCGCAGGGCACGCGGCGGCATCTCGACCGATGGCACCGGGGCCGGGGCGGGGAACACCCCCGCCCACGGCCCGGCGTAGGGCAGTGTCTCGCCGCTCATGAGGCCCGGGCCTGGCGGTAGCGCCGGCCGACCTCGGCCCAGTTGATGATGTTGAAGAACGCGCCAATGTAGTCCGGGCGACGGTTCTGGTAGTGCAGGTAGTAGGCGTGTTCCCAGACATCCAGTGCCAGGATCGGGGTGTTGCCGGACAGGCCGACGGCTGCACCCATCAGCGGGCTGTCCTGGTTGGCGCTGCTTTCCACCTGCAGGCGGCCATCGCGATCGCTGGTCAGCCAGGCCCAGCCACTGCCGAAGCGGGTCTGCGCGGCCTTGCTGAAGGCATCCTTGAACGCATCGAAGCCGCCAAGGTCACGGTCGATGGCGGCGGCCAGTTCATGATCGGGTGCACCACCGCTGGGGCTGAGCACGGTCCAGAACAGGCTGTGGTTGGCGTGGCCACCGCCGTTGTTGCGCACCGCGCCACGCTGCGCCTCGGGCACGGCATCGAGGTTGGCGATCAGCGCCTCGACCGGTTGCTCGGCGATGCCGGCCTGCTCGATGGCGGCATTGAGGTTGTTGACGTAGGTGTGGTGGTGCTTGCTGTGGTGGATCTGCATCGTGCGCGCATCGAAGTGCGGCTCGAGGGCGTCATAGGCGTAGGGGAGCGGGGGAAGCGAGTACGACATCGAAGCAATCTCCGTGGGGAAGGCCAGAGGGGCTGGCCGTGGGGAGATCGTTATCGCACCTCAACATTGGTTGAGGTCAAGGGCAGAAGCGATGGACATCGAGGCATGGTAGTGGGCCGCTGGCCGGCAACCCGACCCGCCCTGATTGCCGGCCAGCGGCCGGCACTACCTTTCACTACCTCAACTCAACCAGTCCTTGCACGCGCCATCCACCTGTTCACCGCACGCCTGCTGCATCCTCTGCTGCAACCGCGCCAGCGTCTCGGCACCCTGGTGCTTCCCGCTCCACGCCTTCAGCTGCCCGGCCAGGCGCTCGAAACGCTGGCGGGTGCGCTGGTGGTAACCCGACGGCTGCGCCTCCAGTTCGGCGATCAGCGAGGCGGTGGCCTGCTCGATGCGCGGCGCGTCGTTCGGCGCCAGCGTCAGCAACCCTTCCACGTACAGCACGCCCCATTGCACGCGGGTGGCCGGGCCCTGCGCACCGTCGTAGGCACGCTTCAACCACTCCAGCGCACCGGCAGTGTCGCCGCGCTGCTCGGCCAGTTCGGCCAGCTCGGGCATGTAGTAGTAGGGCTGCTCGCTGCGCTTCAGTTCCGCCAGCAACAACGCCTCGGCACCGGCGTCGTCACCGACCTCGCGCAATGCGTGCGCCGCGCTGCTGATCGTTGCCTGGCGCGCATGCGCATCGGTGGCGGCTGCATCGGCAGCGGCCACGCGCTGCTTGACCCGGTCGACCAGGGCCGCGGGCAGTGCGCCCTTCAGTTGCTGCTGGCGGGCAAGCGATACTTCGATCAGCGCCCGCGACAATGCGTCGTCGGCGCGGTCGCCGCGCTCGGCATCTGCGCGTTCCAGCGCGACCAGCAGCTGCTGGCCCAGCGTGTTGCGGGTGGCCGGCCCAGTACTGGCTTGCGTGACCAACTGTGCGCCTGCATAGCCCAGCAACTCACGGTTGCGGCGGACTTCGGCCGGCTGCGCCAGCACGGCCTGCAGCAGCTCGCGTACTTCGGTAGGCGAGCTGGCGGGCGTGTCGGCGGTGGCCAGGGCCAGCAGGGCGAAGCGGCGTTGCAGCGCCGCGTCGGGTGCGGCCTTGGACAGCTGGCGCAGTACATCCTGGCCCCTGCGCCCGCCAGCCAGACGGTTGGCGTCGACTTCCCAGCCGTAGTCGCCCAGTACCTGCCAGTCTTCGGCAGCCAACTTCTCCGGCGTGGCCAGGGCGGTAGCCAGGGTGGCAGCGATTGCACTGCGGCGCCCGGCCGCGACGGTCAATGCCCGGGTCAGTTCGGCGGCGTCGTTGCCACCGGCCACGCGGGTAAGTTCATTGCGCTGTGGGTCCAGCACGATCAGGGTCGGGTAGCCGCGCACCCCGAAGCGTTCGCCCCAGGCCTGCGCACCTTCCTCGTCGCCATCCAGGTAGACCGGCACGAACTTGCCGGTCAAGGCGATGAAGGCCGGGTCCTTGAACAGGCCGGCCTTGAGCTGGTTGCACGGCGGGCACCAGACCGCGCCCCAGTACAGCAGCACCGGCTTGCCGCTGTCGGCGGCTTCGGCGAAGGCATCATCGACGTCACCCTGGCGCCACGCGATTCCCTTGGCCGGCGCAGGTGCCTCGGCGGAGTTGGCGGTGGAAACCGGGGCCGGGGTGCAGGCGCTCAGCGCCGAAGCCAGCAGCAACATGGAAAGCGCGACGCGCATCGGCAGCATCTCGAAGGGCAAGGTGACAGGGCATTGTAGGAACGCGCAGGGAACCCGCTGATTCAGTTTGCTTATGACGGGCATGCGGCGAGGCATGACGCCCCCCGGGCATTGCCGGGGGCCGTGCCTTCAGGCGGCTGCCCGCATCATCTGCTGGTAGACCAGTCCGTTGAACTCGCCGGCCTCACCGTCAACCACGAAGCCATAGCGCAGATAGGTCGGCACAGCATTGAGCGATGCGCGTACGGTCAGGACCGGCTCGCGTACCTGCGGCAGCACCGCCTCGAACAGTGCATGGCCGATGCCCTTTCCCTGGCAGGCGGGATCAACGAACAGCATCGCCAGGTGGCGACCTTCCTTCAACTCGACCATGCCGACGATACGGCCGTCCTGCTCGGCCACCAGGATATGGTTGTCGCCGTCCAGGCGTTCACCGAACGCATCGGCGGCGGCGACATTGCCGAACGTGGCGATGCCGGCTGCGCTGAGCGAGGGCGCCACCGCCGCAGTGAACGCGGCCAGGCACACCGCGCTGATCGCAGGCAGGTCATCGACGCGGGCAGGGCGGATCGTCGGCATGCAGTGTTCTTCCCGTGGCGGGCTGCGCGCCCTCGCTGCCCCGTGCCTGCACGCTAAGCTGCAGGCATGAGTGATTTCAATCCCGCGCACGCTGCGTTGTTTCCACGGCAGGGCTTGAGCCTGGGCCTGATGACGCCGGTGGCGTCGCAGGGGCTGGCCGATCCGCATGAGGCGCGGCGCATCGCGCGGTTGGCCGACGATCTTGGTTTCGCCGCGCTATGGGCGCGCGATGTGCCGCTGATGGTGCCGCAGGGGCCGGACGCGACAGCAAGTGCGCTGGACGATCCGTTCCTGTGGCTGGGCATGCTGGCCGCTGCGACCGAGCGCATCGTGGTCGGCAGCGCGGCCATCGTGCTGCCATTGCGCCAGCCGCTGCAGGTGGCGAAGTCGGCGTTGAGCCTGGACCGGATCAGCGGCGGGCGGTTCGTGCTGGGGCTGGGTTCGGGTGATCGCCCGGAAGAATTCGCTGCGTTCGGCGAGGATCTGGAGGGCAGGGCGGCGACCTTCCGTGAGCGCTGGACGTTGCTGCGCGCGGCGCTGTCACCGGAGACCGATGAGCGGACCGCCGTACTGCAGGCGACCGGTGGCTTCGACGTACTTCCGGCGCCGGCAACCCGCGTTCCGATGCTGGTGGTGGGTACCGCACGGCAGAGCCTGCAGTGGATCGCGCGCGAGGCCGAAGGCTGGGTCACCTATCATCGTGAGGAGGCCGCGCAGGAGGGGCGCATCGGCCTGTGGCAGCAGGCGCTGGCGCAGCGCGGCGGACCAGGCAAGCCATTCGTGCAGTCGATGCTGCTGGATCTGCAGGCGGATCCGCAGGCGCCCCCCGAGCCGCTGCCGCTGGGCCTGAAGGTCGGCCGCGATGGCCTGCGTGACTATCTGCTGCGCGTGCATGGGCAGGGCGTGGCGCACGTGATGTTCAATCTGGTCGACAACGGGCGGCCGATGGACGCGGTGCTGCGCGAGATCGGGGAGCAGGTGCTGCCGCATATGCTCCGGTAGGTGTCCACCTTGGTGGAGACGCTCCATCGTTGCCAACGCTGCGCTTGCCGGTGTGCTGGACGTCCGCATCTGCGTATCATTCGCATTTGATACCCCGCTGCCGAAGCCCCGTGTGACCCAACGTTCCCCCATGCACCCGACCGGACGCCTGTTCGCCGCGGTCGCCTTCATCGAGGCCGTGACCTGGGCCGGCCTGCTCATCGGCATGTGGATGAAATACGGCCCAATGGCCAACGTGGCGCTGGTGAAGCTGTTCGGGCCGCTGCACGGCGTGGCCTTCCTGGTCTATGTGGCGGTGACGCTGTTTGCGGCGGTGCGCCTGCGCTGGCCGTGGTGGGCCAGTGCCCTGGCCCTGCTGGCAGCGATCCCGCCGCTGGTGACGCTGCCGTTGGAGTGGTGGTTCAAGCGCCGTGGCCTGCTCGGCTTGCGTGCAATGCGCTGAACCCACTGTTGCGGGCCCATTCAAGAGAATGGGTATCAAATGCAAATACGAGCCGTTATCATTTAAGGGTGGCATCTGGCCCTTAGCAGGGTCGTGCCGGGTGGGGCGCGCAGGCGCGTCCGGCCAATCCTTCCCTGTTACGGCTGGTGTTTCATGCACGCACGTCCCGTCGTTCCCGGCTTGCCGGCGCTGGTGTTGGCTGCCCTGATCGGCACCATGGCGATGATGTCCTTCGTCGCCGTGATCGGCCCGGTGGTCCGCATGCTCGGTTTGTCCGAGTGGCATGCCGGGCTGTCAGTCACCGCCGCAGGCGTGTTGTGGATGCTGGCCGCGCGCCCCTGGGGCAAGCTCAGCGACCGCATCGGCCGCAAGCGTGTGCTGATGCTGGCGATGAGTGCCTACACCGTGGTCTACATCGCGCTGGCGGTGTTCATCGACGTGGCCCTGCAGGCAGTGCCGCCGGTGCTGGTGTCAGTGCTGGTGCTGGTTGCTGCGCGCGGCCTGATCGGCCTTTTCTACGCAGCGGTGCCTCCTACCGCAGCTGCGCTGATCGCCGACAAGGCGCCGACTGGGCAACGTGCGAAGTTCCTCGCCCGCCTGGGCAGCGCCAACGCACTGGGCATGGTGCTGGGCCCGGCTGCCGCGGGTTGGCTGGCCTATACGAACCTGTCGCTGGCGCTGTATGTAGCCGCACTGTTGCCACTGCTGGCGTTGGCGCTGCTGGCCTGGCGACTGCCGGCCACACCGCCTGTGATGGGCGTTTCCGCCCAGCGCCGCGCGCCGATGAGGTGCCTCGACCCGCGCCTGCGCCTGCCGCAGCTGGCGGCGTTCACCGCCATGGTCTCGGTGACCATCGCGCAGGTGACGGTGGGCTTTTTCGCGATTGATCGGCTGGGACTGGATGCGGCGGCCGGTGCGCGCATGGCCGGCATCGCGCTGACGGCGGTCGGCGTTGGCCTGATCCTGGCGCAGGCGCTGGTGATGAAGCTGGAGGTTCATCCGCGGCGCTGGATCGTCCTCGGCGCCGTGATCTCAGGCATCGGCTTTGCTTCGGTGGCGGGCGTGCAGCAGGCCTGGCAACTGCCTGCGGCCTACGCACTGGCTGCATTCGGCATGGGCTTCGTATTCCCTTCGTTCCAGGCGTTGGCCGCCGACGCGGTGGAGGCGCACGAGCAGGGCGCCGCCGCCGGTACTGTCGCTGCCGCGCAGGGACTGGGCATGGTGGCCGGGCCGATGCTCGGCACGCTGGTGTATCGCGGCGGGCCCAGCCTGCCATACCTCCTGGTCGGCGCGTTGCTGCTGTTGCTGTGCGCGCTGGCTGCAGCGCATCGGATGAAGGAGACCCCATGAACGATTCCCTGATGCAGGGCGCGTGGCCGGAGGCCGCGCCCGCGCCGCAGGAGAGCAGCGACGACGCGTCGCTGTTCCTCCTGCGGCACGCTGGCCAGCACGTGCACGCACGCGGTTGCCGCGCCACGCTGCCGGCCGGTGCGCTGGCGACGTTGGCAGAGCGCGTTGCGTCCTTCTTCGAGCAGCAGCGCGGTGGGCCGGGCCTGCTGGTCGGCGCAGTCCCTTTCGAACCCCGTGCGGACGACGCGTTGTACCAGCCCGAGCGCCTGCTGCCGGCCCTGCCGTTGCAGCCACAGGCCGCGCCAGCGCTGGAGGGTGCCCTGCAGGCCGAGCCTTCGGCGCAGGCGTACGCGGCGTCGGTGGCTGCGGCGGTGCAGGCATTGCGCGCGCCCGAACTGGACCTCCAGAAGGTGGTGCTGGCGCGCAGCCTGCTGGCACGCACGCGGCAGTCACTTTCCCCGGAGGTTCTGCTGGCCCGCCTGGGCGCGGATCCTTCGGTGGCGACCTACGCGGTGCCGTTACCGGTGGCGCCGGGTCAGGCGCCAGCCTGGCTGGTGGGGGCAACCCCGGAATTGCTGCTGCGCAAGCGCGGCGCCGAGCTGTTGTCGCACCCGCTGGCGGGCTCCGCGCGGCGCAGCACCAATGCTGCCGAGGACGAGCAGGCCGCGCAGGCGCTGCTGGCCTCGACCAAGGACCACGACGAGCACCGCCATGTGGTCGAGGCCATCGTCGACGGCCTGGCGCCGTACTGCAGCCACATCGATGCACAGCCGCGGCCGGCGCTGCATGCCACCGCCAGCATGTGGCATCTGGGTACCCGCATCCATGCCACCCTGAAGGATCCGCAGACATCGGCGGCCGAGCTGCTGGCGCAGCTGCATCCCACGCCGGCCGTCTGCGGTACGCCGCGGTTGGCGGCGCTGCAGCGCATACGCGAACTGGAACCGGTACCGCGCGGCTTCTATGCCGGCGCCGTGGGCTGGTTGGACGCGCAGGGTGACGGCGACTGGTATGTGGCAATCCGCTGCGCACGCCTGCAGGGAATGCAGCTGCGCCTGTTCGCCGGCGCCGGCATCGTTGCCGACTCGCAGCCCGAGGCCGAGGTGGCCGAGACCGCTGCGAAGTTCGCTGCCCTGCTGAATGCGTTGGGTGTCCATGAATCCGCGCCTGCGATCGAGCCTGCCGCATGACTACCTCCACTGACGCTTCCCGCCTGGCACTGCAGCAGGTGTGGCCGGATGACCTGATCGCGCGCTATCGCGAGGCCGGTCATTGGCGTGGCGAGACCTTTCCGGCGTTCCTGCGCGAACGTGCAGAACGCTATGCCGATGACATCGCGGTGGTCGCCGGCGACGTGCGCCTGAGCTATGCGCAGCTGTGGCACGAGGCCGGGCGGATCGGTGCAGGCCTGCTGGCGCTGGGCCTGCAGCCTGGCGAACGGGTGCTGGTGCAGCTGGGCAACACCGCAGGCTTCATCACCACGGTCTGCGGCCTGTTCCGGGCCGGCCTGGTGCCGGTGTACGCGCTGCCGGCGCACCGCATCACCGAGCTGGCGCACTTCGCCAACAAGGCCGAAGCCAGTGCCTACATCACCACGGCACTGCACGATGGCTTCGATCATCGCGGGCTGGCGCGGGCACTACAGGCCGAGGCCCCGGCAGTGCGCCATGTGGTGATCGACGGCGATGCGGCGGAGTTCATCGCGCTGGAGGCGCTGCAGGGTGACCGCAGCCAGCTGCCGCCCGATCCGGACCCGCAGTCGGTGGCGTTCCTGCAGATTTCCGGTGGGAGCACCGGGCTGTCCAAGCTGATTCCACGCACGCATGACGACTACATCTATTCGTTCCGTGCCAGCAATGAAATCTGCGGCATCGACCGCGACAGCGTCTACCTGGTCGCGCTGCCGGCCGCGCACAATTTCCCGATGAGCTCGCCCGGCTTCTTCGGCGCGTTGTATGCCGGTGCCCGCGTGGTGCTCAGCCCCGGCCCCGGGCCGGACGCCGCATTCCCGCTGATCGCACGGGAGCGGGTGACCTGCTGCGGCCTGGTGCCGCCGCTGGCGCTGCTGTGGGCGCAGGCCGCCGCCACCAGCAAGTATGACCTGTCGAGCCTGCAGGTGCTGCAGGTGGGCGGTGCCAAACTGGTGCCGGAAGCCGCACGGCGAGTGATCGACGGCCTTGGCTGCACGCTGCAGCAGGTGTTTGGCATGGCCGAAGGCCTGGTCAACTACACGCGGCTGGATGATCCGGAGGACCTGATCGTGGCTTGCCAGGGTCGGCCGATCAGTCCGGACGACGAAGTGCGCGTGGTCGATGACCATGACCAGCCGGTGGCCGAAGGCGAGGTGGGGCATCTGCTCACCCGTGGCCCGTACACCATCCGTGGCTACCACAACGATGCGGTGGCCAATGCGCGCTCGTTCACCGATGACGGCTTCTACCGTACCGGTGACCGCGTGCAGCAGCTGCCCGGGGGCTACCTGGTGGTACAGGGGCGTGCGGGTGACCACATCAACCGGGCGGGCGAGAAAATCTCTGCTGAAGAGATAGAGGACCACCTGCTGGCACATCCGGGCGTGTTCGATGCGGCCGTGGTCTCGATTCCCGACGAGTACCTGGGCGAGCGCAGCTGCGCCTTTGTGATCCCGCAGGGCGAACCGTTCAAGGCGCCGGCACTGAAGGCCTGGATGCGCGGGCGCGGCCTGGCGGCGTTCAAGGTGCCCGACCAGATCGTGTTCGTCGACAGTTTCAATACCACGGCGGTCGGCAAGATCAGCCGCCGCGAATTGCGCGCGCAGCTGCGTGCGCGTCATCTGCAACAGACAGGAGGAACGCGCTGATGGCGCTGCCCCGTATCACCGACTATCCCTTGCCGACCGCCGCCGAACTACCGCAGGCGCGTGGCCCGTGGCGCCCGCAGCGCGATCGTGTGGCTTTGCTGGTGCACGACATGCAACGCTACTTCCTGGCGGCATTCGACGCCGGCAGCACGCCCTTGCGGCCGGCGGTGGACAACATCGTGCGCCTGCTGGCGCACTGCCGCGCGCAGGGCATTCCGGTGTTCTACACCGCCCAGCACGGTGACCAGGACCGTCGCGACCGCGGCCTTCAGGCCGACCTGTGGGGACCGGGCATGCGTCGCAGCGCCGATCATGAGCCGATCATCGAGGCGCTGGCGCCGCAGCCGGGCGAGCATGTGCTGGTCAAGCATCGCTATAGCGCCTTCCAGCGCAGCAACCTGGAGACGCTGATGCGGGTACGTGGGCGTGATCAGCTGCTGGTGACCGGCGTGTACGCCCATATCGGCTGTACCGCGACCGTCGTCGAGGCCTTCCAGCGTGACATCGAGGCCTTCATCGCCGCCGATGCGGTGGCGGACTTCTCGCGTGCCGATCACGATCAGGCGCTGCACTGGATCGCGCGCACCTGTGGTGTGCCGATGACCACCGATCAGCTGCTGGAGGTGCTGTGATGGCTGCCATGGGTGAGGCGCTGGATCTGGAGCGGATGCGCGCCGACGTGGCGCGCGTGCTGGAGTGCACGCCGGCCGAGATCGGGGACGACGACAACCTGATCGACCTGGATCTGGATTCAATGCGCATGCTCGGCCTGGTCCTGGCGTGGGGCAACACTGGCCTGCCGCTGGAGTTCTCGCAGTTGGCCGAGCACACCACGCTGCGCCGGTGGTGGGGTGTGGTGCAGCAACTGCAGGCCGCGCAGAACGCATGAACGCCGCAGCGCTGGCCACGCCGGTGGCGTTGACCGAGGCCCAGGCGGGGCTGTGGTTCGCACAGCGGCTGGCACCGGACAATCCGTCATTCAATACCGCGCACGCGGTATGGATCGACGGCCCGCTGGACGTGGCCGCGTTCGTCGCAGCCGCAGACCAGGCTGCGCGCGAGGCCGAGGCTTTCGCATTGCGCTTTGCCGAAGGTGCCGATGGCCAGCCACTACAGTGGCATGACCCGGCACACGTGCCGTTGCTTTCGGTGCGCGATGTTTCTACCGAGGCGGATCCCGCCGCTGCGGCACGCAACCTGATGCACGCCGACCGGCTGAGCCCGGTCGATCCCGCCCGCGACCGGATCAGCCAGCAGGTACTGTTCGATCTGGGTGGCCTGCGCTGGGTCTGGTACCTGCGCGTGCATCATCTGGCGGCCGATGGCTACGGCATGGCGCTGTTCACTGATCGGGTGTGCGCGTTGTATGCCGGTCGTACCGGTGAGTCACTGCCGGGGCTGGCGGGCGTGCTGGCCGATGATGCCGCGTTTCGTGCCGATCCGCGCCGCGTGCAGGCCGGGCAGTGGTGGCGCGAGCACATGCAGGGCGCACCGGCAGGTGCAGGCCTGGCCGGCACGCTCGCGGCCAGTGACGACGCGCTGCGCTGGGTGCAGCCGCTCGATGCGGCATTCCGTGAGCTGTTGCTGCAGGCTTCGGTGCGTTGGCTGCAGCCCTGGCCGGATGTGCTGGTCGCGCTGGCGGCCGAGTACCTGCGGCGGATGAGTGGCGCCGATGAAGTGGTGCTGGGCGTGCCCTACATGGGGCGGTTGGGCAACGCGTCGGCGCGGGTGCCGGCGATGGTGATGAATGTGTTGCCGCTGCGCGTGGCGGCCGGCGAGGGCAGCGTCGAGGCCTTTGCCCGGGGCCTGGGTCGCCAGCTCAGTCAAGGCCGCAGGCACGGCCGCTACCGGGGCGAGCAGCTGCGCCGGGACCTGGGCCTGGTCGGCACGCAGCAGCGCCTGCATGGTCCATTGGTGAACGTGCAGCCGTTCTACAGGCCGCTGGCGCTGACCGACGTGCAGGCGACGCTGGAGGTGCTGTGCACCGGGCCGGTGGATGACCTGGCGCTGGGTTTCCGTGGCGATGGCCAGCACCTGCTGGATCTGGAGATCGAGGCCAATCCCGCGCTGTACAGTCGCGAGGATGTCGAGGCGCACGCGGTGAGGCTGCTGCATTTCGTGTCGGCGGCGCTGCAGGCTAACGATATCGAAACCGTACCCTTGGCGACGCCCATGGAGGCGCAACAGGTGCTGCAGGGTTTCAACGCCACCGCGCACGCGCTTCCTGAGACCACCTTGGTTGAATTGCTGCAGCAGGGCATGGATCGGGACCCGCACACGCCTGCGCTGGTGTTCGGCGATGCGACGCTGGATTACGCGACGCTGGAAGCGCGCAGTTTCGCGCTGGCGGCACAGCTGCGGGCGATGGATGTCGGCCCGGGCAGCGTGGTGGCGGTGGCATTGCCGCGCTCGCTGGAGCTGGTGATCGCGCTGGTCGCGGTGCTGCGCGCAGGCGCGGCCTATCTTCCGCTGGACCTTGCCCATCCCGATGAGCGGCTGGCGCGCATCCTCGCCTCGGCACAGCCTGTGTGCGTACTGGCTGCGTCCGAGGTTTCGGCGCGCATGGCCGGCGTACCGGTGCTCGCGCCGGAGCAGTGGGCCGCGCTGAGCTTCGCTGCGTCCTGGGCCGATCCGGCGCCCAGCGATGCGGCCTATGTGATCTATACCTCCGGTTCGACCGGCGAGCCGAAGGGCGTGGTCATCGAACACCGCGCCATCGTCAACCGCCTGCTGTGGATGCGCGAGCACTACGGCATCCGCGCCGATGACCGCGTGCTGCAGAAGACCCCGGCCACCTTCGATGTGTCGGTCTGGGAGTTCTTCCTGCCGTTGCTGTGCGGGGCAACGCTGGTGATTGCCGGGCCCGATGCGCATCGCGACCCCACTGAACTGGCCCGCTTGATCCGTGGCCATGGCATCACCACGGCGCATTTCGTGCCGTCGATGCTCGATGCCTTCCTCGCTGCACCGGCCTCCGAAGGCCTGCAGCAGCGACGGGTATTCACCAGTGGCGAGGCGCTGGACGCCGCGTTGCGCGACCGCTTCCACGCGCGCATGCACGCCGAGCTGCACAACCTGTATGGCCCGACCGAAGCCGCGGTGGACGTCAGCTACTGGCCGGCGTCGGCGCAGGATCGATCGCGGCCGGTGCCGATCGGCTTCCCGGTCTGGAATACCCGACTTTACGTGCTGGACGCGCGGATGCAGCCGGTGCCGGTCGGTGTGGCCGGTGACCTTTATCTGGGCGGTGTGCAGCTGGCGCGCGGCTATCTCGGTCGCGAGGACCTGACTGCCGAACGCTTCCTTGCCGATCCTTTCCTGGCGGGCGAGCGAATCTACCGCACCGGCGACATAGCGCGCTGGCGCAGCGATGGCGCGGTGGAGTACCTGGGCCGCAGCGACCATCAGGTGAAACTGCGCGGCCTGCGCATCGAGTTGGGCGAGATCGAGGCGGCTTTGCGCGAACTGCCGGGCATGGAGCGGGTGGAAGTGCTGCTGCGCCAGGATGCGCCCGGCGACGCGCGTCTGGTGGCGTATGTGCCGACTGCGCTTGCCGATGCCGTGATGCTGCGCAGCCATTTGGCCACGCGTGTGCCGGACTACATGGTGCCCTCGGCGTTTGTCGGCGTGGACCACTGGCCGGTGACCGCCAACGGCAAGCTCGACCGCAACGCGTTGCCGAAACCATCACAACATGAGGTCGCCGGATTGGCGCCGCGCACGCCGTTGGAACAGAAGCTGGCGTCGCTGTTTGCCCAGGCACTCGGGCGAGAAGCGCCGGTGGCTGTGGATGCGGATTTCTTCAGTCTCGGCGGTGACTCACTGTCGGCGGTGCACCTGCTGCTGGCGATCGAACAGCGCTGGCGCTGCGATCTCGGTCTGGGGGCGTTGTTTGCCCAGCCCACCGTGGCCGCGCTGGCGGTTCGCATTGCCGAGCCACCCGCGCTGGCCGATCACGCACTGGGGCCGGTGATCGCGCTGGCCGCGACCGACGCTGCCGGGCCTACGCCGCTGTTCGTGCTGCACCCGGCCGGCGGCATCGCCTGGAACTACCGCACCCTGGCCCGGGCACTGCAGCCGGCACGCCCGGTATATGGCCTGCAGTCGCCGGCACTGGACGCGCGGCAGCCGCTGCCGAGCAGCATCGAGGCGATGGCCAGCGACTACGTACAGCGCGTGGTTGCATTGCAGCCAAAGGGGCCGGTACACCTGCTGGGCTGGTCGGTGGGTGGCATCCTCGCGCAGGCAATGGCGGTGCGACTGCATGAGATCGGGCGCGAGGTCGGCGAACTGGTACTGCTGGACGCCTATCCCAGCGAGTGCTGGCGGGCCGAGCCGGAACCCGATGCCATCGCCGCATTGCGGGCACTGCTGGCGATTGCCGGGCATGACCCGGATGCGCATCCGGAACTGGACAGCCAGGAGCGCATTCTCGCGTTCCTGCGTCGTGGTGGCAGTGCGCTGGGTAGCCTGCCGGATGTCGTGCTGGATGGCGTGGTGCGCGCCGTGACCGGCACCAATCGACTGATCCGTGAGCATATCCACCGGCCGTTCGATGGCACGCTGGTGCATGTGCGTGCGGGCCGGGATCACCAGGCGCGGCCACAGTTGCAGTCGGCGTTGTGGCGGGCACACGCGCGTAGGGTGCAGTCGTTGGAACTGCCGTTCCTGCATGCAGAACTGACCGGCCGCGATGCGGTGGCGCAGCTGGCGCCGTGGTTGTCGGCGCGGTTGCGCCAATGGGACGAGCAACAGGAGATCGCAACATGCAGTTGACCGGCTTTGAAGGCCGCGTGGCGCTGGTCACCGGCGCTGCCGGCGGCATCGGCGAGGCACTGGTACGGTTACTGGCCGAGGCCGGTTGCACCGTGGTGGCGACCGATCGCGAGGCGCCTGTTACGGCAGATGTGCGTGTGCATACCTTCGCACTCGACGTGACCGACAGTGCCGCCGTGGACGGCTTGGTGGATCAGGTCGAGTCCAGCATCGGGCCGATCATGCTGGGCGCCAGCGTGGCCGGTGTGCTGCATGTGGGCGGCGTGACCGAGACCGGCGATGACGACTGGCGCCGGGTGTTCGCGGTGAACACCGACGGGGTGTTCCATGTCGGGCGTGCCCTGGCGCGGGTGATGTCGCCGCGCGGGCAGGGCGCGATGGTTACCGTCAGCTCGAATGCGGCCGGTGTGCCGAGGCATGGCATGGCCGCCTATGCGGCATCCAAGGCCGCCGCCACGATGTTCACCCGCTGCCTCGGGCTGGAGCTGGCGCCGTTGGGCATCCGCTGCAACATCGTCGCCCCGGGCTCGACGCTGACCCCGATGCAGACCGGCATGTGGCAGGACGAGCACGGCGCCGAACGGGTGATCGCCGGCAACCTGGAGACCTACAAGGCCGGCATTCCGCTGCGCAAGCTGGCCACCCCCGAGGACATCGCGCACTCGGTGATGTTCCTGCTCTCCGAGCAGGCCGGGCACGTAGCGATGAGCGACCTGTACGTGGACGGTGGCGCCACCCTGCGCGGCTGAGCCCCGACCGCCGCTGCCCGGCAACGGTAGTGCCGGCCGCTGGCCGGTAGTCCATAGCCCCCGGTAGTGCCGGCCGCTGGCCGGCAACCTCATTCAGCTTCAGACATCTCCCAGCCCCCATCGAGGCTTGGCCCGACAGCCAGCGCCCAATGATCGACCCACCATGGCGCATGAGCAGCCATCGCCTCCGCCTGGGCCGTCGCTCGATCATTGGCCAGGCCTACGTTCTGACCACCACCACGCATCAGCGCCGCAGGCTCTTTGAAAGCGATGCTTCGGCAGCATGTGTAATCGATCAGTTCGATTGCATCGAACAGCGCGGGCTCGTACGGTCACACGCATGGGTCGTCATGCCGGATCACGTCCACTGGATGTTCGAGCTGCGTGCAGCTGACCTTCCCGACATCGCGCGCCGGATGAAGTCGTCGAGCGCGCTTGCCCTGAATCGCCTGGCGGGCCGTCGAAGCACGGTGTGGCAGCCCGGCTACTTCGATCATGCATTGAGGACCGAAGAGTCGCTGGCGCGGCAGGCGTTGTACATCCTGGGGAATCCGGTACGCGCCGGTCTCGCTGGACAGATTGGCGAGTATCCCTATGCGTGGTCGGCCTGGATGTGATGCCGGCCAGCGGCCGGCACCACCACAGCAGAACCGACGCGCAGCGTAGATCGCGTTCCGGCGCACAGAGCACCCTCGATGGTAGTGCCGGCCGCTGGCCGGCAACCACATGACCCGCGCAGAGATGCGTAGCTGCCGGCCAGCGGCCGGCACCATCATTCAATGTTCAGCGCGACCATTCGCTGTTCAGCGCCGCCTGCGCGCGCTTCGGCCGTGGTCGGCCGGGATGTGATGCCGGCCAGCGGCCGGCACTACCACAGCAGAACCGAAGCGCAGCGCAGATCGCGTTCCGGCGCACAGAGCACCCTCGATGGTAGTGCCGGCCGCTGGCCGGCAACCACATGACCCGCGCAGAGATGCGTAGCTGCCGGCCAGCGGCCGGCACCATCATTCAATGTTCAGCGCGGCCATTCGCTGTTCAGCGCCGCCTGCGCGCGCTTCGGCCGTGGTCGGCCTGGATGTGATGCCGGCCAGCGGCCGGCACTACCACAGCAGAGCCGACGCGCAGCGCAGATCGCGTTCCGGCGCACAGAGCACCCTCGATGGTAGTGCCGGCCGCTGGCCGGCAACCACATGACCTGCGCTGAGATGCGTAGCTGCCGGCCGGCGACCGGCACTACCATTCAGTGTTCAGCGCGGCTTGCGCGTACGCTTTGGCTTTGTGGTATCACCGCCGCTGGCGGCGCTGTCCTGCAGCGCCTGCAGCCAGGACAAGGTGTCCACATAGTCGATGAAGTGGCGCAGGTAGCCGGGGCTGGTGGCCTGCATCGTGTCGAGCATGCGTTGCACCAGTACCGCCGAGTTCAGCGGGCCGCCATCGGCCGGGGCCTCGGCGCGTAGCGAGCGGCGCACCTGCAGTTCGCTGCGCAGCTCCGACCATTCGCGCTGCGCCTGTTGCAGCATCGGCACCTGCGGGTAATGCGGCAGCGAGCGCGACCCCGCATCGAGGTCACGCACCAATGCGCGCAGGCCTTCCAGGGCGGGCGGTTTACTTGCCATCCGCCGCCTTGGGCTTGGGAATCGGCGCGATTTCCACGCGGCGATTGCGCGCGCGGCCTTCCTCATTGGCGTTGGAACTGACCGGCTGCTCGCTGCCGAACGCGGCGGCGAACACGGCGTCGGCCGGTACGCCATCGGCGATCAGGGTGCGGGTCACGGTCAGCGAGCGCTGCGCGGACAGCTCCCAGTTGTCAGCAAAGCGGCGGTTGCCTTCGCGCACGGGCGCATCGTCGGTGAAGCCGCTGACCATCAGGATCTCTTCGCGGCTGCCCAGATAGGCGGCCAGCGGTGCGGCCAGGCTGCGCAGCAGCTCCTGGCCTTCCGGCTGCAGCTGGTCGGAGTTGAGCGCGAACAGCACGCTGCCGCTGATGCCGATGCGGCCATTCACCAGCGTCACGCGGCCGGCCGCCAGCGGTCCGGCCAACGCTTGCTCCAGCGTCTGCAGGCGCTTGGCCTCGGCCTGGCGCTGCTTCACTTCCTGCTCCAGCCGCTGCGACAGCTCCAGCTGCACCGCGACCACACCCACCAGGATCAGCACGAACGCACCCAGCAGCACCGACATCAGGTCGCCGAAGGCGGCCCAGATCGGCGCGTGCGAGCCGCCATCGACCTCCAGCTCGTCGCTCATGCGCTGCCGGCCTTGCCGCGGCGTGTGGCCAGCTGCTGCAGTTCTTCCATCACCTGCTTCTGCGACAGCAGGCTGAGGTCGACCACCTCGCGCGCCTGCGCTACGTAGTAAGCCAGTTGCTCATCGCTTCGGGCCAGCGAGGCATCCAGTGCACCACCGATCTGTTCCAGGCGGCCGGAAAGCTCGGTGGCGGCACTGCCGAACTGCGCGACCGCTTCACCGAAGGCGCCGGCCAGCTGGCCGACGTCACCCGCGCTGCCGGTAAGTGCTGCCGCAATGCCATCCAGCTTGCCGGTCTCGGCGGCGATATGATCGGTAAAGCGGTTGCCGACACGCTCCAGCAGCTCGGCCGAACCGCCAACCAGTGCGTCCACCGCGGTGCGCTGTTCGTGCGATGCGTGGTTGATCGCATCGAGCAGGGTCTGCACGGTGGCCAGCAGGCGGCCGCGCTCTTCCAGCATCGCGTTGTCGCGCACCAGGCTTTCGGACAGCGTACTGCGCAGCTCGTTGATGACGTCGGCCGCAGCCTTCGGCGCGGCCGCGGCGGTCTGCAGCAGGGTGGACACTTCGGCCAGCGTGGCACTGGCCTGCGCGCGACCGTTCTCGCCGATCTGCTGTGCGGTGGCCGCCAGCGTGTCGCAGACCTGTTGCTGCTGCGCAGCCAGGCGTTCGCCATTGGCCTGCAGGCGCTCGGCCAGCTCAGTGGAAACGTGCTGCAGGGCATCACTCCAGCGCTGCAGGCGCTGTTCGTCGCCAGCCTGCAGTTGCGCCTGCAGGGCGGCGTGGGCCTGCTGCAACTCGGCGCTGACCGCGTCCCAGCGCGCTTGGCGCTGCTGCTCGCGGCTTTCCAGGCTGGCCTGCAGTTCGGCGTGCGCAGTCGCGGCGGCGGCCTGCGCGGCCTGCCACTGCTGCGAGCGCTGCGCTTCATGATCCTGCAGCAGTGACTGGTTGGCGCTGTGCTGCTGTTCCAGTGCCTGCAGCAGCGCCTGCGCACGCGCATCCAGATGTTCGCTGGCGGCGATCAACGCCTGCTGCTGGCGCTCGACCAGCGCGCTGTTGAGGGCCTGCTGCTGCTCGGCGGCGGCACGCAAGACGTCTGCATTGCTCTGTGCATCGGCCTGCAGGCGCTCGCCGATGCGCGCGATCAACGCTTCGGCATGCGTGCCCTGGCCATCGCTGAAGGCCTGCAGGTGCTGGCGCAGATCACTCACCAGCGCCTGCTGCGCCTGGGTCTGTTCACTCACCACCTTGGCCCAGCTGGCTTCGGTGGCGACCCGGCTGCGTTCGAAACCGTCGCTCAGGCCCGCCAGCTGCTGTTGCACGGCCCGCTCGACACGGGCATGCAACGCTTCGCCATGGTGAGCCAGACCGGCCAGGGTGGTCTCGGCCATCGGCTGCAGCGCGCCACCGATGGCCGCGGCACTGGCTTCGGCACCTTCGCGCAGCGACTGCTGCAGCGACAGGGCCAGGCGTTCCTGCAGCGCCTGGCTCTGCGTCAGGAACTCGGCCTGGCCTGCCAGCAGGCGCTCATTGGCGGCCGCACTGTGCTGTTCAAAGGTGCTGGTCATCGCCTGCAGGCGGTCGACCAGCGCCGGCAGCGCGGCGGACTGTGCCTGCAGCAGGCGCAGGGATTCGGCGCGCTGCCAGGCCTGCGAATACGGGTGCAGGTCGCCGGCAATGGCGCGGTCCAGCTGCTGCACGGCCTGCAGGCGGTCGCGGCGCAGCAGCGCGGCCAACAGACCGAGCATCGCCGAGCTGGCCACGCCGGCGATCGAGGTACCGAAGGCCACCGCCAGGCCCTGCACCGGCGAGGCCAGCGAGCCGCGGATCGCGGCCATGTCGGTCGCGCTCTGCAGGGCCAGGCCGGTGCCACGCAGCGTGTCCATCATGCCCAGCAGGGTGCCGAGCATACCCAGCAGCACCAGCAGGCCGACCAGGTACGGGGTCAGCACCGGCGCGGGCAGGGCAGTGCGCTCGCCTTCCACGCGCAGGCGCACGGCGTTGCGCAGGCCCATCGGCACGCGCTCCAGCCAGGGGGCGAGGCCTTCCTTTGCGCTGGACAGGTCGTTCAGTGCGGCGCGCAGGCCGTTGCTGGCCTGGCGGTAGCGGTACAGCTCCACGCCGCCGGCGATGTAGCAGGCCGCGATGATTGCCGCCACCGCTGCACCCAGCGGATGCACCGAAACGTAGCCAATGCCGATCCAGCACACGGCCAGCAGGCCGACAAGGAAAACAACGACATGGAGAGCAGTTCTGGACATGGTGTTCCGGTCAGTGGGAGCGCAGGGCGTCTTGCAGCCCTTCGATCGGGTGGAAGCGCAGCTGCAGCTCGGCGAGCAGCAGCGTGCGCATGTCATGGCGGAAGGCCGCGCGCCAGCCGGGCTGGCCATGCACGCGTTCAAAACGGGCGCCGAGCACCGCCGGCGCGGTGGCCAGCAGGCTGTGCTCGCGCGGGGTGAGGGTCTGTTCCATCACCGCATCAACCTCGGCCAGTCGCGCCAGCTCCGGCGAGACCTGTACCAGCTGGTCGCGCAGGCGGCCGCGCAGGCGCCCGGTGGCGGTCTGGATGGCCTGCTGCAGCACCCGGTAGCGCTGGCGCAGCGAAGCGAAATTGGGTGCGGCAGTCGCCTCGGCCAGGTCCAGCAGGCGCTCGGCCTCGGCGTCCTCGCGGATCGAGGCCAGCAGGCTGGCATGGGCCTGGGCGCAGTCGGCCAGTACATCCTCGGCCCCCTCGGCAGCTTCGCCGGGCTCGGGCAGGCGTCCGCCCAACGCGCCGGACAGGGCCACGGCACGGCTCCAGTCCACCCACTGGCCGAGGCGATCGGTCAGAGCGGGACTGCTGGCCGGCATCGCGCCGTCGCTGAGACGGGCGAGCAGGCGGAGGAACTCCGGTCCACCCAGGACCGGCTGCGCTGCGTTCGCCATCAAGGGGTGAGGGGCCAAAAACCGCTGATTTTACAGCCAGATGACCCCGGCTGGATGAAGGCGGGGCGTGGGGGGGCGGTACCTGCAGGCGCGACAAGGCTTAGAATGTCCGGCTGCATCCACCCGCTCGACCCTTGGAGTACCCCCATGACTGTTGCGCAGTTCTACCCGATCGGCACCCCCGGACAGCCCTGGGGCGACGTGGAACGCGCACAGTGGCGGGCCCGCCAGCAGCGCCAGCGCAGCTACCACGATGACGTGGTGGCCGCCCTCGAACGCCTGGACGACAGCGTTTTCGACGTGATCCAGTACGGCCAGCTGGACTATGCGCCGGACCATTATCCGCTGTTCGCGGTGGTCAACCACGACTGGAACCCGGCGCTGCCGACCGCGCTGATCACCGGCGGCGTACATGGCTACGAGACCAGCGGCGTGCACGGCGCCCTGCAGTTCCTGGAACAGCAGGCCGAGCGTTACCTGGGTCGGCTGAACCTGATCGTGGCGCCGTGCGTCAGCCCGTGGGGCTACGAGCGCATCCAGCGCTGGAACCCGGATGCGATCGATCCGAACCGCAGCTTCCGTGACGGTGGCCAGATCGAGGAAGCGGCCGCCCTGATGCGCTGGGTGGCCGAGCGCAAGCCGAACCTGCTGGTGCACCTGGACCTGCACGAAACCACCGACAGCGACCTGCACGAGTTCGATCCGGCGCGTTGCGCCCGCGACGGCAAGCCGTTCGAGCGCGACACGATTCCCGATGGCTTCTATGTGATCGGCAACAGCGAAGACCCGCAGGCCGAGTTCCAGAAGGCCCTGATCGCCGCAGTGGCGCCCATCACCCACATCGCTCCGGCCGATGCCGACGGCAACCTGGTCGGCCTGCCGCTGCAGTCGCCGGGCGTGGTCTGGGGCGAGTCGCGTTCGATCGGCGCCTGCGCCGGCTTCACCGACGCACGCTTTGCCACCACCACCGAGGTCTACCCGGACAGCCCGCGCACCAACCCGCAGGAATGCAACGACGCCCAGGTGGCGGCGGTGTGCGCCGGCCTGGATTTCGCCCTGGCGGCGCAGTAGCGCATCAACACGAGGTAGCGCCGGGCCCTGCCCGGCGGGTCGGGCGTGCGCTAGCCCAGCAGGATCACGCCCCACACCGTACCGACCATCAGCAGCGCGGTGGTCTGTGCGGCGCTGCCCATGTCCTTGGCGTTCTTGGATAGTGGGTGGTGGTCAAGCGAGATGCGGTCGACCACCGCTTCGATGGCCGAGTTGAGCAGTTCCACCAGCAGGCTGATGAAGCAGGCCGCCAGCACCACGGCGCGTTCGACCCTGCTGATGTCCAGCAGGAACGCGGTGGCGATCAGCAGTGCATGCAGCAGCAACAGCTGCCGGAAGGCTGCTTCGCCACGGAAGGTGGCAATGAAGCCATCGCGCGAATGGATCAGCGTATGGAAGATACGGCGAAGCCCGGTCTTGCCGTGCGGGTACTTGCCGCTGTCCCTGGGGTGAAGTGGCTGCATGCCGGTCCTGCCATGAGTTGACCTCACGACAGGATGTGCATGCAGGCGTCGGGAAGGCGTCGGACGCCCGTTGGATTTTCCTTCAGCCGCCTTGGCGCTGCGCCTGGATGGCCTGGTCGAGGGCGTCCAGCTCATCCGTCGGCGAGGCCAACCATGCCGGGTACGCCTCGGTCTCGACGAAGGCGGAGGATCGCAGCACGTCATCGAACGCCGGATTGTCCTTCTCCGCATGGCGCAGCAGGCCGGACATCAGCCCGCAGATGCGGACTGCGGCCTGGAAGGCGCCCTGCAATGAACCGGCCGGCTCGGTGACCGTGTTGAGGAAGGCCGCATAGGCCGGCCCATCGAAGACGAAGTCCTCGCGCCGCTGGAAGGCATCACCGTTGAGGTTGGCTTCGCCAGAGACGTGCCGCGAGAATCCCCAGGACCAGATGTCGAGGAAACGCAGGTCATCCAGCATCCGGCGCGCATCGTCATTCAGTGGAACGGCGCCGGACAGGGCGTGCTCCAGCGTGGCCGCCGCGAAGGGCTCGGTGCCCTCGTGGGCCAGGAAATCGCTCAGGCAGCGCAGGGCACCGGGATGATGCGGGTCCAGCTGCAGCGCCCGGTAGATCACCCGCGCACCTTCGACGTGACGGCCCTGGGCGATGAAGATGTTGAGGGCATGGTGCGCGAGCTGGTCGGCGCTGAGGTCGGCAATGCGGGTCATCGGGTCTGGCGGGCATGGACGAAAGGTGTGCGCCAGTCTGACAGATCGCTCAATCGGCCGGGCTGCGTGAATCGCGGATCGAATAGATCACCGAGAAGTCCTGGGGAGGAGTGAGGTGCCGCTCGCGCATCAGCGCGCGTAGGTTCGCCAGAAAAGCACGTGGTCTTCGGCCGTGTTGACGGCGACGAAGACGGATTTTCCGGATTCGGGCGCGCAGCGAAAGACGCGGTACGACGACTTGAGCGTCCCGTCGCCCGGCCACCAGTATCGATCGAACGCAACAGGATCGCTGCTACTGAATGTCGTTGCCTGGCAATCCGCCGGCAGCTGCAGTGATGCCGCAGGGGGTTTGGTGAAGGCCAGCGCGCTGGTGTTCGAGTCGAGGTCATGTACCTCCCGCAGATCGGTCGCCGCTTGCGGCACCCAGCCGGGAATCCACCCCTTGTTCACCCTGTCGGAGTCAAGCGCCTCCTGCAGGGTGTCGAACGAACTGTCCATCACCATACCGCAGGCGCATAGCGCGATACAGAACGTCACGACAATGGCGCGCCTGGCCCATGCAACGGGGCTGGTCATCCTCGTCATGCTCTGCGGAAAGCAGCCTACCCACTTCTTAGGGCGGCAAGCGCTTGAGCCGCGCTTCCAGCCCCGGTCGTACGGCCGGTCGCAGGGTTCTGCATGGCGCTGCGCCTTGCGCGCGTACTGCTGCATGAACAGGCCGATCTCCTGCGCGATCCTGTCCTTCCGGCTCTTGCCTGCCATCGACGGGCGTCCCTGTGTTCATCCTGAATCATCGGTCGGCGCACGCCAGCACGGATGACGGGCGCCGCAACAGGCCGGTTTGACGTTGAGGAAGGTCTGCGCGGATGATGCGCGGGCGCGCGGCGCAGGAGGGGATCTGTCAATGGGGCAACTTGACGTGGTGGAGCATGCCGGTGTTCCCTTTACCCGCTATGCCAGCCGTGAATGCAGTGGTCTCTGTGCGCAGCGATGGTGGTATGAGAACCGGTTGGGCCTGGATACCGAAGCCTGGTCGGTGGAACTGGATGCTTCCGATCGCGTGCTCGCAACGTCGCGCTTGACGTCACCCTAGAAGACCGCGACGAACGCATGCGCATCCATCGACCTTTCGTCTTCATCGCAAGCCTGGCCCTGATGGCGTTGTGCGGACTGATGGGCGTACTGGTGCTCATCCATGGCTTCAACGAGCAGGGCCTGCGCTGTGGCAGGCTGTGCTCACTGGAGGTCTCCCTCCGCCTGCTCTTCGGTGATCGGGGATTCGAACTGCTGGTGGCGATGGGACTGTTTGCCACAGCGCTGATGTGCGCGTATATCGCACTGCGGGAGGGCATGCATGCCGGGCGGCCGCGGAGGCAGGTGCAGCGTCGGGGGCGCAAGCGCCGCCGACCGTCACAGCCCCGGTCGTGAGTATCCCTCCACGTGGCGTGCTGCCGCGCGGAGGGACACCGCAGGAGGTCTCAGCGATGCAGCGCGTCGATGATCAAGCCGGTCGCGATCTCCACCAACAGATACTCGGTGTCGGACTGGCGCACCCAGCGCTGGCCGCGACCCGGATTGCGCAGGTCGTAGCGCGCGTAGTCGTCTACCCAGTAGCGGCGGTCCACTTCGGCCCAAGGCAGGCGGTCGCCACGACGCCAGGCCTTCTTCTGCCAGCCCGGCGGCGGCGCATCGCGGTTGTGCGGGCCACCTGCATGCGGCGGCGGGCCGTTGCCGCGGGCGTGGTGCGGCGGATCGGCGAAGGCGGGGGCCGCAGCCAACGCGGTGGCGGTGGTCAAGGCGATGGCAAGCAAACGTGTGGTCTTCATGGAGATGCCTCCGTCATGGCCGCGGCATGCGGCGCTGTGGCGGGAATATAGGGCAGGCAGCGTGAATGAATACGGGTGTGCGCGGCACTTTCCTGAACACACGGCGTGACGTGCAGTCGCCGTCCCGGAACGGATCAACGGGTCCCGTCCCGGGCCGGATCCGTTGCGCCCCAACCACCGCCCAGTGACAGGAACAGATCCATCTGGCGATCGACCCGGTCCGCGCGCGATGCGGCCAACGCGGACTCCGCATCTGCCAGTGCGGCCTGGGCCGAAAGCACATCGAGAAAATCGATCCTGCCGAAACGGTAGAGCTGCTGCGCCTGCCCCGCGGCCCGCGCTGCGTCCCCACGCGCCTGTGCCAGGCTGCGCTCGCGTTCGAGCTCCTGCGTGCAGGCAGAAAGCGCAGTCTCGGTCTGGCGCAGTGCCTGCAGCACCGCGCCGTCAAAGGAAGCAAGAGCGGTATCTGCATTGGCACCGGCCGCTGCGATGCGGGCCTTGGTGGCGCGGCGGTTGGGCCAGTGCCATGACAGCAGCGGCCCGACGCTCGCCCCGAAACCGTTGGCGGAAAGCAGCTGCCCTCGCATGCCCGCCGTGCCCAGGGACGCGCCCAGGGTGACCTGCGGATAGAGTTCCGCGGTCTCTACGCCGATCATGGCCGTGGCCGCGGCAAGGCTCCGCTCGGCGGCACGTATGTCGGGGCGCCGCTGGAGCAGCTGCCAGCCCTCACCGACCGGCAGCGCCTGCCCCAGCTCCGGGGGGCGCGGGCACGCTTCCGCCTCCCTCGGATAGTCTGCCGGCACCCTGCCCATCAGCGCGGCCAGTTCGAACAGTGCGGCCTGGCGCTTCGCCAGCAGGTGCGGCACCGCCGCCGCGCTGCGGTTGACCGCCGCTCCGGCACGGCTGACATCGAAGTCCGTTCCGCGCCCGCCCGCGGCCAGGCGACGGGTTGCCTCCAGCGTGGCGCGCTGTATCGCCAGCACCTGCCGGGTCGCAGCGAGCGTGTGATTGCTTGTGCAGATCTGGAGATAGGCACGGGTGACAGCAGCAGCGACGACCACGCGGACCTGGTCGCGTGCCGCAGCGACAGCCTCCGCGTCGGCGTTGGCGGCTTCGATGCCGCGGCGGATGCCGCCTGCAAGATCCAGTGGATAGGAGAGGTGAAGGCCCAGCGCATAGGACTGCGGCGCGGCCGACGCCTGGGTGTAGCCACCGGCACGGGTGAGCGTGCCCGATGCATCCACGTCGGCCTGCACGGCACCGCGCGCGGTACTCCAGCACGGTAGCGCTGGCGCGCCGAAGATTGGCATCAGCGGCGCGCAGGTCGGTGTTGGCCGCCAGTGCTTCGCGCACGTAGCCGTCAAGCTGGGGGTCGCCATACAGTTGCCACCACCGATCGGGTGGCGCGTCGTGGCTGAACGATGCCTCCTTGCCCGAGACGAACGGCTGCGCCGCGCGTGTGGAGGCAGAGGCGGCATTCGCAGGCAGGTGATAGTCGGGGCCGGAGACGCAGGCCGTCATCGGCAGCAGCAGGGCAAGCAGCCCACCGCGTAGTGTTCGCAAGCTCACTTGCAGGCTCCCTGTGCCGAGGGCGTGATGGTCACACTCGCAGTGCGACCGACGATCAGGCGGGTATCCGGCCGCGCATCATCAATGCGGATGCGTACCGGGATCCGCTGTGCCAGCCTCACCCAGGTGTACGTCGGCGCTACGGCGGGGAGCAGGTTGTGCGTGCTTGAGCGCTGATCGTCGGCAATGCCGGCGGCGATGGTATCCACCTGCCCGCGCACGTCGTGGTCGTCGCCCATCAGCCGGGCCACGGCGGCATCGCCCTCGGTGATGCAGCCCAGCTTGGTTTCCTCGAAATAGCCCTCGATGCGCAGGCTGCGGGTGTCGATCAGCGCCAGCGCCTGTGCCCCCGGCTGCAGGTAGTCGCCCGCGTGCAGGTCCAGGTTGGTGACGATGCCATCGGTGGTCGCGCGCACCTCGGTGCGTTGCACATTGAGCCGGGCAACGCGCTGTTCGGCCCGCGCCTGTGCCAGGGCGGCCAGCTCGGTATCGACCTTGGCGGCATTGCGTTCGCGGGTTTCCGAAGCGACCAGGTTGCCCAGTGCGTTGTCCCGCGTCGATTCGCGGCGGGCCAGCGCCAGCGTGGCGCGTGCGCTGCTGGCCGCTGCGTCGGCCTTCACAAGTGCGGCAGCGAAGCGCGGCTGGTCCAGCACCAGCAGCAGCTGTCCGGCGCTCACCCGCTGGTTATCGTGCACCAGCACCTGGGTGACCAGCCCCCCCATGTCTGATGCAACGCGCACCACGTCGGCACGCACCCGTCCATCGCGCGTCCACGGGCGTGTTTCGTAGCGATGCCAGATGGCCAGTGCAGCGACGACGGCAATTGCGAACACCACCAGGGTTGCGCTCCAGCGCCCGATGACAGCAAGCGTGTGTTTCATCTCATTTCTCGAACAGGGGCGCGAGCCGGATCATCAGCTCCGCCAGGATCACGAACAGGGACAGGCCCACCAGTGGCCACGCGGCGAACAACCGGTACAGACCGAGGCTGGCGAGGAAACGTGAGGTCAGTACCGACACCGCCAGCGCGGCGACGGCCACCGCAAGCAGGCCGGGAATCAGCACGCCGTCAATCGAAAGATCAGGAAGCATGAGCTCAGCGCCGATGAGTGAGCGGAGATACGAGAAGGTCGCGGCGCAACCCGCAGAGCAGGTGCGACAGCTGCTCCCGATCAGCCCCGCTGCTGGCCGCGGCAGCCTCGCGCATGCGGTCCAGCAGTTTCAGAAGATGGATGTCGCCACTGCTTGGCGCGCGTGTGCGCATCCTGAAATGTGCGGCGATGCGCTCGACCAGCGCGGCGTGAAGCGACTGCGTGCGCGGATCGACCAGGCGCCTGCCCAGTGCGCGGAGTTGGCTGGATGCACGTGCCGCACGAACCTCCGCAAACAATGCCCGCAGGTCGTGTGCCGCGCTGGAACGGCCCTGCAGCCTGGGAGCGAGCAGCCCGATTCGATCCAGCATGCGGCTGAGCCAGGCCCGGGTCAAATCACCTTGTCCGGCGGCGTGTCGTGCGATGTCCCGACGGATCGAACGCTCCAACCGAGCGCGGTTGCGGCCCGCATCGGCGGTCTGGAACAGCTGCATGCTGCACAGTGCCACCGTCGTACCGATGAACAACGCAACGCTGTTGTTGAGTGCGCCGACGATATTGATCGCATTGGTCGCACCCAGGCCGGCGATGAGCGGGAAGGTCAGCACCACGCCCAGCGCGGCCATGATGTAGGGCGGCCGGGCCAGGAACGATCCGCACAGCAGCAGCACCGGCGCGAGCGCGGCGACCAGGCCGGCGATACCCGACAGCGAAGGAATGATCACCAGGGCGTACACAAGACCGACGGCGACACCGATGGCGGAGCCGACCAGGTAGCGCATAACATGCGGCGCAGGCGCTTCGATCGTGCCGAACAGCACGCACGCCGTGCCGATGATGGACACCGCCGTGGCGCCCTCCGACCAGCCGGTGACGATCCACAGAACGCAGCTCAGCAGGATGCCCACGAACGCGCCCAGCGCGCTGCGCAGGGCAAGCTGATGATCCCGGTGAAGCGCCGCACCACGCGCATGTCGCGCAAGGCGAGCAGGTACATGCAGGCGCCAGTCGGGCCGGGCAGTGTGCAGTTGCGCCTGCAGCACGCGGCAGTCGGCGTGGGCCAGGTCGAGCTCGGCCTGTTGCGTGGCGAGGCTGGCCTGCAGCAGATCGCGCCAGCCGCTTGCATCCATTGTGCCGGCCTGCGGTGAACGCAGCCGAGCGATGGAATCTTCCACCGCGCTGGACAGCATCAGGACGTCCAGCATCCGGTCATGCAGGGCGCGCAGGATCTGCACCTGGGCCACGCCGTGGGCGCTGTCGAAGGGCAGGTGGATCGACAACACGTGCAGATCAAGCAGGTCGGCTGCCACTTTCGAGCGGTCCGTCACCAGCACCGTGTCCGATGCACCGGCGCGCATGTCCCGTGTCCATCGTTCCGCATCATCCAGCACGGCAGCAACCCGTGCGCGCACGCGCGACGAAACCCGGCGCGGCAGCACCAGCCCATGTACCAGCGTGGCGGCCAGGATGCCGATGGCGATTTCCTGCACCCGCGTGATGGCGATGGTGAACACGTCTGCCGGCACCATCACCGCAGGAAACCCGATCAGGCTGGTGGTATAGCCGGCCAGCAGGAACGCGTAGGCACGCGGCGTGCGGTCGAGCATCGCCAGGTACAGGCACAGCGCCATCCACGCGGCGAGCGCGGCGCTCAGCACCAGGGGTGCATTGGCGAAACGTGGCACCAGCGCGAGGTGGCGACGGCCCCGCCCACGGTACCGAGCAGGCGGAACAGGCCGCGGCTGAGTGTCGCCCCGGAAAGGGGCTGCGACACCAGATAGACCGTGCCGATCACCCAGAACGGGCGATTCAGGCCGATCCGCAGGGAGACATACAGCCCCAGCGACGCGGCGAGCAGGCATTTGAGCGAGAACAGCACGGCCTCCTGGTCGGTCCGGAGGGCAGGGCTTTTCAATCGGGCGAATGCCTGGAGCAGGTGGGGAAGGAAAGGTGTGGGGAGGTGCATGCGGCTCATGCTAGTGATCGGCCGCAACGACTAATTTCGCTACAATGACAATCAATCGCTAAAATCGGTCAATGTGAGAATGGCTCGCATTTCGCTCCCCGGCTTTGACCTGGACCCGGACGAGACCGACCGCCCGGCGGTTGCCAGCCGCCTGCAGGTGGCCGAGCACGACGCAGAGATTCCCGTGCATGAACACCGCAAGGGCCAGCTCATTCTTGCGCTGCATGGCGCGGTGACCTGCGAAGTGGCCAATGCGTTGTGGATCGTTCCGCCCCAGTGTGGCGTCTGGATCCCGGGCGGCATGCCGCACAGCAATCGCGCCACCGCCAACGCGCGCCTGTGCTACCTGTTCGTCGAGCCCGGCGTCGTCGACCTGCCGGCGCAGTGCGTGACGCTGGCGATCTCGCCGATGCTGCGCGAGATGATCCTGCACCTGGCCGACGCGCCGCTGGACTACCCGCATGGCAGCCACACCGACCGGTTGGCGCGGGTGTTGCTGGACGAGCTGGTACAGATGCCGGCCGAGCATCTGTCGTTGCCGGTCAGCCATCACCCGAAGGTGCGTGCGCTGGCGGCGGCGCTGTCGGCGGATCCGGCAGATCGCAGCACCATCAGCCAGTGGGCGGTGCGCCTGGCCCTGGGCGAGCGCACATTGACCCGGCTCATCGAACGGGAAACGGGCTTGTCCTTCGGGCGCTGGCGGCAGCAGCTGCACCTGCTCATCGCCATTCGGGAACTTGCCACGGGCGCACCGGTACAACGCGTTTCCGAGACGCTGGGCTATGAGTCGGTGACGGCCTTCATCACGATGTTCAAGAAGGCGCTTGGCCTTTCCCCGGCGCGGTACTTCGCGGTGCGCTTGCGTGGGCGGTAGCGGGGAACAACGGGCGAAGCCGTTGCCTGGAACGGCTACTTCGAGGTGTCGGAGACCGATTGAATCGCGGCCACCACCGCAGCGGGTTCCTCGCGCTGGAGGGTGAGGCCGGTTGCCAGGTAGCGGTGCGAGCCGCGTGTGAAGCCCGGGAAGAGCAGGGCGTGTGTGGGAGATTGTGCTGGTAGTTTTGTGAGCTATGAACACGGACTCCCTGTAGAGGAAGTCATGGGAGCCCGGCGTAGGCCGCTGAATGGCCACGGATGCTTGAATCTGTGACCGGTTACGCGACTCCACACTTGAATGTGCAAGCGTCCTCGCCGATAAAGGCGGCATGTGGCACTGCCGCATTCCGGACCAGGGACGATCCGATGCACGACGCGTGGGCTCAGCTCCGCGTTCTCGTTCCCGCCGGCGCTGTGTTCGTCCAGGAAGGAGAACAGGGATGTTGGAACGACTGAAGACCCTCTCGCGTGCCGCGCTGGCGATTGTTGCCGCTGGCTGCATTGCGCCGGCTGTTGTACAGGCGCAGGAAAGCAAGATCACCTGGCGTATTTCGCAGCCCGGTGGCGATGCGACCCAGTACAAGACCCAGCAGGCGGCGGTGGCCGGCATCAAGAATCTGCCGGCGCCCAGCCCCTTCCCGCCGGAGTTCCAGTTCGGCTGGCAGTACGTCGACAAGATCAAGTCGAAAGTCGTGGACTTGAACGGAAACACGGCGATTACCTACTGGATGGGAAAGACTCAGCCCTCCGATCCTGACTGGACTTACTACGGCGCGGGTGATGGTGGCTTCCTGTCCGAAGAGGAAGTGCTGGAAGCGCTCATTGCAGACTTGCAGGACATCAATCCCCAGTGTCCTGGGGAAACTGCTGTGCCGGAAGGAGAATGGGGCCCAACTGCTCCAGGGATGGACGGAATTTCGGAGGTCAGGGAGTACCGGGTCACCGGCATGCTGGGCAGCAATTCGGCGGAGTCTCCGTGCGTGCCCTTCGACGCAGGAACGACAGGGCTTGCTCGCATGCGACGCTTGAACTGCCCGATCCCCTTCACGCAGTGGTCCAACACACACAACGCCTGCGTCAGCGAAGAATTCGTTGCAACCATCACCTCGAAGTCGCAGAAGTGCGACAAGGACGGCGGCAACGGTAGCTGCCCCATGTCCCGCAACGATACAGCGGCGAACATGAGTCCGATTCCCGACAAGGACCCGGCCTCCAACGGCGGTACCTGCGACGGCAATGTCGGCAACCCATGTGATGTCAAAACGGGCGAGAAGTACGAGATCGCGCCGGACTTCGATCTGGGCTGGATCGCGCTGACGCGCTTCCATCACTCCGGCATCTCCACCTCATCCGGTGGCTTCGGCTATGGCTGGACCCATTCGCTGGGCGCCCACCTGGCACTGGACGGCGTTGACAGCGTGGGCATCATTGAAAGCACCGGTTTCCAGCGTGCATTCAAGAAGATCGGCCAAGCCTATGAGGCGGACGACGACAGTGGTGACCGTCTGGTCCAGAACGGCAACTGGACACTGTACTCGGCGGATTCCATCTCGACCTTCGGCGCGGACGGGCGTCTGGCCGCCAAGCGCTTCGCGGATGGCACGTCGCTGACCTATATCTACGACGACAGCGACCGCCTTGCGGCGGTCACGCACAGCAGTGGCCGCACACTGGAGTTCGTTTACCAGTCCAACGACTATGAGGCGCTGATCAGTTCGGTGCTGGTCGAAGGCATTGCGCTCGCCACCTATACCTACACGCCGCAGAACCAGGTCGCCACGGTGACCTATGCGGGTGGTGGTGTGCGGACGTATCACTACGAGAACCAGGACTTCCCCCAGCACCTGACCGGCATCACCGCCGAGGACGGTCGCCGCTACAGCACCTTTACCTACGATTCCATCGGTCGTGTGATCTCCAGTCAGCATGCCGGCGGTGCCGATGGCGTGACACTGGCCTACAGCCCCAATGGCGGTGCGGTGGTGACCGACGCGCTGGGGCGGCAGACCGACTACACCCTGACACCCGGCGGCGACACCGCGCCGTCGCGCAAGGTGACCGGCCTGACGGATTCGCAGGGAACCGTCAGCCGAACCTACTACGACCAGAGTGTCGACTTCCGCCGGCGTCTGGATACCTACACCGATCGCCGCGGCATCCAGACCAAGCACACCTATGCGCAGGGCACCGATCCGGTAAGCGGTCGTGCCGTCAGCATCCATACCGTGACCGAAGCGGTCGGCTTGCCCGAGCAGCGTGTGGTGACCACGGCGCGCGACGTCGAAACCAATGCGGTACTGACCACCCGGATCGGTAGCCGCGAAACCCGCACGGCCTTCAATGCCCGACGCCAGCCGACGGCCAACACGGTGACCGACACCGCATCCGGCCAGACGCGCATCACCAGCTACACCTACTGCGAAGCTGCGGACGTGGCTGCGGCAGGCAGCTGCCCCGTGGAAGGGTTGCTGAAGAGCGTGGACGGCCCGCGCACGGATGTGGTCGATACTGTTACCTATGCCTACTACCCGGCGGATGACGCAGGGTGCGCGACCGGAGGTGCCTGCAGCTATCGCAAGGGCGACCTGCGCAGCGTGACCAATGCGCTGGGCCAGACGGTCGAGACCTTGGCCTACGACGCGTTCGGACGGTCGTTGTCGGTCAAGGACGCCAACGGCGTGGTGACTGATTACACCTACCATCCCCGCGGCTGGCCGACCTCCATCACCGTGCGCGGCGCGACCACTGCCGAGGATCGGGTCACCCAGCTGAGCTACTGGCCAACCGGCCAGGTGCAACAGATCACCGAGCCCGACGGCAGCAGCGTTTCCTATGTCTACGATGCGGCGCTGCGCTTGACCGATATCGAGGACAACGCGGGCAACACGATTCACTACACGCTGGACAATGCCGGCAATCGCCTCAAGGAAGACACGCTCGATGCAGGCGGCACGCTACGTCGCACCTTGGCACGGACGTTCAACACACTCGGCCAGCTGACCGCGCTGAAGGACGCAGGCAATCACGCCACCGGCTTTGCCTACGATGCCAACGGCAACCCGCAGACCGTGACCGACGCCCTGCAGCGCGTGACCAGCCAGCAGTACGACCCGCTGAACCGCCTGGCCCAGACCCTGCAGGACGTCGGCGGCGTCGCGGCGGAGATCCGCAGCCAGTACAACGCGCTGGACCAGGTCACCCAGGTCACCGACCCGAAGGGTCTGCATACCACGTACGCCTACAACGGTTTCGGTGATCTGACCGGACAGGTCAGCCCGGACAGTGGCGCCAGCAGCTTCACTGTGGACGCCGCTGGCAACCGCAAGACCGCTACCGATGCGCGTGGCGTCACCGCCACCTATCACTACGATGCACTCAACCGCCTGATCGGTATCGCCTACCCGGACCCCAATCTGGATATCGGCTATAGCTATGACGTGGCGCCAGCGGTCTGTGCCGCCGACGAACGCTTTGCCAAGGGACGTCTGGGGCAGGTGCTGCACGCCAATGGCAGCACCCAGTACTGCCATGACCGCTTCGGCCAGGTCACCCGCAAGGTGCAGACCGTCAATGGTGTGACCACCACCCTGCGCTATGCCTACAGCAAGTCGGGTCGCCTGACCGCGTTGACCTACCCCGACGGCAGCGTGGCCGACTACGTGCGCGATACCCAGGGCCGCATCAGCCAGATCGGCCTGACCCGGCCTGGCCAAGCGCGCCAGATCGTGGTGAACAACGTGACCTACGCGGCCTTCGGCCCGGCCACCGGCTGGACCTATGGCAATGGTCGCCAGCTGCAGCGTCCGCTGGACCTGGACTATCGCCCGCAAGCGGTGCATGACCCGGCCGCGGGCGGCCTGTCACTGGGCTACGGCTATGACCCGGTCGGTTCAATTACCGAGCTGAAGAACGGCGCAGGCTCGTCGGTGCTGGCCAAGTACGCCTACGACGCGCTGGGTCGCCTGATCCAGACCCAGGACGGTGCGACCGGCACGCCGATTGAAACCTATGCGTATGACGCCACCGGCAATCGCACCGCGCTGACCACCTCGGCGGGCACCGCCAGCTACACCTATCCCGCAACCAGCCACCGGCTGACCGCAGTGGATGGCGAAGCGCGCAACCATGACGCTGTGGGCAACACCACCCGAATCGGCAGCAAGACCTTCACCTACAACGATGCCAACCGCATGAACGCGGTGAAGCAGGGTAACGCCACACTGGAGAGCTACGCGTACAACCATCGTGGCGAGCGCGTGCTGCGTACTCCGGCTGGTGGCGCTGCTCAGATCACCCTGTATGACGAGACGGGGCAATGGCTGGGCAACTACTCGGCCACGGGCCAGGCGCAGCAGCAGGCCATCTGGCTGGACAATTATCCGGTGGCGCTGATCAACGTGCCGAGTACCGGCGTGCCAGAACTGGCCTACGTCCAACCAGATCACCTGGGCACCCCGCGCGTGGTGATCGACCCGGCGCGCGATGTCGCGATCTGGGAGTGGAGCAACAAGAGCGAGGTATTCGGCAACCAGATTCCGAGTGCTGACCCGGATGGCGATGGTGTGGTGTTCGAGCTGGCGCTGCGCTTCCCGGGCCAGCAGGCGATGGATGCAAGCGGGTTGTTCTACAACTACCAGCGCGAGTACGACCCATCCGTGGGGCGCTACTCTCAGAGTGATCCGATTGGGTTGCTGGGAGGAATTGGCACCTATTCCTATGTGGGAGGCAACCCTCTTATTGGCTTGGATTCACTAGGCCTTTGCGAGCAGACATCGGTTTGTCGAGCGCTACCTGGCATGTCAGGATTTAGCGAGGCTGCGCGAGCTGCTTACTTGGCGAATCCGTCCTCTCCCCTCGACAAAATATGGCCTTTCAGTGTGCTGCGTGGAACGCGAATTCATGTACAGTTTGCATTTAATGTAAAGGCCCTTGGAGGCCCGTACGATTCCGAAGTTTCTTACTTGAACGGCATCGTTGTAGATTATGGAACTCCAGGATCAGTTCGCGCCGACGGTGTATATGGACCCAGGGCGTACCCAAAGTATGTGGTCGAGTTGAAGTCGGGAGCGGCTGGTCTGACCGCGGCAGAAATTCGCAATTACTACACACACCTGCCCAAGGGAACTATACTTTGCGGTGTTCTGGAAAGGTCGGTGCCCTAGCATGAGATCCATTGCACTTTGGAGAATGAAGCGCGAGGCCAAGAGGAGCGGTCTGCGAGTCGTTGGCAATTTTTTGATCGCGTTACATACGCGCGATGTTATCTCAGGCTTCACATTGGATCCTGCGCCATCCTCTACCTACATATGGACCTTCGTAATTCCGACATATGATGATTTGCCCTACCTGCACATGTCTCTAGGTCAGAGGATTGCAAGCGCGGAAGTGGATAAAGTTTTTTTTTGTGGAATGCATGAGGCGCATATCAAAAAGCTTGAGGCAGTGAGAACGGCGGCAGACTTGTTGCTCTATGTCGACAGTCTTGACTTCACAAGCGACTATTCAGAATGGGTAAAGTACATATCCGCCATCCGGCTGGGCGATTTCGTGGCGGCGGACGCGACGCTGAAGACGCTTTTGAAGTTGCCAATGTCCAATGCTATTAAAAGTAGATTAGATGCGATTCTTTCTGTGCTGAAGAATGGCGGTGAATCGGGCGCGCAGCATCTTTTGGATGCGTGGTCTGTTCAGACGGATCGATTAGTGGGCGGCAGCTCCTGGGGCAGCGGACGGTAGCGAATCGTCGCGCTGCACGCAGCCCCAATGCAGCAGGGAATACCACGCTCTGACAGCAGATCGTTTACCTGCAGCGATACCAACCGCATGAACGCGGTGAAGCAGGGTAATGCCGTGCAGGAAAGCAACGCCTACAACCATCGCGGCGAGCGCGTGCTGCGTACCCCTGCCGGTGGAACTGCCCAGATCACGCTGTATGACGAAGCAGGGCAGTGGCTGGGCAACTACTCGGCCACGGGTCAGGCGCACCTGTGGCGTTGATCAACATGCCGGGTACCGGCGTGCCGTTGCTGGCCTACGTCCAGCCGGATCATCTGGGCACACCGCACGTGGTGATCGATCCGGTGCGCGATGTGGCGATCTGGGAGTGGAGCAACAAGAGCGAGGTATTCGGCAACCAGATTCCGAGTGCCGATCCGGATGGTGATGGTGTGGCGTTCGAACTGGCGTTGCGCTTCCCGGGCCAGCAAGACGGAAGCCGCTACCTTGTGCTGCCAGGTCTGATAAAAGGAAATCCGATCAATCAGATCGTTGATCCTTGCGAGAGAACCATCAAGAATGTGGCTTTGCCAGGTCGCCAATTTGGCGGATCGGTCACTGTTTCAATTCAACAGAGGAGCGGTGTGGCGGGTGCGCATATCGTTGGAACTGTTATCGGGCCGAATCCGATCATGAATCAGCTTATGGGGCCGATGAATTTTGAGTATCTCGGTTCCCGCGCCGCGAGGTCTTTGGGGTCATGAATAATGTGCTAAATAAGGGCTCAAGGCGCCGATTGGTGTTCGCTCTGTTTCTGCTCCTATGGTTCGTAAAATCTATTTTGGGATTCATTGCTGTCGCAGGACGAGATGCTCCTGGCTACCCGGGCGCTGTGAGTGGCTTCCCATATCCGTATCTTGGAGACGCGACATTTTACGTTGTAATGCCGGCTATGTTTGTAGGGCTTAACGTGATCATGTTTTTGTTCGCGAGCAGGATTCCGAAATGATTAGCCATCATCGTTGCGGCGCTGCAATTATTTACTCTGCTGATGCTCCTGTTTCTTGGTGCAGGAGGAATTTAAGTGAGCTGCATATCCGAAGCCCCGCTCACGCGGGGCTTCTCTTTCACCTGCAACGATGCCAACCGCATGAGCTCGGTGAAGTTGGGTGACGCCACAATTGAGAGCTACGGTTACAACCATCGCGGCGTGCGCGTGCTGCCTACCTCGGGTAGTGGCGTAGCGCAGATCACCCTGTACGACGAAGCAGGGCAGTGGCTGGGCAACTACTCGGCCACCGGCCAGGCGGAGCAGCTGGCCATCTGGCTGGACAACTACCCGGTGGCGTTGATCAATGTGCCGGCTACCGGCGTGCCGGAGCTGGCCTACGTGCAGCCGGATCATCTGGGCACGCCGCGTGTCGTGATCGATCCAGCGCGTGATGTCGCGATCTGGGAGTGGAGCAACAAGAGCGAGGTGTTCGGCAGCCAGATTCCGAGTGCCGATCCGGATGGCGATGGTGTGGTGTTCGAGCTGGCGTTGCGCTTCCCGGGCCAGCAGGCGACGGAGGCGAGTGGGTTGTTCTACAACTACCAGCGCGAATAAGACGCTGCGACAGGACGCTATACGCAAGCGGATCCCATAGGCTTGTCCGGTGGCATTTCCGCGTACGGGTATTCGAATGCCTCTCCGCTTCTCGCGGCTGACCCACTTGGGCTTGAGCCCGTGTTCGATACAAGTACGTGCGGCGGACAGCTGGGAATGGTGACTTGTGATGGCAATGGAGGATTTCTGGTCAGTGTCTGCAATTCAGGCTGCGACAAGATATGCACCGTTATGCATGAGCGAAACCATAAGGCGTTATTGGAAAAGAGGGTTCCTAATGCCTGCGTGGGTAGGCCTAAAGGTGCAAGCCCATTCCCAAAGGACTGGGAATATGGTGGGATCGAGCATCGGCAGCTGGCCAATGAGCTTGAGTGTCGTGCATATCAAGAGCAGATGATCTGTGCAACTCGGCTGCGCGATGGAGGACTCGGAGGCGCCGCAGTAGACAAGGCCTACAGCAGGGCAGTAAAGGAAAGGAGCAACAGGCAATGCGGTGCATTCGGATACTAGCCATCCTCTCGCTCGTTCTGGGCCAGCTGGGGTGCCGGGATGAGGTTGAGAGTTCAACGTACCCCATGGGTCAGACGGGAAAGAGTTGCACTGCCTACAAAGGCTTTGATCGCCAGCCTCCCGAAGTGGTTGTTACGGAACTGGCCAGACGGGGGTTGGACAGTCGCAGGTTGATCCATAAAACAGTTTGCGGCTCGATCACCAGCTGGGAGATCCTTCCCGCAGGGGCGTCAATCAATCGGATACCTCCCCCAGATACCTACGTGAACGTCTGGCTGAGGGAAGACGGCTCTGTTTCCGTCAGTACGGACCTCCCTTGATGTCGGCGCTCTGATGCTCACGCATCGGGCCAGCGCGCCTGCGCAATAGGTCAGCTAAGGCGAAGTCGCGCTCACTTGATGTCATCCGGGTGGACCGCGCGTGGCAATCGCTCGGTCGCCCGATGTCCCGGCTTGGGCGCGGAGCAGAAAGAGCGAAGTGTTTGGCAACCAGATTCCGAGTGCCGACCCGGACGGGGATGGTGTGGCAGTCGAGCTGGCGCTGCGCTTCCCGGGCCAGCAGGCGACGGATGCGAGTGGACTGTTCTACAACTACCAGCGCGAGTACGACCCGGCTGTGGGGCGCTATTCGCAGAGTGATCCGATTGGGTTGAATGCTGGCGTCAGTACGTATGGCTACGTGATCTCGAATCCCACCCGATTTATTGATCCGCTCGGGCTGACGACTACGCTGATAACGACATATAATTTCGGTATTGCAAACCACTCGGCGATTCATGTTTCGAGGCCTGGAAAGCCTGATTTCCTGTACGACCCTTCCGGCACTTACGCACCTGGTGGCCGTCGAGGAACAGGCGGGCTATTTGAGGGGCGCGATGCTAGCTTGGCCAGCTACAAAAAGTATCAGGTGGGAACTGGTAGCCGAGTTGAATTAACGGTAATCCCTTTGACTCCGGAGCAAGAGTTAACTCTCATTGCGAACGCGGAGGAATGGGGGGATGCACGTGGCTTCTGGTGTGCGAGCCACGTGTCCGGCGCGTTGGATGGAATGTGTGGGATAAAGCAAACACTCTTCCCGGGTGTTCTTCACAAGAGTGCAAAGGCGGCAGAATGTCCAGTCAAATGAAGGATAGGCTTATCTCATCATTGATATGCTTCACTCTATCTGTTTCTGTGAATTCTGCGGGATGGATATGGATATCCGCTTTCATGAAGATAGGAGCGATGCGAGTTCCATACGTACTGCTTCTCTCACTACTTCTTTCGGTTACATTCTATGCGCTCTCTCGATGCGAAAGTATGCGCCGCATCCCGCGAAGTTTAGTGGTGGGGTTGATCGCTGGTCTTGTACTCGGGGTCGTGGCTGTCACTTCTTCCAATCTGGCAATTGATGGGGGGGGCGCTTGCTTCTACAGAGCCTTGAGAGATTCGGAGCAACGGCGTTGGTAGCAGACCTTTGGCCGTCGCTATTACTTGGAAGCTGGCTTGTGGGGGCGGTCGCATTCTGCGGGGCGTCGGTTTACTTAAGGCGAGCGTTCCTGGGGACGCCATGAATAATCGCCGCAGAGCCTTGGATTTCGACCGCGCTGAATTGATCCTATGCCTGCGGCGCCACCGGTAATGGCCGCGCTGACCACCTCGGCGGGAACTACCAGCGGGAATACGACGCTGCGACCGGACGCTATACGCAAGCGGATCCCATAGGCCTGTCCGGCGGCATCTCCGCCTAGGGGTACTCGAGTGCCTCTCCGCTTCGCGCGGTTGACCCACTTGGGCTTGAGCCTGTGTTCGACACAAGTACGTGTGGCGGACAACTGGGAATGGTGACTTGTGATGGCAATGGAGGGTTCCTGGTCAGTGTCTGCAATTCGGGCTGCGACAAGATATGCACCGTTATGCATGAGCGAAACCATAAGGCGTTACTGGAAAAGAGGGTTCCTAATGCCTGCGTGGGTAGGCCCAAAGGTGCAAGTCCATTCCCAAAGAACTGGGAATATGGTGGGATCGAGCATCGGCAGCTGGCAAATGAGCTTGAGTGCCGTGCATATCAAGAGCAGATGATCTGTGCAACTCGGCTGCGCGGCGGCGGACTCGGAGGCGCCGCAGTAGACAAGGCTTACAGCAGGGCAGTAAAGGAAAGGAGCGACAGGCAATGCGATGCAATCGGATACTAGCCATCCTCTCGCTCGTTCTGGGCCAGCTGGGGTGCCGGGATGAGGTGGAGAGTTCAACGTACCCCATGGGTCAGACGGGAAAGACTTGCACTGTCTACAAAGGCTTTGATCGCCAGCCTCCAGAAGTGGTTGTTGCCGAACTGGTCAGACGGGGGGTGGACAGTCGCAGGTTGATCCATAAAACAGTTTGCGGCTCGATCACCAGTTGGGAGATCCTTCCTGCAGGGGCGTCGATCAATCGGATACCTCCCCCAGATACCTATGTGAACCTCTGGCTGAGGGAAGACGGC
The DNA here is from genome assembly GCF_032025605.1 of Stenotrophomonas maltophilia group sp. msm4. Classification (NCBI taxonomy): domain Bacteria; kingdom Pseudomonadati; phylum Pseudomonadota; class Gammaproteobacteria; order Lysobacterales; family Lysobacteraceae; genus Stenotrophomonas; species Stenotrophomonas maltophilia group sp. msm4. Next base: position 1,444,255 of record NZ_JAVSKK010000001.1, on the reverse strand, counting down.
TCTGTCTCCGTCAGTACGGACCGCCCTTGATGTCGGCGCTGCCCCTGATGCTCACGCATCGGACCAGCGCCCCTGTGCAATAGGCCTGCCAAGTGGGGAACTGCGCTCACTCAGCGTCATCCGGGTGAGCCTCGCGTGGTGATCGATCGGTCGTCCGATGTCTGGGCTTGGGAGTGGAGCAACAAGAGCGAGGTGTTCGGTGACTGGATCCGGAGTGCTGATCCGCAAGACGATGGAGTGGTGTTTGAACTCGGCCTGCGCTTTCCCGGCCAGCAGGTGACTCGCGCGAGTGGCTCGATCAAAACATCAAGGACGACTCTGCCGCTGACTCCGCTGCGGATCAGCTGGCAAATCGCCTCGGACGATCATCTGGACAAATGGACCGTACGGGGAGTTGCTCGCAGATGTGCGGGAGCTTATCGTCCGGGTGGAAGCTTCCCCTACTGATGACTCGGACGCCTCAAATGCACGCTGCCAAGCTGCTCCCAATCGTGACGCTGTCAATCACACTTTCTGGTTGCATGGAAGTTGCCAGCACCGAGTATGCAGACCGCAACCAAGCCGTCTCAAGACAAGCAATCGGTGAATCGAAGTGGTTGCCTTCATGGTTGCCTGAGGACGCAGTCAACATACGCGAGTCGCACGACATGGACACAAATGAATCGTGGCTGGTTTTCCGCCTTACCAGTGGGGTTCTTGCTTTGCCCGAAGACTGCAGGCTAGTGAGCAGGCCGGAGATGTCCGACGCGCGAGTCATGCGGAGATTTCCTCAGTTTGCCCGCAACGCGTGGTCGCGAGCGTCAAGCTATGGCGGCAAGTTCTATCTGTGCCCGGAGGGTAATGTTGGTCGCTGGGTCATGCGCGATGAACAGCTGGGCCTTGTTTACAGCGGAATAAAATTCTAGGTGGATGGACGGTCTCACCTGGCAAGCGAATGCGTGAGTGGCATTTGGCAGCCTCCTTTTCCGGCACCTGATTCGGCAATTTCCGGCTGAGCGTCGTGTGTGGGAGGGGTTCTGGGATATCGGCCCCATGGGCTATGGTGGCTGTAGGACAGGCGGCAAGTAGAGGCGAATAGAAATGAAAGGCAATCTGAGAGAAAGAGATGCGCTGTCGCCAACTGGCTTCTATGACCAATACTATGCGGATAGTGGCCTGGATCAGGAAATCGTAGGGGAGCTGCTGGAGCATGTTGCAGACGAGCTTCGTTTGCCCTCCGGGAAGCTCCGTCCTGGAGATCGATTTTCGAAGGAACTGTCGCCTGGTGAAGCTCATAGCTGGGACTCGGGCTATGGAGTTTTAATATTCGAGCTTCAATCGCTCGCAAAAAAACGCGGTATTGCAGTCGATCGGCGGGTGGATTCGCTCGACGACTACATTCGTATCATGGCGGGTATCTATTGATGAGATTGATGCGTTCCTGAATGGCTATTGGCATGAGACGTCGCAGTGCCTACTGAGGATTCGGGGATGCCAAAGGTGAGGTGTGCCGCAGCTGTCATTGCCGGTCTGGTTCTGGCCGGCTGTGCAACATTGGGTGGCGATATGATCGTGCGCGTCTCGGGAAGCGTGCCGCCAGGTCAGGGTGACGTTCGCGCTCTCGATTGTGAGCTGAGCATGCTCGGGGAGGGCGAAGGTGTAGTTTCGTCGAAACCGGTTGGAAGCACATTCTCGGTCCCCATGATGGTCGTTGCAGGGCCGGAACCCCATAGCTACCAATTCGCCGTTGAATGCAGGGACGGCCGGAGGTTCGCATCCAAGCCGGTGCAGATCAGTAGTCGGCGGTCCTATGCCCGGGATCTCAATCTTGGGGAGCTTCAGGAGCGGTGAGAGAGAGGAAGGGGCGACCGGGGTCGCACCTCCGTGGTATGCATCTGACGGATTCCAGTGGATGAATGAAGATTTCAACTTGCTCGAATGGTGTGACGCCACGTTGCTGGCCATCAACATTGACAGGAGCAAACCTGGCGTATGCGACGAGGTAAAGGTCCACGTGCGCTGGCCGGACGGCCGGCAGGCAACCGTCTGCTTCTCGGAAGCCTACGGGTGCTCGGCGCTCATGAACTTCGGCGTACTGGGGGAGGAGGGAATAGAGTTCGCCAGGGTCGAGGACGACGAGCCGGGGCTTGCTCATCTTCTTGATCGTTGGAAGGCGGTCGGCTATCCGCTGTCCGGCCTGAAATGTTTCCGTATCGAGACCACCTCGACCGGAAGCGTAATTCTCATCTACGCCAGGACATGGCGGATCGAGCATCTTCCGATGGCGGGTGCAGTGCCCTGAAGGACATTCCGTGCCCAGATTCCTCACCCCGACAAGGCTCCCTCATCCGGGGGAAGGCGCCTGAGAAGACCGAGCGGAGACGTGCTTGGTTTCACGATTTTTGGCCCTGCGGCGACGTTGGCCGCCACACTCTGCAAATTGAGGCCTTGATGATGGTGAGGATCCTGACAGCACTACTTCTGATTGGAGTCGGACTTGGATTCTCTGGCGGCGCATGGGCTGTAGGAAAGCGGCCCTTCAAGATGATCCAGTTCTGCGTGCATGACCAAGAGGGCGTGAATCGGTTCAAGCAGACCCTCAGCTCTATCGCCAAGGACGAAGGAATGCAGTACTTCGATGGCAGCGCTGAATTGGATCGCCAGCTTGCCAGGGCAAAGGTGGACGTGAAGCGCCCTGTCGTCTACGTCGGAGTGAAGCGGGAAGATGGCTCGGGACTGGAGGCGGGGAACCTCGGATTGGATCGCTTCGAGATAGCTATCGGCTTCTCTGAAGGGAAGATGCCCGCCGAGGCACGGTCATTTTCTGTCCGCGTCGAACGCACCTTGGCCGAGCGCTGGAATGCACTCGCGATTCCCTCGGCGAAGGGCGCTACGCCGCTGGCATGTCGGGTGGAAGGCGGTTCTCGTTGAAGTCCGTTGCACATGACATTCACCCTTCGGGCTGTAACCGCCCCACCGCGTGGGCGCACAACGACTGGCAGGCCATGACCAACCCCTCCATCACCCGGTCGCCCACGTACTGCCCGGGTTCGCCGTTCTGACGGGTGCGTTCGGCCGCCAGCAGCATTTCCAGCACCACCCGCAACCCGCTCAACGCGCAATCGGCGTCGGCCAGGGCCAGGCAGCGCCCGGGCAGCTGGTGACGCTCCGGCCAGGGTTGCCCGTCGGCCGCAGCACCGGAGCCGATGCGGTGGAGGTTGGCAATGAAGGTGTTCCTGTCCACTGTTGGCGCAGCCTGTGGCGCACCGTCGTGGCCGGCGGTGTTGCGGTAGGCGTGCAGATGCGGGAAGTCCGATTCGTTCATGGCAAGGCTCCGTGCAGGGCAATCGGTAGCCGCCACCCATAAAAGTGGCGGGCGGTACGTGGTTCGAACACCGGGTTGATGTCAGTCCGGCGGGCCCGAAGGCCCCCACGCACCGCCCGCCATAGCCGGCAGACGGATTGCCAGCCGGCGCCACGCTAAGGTGGCGCCGGCTGGCAAGCGCATACATCAACATCAACTCGGGTGTTCGAAGCCCGGCCACCTATTTCCGGTGGCACGCCATCTGAGCCCTTGGCGCTGTGCAATGCCAATCAGAAGAGTTGTAAACATCACTCGATTGGAGACGCTTTCGGCATTCTCCCATGCTGTTAAGCACTGCCAGCGCTGGCTGGCGCGGCGGTCCGCCCGCACCGTGCAATCTGCGACAGATGTCGAGGTTGGGGGGCGTTACGGAACAAAGGGGGAGGGGCGATGACGACAGGCTCTGCGGGGAGCGACCTGTGTCGAGCATGGCCCGCGTCTACAGGCGCCAAAGCGTGACGTGCGACTCGGGTTGACGTTCCCAGCCACCAAGCGCAGGCTTGCTCAGCACGTTTCCTAAACAGAAGGAGACTTATGACCGCCACCGCTTCGCTGCACCCCACCCCCGACACCCAAGGCCGTTCCCGCCTGTGGAGTGTGTTCTGGCTGCAGGGCGTCATTCCCAGCAACATTCTGTGGGCGGTGGCCCTCTGGGCGCTGGCCAACCAGCGCACCCCGCTGCTGCTGGGGGTATTTGCCGTGCTGCTGCTCTATACCGGCTGGATCATCCCGGCGGTCTGGCGGGCGGCGCCCACCGCGCACAACCCCAACCTGGGCGTGGCGGCGCGCGGGCTGACCGTGGCCTGGGGGCTGAACACCGTGCTGGTGATCTTCTTCCTGACCCTGCAGCTGGTGGCTCAATAGAACTGAACGGGCTCGCCGCCACGGTCGAAGGCGGCGAAGCGGCCGATCTGACCGTCATGGATGGCGTTGACCATCAGCTGCAACGGGCGCGCGGCTTCGTCGCTGTTCGGCGCGAAACCGCCACGGCCATCCAGCGCCGCTACGAACACCAGGTCCCAGTCGATGCCGGTGGTGGTCGATTCGCCCGCCAGCGCCTGGAAGCTGGGCACCTCGGCCGGCAGCTTGTCCACGCACAGCACCGGCGACAGGGTGCCGCCCTCGCGGCGGTCATGACGGTCGCGCTGGTCGCTGGTGGGCGATTCGGGCAGCTCGGCGCGCACGAATACGAACAGCAGGCGTTGCGGTTCAGCCTGCTCGCCGGCGGCGTGCAGCAGTTGCTGGAAATCGTTCATCATCATGAGGGTTGTCACACGCCCGCTGCACGGAAAGCCGCATGCTGCCACAACGCCTGCCGCGCGGGGCCGAACGCGATTGATTTAAGTCATGCCGATGGAACTGAAGGCCGCGTACTCTGGCAATCGTTCCAGCAGGCGAGGGTATCCGGGCCGTTCCGGGAACAGGCAAGACGGTGGAGCAACAAGGTGGACCAGCCATGAGCCAACTCACCGACGGTTTCGGACGCAGCTTTCCGTACCTGCGCCTGTCGTTGACCGAAGCCTGCAACTTCCGTTGCAGCTACTGCCTGCCCGACGGTTACCAGGCCGATGGCCGCCCGCGCTTCCTGCAGGTGGATGAAATCGCAAGGGTGGTGCGTGCGTTTGCCGCGCTGGGCATGAGCAAGATCCGCCTGACCGGCGGTGAGCCCAGCCTGCGCAAGGACCTGGACGAGATCATCGCCACCGTGGCGGCGGTGCCGGGCATCCGCAAGGTGGCCATCACCACCAATGGCACGCTGCTGCCGCGGCGCCTGCCGGGATGGCACCGGGCCGGCCTGACCGCGCTGAACGTGAGCATGGACAGCCTGCAGCGCGAACGTTTCCACACCATCACCGGGCACGACCGCCTGCCGGAGATCCAGCAGGGCCTGGCCCTGGCGCAGGCGTTGGGCCTGCAGGCGATCAAGCTCAACGCGGTGCTGCTGCGCGGCCTGAACGACGACGAGCTGCCGCAGTGGATGGACTACCTGCGCGATCGCCCCTTCAGCGTGCGCTTCATCGAGCTGATGCGCACCGGCGACAACGAAGCCTATTTCCAGCGCCACCACCTGCGCGCCGATCGGGTGATCGAGCAGCTGCTGGCTGCGGGCTGGCACGAGCGCCCGCGCGCGGCCGATGCCGGCCCGGCGCGCGAGTTCGGCCACCCCGACCATCGCGGCAGCATCGGCATCATCGCGCCGTATTCGCGTGACTTCTGCAAGGGCTGCAACCGCCTGCGGGTGACCGCCAGGGGCGACCTGCGGCTGTGCCTGTTTGGCGAGTTCGGCGTTCCGCTGCGCCCGCTGCTGCAGCGCGACGAGGACCGCGACGCGCTGCTGGCACGCATCACCACCCAGCTTGGCCTGAAAGCGGCCGGGCATGGACTGCACCAGGGCCAGACCGGGCTGACCCCGCACCTGGCCTCCATCGGAGGATGAGCAACACGATGAGTGGGGAATTGAACGCGGCCTTCCACATGGCCGATGTGCGCAACAAGCGCATCAGCCGCCGCCGTGCGGTGGCGGTGGGCGAGTTGCATGCCGGTCCAGTGGCCTATCCGCTGATCGTCGAGCGCCGCCTGCCCAAGGGCGATGCGCTGGTGATGGCCGAGATTGCAGGCCTGCAGGGTGCCAAGATGGCGTCGATGCTGATGCCGCTGTGCCATCCGCTGCCGCTGGAACTGGTGCAGGTGTTCTGCGCGCCGGTGCCGGAACGGCAGGCGATCCGCGTGTGGTGCGAGTGCGCCAGCGAGGCCCGCACCGGCGTGGAGATGGAGGCACTGGCCGGCGTCAACGCGGCGCTGCTGACCCTGTACGACCTGAGCAAGCCGGTGGAACCGGCGCTGCGCATCGAAGGCATCCGCCTGCTGTTCAAGGAAGGCGGCAAGCGTGGTGTCTGGCTGCACCCGGACGGCATGGACGAGGCCGAGCGTGAGCGTTTCAAACCGCGTGCGCCGAAGGGCCTGGAGGGCGCGGCCTGCGCGGTGATCACGCTGAGCGATCGCGCCAGCGACGGCACCTATGAAGATGTGTCCGGCCCGACCCTGGTGTCTGGCGTGGAAAAACTGGGGGGCGAGGTGGTAGCCGCCGAGGTACTGCCCGATGGCATCGAGCCGTTGGCGGGCCGCCTGCAGGCCTTGGCCGCCGAGGGCGTGCGCCTGTGCCTGTGTACCGGCGGGACCGGGCTGGGCCCGCGAGACCTGACCCCGGAGGCGTTGCGTTCCTTGAACGCGCGGCCGGTGCATGGCCTGGCGCAGATGGTGCGTGCACTGAGTGCACAGCACACGCCGATGGCCTGGCTGAGCCGCGCCGAGGTGGTGCAGCTGGGCAACATGCTGGTGTTTGCATTGCCGGGCAGCCCGAAGGCGGCGGCGCAGTGCCTGGACATCCTGGCGCCGGTACTGGGCCACGCACTGGCAATGGTCGAGGGTGGTGGCCACTGATGATTGCCTATAGCGAAGCCTTGCAGAACCTGCTGGACGCGGCCATGCCGCTGCCGGCTGAACATCTGCCGCTGCATGAGGCCGGCGGCCGCACTCTGGCCCGTGACATCCACAGCGCGCAGTCGCTGCCGCCGTTCGACAATTCGGCGATGGACGGCTTCGCGCTGCGCGCCGACGGCGCGACGTTCGAGGCCGGTACCGAGTTCGCGGTGCAGGGCTGGCAGGCGGCCGGCGATGCTGGCGCCGAAGGCGGCGAGGGTGCCTGGGAAATCATGACCGGGGCACGCATGCCGGTTGGGCTGGACACGGTGGTGCCGGTCGAGAATGTGGAGATCCTCGCCAGCGAGGACGGCCGCCCGACCCGCATTGCCCTGAAGGCATTGGTGAAGCCGGGCCAGAACGTGCGCCTGCGTGGCGAGGATGTAAGCGACGGCGAGCGCGTGCTGCAGGCCGGGCAGGTGCTGGATATCAACGCGCGCACCCTGCTGCATGCGATCGGCGTGGGCGAGGTGGCGGTGGTGGCAAGGCCAAGGGCCGCAGTGATCGCCACCGGCAAGGAGCTGGTGACCGAGGCGGCGCAGACGCTGGCGTCCGGGCAGATTCGTGACAGCAACCGGCCGTACCTGGTTGGCCGCCTGCAGGCCGCCGGTGCCGAGGTGGTCTGGCAGGGCACGGTGGGCGACGACGTGGCCGCCTTCAATGCAGTGCTGGATGAAGCGCTCGCCGCGGGCGCGCAGGTGCTGATCAGCACCGGCGCGGTGTCGGCTGGTCGGTACGATTTCGTTCCCGATGCGCTGCGCGGCCGGTGTGCGCGCATCGTGTTCCACAAGGTGGCGATCCGCCCCGGCAAGCCGTTGCTGTTTGCGGTGCTGCCCAATGGCGCGCTGTATTTCGGCCTGCCGGGCAATCCCGTCTCGGCGGCCGTGGGCCAGCGCTTCTTCGTCGAGCCGGTGCTGCGCCGCCTGCTGGGGCTGGCACCGGAGCCGGTGCTGACGTTGCCGCTGCAGGCCGACGTGCGCACGCCGCCGGGCCTGCGCTTCCACGCGCGGGCGCGGGTGGAAGTGGACGCGCAGGGGCGCCTGAGTGCGCGCGTGCTGTCCGGGCAGGAATCATTCCGTTTGATGTCCATGCTGCAGGCCAACGCCTGGGTGGTGTTGGAAGGCGAGGGCAGCGTGGCCGCTGCCGGCACGCCAGTGCGCGTGCAGGGCTGGGGTCATCAGGACCCGGTGCAGCTGGCGAGCCAGGAGCCGTGATGAGACAGGTGAATCTGCAGTTGTTCGGTGCGTTTTCCGATCTGGATGCAAGCCGTGAAATCGCGGTGGAGGTGGCTGGTGGCACCGTGGCCGATCTGCGCCAGGCGCTGCGCGAGCTGCTGCCACTGCGTTGGCCGGGTTTCCGTGCCGGCCTGCTGGATTACTCGGCATTCGCCGATCAGCAACGCGTGCTGCGCGACGACGAGGCGCTGCCCGACGATGGCCGGGTGGCGATCCTGCCGCCGGTGAGCGGGGGCTGAGCGATGAGCGAGACGATCATTGCCAAGGTGGTGGACCGCGCGCAGGCGGCGATCGATCCGGCCGAGGGCATCGCGGCGGTCTCCGATCCGGGCTTCGGCGGCATCGATGTGTTCATCGGCAAGGTGCGCGACGTCAACATCGGCCGGCCGGTGACCGGGATCACCTACGACCTGTTCGAGCCGCTGGTGTTGAACGAGTTCAAGCGGTTGGCCGCCGAGGTCGAGGCGACGTTTGGCCCGAAGCTGAAGCTGTATGTGGCCCATGCCAAGGGCCGGCTCGGCATCGGCGATGTGGCGGTGGTGGTGGCCGCCGGCAGCCCGCACCGTGACGAGGCATTCCGGGCCTGCCGGCAATTGATCGAGGTGGTCAAGCACCAGTGCCCGATCTGGAAGCAGGAACATTACGAAGACGGCGACAGCGCGTGGAGCGAGGGCTGCAGCCTCTGCCACGCGGACAGTGAACCTGCACATGCCCATGACCATGCGCACGATCATCAACATTGATGCCGGCGCAGCCACGCATGGCGTGGCTCTACTGCGATGAGCATCACCGGCATCGTGCTGGCCGGTGGCCTGTCCACCCGGATGGGCCGCGACAAGGCGCTGCTGCCGTGGCAGGGGCGCACGCTGCTGGAACACATGCGGGGCCTGTTGATGCAGGCTGGCGCACGCGAGGTCTGGGTCAGCGGAAATTACCCGGCGTTCGGCGGCATACCGGACCGCCTGGCACGTTGCGGGCCGCTGGGCGGGCTCTACAGCGTGGCGATGCGCATGCCCGATGGCCCGGCCTGGGTGGTGCCGGTGGATACACCGCTGCTGCCGCCGCGATTGCTACAGAAATTGCGTGACGGCCATCGCGGTCCATGCACGATCTTTGCGGGCCACCCCCTGCCCATGCTGGTGGATATAGACGATGCTTGCCGCAACGTACTTGGATCGATGCTGGATGACCCGGACGGCCCGCGCTCGCTGCAGGCCCTGCAGCGCCGTCTTGGCGTGAATTCCGTGGCCCTGGCGCCGGTTGACGAGGCCGGGCTGGTCAACTGCAATACCCCCGAACAATGGGAGGATGTTGCGTCATGAAAGTGCAGTTGCAGGACCAATCGGTACGGCTTCGCCTGGACGAGGCCGAACTGGCGCGCCTGCTGGCCGGTGAATCGGTCGAGAACATGACCCGCTTCGGCGGTATCGAGGGCTGGGGCATGGCGGTGTCGCTGCATGGCGGCGAGCGGCCGGTGCTGCTCGATGGTGGCACCTTCTGCCGCCTGGTGCTGCCGCGCCCGGCGGTTGAGGCCTTGGCGGCGCGGCTGCCGTGCCGGGATGGCCTGCCATTCGACATTGCCCTGGAAGATGGCAGCCGGCTTCAGCTGCAGTTCGATGTGGACGTGCGCGACAGCGTGCGCCAGCGCGGAGTCACGCGCCGCAATACCGCTTCATCGGTTTGACATTTGTCAGGGGCAGGGTGAAAACCGGCCCCTGATTGATCCAGATCAACCCCGTCGTAGTTGCCGCACGGCCTAATGGCTGCACGACGACGGGTCACAACTTGAAAGCAATACCCACGTCATTCCACAGCCTTGGAGCCATGTATGACCGTCGGTAGCGATCCTGTTGTCCGCAGCACTGCCCGTCCGGGTCGCGTCATCAGCGACTGGACGCCGGAGGACCCCGGCTATTGGGAGCGCACCGGCAAGCGGGTTGCCACCCGCAACCTGGTCATCTCGATCCCCTCGCTGCTGCTGGCCTTCTCGGTCTGGGTGCTGTTCTCGGCGGTGTCGATCAGCCTGCCGAAGATCGGCTTCAACTTCAGCACCGACCAGCTGTTCTGGCTGGTGGCGCTGCCCAGCCTGTCCGGCGCGACCCTGCGCATCTTCTATTCGTTCGTGATCCCGATCTTCGGCGGCCGCCGCTGGACCGCGCTGTCGACCGCCTCGCTGCTGGCGCCGACGCTCTGGCTCGGCTTTGCGGTGCAGGACCCGGCCACGCCGTACTGGGTGTTCGTGGCCATCGCGATCCTGTGCGGCTTCGGTGGCGCGAACTTCTCATCGTCGATGTCCAACATCTCCTTCTTCTATCCCAAGCAGAAGCAGGGCCTGGCGCTGGGCCTGAACGCTGGCCTGGGCAATGTGGGCGTGTCGGTGGCGCAGGCGGTGATCCCGCTGGTCATCACTGTAGGCGTGTTCGGTGCGCTGGGTGGTGCACCGCAGCCCACGGTGGAGGGTGGGGCACCGCTGTTCCTGCAGAACGCCGGCTTCATCTGGGTGCCGGCCATCGCGCTGTGCGCCATCGCGGCCTGGTTCGGCATGAACGACCTGACCAGCGCCCGCTCGTCGTTCTCCGAGCAGGCGGTGATCTTCCGCCGCAAGCACAACTGGCTGATGTGCTGGTTGTACATCGGTACCTTCGGTTCCTACATCGGTTTCTCGGCCGGCTTCCCGATGCTGGTGAAGAGCCAGTTCCCGGACGTGAACCCGCTGGCCTACGCCTTCATCGGCCCGCTGCTGGGCGCACTGATGCGCTCGGTGGGTGGCAGCATGGCCGACCGCTGGGGTGGCGCACGCCTGACCTTCTGGGTGTTCGCGCTGATGATCGCCGCGGTGTTCGGTGTGTTGCACTTCCTGCCCAGCGATGGCCAGGGCGGCAACTTCCATGGCTTCCTGCTCAGCTTCATGGCGCTGTTCGTGCTCAGTGGCATCGGCAACGGCACGACCTTCCGCATGATCCCGGTGATCTTCCGCACGCTGCATGAGCGCTGGTCGGCCAACGACAACGCCGAGGGCAAGGCTACCGCCGCGCACCAGGCCAGCATCGAGTCGGCTGCGGTGGTCGGCTTTTCCGGTGCGATCGGCGCCTACGGCGGTTTCTTCATTCCCAAGAGCTACGGCTCGTCCATTACGTTGACCGGCAGCCCCGACATGGCGCTGTACGGATTCGTTGTTTTCTATGTCACCTGCCTGGCCGTGACCTGGTGGTGGTACTACCGGCGCGGTGCCGAGACACCCTGCTGACGACATGAAAACGCACCGCAGCCAGATGACACACACAGCCACGATGCCGATGTCCGCAAAGGGAGATCCCCGATGAGTTATTTCCTCGATCGCTTGCAGTTCTTCAAGCGTGACCCCCAGACCTTTGCCGATGGCCATGGATTTGCCAAGAGCGAGGGCCGCGACTGGGAAAACAGTTACCGCGCCCGCTGGCAGTACGACAAGATCGTGCGGTCCACCCATGGGGTGAACTGCACCGGCTCCTGCAGCTGGAAGATCTACGTCAAGAACGGCCTGGTCACCTGGGAAACCCAGCAGACCGATTACCCGCGCACGCGTCCGGACCTGCCCAACCATGAACCGCGTGGCTGCCCGCGTGGCGCCAGCTACTCCTGGTACCTGTACAGCGCCAACCGGCTGAAGTACCCGCTGATCCGCGGCACGCTGCTGCGCCTGTGGCGCGAAGCGCGCAGGAGCAAGGCCCCGGTCGATGCCTGGGCCAGCATTGTTGAAGACAAGGAGAAGGCGCGTTCGTACAAGACCCGCCGCGGCATGGGCGGCTTCGTGCGCCTGCAGTGGGAAGAGGCCAACGAGATCATCGCCGCTTCCAATCTGTACACGGTGAAGCAGTACGGCCCGGACCGCGTGGTCGGCTTCTCGCCGATTCCGGCGATGTCGATGGTGTCCTACGCCGCCGGCGCGCGTTACCTGTCGCTGCTGGGCGGCGCCTGCCTGTCGTTCTACGACTGGTACTGCGATCTGCCGCCGGCCTCGCCGCAGATCTGGGGCGAGCAGACCGACGTGCCCGAATCGGCCGACTGGTACAACAGCCGCTACATCATCGCCTGGGGCTCGAACGTGCCGCAGACGCGTACGCCCGATGCGCACTTCTTCACCGAAGCGCGCTACAACGGCACCAAGACGGTGGCGATCTGCCCGGACTATTCCGAGCTGGCCAAGCTGACCGACCACTGGCTGCACCCCAAGCAGGGCACCGACGCTGCGCTGGCGTTTGCGTTCGGCCATGTGATCCTGCGTGAGTTCCATGTCGATTCGCCCTCGCAGTATTTCCAGGACTACTGCCGCCAGTACTCGGACATGCCGATGCTGGTGCGCCTGGAGCGCCGCGACGATGGCCGCCTGGTGGCGGGCCGCTTCCTGCGCGCCAGTGAGCTGGGCGGGCTGGGTGAAGCCAACAACCCGGACTGGAAGACCCTGGCCTACGACGAGAACAGCGGCCAGATCGTGGTGCCCAATGGCTCGATCGGTTTCCGCTGGGGTGAAAAGGGCCGCTGGAACATCGAAGAGAAGGCCAGCAATGGCGCCGACACGCGCCTGCGCCTGAGCTTGTCCGACGCCAATGACGGCATCGAGGCGGTGAGCTTCCCGTACTTCGGTGGCATTGAAAGCGACGGCTGGACCGCCGCACCGGCCGAAGACGTACTGGACCGCAACATTCCGGTGCGCCGCCTGGCCACGGTCGACGGCGGCGAGACGCTGGTGGCCACGGTCTACGATCTGCTGCTGGCCCAGTACGGCGTGGACCGTGGCTTTGGCGGCGGCAACGTGGCATCGAGCTTCGATGACAGGGTGCCGGGCACGCCGGCGTGGCAGGAGCGCATCACCGGCGTGTCGCGCGCCGAGGTGATCGAGATCGCCCGCGAGTTCGCGCGTACCGCCGACAAGACCCACGGCCGCTCGATGATCATCGTCGGCGCGGGCATGAACCACTGGTTCCACAACGACATGAACTACCGCGGCCTGATCAACATGCTGATCATGTGTGGTTGCGTGGGCCAGACCGGCGGCGGTTGGGCGCATTACGTGGGCCAGGAGAAGCTGCGCCCGCAGACCGGCTGGCAGCCGCTCGCGTTCGGCCTGGACTGGAGCAAGCCGCCGCGCCACATGAACGGCACCTCGTTCTTCTATTTCAACACCGGGCAGTGGCGTTACGAGAAGCTGCAGGTGGACGAGCTGCTGTCGCCGCTGGCCGATGCCCGCAAGTACAGCGGCAGCCTGGCCGACCTGAACCTGCGCGCGGTGCGCATGGGCTGGCTGCCGAGCACCCCGCAGCTGGACCGCAACCCGCTGCAGTTGGTACGCGAGGCCGAAGCGGCCGGCGTGGCCCCGGCGGACTACGCGCTGGGCAAGTTCAAGGATGGCTCGCTGGACTTCGCCTTCGCCGACCCGGACGCCAGCCAGAACCACCCGCGCATGATGTTCATCTGGCGCTCGAACCTGCTCGGTTCCTCGGGCAAGGGCCACGAGTACATGCTGCGGCACCTGCTGGGTACGCGCCACGGGCTGCAGGGCAAGGACCTGGGCGAAATGGGCGCAGTGAAGCCGCAGGAGGTGAAGTGGCGCGACGACGCGCCGGAAGGCAAGCTGGACCTGCTGGTCACGCTCGACTTCCGCATGTGCACCACCGCGCTGTACTCGGACATCGTGCTGCCGACGGCAACCTGGTACGAGAAGGACGACCTCAACACCTCGGACATGCACCCGTTCATCCACCCGCTGTCCAAGGCGGTGGACCCTGCGTGGGAATCGCGCAGCGACTGGGACATCTTCAAGGAGGTGGCCCGCACCGTGAGCGAGATGGCGCCGGGCGTGCTGGGCGTGGAGAAGGACCTGGTGCTGGTGCCGACCCTGCACGACACCCCAACGAGCTGGGCATGCCGTTCGGCGTAGCCGACTGGAAGAAGGGCGAGTGCGAGGCCATTCCGGGCCAGACCATGCCGTCGATGACGGTGGTGGAGCGTGACTACCCGAACCTGTACCGCAAGTTCACCTCGCTCGGCCCACTGCTGGACAAGCAGGGCAACGGCGGCAAGGGCATGAGCTGGGACACGAAGCACGAGGTCGAGTTCCTCGGCAAGTTGAACCACACCGTGCACGAAGAAGGCATAAGCCAGGGGCGCCCGGCCATCTCGACCGCGATCGACGCGGCCGAAGTAATCCTGCACCTGGCGCCGGAAACCAACGGCCACGTGGCGGTGAAGGCCTGGGAATCGCTGGGCGCCTTCACCGGTCGCGAGCATACGCATCTGGCGGTGGGCAAGGAGCACGAGGCGATCCGCTTCCGTGACATCCAGGCGCAGCCGCGCAAGATCATCTCTTCGCCGATCTGGTCGGGACTGGAAGACGACAACGTCAGCTACAACGCCGGCTATACCAACGTGCACGAGCTGATTCCGTGGCGCACGGTGACCGGTCGCCAGCAGTTCTACCAGGACCACGAATGGATGATCGACTTCGGCGAGGCCTTCATGAGCTATCGCCCGCCCGTCAACACGCGCACGGTGGAGCCGCTGCTGAACCAGCGCCCGAACGGCAACAAGGAGATCGTGCTGAACTGGATCACCCCGCACCAGAAGTGGGGCATCCACAGCACCTACAGCGACAACCTGATCATGCAGACGCTGTCGCGCGGTGGTCCGATCGTGTGGATCAGCGAGGACGACGCGCGCAGTGCCGGCATCGTCGACAACGACTGGATCGAGCTGTTCAACGTCAACGGTGCGATCGCCGCGCGTGCGGTGGTCAGCCAGCGCGTGATGCCGGGCATGGCGATGATGTACCACGCGCAGGAACGCATCATCAATGTGCCGGGCTCGGAGATTTCCGGCACCCGCGGCGGCATCCACAACTCGGTGACCCGCATCGTGCTCAAGCCGACCCACATGATCGGCGGCTACGCGCAGCTGGCCTATGGCTTCAACTACTACGGCACCTGCGGAACCAACCGCGACGAGTTCGTGATCGTGCGAAAGATGGACAAGATCGATTGGCTGGACGATGAGGCAGTACCTGCAGCTGTAAAGGAGGTGGTGTGATGAAGGTCCGTGCACAGATCGCGATGGTGCTGAACCTGGACAAGTGCATCGGCTGCCATACCTGCTCGATCACCTGCAAGAACGTCTGGACCTCGCGCGAGGGCGTCGAGTACGCCTGGTTCAACAACGTGGAAACCAAGCCGGGCATCGGCTACCCGAAGGAATGGGAGAACCAGGACAAGTGGAACGGCGGCTGGGTGCGCAGCCGCGCCGGCAAGCTGGTGCCACGCGCAGGTGGCCGCTGGCGCATGCTGGCCAAGATCTTCGCCAACCCGGACCTGCCGCAGATCGACGACTACTACGAGCCGTTCGATTTCGACTACCAGAACCTGCACACCGCCAAGGACAGCCAGCACCAGCCCACCGCACGCCCGCGTTCGCTGATCAGTGGCGAGCGCATGCAGAAGATCGAGTGGGGCCCGAACTGGGAGGAGATCCTCGGTTCGGAGTTCAGCAAGCGCTCACGCGACTACAACTTCGACCAGGTGCAGAAGGAGATCTACGGCGCCTTCGAAAAGACCTTCATGATGTACCTGCCGCGCCTGTGCGAGCACTGCCTGAACCCGGCGTGCGTCTCGGCGTGCCCCTCGGGCGCGATCTACAAGCGCGAGGAAGACGGCATCGTGCTGATCGACCAGGACAAGTGCCGCGGCTGGCGCATGTGCGTGTCGGCGTGCCCGTACAAGAAGATCTACTACAACTGGAAGAGCGGCAAGTCGGAGAAGTGCATCTTCTGCTACCCGCGCATCGAGATGGGTGAGCCAACCGTGTGCTCGGAAACCTGCGTGGGCCGCATCCGCTACCTGGGCGTGATGCTGTACGACGCCGACCGCATCGCCGAGGCCGCTTCGGTAGCCGCCGAGAAGGACCTGTACCAGGCCCACCTGGACATCTTCCTGGACCCGAACGATCCGGCAGTGATCGCCGCCGCGCGCAAGGAAGGCATCCCGGACAGCTGGCTGGATGCGGCCAAGCAGTCGCCGGTGTACAAGCTGGCGATCGACTGGAAGCTGGCGCTGCCGCTGCACCCGGAATACCGCACGCTGCCGATGGTCTGGTATGTGCCGCCGCTGTCGCCGATCCAGTCCGCCGCCGAGCGTGGCCGCGTGGGCATGAGCGGCGAGCTGCCGGACGTGGCGTCGCTGCGCATCCCGATGCGCTATTTGGCCAACCTGCTGACGGCCGGTGACGAGGCGCCGGTGGTACGCGCGCTGGAGCGGCTGATGGCGATGCGTGCCTGGCGCCGGGCCAAGAACGTGGACGGCGTGGAAGACACCGCCGTGCTGGAACAGACCGGGCTAAGCATCGCCCAGGTGGAAGAGATGTACCGCTATCTGGCCATTGCCAACTACGAGGACCGTTTCGTGATTCCGACCGGCCACCGCGAGTACGCCAACGACGCCTTCGGTGAGCGCGGCGGCTGCGGCTTCAGCTTCGGAAACGGCTGCAATGGTGACAGCCCGGCGGACCTGTTCGGGCAGCGCAAGACCACCACCTTCGTGGTGGACAAAGGCCCGAACCAGCGCCGCAAGGAGGTGGTGTGATGAGCGTGCTCAAGCTGGTCGGGGTGTTGCTGGACTACCCCCGCGAGGAACTGTGGGAGCACGGCGAGGAGCTGCTCGCCGCCTGTGACGACCCGGCGCTGAACCCCGCCCGCCGCCAGCAGCTGCGCAGCTTCGTGCAGCAGCTGCTGGCCACCGATGCGCTGGATGCACAGGCGGCGTGGCTGGCCAGTTTCGACCGCGGCCGTTCGATGAGCCTGTTGCTTTTCGAACACATCCATGGCGAGTCGCGCGACCGCGGCCAGGCCATGGTCGATCTGGTCGAAACCTACCGCCGCAACGGCTTCGAACTGGATGCCCGCGAGCTGCCGGATTACCTGCCGTTGCTGCTGGAGTTCCTGGCCCACCGCCCCGGTAGCGAGGCCCGCGAGTGGCTGCACCACATCGGCCATATCGCCGGCATGCTGGCCGCGCGTGCCGCCGAGCGTGAGCTGCCGCACCGGGTGCTGTTCGAGATCCTGGTCGAAGCCGGTGACGGCAAGGCCGATCTGCAGGCGCTGCGCCAGCGTGCCAGCGAGGAAGTCCGCGACGATACCGCCGAGGCCATGGACCGCTTGTGGGAGGAGGAGGCGGTGCGCTTCGGCGCCGAAGCCCCTGCCGAAGACTGCAAGCCGCCCGTGCGTTCGCCGGCCCGTCCTTCGCATCGTGAGGTCCAGCCATGAGTTACTCCCTGCATCAATTCGCCTTCCAGTACTACCCGTACATCGCCGTGGCAGTGCTGCTGATCGGCAGCTGGGCCCGCTATGACAAGGCCATGTACACCTGGCGCACCGGCTCCAGTCAGATGCTGTCGGACAAGGGCATGCGGCTCGGCAGCAACTGCTTCCACATCGGTATCCTGGCCATCCTCGGCGGCCACCTGGTCGGGCTGCTGACGCCGCACGCGGTGTACGAGCACTTCATCACCTCCTCGCAGAAGCAGATGCTGGCGATGGTGGTCGGTGGTGTGTTCGGCGCACTGTGCTTCATCGGCATCAGCATCCTGCTGGTACGCCGCCTGTTCAATGCGCGTGTTCGGGCTACCGGCAGCTTCGGTGACACCCTGGTGCTGGTGCTGCTGTTCGCGCAGCTGTGCCTGGGCCTGTACAGTATCCGCGTCTCGTCCGGTCACCTGGACGGTGGGGTGATGGTGCAGCTGGCCGAGTGGGCGCAGCACATCGTGACCTTCCGTGCCGGAGCCGCTTATTACATCGAGGGCGTCAGCTGGGTCTACAAGATGCATATCTTCCTGGGCCTGACCCTGTTCCTGATCGCGCCGTTCACCCGCCTGGTGCACGTATGGAGCATTCCGATCAGTTACCTGTGGCGGCCCTACCAGGTGGTGCGCCGCCGTCAGGCCACGCTGCGCTATGGGCCGCGGGAGTAAACCATGCGCAGCCTGCCGAAATTCCTGCCGATTACCGTGATCGACTCCGCCGCACCGGTTCCCGCCGAGGCGCATTCGCACCACCATGACGCGGCGGCGCAGGGGCCGCGTTCGCTCGGGCAGCCGGCACCGTGCCGGCTGTTCGTGGACGAGACCGCGATCAGCGAGGCCGACATCGCCCGCGAGATGCAGCACCACCGGGCGATGCGCCCGCAACAGTCACGTGCCGAAGCGGCACGCGCACTGGTGGTGCGCGAACTGCTGCGCCTGGAAGCGCAGCGGCTGGGCCTGCAGGCGCCGGAGGGTAACCGGGTAAGTGACGAGGAAGTGCTGATCCAGCAGCTGCTGGAAGACGCGATCGAAGACCGCGTGCCGACCGATGAAGACTGCCGGCGCTACTTCGAGCAGAACCCGGAGCGCTTCCGCTCCCCCGACCGTGTGCGCCTGCGCCATATCCTGCTGGCCGCACCGGCCGACGACGTGGCCGGGCGCTTCGCTGCACGCACCGAGGGCGAGCGGCTGCTCGGACTGCTGAAGGAGTCGCCGCACCTGTTCGCCGATTTCGCCCTGCGTCATTCACGCTGCCCGTCCAGCAGCGAAGGCGGTGACCTGGGCTGGCTGCAGCGTGGGCAGACCACGCCGGAGTTCGACCGACAGGTGTTCCGCCTGCGCGAAGGCCTGGCCGGTTTCCCGGTGGAATCGCGCTGGGGCTACCACGTGGTCTGCGTCGATGCCCGCGAGGAAGGCCAGCCGCAGCCGTTCGAGGCCGTGCTGCCGCAGCTGCGTGACTACCTGGAGTTGCAGGTGCGGCAGCGCGAGGTGCAGGCCTACCTGCTGCAGTTGCAGGAACGCTACCCGGTGCGCGGGCTGGATGAGATCGAAGCCGAAGCGGATATCGGCTGAACCCCTTTGAACGAGGAAAATTCATGAACCAGGCCCTTGCCCCCGCCAGTGCCGGGCAGCAGCAACGTGCGCTGTGGCTGAGCACGTTCGCCTTCACCGTGTGCTTTGCGGTGTGGATGATCTTCTCGATCATTGGTATCCAGATCAGTCAACAGCTCGGTTTGAATGACACCCAGTTCGGTCTGTTGATCGCCACGCCGGTGCTGACCGGCTCGGTCAGCCGCGTCTTCCTCGGCATCTGGTCCGACCAGTTCGGTGGCCGCAAGGTGATGGTGCTGGTGATGCTGTGTGGTGCAGTCGCTACCTGGATGCTGACCTACGCACAGACCTACAGCCAGTTCCTGGTTGCCGCGCTGTGCGTGGGTATCGCCGGCGGCAACTTCTCGGTGGGCGTGGCCTACGTCTCGAAGTGGTTCCCGGCCAGCAAGCAGGGCACTGCGCTGGGCATCTTCGGTGCCGGCAACATCGGTTCGGCGGTGACCAAGCTGCTGGCGCCGCTGGTGATGGTGGCGGCCGGCTGGACCATGGTTGCCAAGGTCTGGGCCGTCGCGCTGGCGGTCACTGCGGTGCTGTTCTTCCTCTTCAGCAAGGAAGACCCGTCTCTGGAACAGCGCCGCCGCGAAGGCGTGAAGCCGGTGCCGTTCGCCGAGCAGATGGCACCACTGAAGAACCTGCAGGTATGGCGGTTCTCGCTGTACTACTTCTTCGTCTTCGGCGGCTTCGTGGCGCTGGCGTTGTGGCTGCCGCACTACCTGGTTGGCGCCTATGGCATGGACGTGGGCCACGCCGGCATGCTGGCGGCGTGCTATTCGATCCCGGCCAGCCTGTTCCGCGTGGTCGGTGGCTGGATGTCGGACCGGATGGGCGCGCGCCGGGTGATGTACTGGACCTTCGGCGTGTCGGCCATCTGCACCTTCCTGCTGGCCTACCCGGATACCGAGTATGTGGTGAAGGGTATCCACGGGCCGCTCCATTTCCATCTGGCCATCGGCGTGGTGATGTTCACCGTGCTGGTGTTCGTGCTGGGCTTCTTCATGTCGCTGGGCAAGGCCGCGGTCTACAAGCACATTCCGGTGTATTACCCCAGGCATGTGGGCGCGGTGGGCGGCGTGGTCGGCATGATCGGCGGCCTGGGTGGCTTCGTCCTGCCGATCGTGTTTGGCGCGTTGAACGATGCGGTGGGCATCTGGAGCAGCTGCTTCATGCTGCTGTTCGTGCTGGTGGCGGCTGCACTGGCGTGGATGCATTTCGCGATCCGCCGCATGGAACGTCGCCACTTCCCGCAGATCGACCGCGAAACCGACCTGCCCGAAGCCATCGACGCGGCTGCCGCCGAGCGGGTGCGCGGCGGGTGAAGGGTGCTGCCGGCCAGCGGCCGGCACTACCAGGACGATACGCGGCGGGTGAAGGGGTGATGCCGACCAGCGGCCGGCACGACCGAGTGGTGGGTGAAAGGGTAGTATCGGCCGCTGGCCGGCAGGAACCATCAGATGCGCCACGCTTGATTTCAATCAGGGCCACGCGAAGAGGAACGCCCGAAGATGTCTGCCATGAGCTTCCACGTTGACGAGAGCGAGGACACTGCGCTGCAGGCGGCATTGCTGCGGCAGCCACGGCACGTGCTGTTTCCGCCGGCTGACCAGTTCAGTACCGGCTTTGGCGAAAGCGGGTGGCGCGCCGCCGTGCGCGCCAGCAACGAGCACCTGATCCCGCGTGGTTTGACGCTCGGCTTCCAGGCGGGTCGTGGCGGGCGCGACGTGCCACCGCAGGCGTATCTGGACACCCTGCTGCTGGCGCTGCGCCTGCAGGCCGGCGCGCTGGCTGAAGATCGCGAGGTGGTGGCAATGGTGCTGCAGTTGGGGCTGGCCGAGACGCTGCCGCCACCACAGCTGGGCCAGCTGCTGGATGCCGTGCCGCAGTACTTGCGCACCGTGGCGCGGCCACAGGTGGAGGTGCGGCTGGACGCGGGCAGCGCGCTGGCGCCGGCACAACTGCGTGCGGTGGGCTGCACCCGCCTGAACGTGATCGATCGCGCCGATGCACCGGGGCCGACGCTGCTGGCGCATGCGCGACAGGTGGGCTTTACCGCGCGATGCTACCAGTTGCGGGTGCCCGGCAGCGCGGATACCGGCTTCATCGAACGACTGCATGAGGTGCTGGCCGAAGCGCCCGAGCGCATCCTGCTGCCGGCGCCTTGCGCGCTGCCAGAGCATCCCTCGGCGGCACGATGGCTGCAGAGTTGGCGCCTGCTGCGCGCAGCCGGCTACGAACCGATCGGTGGTGACCACTACCAGCGCGGCGACCTGCCGATCCCGCATGGCCCGGGCGATGGCCAGCGTCATTGTGACCTGGCCGGCGTGCCACGCCGCGACCGCAGCGATTTCATCGGGCTTGGGCTGTCCGCCTGCAGCCAGATCGGCGAGGTGTTCTACCGCCTGGAGGACGAACTGGGCGAATGGCGTGCGCGGCTGCAGGCCGGGCATATGGGCGTGTCTGCCGGATTGATCCTGTCCGAAGACGAGCGACTGGCGGCCGAGGTGGCGCAGAGTATCGCCTGCGATCACGCGCTCGATGCGGCTGCCTTCGAATGGCGCAACGATGAACCGTTCGAAGAATGCTTCGCCGGGCAGCTGCCAGCATTGGCACCGTTGCTGGCGCGCGGCTGGGCGCACTGGGATGCGCGCGTGCTGCGGCTGGCCGAAGAAGGGCGCCTGCTGTGGCGTATGATGGCCGCATGCTTCCGGCCGGCGGCCGCCATCGCTTGAGTCTTGCCCAGATGTCTTCGAATCCGCCTTCGCACGGCCGCCTTGGACAGGCCACCCCGAACCCCGCCGCCGCCGATGACGGCGACGCGCTGCACTTCTGCAGCACCTGCGCGTTTTCCGACGCCTGCATGTCGCAGGGCTACGACAAGACCGCACTGGGCGATCTGCACGTGCTGGTCGACCACGTCGGTCCGTTCCATGCGGGTGACTACATCTTCCGCGCTGGCGAGTCGTTTGATTCGATTGCTGCGGTGCGCGCCGGCATGGTCAAGACCTTCGTCGACGACAGCCAGGGCAACGAGCAGGTGCTGGGCTTCAGCCTGCCGGGCGAAGTGATCGGCCTGAATGCGATCCACGGTTCGCGCTTCCCCTGCAATGCGGTGGCGCTGGATACGGTGCATCTGTGCCGCATCTCGTTCCCAAAGCTGAGCTCGCTGGCCACGCGCATGCCCGGGCTGCAGGCCAAGCTGTTCAGCCTGCTCAGTGCGGAGATCGGCAAGGTCGCCACGCTGGCCGCCAACCACCGTACCGAAGAGCGCATGGCCGCATTCCTGCTGGACATGTCCGAGCGCTACGCGCGGCGCGGTTTTTCTGCCACGCGCTTCAACCTGACGATGGCGCGTACCGAGATCGCCAACTACCTGCGGATGGCGCCGGAAACCGCCAGCCGCGTGCTGCGCCGCCTGAGCGATGATGGGATCATCGCGGTGAAGCAGCGTGAGATCCTGCTGCTGCAGCCCGAGCGCCTGGCCGCGCTGGCGGTGGCCGACGAATCCGATCCGAACTGAACCTGGCCGGGAGCCGACGATGAAGCGAGCTGGACTGTTGTTGCTGGGCCTGCTGGCCACGGTGCCGGCCTGGGCGGCCACGCTGACCGTTTCGGCGGCATCGAGCCTGACCGAGAGCTTCCGCGAACTGGGCAATGCCTATGAGAAGGCGCACCCGGGCACCAAGGTCGATTTCAACTTCGCCGCGTCCGGCGTGTTGCTGCAACAGATCAGCCGCGGTGCGCCGGTGGATGTGTTCGCCTCGGCCGACGAAACCACCATGGACCAGGCCCAGCAGCAGGATCTGCTGGCGGCCGGCACCCGCGAGGTGTTCGCGGTGAACGCGCTGTGGGTGGTGGTGCCACCGCAGGCCAAGGCGGCGCCGCGTACCTTGAAGGACCTGGCCGGTGCCGGTGTGCAGCGCATCGCACTGGGCAACCCGGACAGCGTGCCGGTCGGCCGCTATGCCAAGGGCGCACTGGAAGTGGCGCGCCTGTGGTCGTCGGTGCAGGGCAAGACCATCACCACGCAGAACGTGCGTCAGTCGCTGGATTACGTGGCGCGCGGTGAAGTGGATGCCGGCTTCGTCTATGCCACCGATGCGCAGGCGATGCCCGACCGGGTGCGCCGTGCGTTCGCGGTGCCGGTGTCCGGGCGCATTGCGTATCCGCTGGCGGTGACCAGGGCCAGTACGCAGCCGGCAGAGGCACGGCGCTTCGCTGCCTTCGTGCGTTCGGCACAGGGCCAGGCGATTCTGGCCAAGCACGGGTTCGGCAAGCCCTGAGGCATGGATCTGGACTGGACCGCGCTGGGGTTGTCGCTGAAGGTGGCCGGCTGGGCCACCGCGATCAATCTGGTGCTGGGCGTGGCGCTGGGCGCGTTGCTGGCCCGCCGTCGCTTCCCCGGGCGCGAGCTGCTGGATTCGCTGCTGACCCTGCCGATGGTGCTGCCACCGACGGTGCTGGGGTACTACCTGCTGGTGTTGATCGGTCGCAATGGTCCGATCGGTGCGTGGCTGCAGTCGTGGTTCGGCATCAACCTGGTGTTCACCTGGCAGGCGGCCGTGATTGCTGCGGCGGTGGCCTCGCTGCCGCTGGTGTTCAAGCCGGCACGCGCGGCGTTCGAGGAAGTGGACGGGCAGCTGGAGCAGGCCGCACGCACGCTGGGTGTGTCCGAAGTGGCGGTGTTTTTCCGCATCACGCTGCCACTGGCGTGGCGCGGCATCCTCGCCGGCCTGCTGCTGGCGTTTGCGCGCGCAATGGGCGAGTTCGGCGCGACGCTGATGGTGGCCGGCAGCATTCCGGGCCGGACGCAGACGTTGTCGATCGCCATCTACGAGGCGGTACAGGCCGGCCAGGACGGCAAGGCCAATGCGCTGGTGATTCTCACCTCGGTGGTCTGCATCGTGATCCTGTTGCTGGCCGCGCGGCTGGTGGGCGGGCGTCGCCGGGAGCTGCGCGATGTGGCTTGACCTGCAGGTGCAGCGTCGCCTGCAGGCGGCCGGCCAGGAGTTCGTGTTGGACGTATCGCTGCAGTGCACGCAGCGGCAGGTGGTGTTGTTCGGGCCTTCGGGCGCGGGCAAGAGCCTGACCTTGAAGGCGGTGGCCGGGCTGCTGCGGCCGGGCCAGGGTCATGTGCGCGTGCAGGGGCAGACCCTGTTCGATGCGGCCACCGGCGTGGATCTGCCGCCGCAGCGCCGCCGGCTGGGCTATGTGTTCCAGGATTACGCGTTGTTCCCGCACCTGAGCGTGCGCCAGAACGTGGCGTTCGGGCTGGAGAAGGGGTGGTTGAATCCGCGCGTGGGCCAGCGCTTCGATGCGGTGGAGCAGTGGTTGCAGGCATTCCGCATCGACACCGTGGGTGATCTGCTGCCCTCGCAGATTTCCGGCGGGCAGCGCCAGCGCAGCGCACTGGCGCGGGCGCTGGTGACGCAACCGCAGGCGTTGCTGTTGGATGAGCCGTTCTCCGCGCTGGATCATGACCTTCGCCAGCACCTGCGCCAGGAGTTGGAGGCGGTGCTGGACAAGACCGGCATCCCGTTGTTGTTGATCAGCCACGATCCGCAGGACGTGGCCATGTTCGGCCAGCAGGTGGCGCGCATGGTGGACGGGCGTATCGTCGGCGATTGACCTGCATCTGTAGAGCCGAGCCCATGCTCGGCTGCTGTTGGCGGTGTTGCGAAAAGCAGCCGAGCGTGGGCTCGGCTCTACAGGATCTACGGATCAATACAGTTCACAGTGCGTGCGGCCTTCATTGCGCAGCGCGTCCCAGCGCCCTTCGCCACCGATGGCATCGATGGCCTCGCGCACCGCGCCTTCCAGGTGGCGCTTGTTGCCGCACAGGTACAGATGCCCGCCCCGGGCCAACACGTCGCGCACTTCGGCGGCACGCTGCTGCAGCACATGCTGCACATAGACCTTTTCGACGCCATCGCGCGAGAACGCGGTATGCAGGCCAGCCAGAACGCCACGCGTGTGCCAGTCCTGCAGCTGGTCGCGGTACAGATAGTCGTGCTGGCGGTGCTTCTCGCCGAACACCAAGTGCACTTCGCGTTCGCAGGCATTGGCCTGCAGTTCCTGCATCAGGCCCATCAACGGTGCGATGCCGGTGCCGGTGCCGACCAGCAGCAGCGGTGCCTGGCCGGTATCGGGCAGGTGGAAGCCAGGGTTGGAACGGCAGTACACCCGGGCGTGGTCGCCGCCATGCAGCAGGCTGCCGGTGGCAGTGCCGAAGCGCTCGCGGCCGCGCAGGGTGTAGCGCACTTCGCGCACGCACAGGCTCAGCTGGTCGTGGCACGGATGCGAGGCGATGGAATAGGCGCGCGGCAGCCGCGGTGACAGCAGCTCGCGCAGCCGGGCCTGCGGCACGCCGTCCGGCGTGGCGTGGTCCTGCAGCACGTCCAGCAGGTCCAGGCCATGCAGGTAGGCGTCGAGCTCGCGCTTCTGGTTGACCTTCAACAGGCGCTTCAATCCCTCGCTGCCGCTGAGCCTGGCCAGTTCGCGCAGCACGCCCTTGCTCAGCAGGCGCAGCTCGCGGTCGTGCAGGGCGGCCACGGCGGTGCTGTCGCCGTACCAGGTGGCCAATGCCCGCAGCAGGGCAGGATCGTTCTCCGGCACCACGTGCAGGGTGTCACCCGCGCGGTAGGCCATGCCACTGCCGGCGATGTCCAGCTGCAGGTGCCAGGCAGCGGGGTCGCTGCTGTTCAAGCGGCGACGTTCGAGAATGCGGGCGGCAAAGGCATTGTCTTCGCCATAGGCGGTGACCTGCAGGTGCAGGTCGTGGCCAGCGTTGAGGTCGCCCTCCAGCACCTTGCCCAGCACCGGCCGCCATTGCTGGAAGAACTGCTCGTAACCCAGGTCGGCGTCCACGCGGTGCAGCAGCGGCTGCGCCTGGCGCTCGCTCAGCGCAGCATCCAGCGCCTTGGTGAAGCCACAGAAGTTGGGGTAGCCGGTGTCACCAAGGCCGAACACCGCATAGCGCAGGCCAGCCAGCGTCGGGGTCTGGCGCAGTGTTTCGAAGAACTGTTCGCCGCTGGCTGGCGGTTCGCCATCGCCGAACGAGCTGGAAATCGCCAGCAGCACATCGCCGTGGCCGAGACTGGCCACGTCGATGTCGTTGAACGGGAGCACCTGCGGCGCGTGCGGCTGCAGGTCCGCGCCCAAGCGCTGGGCCAGGGCGCGGGCATTGCCCGACTCGGACGCGAATCCCACGAGCAGGCGGCTGAAGGGCGTACTGGTCGGGAGGGCGTTCACGCGGCCTCGTAGAAGTCGTCGAACTTTTCCTTGCTGAACTCGACCAGGTCGTAGTTCTGCATCAGGTCGTTCACCACGCGGCGGATGCTGATGTAGGAGGTGATGTTGCCGTCGCCGTCGAACAGCGGTTGCACGGTGGTGTCGACCACGTAGAGCACGCCGCCCTTGCCGAGGTTGGGCACGATGCCGGTCCAGGTCTTGCCGGCCTTGATGGTGTCCCACATGTCCTTGTAGACCGCCTTGGGCACGTCCGGGTGGCGCACGATGCTGTGCGGCTGGCCGATCAGTTCCTCGCGGGCGAAGCCGGTGAGCGTGCAGAACAGGTCATTGGCGTAGGTGATGTTGCCCTGCAGGTCGGTGGTGGAGATCACCATGACGTTCTGCAGCGCATTCACGAGCTGGGCGTTGTCGGGGGAGTAGCTCATCGCAGGGTCCTTGTAGAGGCCGGCTGCGCCGGCGTGTTCGGGTTCTGCATAGGAATACGCCCGCGTGGCAGCGGGCGGTTTGACATTGGTCAAGCGCGTAGCGCGAAGGCCTGCGACCGGGTGTCGCAGGGTGAGTCTCTTTAGAGATCAACCCAGCCCGGCTCAGGCGGCACGCGGGATTGCCAGCAGCCGGGCGTGGGCTCGGCCCCATCGCAGGAGACACGGGCAGGAGGCGGGCGCATGTCATGTGTACTGAGCTCATGACGTGTTGTCACAAAGAAATCGCCATGGCTTCACGGTTGATTGATCGCATGCAGGGCTATTGTCGTCCTGAGCCTCTCGCTGGCGTCCCCCACGTCCTGCGTCGACTTCCTTCCCAGCATCAGCGCCTGTCCGGGCGCCGCTGGCGTCTGTCTGCCTGAAGCATCCGAGATCATCCCCATGGCCCGCGCCGCCCAGTCCGCTTCACCCGTTGCGATCTCTCCCGTCACGCCCGTGCCGATCGGCACGCGCCGCGGCCATTCGCAACCGTTGGATCTGCCGGAACTGGTGCAGCGCGTGTTGTTCGTTGCCACCGAGATGGCGGACTTCGTCAAGGCCGGTGGCCTGGGCGACGTCGCTGCGGCCCTGCCGCGTGCGGTGCGCGGTGCGTGTGATTCGCGCGTGCTGCTGCCCGGCTACCCGGAGGTACTGCAGCGCCTGCCACAGCTGCAGCGGGTGGGGCAGGTCAGCGCGCGGGCCGGCTTGCCGGCGTGCACGATCGGCATGGCGGTGCAGGCCGACGGCCTTCCGATCTACGTGCTGCTGTCGCCGGAGCTGTACGAGCGTGAGGGCTCGCCCTACGTG
The DNA here is from genome assembly GCF_032025605.1 of Stenotrophomonas maltophilia group sp. msm4. Classification (NCBI taxonomy): domain Bacteria; kingdom Pseudomonadati; phylum Pseudomonadota; class Gammaproteobacteria; order Lysobacterales; family Lysobacteraceae; genus Stenotrophomonas; species Stenotrophomonas maltophilia group sp. msm4. The sequence goes on along the minus strand of NZ_JAVSKK010000001.1, from coordinate 1,416,749 downwards.
GACGGGCAGGGGCAGGAGTGGAAGGACAACGCGGTTCGCTTCGCGACGCTTTCGCATGCGGCGGCGGAGATTGCGGCCGGGCGTGCCGGGCTGGACTGGTCGCCACAGCTGCTGCACCTGAATGACTGGCCGGTGGCCATGGCGGCCGCCTACGTGCGTTGGGACCGGACGGCCGTGCCGACCCTGCTGACCATCCACAACCTGGCTTACCAGGGGCTGTTCCCCTACGCGCTTGCGCCGGTACTGGGCGTGCCGGCCGAACACCTGGATGAACTGCACTTCCACGGGCAGATGTCGTTCCTGCAGGGCGGCATCACCAACGCCACGCGGCTGAACACGGTCAGCCTTCGCTACGCTCAGCAGATCACCGCCCCGGATGAAGGCTGCGGGCTGCATGACCTGTTGGCGCGTCGCGCAGCCGGCGGGCACCTGAGTGGCATCGTCAACGGCATCGACGCCAGCTGGGACCCGCGCCGCGATATCCATCTCAAGGCCCACTTCGGCATTGGTGAGTGGACCGGGCGCGCCACCAACGCCCATGCGGTGCGCAAGGCGTTCGGCCTGGCACCGTCGACCGGCCCGCTGTTTGCGGTGGTCTCGCGGCTGGTGCACCAGAAGGGCCTGGACATCACCTGCGACGTGGCGCCCCAGATCGTGGCGGCCGGCGGCCAGCTGGTCATCATCGGCGGTGGCGAGCCGCAGGTGGAAGCCCAGGTGCAGGCGCTGGCCCGCCGCTACCCGGGGCGGGTGGGCGCCTTCATCGGGTTCGAAGAAGCGCTGGCCCGCCAGATGTTTGCCGGCGCCGATTTCCTGCTGATGCCTTCGCGCTTCGAACCCTGCGGGCTGAGCCAGATGTACGCGCAGCGTTTCGGCTGCCTGCCCATCGCACACGCGACCGGCGGACTGGTGGATACCGTGGAGGACGGCGTGACCGGTTTCCTGTTCCATGGCGCCAATGCCGATGGCCTGCGCCGCTGCGTGGAACGGGCGATGCGCACCTTCCGCCTGCCGGGGCTGCTGCAGGCCATGCGCCGCGCGGCCATGCTGCGGCCAGGTGGCTGGGATGCGGCGGGGCGCGCCTACCTGGCGTTGTACCAGCAGACCTGCCAGGTGGCCGCATGAGCCACGACAGCCTGCATCTGGCCGCCCTGGAGGATGAAACCATCGCGGAGATGGGATTGGATCAGCGCATCGCGCCGGCGCTGGAGGACCTCGTCCATGCACGCCCGGCCGACGCATTCGCCTGGCTGGGCCCGCACCGCCAGCCAGAAGGCGGACGCCAGCTGCGCGTGCTGGTGCCGCACGCGCAGCGCGTCGAGGTGATCGCAGACGACGGGCGGCGCTGGGACCTGTCCCCCGGCCCGTTGCCCGGCCTGTTCGAGGGCGCGGCCGGCGACGCGGCGATACCGCTGCTTGCCCTGCATTTCGAACAGGGCGTGGAGCAGGTGCACGATGCCTATGCGTTCGGTCCACTGTTGGACGAAGCCCTGCTGCAGCGGTTCCATGCCGGTGATGCCGATGCGGCGCGGCAGCTGGGGGCGGTGCCGATGCAGGTGCAGGGCATCGCGGGCGTGCGCTTCGCGGTGTGGGCACCCAATGCCCAGCGGGTCGCGGTGGTTGGCGATTTCAATGGATGGGATGGCCGACGCCATCCGATGCGGCTGCGTCACACCGCCGGCGTGTGGGAACTGTTCCTGCCGGGCGTGCAGGCCGGTGCCCGCTACAAATTCCGCATCGTCGGCGCCGACGGCCGGGTGATGCCCGACAAGTTCGATCCGATGGCGCGCTGGGCCGAGCTGCCACCGGCCACCGCTTCGCGGGTGCCTTCGGCGGCGCCGACGCAGTGGCACGATGACGCATGGTTGGCGGCCCGACGCCAGGCCGGAACCTGCGCACCGCTGTCGATCTACGAAGTGCATGCGGGCTCCTGGCAGCGCAGCGACGAGGGTGCGCCGCTGGACTGGGATGCCCTGGCCGACCGGTTGATTCCGTACGTGGCCGGGCTGGGCTTTACTCACATCGAGCTGCTGCCGGTCAGCGAGCATCCCTTTGGCGGTTCCTGGGGCTATCAGCCGCTGGGCATCTACGCGCCGACGGCGCGCCATGGCACGCCGCAGGCCTTCGCGCGCTTCGTGGACCGCTGCCACCAGGCCGGCGTGGGGGTGGTCTTGGACTGGGTGAGCGCGCACTTCCCGAACGATGCGCATGGCCTGGCCGGGTTCGATGGGACTGCGCTGTACGAGCATGCGGATCCGCGCGAAGGGGTGCACGCCGACTGGGACACGCTGATCTACAACTATGGCCGCAATGAGGTGGCCGCCTACCTGATCGGCAGTGCCTTGGAGTGGGTGGAGCGGTTCCACATCGACGGTCTGCGCGTGGATGCCGTGGCGTCGATGCTGTACCGGGATTACAGCCGGGCCGAGGGGGAGTGGATACCCAACGAGCAGGGCGGGCGCGAGAACCTGCAGGCGGTCGCGTTCCTGCGGCGGATGAACCAGACGCTGCGCGAGCGCTTTCCGGACGTGCTGGTGATCGCCGAGGAATCCACCGCGTGGCCGGGCGTGACCGCGCCGGTGGAAGCGGGCGGGCTTGGCTTCACCCATAAATGGAACATGGGCTGGATGCACGACACCCTGCAGTATATGGGGCGCGACCCGATCCATCGCCCGCATCACCACAGCGAGATCAGCTTCGGCCTGGTCTACGCCTTTTCCGAACGGTTCGTGCTGCCGCTTTCGCATGACGAGGTGGTGCACGGCAAGGGGGCGCTGCTGGCCAAGATGGCCGGCGAGCCGGCGCAGCGGCTGGCCCAGCTGCGCGCGTACTACGGCTTCATGTGGGCGCACCCGGGCAACAAACTGCTGTTCATGGGCGGCGAGTTCGGCCAGGGCCACGAGTGGTCGCACGATGCGGCACTGGACTGGGCACAGGCGGCCAGCAGTGAGGGCCAGGGCCTGTCGCGCCTGGTGCGAGACCTCAACGGCGTGCTCCGCGCCGAACCCGCGTTGCATCGCGACGAGCGCGACGAACGCGGTTTCGACTGGAGCGTGGCCGATGACAACCGCAACAGCGTTTACGCGTTCATCCGCCGGGCTCCTGCCGGCAGCGGCCGCACCCTGCTGGTGGTGAGCAACTTCACCCCGGTGCGGCGCGAGGCGTACCGGGTCGGCGTGCCGCACCCGGGGCGTTGGACCGAACGACTCAACACCGACAGCGTGTACTACGGTGGCGGCAATAGCGGCAACCTCGGAGCGGCGCTTACCGAGCCCCGGCCGATGCATGGGCACGCCCAGTCGCTGCGGCTGACGCTGCCGCCGCTGTCCACGCTGTACCTGCAGGTTGATGCATGACGGCAGTGACGCCGCGCCTGGGCGCATGGCCTGTGGCCGGTGACGGGGTGGAGTTCCGCGTGTGGGCACCGGACGCAAGGACGATGGCGCTGAGCCTGCACGGCACGCAGCGGCCGATGCAACGCGACCCGGACGGCTGCCACTGGCTGCGAACACCGGCATCGCATGGCGACCGCTACTGTTTTCGCCTTCCTTCCGGCCTGGACGTGCCCGACCCGGCCTCGCGCTGGCAGCCGGACGGCATCGACGGCGACAGCGCGGTGGTGCTGGACAAGGACATGGTGCAACCCACGTGGCGCGGGCATGCCTGGCAGGACCTGGTGATCTATGAAGTACACATCGAGGCCGGCGGCGGCTTCGCGGCGCTGACCGCGCAGCTGCCGATGCTGGCCGCGATTGGCATCACCGCCATTGAGCTGATGCCGGTCGCGCAGTTTCCCGGCCAGCGCAACTGGGGCTACGACGGCGTGTTCCCGTATGCGCCGGCCCATGCTTACGGTGGGCCGGCAGAGCTGAATGCCTTCGTCGAGGCGGCACATGCCGCTGGGCTTTCCGTGTTGCTGGACGTGGTCTACAACCACTTCGGACCGCAGGGTAACCATCTGCGCCAGTACGCGCGGGGGTTCTTCCGTGATGACCGCAGTACTCCCTGGGGCGAGGCCATCGACTTCCGCCAGCCCTGGGTGCGGCGCTTCTTCATCGACAACGCGCTGATGTGGTTGCGCGACTACGGCTTCGATGGGCTGCGCCTGGATGCGGTGCATGCCATCGATGATGAGCGCTTCCTGCAGCAGCTGGCCGAGGAGGTACACGCGGTGGTGCCGCACGCGCACCTGGTGCTGGAGAACGAACGCAACCAGGCGCGATGGTTGCGCGGCGCCTACCAGGGGCAATGGAATGACGACTTCCACAATGCGCTGCACGTGATGCTGACCGGCGAGCAGGAGGGCTATTACGCGGCCTATGCCGGTCGCGCCGAAGCACTGCTGGCGCGCTGCCTGGCCGAAGGATTCGCCTGGCAGGGTGAACCGGACCTGCGCGGCGATCCCCGCGGCGAACCCAGCGCTGACCTGTCTCCCGCGCGTTTTGTGGCATTCGCGCAGAACCACGACCAGGTAGGCAACCGTGCTTTCGGCGAGCGCTTGTCGATGCTGGTGGATCCGGCGCGGCTGCGTGCGGCGCTGGCGTTGACCGTGCTGACGCCGATGATCCCGCTGCTGTTCATGGGCGAACCGTGGCAGGCGCAATCGCCGTTCCTGTTCTTCACCGACTACGCGCCGCCGCTGGACGAGGCGGTGCGCGAAGGGCGTCGCCGCGAGTTCGCTGGTTTCAGCGCCTTTGCCGACGCCGCCTCGCGCGCGCGTATTCCGGACCCGAACGATGCGGCGACCCTGCAGGCGTCGTACACGCCGCCGCCCGGCGATGATCCCTGGTCGCAGCACTGGCTGCGCTGCACGGGCGAGTTCCTCGGCCTGCGCAGGCGCTATCTGCAGCCGGGCCTGCTGCAGGCGCGGTCGCTGGGTGCGCGCGTGCTGGGCCAAGGCGCGGTGCAGGCGGGCTGGCAGTTGCCCTCGGGCCAATGGTGGATCGCGATCAACGTGGGCCCTGTGCCGGTGGCGCATGCGGTGCCGGCCGGCGACTGCGTCGTGGGGCCGGACGCGGCCGGGATGCTGCCAGCCGGCGGCGGCGTGCTGGCCTGCTGGATCGCCGCATGAGCACGGATGCAGCGGTGCGGGAAGCGGCCGGCCGTGCGGGCCTGCTGGTCCGCTGGACCGACGTGGCCGGTGCCGCGCGCGAGGTCGCACCGGACGTGCTGCGCGCGGTGCTGGAGGCGCTGCAGGGCGATGCAGCGCCCGAGCACGGTGGCCTGCGCACGGCTTGCTGTGGACAGCTGCTGGCGATGCCCCAGGCGGCAGGCGCAGCGTGCTGGGTGGATGAGCAGGGCGCAGTGCTGCCGGCACACCCCGATGCGCAAGGGCGCTGGCGCGTGCCGGACCAGCCCGGCTACTGGCAGTGGCGCCAGGGCGGACGGCAACAGGCGATTGCGGTGGCGCCACAGCGTGCCTGGTGGCCGCTGGGCTTGCTGCGCGGCTGGGGCCTGTCGGCGCAGGTCTACAGCCTGCGCGCTCGCGACGACGCCGGCATCGGTGACAGCGCCGGCTGTGCGCGATGGAGCGAACTGCTGCACCGTCACGGCGGCGATGCAGTGGCGTTGAGCCCGCTGCATGCCGGCTTGCCACCAGGGCCCGGTTACAGCCCCTATTCGCCCAGCGACCGGCGCTGGCTCGATCCGCTGCAGACCTCCCTGCCGCAGGTACTGCCGGAAGCAGCCGACGCCGTGCTGGCTGAAGACGAAGCACTGGCGACGGCCGTTGCAGCAGCCACTGCCGCGCGCCGCATCGACTGGCCGCACTCGGCGGCGTTGAAGTGGCGCTGGCTGCGCCAGGTGCGCCAGTGGCTGCGGCAGCAGGCGCCGGCTCAGTACGAACAGATGCAGACGTGGTGCGATGCGCAGGGCGAATCCCTGCTGCGCTATTGCCAGCACGCCGCCGACCGGTTCACTGGAAGCGCTGACGACCATGCGTTTGCGCAGTGGTTTGCGCGGCAGGGCTGGGCGCAGGTGCAGGCGGGATTGCGCGACGACGGCGCGTCGATCGGGCTGATCGCAGATCTGGCGGTGGGTTGCGCGCCGCAGGGCGTCGAGGCCCGGACCGGTGGCGACCGTCTGCTGCAGGGCCTTGAGCTGGGCGCGCCGCCGGATGCGTTCAATCCGCTGGGCCAGGCCTGGGGTATCACCAGCTGGTCACCCTCCGCGCTGCAGCGCGAGGGCTTTGAGCCGTTCATTCGCGTGCTGCGCGCCGTGATGGCCGGCCGTGGTGGGCTGCGCATCGACCATATCCTCGGCCTGCAGCGGCTGTGGGTGCTTCCCTGTGGCTCAGCCGCCGGACAGGGCGTGTACCTGCGCTATCCGTTCGATGATCTGATCAACCTGCTGGTTCTGGAATCGTGGCGGCATCGCTGCGTGCTGATCGGTGAAGACCTGGGCGTGGTGCCGCCGGGCATTCGCCAGCGGCTGGCAGCCCGCGGCATCCTGGGCATCGAGGTGCTGCCGTTCGCCCGCAAGGGTGAGCACTTCCTGCCTGCGCCACGGTGGCGCCGCGATGCGGTGGCCATGCCCTCCACCCATGATCTGCCACCGCTGTCCGGCTGGCTGCACGGGCGCGACCTGCGCTGGCGTGCCCGCCTGGGTGAGCTGACCGGGCTTGCAGCGGCGTTGCACGCGCGCGCCAGTGAGGTGCAGGGACTGTCCGCAGTTGCCCGAGGCGAGGGCGCGACGCTGGAAGCGCGTGCGCTGTCGCTGGTCGCGCACGCGCCTTCGCGGTTGGCGCTGCTCCCGCTGGAAGATGCGCTGGGGAGCCGCGCGCAGGTGAACCTGCCGGGCACCGTCAACGCCCATCCGAACTGGCGCCGGCGGCTACCGCTGGCATGGGAGCAGGACGCGGTTGACGCGCGTATTGCCCGGTTCAGCGCAACGCGGCGGAGGGAGCGGCGATGACTCCATTGCGTGCCACCGTACGCCTGCAATTGCATGCAGGCTTCGACCTCGAGGCCGCCGCGATGCAGCTGCCGTACTACGCCGCGCTGGGCGTCAGCCACCTTTACCTGTCGCCGATCGCCGCTGCGCTGCATGGGTCTACGCATGGCTACGATGGCATCGACCCGGCCTGCATCAATCCGGAACTGGGCGGCGAAGAAGCCTTCCGGCAACTGGCCACAGCGACGCGCGCGCACGGCATGGGCCTGATCCTCGACATCGTACCCAACCATCTGGCGGCGTCCCCGCACAGCCATTGGTGGAACGATGTGCTGATGCACGGGCGTCGAAGCCCGCACGCAGCATGGTTTGACATCGACTGGGAGGCGCCGGGCTGCGAGGGCCGGCTCTGGCTGCCTGCACTGGACCGGCCGTTGCACGACGCGGTGCGCGATGGCGTAGTGCGCGTGGTGGTGGACAACGCGCGTCCCGTGCTGCGCCACCATGGTCTGGCGTTGCCCTTGTCGCCGCGCAGCCATCCACTGGACCCCGCGCAGTGGCCGGCGTGGGCCGAGCGCTGCAACCGCAGCGTTGAACGGCTGCATACGCTGCTGCAGCGGCAGCACTACCGGCTGGCCTGGTGGCGCACGGCGGGCGATCAGGTGAACTACCGGCGCTTTTTCGATATCAATGAACTGGCCGCGCTGCGGGTGGAGCGCGATGACGTGTTCGAGGCGGTGCATGCGCTGCCGCTGCGGTTGGTACGCGAGGGATGGGTGGACGGCCTGCGTATCGATCATGTGGATGGCCTGTCTTCCCCGGGCACCTACCTGCGGCGCCTTCGTGAATCGCTTGACGCAGCCTGTGCGGCCGGCGGCCGTGATCCGCAGGCGGTGAGCCTGCATGTGGAGAAGATACTGGCCGAGGGCGAGCAGCTGCCCGACAGCTGGGCCTGCGACGGCACCACCGGCTATGACTTCATGGACCAGACCGGTGCCTGGTTGCACGATCCGGCGGCTGCACCCGCGCTCTCGCGCACGTGGCAGGCGCTGGGCGGTGATCCGCGCAGCTTCGACCGGATCCAGCAGGACGCTCGCGGCATGATGTTGCGCCAGGGCCTTCACGCAGACTTCCAGCGGCTGCTGCGCAGTGCGCAGCAGGTCCTGCAGCCCCGGCTGGCCGAGGCCGATATCGGAGTGGCTGCGCTGGCACGCGCATTGGCTTCATTGCTGCGGCATTACCGCACCTACCGGCCCTATTCGCTGCAGGGGGCGGGTGAACGAAAGGCGCTGGTGGACGCTGCAGCTGCTGCGCGCGAGGCGCTGGACGGTGCGGCATGCGCCGCGCTGGATCTGCTGCTGCAGGCACTTCCCGGCCAGGCGCCGGCTGAAACCGAGCTGCGCGTACGGTTCGGGCAGCTGGCCGCGCCGTTGAATGCCAAGTCGGTGGAAGATACCGGGTTCTATCGCTATTTCAGGCTGCTGTCGCGCAACGAAGTCGGCAGTGATCCGCAGCGGCTGGGCATGGAAGGGCGCGAGCTGCTGGAACATGCAGCCGGGCGCCTGCGGCGCCATCCCAGGGCGCTGCTTGCGCTGGCGACCCACGATCACAAGCGCGGGGCCGACAGCCGGGCACGGCTGGCGGTTCTCAGTACCTGCACGGTCGAGTGGCGGGACGCGGTGCGGCGCTGGGGCCGGATGGCGACCCGCGCCGGCGCGCCAATGCCATTGCCGAGTGCCGAGGCCTATGCGCTATGGCAGGCGCTCGTGGCCGCGTGGCCGATGCACGGTACCCCCGGCGCAGGCTTCGCATCGAGGATGGGGCAATGGCTGACCAAGGCGTTGCGCGAGGGCAAGCGGGTCAGCAGCTGGTCCGATCCCAACGTGGCCGTGGAGGAGGGCGCCGCGCAGTGGCTGCACGCGCTGCTGGATGGAGCGCCGTTGCAGCCGGTGCGGGAGGCGCTGGCGACCTTCGTGGCGCGCATCGCGCCGGCGGGCGCCTGCAACGGCTTGGCACAGCTGTGCCTGCAGCACTGCCTTCCCGGCGTGCCCGATCTTTACCAAGGCGGTGAAGGCTGGGACCTGAGCCTGGTGGACCCGGACAACCGGCGCGCCGTGGATTATCCAGCGCGGCAGGCGTGGCTGCGTGATGCGCGCGCGTGGCCCGCGCTGCTGGAGGACTGGCGGGACGGTGGGATCAAGGCATTTCTACTCCGGCGATTACTGGATTGCCGCCGCAGGCACCCGCAGCTGTTCCTGCACGGCGCGCTGCAGCCGCTGTCGGCGCCGGTGCGCTCACCGTGGCTGGCGTTCACGCGCAGGCATCAGGCGCAGATGCTGCTGGTGGTCGTGCGGCGTGGTTCGCCCACCGCCGTGCCTGGCCCAAGCCTGCATGCGCCGCGCGACGTCGGCAGCGATGTGACGCTGCGTGGGGTGCCGACAGGCCCCATGCGCAACGTCCTTGACGGGCGTATCGAACATTTCAACGCAACCACGGACGTGGCCAGGCTTCTGGCTGGCAGCCCGTTGGCGATATGGATCAACGAGGAGGCAGGTAGGGATGGACAGCAGGGAACGACGGCAGCGGATTGAGGCACTGGCCCACCAGATCTGGGAGGCAGAAGGGCGCCCGGATGATCAGCAGCAACGGCACTGGCACATGGCCGAGCGGCTGGTGGAGGCCGAGATTGCCGCCGCGCGCGAGGAGGAGGGCACCGATGGCGAGCCGTAAGTGGACGCAGACCTCGCGCGTGCGCGAAGGCCGGCCCTTCCCGCTGGGGGCGACCTGGGACGGGCTGGGCGTGAACTTCGCGCTGTACTCGCGGCATGCCACCCGGGTGGAACTCTGTCTGTTCGATGCACGCAACCGCGAAGTGGAACGCATCGCGCTGCCCGAGTACACCAACGAGATCTGGCACGGCTACCTGCCGGACGTGCGGCCCGGCCAGCGCTATGGCTACCGAGTGCATGGCCCCTATGCGCCGGAGGAAGGCCATCGCTTCAATCCCAACAAGCTGCTGCTGGACCCCTACGCCAAGCAGATTGTGGGCGAACTGAAGTGGGCCCCCCACCTGTTCGGCTACACCTTGGGCCACCGCGATGGCGACCTGAGCTTCGACCGCCGCGACAGCGCCAGCTACATGCCGCGCTGTGCCGTGATCGATCCGGCCTTCAGCTGGGGTGCCGAGCGGGCACCTGCCACGCCCTGGGACCGGACCGTGATCTACGAAGCGCACGTGCGCGGGCTGACCATGCAACACCCCGATGTTCCGCAGGCCGAGCGTGGCACCTTGTCTGCCCTGCGCCATGACGCAGTGGTCGACCACCTCAGCCATCTGGGCGTGACCGCCATCGAACTGCTGCCGGTGCACGCCTACGTCGATGACCAGCAGCTGCTCGAGCGCGGGCTGCGCAACTACTGGGGGTACAACACCATCGGCTTCTTCGCGCCGCAGCCGCGTTACCTGTCGCTGGGCACCGTGGCCGAGTTCAAGCAGATGGTCGCGCGGCTGCACAATGCTGGCATCGAAGTGATCCTGGATGTGGTCTACAACCACACCGCCGAAGGCAATGAGCTGGGCCCTACGCTGTCCTTCAAGGGCATCGACAACGCCAGCTACTACCGCCTGGCTGATGATCGCCGCTACTACATCAACGATACCGGCACCGGCAACACGTTTGACCTGACCAATGCCGGTGCACTGCGCATGGTGATGGACTCGCTGCGCTACTGGGTGACCGAGATGCGGGTGGACGGCTTCCGCTTCGACCTGGCGACCATTCTCGGCCGTGAACGGCATGGGTTCGATGCCTCGGGCAGCTTCCTCGACGCGGTGCGCCAGGACCCGATCCTGAGCCAGGTGAAGCTGATCGCCGAGCCCTGGGACATCGGCCCGGGCGGCTACCAGCTGGGCCAGTTCCCGCCGGGCTGGGCCGAATGGAATGACCGTTTCCGAGATACGGTGCGCGCGCTGTGGCGCGGCGATGGCGGCCAGCTGCCGGAATTCGCTACCCGCTTCACCGGTTCGGCCGACCTGTTCGATCACCATGGCCGGCGACCCTCGGCAAGCATCAACCTGGTGACCGCACACGACGGCTTCACCCTGCACGACCTGGTGAGCTACAACGACCGCCACAACGAAGCCAACGGCGAAGACAACCGTGATGGCCATTCGCACAACCTTTCCAGCAACCATGGCGTGGAGGGTGAGACCGATGATCCGGCGATCCTCTCCGTACGTGCGCGGCAGATGCGCAACCTGCTGGCCACGCTGCTGCTGGCGCAGGGCACCCCCATGCTGCTGGCCGGCGATGAGTTCGGCCATTCGCAGCAGGGCAACAACAACGCCTACTGCCAGGACAACCCGCTGAGCTGGATCGACTGGGAGCGTGCGGCGCAGCCGGCAGCCCAGGCGCAGGTGGCGTTCGTGCGGCGGGCGCTGTCGCTGCGCCGACGCTATGGCCTGCTGCGCAGGAACCGGTTCCTGCGCGGCGAATACGATGAGGCGCTGGGCCTGCGCGATATCGACTGGCGGCATCCCGATGGTCGCGGCATGGAGGAAGCGGACTGGCATGACGCAGGGCTGCGTGCGCTGCTGATCATTTTGGACGGTCGCAGTCCGGACAGTGGCCTGCGCGAGCCCGGGCGGCATGTCAGCCTGGCCCTGTTGTTGAACGCCGGGGAGCAGCCGCAGCGGTTCTGTGTGTCAGACGACGCCCTGTCGTTCCGGCGCGTACTCCTGCAGACCGACGAAACGCCGTTGGAGCCGGATGAGGAAGGCGCCTGGACGCTGCCGCCGCGCAGCCTGTGCCTGCTGGCGGCAAGCAGCAGCGCTTGATTGCATCGCGGCGCCACTACGGTCCGCCGGGCGTTGCCCGGCGTACCGGTAGCTACCCCATCAGATAACGCAACACACCCGCCGAGACCACGCCGATCAGCACCGTCAGCAGCATCGACAGCCGCGTGGCGGCCAGCAGGGTGATCGCCAGTGCAGCCAGGTCGGCCGGCTTGTCAGCGACGAAGTCCGGGGCGATCACCGAGATCAGCACGCAGCCCGGCGCGGCTTCCATCACCGTCACTGCGCGTTTGCTCAACGTGCGGTTACGCAGCGCGAGGAAACCGACAATGCGGGTCAGGTAGGTGGCGGCGGCCATCAGCACGATGGTCAACACCGAGGTCCAGTGGATCAGTCCATTGAAGATCATGCCGGGTCCTCCGCCAGCAGCCAGGCTGCGGCCAGGCCGGCCAGTGCGCCGCTGGCCACGTACCACGCACCTGGCACCAGCAGGTAGGTAGCGGCGGCGACGACCAGGCTGACCAGCCACGGCCGCGCAGCCTTCATGCCCTGCCACATGCCGCGCAGCAGCACCAGGAACACGGCGGGGAAGGCCATGTCGAAGCCGTAGGCGTGGATGTCGCCCAGCATCGGGCCGACGATCGCGCCCAGTGCGGTGCAGGCCACCCAGACCGTGTACAGGCCGGCCGACACGCCCAGGTAGTAGGCCAGGCTGAAGCCCAGCGCGCGTCGACGCGCATCGGCCACGCCCATTGCCCAGCTTTCGTCGCACATGAAGAACAGCGCCGGCAGCACCCGGCGGCGCGGCAGGTGTTGCAGCAGCGGGGCCAGGCTGGCGCCCATCAGCAGGTGGCGGCTGTTGACCAGCGCGGTGATCGCCACGATCAGTGCGATGTGCGGTGGCGAGGTCCACAGTTCGACGGCGGCGAACTCCGAACCGCCAGCGAAGTTGAGGCCGGTCATCAGCGGTACTTCCAGTGCGCTCAGGCCCTTCTGGGCCGCCTGCGCGCCGAGCACCAGGGCGAACGGAATGAAGCCAATCATCACTGGTGCGGCGGCACGCAGGCCGCGCAGGAATTCGGCACGCGGCGCGGTATCGCAGGTGTTAGGCAGGGGGAGGGTGGTACGGGCGTCCATGGAACGGCACGACGAGGTGGGGGTGGCCCATGCTAGCGGTCCGATCACGAAATCGGGTTGCGTTGATGCCACTGGATTCTGGATGATTGATATTCCATGCGGCCAGAGTCGACCAGGACGAAATTGCATGCAGTACCAGCTCGACAACCTTGATCGCCGCATCCTCGACGCCCTGCAGCGCGACGGCCGCCTGCAGAACCTGGAGCTGGCCCGTCTGGTCGGGCTGTCGCCGTCGGCCTGCCTGCGCCGGGTGCGGCTGCTGGAGGAGGGCGGTTACATCGACCGCTACGTGGCGCTGTTGAACGAGGCCAAGGTGGGCCGCGGCTTCACCGTGTTCGTGCGGGTGTGGCTGCGCGGGCAGGACGAGGACACCACCAACCACTTCATCAACAGCATCAAGTCTTTCCCGGAAGTGCTGGAATGCCATCTGATGGCCGGTGACTGCGATTTCCTGCTGCGGGTGGCGGTGGCCGACCTTGATGCCTACCGGCAGTTCCAGATGCAGCACCTGAACCGGATCGCCGGCGTGCAGAACACCAAGACCGAGATTCCGATGCAGCGGATCAAGCAGACGACCCAGCTGCCGCTTTGAGGGATGGGGTTTGCGGCCGGGTTGCACCCGGCACCCGCGGGTAGTGCCGGCTGCTGGCCGGCAACCTCAACAGCAACAGCGGGCCTGCTGAGGGATGGCGGGGTGGGTCCGGTTGCGGGGGACGCTGCAAGTACGTCCATGTAAGCTCGGTCGCCGCATCCATGCGGCTCACGCCCCCGCAACCGGACCCACCCCGCCTTCGACAGATTTCCACGATCTGCCGGAACGGCATGAGCTGCTCTTGGTGGGTGTCGACCTTGGTCGACACGTCTGGGTCGGCACGGGGTCGAATCCCGTTGCTGCGCAACGGGCTCTGACCCCAGGCATGGATGAGGTGGTCTGTTCGATTTATTGATTCCTGATGGGTGACTGGCTTCAGGTCGGCTGTAGGCGGCGGTCATCGCAATGACATGTGCCCCCGGTACGGTTTGAGCCCGCTTGCGGGTCGCGCGTGGGCCGGGGTTCCGGTTGTGGTGCGCGACCGTTGCAGCTGCTGTCGCTGCCGAGGGTCATGTGTTCTACGTCAGGGGGCTGAATGGACACCATGCGGTCAGAACTTGGAAGGTGGCCATCGCCGCATGGCTGCTGCTGTCCTTTGCCGCTGCCGCACAGGACGCGGTTCACGCCTACGACATCCCTGCGCAGCCGCTGGAACAGGCGGTCGAGCGCTTCAGTGTCATCAGTGGGTGGTCGGTGATGTATCCCGGCGACCTTGCTTCGGGCCGCAGCAGCCATGCGCTGCGCGGGAGCCTGGCGCCGCTTGTGGCGCTGGAGTCGCTGCTGCAGGACACAGGGATCGAGGCCGAGGTGATCGGCGAGCAGCGTGTGGTGCTGCGCCGGGGCAAGCCCTCGGCCGCGGAACCCGATGTTGGCGCGGGGCTGCCCGAGGCCGAACGCCGGCGTCGCTACGGCGGGTTGCAGCAGCGGCTGCGTGCGGCGTTCTGTGACGACCCGGAGATTGCGCCCGGCCGCTATGCCGCAACGCTGCGCTTCCGCATCGACGGCGCGGGCCAGGTGAGCGAGCCCGAGCTGCTGTCCGGCAGTGGCAGTGATCGCCGCGACGCACGCCTGCTGCAGGCGCTGCACGGCCTGGTGCTGGCGGCCGACGCCGCCGCGCTGCCACAGCCGGTGACGCTGCAGATCCGTCCTTCCGGCACCGACCACGACTGTGGCCGGCGCGCGCCCCTTCCATGACTTCAAGGATTCGAACATGAACAACGGTACGGCTGGGGCGGTTGATCTGATGGACCACCTTCTGGGTGCCTACGACGAGCTGAAACGCCGGTTGGTGCGCAAGCTCGGATCGGAAGAGCTGGCCGGCGACGCGCTGCAGGACACGTGGATGCGCCTGAGTGCGCGACGTGACCGCCTGGACGCGGTGCAGAACCCTGCGGCCTACCTGCTGCGGATGGCGATGAACACCGTGATCGACCGCCAACGGGCAGACCACCGCCTGCTGAGCCTGGAGGAGGTGGATACGCTGATGGACATGGCCGACCCGGGGCCGGGGCCGGCACAGGCGGCCGAGCTCGACTTCGCGCTGGAAGACATGGTCGGCCTGCTGCAGCGCATGCCCGAGCGCCGTCGTCGCATCCTGCTGGCGATCCGCGTCGATGGGCTGCAGCAGCGCGACGTGGCCGACCACCTCGGTGTGTCGCTGCGGTTGGTGCAGCGGGAGCTGAAGGCAGCCCAGGACTACCTGGCCGAACGCAGTGGGCAGGGGCGCCAGGTGCGGTTCTGAGCGACGGCATCCGTCTACACTTTGACGCCGAGCAGAACCCCGCAGCGTGCGGGTCCGGCATGAGCTCCCATGGATCCTGACGACCGCCCGCAACGCCCGCTGGATGCCGTTGAGCGTCAGGCCCACGCGTGGGTGGTGCGGCTGACCTCGGGCGAGGCGACCGCTGCCGATGGGCGACGGTTCCGTGCATGGTGCGAGTCCGACCCGCGTCATCGTGAAGCGTTTGGCCGTGCGCGCCGGCAGTGGGAGCAGGTGCAGCTGGCCGGCGAGCGACTGCCCGCCGCCGCGCGCCAACCGGTCGCGCCGACGCCGGCCCAGCGCTGGAGCCGGCGAGCCTTCCTGGGCGCTGCGGTGGCGGCGCCGGCCAGTCTGGTGGTGGTGGCGGCGCTCCGCCCGCCGCTGGGATTGTGGCCGTCGGTGACGGCGATGGCGACCGATTTCCACACCGGCACCGGTGAACGACTACAGATCGCGCCCTCGCCGCAGCTCAAGATCGAACTGGATACGCAGAGCAGCCTGCGCCGCCGCGCGCACGCGCAGGGCGAGGGCTTCGAGCTGGTGCAGGGCCAGGCCGCGATCGAAACCGGTGCTGGCCTGCGCCTGGCACTGTTCGCGGGCCCGGGTTGCGTGATTGCCGATGAAGGTGCGGTGCGCCTGGACGTGCGCAACACCCACGGGCAGGTACGGGTGACCTGCGTGCAGGGTAGCGCCCGTATCGAGCACCCGCAGGGCCGCCTGCAGCTGCAGGCCGGCCAGCAGACCCGGTTCGACGAGCGCCTCAGTGGCGTCGTGGCCGAGGCCGTAGCTTCGGAAGTGAGTGCCTGGACCGAAGGCATGCTTGTGTTCCGCCGCGCACCGCTGGGCGAGGTGGTGGACGAGATCAACCGTTACCGGCGGGGCAAGGTACTGCTGGGTGAATCGGCATTGGCGCGCGCGCCGGTCAGTGGCCGCTTCCGCATCGATGATCCGGATGCGGCGCTGGAGCAGCTGCGACTGACGATGTCGCTGGATCTGCGTCGCTTTCCGGGTGGCATCGCCGTCCTTGGATAGATGAAGGCGCTGGCCGTGCGCGCCGCGCAGGGCTGTTGCAAGCGAGGAGAAGCCAAGGATGCGCAACGAGACCATCGGTGTGCTCGATCTGCGTCGCAATCTGTCTGCATTGCTGGAAACCACCCAGCGAAGGCCCCTGATGGTGCATCGTTATGGTTCGCCCTGGGTGTGCGTGGTGTCTGACGCGCAGTGGCAGCAGCAGGCGGTGCTGCTGGACTTCAATCCGCAGTCACACCCCTTGGCGATGTTGCTGCGGTTGCAGCAGCAGGAGATGCCCTTGGTCGAATCCGGGGCGCTGCCGCCTGCGGCGCTCGCACGCGCACTGCTGTTGGCGGACATGCATGGCATCGACGATCTCACGCAGCTGCATGAGCAGGTGCTGCATCATCGGCTCTGGCACTGGTTCGTGGCGGGCGCCCATGGGGTGATGGACGGGTGGCAGCTGCCCGCGCTGCGCGTCGCGCTGGCGTCATGGTGCGATGACGTGGACATGACCGATGCACTGGTCGCATTCGCTGCCCGCAGCGACGTGGCGGTACTGGCCCGCCGTTGTGGGGGTGACGCGCCGCGGCTGCAGCGCGAAGCCTGCAGGCGGATGACGCTGCGATGACGTTGCCGATGAAGCGCCATCCCGTGCACAGAGTTGCATTCGCGGTGTCGCTTCACCTGCCTTGCTGACGTCTTCTCCAGAGTACGACGCACCACGCGTCGCGGAGCACGGGCGGCGCAGATGGAAGACAGTCGCAGGATCGGCATGCTGGAGCTGGATCGCCACCTGAGCCAGTCACTGGAGCAGGCACGGCACACGCCCCTGAACGTGCAGCGTTACGGGCGCTCGTGGGTCTGGGTGCTGTCCAGTGACGCCTGGGCGGACGCGGCGCGCTGGGCGGCACTGGACAGCAGTGCGCATCCACTGGCGGCACTTCGAAAGGCCCTCGACCTGCGGATGCGGCCCTGGCCCGACGCGGCCATGAGCGCGCTGCCGCTTGGCGCAGCCGATGCGCGACTGCTGCAACGTGCGGCCCTGCTGGTGAACGTGCGTGACCTCAACAGTGCGCAGCGTGTGTACGACGACCTGCGCTACCACCAGGCCTACCGCATGTTCATCGGCCTCGACCACGGCACCGCGTGGTCGCCGACACAGTGCGTGCGCCTGCTGCAGGCGTGCGTGCATCCGTTGCTGCGCGAGTGCATCGACCAAACACTGGCCAGCGTGCCGCCGCACCTGCTCGAGGCGGCACGCGTGCCGGCTGCACGTGCGCCCGCACAGGCAACCGCGCAGCGAATCGCAGGCGGATGTTTATCGTACTGACACATGCACCGCTGACCATGGTGCAGCGGTCTCTTCCGGGATGACGAGGGCGGAACAATGGCAAGGCAGGCAGGTGGTCGCAGGGCTCGGCAGCAGGGCTTCAGCCTGATCGAGATCATGGTGGTGGTGGTGATCATCGGCATCCTTGCCGCGCTGATCGTGCCGCGGTTGATGGACCGTCCGGACCAGGCGCGCGTGGTGGCGGCGCGCCAGGACATCGCGGCGCTGATGCAGGCGCTGAAGTTGTTCAAGCTGGACAATGGGCGCTATCCCAGTGCCGAACAGGGCCTGCAGGCGCTGGTGAAGCCGCCGCAGGGCAGTGGTGCGTTGCCGGTGACGCCGTACCTGGATCGCCTGCCGAATGACCCGTGGGGCCATCCGTACCAGTACCAGGTTCCAGGCACTCATGGCGACATTGATGTGTTCTCGCTGGGTGCGGACAGCAAGCCCGGTGGCGACGCCGGGAACGCAGACATCGGCTCCTGGCAGCTGTGAGGCGTGCTGATGGCAGCCCCGACGCGTTCGGTCTCGTGCACCCGCCAGCGTGGCATGGCGGTGATCGTCGCCCTGCTGGTGGTGGCGTTGGTGGCCGTGATTGCCACCGCGCTGCTGACCCGGCAGTCGGCGCAGCTGCGCGCGCTGCGCGGCGACCAGTTGCGCGCGCAGGTGCGCATGGCGGTGGACGCCACGCTGGAGCGTGCGGCGCAGCAGCTGCGTGAGGATGTAAAGGAACAGCTGACCACGGTGCGCAGCGGGCGCTGGGCGCGCCCGTTGCAACTGCAGGCGCCGTTGCCGGTGCAGCTGCAACTGGTCGATGCGCAGTCGTTGTTCAACCTGCGCAACCTGCTGGCACAGGGCAGGCCGGACCCCGAGGCGCGGCGCGCGTTCATCGCGTTGTGTGCTGCACAGGGGCTTGGCCAGGGTGCCTGCGCATCCGCGGCGGACCACATTCAGGCGCGCCTGCGCGACGGTGACATCCAGGCACAGGCCCCACTGCCGCGCGAATCACTGATCGCGCAGGCACTGGCCGGTGCCGATCCGGTGGCATTGCAGGCGCTGGCGCGACGCACCGTGGTGCTGCCGGCGCAGACCCTGGTCAACACCAATACCAGCGACCTGAGCGTTCTGCAGGCGGTGACGCCTGCGGTCGAGCCCGCACGGCTGCAGGCGCTGCTCGCTGAGCGCGACGCCGGCCACTGGCTGCTCAACCGCGGTGACATCGCCAACCGACTCCAACTGAGCAACGAACAGATGGCCGTGCTTCCACTGGGTATCCATAGCGAGTGGTTCCTGGCCGTGGGCCGGGTGCAGGCTGACGGCAGCGCGGTTGATTTTCGCGCGCTGCTCTGGCGCGAGTACCGCGACGACGGGGTACGTGTACAACGGGTGTGGACGAGGATCGGCGCATGACGGTGCAGCTTCGGGTGCGCCTGCCGCCGTTGGCGCAGCTGCGCGCCGACAGCGCGGTGGACTGGGCGCGGCTTCACAAGGACGAGGTAGTGGCACACGGCCGCGACACGCTGGCCGCGCTGGGCCTGCGGCATCCGCGGGCGGCGGTGCATGCCTGCCTTGACCCGAACGACCTGATCCTGCTGGAACTGCAGCTGCCGCCGCTGTCCGGGCGCCGCCTGCAGGCGGCGTTGCAGGGCGAGGTGGAGGCCATGCTGCTGGATGACCTGCAGGAGGTGGCGCTGGCCCACGGTGCGCAGGCGGCAGACGGTACGGTTCCGGTGGCCTGGCTCGGCCAGCAGGCCATCGCGCAGGCGCAGCAGCTGCTGGCCTCGTGTGCGCTGCAGCTGCAGGCGTTGTATCCGACGCCACTGCTGCTGCCTTGGCAGGACGGCCACGCCACGCTGCAGGTCAGCGGCGAGCATCTGCTGGTGCGCAGCGGGCGCGATCGGGGACTTGTCCAATGGTATGGCGGACGTGACGCGTCTGCGGTGATGCAGGCGTTGGCCACCCGCCTGCAACAGGCCGGCGTGCAGGCCGTGCAGTGGATCGGCAGCGTGCCGCCGACGTGGCCGGACAGCCTGCCGGGCACCGCCGTCGCGCATGAACGGCAGGCCTGTGGCCCGTTGCCGGGGTGGTCATTGCCGCTGCCCGGCGCAGGCCGTCAAGCGCCGCGACTGGCGATCGGCCTGGCACTGGCGGCGGTGCTGCTGGCTGCACTTGGCCTGCAGTGGCAGGTCTCGCGTTGGCGGGTCGAGGGTGAGGCGCTGCAGCAGGACATGGCACGGCAGTTCAGCGCACGCTTTCCGGAGATCACCGACGTGGTGGACCCGGTGTTGCAGGCAAGGCGAGCGCTGGCGGTTCCGCCGCCAGCGCCGCCGTTGCCGGCGCTGCAGCGCCAGGTCGCCAGCACGCTGCATGCGGTTCCGGAGCTGGCGGGGCAGGTGCACAGCCTGCACTACCAACCCGGGCAGGTGTACCTGGAGCTGGACGCCGATGCCCAGGCATTGGCTGACGATCCACAGCGGCTTGAGCACTGGCAGCAAGCGATGCAGGCGCAGGGGCTGCAGCTGGCGCGCGACGCCGGTGGACGCCTGCGGGTGAGCGGAGCGGGACAGTGACGACCCGAACCCTGCGGCTGGGCGAGGGGCTGGCGGGCCTGCAGCAGCGCTGGCAACGCCTGCCACCGCGCGACCGGCTGATGCTGTGGGTGATGGTTGTGGCGCTGCTGGTGGCGGGCCTGTGGTCGTCCTGGCTGGAGCCCCTGCTGAAGCAGCGCACGCACTGGCAGGCCGAACTGCCACGGCTGCAGGCGCAGCATCGCGCACTGGCACCGCTGCTGCGCGCCCGTGAGCGCCAGCAGCTGGCGCAGGGCCAGCATCCGACCCTGGCCGGGCTGCGTGACCAGATCAAGTCCGCCGGTCTGGCTGGCGGCTTGCATATCGAAGCGCGCGACGGGTGCTGGCACCTGCAGGTACGGGCCGTTCCCGCCGATGCGCTATGGAACTGGCTGCTGCCGCTGCTGGCCGATCCGGCCATCGAGTTGCAGCAGTTGCAATTGACACGCACAGGGGATGCGAACATGCCGGCGGCAAGGATTTCCGGAAACATCGTGATGGTGGCTCCTGCGGGTGCCCATCCATGAGGGCGATGCGCAGCCTTGCCTGCAGTGCCGCATTGGCACTGATCGTGGGCATGGCCCACGTGCCGGCGCCGGTGGCGGCGCAGGACACCCGCGATGAGCCGGTGCAGCTGAACCTGGTGGATACCGATATCGGTGGCGTGCTGCGCATGGCGGCGCGCTTCACCGGGCGCCAGTTCCTGGTCGACCCACGCGTGACCGGCAAGATGACGGTGGTTTCCGATGGCCCGGTCAGCCGTACCCAGGCCTACCAGCTGCTGCTGGGCGCACTGCGCATGAGAGGCTTCGCCGTGGTCGAGAACGGCGGCGTCAGCCGGGTGGTGCCGCAGGCCGATGCCAAGCTGCTCGGTGGCCGGGTGGGCAGCGGTGGTGCAGGGGGCGAGATCGCCACGCGTACGTTTGCGCTGCGCTATGAGAGTGCGGCGGCGCTGGTGGCTGTGCTGCGGCCGATGATCAGCCCGGACAACCCGATCACCGCCAATCCAGGCAACAACACCCTGGTGATCACCGACTACGCCGACAACCTGGAGCGCATCGCGAGGGTGATCGCCAGCGTCGACACGCCCGCCGGCATGGACACCGATGTGGTGAAGCTGCAGCAGGGCATTGCGGTGGAGGTGGCGGCCATGGTTGCGCCGCTGCTGGATGCGCAGGGCGCCGAGCCGGGCCAGAAGGTGGTGGTGATGGCCGATCCGCGCAGCAACAGCGTGCTGCTGCGTTCCAGCAGCCCAGGCCGCACCCGCCTGGCGCGGCAGCTGGTGGAGAAGTTGGACCGTGCCCAGGACGAGTCCGGCAACCTGCATGTGGTCTACCTGCGCAACGCCCAGGCCAACCAGCTGGCCGGTGTGCTGCGTGGCGTGGTGGCCGGACAGAGCGATGCACCGGCCATGGGCAGCAACGAAGGCATCACCCCGCTGCCGGGTGACGCCAACCGTTCCACGCCCATCCAGCCGTCGCAGCCGCAGCAGGCCAAGCCCGGAGGCAATGCGCTGGAATCGCAGCGGCTGGACCCGAGCCGGCGCGACCCGATCGATGCAGGAAGCACCGGCTTCAGCCATAACGGCATTTCGGTACAGGCGGACGTGGCCACCAACACCCTGCTGATTTCGGCGCCGGAGCCGGTGTACCGCAACCTTCGGCGGGTGATCGACCAGCTCGACGAGCGCCGTGCGCAGGTGCTGGTGGAAAGCCTGATCGTGGAGGTCAACCAGACCGACGCGGCCGAGCTGGGCGTGCAGTGGATGCTGGGCAATGGCCGTACGTTTGGCGGCACCCATTTCGGGGGCGCTACCGGCGGTAGCGGGCTCAATACCGGTGCGCGTACCACGCTGGACGTGCTGCCCAAGGATGGCCTGAAGATCGGCGTGATCGACGGCACCATCAACCTGCCCGGTGTCGGCCAGATCCTCAACATGAAGGCGCTGGCCACTGCGCTGCAGAGCAAGGGCGGCGCCAACATCCTGTCGACGCCGAACCTGATGACGCTGGACAACGAGGCAGCCAGCATCATGGTCGGCCAGACCGTGCCGTTCGTCAGTGGCCGCTACGTGACCGACGGTGGCGGCGGCAGCAACAACCCCTTCCAGACCATCGTGCGCGAAGACGTGGGCCTGAAGCTGCGGGTGCGCCCACAGATTTCCGAGGGCGGTACGGTGAAGCTGGACATCTACCAGGAAGTCAGCAGCATCGACGCGCAGAGCGCGAACAGCACGGCCGGCATCATCACCAACAAGCGCGCACTCGATACCAGCGTGCTGCTGGACGATGGCCAGATCATGGTGCTCGGTGGCCTGCTGGAAGACAGCGTCAGCCATGGCCGTGATGCGGTGCCGGGGCTGGGG
Organism: Stenotrophomonas maltophilia group sp. msm4; assembly: GCF_032025605.1. Taxonomy (NCBI): domain Bacteria; kingdom Pseudomonadati; phylum Pseudomonadota; class Gammaproteobacteria; order Lysobacterales; family Lysobacteraceae; genus Stenotrophomonas; species Stenotrophomonas maltophilia group sp. msm4. Next base: position 1,394,302 of record NZ_JAVSKK010000001.1, on the reverse strand, counting down.
AAGATCCCGGTGCTGGGCGCCTTGTTCCGCAGCGACACGCGCAAGCGCGCCAAGACCAACCTGATGGTGTTCCTGCGCCCGCACGTGGTACGCGACCCGGCCGCCGGACAGCGCCTGACCCGCGACCGCTACGACTACATGCGCAATGCGCAGGCCGGCGCGCAGCCCGTACAGAGCTGGGCCTTGCCCGCGCTGTCGGCGCCGCAGCTGCCACCGCAGGACCTGTCGGTACTCGGCCAGGGCAATGCGCGCGATGGCCACGGCCAGCCGTTGCAGAACACCAGCCTGGCAGCGTTGTATCCGGCCGGTGACGGCGATGCGCAGCTGGTGCAGTTCGCACAGGGGCTGGAGCCGAGCCGTGCCAGCCAGGGCGTGGCGCAGGTGCGGGCGCTGGGCCTGCAGGCCTACGCGGAGGCGACGCCGGGCGAGGGTGGGCAACGCCTGCGCGTGCGGTTGCCGCGTGATCCGGCGAAGTTGGATCCGGCATTGCAGCAGCTGCGCGGGCTGGGCTACACGCCGGAACTGGTGATCGGGCCGTGAGCGCCGTTGTGCCGCTGCCATACGCGTGGGTGCGCAGCCACGGCGTGATGCTGTCCGAAGCCGGTGGCGAGCCGGTGCTGCTCGGCACGGCCGACACGGCGGCGTGGGCCGTGGCCGAGCTGCGCCGCCGGCATGGCCCGCTGCCTTTCCATGCCCTGGATGCGGCGACCTGGCAGCAGCGGTTGGGTGAGCAGTACCGTGACGGCGGTGATGCCGCGGCCGTGGTCGGTGCCGCCGAAAGTGAAGTCGATCTGGACCGGCTGATGCAGGACATGCCGGAGGTCACCGACCTGCTGGATGCGCAGGATGATGCGCCGGTGATCCGCATGATCAACGCGCTGCTGGCACAGGCTGCACGCGACGGTGCCAGCGATCTGCATATCGAGCCGTTCGAGACCCATTCGGTGGTGCGCTACCGGGTGGACGGCACGCTGCGCGACATGGTGCAGCCTCGGCGCGCACTGCACGCAGCGCTGGTGTCGCGCATCAAGATCATGGCCCACCTGGACATTGCCGAGAAGCGCCTGCCACAGGATGGGCGCATCGCGATCCGCGTGGGCGGGCGGCCGCTGGACATCCGTGTTTCCACGGTACCGACCGGGCATGGCGAGCGCGCCGTGCTGCGATTGCTCGAAAAGGATGCCGGCCGCCTGCAGCTGCAGCGCCTGGGCATGGCCGATGACACCCTGGCCACGTTCACCGGATTGATCCGGCAGCCGCACGGGATCGTGCTGGTGACCGGGCCGACCGGCAGCGGCAAGACCACGTCGCTGTACGCCGCGCTGGGCCAGCTTGACAGCAGCACCAGCAATATCCTCACCGTGGAAGATCCGGTGGAGTACGACTTTGCCGGCATTGGCCAGATCCAGGTCAACGCGCGCATCGGCATGAGCTTCGGCACCGCGCTGCGCGCGATCCTGCGCCAGGACCCGGACACCATCATGATCGGCGAGATACGTGACCTGGAGACCGCACAGATCGCGGTGCAGTCGTCGCTGACCGGGCACGGTGTGCTGGCTTCGCTGCACACCAACGATGCGATCTCGGCGGTGACCCGCCTGGCCGACATGGGCGTGGAACCGTTCCTGCTGGCCTCGTCGCTGCGCGGTGTGCTGGCGCAGCGGCTGGTGCGGCGGCTGTGCACGCAGTGCCGGCGTGCCGAGGTGGACGGCGAAGGCCGGACCGTATGGCGCGCAGTGGGTTGCACGGCCTGTGCCAACAGTGGCTATCGCGGACGCACCGGCATCCATGAACTGTTCGTGGTGGACGACCGGGTACGTGCACTGATCCATGAAGGGCAGGGTGAGCCTGCGCTACGCGAGGCGGCACGGCGGGCCGGCATGCGGACCCTTCGACAGGACGGCCAGCGCTGGGTCGACAGCGGGGTGACCACGCTGGAAGAGATCCTGCGCGTTACTGGCGACGACTGAGGCTTGCATGGCGCTGTTCGATTACCAGGCTGCCAATGCGCAGGGCCGCATCGAGAAGGGTCAACTGGATGCTGACAGCCCGCTCGGTGCGCGCCAGCTGCTGCGTGGGCGCGGGCTGACACCCGTGCAGGTGAGCGCGGCGCGCAGTGTCGGCAGTGGCTGGGGCGCTCGCCGCCTGTCGGCCAGCGAGTTGGCCTGGGCCACCCGCCAGCTGGCCAGCCTGCTGGCGGCCAGCCTGCCGTTGGAAGGCGCCTTGAGTGCGGTGATCGAGCAGGCCGAGCGCCCGCACGTGGCCCAGGCACTCACCGCTGTGCGCGCCGACGTGCGCGCCGGCCAGCGCCTGACCGTGGCGCTGGCCGCGCGGCCGCGCGATTTCCCGCCGATCTATCGGGCGCTGGTGGGTGCAGGTGAGGATTCCGGCGATCTGGCGCGGGTGATGGAGCGCCTGGCCGACTACATCGAGGAACGCAATGCGCTGCAGGCCAAGGTACTGACCGCCTTCATCTACCCGGCGGCGATCAGCCTGGTATCGGTGGCGATCGTGATCTTCCTGCTCAGCTACGTGGTGCCGCAGGTGGTGACCGCGTTCGTGCAGGCGCGGCAGACGCTGCCGATGCTGACCCAGGTGATGCTGGCCGCCAGCGCGTTCGTGCGCAGCTGGGGCATGTGGGTGGGGCTCGGCATCGCTGCGCTGGTGGTGGCCTGGCGGTTGGCCCTGCGCAAGGCCGGGTTGCGCCTGCGCTGGGACGCGATGCTGCTGCGGGTGCCGATGGTCGGGCGTTTCGTGCTGGGTGTGAACAGCGCGCGCTTCGCCTCGACACTGGCGATCCTGCTGGATGCGGGTGTGCCGCTGCTGCGTGCGCTTGAAGCTGCCCGGCAGACCCTGGGCAATGCGTTGCTGGCGCGCTGTGCCGGTGACGTGTCCGCGCGTGTGCGCGAAGGTGCCGCGCTTGGTTCTGCGCTGAAGGTGCAGAAGGTGTATCCGCCAATCCTGGTGCACCTGGTGGCCAGCGGCGAGAAGACCGGTTCGCTGGCGCCACTGCTGGACCGCGCCGCACAGACCATCTCGCGCGAGATCGAGCGTCGCGCGATGGCGCTGACTGCGTTGCTGGAGCCGACCATGATCCTGGTGATGGGCGGCGTGGTGCTGACCATCGTGCTGGCGGTGCTGATGCCGATCATGGAAATGAACCAGCTGGTGCAGTAGATCCACGCCATGCGTGGATGCACCGGACAGGACGCGCGTCGCTCGATCCATCCACGCACAGCGTGGATCTACGGGTGCCTGGATTTCTCCACACAATCCTCCACACCTTTTTCCGATCTTCCACAGGTTTCTTAAGCGGCCTGTCATCGGCGCGGACCAGCATGGACCCGTCGCCGCAGAGTGGGCTGGGAGGCCCTCGGCGGCAGCAGGCGTGTAGTGACCGTTCCTCCCTTGGCGTTTCCCTTCGCAGTAAACCCTTCAGGAGAAGATCATGACCAAGTACAAGACCCTGGCCGCGCTGGTTGCCACCGCGCTGCTCGCTACCGTGGGCGCCGCCTCGGCGCAGACCGTTACCGGCGGCGGTGCCTCGCTGCCGGCCGACCTCTACAAGGGTTCGGCCGACAGCATCCTGCCGGCGAACTTCACCTACGCCGTGACCGGTTCGGGCACCGGCAAGAAGGCCTTCCTGGAAAACAACTCGGCGCTGTTCTCGACCACCGGCACCGTGCATTTCGCCGGCAGCGATTCGGTGCTGAGCAGCACTGAGCTGAGCAACTACACCACCAACTTCAACCAGGCGACCAACGCCAACCGCTACGGCGCGCTGATCCAGGTGCCGTCCGTGGCCACCTCGGTCACCATTCCGTTCAACAAGGCCGGTTCGGCGGTGGACCTGAGCGTGGCGCAGATCTGCGGCGTGTTCTCGGGCGCGATCAGCGACTGGTCGACCATCGATGCCAACCGCAGTGGCCCGATCCAGGTGGTGTACCGTCCGGAAAGCAGCGGTACCAGCGAAATGTTCAGCCGCTTCCTGACCGCGGCCTGTGCCGCCGAGAACGCTGAAACCTCGAAGCTGGTGGGCGGCAAGTTCGCCATCAAGTCGACCTTCGCCGACCTGTACAAGCGCGATGCCAACGGCAACCTGCCGGCGTTCCTGGTGGCCGCCCCGGCCACCGGTGGCACCTCGCTGTACAACACGGTCTACGCAGCTGAAGGCCGTATCGGCTACGTCGGCCCGGACGTGATCCCGAGCCTGACCGATGCGACCAAGGTCGCCAAGGTCAAGGGTTTCTCGCCGGACCAGGTGAGCGTGCAGGCCACCCTGGACACCGTTGCTCCGCCGACCGGCACCGATGCTGAGAACCCCGCCAACTGGGTGCCGGTGTTCGGCAACCCGTCGGCTGGCTATCCGATCGCCGGCTACACCAACCTGGTGATCGGCCAGTGCTACAAGGATTCGAGCGTCGCCACCAGCCTGCGCGGCTTCCTGGCCCGCCACTATCCGGCGACCTACACCGTTGCGTATGAGAAGTCGATCACCGACCACGGCTTCATCCCGCTGACCAAAGCGTGGCGCGATGCGATCCGCAACCGCTTCGTGCTGGCCAGCAGCACGGCCGGCCTGAACAACCCCAGCACCTGTGCCGGCATCGGTCGTCCGCTGTAATCCGCAGTACCGGTTGAATCCTGCTTGACGCGACGCCGGCCTCTGGGCCGGCGTCGCCATTTCCGTGATGGTGCCGCCGCCGCAGTGTTTCACTGTCGGCTTCGTGTCACGTGAACCGTCTATCAGTGGCAGGGCATGCGTTGCGCGTGCCTCCCCGATCGTCGCCGCAGCCGCGGCCCACCAGGTTGATGAGGTTCCGATGTCGCACCCGCTCCCGTCCGTTGTTCGTCCAGCCGCGTCGATGCGCCGCAATCATCCGATGGCGTGGGCCATCGCAGTCGCACTGGGGAGCATGGTGGCCCCGGCCAGCCAGGCGCAGCAGGCGTTCAGTCCGGGCTGGTTCGCCGAACGGGGCGCGGCCCAGGGCAGCGCGGCACAGAGTGGCCGCATGCCCAACGGCGTGCCGATCCAGTTCCAGTTGCCGGCCCAGCAGCAGGATGCAGCACGGCAGAAGCTGCAGCAGTCGATCGACAATCTTGGCACGGCGGCGCAGGCGATCGCCCTGCAACAGCGCCTGCAGGAACAGGCGCGGCAGGCGCGCCGCGAGGCTGGCTTCATTGTTGCCGATGGCCTCGGCAAGGACGGCCTGAGCGTCGACCAGAACCCGCTGACCCGCGGCTGGCTCAATGCGCGCGAGGCGATCCAGTCGCAGGGCAGCGACGGGCGGGTGCAGGTCACGGTCGAGCAGACCGCGGACAAGGCGATCCTGAACTGGGAGACCTTCAACATCGGCGGCAACACTACGCTGAACTTCCTGCAGAGCCCTGACTGGGCAGTACTGAACCGCGTCAACGATCCGCAGGCGCGGCCCAGCCAGATCCTGGGCCAGCTGAAGGCCAATGGCACGGTGTTCGTGGCCAACCGCAACGGCGTGGTGTTCGGCAACAACAGCCAGGTCAATGTACGCAATCTGCTGGCGGCTGCAGCACGGATCAGCGATGCGCAGTTCCGCGACAATGGCCTGTACAGCCCCGACGCCAGCAGCAGCGCGCTCAGCGATGCATTCGGCAAGGTGACGGTGGAGCAGGGCGCCCGCATCGCGACCCATGAGCCGACCAGTGCGACGCGCGGCGGTGGCTACGTACTGCTGGCCGGGCACAGCGTGGAGAATGCTGGCCATATCGAGGCGCGCAAGGGCCAGGTGCAGCTCGCTGCGGGTGACAGTTTCGTGATCCGGCGTGGCGTGGGTACGGCCACCAACACCAGCTCCACCACCCGGGGCAATGAGATCGCGCCGCGCTTCATCGCTGGCAGCACGGCTGGTGGCGTGCGCAACACCGGCCTGCTGCGCGCGCTCGAGGGTGACGTGACCCTCGCCGGGCGCAGCGTCGAGCAGGCCGGTGTGGCCGTGGCCAGCACCACGCTCGCACAGCGCGGCACCGTGCATCTTCTGGCCTCGGCCAGCGATGCCGGCAGCAGCGTCACGCTCGCCGATGGAGCCACCACGGCGGTGCTGATCGAGGACGACGGCAAGGCCACGGCGCTGGATACGCAGCGCGACAGCCTCATCAAGGAGTCGGCAGAGCAGGACGCGGTCCGCGCTGGCGCGCGCTCGGCCACCTTCGACAATCTGTCCCAGCACAATGATCGCCGGGACCAGTCGCGGGTGGAGATCGTCTCGGGTGGCAACATCCATTTCAGCAGGGATTCGCTGACGGTCGCCACGGGCGGCCAGATCATCGCCGATGCGGCGGCCCGCAGCTACGTGGACGACGCCGCGCGCGTGGACGTGTCCGGCGCAGTGGGCGTGCAGGTGTCAATGGAGAGCAACAATGTCCAGGTCAAGGTGCAGGGCAACGAACTGCGCGACGCCCTGGACAACCGCGACAGCGGAAAGCTGACCAGCAGTGAAGTCTGGGTCGACCGCCGCAGGCTGGTCCACGTTCCGGCCGGAACCGGGGGCTACGAGGGGGAGCGCTGGTACGCTGCTGGCGGCCTGCTGGAAGTGGGGGGCTACCTCGACAACCAGGGGCACTCGATCGGCGAATGGGCCGCGCAAGGAGGCACCGTCCTGCTGGGCGGCAGGGAAGTGATCACGAACGGTGGCTCACGCATCAACCTTGCCGGCGGCAGCCTGGATGTGCAGAGCGGCGTGGTCCGGCAGAGCTGGGTGCGCGGCGTCGACGGCCAGGTCTACCGCCTTGATGAGGCGCCGGCGGAGATGCTGTTCGATGGCCTGTACAGCGGCCATGAAGTGAAGCAGGAACGCTGGGGCATCACCCAGACCTTCCGTGATCCGATCGTATTCGCGGCGCAGCGTGTCGACAACGGGTACACGGTCGGCCGCGATGCAGGACGGCTGATCGTCTCCGCACCGACCGCGGTGCTGGATGGGAAGGTTGAGACGGCCACCTTCCAGGGCGCGCAGCAGAACCGCAGGCCGGAGGCCGCACTGGATGGCTATGCGCAGGCGCAGACGGCGGTGGCGCGCAATGCGCAGCTGTACCTGGGGCGCTACGACGGCCAGGGCCGCAGCGGTGTGTTCGGCTCGGATGTGCGCCTTGATGACAAGGCTCCGGCGAAGGCGGCGTGGTCGCTGCTGGCTCCGGTCGACGAGGACCGGCGTGACACCGTGTGGCTGGATATCGCAGCGGCGAGTGCCCAGCAGTGGGGACGGATCGACCTGGCGACCGCCGATCGCATCCGCGTCGATGGCAGCCTTCGGCTTCAGGCAGGCGGACAGCTCAACCTGACCGGCAGCGAGGTGGAACTGGCAGGCGACATCGGCATTGCCGGTGGCCAGCTGTCGGCGGGCAACCTGCTGGATGTCCAGGGCCGGCCGACGGCGCTGCTGCACGATGGCCGCGCCCGCACCGCCATTGCCGACGGCACGCGGATCGATCTCTCCGGTGAATGGAGCAACGCGTCACTGGCGATGCCGCTCGACGCCAGCGGTGCCTGGACGGATGGCGGCCGCCTGAGCCTGAGCAACAGTCATGACGTGATCGTGGGCGCCGAGGCAACGGTGGACGTCGAGGCCGGCGCCGCGCTGGACCTGCGCGGTGAAGGCCGCATCGGCAAAGGGGGCAGCGTCAGCCTGCAGGCCAACAGCAGCACGGTTACGACCGACGGCAGTGGCCGGGTGCAACTGGGCGAGGGGAGCCGGTTCAGTGGCCGAGGACAGGGCAGTGGTGCCTTCTCGCTGGGAACAGGTGGCCACGTTCGGGTGGGCGATGCGGACCTGGCGGGCGCGTCGCTGCGACTGGACCCCGGCCTGTTCGGCAGTGGCTTCGCACAGTACGACATCAACGGCCACCAAGGCGTGGAGGTGGCCGACGGCGCGCGGCTGGTCGCTGCCCTGCCAGGCCTGCGCATGACCCAGGACGCGCAGACGGCAACCGATCGGGCGTCCGCACTGGCGGCATGGGATGCGCCGCTGTACAGCGCCGATCCGTCGAGCGGGCGCGTCAACCAGCGCGCCGGTGCGAGCATCAGCCTGCGTTCGGACCGCAACGGCGTGGGCGGTGACCTGCGGGTCGGCAAGGATGCACTGGTGGCGGTCGATCCAGGGCAGACGATCTCGCTGCTGGGTGCAGGCAACATCGATGTTGAAGGCACACTGCGTGCGAAGGGCGGTCGCATCGTGATCGACGATGTGCGTCCGCAGAATGCGCTGTACGCCGGGCAGCGCACCGAACGCAGCTGGCGTTTCGCCGAAGGCGCGCTGCTGGATGCCGATGCGGACGCGATCTCGCTGCCCGATGCCAGCGGCCGCCTGCGCGGGCAGGTGCCCGCGGGTGGACGCATCGAGATCGGCGGGGCGCTGGACTGGGAAACCACAGCATTCGTCGACAACCGACCACCGGAAGCCTTCGTGGTGGTCGAACGCGGTGCGCGCCTGCAGGCACGGGGTACGTCGGCCGAGCTGGATATCGACGGTCAGGGCCGTGTACGCGTGGACAGCGACGGCGGGCAGATCGTGCTGCGCTCGGCCAATGCGCTGTATCTGGAGGGCGGGATGGACGCGGCCGCCGGTGGTGCCGGCGCACGCGGCGGCACGCTTGGGCTGGCCTTCGGCGGCAGCATCCATGCGCGTGGCGCCAGCGAGGAGGTACTGCGGGCACGTGCGATCACCCTCAGCCAGCACAGCGCACCGATGCAGCCACTGCCGGACGCATTGGAGTACGGCCACGCCGCGTTGTCGGTCGAGCAGCTGCAGGCGGGCGGCTTCGACAACCTGTCCGTGTTCGGTGACATCCGCGCCGTTGGCGATGTCGACCTGCGCCTGGCCCAGAGCCTGCGCATCCATGGCCAGGGCACTTCGAGCCTGGGCATGGCCGTGGATGCCGGGCCGTCGTCGGCGTTGCGGCTGAGTGCGCCCTACGTCCGCCTGGCGCAGGCGCGCTGGGGCCAGCTGGCGGGCGAGAACCTGCAGGGTACCGTGGCGGTCGCTTCGGCCGGGCCGGACGATCACGCGCTGGCGGTGCAGGCCGCGCTGATCGACATCCGCGACGTCACCTGGCTGCCCGGGTTCGACCACGTGGCGCTGGAAAGCCGCAGTGACGTGCGCCTGACCAACGGCATTGCCAGCACTGGCAACACCAGCGCGTTGATGACGGCCGGTTCGATGGACGTGACCGCCGCCCGCCTGTACCCCACCGCAGGCGCGGTCGGCACGCTGGTGGCCGGCGCTTCGGCGCAGACCGTGCAGACCGCTGATTACTGGGCCGATCCAGCTGCCGTTCTGCGAATCCACGGCACAGGTGCGGCCACGCAGCCGGCGCCGGAATCGGCGCTGGGCACGCTTCGCCTGGTGGCTGCCACGGTGCAGCAGGGCGGCAACGTGCAGGCGCCGATGGGCACGCTGCAGCTGGGCGGCCTGATCCAGAACGGAACCATCGGCAGCCGGGTGGAACTGCTGCCAGGCAGCGTTACCTCCACCAGCGGTGCCGGCCTGTCGCTGCCCTATGGTGGCACCGTCGACGGTGTCGACTGGCGGGTAGGCACGCGCAGCCTGAGCTCGCTGACGCCGGCCGGCATCTCCTCGATGGGGGTGACCCTGAAGGCCAACGCGATCGAGGTGGCGCCGGGGGCACTGCTGGACATGTCCGGCGGTGGTGAGTTGACCGGTGCCGCCTTCGTGTCCGGGCGCGGCGGCTCCGTCGACGTGCTGCGCACGGCGTTGGCCGACGCCAATCCGCGCTACGCGTTCAGTGCGTCGGGCAACCCGGTGTACGCGATCGTACCGGGACGCGCCGAGGCGTTCGCCCCCAGCGGCGAAGAAGGATTCTCAGCTCCGGCGGTGGGCCAGCAGATCACCGTGCCGGCTGGCGTGCCCGGCCTGGCGGCCGGCACCTACACGCTGATGCCGGCAAGCTATGCGCTGCAGCCCGGTGCATTCCGGGTGGAGCTGGGCGCTACCGGCACCTCCGGCATCGTGCAACCGATTGCGACCGGCACCGGCACCTGGCGTGTGTCCGGGCAGCAGCGCACGGCGCTGGGCGCGGCATTCTCGCCGTTGCTCACCGACATCCTGCTGACGCCCGCCGCAGTGGTACGCCGGCACTCGGGCTACAACGAAACCTCCTACAACAGCTTCGCGCAGTCGGTGGCCGACCGCCGCGGCGAGTCGCGTGGCTGGCAGACCATCGATGCGCTCGGGTTGACCCTTGCGCTGGGCGAAGGTGCAGGTCGTGCAGACACGCCTGCCATCCGCTTCGCCGGCACCGCGCGGTTCGGCGCCGCCACCGACAAGGGGCGCGGCGGCACGCTGGCAGCCACGTTGGCGAGCCCGGCGGTCGGTTCACTGGAGATCGTTGACGGTAGCGCGCAATCGCAGGCGCGTGATCGCGGTGCCACCTTCAGCGACGACGCGCTCAATGCCTTCCTGCCGGCGCGGATGATCATCGGCGGGCAGTTCAGCCAGGAGGCCTCGCAGGTGGCGGTGACCGGCCAGGCGCGCAGTGTGGCGATCCGTTCCGGCGTCACCTTGAACGCACCGGAAGTGCTGGTGGCAGCGGCCTCCGGTGGCAGCGGCGTACTGGTCGAGGCCGGTGCGACCCTCGATTCACTGCCGTTCGCGACCGCCAACGCGGGTGCCAGCGCGACGCTGCCTTACCAGGTCTCCGGCGGTCTGCTTGCAGTGTCCAACCAGCGCCTGAACCTGATCACCGGCACCACGGGCGTGGAGGCCGGTCCGGTGGCGATCGACATCGGGGGGTGCCAGGCGGCGTGCGACGGCCAGGCCCGGCTGGTTTCCGATGGCAGCATCGCGGTAGCGACCGATGGCACGCTGCAGATGCGCGACTCGGTCAGCTATGGCACCCGTCAGCTCGGCCTGAGCATGGCGGCGCTGAACCTCGGCAGTGCCGAAGCGATCGCACAGGCCGCAGCGGCAGGGGCGCTGCCCAGTGGCATGACCATGAACCAGTCCGTGCTGCAGCAACTGCTGCGCGGCGATGGCGCCACCGGCGCGCCGGCGCTGGACACGCTGAGCCTGGTCGCGCGGGAGTCTGTCAACGTGTTCGGCAGCGTCGACCTGGACGCGCGCGACAGTGCCACCGGCCGCAGTGGCCTGCAGACGCTTGTGCTGGGTGCGCAGGCCATCCGCGGCTACGGCGCGGCGACCGACCGTGCGCGCATCCTGGTGGACACGCTGGTCTGGGACGGCGCATTGGCGGCGAGCCAGGCGGCGGGCAGCGACGCGTCGGTGCCGCCGGCCGATCCGATGGTGGACCGGCTCGGCGCCGGGCAGCTGGACATCGTCACCCGCCAGCTGCAGCTCGGGCGGGCGCCATTCAGCCGTCCCAGCTCTGAAGTACCTGCGAACCGGCAGGTGCTCGGATTCAGTGCGCTGAACCTGAGGGCTTCGGAGCAGCTGTCGTTCTCCGCGCAGGGCACGCTGGACGTGTTCCAGCAGCGCGGCGACTATCTGGCCGACAAGGGCTGGCAGTACAGCGGAGGCAGCCTGGGTATCGATACACCGCTGTTGACCGCCGATCCCGCCGCGCAGCTGCGCGTGCGCTCCGGCGGCGAGTTCCGCCTGCACGGGGGTACCGGCAAGGCGGGTGGCGATGCACTGGGCAGTGAGCTGAGCATCGACGCCAACCGGATCGCGCTGGACAGCACGATCGCGCTGGCGTCAGGACGGCTGTCTGCGAACGCGCGTGAGGGCATCGCGCTTGGTAGCCGGGCGGCGCTGGATCTGGCCGGGCGCAAGGTCCCGCTGTACGACGTGGACAAGTTCAGCTGGGGCGGCGATGTCGTGCTGTCCACCGACACGGGTGACATCCGCGCCGATGCGGCCTCCCGCATCGATGTTTCTGCCCGCAACAACCGCGCCGGGCGCATGACGGTCACCGCAATGGCCGGCCAAGCCGATCTGGCCGGTGTTCTGCAGGGTGCCGCCAGTGGCCGCTACGATGCCGGCGGCACGCTGGTGCCCTACGACGGTGGTGAACTTGTGGTGCGGGCACGCCAGCTGCAGGACTTCGCCGGCCTCAACCAGCGATTGACCGCCGGCGGTGTCGTCGGCGGCCGCAGCTTCCAGATTGGTGAAGGCGATCTGAGGATCGGCGACGAAGTGAAGGCGCGCCGGGTCGACATCAGTGTCGACGCGGGCAGCCTGACCGTGGCCGGCCGCATCGATGCCAGCGGCGAGCAGGTCGGCAGCATCCGCCTGTACGCCCGCGACCAGCTGCAGGTGGATGGCACGCTGGACGCGCACGGTACCGGCCTGCGCGTGGACAGCCATGGCAAGATCATCGACAGTCCGAACCGGGCCACGATCGCCCTGGGCAGCGCCGAAGGCGCCGTGGGTCTGGGCAGCGCGGCGCACCTGGACCTGCGTGCCGGCAGCGACGTTGCCGTCGGCGACGGCCCTGGACAGAACGACGGCATGGCGCGGGGCTCGCTGAAGATCGATGTGCCGCGGGTGGGCAGCAACGACGCGGCGATTGCCGCGGCCAATGGCCTGCGCATCGATGGCGCGGCCGACATCCAGCTCAATGGCGTCCGCCGTTACGACGATGCGCCCCTGGTCAGCACCGCTGATGTGCGCGGCAACCGCGCGCAGCTGGTCACCCAGCAGTGGCTGGACCAGGTGGTCGATCCGCACAGCGTGGCGTGGATCGATGGTGCGCTGGGCAACCCGGACCTGCAGCAGCGCACGCGCGCGCTGGGTGACGTCCGCCTTCGTCCCGGCGTGCAGGTGGTGGCACGGCGCAGCGACGCCAACCCGGACGGCGACCTGACCATTGCCGGCGACATCGATCTGTCCGGCTACCGCTACGGGCCCGAAGCCAACCGCGCCGATCCATCGCGGCGTGGCTTCGGCGAATCGGCCTCGCTGGTGCTGCGGGCCGAAGGCAACATCAACGTCTACGGCAGCATCAACGATGGCTTCGCACCGCCGCCGTCCACGCCGGATGAGGGGGGCTGGCAGCTGTATGAGGGTCGCAATGGCAGCGCCGGGCACACCCCCTTCGGCAGCGGCCTGGTGGTGCCGGTGGACGGAGTGAAGCTGCAGCCCGGCACCGAGTTCCAGGCCGGCACCCGCCTGAACTACGACGTGCCGGTCGAATCGGTAACGCTTCCGGTTGGTACCGTGCTGCCCGCGCCGATGGTGATCTCGCAGACCCTGCGCCTGCCAGCGGGCACCGTACTGGGTGCGGCGGTGACCACCGACTCCGGGCAGACGCTGGCGGCGGGCACCGTGCTGCAGGAGCCGCTGGTGCTGGCGGCAGGTGCGCGGCTGGGAGCCGGCTTCCGCCTGCGCAGTGCGGTACAGGTGGCGGCACAGGAGTGGCCCGCCGGCGCGGTGCTGCCGGTTGCGCTGCGCCTGGCACGGGAAGTCGCGCTCAAGGTGGGCGCGTACATTCCTTCGTTGACCAAGGTGGAACTGCCCGGCGACGCGCCAGTGAATCTGCGGCCGGTCGATGCCAACGGCAACCAGGGGCGCAACTGGGCGCTGGCGCCGATGCTGGCCGAGGGCACCAGCTCCTGGGACTTGACCGTGGTTGCCGGTGCCGATGCTGGGGCGGCCGATCCACGCAGCCGGCGCCGGGGCAGCGAAGGCAGCGTGGTGCTGGCCGATACCCACCAGGGCTCGATCGGCACGGTCAAGACCGAGATCATCTGGGTGGGTGATCGTGCGTTGACCGAGCGGGCATCGCTGGACTGGATCGGCGACACGTCCTATGCGGGCCGTCCGATCGCGGAGCTGGCCGACATGTTCGGCTTCACCGAAGATGAGTTCTGCGCGATGTCGGCCGACTACTGCGGCCCGGCACCCCGCCAGGTGGCCGCGCAGGGCTCGCTGGATTACTGGGGTGACGAGTCCTACGTGGGCACCCCTGCGAAGGACTTCGCCGCGATGTTCGGCATGACCGAAGACGAGTTCTGCAGTACCGCGCCCAGCTACTGCGCCGGCGGCGGCACGCAGACCGAAGTGACCACCTACGGCAAGCGCGCGGGCACGCCGGCGTGGAGCGTACTGCGCACCGGCAAGGGTGACATGGAACTGCTCGCTGCCGGTGACGTCGTGATGAAGTCAGGCTTCGGTGTCTACACCGCCGGCACTCCCACCGCGCTGGGTGGGGGCCACGACGCTGCCTTCAGTTCGCCCCGTGCAGCGGCTCCCTGGAACAACACCGCACTGCTGGGGCCGAACCTGGTGCCGGGCAGCTATGACGCAGCGATCGCAGGCTACCAGGCCTGGTATCCCGATCATGGTGGCAACCTGCGGGTCGAAGCCGGGCGCGATATCGTCGGCGACGCCTGGACCGCGCGCGCGGAGTCGGGCACCAGCGAGCGCGACTGGGCGCTGTACTCCAGTGCCGCGGTCGGCAATTGGCTGTGGCGGCAGGGAACCGGCAGCACCACCGGCGTGGAGCCGGTGCCGACCAGCTGGTGGGTGAACTTTGGCACCTACACCAACGTGTCCGCTGCCGCTGGCGCCTCTCCGCGGATGGTCGGCTTCACCGGCTTCGGCACCTTGGGTGGCGGCGACCTGACGCTTGAGGCCGGGCGCAATGCCGGCGTCCGCGATCCGATGGGCGACGCGCTGGGCTCGCTGAGCGCACCGCGCTCGGGCGCGATCATCGCGGCGGTGGGATCGACCGGCCGCGTCAGCAATGGCCAGCTGCACCTGACCGGTGGCGGCGACCTGCGGTTGCGCATCGGTGGCGCACTGAATCCGAATCTGCAGGCGACGATCTCCAGCCTCAATCCCTCCAGGGCGGGACAGAATCTCGACCTCAACGGTACCTTCAGCAATCTGCGTGGCAGCCTGCAGCTCGATGCCGGGCGCATCGGTGCAATGGGCGTCACCCTGGAAAACTACGCGACGCTGCGTCAGCAGCGCGCCGCAGACCTGTTTGCGCCCGACGCCGCCCGCGCGATGGGCGGACCGGTGCTGGTGCTGGGCGATGCGGTCGCGCAGCTGCAGGCACGGGGTGATGTGGTGCTCGGCGGGGTCGCCGATGCAGGCCGGGTGCCGCTGGCGAACTACAGCGCGGTGCTGCAGGATGATGGCGCGCGCGCTGCAGGCAGCACGTGGTTTTCCCTGTGGACCGCCAGCACGGCCGTGGATCTGTTCAGTGCCGGTGGTGACCTCGCGCCAGGCCTCGCCGGGCCGGATAACGTGACCGGTAGCAATCTGTGGCGCGAGCAGGTCCAGCTTGTTGTGCGTGGCAGTGATGATCTGCTGAATTACTGGCTCTATCCTTCGCGCTTCAGCGCCATTGCTGCGCAGGGCGACATCAAGCTGGACCGGATCAGCGCCACGCCGGGGACGCAGGATGTGATCCTGCTGGCACCCTCGGCAACAGGACGGCTGGACGTCCTGGCCGGTGGCAGCATCTTCGCCCAACGTGGCGCGACCCAGATCGCGCGCTCGGGCGCGGATGCGCGCCTGCCGGGACCCTTCGACCCCGCGTTCCTGGCCCAGCAGGGGGATTCCGGCGGCAATGTGACCCGCTCGCGGCACAACCTGTCGGTCGACGGCAACATTGCATCGCCGGACGCGTCGCTTCCGCTGTTTGCGTTCGGTCCGAATACTCCGCTGTCCACCGTGTCTCCGGCCCTGGCGCCGAGCCGCTTCTACGCGATGCAGGGCGACATCATCGGTCTGGCCACCGGCGCCCGGCGCACGCTGAATCCCAACGTGGGGCAGCGCACGCAGCTGAACTGGTTCGAGGCCGCCGGCGCCGTGCAACTGCGGGCAGGCCGGGACATCCTCGGGGTGTCGATGACCGCGTTGAACACCGCGCCCACCGACATCACGGTGGCGGCGGCGGGCCGCGACATCGTGCATCTGAACGCGACCATCGCCGGCCCCGGCAACACCGAGATCAGTGCCGGCCGCCAGCTGCGCCAGGAGGATGCGGGCAGCATCGTCAGCCTCGGTGGCATCGTGCAGGGCGACACCCGTCCCGGCGCCAGCATCGCGCTGACGGCCGGCAACCAGCAGATCGATTACGCGGCCCTGCGTGCCCGCTATCTGGACCCCGTCAACCTTGCCGATCCCGCGCAATCGCTTGCGTCGCAGCCGGGCAAGGCAGTCAAGGTCTACGACCAAGAACTGAAGCAGTGGCTGCAGCAGCGCTTCGGCGTGGCCGCCGACGGCGACGGGGCGCTGGCTGCCTTCGATGCGCTGCCGCAGGAACAGCAGCACATCTTCCTGCGCCAGGTCTATTACGCCGAGCTGCGCGAAGGTGGACGGGAATATACCGATGCAGAAGGGCCCCGCTTCGGCTCCTACCTGCGTGGGCGCGAGGCCATCGCCACGCTGATGCCAGACAAGGCTGCGACCGGCGCGACGATCGACCGTACCGGCGATATCGTGATGTACGGTGGCTCCGGCGTGCGCACCGAAGCGGGTGGCAACATCGAGCTGATGGCGCCGGGTGGGCAGATCGTGATCGGTGTGCAGGGCGTGGTGCCCCCGGCCAGTGCCGGACTGGTGACCCAAGGGCAGGGCGATATCCGGCTGTTCAGCCAGGACAGCGTGCTGCTGGGCCTGTCGCGGGTGATGACCACGTTCGGCGGCGACATCCTGGCGTGGTCGGAGCAGGGTGACATCAATGCTGGTCGTGGTTCGCGCACGACGTTGCTGTACACGCCACCGCGCCGCGTCTATGACGGTTGGGGCAATGTGATCCTGTCGCCGCAGGCCCCGGCCAGCGGTGCTGGCATCGCGACCTTGAACCCCATCGCCGAAGTGCCGCCGGGCGACGTCGACCTGATCGCACCGCTGGGCACCATCGATGCGGGCGAGGCCGGTATCCGCGTCTCCGGCAACATCAACCTGGCCGCGCTGCAGGTGCTCAACGCGGCCAACATCCAGGTACAGGGCGAGAGCAAGGGCCTGCCGGTGCTGGCATCGGTCAACGTCAATGCGCTGGCCGCGGCCAGTGCGGCAGCCAACAGCGCCAGCCAGGCGGCACAGGACGTGATGCGCAAGAGCCAGGACGACGCACGGCGCAACCAGCCGTCGGTGATCAGCGTGCAGATCCTGGGCTTCGGCAGCGGCACCAGCAGCGTAGCGCCGCCGGCGCGTGGCACTACCGCCAACAGCGGCTACGACGCCGACAGCGCATTCCAGTTCCCGCAGGCCAGCCGCGACGACGGCACGCAGCGCCGCTAGGTGCCGACCCTGGTCGGCACGATCGCGGCCGGCAGTAGATCCACGCCATGCGTGGATGGGACTGACCAGGAAGAACGGACAGCATCGGGCCAGCCGCCAGGGAACGGTGGCGGCCCCAGCCAGGACGGCACGGAGGGCAGGGAGCGGCCATCGGCGGTGAGGACCACCGACACGGCGCCGCCGGGCGCAGGAAAGCACCCGGCGGCAGGCTCGGCAGTAGGTCCACGCCATGCGTGGATGGCTGGGCCAGCATCAGTGCCGACCAACGGTCGGCACCCACCAGGGCAGGCCGGGCAGTAGAAGCCGCTCGGCAGTAGATCCACGCCATGCGTGGATGGCTGGGCCAGCATCAGTGCCGACCAAGGTCGGCACCCACCAAAGCAGGCCGGGCAGTAGAAGCCACTCGGCAGTAGATCCACGCCATGCGTGGATGGCTGGGCCAGCATCAGTGCCGACCAAGGTCGGCACCCACCAAAGCAGGCCGGGCAGTAGAAGCCGCTCGGCAGTAGATCCACGCCATGCGTGGATGGTTGGGCCAGCATCAGTGCCGACCAACGGTCGGCACCCACCAGGGCAGGCCGGGCAGTAGAAGCCGCTCGGCAGTAGATCCACGCCATGCGTGGATGCGGTGACACGAACGAATCCTAAAGCTCCAGCACCCGCCGGTAACTCAACGGCCCGCGCCCATCGCGCAGGCCCAACCGCAGTTCCAGCCCGGTGGCCGGCAGCACTACGCCTTCGCTCGGCAACAGCGCCCACCCCGCGCCCGGCTGCCAGGCGCGTACCTCGAACCGCTGCACATCCCTGGCCACCGCAATGGCTTTCGACGGCTCAGGCGCGGGCAGGGGGTATCGATCCGTCGCCGCGCCACTGGCCCGCCACAGCGTAGTGCCCTGCCGCCACCAGCGCACCCGCTGCCAGCGTAGTCCATCACTGCCGACACTGCGGGTGATCTCCAGCGCAAAGCTGCCGTCCGGGTGCCGTTCGCTTACCAGGGACGGAGGCAGCAGCCGCTGCGGTTGATCGGCCGGACGCACTGCACCATTCATCAGCGCGTCGTCCGCGCGCATTTCGATATCGCGCTGGAACTGCTGCAGGATGCGCATCGCCGTCGTGCTTTCGGCGTCGGCCCGGCGCAGGCGCTGGTCGCTGCTGGCCACGCTGTCCAGCGCACGCCAGCAGATCAGCGCCAGCACACCCATGATGGTGATCGCGATCATCACCTCGATCAGAGTGAAGCCACGTGCGGCGTGCCTCATGGCGCTGCCGTCCACGGTAGCTGCACCCGCGCCAGCGACTGCCGCGGTGCATCTTCGGCCACCACGCTGAGTTCCAGTTGCGGCTGTCCGTCACTCCCCGTGCCGACATGTTGCAGCACCAGAAACGTGCTGCGCCCCTGCACGCAGCGCTGCCGTGCATCCTTGAACGGCTGCGCGGCCAGGCGCAGCTCCTGCCAGCGGTCCTGCGCGCACATCAGTGCCAGCCGACGATCGCGCAGGCGCGACTGATCGTCGGTGGCCACCGCCACCGAACGCATCACCGCCGCCAGTGCGATTGAAACGATCGCCAATGCGATCAGCACTTCGATCAGGGTGAACCCGTGCCTGTTCCGCTTCACTGCATGACCTGCAACTGTCCGCTGCCATCATCACGAAGACGCAGCTGGCGGCCCTGCAACGACAGCGTCACCTCCCACGCCACGCCAATCCATTCGGGGCTCAGTTCAATCGGCGTGCTCGGCTGCACCGCGATGCCCGCCGGCTGCCATGGCTGTGGTCGCAGCTGGTCGTCGCGCTGCACATCCACCCAACGGGTGCCTTCGCGGCGGCTGAAGCGGTAGCCGGCGGCGTCGGCCTGCCAGCGCCACGGACGGCCATCGATGCGCGCCTCATCGCGTGCCACCTGCAGGCGCTGTGCCAACCGTTCGGCCTCCTGTCGCAGCTGCCGGCCCGGGTCGAGCAGGCTGCCCAGGCCCAGCCCGATGCCCGCCGTGCAGATACCGATGATCACCAGCACCACCATCAGTTCCAGCAGGGTGAAACCACGCGGCATGCGCTGCATCGACGTTGCCTCCTGTGCTGGCCGATGCCTCCCAGCATAGGCCCGCATGATGAAACAAAAGCGTCAGCTGCAGCTGCTAGCGTGGGCAGGGACGAACGTGGCGATGGTGCGGAACATGGATGGCAGGCGCTGGGATCGCAATCGCATACTGACCCTGCTGGCGGCAACGTTGCTGCTGGCCGTGGTGGCCTACTGGGGCGTCACTCTGTCTGCGGTAGCGCCGGCGGCTGTGGCCAGCGAGGCGAAGACCGAGGCGGCGGTGCGGCCGATGTTCGATGCAGTGGCCAGCCTGCCGCTGGTGCGCCTGTTGTCCCCCGGCGCAGTGCAGACCGAGGTGGTGGTGCTGGGCGTGATGGCCGGTGACCATGCGCCATTGGCCCTGCTCTCGGTGGATGGACGCCCGGCGGAAGCGTATGCGCCCGGCCAACGGCTCGGGCCCTGCACGGTGCTGGCCAGCATCAGTGCCAACACGGTGGAGCTGAACCAGGCAGGGCAGCCGCGCAGCCTGGCGGTGCCCACGCTGCCACCGGTGCCGAGCGATGGCATCGTGCCGGCTGCCCTGTAGAGCCGAGCCTGCGCTCGGCTGTTTCAGCTTGGCCTCGCCGACGGATACAAAGACAGCCGAGCATGGGCTCGGCGCTACAGAGGCGCAGGCTCAGCGCGCAGGTCGCTGCGGCACCACCGAGCGACCGAACGCATCGCCCATGCGCTGCCGCGTGCCTTCCAGGTTGTACTGCATCAGCTGGTTGCCGGGCTGCCGCATCAGGCGTTCGGCTTCGGGGAGCGCTGGCGACTTCGCCGGCCTTGTCGCAGGAGCCAGCTTGCGTTGCAGGCAGTCCCAGGCCGGAATCCGCTCGCCGTTGACCTGCACTTCGATGCAGGGCGTAGCTCCTTCCTGCTTCTTCACCTCGTCGGCGCGACCCGATGGCAGCGCCAGCAGCAGGGCGAGGGCGAGCGCAGCGCGCAGGCCCGGCATCAACGATTCACGCATCTCGAATCTCCCGCAGCAATCGATGTTCTGCAATGAAGACGGGTGGCCAAGGCAGGGCCCGCCTGCGTGCGTTGCGGCGCTGTCAAAAGATGACGGCGCTGTCACAAAACTGTTGGCGGCTTTGACGCGATGTACACGTCCTGTTGGTAGATCCACGCGCCGCTCCCTGGCCCCTCCCTTCGATACGACGCGATGCCTTCGATGAATCCTGTTCCGTGCCGAGCCGTTCGCCTTCCGCTGCGCCTGCATCCGTTGATGCTGGCGCTGGCAGCGCTGCCGCTGCCGCTGCTCGCGCAGGAGGCAGCACCCGCGCCCAGCGTGAACATCAACGAATACATCGTGCGCGGCAACACAGTGCTCGATCCGCGGGAGATTGAACGTGCGGTGGAACCGTTCCTCGGCCCGGGCAAGACCCTGGCCGATGTCGAGAAGGCGCGCGATGCGGTCCACGCGCTCTACCAGCAGGCCGGCTACCAGTCGGTCTACGTCGAGTTGCCCGAGCAGCAGGTCAGCGGTGGCGTGGTGCTGCTGAAGGTGCAGCAGACGCCGATCGGCCAGCTCCGCGTCGTCGGTACCCGCCACGAATCGCCCGAACGCATTCGTGAACGCGTGCCGGCATTGGCGGAAGGCAAGGTTCCGGACTTTGACCAGGCCCAGAAGGAACTGACCGCACTGAACGAAGGCGGGCGTCGCCAGGTGATGCCGCTGGTGCGCGAAGGCCAGGTGCCGGGCACGATGGATGTGGACCTTCAGGTCGAGGAGAAGTCGCCGTGGCGTGCCAGTGCGTCACTCAACAACGACCATGGCGCCGACACCGAGAAGCTGCGCCTGAGTGCATCGCTGGCCTACGACAACCTGTGGAAGCGTGGGCACAGCGCCAACCTTGGCGTGTATCTGGCGCCGGAAGATACGAAGCAGGCCAAGGTGTTCTCGGCCTCGTACACAATGCCGTTCGAAGGCACGCCGTGGAGCCTGGAAGCCTCCGGCTACAGATCCGACAGCCGCGTGTTGGATGCAGGTGGGCAGGTCGGCACCGGCACCGGCACCAATGTGATCGGCAACGGCCATTCGATCGGCCTCAAGCTCAACTACCGCCTGCCGGGCAGCAGCCAGTGGTGGCGCCAGCTCAGCCTCGGCGTGGATTTCAAGGACACCGAGGAGGACACGCAGATGGGCAAGGACAGCCTGAAGACGCCGCTGAAGTACGCGCCGATCACGCTGGCCTTCGTCGGCGTGCGCCAGGGCGAGCACGATCAGCTGAGCATCAACACCCAGCTGGTGGCCGGTACCCGCCGCCTGTTCGGTTACGGCAGCGACGCCACTGCGTTCGGGCAGAAGCGCTACTGGGCCGACCCGAGTTTCGTGGCGTTCAAGGCCGACGTGGCCAACACGCATACCTTCGGCAGCGACTGGCAATGGTATGCGCGCGGCTCGCTGCAGGTAACCGATGCGCCACTGGTGTCGGCCGAGCAGTTCGCCGCAGGTGGCATGTACACCGTGCGCGGCTACCTGTCGGCCGAGGCGATCGGCGACTACGGCGGCCTGGCCAGCCTTGAATGGCGCACGCCTGCGTGGTCACTGTGGCGCGGCGCCGACCTGCGTGTCTACAGCTTTGCCGACGCAGCCTACCTGCGCCTGCGCCAGCCGCTGCCCGAACAGCGCGACAAGTACAACCTGGCCTCGGTCGGCCTGGGCGCGCAGCTGCGCCTGGGTGAACACCTGCAACTGCGCCTGGACTACGCCTGGCCGTATGCCGATGGCCCGGTCACGCGCAAGGACGATCCGCGCCTGCATTTCAACATCAGCACCAGTTACTGACCCTTCCCTTGAACATGCGTTCTCCGGAGACCCTTCGCATGGACCGTTTGCTTTCCCGAGTGTTGTTGCTGCTGGCCGCGCTGATTGCGCTGCCGACGGCTGCGGCCGATGCCAATTGGTGGCAGGCCGAATGGAAGTACCGCAAGCCGATCACCATCGACGCCGGACCGCAGGGCGCGGGCCTGGCCGGTGACCCGGGCCGCACGCCGCTGCTGCTGCGCCTGCATACCGGCAACTTCGGCTTCGACGGCACCCAGGATGCGGGCAACGACCTGCGCTTCGTCTCGGGTGATGGCCGTACCGTGCTGGCCCACCAGATCGAACAGTTCGATCCCAAGATGGGCCTGGCCCTGGTCTGGGTGGACGTGCCTGCGTTCAGTGCCGCCGCGCCGCAGACGATCTGGATGTACTACGGCAATGAAAAGGCCCCGGCCAGCGGCAACGGCCAGCAGGTGTTCGATCCGGACTATACGCTGGTCTACCACTTTGCCGAGGCCAACGCCCCGGCGCGTGATACCACCGCCTACGGCAACAACGCCGGTGCCGTGGCACCGCCGGCGGAAGGCTCGGTGATCGGTCGCGGCGTTCAGCTGGGCACCGCGCCGCTGCCGCTGCCGGCCAGCGCCTCGCTGGCACAGGAAGCGGGTGCACCGCTGACCGTCTCGGCCTGGATCAAGCCCGGCAGCAACACCGCTGCGCAGGCCATCTACGCCCGCCGAGATGGCGCGTCCGAACTGGTGCTGGGCATCGAGAACCGCGTGCCGTTCGTGCAGCTCAATGGCCAGCGCAGCACGCCCGCGCAGCCGGTTCCGGAAGGACAGTGGGCACACGTTGCACTGACGGCAGAGAAGGGCGCGTTGCAGCTGTACCTCAACGGGCGCGTCGTTGCCCAGCTGAGCGGTGCGCTGCCGGCGCTGGGCACGGCTCCGGTGGTGGGTGCCGATGCGCCGGGCGCGGTGCAGCCACTGGCCAACTTCGAAGGTGCGCTGGATGAACTGCGCATCTCGCGCGTGGCACGGCCGGCCGCGCTGCTGCTGGCCGATGCCACCGCACAGGGTGCCGATTCGCGGCTGATCAGCTACGGCGCCGACGAGCAGTCCGCCGGCCAGAGCCACTTCGCCTTCATCCTCAAGGCGATGCCGTTCGACGCCTGGGTGGTGGTCGCGATCCTCGGCCTGATGATGCTGCTGTCGTGGGCGATCATGATCGCCAAGAGCCGCCACTTCGGCCGTACCAGCAAGGCCAATGCGGTGTTCACCGAGAGCTTCGGCAAGCTGTCCGGCGTACCGCTGCGCACCCTGTCCGACATGGACCGCCAGGGCAAGGCACCCACCGCGATGCACGACGGTTCGCTGTGGCGCATCTACCAGGTGGCCATCGACGAAATGCAGCAGCGCCATCAGCGCGACGGCAACAGTGGCTACCTCAGTGGCGCCACCATCGCGGCGATCCGCGCGTCGATGGATGCGGTGATGGTGCGTGAGCAGGAGGCAATGGCACGACGCATGAACTGGTTGTCGACCACCATCGAGGGAGCCCCGTATGTGGGCCTGTTCGGCACCGTGATCGGCATCATGCTGGTGTTCGTGGTGGCGGCGATGGCCGGCGCGGTCGACATCAACTCGGTGGCACCCGGCATGGCCGCAGCGTTGCTGTGTACGGCGGCCGGCCTTGGCGTCGCGATCCCGGCACTGTTCGGCTACAACTACCTGGGCGCGCGTGCCGAAGCGATCGGTGCGGACATGGCAGTGTTCATCGACGAGTTCGCCGCACGCCTGGCCGAAGAGCAGGACGGGCGCGGCCCGGCCGCGGTGCAGGGCTGAGGGGCGCGCCATGGGCCAGAAGGCGAAGTTCGGCATCAAGAAGCGCGAGAAGGGCATCAACGTGACGCCCTTCGTCGACGTGCTGCTGGTGGTGCTGGTGATCTTCATCCTGACCAGCAACGCCTCCATCCCCGGCATCGAGGTCAACCTGCCGAAGGCGAGCAACAGCGTCGCGCTGGAGAAGCCGAAGACCAAGGCGATCACCATCGACCCCAGCGGCCAGGTGTTCCTGGATGCCTACCCGGTGACGATGGCCGAGCTGGAAGATCGCCTGCGTACCGAACGCGCGACCACGCCGGATTTCCCGGTGATCGTGCGCGGCGACGCACAGGTGCAGTATGCCCGCGTGGTCGAGGTGCTGGACCTGCTGCGGCGCCTGGAGCTGGCCCAGGTCGGCCTGGTCACCGGCAAGGCGCAGGGCTGAGGCATGACCGCCCATCAACCCCCTCGGCAGGAGCCCGGCATGCGTGGCCGCCCGTTGCTGGTGACCGTCGCGCTGGTGCTGGCCGCGTTGCTGGTGCTTGGCGTCGCGCTGTGGTGGCTGTTGTTCAAGGACACCGCAAGCACCCGCCGGCCGGTGGTGCAGCCGCCGATGCTGGCGTTGCCGCCACCGCCTCCGCCACCCCCGCCGCCGCCGGAGAAACCGCCGGAACCGGAAACGCCGCCGGAAGAGGCGATGCCCGAACCGGAGCCGCTGGATCAGCCGACGCCGGCCGAAGAGCCGACGCCGACCCCGGACAACAGCGATCCGGTGACGATGAATGCCGACGCGCAGGCCGGTGGCGACAACTTCGGCATCCAGTCCGGTAGTGGTGGCGGTTCGTCCGGTGTCGGTCGTGGCGGTGCCGGCAATGCCACCTATGGGCGCTACCTCGGCTACCTGATGCAGCAGGCGATCTCGCGCGACGACAAGGTCAAGCGCCTGGCGTTCCAGTTGCAGGTGAATGTGTGGCTGGCCAGCGATGGTCGCCTGGAAAAGGTCGAGCTGGTGCGTGGCAGTGGCAACGAGGAGGCCGACGCGGCCGTGCTCGATGCACTGCGTCGCATCGGCAAGGTCGACCAGGCACCGCCGCCGTCGCTTGATTTCCCCGCCCACGTCCTGATCCAGGGCCGCCGGCCCGGGGCCTGATTCCTCGAACTCCGTGATTTCCCTTCATTCGATGAGAACCGTGATGAACGACCACGTCCGCGCACGAACCGATTCCCGCCGCCCGCGGCCGGCCCGACGGGCGCTGCTGTGCTGCGCCGTGCTGCTCAGCCTGGCCGCCCCGGCCGGTGCGATGGCCGCCGAAACCACCATGGTCAAGCTGATCAAGGGCTTGATCGCCAGTGGTGCGCTGAAGCCCGAAGACGGCCAGGCATTGCTGGTGCAGGCGCAGGCCGAAGCAGCGGCGTTGCAGCACACCGCGGCCGCCGGGACACCGGCCGCCAGTGGTGGCGTGGCCCTGGAGCCCGGTGACGTGCGCGTGCCTTACGTACCGCAGAGCGTGCGCGACGGCATTCGTGACGAGGTGCGCCAGGAGGTGATGACGCAGGCCAGGTCCGAGGGCTGGGCGGCGCCGAACGAAGTGGCTGAGTGGACCAAGCGCATCAAGGTCACCGGTGACATGCGCGTGCGCAGCGAGTCGCGCTTCTTCTCCGAACGCAACAGCGACATCGTCAGCAACTGGTCGTCGATCAATTCCGGCAACGGCTTCGACACCAACACCAACACCAACCTGCAGCTGCCGCCGCTGCTGAACACCCGCCAGGACCGCCGTAACCTGTGGCGCATCCGTGCGCGCCTGGGTATCGAGGCAACCATCGGCCAGCACACCACGGCCGGCGTGCGCCTGGCCAGCGGCAGCAGCAATGGCCCGGTGTCGACCACCGAGCAGCTGGGTGGCGGCCTGAGCAAGAAGGACGTGTGGCTGGACCAGGCTTGGCTGGCCTACAGCCCGGCGGACTGGGTGACGGTGCGCGGTGGCCGCTTCGGCAATCCGTTCTGGACCAGCGACACGCTGTTCTCCAACGACATCAACTTCGATGGCCTGGCTGCGAACCTGAAGTATGACTTCGATGACGGCGACCTCGATCTGTTCGGCAACCTCGCGGTGGTGCCGCTGGAGTACACCTCCGACAGCTCGCCGAGCCAGAGCCGGGTCAAGACTCCGAACGAGAACAAGTGGCTGTCCGGTGCGCAGGTCGGCGTGAACTGGCGTTTCAACGATGACAACGCGCTGCGCGCGGCGCTGGGTTACTACGACTTCAAGAACATCAGCGGCCGCCTGTCCTCGCCGTGCGCGCTGTACGCAGGCGCGGTCGGCTGCGACACCGACTGGTCGCGCCCGGCCTTCATGCAGAAGGGCAACACCCTGATGCTGATCCGCGACATCGCACGCAACCCGCTGGATCCAGCCAACACGCCCACCCCGCAGTACGTCGGCCTGGCCTCGGCATTCCGCCTGGCCACGCTGAACCTGCGCTGGGATACGCAGCTGGCCCAGGGCATCGGCCTGCGCCTGGACGGCGACTACATCCGCAACCTGGCCTACGACAAGCAGGCGATGTTCAGCCGCGCCAACAACGGCATCGTCAACAACTACGGCGCCGGTGGTACCGCCAGCATCGACACCTTCCGCAGCGGCGACACCGCCTGGATGGTGCAGGCCACCTTCGGTGCCACCGACCTGAAGGAGAAGGGCCAGTGGCAGGCGCTGCTGGGCTACAAGCGCATCGAGGCCGATGCGCTGCCGGACGCCTACAACGACCCGAACTTCCACCTCGGAGGCACCAATGCCCGCGGCTACTACGTGGGCGGCGCCTACGCGCTGGACGCGCGCAGCTGGATCAGCGGCAAGTGGATGGCGGCCAAGGAAGTGTCCGGTGCTCCACTGTCGATCGACGTGTTCCAGCTGGAGTTCAATACCGGGTTCTGAGTGACGGCGTGATGTGGATCACGTAGTGCGTGGCGGGGGTGCAGCGATGCGCCCGTCTAGGGAAAGGAGACCACGCGCTGCACATAAGGAGGAGTGGATGAGCCGTCGCAAGCTGTTCGAAAGTTCCGAACCGTCCAGCCGATCACTGGGCATCGGCCCGGCCTATGTCTCGGTGGAGGGGCTGCGCCAGCACCTGGCGGAGTTCCTGCTGTATGCGGGCCGGCCGGTGGTGATCATGCGCGGGCGCAGCGAAGTGGGTTACTTCCTGCCAGCGCGCTGCTGGCGCCAGCGTGAGGATGATCCGCTGGCCGCCGCCGCCGCCGACCAGCTGCTGGACGCGGCCGGGTTCCAGGCCGAGGATATCCAGCAGGTAGAGCAGGAATTCAACGCGATGCGCCAGCGCACCGTACTGCATTCACGGCGCTGAGCCTTTTGCAGAGCCGGGCATGGGCTTGGCTCTACAGTAGATCCACGCACCCTCGCGCATCACCAGGGTCACCGGGGTCTTCTCCACCACCTCCAGCAACCGCTGCCACTGCGCATCACTCAGCTCGGCGCTGGCATGCAGCACGCGGTGCACGTGGAAACGTCCATCCTCGTCACGTTCCGAGCGCAGCTCGGCATGGAAGCTGCAATGCCGGAGTGAATGCGCCGCGGTTGCGATCTTCATCGATCATCACGCGCCCTTGTAGCCCGGTTCGCGCATCCTACGACCGTTGCGGCGGAGGTGGGCCGCGTGTATCGAGGAGCGCCGGTCGTGCTGGAAGCGGGCAACAAACCAGAAGGCCTGAAAGGGTTGAGAGTACTGGTGGCGGAAGATGAATTCGCCATCGCGATGTTCCTGGTGGACTACCTGGAGTTGAAGGGCGCGCAGGTGGTGGGGCCGGCCGGGGACCTGCAGGCACTCGGCCGGCTGCTGGATGACAACCCCATCGATGTGGCCCTGCTGGACATCAACCTGGGCGGTGAACAGGTGTACCCGCTGGCCGACCGGTTGGCCGAAGCGGGTACGCCGTTCATGCTGACCTCTGGCTACGATGACAACCTGCCCAGCCGCTTCGCGGATGCGCCACGCTGCACCAAGCCCTATCACATCGAGGCCCTGGTCCAGCAGCTGGCGGGACTGGTGGCGACGCCGCAGGCCCCTGCGGGCATCGCCTGATTGCGCGGCATGTCGCGCCACACCGAAGGCCTCCGGGCCGTTGAGCGCCCGGCGGGCATGCCGCCGTCGCTGCAGGCGCATGCGGGCCATGACGGCATGGCCGCCCGTATTGCCCGGCACGACTGGTCAGGCACGCCACTGGGTGCGATCGAGCAATGGCCGCCGCACCTGCGCGCCACCGTCGACCTGATGCTTGCGCACGGCTTTCCGATGATCGTGCTGTGGGGCGAGCAGCTGGTGCAGCTCTACAACGATGGCTATGCCGAGATCCTGGCTGACAAGCATCCTGGCGGACTGGGCCAGCCGACGCGAGAGTGCTGGCCCGAGGTCTGGCACATCAACGGCCCGATCTATCAGCGTGTGTGGCAGGGCGAGACCATCACCTATGAGGACAAGCTCTATCCGCTGGCGCGGCGGGGGCGCTTGGAGGATGTCTGGTTCACCATCACCTACAGCCCCATAAGCGGAGAGGACGGGTGCATCAACGGCGTGCTGGTGACCATGTTCGAAACGACGGCCGCGCACGTTGCGCAGGCGGCCCGCGAACGTGAGGAACAGAAGCGCCGTGAGAGCGACCGCCGGTTGGCGCTGGCCTTCAAGGTGCTGCCGGTGGGTGTCTGCATTGTCGATGCCGACGGCAACCTGCAACTGTCCAACGACCAGATGCGGACCTATCTTCCCACCGGCAAGGTGCCCTCCACGGATCGCCCCAACCACTACCGGTGGCAGGGTACGCATCCCGATGGCTCGCGCATCGAACCCCACGATTTCGCCATCGCCCGCGCCCTGCGGGGGGAGACGATGGTCCCAGGCCTGGAGTTCCAGTTCATCCATGACGATGGGCGCGCGCGCTGGACGCGTGTCGCCGCCGCACCGCTGCGTGATGCCGATGGCGGGGTGAGTGGCGTGTTCGCGATCGCCGTGGACATCGACGACCTCAAGCGTGCCACCGAGCGCCAATCGGTGCTGCTGGCCGAACTGCAGCATCGCGTGCGCAACATCATGTCGACCATCCATGCCCTTGCCTGGCGGACCCGCGCATCGGTCGGCAGCGTGGACGAGTATGCCGAGCGCCTGTGCGCGCGGCTGATGTCACTGGCGCGCACGCAGAGCCTGTTGACCCGTGGCGCCAATGTAGGGGTCTGCCTGCGCGGCATGCTCGAGGAGGAGATCGCGGCGCAGACGCCGGCCGCCGCCTATCACCTGCAGGGTGAGGATGTGCTGTTGCCACCGAAGGCGGCCGAAGTACTGTCGCTGGCCATCCATGAGCTGACCACCAATGCGTTGCGGTATGGCGCGCTGGCCCACGAGGACGGCCGGATCGATGTCTGCTGGCACCTGCAGGTGCAGGATGGGCAGCCGTGGCTGGGCCTGCACTGGTGCGAGCGCCATGCCGAGGTGGCGGGGTGGGAGATGCCACGCCAGCGTGGCCTGGGCCGGGTCCTGATCGAGCAGCGGGTGCCCTATGAACTGGCCGGAAGCGGCGAGCTGCGCTTTGCCCCGCAAGGCCTGGATGCCTGGATCCGCTTCCCGCTGCGCGAGCGCGACAGCCTGCTGCAGACCGACGCCCCGGACACCGGGCTGCCTGGGTAAAAGGGTATTTATCTCCAATTTGGCCAAATTGGGTATAGTGTCGCTTATCCACCCCGCCTGGAGCCGTGTGATGACCCTGCCGCTGGATCTGCCTGGCCTCGAGAAGGCCCCGGCCTCGTCGGTGAAGACCCGGGGCTGGCCGAGCCTGATGCGCACCGTGCGCGAAAAGCAGGCGCTGGTCATCACCAACCACAATCACCCCGAAGCGGTGATCGTGGATATCCGCACCTACCAGGAGCTGCTGGCCAAGGCTGCCGGCGGCGATGCCGATGAGCGCAGCGAGGAACTGCTGCGCCTGCGCAGCGAGTTCGACCAGACCCTGGCCGGGCTGCAGCGCGGAGAAGGGCTGGGCAAGGTACTGGACCAGCCGATCCGGCGCGGCCGCAAAGTCACCCTCGGCCGTCCGCTCTGATCGATGGGACGCATCCTGGCGCTGGCCGGCGTCAATGGCGCCGGCAAGAGTTCGCTGCTGGGCACCTGGCTGGACGCCGAAGGACTGAGCTGGTTCAACCCGGACTCGTTCACCCGTCGCCTGGTCGACGCCGGCTGGCCGCTGCCGGAGGCCAACGCGGAGGCATGGCAGGAAGGCACCCGCCGCCTGCGCCAGGCCATGGCTGATGGCACCGACTTCGCCTTCGAGACCACACTCGGCGGCAATACCATTCCGCACCTGCTGCGTGAGGCCTGCGAACGGCATCAGGTGGCGATCTGGTTCTGTGGGCTGGCCGATGTCGAGCTGCACATCGCCCGTGTTGCGGCGCGGGTGGCCGCTGGCGGCCACGATATTCCGGTGGAGAGGATCCGCGCGCGTTTCGATTCCGCGCGCGCGAACCTGCTGGAGCTGCTGCCACACCTGGCCGAGCTGCATGTCTACGACAACAGCGCACCGGCCGACGCGCAGGGCTGCGTGGTGCCGCTGCCGGTACTGGCCATGGCTGCAGGCGAACTGCAGTACCCCATTGCGGTAGCCGACCTGCTGCACACGCCCGGCTGGGCCAAGCCCATCGTGATGCGCGCGATGGAATTGAACAGTCCGCGCGATTGAGGGCGCGTGCGTTGTAGAGCCGAGCCCATGCTCGGCTGATTCCCCGAAGGGCAGCCGAGCGCGTGCTCTGCTCTACAACGCAGGCTTCACCTGCTCGGGGTCTGCAACGTCCGGCAGCGGTGGCAGGGTCCGGTCCACGGTCACCGGTGCATCGCTCAGCAGCAGCGCAGCGGCTTCCTTCCTGCAGCCGACCGCCGGCGGTGAGCCACGCAGCGGCAGGCCGGCGGTCTCCTTCACGAACAGCATGGTCACCAGGCCGATCACCGCCGCGCCCATCAGGTAATAGGCCGGCACCAGCGGGTCGCCGGTACGTTCCACCAGCCACGCGGTCACCAGCGGCGTGGTGCCACCGAACAGCGACACCGAGACGTTGAAGGCGATCGACAGCGCGCTGTAGCGCACCGGGGTATAGAACAGCGCCGGCAGCGTGGACGGCATCGAACTGGTGAAACACACCAGTGCCAGTCCCAGCAGCATCAGCCCGAGGAAGATCAGCCCGTCATGGCCGCTGCCGACCAGCAGCAGGCACGGAATGGCCAGCACCAGCAGCGCGATACACGCGCCGATGATCATCGGCCGGCGGCCCAGCCGGTCACTGAACACGCCACCGACGATGTTCAGCGGCATCATCACCAGCATCACGATGATGATCAGCAGCAGGCCCTTGCTCTCGGCATAGCCCATGGTGACGCTGAGGTAGCTGGGCATGTAGGTCAGCAGCATGTAATCGGTCACGTTGAACACCAGCACCAGGCCCATGCATACCAGCAGCTGGCGACCGTGCACCTGGAACAGCGCGCGCAGCCCCGGCCGGTCGTGTTCGCGCTTCTCGGCTTCCTCGGCGAAGGCGCGAAACGCCGGGGTTTCCTCCAGCTTCATGCGCATATACAGGCCGAGCAGGCCCAGCGGGCCGGCCACCAGGAACGGAATGCGCCAGCCCCAGTCCAGCATCTGTTCGCTGCTCAACAGCATGTGCAGCGCGGTCACGGTACCGGCGCCGGCGATGTAGCCGCCCAGCGTGCCGAACTCCAGCCAGCTGCCCATCAGGCCGCGGTTGCGGTCGGTGGAATACTCGGCGATGAAGGTGGCCGCGCCGCCGTACTCGCCACCGGTGGAGAAGCCCTGCACCACGCGCGCCAGCAGCAACAGCACCGGCGCCCAGATGCCGATGCGCTCGTAGGCGGGAATCAGGCCGATCGAAAAGGTGCCCAGCGCCATCAGGATCATGGTGAACGCCAGCACTTTCTGGCGGCCGTAGCGATCACCCAGCGGCCCGAACACCAGGCCGCCCAAGGGGCGCACCAGGAACGCCACGGTGAAGGTAGCGAACGCGGCGATCACCTGCGCGGTGGGATTGCTGGAGGGGAAGAACACCTGGCCGATGGTGACCGCCAGATAGCCGTAGACACCGAAGTCGAACCACTCCATGGCATTGCCGAGTGCGGCCGCGCCGACGGCGCGCTTGAGCATGGGCTTGTCGACCACCGTGATCTCATCGACCTTCAGGTGGCGGCGGCGCTTGAACCAGCCAAAGTGGGCGTGTGCATCGGGGGTGTCCTGCATGGGCACTCCTTGTTGAGTAAATACGGTGTGGAATAGACGGTGTGGTGTGTCCCGAGAAACGGAAACGGCGATGCAGGCGCAGGTGGCGCAGGGGCATCGAGGGCAGGGAGAAAGTGCGCACGCACGGCGCCACGCGCACCACAATGCACCGCCGTAACGGTAGACATTCGGAAACAGGACCACTGCAGCCGCGCAATCAGCGGCCAGCGGTCACGTCAGCGTGGGAATGCAGGCAGAGCGCCTGCGGGCGTCATCCGCCGGGGTC
Organism: Stenotrophomonas maltophilia group sp. msm4; assembly: GCF_032025605.1. Taxonomy (NCBI): domain Bacteria; kingdom Pseudomonadati; phylum Pseudomonadota; class Gammaproteobacteria; order Lysobacterales; family Lysobacteraceae; genus Stenotrophomonas; species Stenotrophomonas maltophilia group sp. msm4. Next base: position 1,361,853 of record NZ_JAVSKK010000001.1, on the reverse strand, counting down.
CAGCGCGAGGCGGTGGAAGGGCAGGGCGGGAGCCATCGTGGCAAGCGAAGCGCCGGTCGGCAGTGCTTCCCACGTAATAGGTGCGCCCGTCACGTAGTGGGTCTTGTCGATCATCGGTTCATGATAACGGCATCGGCGTGAGCATGCGGAGAAGCGGGCTGATCTGCACGGTGTGTTCCATGGCGCCTGTTCATCCGCAACGCATGCGATGACACGCGTTGAACGAACCCTGGCCGCAGCGCTCACGCAGTGCTGTCTACGGTAGTGCCGAACGTAATCGAGAAGGAGCATCGCATGACCCGTCGCATTCCCGAAGGCACGCTGATCATCGTCGCCGATGGTGGTTCGGCCCGCGTGTTCACCAACGTTGGCGACGAACATCAGCTGACGTTGAAGCAGGAAGGCGAACTGCGCCTGCAGGACATCAGCGAGCAGGGTATCTCAGGTCAGGGGCCGGCCGGTGCGGTGCCGAAGGACATGTCCATTTCTCAGCTCAACGAAGCGACGTTCGCCAAGCAGGTGGCTGAGCAGCTCAACGAAGATGCCTTGAATAATCGCTATGCACACCTGGTACTGGTGGCAGACCCGACCACGCTGGGCCGTATCCGCCCGCTGCTGCACAAGGAGGTCCAGGCGCGCCTGCTGGGCGATATTGCCAAGGATCTGACCAATTCACCGGTGGAGGACATCCAGAAGGCCTTGGCGGGGTAACGACCATGCCGTTCATGCGTGACTACCCGGCGGCGGAGCCCGCCGGCGCGGACGTGGAAGCTCAGGCGGGCTGGCTGCTGCTCGAGTTCGGTGCACCCTGGTGTGGCCATTGCCAGGGCGCGCAGCCCACACTCCAGGCGTTTGTGGACGCCCATGATCTGGTGCATTGGAAGATCGAAGATGGCAAGGGAAAGCCACTGGGGCGTGCTTTCAAGGTAAAACTGTGGCCCACAGTGGTGCTGCTGCATGACGGCCAGGAAGTGGCGCGGGTGGTGAGGCCGGTCGACAGCGCCGACCTCGCCACGTTGCGGAGCGCGTTGCCGGGTTGAGGGCAGCAGTCGCTGCCTGCGGCCCGCACGGCGACGAGCAGGCTTGGCTGCATCGCGGTCTAGTGATAGGTCACCTTTTCCGCTTCCGCGCGCAACTTCTGCAGCAGGCAACGCCCATGCTGGCTCAGCATGACCATCGCATTGGCGATCTGCTTGGCGTCGTAGCCTATCGGCGCGGGAGGTTTCGGCTCGGGGCCGTATTGCTCGCCGATGAGGATGGCCATGCCTTCGGCGCTGTTGAGTGCGTGTTCGATGCGCTGGAACAGCGACTCCATGGCCGGGCTGAGCGGGCGTGGGTGTTTCATGCGGAAACTCCTTGGGTGCGAGGGCCACCGCAAGGGTGGCGGGCGATGCGTGCTTGGAACTCCCGGAAGGAACAGAGAAAACCGGAGGGCCTGACGGCCACACGCATCGCCCGCCGTAGTTGCGACGGGCTATCTCTGTCCTTCCTTTCGGGGGTTCCAATCCCGGCAGCGGCATGTCCGCTGCGGCGCCATCCTGTACGCATCACGACGTGGAACGCTCATTGATGGTGTCTGCCGAACGGGCAGAATCGAAAGGTCACATCACTCACCGTTGTAGATCCCGGCAAACAAGTGGCGGACGCGACAATCCCTGTCGCGCCCTTCACGCCGTGGCCGCGAACCCCAGTCCGGCAGCCACACCTCCCGCCTTGAGACAAACCCGCAATCGAATCGACCACGGGCCGAAGGCGACCGATTACCAGCTGTAACTGACACCCACCTGCGCACTGGTCTGGTGATAGCCGCTGGCCCGCTGCAGCGACAGGCCGCCCCAGGCACCGACGCCGTTGGCAAACTTCACCGATGCGCCGCCGCTGAACTCGCCACGACTGCGCGGGATGCGCGCATCGGCCACTTCGTCATCCATCCGGATCTGCGATTCGGCGCGGGTGTGCAGCCAGTTGGCGGCCAGGTACGGCTGCACTTCCGCCGCGCCGTTGCCCGGGCGGGTTACGCCGGACAGGCGCAGGCCCACGCGGCCGAACACGCCATTGGCATTCTCGGTGCTCACCACCGTGCCGTTGGCCTCGGTGTGGCGGTTGCTGTCCCAGCGGCTGTAGCCGACCTGCAGTTGCGGCTCCAGGTAGACGCCGCCGTTGCTGGCACCGCCCACACGGAACGCATACCCGGTTTCCACCGCACCCTGCCAGGCACGGCTGTCGTAGCGTTCCGCGTCCAGGCCGATGCCTTCCACGCGATTGCGGAACTGCGCACGCTGCACCGAGCCATCCACGTAGAAGCCCGCATATGGATCGGCGGTGCTACCGCCGCGCCAGGTGCCGTAGAGGCCCAGCGCCTCGCCCTTCACCTTGCCGCGGGCGTAGTAGCCGGTCAGCTCATTGGTGGAGGTGCTGCTGGCGTTGCCGGTGGACAGCATCACGCCCACGCTGCTGCCCGAATCGTGACGCCACACATCAGCACCGACGGTCAGTGCCTGGCTGTTGCCACGGATGTCGAGCTGGCGACTGATGGCATCGAAGCCATTGCGTGAGCCGTCCACGCGTGCCCAGGCGCGGCCGGCATTCTGGCCTGCATGGCGATCGTGGTAGCCGACGCGGAACATGCTCTGCGCCGCCTGCAGGTTGGCCAGGTAAGCGCCTTGCTCGGGGCGCAGCACCGGTTCCGGATCGACCGGACCCACGGGATCGACTGGATCCACGGGGTCCACGGGGTCCACGGGATCTACTGGATCGACCGGATCGACCGGATCGACTGGCCGGCATTCCGGCAAGTCGGGGTTCGCCACGCATGGGTCAGGCACGGTCGGCAGCTGCGAACGCAGGTACCAGTTGCCATCGGTTCCGGTGCCCTTGTGCAGGAAGTACTCGTACTGCCCCCCCACCGCACGACCGGCCAGATTGAACTGGCCGTTGGATGCGCCACCGATCTGGATCAGTTCGATGCCCGTGTCGGTCTGAGCACCGGCGCCGCCGACATTGTTGACGCGCACGTTGGCAGTGCCGCTGGTGTCACCGCCGATGATCAGCTTGTCGGTGGCGGCACTGTCGCCGGCCAACACGGTGTTGAAGATGATCGTGCCACCGGCGCCGCTGAAGTTGCCGGCCACGTTGAGGCTGTGGAAGGCGGAGCCGTCGCCGAGCGCGATCTCGCCGCCGCTGCCCAGCGACACCGAGCCGGTGCTGCTGCTGCCGGTCAGCTGCCAACGGGCATTGTCCACCGCCATCGACGTGATGTTCTCGGTGGCACCACGCAGCGAGGCGTTATTGGTCAGGCCGACATCGACGATGCTGCCAGCGGTGTTGATGATGTTGCCGGAGAGGTTGGAGTCGTCGACGGTGAAGCCAACGGTGGCAGCGGCCGCAGTGACTTCCAGCAGGTTGCCGTTGCTGCCGATCAGCTGCGCGCCGTTGCGGACGGTGAAGCGGACGTCGGAGTCTGGGATGCGCGCCAATGTGGGTGCGGGGACAATCAGTGCGGCACCTGCGTTGCCTTCCACCCTGGAAGCGTCGATGACCACCCTGGAGGCGATGGGGCTGGTGGAACTTCCTACGGCGTAGATGCCGTTCTGTGCGCCAGTTACCACGCTTCCGTTGCCCACGTGAATGTCTGAGCCCTCGAAAGCGACGATGCCGTTGCCGGCCAGTGCCGGATCTGCAGTGCTGACCAGCTGGCCGATGACTTGCGTACGGTCCAGATTCAGCACAGCGCGCCGCCTGAATGTTTCGCCAACCACGCTGATGCCGGCCCCTTGGCCGGTGATCTGGCTGTTGCTGATGTTGGCTACGGGGTTTGGACGTCCCTGCGAGCTGGCGTAGGTAAGCTCCACGCCGCGTCCACCCGTGTTGTTTACCGTCGACTGGGTGAGCGTGAGTACGCTGTTTGCGACGCGGATTGCGGTGGAGTTTACTGCTGATGCAGACACCTCGGCACCTGAAAGCGTCGCCGTGGACTGGGCATGTGCGTCGATGCCGAGTGTCTTTCCGCCGGGATTGACGATCAGCCGGGCATTGATGAGTAACCACGCCTCTGGCAAGTCTCCCGGTTGCACGGTTGCGGACTGCCCAGGGTTCAGCGATCCGGCATGCAGCGGAGCTGCCATGGCAAGATAGCTGGTCACAGCCAGTGCGAGGAAACGGCGAACAGCGATCTTCATGGAAAGTCTCCTTCGACCCTCCGTCCCAGCGGCCTACGAAAGTTCATGTGGATCGGTTGGGAGGCGCCAGCTTGGCCGCCTCCCATGCGCAAGGCTTACCAGCTGTAACTGACACCCACCTGCGCACTGGTCTGGTGATAGCCGCTGGCCCGCTGCAGCGACAGGCCGCCCCAGGCACCGACGCCGTTGGCAAACTTCACCGATGCGCCGCCGCTGAACTCGCCACGGCTGCGCGGCACGCGTGCATCGGCGATCTCGTCATCCATGCGGATCTGCGATTCGGCGCGGGTGTGCAGCCAGCTGGCGGACAGGTACGGCTGCACTTCCGCCGCGCCATTGCCCCAGCGGGTTACGCCGGAAAGGCGCAGGCCCGCGCGGCCGAACAGGCCATTGGCATTCTCGGTGCTCACCACCGTGCCGTTGGCCTCGGTGTGGCGGTTGCTGTCCCAGCGGCTGTAGCCCACCTGCAGCTGCGGCTCCAGGTAGATGCCGCCGTTGCTGGCACCGCCCACACGGAACGCGTAGCCGGTTTCCACCGCACCCTGCCAGGCACGGCTGTCGTAGCGTTCCGCATCCAGGCCGATGCCTTCCACGCGATTGCGGAACTGCGCACGCTGCACCGAGCCATCCACGTAGAAGCCTGCATACGGGTCGGCACCGTTGCCGCCGCGCCAGGTACCGTAGATGCCCAGCGCCTCGCCCTTCACCTTGCCGCGGGCGTAGTAGCCGGTCAGTTCATTGGTGGAGGTGCTGCTGGCGTTGCCGGTGGACAGCATCACGCCCACGCTGCTGCCCGAATCGTGACGCCACAGATCAGCACCGACGGTCAGTGCCTGGCTGTTGCCACGGATGTCGAGCTGGCGGCTGACGGCATCGAAGCCGTTACGCGAGCCATCCACGCGGGCCCAGGCGCGGCCGGAGTTCTGGCCCGCGTTGCGGTCGTGGTAGCCCAGGCGGAACATCGTCTGCGCGGCCTGCAGGTTGGCCAGATAGGCGCCGGGTTCGGGGCGCAGCACCGGTTCCGGATTGACCGGATCCACGGGATCCACAGGGTCGACCGGCGGGCATTGCGGCAAGCCGGGGTTGGCCTCGCAGGGGTCAGGAACCGTCGGCAGCTGGGAACGCAGGTACCAGTTGCCGTCGACGCCAGTGCCCTTGTGCAGGAAGTACTCGTACTGACCGCCCACTGCGCGGCCGGAGATGTTGAACTGGCCGTTGGAAGCGCCGCCGACGGAGATCAGCTCGATGCCCCTGTCGGTCTGCGCACCTGCGCCGCCGACATTGTTGACGCGCACGTTGGCCGTACCGCTGGTGTCACCGCCGATGATCAGCTTGTCGGTGGCTGCGTCGTCGCCGGCCAGTACGGTGTTGAAGACGATCGTGCCATCGGCGCCGCTGAAGTTGCCAGCCACGTTGAGGGTGTGGAAGGCGGAGCCGTCGCCGAGGGACACGGTGCCGTTGCCGAGGCTTAGCGCACCGACCGTGGAGTTTCCGGTCATGTTCCAGGTGGCAGAGTCCAGTGACACGCGAGTGACGTCGGTCATCGCGCCGGTGATGCTGGCGCCGTTCGAGAGTGCGACGTTCACAGTGCCCCCGGCAGCGTTGACGATGCCACCGGTCGCGCTCGAGGCATCGAGGTTCAGGTCGATCTCTGCGCCTGCATCCTCGACCAGAAGCGCGGTGCCGCTGCCACCGACCAGCTGGCTGCCGTTGCGGAAATTGAACGTCGCCAGGACAGAAGGCCTGCTACCAAAGCGCACAACATGAATGCCTGCGCCGCTGCGGCCTTCAACACGCGAAGCGTCTATCTCAACATTGGCTCTATCACCTGGTGCGGCCATTTGAAAGTTCGCATTGATGCCCGAATCATCACCAATGATGGTGCTTCCATTCCGGGCAAGCAGGTGGGCCGGGTCGGCCAACAGGAATCCAATACCGCGGTCAAAAGCGCCGTTGGAGTTGAACACGCCTTCGAGTCGGCTTGCGTCCAGCGTCAGATCGGCACCCTGCGTAGCACTACCACCGATGCCGGCACCTACCAGTGTGGTGCGTTCGACGACTGCGACGGAGCTGCCGGAAGTGCCACCGGAGGTAATCAGACTCAGGGCACGGCCGGCGGTGTTCCGGACGGTGCTGTCGCTCAACGAGAGTGAGCTGTTGTTCAGATTGATCCGCCCATCAATGGACACGCTGTTCGCCGTGACGCTGGATGTCCCTCGGGCATCGATGTCCAGGAGGCGTGCTCCTGGATTGCCTGTCAGCTGTGCGCCGTCGAGTGACCAGGACTCCGGGGCATCCCCAGCATTCACTGTGGCCGACTGGCCGGGGCCCAGAGTTCCGGCCTGGGCGGTGGATGCGAGGGTGATGCCGGTGGCTATGGCCATGGCAAGGGAACGACGAACTGCGATCTTCATGGCGGTACTCCTATGGGGTATCGAACTTCGGGAAACGGGTCGCATTCACTTCGTTGGCGTGAATGAAACGCTGTGATGGCGTGAGGATGAAGTGATTTCGGCGCACTTTCCGGCCCGGCTGGTGTAAAGTGCAATAGCGGTCGCATTGCGACCGGGAATGCCGCAGGGCACCTTTTTCGCCCCGCTTTTCGGCTTTGGCGACAGTGTGGTGAGCGCCACGGCATCGAACCATGCAATTAGTTGCATAGGAAATCGGACAGCTTTTGTCGTCTTTAGATCCATTCAGTTGCGCCGCAACATGCGGCACCTGAAGCCCGGTGCTAGCATCCGGTCAAAATCTTGAATCGATCCAAATGCCGATGCCCACGCTGGACCGTCGTCTCCTGATCGCTTTTGCCGCGACCGCCATGCTTGCCTCTGGGGCGGCGCTGGCGGCCCCGTCGAAATCCGCCGCCGAACGCGCCTATGCCTCGGTGGACCCGTTCATCGGCACCGGCGGGGAAGGCCATACCTACCCAGGTGCCACGGTGCCGTTCGGCATGGTCCAGCTCAGCCCGGACACGCGCATCCAGCCGCGCGAGAAGGCCTACGGTTGGGCGGCCGGCTACCGCTACGACGACAGCAGCATCGTCGGCTTCTCGCATACGCATTTTTCCGGCACCGGTCATTCGGACCTGGGCGACATCCTGTTGATGCCGTTCACCGGCAATCCCGGGCTGGAGCGCGGTGATCCGGAGAAGCCGCGCAGTGGCTATGCCTCGCGCTTCCGTCATGACGATGAAAAGGCCGAGCCGGGCTATTACGCGGTCACCCTGGACGACTACAAGGTGCGCGCCGAACTGACCACCAGTGCGCGCGTGGGTGTGCATCGCTACGCCTTCCCCAAGGGCACCGACGCCAAGGTGCTGCTGGACATGCGTACCAGCATGTACGACTACCCGGGCAAGGTGCTGTGGTCGCGGGTAAGGGTGCGCGCCGACAGTACGGTGACCGGCTTCCGCGAGACGCGCGGCTGGGCGCCGGGCCGCCAGCTGTATTTCGCGATGCGTTTCTCGCGCCCGCTGGCCGGGCACGAGCTGCACAACACCGAGCAGGACATCGTCTACAAGGGCTTCCCGCCGCCGGGTGAGAAGGATCCCGCGCAGCGCGCCCAGATCGAAGGCCGACAGCTGGTCGGCACGTTCGCATTCGGCAAGCTGGATGCACCGCTGGTGGTGAAGGTGGCGATCTCGCCGGTCAGTGAAGCCGGCGCCATCGCCAACCTCGACGCCGAAGTGGCCGACTTCGATTTCGACCGCGTGCGTGCGCAGGCAAAGCAGGAGTGGACGCAGGCGCTGTCGGTACTCGATATCGACGCCCCCGAGCATGCGCGGCGCAGTGCCTATACCGCGCTGTACCACACCCTGCTGGGGCCGACGCTGTTCATGGATGCCGATGGCCAGTACCGCGGGCCGGACAATGCCGTGCACAAGGCCGAGGGCTACACGAACTATTCCACGTTCTCGCTGTGGGACACCTACCGTGCGCTGCACCCGTTGCTGACGCTGGTGCAGCCGGAGAAGCGCAACAGCGACTTCGTCAATTCCATGCTTGCCCACCATGAGCACAGCCCGTACGGCATGCTACCGGTATGGTCGTTCCATGGCCTGGAAGACTGGTGCATGATCGGCTACCACGCCGTGCCGGTGATCGCCGATGCCTACGTGAAGGGCATTCGTGGCTTCGACGCCGACAAGGCGCTGAAGGCAATGGTCGAGACCGCCAATTACGGTCCCTATGACGGCATCGCGCAGTACCGCGAGCTGGGCTACGTGCCGATCGACGAGGAGGGCGAAGCAGCCAGCAAGACGCTGGAATACGCCTTCGACGACTGGACCATCGCACGCATGGCGCAGGCCATGGGCAAGGCCGATATCGCGGCGACCTTCGACAAGCGCGCAGGCAACTGGCGCAATGCCTTCGACAAGGACACCGGCTTCATGCGCGCACGCAAGCGCGATGGCAGTTTCCGCACGCCCTTCGACCCCAGCGCCAGCGGCTACGGCACCGACTACACCGAAGGCAATGCCTGGCAGTATTCGTGGTACGTGCCGCAGGACGTCGCCGGGTTGGCGGCCGCGCACGGTGGCAGCGACAAGCTGCTCGCGCTCCTGGACGAGGTGTTCAACGCCAAGGTGGATCCGTCGATCTTCGAGCACATGGAAGACATCACCGGCCTGATCGGCTGGTATGCCCACGGCAATGAGCCCAGCCACCACGTGGCCTACCTGTATTCGTATGCCGGCCAGCCGTGGCGCACGCAGGCGCGCCTGAAGCAGATCATGGATACCCAGTACGCCGACCGCCCGGATGGCCTGGCCGGCAACGATGATGTCGGCCAGATGTCGGCGTGGTACGTGTTCACCGCCCTGGGCTTCTACCCGGTTGCACCGGGTTCGGGCGAGTACATTCTTGGCCGTCCGTTCCTGCCGAAGACCGCGATGCGCCTGCCCAACGGCAAGACGTTCACCATCGTGGCCGAGGGGCTGGATGACGCGCACACGTACGTGGGCAGCGTGACGTTGAACGGCACGCCGCTGCAGCGTACCTTCCTGCGCCACGACGAGATCCTGGCCGGTGGCGAACTGCGCTTCAGCATGTAGGCCGAGCCGAACAAGGACTGGCCGGGGCAGGGCGCGCAGGCGCCGTATTCGATGAGCCAGTGACGATTGGTAGGTGCCGACCTTGGTTGGCACGCTTCACGGGTGACCAGGAACCTGTAGAGCCGAGCCCATGCTCGGCTCAGGCATCTTGCCAGGAGCAGCCGAGCATGGGCTCGGCTCTACAAGGGCAATTCAACAACGCTCAGCGGAACCGCAGCCCCACGCGCGCGCCACCGAGCGGCGCCGTTTCGATCTTCAACATCGCACCATGCCGTTGCGCGATCTCGGCCACGATCGCCAGCCCCAGCCCGCAGCCGTCCCCCTCGCTGCTGGCCCGGTAGAAGCGTTCTGTGACGCGCGCGCGTTCGGCTTCGGCGATGCCGGCGCCGTCATCGTCCACCCAGACCTGCACGCCGTCGGTTTCCTGCCGAACGCCCAGGGTGATCACACCGGGCGCGGCGCCATAGCGCAGCGCGTTGTCCAGCAGGTTGCCCAGCGCCTCGCGCAGCAGCTGCGGATCACCTTGCACCTGCACACCGTCGTCGGGTCCGTCGTAACCCAGGTCCACGTCGACCGCCAACGCACGGTCTGCGTAGCGCTCGACCACGCCCCGCGCCAGCGCGGCCAGGTCCAGCGGCTGCAGCGGCAGTACGCTGCCATGGGGATCTTCCGAACGGCTGAGCATCAGCAGTTGGTTGACCAGGTGCTGCAGCCGCGCCAACCCAGCCAGCGTGCCGGACAGCGCGAGGTGCTGGGTCTGCGGATCCTGTTGCCGCAATGAACTCTCCAGCTCCACCTGCATCGCCGCCAGCGGCGTGCGCAGCTGGTGCGCGGCGTTGCTGACGAAGCGCCGTTGCGCGGCTTGCATGGCGTCCAGTCGCTGCAGCAGGGCGTTGTAGGCCTCCACCGCCGGCCACAGTTCGCGCGGCGCCTCCTGCGCCGGCTCCAGTGGCGCCAGCGGGTCGGGGCGTGGGCTGGCCAACCGCCGCGCCACCTGGTTCGCATGGCGTGCGGCAGCGCCGGTCCCGGACCAGGCCAGCCAGGCCGCGAGGGCGAGGATCGCGGCCTGGAACGGAATGCTGGTCAGCAGCAGCTTGCGCTCCAGCCGGTGGCGCTTGCGCAGCGTCTCGGCCACGCGCAGCCGGATATCGTGGCCGGGCCCGGCGCTGACCACGACTTCGACCATGCGCACCGGCTGCCCGCGTAGGCGCGCATCGTAATAAACCGCGTCGTCGCTTGAAGCGGCGGTGGCCGGGCGGGGCAGCGCTTCGGCCAGGTCGCCATACAAGCGTGCACCCGCAGCGTCGACCACTTCGCCATGCACTTCATCGGCGGTGTCCCAGCTGAACATACGTGACACCGCGGGCGTGATCTCGATCGAGGCATGACCGTCCTGCACCGTCACCAGCTCGGACAGCGACATCGCCGAGTCCAGAAGCCAGCGGTCGTAGACCTGGCCGGCGTAGAAACGGGCCAGCGCGAAGGAACCTACCGCGCTGCACAGCAGCAGCACCAGCAGTGGCAGCCACAGGCGGCGCAGCAGCAGGCCCCGCAGGCTGTGCACGCGCTCAGTCACCCACGGCCTCCAAGCGATAACCCAGGCCACGCAGCATGCGGATGCCGACGCCGGCACGCGCCTGTTCCAACTTGCGGCGCAGGCGGCTGACATGCACCTCGATCACCGACAGGTTGGCTTCGTGGTCCCAGCTGTACAGCGCATCGAACAGGCGCTGCTTGGTGACGGTGCGGCCAGGATGCTGCATCAGTGCCTCGACCAGCGACAGCTCGCGCGCGGTCAACTCGATGCGCTGGCCTTCAACCTGCACTTCATTGCGGATGCTGTCGAAGCACAACCGGCCCAATCGCTTCTGAGCCGGTGCATCGCTGCGGCGGCGCGACAGTGCACGCAGGCGGGCTTCCAGCTCACCGAGTGCGAACGGCTTGGCCAGGTAATCGTCGCCACCGCGGTCGAGGCCGAGGATGCGGTCCTCCACACCATCGCGTGCGGTCAGGATCAGCACCGGCAGGGTGGCACCGTCGTTGCGCAGGCGCGAGAGCAGGTCCAGGCCATCGACGTCGGGCAATGAAAGGTCCAGCACCATCACGTCATACGGTGCGCCGGCCAGTGCCGCCGGCGCGTGCAGTCCACGCGAGAGGTGGTCGCACAGATGACCGGCACCCTGCAGGGCGCGGATCAGTCCATCGGCCAGAGCGGCGTCGTCTTCGATCAGCAGGATTCGCATTGCAAGCTTCGTGCAAGGTTGGGGCAAGTTTGGCGCAAGTGCATCACCTTACCGTGACGTGCATGAATTTCTCCTCTCGTCTTGCGGCCGTGCTGGCCACGCTTCTGTGCGCGCCTGCGGCTTCGGCGCTGTCCCTGCAGGAAGCGCAGCGCGCAATGGAAGCACACAACCCGGACCTGCGCGCGGCGGCACTGGAGCTACGCGGGGCGCAGGGCGATGCGCAGACAGCGGCATTGCGCCCGGCCACCGAGCTGTCGATCGGCACCAGCAAGATCAGCCCCAAGCACGGCATCGGCCCCGGACGCTGGCAGGACAAGCGGGTGGACAGCACGCTGGGCCTGGGCTGGACCTGGGAGCGCGGTGGCAAGCGCGCCCTGCGCATTCGCCAGGCCGATGCGCTGTTGGACGTGGCCCGTCTGGAGATGCTCGATACCCGGCGCCGCCAGCAAGTGGCGCTGCATGAAACCTATTTCGGCCTGAAGGGCGCGCAGGAGCGGGCGCAGATCGCCGACGCCAACCGCCAGAGTTCGGCCGAGCAGATGGCGGCGGCGGACAAGCAGGTCGCGACAGGGGCGATGGCACCGGTGGATCGCGCGCGGCTGGCGGTGGACGATCTCGCCGTAGCCGACGCGGCGCGCGAGGCGGCCCTGGATCTGCGCGATGCACGGCATGCGCTGGGGCTGCTGCTCGGCCGTGACGACAGCGGTGACCTGAGCGCTGATGAGCCCTGGCCCGACCCCGCAGCTGTTGCCGCAACGGGCGCGTTCGATCCGCAGCAGCGTGCCGATCTGCGTGCGGCGCGTTCGCGCCTGGCCGCGGCGGATGCCGGTGAGGCACTGGCGCGCAGCGAGCGCTATCGCGACATCCAGTTGGGCGTGGAAGCCGAACGCGAGCCGACCGACATCAGCGGTGTGACCTGGGGCGTGTCGTTGACCATCCCGCTCGGCGGCCCGTCACGTGCACGCGGCACGATGCAGCGTGCCGAGGCCGACCGTGATAGTGCCGCGCTGGAACTGCAGGTGCTGCAGCGCGAAGCGCGCGCCGAACTTGACCTGCTGCAGGCCAGCGTGCAGTCCGCCGCGCAGCGCCGCAGCGACTACGAAGGACTGCAGTCCGACGCCGCGCGCAAGGCGGTGCAGGGCATCGAACTGGCCTACCGGCGCGGCGCCGCCAGCCTGACCGACCTGCTGGATGCGCGCCGTAGCTGGCGCGACTTCGAGGGCGCACTGATCGAAGCACGCGTCAACCATGCCATTGCCCTGGCGCGCTGGGAAGCGGCCACATCCGTTGCTGAAGGAGAGTCTCGATGAAGTTCATCGTCGTTTGTCGCCCGCAGGCGCGACATGCCGTGCTGCCGGCCTTGCTGGCGCTGGCCCTGCTGGGCGGCTGCGGCCGCGAGCCGGCGTCGTATACCGAGGACGCGCCGCAGGTCAGTGCCGGCCAGGTCCAGTTTCCAGCCGGCAGCCGCCAGCTGGACGTGCTGCGCAGCGAGGCGGTGACCGCCGGCGCAAGCGCCAGCCTGCAGCTGCCGGGCCGGGTGGTCTGGGACGAGACACGCTCCAGTGCACTGCGCACGCCGTTGCCGGGTCAGGTGGCGCGCATCGAGGCGCAGCCGGGGCAGAAAGTGAAGGCCGGCCAGGTGATTGCCTGGATCACCTCGCCCGAGTTCGGCCAGGCCCAGGCCCACAGCGTGCGTGGCCGCGCCGAGCTGCAGCGGGCCCGCCGGGAACTGGACCGTACCCGCGAGCTGCATGCCGCGGGTGTGGCGTCGGGCCGTGAACTGGACGAGGCCGAGGCCAACTTCGCGGGCAGCCAGGCCGATCATGCGCGCGCGAATGCATTCGCCCGGGCCTATGGCAATGGCCAGCGCGTGGACCAGCGCCTGCCGCTGCGCGCCCCCATCGATGGCGTGCTGGTGGAGCGGCGGATGAACCCGGGCATGTCGGTCAGTCCCGACAGCGAGCAGCCATTGGCAGTGATCGGCGATCTGGACCGCCTGTGGCTGCTGCTGGATGTTCCTGAAAGCCTGGCAGGGCGGTTGAAGGCCGGCATGCAGGTGAGCGTGCCCGGCGCCGATGGCCAGCCGCTGCAGGCGACCCTGCAGCACGTGGATGACTTCGTCGACAGTGAGCGCCGCGTGGTGCAGGCGCGTGCCGAGCTGGACAACCGCGCACGTGGCTTCAAGGCCGGGCAGTACGTGCGCGCCCAGGTGGCGTTGCCGTCCGAGGGCGGTGTCTCGCTGCCGGATGCCGCGGTGCTGCTGATCGACGGCAAGCAGGTGGTGTTCGTGGAGGAGGGCAAGGGCCGCTTCGTGCGCCGCGCCGTGCATGCCGAGGAACTGGGTGATGGCCGCCTGTGGGTGCGCGAGGGCCTGGCTGCGGGCAGCAGGGTGGTGGTCGAGGGCGGCCTGCTGCTGCAGCAACTGGTGGACAGCGTGCCAGCCGCCGTCAGCACCGGCACGGGGCACGCCGCCCCATGATCGATCGCCTGATTGCCTATTGCCTGCGCCAGCCGCTGATGGTGATGCTGGCGCTGCTGCTGTTCATCGGCGCTGGCATCGCCGCGTTCCGCGTGCTGCCGGTGGAAGCCTTCCCGGATGTGTCCGACACCCAGGTGACGGTGGTGTCGCTGCACCCGGGCCGTGCCGCCGAAGAGGTGGAGCGTGAGGTGACGATGCCGCTGGAAGTGGCGCTGTCCGGCATTCCGCATTCGGTGCGGGTGTTCTCGCATACGCAGTTCGGCCTGTCGATGATCATCCTGACCTTCGACGACAAGGCCGATGACTACTTCGCACGCCAGCAGGTGCTGGAGCGCCTGCAGGGCGTGGAGCTGCCGGAAGGGGTGACCCCGGAGCTGGAGGCGATGAGCTCGGCGGTGGGCGAGATCTACCGCTATGTGCTGAAAGGCCCGCACCTGACCCCGACCCAGCTGCGCACCGTGCAGGAATGGACGATGGAGCGTAGCCTGCGCACCGTTCCTGGAGTGGCCGATGTGATCAGCTTCGGTGGCTTTGCGCGCACCTTCCAGGTCAAGCCGGATTTGGACAAGCTGCGTGACCGCGGCATCAGCCTCGGTGAGTTCGCCGAGGCGCTGGAGAAGGGGAGTTCGAACGTGGGCGGCGGCTATGTGGAACGCGGCCAGCAGCAGTTCCTGATCCGTGGTGTGGGCCTGATGCGTTCGCCGGCCGACATTGGCAACGTGGTGGTGGCGCAGCGCGGTGGCACGCCAATCCTGGTGCGCGACCTTGCCGGTATCGCCGATACCGGCCTGCCCCGGCAGGGCCTGGTCGGCCAGGATGACAATGACGATGCGGTGTTCGGCATGGTGCTGATGCGCAAGGGCGAGAACCCGTCCGACGTGCTCGACGCCCTGCATGCGCGCATCACCGAGATCGAAGCCAACCAGCTGCCGGCCGGCGTCAGCATCGAGCCGTTCTACGACCGCTCATGGCTGGTCTCGACCACGCTGAAAACCGTCTTCCGCAACCTGCTGGAAGGCGCCGTGCTGGTGTTCCTGGTGCTGTGGCTGTTCCTGTACAACGCCCGCGCGGCGCTGATCGTGGCGGCGATGATGCCGCTGGCACTGCTGTCGACCTTCCTCGGCCTGCACCTGTGGGGCGTACCGGCCAACCTGCTTTCGCTGGGAGCGATGGACTTCGGCATCATCATCGATGGCGCGGTGATCGTGACCGAGCACATCGTTTCGCGGCTGTCGAAGCTGCCGCCGAACGCTGACAGGAAAACGCGCTTCTCGACCGTCCTCTCGGCAGCCTCCGAAGTGGGGCGGCCGACGTTCTTCTCGATGCTGATCATCATCGCCGCGCACATCCCGATCTTCACCCTGCAGCGCCAGGAAGGCCGCATGTTCGCGCCGATGGCGTACTCGGTGACCTCGGCATTGATCGGTGCGTTGATCCTGGCGCTGACCGTAGTGCCGCTGTTCTGCTACTGGTGGTTGCGGCGCGACCGCATGCGTGATGGCAATCCACTGATGGACCGCCTGAGCGGCTGGTACAAGCCGATCCTGGAGCGGGCGCTGGCCCGCCCGCGTGCAGTGGTACTGACCGCGGTTGCGCTGCTGGTCGGCACGCTGGCACTGGGCACCCGGCTGGGTTCGGAGTTCCTGCCCGAGCTGGACGAAGGATCGATCTGGCTGACCGCCACGCTCGACCCGAGCACCAGCCTGGCCGAGGCGCAGCAGCAGTCGCGGCGCATCCGTGAGCTGGTCGGCACCTTCCCGCAGGTATCGACGGTAGTGGCCAAGCTGGGGCGCCCGGAAGACGGATCCGATGCCAAGGGCGCCAACCAGATCGAGGCGCTGGTGGCGTTGAAGCCTGAGAAGGAATGGCCGAAGGGCGTGGACAAGCGCCAGCTGGTGAGCGATCTGCAGCGCACGCTGGAGCAGCGCATTCCGGGACCGGAGTTCTCGATCTCGCAGCCGGTGCGCGACAACATCCTGGAGAGCATCTCGCAGATCAAGGGCCAGGTGGTGATCAAGGTGAGTGGCTCGGATCTGGACGTGCTCAACCAGCAGGCGCAGGCGATCCTGGCCCAGGTGCGTGGGGTGGACGGCGTGGAAAGCGCGTTCATCGATCGCGATGGTTCGCTGCCGCAGTTGCAGATCGACATCGACCGCGACCGTGCGGCGCGCTATGGCCTGAACGTGCGCGACATCGACGAGGTGATCGAGACTGCACTGGGCGGGCGCCAGGTCGGCGAGCTGTGGGAGGGCGACCGCAGGTTCCCGATTACGCTTCGCCTGGACGACGCCGACCGTGACCTGCAGCGGCTGCGCACGGTCCCGGTAGGCATCGGCGATGGCCACACGGTGACATTGTCTGACGTAGCCGACTTCCGCATGGCCAGCGGCGCGATCAACATCTCGCGCGAGAACGCGCAGCGGGTGAAGGCAGTGAGCATCTTCATCGCCGGCCGCGACATGGGCAGCGTGGTGGCTGACATGCGCAAGCGCGTGGATGCCAGCGTACAGCTGCCGGACGGCTACCGGCTGGAGTGGTCCGGCGAGTTCGAGAACCAGCAGCGTGCGATGAAGCGGCTGGGCTGGGTGATTCCGCTGTCGGTGCTGATCATCTTCGTGCTGCTGTTCGATGCCTTCAAGGACATCAGCAGCGCTGCGCTGATCCTGGCCAACGTGCCACTGGCGATGATCGGCGGCATCCTCGCCCTGTGGCTCACTGGCATCCCGCTGTCAGTGTCGGCGGCGATCGGTTTCATCGCGTTGTTCGGGCAAGCAGTGCTGAACGGCGTGGTGATGCTCAGTCGCTTCGCCCAGCTGCGCGAGCAGGGCATGGACCTGCTGCAGGCGGTGGTGCAAGGTTCGCTGCAGCGCCTGCGCACGGTGCTGATGACCGCGCTGCTGGCGATGTTCGGCCTGCTGCCGATGGCCACTTCGCATGCGATTGGTGCCGAGACGCAGAAGCCGCTGGCGGTGGTGGTGATCGGTGGCCTGCTGTCGGCGATGCTGCTGACCCTGCTGGTGCTGCCTACGCTGTACTACTGGGTGCACGGGCGTCGCGAGGCCCATGGCGCCTGACCTGCCTGTAGCGCCGAGCCCACGCTCGGCTGCTTCTGGCCTTTGCGCGAAGAGCAGCCGAGCATGGGCTCGGCTCTACAAGGGCGTCGCGCCATGCGTGGATGCCATCTGTGCGATCTACACCATTCCGCCGTTGGCGCGCAGCACCTGGCCGTTGATCCATCCGCCATCGGCACCGGCCAGGAAGGCCACCGCACCGGCGATGTCCTCTGGCGTACCCAGCCGCTCCAGAGGGCTCATCTTCGCCAGCCGCTCGATCAGTTCCGGTGACTTGCCGTCCAGGAACAGGTCGGTAGCGGTCGGGCCCGGCGCCACCGCATTCACGGTGATGTTGCGCCCGCGCAGCTCCTTGCTGAGGATCGCGCTCATGGTTTCCACTGCCGCCTTGCTGGCGGCGTACGCGCTGTAGTTCTCCAGCCGGGTGCCGACCACGCTGGTGGACAGGGTGATGATGCGGCCACTGTCGCGCACCCGGCGCGCGCTTTCGCGCAGCACATTGAAGGCGCCCTTGAGGTTGATGCCGATGACCCGCTCGAACAATGCGTCGTCGGTGTCGGCCAGCGGCGCCAGCTGCAGCACACCGGCGCTGTTGACCACCACGTCGATACCGCCGAAACGGGCTTCGATGGCATCGAACAGCTGACGCATGGCCTGCGGATCGGCGACATCGGCCTGCAATGCGATGGCCTGCGCGCCGGCTGCGCTGAGTTCGGCCGCCAAGGCTTCGGCGTCGTCGCGGCGGCCCGCATAGTTGATCGCGACCGCGTGGCCGTCGGCGGCGAGCCGGCGGGAGATGGCGGCGCCGATGCCACGGGAGCCGCCGGTAACCAGGGCGACAGAGCGGACGGGGGAGGGGGTCATGGTGGTTTCCAGTGGGCACGCCGGAGTGGCGCAGGGCCATCTTCGCGCCATTGCCCGCTCGGATAATCCTGCATAATCCGCCAACATCATCCGGATAGCCGAACAATGGACCGCTTCACGGCCATGCGAGCCTTCGTCCGTATCGTCGAGCGCCGCAGCTTCAGCCGGGCCTCCGAGGACCTCGGCCTGCCGCGGGCCACGGTGACCGACGCGATCAAGGCGCTCGAACAGCGGCTGGGCGTGCGCCTGCTGAACCGGAGCACGCGGCAGGTGGTGCCAACGCTCGAAGGCGAGGCCTTCTATGGCCGTTGCCTGCGCCTGATCGCCGACATGGATGATGCCGAGGCCGTGTTCCGTGACGCGCCGCCATGCGGCCCGTTGCGCATTGAAGTGCACGGCACGCTGGGCCGGCACCTGCTGTTTCCGCATCTGGCGGAATTCCTGCAGCGCTACCCGGAGATCGAACTGGACGTCAGCGAAGGCGACCGCTATGTCGACCTGTTGCGCGAAGGCGTGGATGCGGCGTTGCGGGTGGGGACGCTGGCCGACAGCGATCTGGCGGCGCGCCGGTTGACGATGCTGCGCGAGGTGACGGTTGCCTCGCCTGGCTACGTGCAGGCCAGGGGCGTGCCGGCCAGCATCGATGCCCTGCAGGACGGCCACCAGATGGTCGGCTACCGCTCCAGCGCCAGCGGCCAGCTGATTCCGCTGGAGTTCCAGCAGGGCGGGCGGGTGCGCTACCTGCCGTTGCCGGCGCGGGTGCGTGTGTCCGGCGCGGATGCGTTCCTCGGTGCCGCGCTGGCAGGCCTGGGCATCATCCAGGCACCTCGCTACCGGATGGACCCGTACATCGCGCGCCGGCAGCTGGTGGAGCTGCTGCCGGAGGCGCCGCCGACGCCGAGTCCGTTGAGCCTGGTCTACCCGCGCAATCGCACGCCGTCGCCGCGGTTGCGGGTGTTCATCGACTGGGTGGCCGGAGTGTTCGACTCGTTCGAGGATGCCGGCCAGCGGCCGGCACTACCGGGCCCGGTCAAACAGGGTGGGGGATTGCTTGGGTAGTGCCGGCCACTGGTCCGCATCACAGCGCTGCCAGCGGCCCCTGCATGCGATGGAAGCTGCCATCGGTGGCGGTGAACCAGGCCAGCGAACGCCCGCCCACGAAATCGTCGACATGCACGACCGTAGCGCCATCGGCTTCCTGCCACGAAATGGCATAGACCCCGTCGCTGATCCGCTGCCACTCGCAGGCGGCTTCGCCCTGCGCACCGGCATAGGCGCCGGAGACGATGGCGTACTGCACGTGGCGGCCATCGGCGCTGTAGACATTGTCGGCGGCCAGGCCGTCATAGCGGACGCGGAAGCGGCGGCCGGCGAACACGGGAAGGTCAGCGGCGGTGTTCATCGGATCGCCACCGGGTTGATGTTCACCTGGGTCGAGCCGACGTACAGCGGCTGGCCGAGCACGAACAGGAATTCCCAGGCCTTGTCGCGCACCAGGGCACGGCTGTCGATCAGCTCCAGGTTGTAGATGCCGCGCTTGGCCAGCATGTCCTGGTTGATCGGAAACTCCTCGGCACCGTCCGGGTTCGGGTAGACCTCCGAGGCCCAGGTGTCGCCACCGAAGGCGACGATGCCCTGGTCGGCCAGCCACTTCGCCGCCTCCATGCCGATGCCCGGTTCCACTTCCAGGAACTGTTTGTCGTCCTTGCCGATCAGTTCCAGCCAGCCGGTGTTGAACAGCACCACGTCGCCCTTGCGCAGGCTCAGGCCCTGCTTCTTCAGCACGGCCTGGATGTCGGCCACGGTGAACTCGGTGCCGCCGGGCACGATCGCCTTGCCGTAGTACGCGATCATGTCCAGCACCACGCCGCGGGTGACCATTGGCGGCACCTTCTCGACGCCGAGCTTGCGCACGCCGTCCACGGTGACGAAGTCGGCGGCCCTGTTGCCGTTGTAGTAGACGTTGTCGATGCCGATATGGCCGATGCCGTTGAGCTGGGTGCCAACGCCGGTCCAGGCGTTCACCAGTTCATCGTTGAAGGTGAACCTGTTGGGGCCCAGCGACGTGCCGGCCTGCTGGCCGACCTGCACGTTGTACAGGCGGAAGCTGCGGTGGCGGAACGCGGGCAGGTTCTTGTCCACCGGCACCGCCAGCGGATAGGTCTTGCCGGTCCTGACCAGCGATACCGCGTGCTTGACCACGTCCGCGGTCAGCAGGTTGGCCGCGCCGATCTCGTCGTCGGCGCCGTAGGCGGAGGGATACCAGTCCTCGGCGGTGGCCTGGAAGGACAGCGGCAGGGTGGCCAGCGCAAGCGCGGCCAGGGTCTTCATCTTCATGGCAAAGCTCCGGTAACTGTCAGGCCGTCGCGGCGGCGCCGGCATGGGCCGGGAAGCGCGGCAGCACGTACTCGGCGATTTCGTGGAAGGTTTCGGCCAACGGCCGTTCATTGCGGCGGAATTGCAGGCCGATGTGGTCGACACCGGCGGCCTGCATGGCATGCAGCTCGGCCAGCAGGGCGTTGCGGCCGCCGCGCAGGCCGAAGCGCCAGCGCTGCAGAGGGGCATCGGCATCGGGCACCAGGTCCAGATGGATGAAGCTGGCATACGGTTTGTTGCCGGCCACGGCGCGCCACGCCGCCACGCGTTGCGCATGGTCCTGCGGCGTGCCCGGGTAGGCCAGGCAGCCGTCCATGTGCTGGCCGATCCATGCTGGTTGCTGTTGGGCCAGGCCGGCCACGAACAACGGCAGGGCCGGGCCATCCGCGGGCAGCACGTCCAAGCCCTGCGGCAGGTACGCGGCGGCGCCTTCGCGCAACAGTGCGATCTGCTCGCGGAAGCGGCTGCCACGGCTGTCGAAGTCGCGGCCGAACAGCGGGTACTCCACCGGGCGGTCGCCACTGGCCACGCCCAGCAGCAGGCGGTCGCCGCTGAGCCGCTGCACGCTGCGCGCCGACTTCAGGGTCAGCAATGGCTCGCGGATCGGCAGCACCACCGCACCGGTGCCCAGCAGGATGTGCTCGGTGATGCCGGCCAGGTAGCCGAGGTAACTGAACACCTCGAACACCTGCGCCGCATCGCCGAAGGCCGGGTCGTACACCGGCACGTCGCGTACCCACAGCGCACGGAAGCCGAGGCGGTCGGCCAGCCGTGCCAGCTCCGCATGGCGCTTCAGGTCCGGTTGGCCGGGCAGGCGTCGCGCGGCGCGTCGCGCCTGTTCGCCCAGCGGCGTCCAGTCATTGTCCAGCGGTGCTTCGATGCCGATGCTGAAACCCCCGGCCTGCAGCCGCGCCAACGCACTGCCCATGGCCAGGCTCCTCAGTCCCAGGCCGGGGCCAGGCCCGGCGGATCGACTTCGCGGCCGTTGCGGTCAAGCGCGGCGATCGCGGCGATGTCGTCGGCATCCAGGCGCAGGTCCTGGGCGAGCAGGTTGCTGGCCAGGTTCTCGCGCTTGGTCGAGGACGGGATGACCGCGTAGCCCCGCTGCAGCGCCCACGCCAGCGCGACCTGGGCTACGGTGGCCTGGTGCTTGCCGGCGATGGCGGCCAGCACCGGGTCCTTCAGCACCTTGCCGTAGGCCAGGGTCATGTAGGAGGTGACGGTGATGCCCTGGTCCTGCAGGAAAGCAGTCAGTGCCGGGTTCTGCAGGTAGGGGCTCAGTTCGATCTGGTTGGTGGCGATCTCGCCGGCGCCGACCACCTCGATGGCCTGCCGGGTCAGTTCGATGTTGAAGTTGGACACACCGATCTGGCGGGTCAGGCCCAGCGTCTTGGCTTCAGCCAGTGCGGTCATGTATTCGCGCAGCTCAACGCCATTGCCCGGCGCCGGCCAGTGGATCAGCAGCAGGTCGACGTACTCGGTGCGCAGCTTGGCCAGGCTGTCGCGCAGGCTCGGGATCAGTTTGTCGGCAGCGTAGTTGTCGACCCAGATCTTGGTGGTCAGGAACAGCTGGTCGCGTGGCACGCCGGATTCGGCGATGGCCTGGCCGACCTCGGCTTCGTTGCCGTAGATCTGCGCGGTATCGACCGCACGGTAGCCGACGTCGAGGGCGTTGCGCACCGAGTCGATGACGGTCTGGCCGGTCAGGCGAAAGGTGCCGACGCCAAAGGAAGGAACGCTCATGATGGACTCCAGGGACTTCGTTGAGAGCCGGTGGGCTCGGGACGGGGCGAAGTGTGGGCGCTTTACATTTGTTGATTAAGCCGTGTATACGGGAAATGCTTTTGCGGCGAGGTAAATAATGAAAACCACCCTGGATGAGCTGAAGGCCTTCGTGGCGGTGGTCGATGGTGGCTCCATCACGGCGGCGGCCGAGGCGCTGGAGCTGACCATCTCGGCCACCAGCCGCACCCTGGCGCGGTTGGAGGACAAGCTGCAGACCACGCTGCTGCGGCGGACCACGCGGCGGCTGGAACTGACCGAAGAGGGCGCGGCGTTCCTGGAGTACGCGCGCACGATCCTGGCCACGGTGGACGAGGCAGAGGAACAGATGGCGGCGCGGCGGCTGCAGCCGGTCGGGCGCCTGCGCGTGGACGCCGCCACGCCGTTCATGCTGCACGTGATCGTGCCGCTGCTGGAGGGCTTCCGCGAGCGCTACCCGCAGGTGGAGCTGGAGTTGAATTCCAACGAGGGCATCACCGACCTGATCGAAAAGCGCACCGATGTGGCGTTCCGCATCGGCGTCTTGCGCGATTCGACCCTGCATGCGCGGCCGATCGGCCACAGTCGCATCCGCGTGCTGGCCAGCCCCGAGTACCTGCGACGGCACGGCACGCCTACGCGCGTGGAGCAACTGCGCGAGCACGACCTGCTGGGTTTCACCCAGCCCAGCTCCTTGAACGAATGGCCGCTGCAGGATGCCGATGGCGGGCCTTTCGTGATCGCGCCGGCCATCGCTTCATCCAGTGGCGAGACACTGCGGCAGATGGCGGTGGCCGGGCTGGGCATCGCCTGCCTGTCCGACTTCCTGACCGGCCAGGACCGGCGCGAGGGCCGACTGGTGCAGCTGTTGGCCAGGCAGACGCAGGAGGTGCGGCAGCCGATCAACGCGGTGTACTACCGCAACACCGCGCTGGCCGCGCGCATCACCTGCTTCGTCGACCATGTCACACAGACGCTCGGCCAGCGCCCGTTCGATGAATAGAGATCGGTAGAGCCGGCCGCTGGCCGGCTTTCGCCTTCTGCCGGATCGCCGCCGCTGCCGGCCCGCGGCCGGCACTACCGGGGGGTGTGCAGCGCGCGCCGGTTTCCGATATGCGCGCATGCCAGCAGCACGCCACCGCTGGCTGTCGCCACGCCGTGCCAGAGCAGCGATTCCTTCAACGGCAGGTACAGCGAGGCCGACAACAGCAGGATGGCGCCGACGCACGCCAACCGCAGGGGGCACCAGTACCGATGCCGATACACCCCGGCCAAGGTACTCGCCAAGGCCAGCGAGGAGGCCAGCAGCGCGAACAGCCACTCCCAGCGCGACATCATCAGCAGCCATGTCATGGCGCCATGGCCGGGATGCTGGAACGAGCGCAGCGCCATCATCGCTGCCGGCACGAAGGCCAGCAGTAAGGGGAGGGCGATGCAATGGGCGGCGCAGGCCAGGGACAGCCAGGCACCGGCAAGATCGAAGCGGGGGTGCCAGCGTGCCGAACGTGGCGGCTGGGCCAGGGCCCTTGCGGGCGTCGTGGGGGTGTGGTCCATAATGTTACATAGTAACAACCGGGGGATCCCCATGAAGCGTTCTGCTGCTCTTTTCCTGCTGCTGACGGCCAGCACCGCGCAGGCCCATGACGTCCGCCAGTTGGGTGCGCATGTGCACGGCCAGGCCACCGTCGATGTTGCGCTTGACCAGCAAACACTGGAGTTCGCCCTGCAGGCCCCCGGCATCGGCATCCTTGATTTCGAGCGGCCGCCGGCCAATGCGGTAGAGCAGGCCGCGCTGGCGCGAGCGACTGCGCTGTTGAAGGGGGGCAGCTGGGTCACCCTGCCTACCGCGGCGGGCTGCCGCCTTTCCGGCAACGATGCCAAGGCCGAGGGCTTCGATGCGTCGGCTGCCGCGCCGCCGCCAGGCCAGCACCGGCACGCGGGGTTCAGCGCAACGCTGCAGTACCACTGCGCCAGGCCGGCCGAGCTGCGGGCCATGGTCGTGCGCCTGCCCGTACTGTTCCCGGGCCTGCACGAAGTGATCGTCAACAGCGCCACGGCTCGCGGCCAGAACCGCAGCGTGTTGACTGCGGACAACCTGCGCGTGGTGCTGGCACCGTGAGCCTGCGACCGGTGATCGCGTTGGATGGCGTGCAGTTCGGCTATGGCCGGCGCCTGGTGCTGGATGTGCCGCGGCTGTGGATCGAGCAGGGCAGCAGCGTGCTGCTGCGCGGGATCAGCGGTGGCGGGAAGAGCACGCTGCTGGGCCTGCTGGCGGGCGTGTTGCTGCCCGGCAAGGGCAGCGTGGAGGTCGCCGGCCACGCACTGCAGGCGATGCGTGGCGCCGCACGCGACCGCTTCCGTGCCGACCACCTGGGCGTGATCTTCCAGCAGTTCAACCTGCTGCCGTTTCTGAGCGTGCGCGACAACATCGCACTGGGCCTGCGCTTCTCGCGCGTGCGCAGCGCGCGCATCAGCGGCCCGGTGGATGCCGAGATCACCCGCCTGCTGCAGGCCCTGCAGCTGGACCCGGCGCTGATGCAGCGGCGCGCAGGCACACTCAGCGTTGGCCAGCAGCAGCGCGTGGCGGCGGCACGCGCCCTGATCGGCCGCCCGGCGTTGCTGCTGGCAGATGAGCCAACCTCGGCGCTCGATCGCGACGCGGCCACCGCGTTCCTGCAGCTGATGTCTGCGCAGTGCCAGGCGGCCGGCACCACGGTGCTGGTGGTCAGCCATGACGACAGCCTGGAGCGGTTGTTCGACCGCACGATTGCCCTGTCTCAGATCAACCAGGCAGGTGCCGGCCATGCTTGAGCTTGCCTGGGCCAGCCTGCGCAGCCGTGCCGTGAGCGTGGGCCTGACCGTGCTGGTCATCACCCTCAGCGTGGTGCTGTTGCTGGGCGTCGAGCGCGTGCGCACGCAAGCACACGAAGGCTTCGCCAGCACCGTGTCCGGTACCGACCTGATCGTCGGTGCGCGTTCGGGGCCGGTGAACCTGCTGCTGTACTCGGTGTTCCATATCGGCGACCCGACCAACAACGTGTCCTGGCAGTCCTACCAGGCGCTGTCCGCAATGCCGCAGGTGAAGTGGGCGGTGCCGCTTTCGCTGGGCGATTCCTGGCGCGGCTACCGCGTGGTCGGTACCAGCGATGCCTATTTCGAGCACTACCGCTACGGCGCCGGGCACGTGCTTGCATTTGCGAGCGGACGGCCGTTCGATGACCTGTATGACGTGGTGATCGGTGCCGAGGTGGCACAGGCACAGAAGGTCGTCCTCGGTGATGAGATCGTGCTGGCGCACGGCACCGGCGCAGTCACCCTGGCCAGGCACGCCGACAAGCCATTCCGTGTCACCGGCATCCTGCAGCGCACCGGCACGCAGGTCGACTCGTCGCTGCTGGTCTCGCTGGCGGCCATCGAGGCGATCCATGTCGACTGGCGCTCGGGCGTGCAGCTGCGCAGCCAGAGCGTCAGCGCCGAGCAGGCGCGTCATCTGGACCTGACCCCGACCAGCATCACCGCCTTCATGCTCGGCCTGAACTCGCGCATCGCGACGTTCTCGGTGCAGCGCAGGATCAACGAGTACCCGGACGAGGCGATGCTGGCGATCCTGCCCGGCGTGACGCTGCAGCAGCTATGGCAGTCGCTGGGTACCGCCGAGCGGGCGTTGCAGCTGATCAGTGCGATGGTGGTGCTGCTGGGCATGGTTTCGCTGGTGGCGCTGCTGGTCTCGACCCTGCAGGAGCGGCGGCGTGAGATGGCCATCCTGCGTGCCACCGGGGCACGGCCGGGTTACATCGCCGGCCTGCTGGTGGTGGAAGCGGTGGCGACCAGTGCGGTGGCGTGCGTGCTGGCCCTGTCGCTGCTGGTGGTCGCCAGCATTGCCGGGCGCGGCTGGGTACTGGCCACCTTCGGCCTGTCGATCACCCATGTCTGGCCGGATGGCCGCGAGCTGGCGTGGGTGGCGGGGGTGCTGGCGATCAGTGCGGTGGCTGGGCTGGTGCCGGCATTGCTGGCCTACCGGCGCACCTTGGCCGATGGCCTTTCACCGGGAGGCTGAGCATGCGCTGGATGCTGTCATTGCCGATGGTGCTGGCGCTGGCAGCCTGCGAGCGGCCGGTGGATACGGGCTTACAGGCCTTGCCACCCGCGCCGGTGGTCGACCGCGAGGACCCTGCAGGCGCTGCGGAGCAGGAGCTGGACTGGTTGCAGATGATGCCGAAGGATGAGCTGGCCGCGCTGGAGCGGGGCGAGGGCCCGGAGGTCGAGCACAACGGCAACCGGCGCATGCCGCAGTTCGGCACCTTCCGCACGGTGGACACGGTCCTGCAGCGACCGGTGCGCCTGCCAGGCTACGTGGTACCGCTGGCCAATGCGCAGGACGGGCGGCTGACCGAATTCCTGTTCGTGCCGTACTACGGCGCCTGCATCCACGTGCCGCCGCCGCCGCCGAACCAGATCGTGCACGTGGTGCTGCCGCGCCCGATCGAGATGCCGGACATGTACTCGCCGTTCTTCCTGGCCGGCACCCTGCGTGCCGAACGGCTGGATGACGATCTGGCCGGCTCGGCGTACACCATGCGCGATGCGGAGCTGAGGCCGTATGAACCGTAGCCCCCTTTTGCTCATGCTGGGATGCCTGTGGCTGGCGGGCTGTACGTCGCCGGGCGGCGATGCCGTGGCGGTCGTGCCGCAGGACAAGCCGGCGCCCTCCGCCACGGCCGAAGCCCCGATCGACCGTTGGGACGCGTTGCGGCCCGACGAAGTCACCTATCAGCGCCCGCCCCCGCAGATCGGCCTGTCACGCAATGGGATGGACGGCGTGGGCGGGCTGATCGACGACACCGGCTCGGGCACGCCGCCGGGGCAGGAGATCGACCATTCCAGCCCCGATCGCGCCAAGCAGTTCGGCTCCTCGCGCGTGGTCGATGCTGCCGATGGCCGCGCGGTGGACCTGGATGGCTACGTGGTACCGCTCGGCACCAACGATGCCGGTCTGGTGGATGAACTGCTGTTCGTGCCGTTCTACGGGGCCTGCATCCACGTGCCGCCACCGCCGCCGAACCAGATCATCCACGTGACCCTGGCGACGCCGATCGCGCTGGGCGATCTGTGGGATCCGTACCGGTTGGCCGGCCGCCTGCGGGTGAAGCGCTTCGATGCGGACATTGCCAGCGCGTCCTACGATGCCGCCGCGGCCACGCTGACGGCGATCCACAACTGATGCGGCGGCGCTGGGTCCTGGCTGCCGGGGTGCTACTGGGCGCAGTTGTGCTGCTGGTGTGGTGGCAGCGGCGGGCTGCACCCGCTGCGCCGCCGGAAGTCGCGTTCCCGGCACCGGCGTCCGATGCCCGCCAGCGCATCGAACAGCGCTTGGGCGATGACCACGCGTTTCGCAATGACGTGCTGTTCCTGCTCGCGGCAACAGTGCGCGACCGCTGCCAGCCGACGCAGGCCGGGCTGCTGGCGCGCATGGCCAATCGTGCGTCGTTGCCGCTGCTGGCGGCGGTCAGTGCGGTGACCCAGCAGGATCCAACGCTGGACCGGCCGATCTACCAGTACATCCAGCATCGCGCTGATGCGACGCCGTGCGGCCAGCCGCTGCAGATGCCGCTGGCCGGTGGGCGCAGCCTGGCGGTGGACATCGAGCAGTACGCGCGCACGTTCCCGGACAGCTATTTCGACCCGCAGCGCAGCAGCGAACCACGGGATTTTGGTGGGGTGTCGTTGCAGCAGCGGGCCGGCAATGCCTGCAACAGCGTGGTGTATTCGGTGTTGCCGCTGGGTGGCACCGATTGGCGGTGCAGCAGCCTGCGCGCCAATGCCCGGGCGCGGGTGCGCGGGCTGTGCGAGGACGAACTGCGGCGCCAGCATGGGAATACAGGTGGGGAGCTGGACATGGCCGTAGGGCAGGGCATGCAGGCGGCCGTGGTATCAGCCATCGCCGCGCTGCCGGAACACTGCCGGTGATGATCCCTGACACCGGCCACACTCGGCAGGCGCGGCGCGGCAACATGAACATTGGCCGGACCCCAATCTGAACCGGTGGTACAGTTTCCGTAACTATACCGGACATCCTGTATAGTTACGGTGGTACTTCATCCCATCAGGTTCTCCCATGGCTCTGTCCCAGCCCTTGGCCGGCGCTCCGGCCCTGTCGCGTGCCCGTCGGTGGGCACTGTTGTTCACCGTCGCCGCCGGCCTGCTGCTGGTCACGCTGGATAACTCGGTGCTCTACACCGCACTGCCCACACTGACTGGGGAACTCTCGGCCAGCGCCGGCCAGGCGCTGTGGATCATCAATGCCTATCCACTGGTAATGGCCGGCCTGCTGCTGGGGGCGGGCACGCTGGGCGACCGCATCGGCCACCGCCGCATGTTCCTGATCGGCCTGGTGGTGTTCGGCGTCGCCTCGCTGGCAGCGGCGTTCGCCGACTCCGCAGCACAGCTGATTGCCGCACGTGCGTTGCTGGCGGTCGGCGCGGCCGCGATGATGCCGGCCACGCTGGCGCTGATCGGCCTGAGCTTCCACGAAGAGCGCGAACGCAACATCGCCATCGCCATTTGGGGTTCGGTGGCCATCGTCGGTGCGGCGCTCGGCCCGATCATTGGCGGCTGGCTGCTGCAGCATTTCTGGTGGGGCTCGGTGTTCCTGATCAACGTGCCGGTGGCGGTGGTCGCCTTCGTGGCCACGCTGCTGCTGGCGCCGGAAGGACAGCGCGACACCTCGCGGCCGTGGGATCTGGTTTCGTCGCTGCTGGCATTGACGGCACTGTCCGGCCTGGTGCTGGCGATCAAGTCGCTGATCGCTACGCCGCCGTCGTATGCGCTGGGCGCGGGCGCGCTGCTGTTGGCTGTCACCAGCGGCGCAGCGTTCGCACGCCGCCAGCAGCAGCTGCCGTACCCGCTGCTGGACTTCGCTATCTTCCGTAATCCGGCGTTCCTGGCCGGCACGCTTTCGGCGGTGTTCACCCTGTTCGCGATGGCCGGCCTGCAGCTGGTCACCACGCAGCGCTTCCAGCTGGTGGCAGGTTTCACGCCGCTGCAGGCGGGCCTGCTGGTGTCGGTGGCGGCGCTGGGCAGCCTGCCCAGTGCGCTGCTGGGCGGCAGCATCCTGCACCGGGTGGGCCTGCGCCCATTGATCTGCGGTGGCCTGGCTACGGGCGCGCTGGGCGTCGGCCTGGTGGCGTTCGGCTTCCCGCACGGCCTCGGTTGGGTGATCGCCGGCATGGCGATCACCGGCTTCGGCATGGGTTCGGCCATCTCGGTGGCGTCCACCGCCATCCTCAACAACGTGCCGACGCACCGCGCGGGCATGGCGTCTTCCGTGGAAGAAGTGTCCTACGAGTTAGGTGGCCTGCTGGCGGTGGCGATGCTGGGCAGCCTGAGCGCGGCGATGTACAGCGTGTTCCTGCCGGTCTCGGCCGATATGCCCGCGCTTGCCCGCGAGGGTTTCACCCAGGCGCTGCATGCCGCGCGCGAGAGCGGGCAGGGTGATTGGTTCGCACTGGCTGCGGCGGCATATGACCGTGGCTACCAGAGCGTGCTGCTGGTGATCACGGCGGTACTGGCGCTGGGCGCGACGATCCTGGCGCACCTGCTGCGTGGCCGGGCCGGCAGCCGTGAGGGCGCGGCCGATCGCGTAAAATGACGCCATGAGAACCAGCAAGCGCGACCGCATCCTCGACGCCGCCGTCAACGTGATCAATCGTGACGGCGTGCGTGCGGTGACCTTCGAGTCGGTGGCGGCCGAGGCCAGGCTGACCCGCGGCGGCCTGCTGTACCACTTTCCCTCGCGCGAGGCGCTGCTGCGCGGGATCGACGAGTACCTGGCGCAGGCCTGGGAGGCGTCCATGGAAACGCTGCTGGGCAAGCGTGCGGACGAAGCCTCGGCGCTGGAGCGTTACCAGACCTTCGTGCGCGTGTCGGCCCAGAGCGCCACCCGTGCCGAACTGATGTTCATGCTCGAATCGGCCGACCCGGAGGCGGGTGAGCGTCCGTGGGGCCCGGCGGTTCAGCGCTGGGCACCGTCCGCGCCGGAGGCCGGGAATGTGGATCCGACGACGCTCGACAATTTCGTGGCGCGCCTGGCGGCCGACGGCCTGTGGATCTACGAGGCGATGTACGAAGGGCAGCTGGATGAAGGCGTACGTGCCCAGGTGGCCGAGCGCATCGCCGGGCTGCTGGCAAAGTCTGACGGCACGTCCAGTTGAGCGGCCAGCCGGCGCGCCGACATCGCCCGTGGTAGAGCCGACCGCGGGTCGGCAGCCCTTCGGTCAGGCCACGGAAATGCCGCTTCGATCGCCCGTGGTAGAGCCGACCGCTGGTCGGCTGCCCTTCGGTCAGACAACGAAAATCCCGCGCGTCGCGCGATAGTCGACCAGCGGCCGACTCCACCCCTCACCCATTTACCGAGCCTGCGTGGCGCTCGCGGCCAGCCACGCCCTGGGCGATGCCCCCAGCCGCTTGCGGAACGCCTTCGACAACGACGCGGTATCGGCAAACCCCACCTCGACCGCTACCTGCTTGACCGCCAAGCCGGCCCGCAGCTGCGCGCAGGCCAGGCTCAGCCGCCAGTCCAGCAGATAAGCGGCCGGCGTCGCCTGCATCACCTCCTTGAACACTGCCGCGAATGCGCTGCGCGACATGCCGGCGGTCGCGGCCATCCGGGGCAGCGTCCATTCGTCCTGCGGTGCCTGGTGCATCGCCACCAGCGTGCGTGCCAGCCTCGCGTCGGACAGCCCGCGCATCAGTCCGTGACTGACGCCCGCTGCATCCGGGTGGTCGACCACCCAGCGCAGGATCTGGATCAGCGCCACCTCGAACAGGCGATTGGTCAGCAGCCGTGAACCGCAGCGCTGGCGATCGGCCTCGGCAAACAGCAGCTGCAGGGTGTCATCCAGTTCGCCGATGGCCGCCAGCGGTACTACCATCACCGGTGGCAGCGACTGCACGATCGGATTGCGCGCACCGCCATCGAAATCCAGCGTGGCGCAGGTGAAATCCGGGCCATCCAGCGGCGCGTTGAAGAACACATGGTGCAGCGGCTGCGGGTACAGCAGCAGGCTGGGTGTGTCGATCTTCAGCCGGGGCAGCGCGATATCGCCGTCGGGATGGCGGACTTCCATTTCACCCTGGCGCAGGATGTGCAGGAACGCACGACCGGGCTGCGGCTCGAAGACATGCCGCCCGCACAGCGGGCCACTGTAGAACAGCGCCGCCTGCACCCGGAAGCGTTCCAGCAGGCAGGAGAGTCGATCTGGCGCAGGGGCGGCGGCGGGCATGCTCATGGACGTATGGACAACATGTATGGCGAATTACGACTGATGCGTCCGGCGAGTCTACCTAGGATGAGCGGGTCGTCCAATCCCGGGCGCTTTCCCAAGGAGATCCACCATGTCCCGTGTCCCCCTGATCGATGCCGCCAACACCACCGCCGACCGCCAGGCCCTGCTGGGCCAGGTCCACGCCGCTTTCGGCGCCACCCCGGCCATGTTCCGCGCCGTGGCCAACTCGCCGGCCGCCCTGCAGAGCATGTGGGGTTCGTTCGGCGCGCTGGGCGGCGGTCGCCTGTCGCCGCTGCTGGGCGAGCAGATCGCCGTGGCCATCGCCAACCGCAACGCCTGCGAGTACTGCCTGGCCGCGCACACCGCGCTGGGCCGCAAGGCTGGTGCCAGCAGCGAGCAGATGGCGGCCGCGCAGATCGGCCAGTCCAGCGACCCGGCCACTGCGGCGGCGCTCGACTTCGCGTTGAAGGTGGTCGAGCAGCGTGCGCAGATCGCCGACGGCGACGTGCAGGCGCTGCGCGCGGCTGGCTTCGATGATGAGCAGATCGTGGAGATCCTCGCGCATGTGGCGCTCAACCTGTTCACCAACTACGTCAACGTGGCGTTCGACGTGCCGGTGGACTTCCCGAAGGTCGCGCTGCGCTGAGTGCAATTGCTCCGGGCAGCAGAGTGCTGCCCGGACTCAGGCCCGCAGCTCAGTGGCTACGCCGGCTGGAAGCTGAAACCGCGTTCGCGCAGCGCTCTGATGTAGCCATTCCCGTCGAACGCATCTGCAATATCGAGCATCGCAAGCGTGGTTGATCTTCCCGCAGTTACGGTTTCCACTGCGCTGAGCCAGGCCTCGCGTCGAAGCGTGTCCAGCTCGTTGCTGCCAGTCGCTGTCACGTGCATATCCATAGGCACGTCATGCCCACACATGCCAAGGGCATTGCCCTGCGCCCAGGCCTTGGACTGAACACGGGCGGTATCGTGAAGGCGACGGAGTCGTTCGACCTGCACCGCAAACCGTGTCGTGTCATCCAGTGCAGGATGCGGTTTACCGCAGTCGTCAGCTGCCGCGATGTCGATAGCCAGTTCAGTGCGCGGCACGAAGTAGCGCGCTCCACCCGCGCGTCCTATCCTGCGCAGCTCCTTGCAGAATGCCTTCGGCGACTCCAGCCGATGCCTGGCCATGACGGCCTTGCGCAGCGCTCTGGCCGCGAAGTGGGGACGCAGGCGTTCCAGCTCGATTGGATCGATTCCGCACTCATTCAATGCCGCTTGCCATTCTGCATGGACGTCCGCCGGCAGAACATCCTTCAGGGTCAGGTTGTCGGGATTGTGGTGGATGGTTTCGGCTTCAGACACCGCGCGGGCCAGTGTGAACAACGCGCTCAGTCCCGAGCCCTCCCATCTGCCGGTGATGTCCACCTTCGGCCGGCCCAGAATGGTGTGCGCAACCGCGGCAATGCGTCCTGCTTCGCCCGTCACGCATCGCATCGATCCGGGTAGCGCGGTGGGGACGGGCAGGATCCACAGGTGGGCCTCTTCACGCCTTGCCTGCCAGAGCGCCGGACCTTCTGCACGGATCGTGGGGGGAGGCAGGGCATCCGTTACCTTGGTTCCGCGGCTTCCGGAAGCCGGCGCACCTGCCAACGTACGGTGCACGGAAACATCAAGGGAAACCGACAGCAGTGAACGTGGTTGCCGGGCAGCCGACATGGGGAACTCCAGAAAGGACCATGATGAGTGTCCTCGATGGTGCGTGGCGCGCCGATTGTCGGCTATCGGACTACGACGATTTCGCCTTGGCTGGGCGAGGGGCCCGGAAGCCGTTGCGGTAGAGGCGACAGTTAATCGACTGCTCGTCCTTCAGGTGCCCGGAAACCTCGCGCCACGAGTGATAGTCGACCCTACGCAGCGGAGATTACCGGTCGTCCGCCTGCAACCGGTCCGGATGGGTATACACATTGAACCCGCTCTCCCGCGCGAACCCGACCAGGCACAGGCCGGCACTGCGGGCCAGGTCGATCGCCAGCGCGGTCGGCGCCGACACTGCCGCCAGCACGCTGGCGCCGGCGCGCACCGCCTTGCTGACCATTTCGTAGCTGGCCCGGCTCGAAATCACCAGCAGGCCGCCTTCGATGGCGTGTTCGTTGTGGTGCAGCGCACCGATCAGCTTGTCCAGTGCATTGTGGCGGCCGACGTCCTCGCGTACCCAGCCGATGCGCCCACTGGCGTCGGCCCAGGCCGCGGCGTGGATCGAGCCGCTTGCCGCATTCATCGGCTGGTGCTGCGCCAAGGTGGCCAACGCCCGCTGCAGGGCGGTGGCGGAATAGCTGCGGCGCTCGCGGATCTGCGGCAGTGGGCGCAGCACTTCTTCCAGCTGGCGCGTGCCGCACAGGCCACAGCCACCACGGCCGGGCAGCAGGCGCCCCTTGTCGGGGTCGAGGTTTGCGCCGGGCGCAGCCTCGTCCACGGTCATCTGCAGCTCGATGCCTTCCAGCTGTGGGTGGATATCGATCGACAGCAGCTGCGAGGGCGCGCTGATCAGGCCTTCGCTGAGCGAAAATCCGAGTGCGAAGTCCTCCAGATCACAGGGTGTGGCCATCATCACGGCAAAGGCGGCATCGTTGTAGCGCAGCGCCACCGGCACTTCCTCGGCCACCACGTCGACCCGCTGCTGTTGCGTGCCGCCGCGCCAGCGCTGCAACGGGCGTTGGGCGGTGCCGGCAGGCGGGGTGTGCGGCGGGATCGAATCAGGCATGCAGCGCGTCCGGACAAGGGAGAAACGCGGGCGGGCCACCGCCTGCGGTTTCGAGGATAGCGCAGTGGTCGCGCGCAGACGCGGCTGTAACCGTTGCCATGGCAGGTTGTGCTGAAATCAGCCTGTGCCCTCTGGCGAAGCGCCGTGGGCCGTGCTTGACTGTGCGGCTGGCCGTGCCACTGAATGCACCGCCGGACCGCGTTGTGCCGTTCGTTGCTGCGTTCCTTCCGCCAGGTTCCCGAACATGTCCGAGCAGAAACCGCCGCGTTACAAGCCCTACAACCAGCCCGCCGGAGGCTGGGGTGCCGCCGGCGCCACGGCCAAGGTGCTGCTGCAGCAGAGTGTGATCGGCAAGGGGTCGAAGGCATTGCTGGCGATGAACCAGCCCGGTGGCTTCAAGTGCCCCAGCTGTGCGTTCCCCGATGCCGACGAACGCAGGAAGCTGGAGTTCTGCGAGAACGGCGCGAAGGCACTGGCCTGGGAAGCTACGGAGTTCCGGTCCGGCCGCGAGTTGTTCGCCCGGCATACCGTGACCGAACTGATGGCGCAGACCGACTACTGGCTGGAGATGCAGGGCCGGCTGACCGAGCCGATGCGCTACGACGCAGCCACCGACCACTATGTGCCGTGCAGCTGGGAAGATGCCTTCGCACTGATCGGTCGCCACCTGCAGGCGCTGGACAGTCCTCACCAGGCCGAGTTCTACACCTCCGGGCGCACGCCCAACGAAGCGGCGTTCCTGTATTCGATCTTCGTGCGCGAGTTCGGCACCAATAATTTCCCGGACTGCTCGAACATGTGCCACGAGCCGACCAGCCGCGGGCTGCCGCCGGCCATCGGGGTGGGCAAGGGCACAATCGTGCTGCAGGATTTCGAGCACGCCGAGGCCATCTTCGTGATTGGCCAGAACACCGGCACCAATTCGCCGCGGATGATGAGCAACCTGGTCGAAGCACGCAAACGCGGCATCCCGATCGTGGCGGTCAATCCCATGCCCGAGCGCGCGCTGATCCGCTTTGCCGAGCCGCAGGACGTGGTGCAGATGGCCACGTTCGGCTCGACCGCGATCACCAGCGAGTTCGTGCACATCCGCATCGGCGGCGACCTGGCCCTGATCAAGGGCATGATGAAGGTGATGTTCGAGCGTGAGGCACAGGGCGAGCGCGTGCTCGACCATGATTTCCTGTCGGAACACACGGTGGGCCTGGAGGCGCTGCGCGAAGACGTGATGGCGCAGGACTGGGACCAGATCGTGCAGGTGTCCGGCATCTCGGAGGCGCAGATCCGCCGATGCGCAGAGATCTACATCCGCTCCAACGCCACCGTGATCTGCTACGGCATGGGGCTGACCCAGCACCAGTATGGCTCGCGCCTGCTGCAGCAGGTGGCCAACCTGCTGATGTTGCGCGGCAACTTCGGCAAGCCCGGTGCCGGCATCGGTCCGATCCGCGGACATTCCAATGTGCAGGGCGACCGCACCGTCGGCATCGACGAGAAGCCCAAGCCGGCCTACCTGGACCGCGTGCAGCAGGTGTTCGGCTTCGATCCGCCGCGTGAGCATGGTCACCACGTGGTCGAGTCGATCGAGGCGATGCTGGCGGGCAGCGCCAGGGTTTTCATCGGCCTGGGGGGCAACTTCATTCGTGCGGTGCCCGATACGCCGCGTGCGTACGAGGCGATGCGTGGGCTGGACCTGACCGTGGGCATCGCCACCAAGCTCAATCGAGGTCATCTGGTTCATGGCCGCGATGCGCTGATCCTGCCGGTGGTGGCGCGCTCGGAGCGCATCGTCATGCCGGCCGGCGAGCAGTTCGTCACCATCGAAGACGCGATGTCGAACGTGACCGCCTCACGCGGCGTGCTCGAGCCGGTCAGTGCCGATGTGTTGCCCGAGGTCGAGATCGTCTGCCGCATGGCGATGGCCACACTGCCGCACAGCAAGGTCGACTGGATGCGCTGCATGCACGACTATGCCTCCATCCGCGCGCTGATCGCTGCCGTGTACCCGGAGATCTACACCGGCTTCAACGAGCGCATCCAGCAGCCGCACGGTTTCCATCTGGACATTCCGCCGCGCCGCCGCGTGTGGCCCACGCCCAATGGCAAGGCCAACATCCTGGTGATGCCCGGTCTGGACGTGGACGATCCGGTGCACGATCCGGACATGTTGCGGTTGGCCACCGTGCGCTCGCATGATCAGTACAACACCACCATCTACAGCTACAACGATCGCTATCGCGGCGTGTACAACGATCGCATGGTGCTGTTCATGAACATCGAGGACCGGCTGGCGCGCGGTCTGGAGAAGGAGGCGCTGGTCAGCCTGGAGACGATCAGCCGCGATGGCGTGCGGCGGCGCATCGAGGGCCTGACCGTACTGGACTACCCGATGCCGCGCGGCGCGCTGGCCGGTTACTACCCGGAACTGAATCCGTTGCTGCCGCTGGACTACTACGACCGGATCAGCGGCACACCCGCAGCGAAGTCGATCCCGGTGCGGATGCGGGCGATGGCGGCGGCGATTGCGTGACGCGCATCGGCTATCATCGGCGGGTGAACCTGCCTGACCTGCTGCTGCGATGGATGCTGCTCGTTGCCCTGGTGCTGAATGCACCGGCGCTGGCGCTTGCCTCGTCTTCGTACGGCGGGTCGGGCAACCAGGATCACTGCGCTGCACCACACGCGGCTGCGCTGGCGGCAGCCGGCTGCTGCGATGATGCGGCCCGGGCGGCCTGCCAGAGCGGTGAGTGCGAATGCCCGCCGGCCTGCCTTGGCATGCTGGCCACGTTGAGCGGAACGCCCGCCTCGCCGTGGCGCGAGGCACCTGTAGCCGCGCGCTCCCAGCAACGCGCATCGCAGCCGATGCCGGACCCGTTGCGTCCCCCCATCGTGTGATGTCCTGCAGGCGCTCAAGCGCCTGCCATGACTGTTCGACTTTTTCTCGCCTCTGCCTGCGCCTTCGATGCGCGGGCGGCGGGCCGCGTTGTCCGCCTCTGCAAAGGAATTACTCAATGAACCGTACTCTCTCCCTCGGCCTGCTGCTGGGCACCGTGCTGACCACGACTGCCTGTGCACGTGCCGCCGAAGAATCTGCCGCCGCACCGATCGCCAGCGCAGCACCGGTGGCACCGATCCAGGCCGGCCCGGCCAAGGTCGATCCGGTCTTGCCGGTGGCCATCGTGCACAAGACCGCCAGCTGTAGCTGCTGTGGCATCTGGGTCGACCACCTGAAGGCCGCCGGCTTCCAGGTCGAGGTGCGCGACACCGATGACATGAATCCGATCAAGGTCCGCCTGGGCGTGCCGGTCGGCAAGGCCTCCTGCCATACCGCCGAGATCGGCGGGTATGTGGTCGAGGGCCACATCCCGGCCGAGGACATCAAGCGCCTGCTGGCCGAACGCCCGGCCGCGCGCGGGCTGGTACTGCCCGGCATGCCGGCCGGTTCGCCGGGCATGGAAATGCCGGATGGCTACGTGCAGCCGTACACCGTCGAGCTGGTGCGCAACGACGGCAGCACCGAGCCGTTTGCCCAGCACGGGCAGGGTGGCTGATGGACGGCGGGTGCCGGTTGTCCTGACCGGCACTCTTCGACGCGTCCTGTGGATAGCCGAGCCTACGCTCGGCTGTTGTCGGCCGGCAAGCCGAGCATGGGCTCGGCTCTACAGGATCAGCGTGCCGTGGCCGTTTCCTTGGCCAGCTGCGCGTCGAACTTCTTCTCTGCCGCATCCGCGTAGGCTTTGCAGCTCAGTACCTTCTCGCTGGCCTTGCTGCCAGCAGCATAGTTCCAGTTGCTGGCGCCCGGATGCGGGGTCAGCAACAGGTCGCAGGGCAGGCCGCGCACCGTAGCGAAGCTGCGTCGGTAGTCCTCGACCAGGCGGGGATAGCGGACATTGCCCTGCAGCTGGTAGCCCGGCGCGCTCAGGCTGTCGGCATAGGCGATGCGCACCGGCTTGCCATCGCGCGTATCGGTCCAGGTCCAGGCGGTGCTGCCCGGGGTGTGCCCGGGCATGAAGTGGGCGGTGAACGCGATGCCACCCACCGTGACCACTTCGCCATCCATGATGATGCGGTCGGTGCTGGCCGGCGGAAAGGTGATGCTGTCGCCAAAGTGCAGGTCGTTGCTGCCGCCGCGCGCCAGCAGCACCGCTGATTCGGCGTTGGCTACCACCATCGCACCGGTACGGCGCTTCAGTTCTGCCACCGGGCCCGCATGGTCGGCATGCGCATGGCTGAGCAGGATCAAGCGCAGGTCCTGCGGCGCCACGTCGCGCACCTTCATGTTGCTGATGAGGTGGCTGGCCATCTGCGGCATGCCGCCGTCGAGCAGCACCGCGCCGTCGGCGGTCTGCACCAGTAGTGCGGTCAGGTCCTCAGTGCCGATCTGCCAGGTGTGGTCGGCGATCTGCAGCGGCGCCATCGGCTGCAGCCAGGATGGGTCTACGGTGTAGGCCTGCAGCTGTGGCAGCGGTGTGTCGGCGGCAGTGACATCAAAGGCAAGTGTGGCAGTCAGGGCAAGGGTCGTCAGGCAACGGCGCATGGCGGAGAGGGGTCTGGATAGGGTCGGATGAAGCTAGCACGTACCCTGGACGGCCCGTTTCGCGAATAACTCATGGCTGCCATAAGGTTCGCCGCAGCCGATGCCGGGATTGTTCGCTTGCTCTGGAGTGTGAATCCATCTCCACGGGCTGTTGCGCACAATCGGCCGGGGCTAGCCTGTTCCCAGGCTCAAGGAGGTGGACCATGCATGTGCTCATGGCGATGCTCGGCGGCGTGCTCCTGCTGGGCGTGTTCCTGCTGTTTGGCCGTCTCTGGAGCGTGGGCACCTCGCAGCTGCCCACGGCGCTGATCGCCTTCATCGCTACCTGGCTGCTGGTGGCCGTGGCCAACATGTGGGTGGGGGTCAGCAAGGCCGGTTACGCGGTACGCGAGGAGTTGCCGATCCTGTTGCTGGTGTTTGCCGCGCCGGCGTTGCTGGCCGGTTTCCTGTACTGGCGCCTGGCGCGCTGAAGGAGTTCCATGCGTACCCGACTGCGCTTGCCCGCGCTGCGCCACCGCGACGGCCACCATGCCCGCGTGACCTACGAAGAACTGTTCTTCGATCTGGTCTACGTATTCGCGGTCACCCAGCTCAGCCACCATCTGCTGCACCACCTGGACCTGGCCGGTGTACTGCAGACGCTGGTGCTGTGGTTCGCGGTCTGGCTCGGCTGGCAGTACGCGTGCTGGGTCAGCAACTGGTTCGACCCGGAGGCGCCGCGCATCCGCGGCCTGCTGTTCACCACCATGCTGTTGGCGTTGTTGATGTCCTCGTCCATCCCCGAGGCGTTTGCCGATCGTGCGTGGATCTTCGCCGGGGCGTACGCCACGATGCAGGTCGGACGCACAGCGTTCGTGCTGTTTGAGGTCGGCCGCAACCATCCGTTGGCGCCGAACTTCCGTCGCATGCTGGCCTGGGTCAGCGTGTCGGCCTGCTTCTGGCTGGCCGGCGCGGCGGCCGAGGGCAATCTGCGGCTGGCACTGTGGGCGGTGGCAGTTGCCTGCGAATACATCTCGCCGATGTTCGGCTTCGCCTTCCCGGGCATGGGTCGTTCGCACACCCGCGACTGGACCATCGAGGGGGGGCACCTGGCCGAACGCTGCCAGTTGTTCGTCATCGTCGCACTGGGCGAGACGTTGCTGGCCACCGGTGGCGTGCTCAGCGACGTCGAGCATTGGAGCCTGGAAGTGGTTTCAGCGGTGTTGGCCACCTTCGCCGGCACGATTGCCATGTGGTGGCTGTACTTCGGCATCTCCAGCCGCGATGCCACAGAGGCCATCACCCACGCCGAAGACCCCGGACGGATGGGCGCCAACTTCCACTACGTGCATGCATTGCTGATCGCCGGCATCATCGCCACGGCGGTGGGCAATGATCTGGTCATGGACCATCCGGGGGTGGCCGTCACCACGGTTTACGCCAGCGTGATGGTGGCAGGCCCGCTGATCTATCTGCTGGGCAGTGCCCTGTACAAACGCGTGGTCTATGGGCACGCGCCCCGCTCGCATCTGCTGGGCGCGGTGGCGCTGCTGGTGCTGGGGCTGATGCTACCGCACGTGCACCTGCTGGCCGGCGGATGGCTGACCAGCCTGGTGCTGCTGGGCGTGGGGCTGCTGGATACGCGATTGAAGCGCCGCTTGCAGCGGGCGTGACCCGTTGGGTCCGCCCACTGCTTCAGCCTTCACGGAGCGCGAGCGCGGCGCAGTGCCTGAAGGTCGACGCTACCGCCTCCGGCCAGCACGCGGATTGCTGGCAGGCGAGGTAAGCGCTGCGGCCATCACTGCAAGCTTGCCGATTGTGTTCATATTGCGGGCGGTGCCGTGCTGGGCATAGGGCACCCGCAAGCGCGAGTCGGCCATGCCGGCACCGTAGTGGATGAAGATCTCGCGCGTGCCGAGTGCAAGCTGTTCGTCGCGCAGGCCGGTCACGCCGTCCAGCGGATCGGCAGGCAGGCTGCCGTCGAGGAACAGGGCGACCACACGGTTGCCGGCCGCCTGTGCAAACGGGTTGCGTGCCACCACACCGGCAATCTCGTCGGCCGAGCGCACCAGCACGCCCACCGGCTTGCCGGCATAGGCCTGGAGCCGCTGGCCGAGGGCCTGGCGCACGCCTGTTTCGTCGAGCGAGCTGCGCAACACCACGTTGCCGCTGGCGATGTACGTGCGGACATCGGCGAAGCCTGCGTCCTCGCACATTGCCACCAGTTCGCGCATCGGCAGCTTGCCGGTGCCGCCGACATTGACCGCGCGCAGCAAGGCGACGTGGACGTTCATGGCGCACGCGCCTGCAGGCGGTCGTACATGCGTACCAGGTCGACCAGGGTGCGTGCGCCCATCTTGCGCATCACCTGCGCACGGCGCACCTTCACCGTGATCTCGCTGACGCCCAGGTCGCCGGCGATCTGCTTGTTGAGGCGGCCGCGTACCACGCCATCGACCACCTCGCGCTCGCCGGCGTTCAATGAACTCCAGCGCAGCCGCAGCGCGCCGAGTGCCTCGCCCTCGCGCCGGCGCTGGCGGTCGATCTCGATGCCCTTGTGGATGGCATCGAGCAGCTCCTGGTCACGGAAAGGCTTGGTCAGGAATTCGATGGCGCCACCCTTGATCGCGTTGACGCCCATCGCGATGTCGCCGTGGCCGGTGATGAATACCACCGGAAGCTGCAGGCCGTGGTTGCCCATCGTGCGATGGAATTCAAGACCGCTCTGGCCGGGCATTCGCACGTCCAGCACGAGACATGCCGGTGCGTCTTCCAGCGCGTGTTCGAGGAAGGCCTGGGTGGAGGCGAAGGCCCGCACCTGCAGGCCCATCGAGGCCAGCAGGTCTTCCAGTGCCGCGCGCACCGACGGATCGTCGTCGACCACATAGACGATGGGTGCCGGATCGGGGTTGGCGGCAGTCTGCTTACGCATGGTGGGCGTCCGTGGCAATGGGCAGATCGAACACAAAGCAGGCACCGCCGCCTGCCGGTCGTTCGGCACGGATCTGGCCGTCGTTGGCTTCGATCATCGAGCGGCTCAGGCTGAGACCCAGCCCCAGACCGTGCGACTTGGTGGTCCAGAAGGCATCGAAGACGCGTTCGGGATGGTCGGCGGGCAGGCCGACGCCGCGGTCACGCACACTGAGGCTGATCCGCTGGCCGTTGCGCCGGGTCAGCAGGGACAAGCGTCGGTCGGCGGTGGGCACGGTCTCCATCGCGTCCACCGCATTGAGGATCAGGTTGCCGATCACCTGCTGCACCTGCACGCGATCGGCCTGCACCGGTGGCAGCTCGGTGTCCAGCAGCAGCGCCACGGCCACGCCATGCCGGTCCAGCTCGCTGCGCGACAGCGCCAGCATTTCCTCCACCGCTTCGTTCAGATCGAAGGCGCGTCGCTGCGGTGCCGCGCCCTGGGTCAGGCCGCGGATGCGGGCGATCACGTCACCGGCACGATGTGCATCGGCCAGGATGCGGGCCACGGTCTGCCGCGCCTTGTCCACGTTGGGTGGATCCTGCGCGAGCCAACGCTGGCAGGCTTCGGCGCTGCTGGCGATGGCCGCCAGCGGCTGGTTTACTTCATGCGCGATGGAGGTGGTCAGCTCGCCCACGGTGGAGGCGCGCGCTACCCGCAGCAGGCGGCCCTGTGCTTCCTGCACGGCGGCCTTGGCCGCTTCCATGTTCAGGGCAAGGTAGGTGGTGATACCGATCACCAGCATGCCAATGACCGAATTGACCAGGCCGATGCGGTAGGTGCCGAAGCGGGTCAGGAAGAAGCTCAGCCCGGTCAGCGCGATGCAGGCCAGGGCAAGCGTGATCAACCCGCGTGCGCCCAGCACGCGCGATGCGGCCAGGATGACCGCCGCGTAGAAGCAGGCGGCGGCAACCGCGTAATCGGTGACGGTGTCGATCAGGAAGATCGCCGCCATCACGACGAACAGGGCCAGCAGCACCAGTGGGCGGCGGGGCGACAGCGATGGCATCGGGGAAGCTCCCTGGCGTGGGGTGAAAGGATAGCAAAGCCGCCATCGGTGGATGCCGGCCTTGGTCGGCACCGGTCAAAGCGATGCCTGGTAGTGCCGGCCGCTGGCCGGCATCTGCAGCGTGCTTCCGGAGATCATGAGGTTGCCGGCCAGCGGCCGGCACTACCGCAGTGGTGGGCATGCCGAGGCGATGCACGGGGCGTCCGGAGATCATCAGGTCGTCGGCCAGCGGCCGACACTACTCCTCCAGGCTGGCGTTCCAGAACCCCTGCAGGACGCCGGGCGTGGTCGCCAGCGTGGCCAATACCGCATCGAGTTCGCCCGCATCGACGGTGGTGGCATACAGCACCGCTTCGATCTCCACGTCGCGCTCGCCAAACGGGCGCTGGTCGACTGCGCGCACCGGGTACTGTGCCTGTTCAAGCAGCAGCAACAGCTGGTCCAGCACCTCGGCCTGTTGCTCGCGCTGGCAGACCACGTTGATCGCATAGGTCGCTTCGCTGAACGCTTCCGGCAGCGGCTGCCGCTGGATGCGGTTCACCACCGGCCGCAGCAGGGTGTTGGCGGCCAGCACGAACACCGCCGCCAGCACCGCTTCCGGCAGCAGCTTGATACCCGCGCATGCACCCACCGCCGCCGAGCCCCACAGGGTGGCGGCGGTGTTCAGGCCGGACACCTGCGCACCATCCTTCATGATCGCGCCGGCTCCCAGGAAGCCGACGCCGGAGATCACATAGGCCACCACATGCAGCGGCGACGGCGGGCCGCCGTACAGGTCATGGAAGCGCACCGCCAGATCGACGAACACCGCCGCTCCCACCGCCACCAGGGTGTTGGTGCGCAGGCCCGCGGTGCGTTGGCGCAGCTGCCGTTCCAGGCCGATGGCCGTGCCAAGCACGAACGCCACCGACAGGCTGATCAGCGAACTCAGGGTTGCGCCGGCGTTGAACGCCGGCAGGTTCGGATTGATGTCCATTGTGATTCTCCCTGGACAAGGCGGCGGGCGCTTACTGCCAGCCGTAGCGACGGATGTAGAAGCGCTTCAGCGCGGTGGTCAGCACCGCATAGCCGAACAGGATCG
The DNA here is from genome assembly GCF_032025605.1 of Stenotrophomonas maltophilia group sp. msm4. Lineage (NCBI taxonomy): Bacteria > Pseudomonadati > Pseudomonadota > Gammaproteobacteria > Lysobacterales > Lysobacteraceae > Stenotrophomonas > Stenotrophomonas maltophilia group sp. msm4. The sequence goes on along the minus strand of NZ_JAVSKK010000001.1, from coordinate 1,318,218 downwards.
CCACCAGGAACGGCCAGTAGCCGGCCGGCAGGGCCTGCAGCTTGAAGTAGCCGGCCAGCGGGCTCATCGGCAGGGCCACGCCGATGACCATGATCAGGCCGGTCATCAGCAGCAGTGGCGGCGCGGCGATGCTCTGCAGGAACGGCAGCTTCGGCGTGCGGATCATGTGCACGATCAGGGTCTGGGTCAGCAGGCCGACCACGAACCAGCCGGACTGGAACAGGCCCTGGTCGGCCGGCGTGCGTGCATCGAACACGTACCACATCAGCGCGAAGCAGCTCAGGTCGAAGATCGAGCTGATCGGCCCGAAGAACACCATGAAGCGGCCGATGTCCGCCGGGTTCCACTTCAGCGGCCTGCGCACCAGCTCTTCGTCCACGTTGTCGAACGGGATGGCGATCTGCGAGATGTCGTACAGCAGGTTCTGCACCAGCAGCTGCAGCGGCAGCATCGGCAGGAACGGCAGGAAGGCCGAGGCCACCAGCACCGAGAACACATTGCCGAAGTTGGAGCTGGCGGTCATGCGGATGTACTTCAGCATGTTGTTGAACGTGCGCCGGCCCTGGATGACGCCTTCCTCCAGCACCATCAGATTCTTTTCCAGCAGGATGATGTCGGCGGCCTCCTTGGCGATGTCCACCGCACTGTCCACGCTGATGCCGATATCGGCTGCGCGCAGCGCCGGTGCATCGTTGATGCCGTCGCCGAGGAAGCCGACCACCTTGCCCTGTGCGCGCAGTTCGCGCACCAGGCGCTCCTTGTGCAGCGGCGTCAGCCGGGCGAACACGCGATGGTGGTGCAGCGCCCGCGACAACGCGCCGTCATCCATGCGCTCGATCTGCGGCCCGGTCAGGATGGTGTCGGCATCCAGTCCCACCTGTGCGCACACACGCGCGGACACCAGTTCGTTGTCGCCAGTGAAGACCTTGACCTCGACGCCGTGTGCGGCCAGCGCCTGCAGCGCCTGCGCGGCCGATTCCTTCGGCGGGTCCAGGAACGCCACGTAGCCGACCAGGGTCAACCCGCACTCGTCCGCCTGCGAGTAGGTGGTCTGGCTGGCTGCGGTCTCCTTCATCGCCACCGCCACCACGCGCAGGCCCTGTTCGTTCAGTTCCTCGGTGGTCTGCCGCACCCGCGCCAGGCGGCGCTCGTCCAGCGGCATGTCCTGGCCGTTCTCGCGCACGGTGCTGCACACCGCCAGCATCTCTTCCACGGCTCCCTTGCAGATCAGCTCATGGTGGTCCTCACGCTCGGAGACCACCACCGACATGCGGCGGCGCTCGAAGTCGAACGGGATCTCATCCACCTTGTGGTAGTCCTGCGACAGCCGCAACGAACTCTGCAGCTCCACGTGCTCCAGCACCGCGCGGTCCAGCAGGTTGATCAGGCCGGTCTGGAAGTGACTGTTGAGGTAAGCGAACTTCAGTACGTCTTCCGAATCGTGGCCGAACACATCGGTGTGGCGCTCCAGCGCGATCCTGTCCTGGGTGAGGGTGCCGGTCTTGTCGGTGCACAGCACTTCCATCGCGCCGAAGTTCTGGATGGCGTCCAGGCGCTTGACGATCACCTTGCGCCGCGACAGCAGCACCGCGCCCTTGGCCAGGGTGGAAGTGACGATCATCGGCAGCATTTCCGGCGTCAGGCCCACCGCCACCGACAGCGCGAACAGGAACGCCTCGGTCCAGTCGCCCTTGGTCCAGCCGTTGATCAGCAGCACGAACGGCACCATCACCAGCGCGAAGCGGATCAGCAGCCAGCTGACACTGTTGACGCCGGCCTGGAATGCGGTGGGCGCACGGTCGGTGGCGGTGCTGCGCTGGGCCAGCGTGCCGAAGTAGGTGCGGTTACCGGTGGCCAGCACGATGGCGGTGGCCGTACCGGACACCACGTTGGTACCCATGAACAGCAGGTTGTGCTGTTCCAGCAGGCCGGCCAGGCCATCGCCCGGGTGCGCGAACTTCTCCACCGGCAGCGACTCGCCGGTCATCGCCGCCTGCGCCACGAACAGGTCCTTGGCGGTCAGCACGCGGCAGTCGGCCGGAATCATGTCGCCGGCCGACAGCACAATGTGGTCGCCGGGTACCAGTTCACGGATAGGCAGGTCCAGCAGGCGCGCCGGGCGACGGCTGTGCAGATGCGCGCCGAAGTACTGGTCGGCCACATCCGCAGCCTCGGTGCCGGGATTGCGGCGCAGCACGCGCGCAGTGTTGCCGACCAGTGCCTTCAGCCGCTCGGCAGCACGGTTCGAGCGACCCTCCTGCACGAAGCGGATCAGCGTGGACAGCAGCACCATCGCACCGATGACGATCGTCGCCTTGATGTCCTCGGTCAGCCAGGATACCGCCGCCAGCACGGTCAGCAGCAGGTTGAACGGATTGCGGTAGCACTGCCACAGGTGGCGGCACCACGGCAGCGGCTTCTCGTGATCCACCTCGTTGGGGCCGAGCGTGGCCAGTCGCTCCTCGGCCTCATGCGGGCTGAGGCCATCGGCATGTGATTCCAGCGTGGTCAGCAGCTCGGCTTCGTCCTGCTGGGCGAGGGTGACCAGGCCGGTGGTGAGCGCGAACGGCGCGGCCTCGGCGCTGCCAGGGCCGAAGCCGGCTTCGGGCATCGCACGGCGGCGGAACAGGTTGCCTGCGCGACGGCTGCGCAGGAAGGCATTGAACCAGGCGTTGAGCAGGCTCATGGGACTCTCCTCGAATGTCAGAGCCGGCCGCGGCCGGAACACGAACGGAACGGTTGGAACAGGTCAGGCGTGGCGCATCGCCAGCACCGCCGGCGACCACGGCTGCATGCGCAGGCGCTGGCTGCCACCGATGCACAGTGGCTTCATCGCGTCGCGCAGGGGATAGGGCAGGTGGCGCAGCACATTGATGCGCTCGCTGATCGGGAGCAGCGACAGCGCGTCGGCCACAACGCGTGGCGAACCGAGCGACAGCGAACGGGCAAACATGATCGGGCCGTACTGCAGCAGCTGGCTGCGCAGGGCGGCAACATCGCGCTCGCCGATCAGGCGACGCAGGGTGATGTACAGGATCTTGTAGGACATGGGGGCGATCTCCAGGCAGGCGGCGCCTGGCGGTCCCCCGTCACTCAGGCAGGCAGGGACCGGCGGGCAGGCGCCAGGAACAGGCAGCAATCAGGCATACGGGTCGCGGTGCGCCCGGAAGGGTCGGGGTCCATCTGCGTCTCCATGAGGGGAGGGGCCCGGCCAGGGTTGCCCTGGCCAGTGGTGCTATTGTCCGCGCCTGAACGGGGCAGGCCTAGAGGCCGGTGGGTTAGCCCGGCTATACCTTGGTATAGCCGGGCATGCACAGCGCCAATCGAGGGTTCAGTGATGGATCAATGCGAAGCGCTGGTCTGCTTGCACACGTCGTACTCGCCATGGCTCAGCGTCTTGTCACGGTCGGTATCGCAGGCATGCAGGCGCTCGGCCCAGTCCGGTGCCACCGCATCGACTTCCGCCAGGGTGACGATGCCGTCCTTGTCCTTGTCCAACGATTCATACGGCGGTATCAGCTTCACTTCGGTGACGTCCTCGGCGGCGGTGGTCCTGCTCGCCTCCTGAGTCCTGGAACAGGCGCCCAGCAGCAGGGCGGCAGAAAACGAGAGTGCAATCGGAAGGTAGCGACAAGCGATCATGGCGTGCTCCTGAAGAGAAGGCGGACGACCGGTGCGGTGGTCACGGCAGGATCTTCTGCGCGGGACTGTAAGTGGGCCGCGAAGAATGGGGGCCGTGGACCGTTGCCGGTGGGTCGCCATTCACCGGGCCGCACAGCAGCAATTGCGCGAGGACGCCTTGGGGGCGGTGGCTCGACGGAGACGCCTCGGTAGAGTCGACTGCTAGTGCAGCGCGGGGCCTTCAGCTTCCTGCCAAGAGCAGTCGACTAACAGTCCACTCTACCCTCGAACGGCAGGAAGCCGGCCAGCGGCCGGCACTCCCGTCTGCTTCAGGAGCGGTCTGCAAAGGCGTCCGTGGCTCGCACCAGCGCATCCACCGTGGCTGGCTCGTTGGCGCTGTGGCCGGAGGTCACCATCTCCAGCCGGGCTTCCGGCCACGCCTTGGCCAGGTCCCATGCGCTGCGCGGCGGACAGATGATGTCGTAGCGCCCCTGCACGATCACGCAGGGCAGATGGCGGATGCGATCGATGTTGCGCAGCAGCTGGTCGGGTTCCAGGAAGATGCCGTTGCGGAAGTAGTGCGCCTCGATGCGGGCCTTGGCCAAGGTATCCAGCGGATCATCGGTGGATTGAGCGTCGACGTCGTGCTGCAGGGTTGCCGCGTTGTCTTCCCAGCCCAGCCAGGCCTGCGCGGCTTCGATGCGGGTCGCCTCATCCGGGCCATCCATGCGGGTCCAATAGGCCGCAATCATGTCGCCACGCTCAGCCTCCGGAATGTAAGCCTCATAACGGTCCCAGCGCTCCGGAAAGATCCAGCGCGCACCGCCATCGGCCTCGGCGAACCAGCGATTCTCCATTTCGCGGCCGAGGAACACGCCGCGCACGATCAGGCCGGTGGCGCGCTCGGGATGCGCTTGTGCGTAGGCCAGAGACAGGGTCGATCCCCAGGAGCCGCCATAGACCAGCCAACGCTCGATGCCCAGGTGCTCGCGCACCTTCTCGATGTCGGCCACCAGGTCCTGCGTGGTGTTGTCGCGCAGCTCGCCGAACGGTGTGGAGCGGCCGCTGCCACGCTGGTCGATCAACACGATGCGGTAGCGTGCCGGATCGAAGAAGCGGCGATGGGTGGGTGAAATGCCCGCGCCTGGGCCGCCGTGCAGGTACACCACCGGAATGCCGTCCGGTGTGCCGCACTCTTCGACATGCAGCGTGTGCAGATCGCTCACCGGTAGGGTGAACTCGCGGTAGGGTTCGATGGCGGGGTACAGGGTGCGCATGGCGGGTGTCTCACAAGCAGGGGCGGCCAGCATAGCGCCGCCACCTGCGGGCTGCAGCGACGGGCTCCTGCGCGGCGCTGGAAATGGGCTGGCCGATGCGCATAAGCTTCCGCGATGCAAGCGACCACGACCGGGACGTCAACCTTCAACTTCACCCTTGGCAGCGGTGCGCGCGAGCTGTTGAAGTGGATCGCACTGCTGGCCATGACCGGTGATCACGTGGCCAAGGTGGCCTTCGGCGGCTACGTGCCGGTGGTCAGCGAACTGGGGCGTATTGCCTTCCCGCTGTTCGCGCTGGTGATGGCCTGCAACCTGGCCCAGCCCGGGGCCGACCTGCGCAAATCGATACGCCGGCTCGTGCTTTGGGGGTTGATCGCCCAGCCAGTGCACGCATTCGCGTTTGGTTCCTGGCTGCCGCTCAACATCCTGCTTACTTTCACTCTGGCGGCCGTGGCCGTTCATGCGCTGGCGAACCATCGGCCCGTTCTGCTGTTGCTGGCTGCCGGCGTGCTGCCGATGTTCGTGGATTACCAGTGGGCGGGTGTCGGCTGCGTGCTGCTGGGATGGATCGCGTTCCGGCATCGCGCGTGGTGGCTGTTGCTGGTCGGGCTCGCAGCGGTGTGCTGGGCGAACCACAACGGCTGGGCGCTGCTGGCCGTTCCGGTGGTGCTGCTGGCCGCGCGGGTGAATTGGCCACTGCCGCGCTGGCGGTGGGTGTTCTACGGGTACTACGTGGGACATCTGGCGGTGCTGGCGTTGATTGCCTATCTGCTTGCGTAATGTCGCAACTGGCGCGTCGCCTGTCTTGAATGCCGGATGCGGTCAAGGAATGCGCGGTGCCGATGCGGGTGAAGCATGCCGCCATCGGCATGGTGCAAGTTGTTGAATCTTCGGCTCGATTGTCGATATGCGACAATGCTGCCACTGCGTGAACGTTGCTGTCTTTGCACGTGGGTTGTTGGCGCCTGCCACCCCGCCGTGCACATGATGGATTGCCGCCGGAAAAGGGTGGCCGGGTGTGGAAACCCGTTTAGCTATGCGTTGTTTACGCTTGCCAGCCGGCGTCGCCTTGCGCGGCGCCGGCTGGCATTCCGTTCGCGTTCCATGGCGGGCGGTACGTGGGGTGCGCGCAAGCGAACCCACCGGGTAATGACGCTTAGCTACCGGTTTCCACACACGTACCGTCCGCCGCCTTTGTTAAGGGCGGTGGTCCCGCATGCCTTGCACGGAAACCTGCCATGGACCGTTCGGACATTCCCCCTCTGCGCACCCAGTACGCCCCGGCCAACGCCGATGAGGGCGAAGAAGTGCGCGCGAAGCCCGACCCCAACAACCTCATCGCGCTGCTGCACCAGATCGGTCTGGGCGTGGCCGCCGACGGCCAGCCCTGGCCCGAGCGCCACCAGCTGCCAGTCCGCTGCCTGGCCCTGGCCGACAGCGACGGCGCGTTGGCGGGGCTGCGCATCGTCAACGAGATCCTGCTGGCCGCCGAGCGCGCCCGCCAGAATGGCGGCCCGGAACACTACGTGGGCGACCGCGTGATGGAAGGGCTGATGTTGGCCGCGCTGGCGCTGACCAATCACACACGCCATCTTCCGCCTGCATCCGAGTAGAGCCACGCCATGCGTGGATGCTGTTGGCGTGGAGCCGAGCGTGGGCTCGGCTCTACAGAATATTCGCATCCTGCCTGGATGCCGTTGGCGGATGGCCCCGCGTTCTGTAGCGCCGAGCCTACGCTCGGCTCACCAGACAGAACCGGGCCGAGCATGGATCGGATCTACAGGGGTTCCGCGCCGCCTCAGAAATCCATCGTCGCCGAGAACAACATCGTTCTCGGCGCTCCCAGCGCCAGACTGGATAGCAACGGCATGCTCCAGAACGCCTTGTTGGTCACGTTGTTCACCGTGGCGCGTAGTGCCAACGGTCGACCCGCCACGGTGGTGCTGTAGCGCGCGCCCACGTCAAACAACGTCCGCCCCGGCACCGACAGGCGGTTGTCGGCACTGATGTACTGCTTCGACATCGCCGTGGCATTACCGGTCAGGGTCAGGCCTTCCAGCGCGGGCACATCCCACTCCACGCCCAGCTTGGCCTGCCGCTGCGCAATTGCCGTGGCCATGCGGCCTTCATTCACGCCGCCCGCCGTGCGGGTCAGCTTCGGCTGCACAAAGGCCATGCCGCCCAGCAGGCGCACGCCGTCCAGTGGCGCACCGAAGAAGCCCCATTCCACGCCGCGGTTCCGCTGTTCGCCGCCGAACGAGAAGATATTCGTGACCGGGTCGGTGTAGCTGCTGGGCCGCTTGATCTCGTACACGCTGAAGGTGTGCGCGAAGCGGCCCAGGTCCAGCTTCAGGCCCAGCTCCTTCTGCCTGGTGCGGAACGGCGCGAACACATCGCCGGCATTGGCGGCGGTCATCGGCGCGGTGGCGCCCTGGCTGAGGCCCTCGATGTAGTTGGTGTAGAGGGAGACCGTGTCGGTGGCTTTCACCAGCAGCGCCGCTGCCGGCGTGGTGGCGCTCTCGTCGTAGCGTGAGGTGCGCGCACCCGTGGCGACGTTGAAGGTCTCACTGACCACCTGCTGGCGGCGCACGCCCAGGGTCAACTGCACGCGTTCATCGGCGAAGGACAGGGTATCAGCGAAGCCGAGGCTGTCCAGCCGCAGTTCGGTATGCGAGATGTGCGGCGCTACGAACGGCGCGGCCGGGCCCCACACCGGGTTGTAGAGGTTGGTGGTCCAGTCCCAGCCCGGCACGCTGCGGCGGCCGTAGTCGTTCTGGGTGTGCTGGTAGTGGGTCACGTTGGCAGCCCACTGGTGGCCGACGCTGCCGGTCCGGAACGAACCGCGCAGGCCGGCATCGCCGGACTGCTTCCTGATATCGAAGGCGAGCTGGCCGATTACCGTGGTGAAGTCACCGGCCGGATTGAGGATCTGTGCGCTGATCGAACCGTTGTAGCGGTAGTCGGTCCTGCTGGTGCCGTAGGCCAGGTAGGCCATCAGGGTATCGTTGATGTCCAGTTCGCCGCGCAGCATCGCGCCCTTGTCCTGGCTGTCCACGTAGGCCCAGTCCGGGTTGATCAGCGTATCGCCACGCGGCGGCCGCGGAATGGCGACGCCGGATGCCAGGCCGACGCCACGTGCGGGGCCGTCAACACGGTCATCGGCGCCGTACAGATCGGCCGACAGCCGCGCACGTTCGCCGCGCCAGTCCAGTGCCAGCGAACCGAGCTGGACCTTCTTGCGCTGCTTGTCCACTGCGCCATCGCCATCACGGTACGCGCCGTTGAAGCGGACGCCGAACTGCTTGCCCGCGCCGAGCCGACGGCCCATGTCCACATGGGTGCCGAACTGCGCGTCGGAGGCGAAGTTGGCGCTGACCCGCAACAGCGGCTGCTCGCCAGCGCGCTTGGGCACCAGGTTCACCGCGCCGCCCACCGAGCCGCCCGGCGGCATGCCATTGAGCAGCGCGGAGGGGCCTTTCAGCACCTCGATGCGTTCGAACATCTCCGGCGAGGTACGGTAGTACGGCGCCATGCCGCTGAGGCCGTTGAAGGTGGTGTCGCTGGTGTTGGAGGCGAAGCCGCGGATTGCGTAGTTCTCGCTCCAGGAACCGGTGACGCCGTTGCTGAACACCGTGGGGTCGGTGGCGGCGATGACGTCGGTCAGGTCCTTGGCCTGGCGGTCGCGGATAAACGACTCGGTGTAGCTGACCGTACTGAACGGCGTATCCATGAAATCCTTGTCGCCGAGCAGGCCGATGCGGCCGCCGGCGGCGACCTGGCCGCCGGCGTAGTCGCCGGTCACGCGGCGCTGCTCCTGCACCTGCACCGAGGGCAGGGTGGACGGCGCGGTTTCGGCCAGCGCGGCACACGATGCCATCAGGCCAAGCGCGAGCGCCGATGCGCGGTAGCGCCGGGCCAGCCCGTGTGGAAGTGACTGGCTGCAGGACACGGCGGCAGCTTGGTTCTGTGAAGAGGAGAAGGGGGATACGGTCATGCCAGGGTCCTGTGAATCGCGAGGGCGAGCGCGCCTGGCGCGCGGCCATCGGCAAGCACGGGGGAGGGCGCAGCGCGGGGTTGTCGGCTGGGTGGGGACCTGGCGGGAAGTGAGCCACGGGCTCGATCCGGACGGCGCCATGATTGCGAACCAGACGCATTCCGAATTAGTTGAGTAAATTAAACTAAAGAGACCAAAGCGGACAAGAGGGTCGCTTTGCTGGCACCCTCGGCAGGGTATGAACACGCAACGCGAAACCACGGTGCCGCCTCGCGGCCGTCCACCGACCATCACCCCCGAGCGCCTGGCCGACATCGGCATCCGCCTGGGTCTGCCCAACCTGACCATGGCCAATGTGGCCGCCGAGCTCGCGGTCACCCAAGCGGCGCTGTACAAGCGCGTTGCGAACCTGGAGGCGTTGAAGCGGCTGGTGGCCGAAGCCGTGTTCCAGCGCTGGCAGATTCCGCGCGCGTCGGCCGATGCGGCGGGCGGCCTGCAGGGCTATCTGATGGTGTTCGTGGAATCGTTGTGCGAGGTGGTGAAGGCGCATCCCGGGTTGCCGCCATACCTGCTGCGGCGCACGGTGGCGAGCGCGCCGATGCTGGAAAAGATTGCCTCGCACCAGGCGCACGTGGCCGAAGTGTTCGGCCTGCCGATGGACAAGGCGCGCTGGCTGCTGGCCACGATCGCGTTCTACTGCATCGCCGGCGCCGACACCATCTACGCGATTGCGGATGACGAAGAGGGCCAGGTGATCACCGAGTTCAAGCAGGGCATGCAGGCGCTCGTGATCGGGTCGTTGCAGTTGTTGGATGCGGACGGCGATCTGTAGCGTTGGTCGTGCCTATTGGCCCTACGGGCGGGCACATCTGGGACCTGTCCTATGTGTGGCCAGGTGTGCCCGGTCTAGCCTAGGGCTCCGAGTCCTTCCATCACCTTCCGGAGCCCTTATGGATGCCACCCTCCGCGCGTCGTGGTCCCAGCGAATGCTGGCGTGGCTGAAGAAGGAGGCCGCGCCGCTGCTGATGCTGCTGGGCCTGTTCTTCGTTGCACGCGACACCCTGGCCAACCATTACGTCGTGCCGAGTGGTTCAATGCAGCCCGCCTTGCAGCCGGGTGACCGCGTCGTTGTCGATATGCGCGCGTACGGCCTGCGCCTGCCTTTCAGCGGGCTGAAGCTGATGGGCGCCACCGTGCCGCAACGCGGCGAGGTGGTGGTGTTCGCTTCGCCGGCCGATGGCGTGCGCATGATCAAGCGCGTGGTGGCCGTGGCCGGCGACCGCGTGCGTCTGCAGGATGGGCGCCTGAGCGTCAATGGACGCCCCCTCCAGATGACCTGTGCGAGCGGCGTGGAACGGTTTGGCAAGCGGCACGCCTGGCTCGACCTGACGCATGGCGGAGGCCCGGACATTGCCGATGTGCAGGTACCCTCCGGCAAGGTACTGGTGCTGGGTGATCACCGTGGCAACAGCCTGGACGGCCGCTTCTTCGGATGGGTCGATGCGGACCGGATTTATGGCCGCGCGATGGCGGTGTACTACCGCCGGGGTGAGGGCGTGGTCTGGCAGCGCCTGTAGTTGGATCCGGTGAAGGGTCCGGGTGCGATGAGCGCTAGCCCTCGGGGGAATTGCCGTGATCCCATCCACGCGTGGCGTGGATCTACAATGCAGCCATGCCTGCCACGCCTACCCTTGAAGATCTGCGCCGCTACGCGGTGGCGCGCACCCTGTTCAAGCCGACCACGCTGTTGACCGCAATCCGGCGGCTGGGCTTCGTGCAGGCCGACCCGATCCGGGCACCGGCACGCGCGCAGGACCTGACCCTGCGGCACCGGGTGAAGGACTACCGCGCGGGTGATCTTGAACGTCGTTATGCGCGCTTGCCGGTGGAAGAGGACTGCCTGGTGAACTACGGCTTCCTGCCGCGCGAGCATCTGGCGCTGATGCACCCGCGCGTGTCCAAGCGCGAGTGGGACGCCGAGACCCATCGCCGCGCGGCCGACGTGCTGGCGTTCGTGCGCGAGCGCGGCAGCGTGCACCCCCGCGAGGTCGACCAGGCGTTTGCGCATGGGCGGGTGACCAACTACTGGGGCGGCACCAGCAATGCCAGCACCCACCTGCTCGATGGCATGCACTACCGCGGAATGCTGCGCGTGGCGCGGCGTGACAACGGCACCCGTATCTACGCCGTGGCCGAGCATGCCGAGGCGGATGCCAGCGAGCAGTCGCAGGTCGAACGCGCGGCCGCCCTGATTGATCTGGTGGTGCGCAAGTACGCGCCGCTGCCATCGGCCAGCCTGACCTACCTGGTGCGCCTGCTGGGCTATGGTGCACCGCATCTGGCCGAGCAGACCCGCAAGGCATTGGCGCTGGCCAAGCAGCAGCTGGCCAGCTGCTCGCTGGAGGGCACCACCTGGTACTGGCCGGCAGACGAGAATCCACGCTCGCGCAGGCACGCGCCAGACGATCAGGTGCGCCTGCTGGCGCCGTTCGACCCGGTGGTGTGGGACCGCCGCCGTTTCGAGTTGCTGTGGGATTGGGTCTATAAGTTCGAGGCCTACACACCTGCGCCAAAGCGCCAGTATGGGTACTACGCACTGCCGGTGCTGTGGCATGACCAGGTGGTGGGCTGGGCCAACCTGAGCGTGTGCGGCGGTGAGTTGGTGCCGAACGTGGGTTATGCCGGAAAGTCGCTGGCCCGCGACAAGGCATTTCGCAGCGCATTGGACGACGAGCTGCAGCGCATGGCGGAGTTCCTGTAGCGCCAAGCGGCGCATGGGTACCTATCTGGTGCTGGCCGCGTTGGTGTGTTCGTCTGTGATCGGGCTGGGCTTCGGCTGCTTCCTGGCACGCAGTGCTGCACAGCTGGACCCTATACAGGCACTGGCGGCGGAATAGGGCCGCCCGCTATGGCACCTGTAGAGCCGAGCCCGCGCTCGGCTGCACTCCGTTCAGGTCGCGCTGCACCGAGCGCTGCGCGCAGCAAGCCGAGCATGGGCTCGACTCTACAGCTACTCAGCGCACCTTGCCTTTGATTGGTACGCTTCCCGGCAGCTGGGAATAGCCGCTGTCACCCCAGTGGCGGGTGATGCGCTGGAAGAACAAGGAGTTGGGCACGCGCAGCAGGCAACCGCGCGCGCCTTCGCCACGATCACTCAGCGTGGTGTAGATCAGGTTGATGTCCACCACCTGACCGCACAAGCCCGGCTTGTCCACGCTTTCCAGCACCTCGATGGTGTCATTGATGCGGAACGGGCGCGTGGCGACGATCAGGAACGAACAGAACAGGTTGGACAACACGCTCCATGCAGCAAAGAACGCCACCGCACCGACCGCCATGAACCCGGTCAGCGCGGTCCACAGCACCGAGCGCGACACGCCCAGTCGCTCCAGTATCAGCAGCGCAGCCGCCAGATACAGCAGCAGGGCACCGCCGCGGCGCAGGCCCACATGAAGCTCTGGTGCCAGCCTGCCGCGCTGCCGCGCCTGCACCAGCAGCCACGCGAGGGCACGCACCATCACCCATGCGACGCCGAGGATGGCGAGCACCTCGGCCACCGGCACAACTACGGTCAGCCAGTCCTCAATCCAGGCGGGCAATCCGGCCATGAGGGGTCACAGTGTTGCCGCGCCGCCGGAGATGGTCAGCAGCGCACCGGAGGTGTAGCTGGCGCTGTCCGAAGCCAGCATCACATAGGCCGAGGCCAGCTCGGCCGGCTGTCCGGGGCGGCCGAATGGCGTCTGCGCGCCGAACTGTTCGACCTCTTCGGCGGCCATGCCTGCGGGAATGAACGGCGTCCAGATCGGGCCGGGCAGCACGGCATTGACGCGGATCTGATGCTCGGCCAGCAGGCCGGCCAGCCCCAGCGTCAGGTTGGCGACGGCACCTTTGGTTGCAGAATAGGGAAGGATGTTCGGCGTCGGCCGCTTGGAGTTGACCGATGCGGTGTTGATGATCGCACCGCCACCGCGCAGGTGCGGGACGCACAGTCGGGTCAGATTGAACACGGCATGCACGTTGGTATCGAACGTCCGCTTCCAGTCATCCAGGGTGATGTCGTCGAAGTGCTCGTAGTAGCGCTGGTAGGCCGCGTTGTTGACCAGGATATCGAGACCGTCCAGTTCGCTGGCCACGCGGTCTACGAGCGATCGCGCCTGTGCCGGGTCACTGATGTCGCAGGGTACCAGCACGGCTTTGCGCCCGGCCTGTTCGATCTGCTGCTGCACATGGCGGGCGTCGTCCTGCTCGCCATCGAGGAATGCGATGGCAACGTCGGCGCCTTCGCGCGCGAAAGCGATCGCCACCGCCGCGCCGATACCGCTGTCACCGCCGGTGATCAATGCCTTCTTGCCCTGCAGCAGGCCATGCCCGCGATAACTGTCCTCGCCGTGGTCCGGCCGGGGCTGCATCTGCGCAGTCTTGCCGGGGAAGGATTGCTGCTGGGCCGGGAAGGGCGGGCGTGGGTAGTCGGGCAGGGCCATCGTCACTCTCCGAAAAGAAACCGGCGCCAGTCTGCCTCCAGACGGGTAAACGGGTGGAGGGCGCAGTGTCGTTGCAGCGTGGACGCCTGCGCGCGCGGCTTCACACTGGATGCGCGATGGTGGTCATGATGCTGTTGGCCGGTTGCCGTGAATCCAGCCGCGTGTGCTGCACGATGATCGGCTGGTCGGATTCGACGAGGGTGGCGAAGCCCGTACCGAGCGGCACAGGTGCCGGATCCTGCAGGTCGTTGAAGCGCAGATGGCAGGTGCGCCGCGCCGGCACTGTAATCCGGTAGGGACCCACCGGATCGCGGTCCTCGAAGTAGAGGGTCAGCGTGACATGCGCGTCCTCGCTGCCGGCATTGAGGACACAGCAGGTTTCGTGACTCTGCATCTCCGGTGACGGGCCGTTGCTCCAGGCTGGAATGTAGCCCTCGGCGATAGCCCAGCGTCGATGCCCGATGCAGGGAGTGTTCGTTTCCATGACGCCGTTTTAGCTGGAGGGGTGTTGCCATCGTGTCCAGTCCCCGCACGGAATCCGTGATGACCATCGGCTACCACGCATCGCATGAGCAGTTCCCGCCCGCCACCTTGCTGGGCCTGGCGCTGCGCGCCGAACAGGCGGGATTCGAGGCCCTGATGTGCTCGGACCATTTCCACCCGTGGACGACCGCACAAGGGCAGTCGGGCCACAGCTGGGTGTGGGCCGGCGCGCTGGCGGTGCAGAGCGCGTTGACCCTGGGCATGGTGACCTGCCCGATGCTGCGCCAGCACCCGGCCTTGGTGGCACAGGCAGCGGCGACGCTGGAGCAGCTGGCGCCGGGCCGGATCTGGCTGGCGCTGGGTACCGGCGAGGCGCTGAATGAGCGCGTTACTGGACAGCCGTGGCCAGCCAAGCGCGAGCGGCAGAAGGCACTGCGCGCTGCGGCCGAGGTGATGCGGCGGCTGTGGGGAGGCGAGCGGGTCGACCACAGCGGTGGCTTCCAGGTGCGCCAGGCGCGACTGTACAGCCGACCGGCCCTTCCCCTGCCGCTGCTGGGTGCAGCCGTCACCGAGGAAACCGCACGCTGGATGGGGGGCTGGGCCGATGGCCTGATCACCATCAGCCAGCCACTGGCGCAGTTGCGGCGTGTGGTGGCGGCGTTCGAACAGGGCGGTGGCAGGGGCAAGCCGATGTACCTGCAGGCCAAGCTCTCCTACGCGCGTGCCGAACAGGCGGCACTGGAAGGCGCGATGGAGCAGTGGAGCGCCAATGTGCTGCCACCGGAACTGGCCGAAGGCCTGGACCAGCCCGAGCAGTTCGAGGCACAGGCCCGGTCGGTCAGTGCCGAGGAGCTGCGCCAGCACGTGCATGTCTCGGCGGATCTTGGCCAGCACCGGGCCTGGCTGCAGGAACTGCAGTCACTGGGCTTCGATCGCATCTACCTGCACAACGTGAACCGCGAGCAGGACCGCTTCATCGATGATTTCGCCGAACACGTGCTGCCCGCGCTGCGCACTCAGGCACCCTCGGCGGCCAGCCACGCGTAGCCGTGGCCCTGCAGGATGCAGCGGTTATCCTGCATGGTGGTGCCGTGGCCCACCAGCATACGCAGCGGGCCGTGCAGTGGCACCTCTACCTCAACCGGGTTGTCGCCGAAGTTGATCAGTGCAAGCGCCTGGTGGGGGGCCTCGCCGTAGCGGAGCATCAGCAGCGCAGGTGAAGGTGGGTCGAGCGTGTGTGGCCCCTGCTGCAGCACGGGATGGGCATTGCGTTGCTGCAGCAGCTCGCGCACACGCCGCAGCAGCGAGCCGGGCGTCGCGCGTTGCGCCTCGACATTCACTGTCCGGTAACCGTAAGCGCCGTCTGCCGGAGGCGCGCGCCACGCATGCCGTGGCTGATCGGTAAACCCCGCCCCTGGGCGGTCGTGCCAGTGCATCGGCATCCGCACGGCGTTGCGCTCGGGCAGTTCCAGGCAGTCGCCGAGGCCGATTTCCTCGCCATACCGGATCACCGGCACCTGACCCAGCGACAGCAGTGCGGCCCAGGCCATGGCCTGCCACGCGGTGTCGCCGTCCAGCATGGGCGCCAGCCGGCGGCGGATGCCGCGGCCATAGATGCGCATGCCAGGTTCGGGCGCGAAGCGCTCCATCACCGCTTCGCGTTCGTCGGGCCGCAGCTGCTCCAGGTCAAGCTCATCATTGTTGCGCAGCCAGGCGATGCGCGTGTGCGGCGGCGCCTGCGGTCCGTATTCGGCCATGACCCGGGCCACTTCACTGGCGTCGCCGCGCGCCAGGGCCAGGAAGAAATGATTGTTCAGATGGAAGTCGAGCAGGTGCGAAAGCCGCCGCCCCTGGCACAGGAAGTCACCGTAGCGGGACGCGCGGACATCCGCTTCGCCGATCAACGGCAGCCCTGGCTGCTGTGCGTCTGCCGTGGCGCGCATTTCCTCCAGCAGCCACAGCCCGTCGTCGCGCGGGTCCGCGTGGCGGGCGCGCTCGACCATGTACGGGACCGCATCCACGCGGAAGCCGGCCACGCCGCGCTGCATCCAGAACGTCATCACCCGCAGCAGTTCGTCGCGTACTGGCGCATGGGCCAGCTCCAGGTCTGGCTCGTGCCGGTAGAACATGTGCCGGTTGAACGCGCCGGCCTCGGCGTCCCATGTCCAGGCAGACGCCTCGATCGGCGGGAACATCGGCTGCAGGCCGTCGTCGGGCACGTGGTCGCTCCACAGGTACCAGCGGCGCCAGGCCGGGTCGCCGCGCTGCGCGGCGACGAACCATGGGTGGGCGCTGGCAGTGTGCTGCATCACCAGCTCGACGATGATGCCCATACCGCGTGCGTCGGCAGCATCGACCAGGCGCTGGAACGCGGTCTGGTCGCCCAGGCGTGGATCGATGCGGTAGTGATCGGTGACATCGTAGCCACCGTCACGGCCGGCATTGCAGTAGAACGGCAGCAGCCACACATGGCTGATGCCGAGCCACTGCAGGTAGTCCAGCTTTTCGGTGATGCCATCCAGGGTGCCCCAGCCGCGCCCATTGCTGTCGCGGAACAGGTAGGGGTCGACCTGGTAGATCGCGCGCAGCGGGCGCACCGCCATGGGGCTTCTCCGTCACTGGCCACGGGTGACCAGCCTGCTGTCGCCCGTGGCAGCGGTTGGTGAAACGGATGGCACCCTGTCGTGACATGGCATCCACGGATTCTGCATGCGCGGGCGCGCACAGTGAACGCTCATTCCCGGCGCCGAGGAGACTTCCTGCATGGCCCGACGCAAGACGCTTCGCATTGCCACGTTCAACGTCAACGGCATCGGCACACGCTTGCCGCAGCTGTTGGACTGGCTGCACAGGGAATCGCCGGATGTGGTTGCCCTGCAGGAACTGAAGGCGACCGACGCCGCGTTTCCGGCTGCGGCATTGGAAGAGGCGGGCTACGGCGCGCTCTGGCAGGGCGAGGCGCGGTGGAACGGCGTGGCGCTGCTGGCACGAGGGACCACGCCGGTCGAGAGCCGCCGCCGATTGCCGGGCGAGCCCAAGGACACCCAGAGCCGCTACCTGGAGGCGGCGGCGCACGGGGTCATCGTGGGTGCCCTCTACCTGCCCAACGGCAACCCGCAGCCCGGTCCCAGGTTCGACTACAAGCTGCGCTGGATGGAGCGCCTGATCCGGCATGCGCGCAGCCTGGTCGAGCTGCCGCATCCGGCGCTGCTGCTGGGTGATTTCAACGTGATTCCCACCGAAGCCGACGTCTACGACCCCAAGGCCTGGCGCCGCGATGCGCTGTTCCAGCCGGAGGTGCGCGAGGCCTTCGAACGACTGCTGGCGCAGGGCTGGACCGATGCGGTGCGGAAGGTGCACGGCGACGCCACGATCTATACCTTCTGGGATTATTTCCGCCAGCATGCCGAGCGCGACCGTGGGTTGCGCATCGATCATCTGCTGTTGAACCCCGTACTGGCGTCGCGACTGAAGGGCGCTGGCGTCGACCGCTGGGTACGCCTACAGGAAAAGGCCAGCGACCACGCGCCGGCGTGGGTGACGGTAAGCGCGTGATCAACGCGCGGCAGGGCCCGCATCCGGCATCTGCAATGGAGTAATCAAAGCAGGGTGGTCCATTCTGTGATGGATAAAGCGGAATTTGATAATGCGATTTGACATCGAAAACCCGCTGAGATTATAAGTGGCGCGCGGTGCAGCTATATTGAGCAAAATACTGATCTGCTGCACCGTATTCAGCAGTGTTCATCTCCATTAAATAAGGAAGTGACGAATGAACAATGTACTTGCCCTGCAGACCCTTGAAATCGAGTGCCTCGATGTCTCTGAAACCTGCACTGCCTGCCTGTCTCTGATCAGTTCGGATGCAGGCATCGAAGATGGCATGGATCAAGCCTGATCGATCCCGCGTCCTGTTGCCGGCGAGCGCTTTTTGACGGCACCGGGCAGCTGATCCAACGTGCGCCGCCGGCATCCCGTTGGCGGCGCATTTGTACCTGGCCAGCCGGATGTTTCCGGATCAACCCAGCTTGGGCCGGGATGACAGGGAGGTTGTTGGTGGTCGACACGACGGCACGGATGTATACGTTGTTAGACGATGTTCATTTCGAGAACATCGAACGCTATAGGCCGACGGATGAATATTCTTCCGTTGCTCGCAACCTGCTCCCTGCCGACTGGCAGTTGCAGCCACGTGGGTTCTGGACACACTGCCGGCCGCCGGGATGGAAGAGCCGCTCCCACGGCTGGAAGATCCACATATCGAGCATCCCGGAGAACGCCGAAGAGACCATCGCGGTAGCGTGCGAAGAGATCGCGGCCGCGGGTGCCATGTTCAAGTTCTGCTCCGATCCGCGCATGCTGGCAATGTCGCTGGGAAAGGGATGGTCGCGGTTCCAGCTTGGAAAGTTCATCACGCTCTATCCGGCAGGCGAGGCCCAGTTTCTCAGCCTGCTGGAACGGCTGCACGTACGTACGCAGCACCTCGGTGGACCACACATTCTTACTGATCGCCCGTACAAGGGGAGCAGTGTTGTCTACTATCGCTACGGTGCCCACTCGGAGGGCTTCCGACCCGACATCTATGGCAACAGGCAGCAGGGATTCCGGCTGGAGGATGGCTCTTGGCACGACGACGTGCGAGGTGCCCACTTCCGGCTCCCTCCAGGCTGCACGGACCCGGTGGTTCCGTTGGAGCGTCCTGCGGTCGATCCGCCGCCGGCGGAGATACTGCTCAACCAGCGCTACAGGGTGCTGGGCGCGCTCAAATTCAATGGTACAGGCGGCGTCTACCACGGCGTGGATATGGATACAGGCCAGCGAATCGTGATCCGCGAGGTGCGCGGCTTCGCCGGCTCAATGCAGGCACTTGCTCCGCATGTGCTCGTGGGCGGTATCCAGCGTGAGGCCCGGATTCTGCAGAAGCTGTCGGGCACTGGCTTGGTACCCGAGTTCGTGGCGCTGTTCAAGGAGTGGAACAATTGGTTTCTCGTCGAGGAACAGCTGGAGGCTTCGACGCTGTGGGACAGCGCAATGGACTTCTACTTCTCGGAGGAGCTGCAGACGGCCGCCGATGGCTTCAGGCGCATCCGGGAGAAGATTGTCAGCATTGCAGAGGCGCTCTCCGTCGTGCATTCACGTGGTGTCGTACTTCGCGACCTGACACGTAGTAACGTAATGTTCACCGCCGCCGGGAAGGTGAAGTTCATCGATCTCGAATTCGCGCATGAAATCGGTGTTGACGACCGCTGGGTGAAGGGGTGGACACCCGGATATGCATCGGCGGAACAGCGTGCGTCGCGGCGACCGACCGTGCAAGAGGATCACTATGCGCTGGGTGTGCTGATCCTGGATATGCTCACCTTCTGTGCCTCCGGTCTCGACCTGGCCCGTGGGCAGATCGTCGACGGAAAGTTGCCTCAGGTTCTGGCCGACCTAGGCCTGCCCGAGGCGCTGCGGGATATCGTGGTCGGGTTGACCGATCAGGATGCAGGCAGGCGCTGGGACATCGCCAAGACGTTGAAAGCGCTGGGCAACATTGAAGTGCCATCGCTACGGCGGGTGATGTTTCCGTCCCGCCAGGAGCTGCTGACCGCGCCGGTGCCGGCGCCCTCCGAGTGCCGGGCGCTCCAGGACATCCTTTCAGGGCTCGCGGCCTATCTGCACTCCGCTGTCGACACCGGGCGTGATGATCGTCTCTGGCCAGCCGGACCGCAGCTGTTCTTCACCAACCCGGTTTCGCTTCAGTTTGGCGCGACGGGAACCGCATGGTTCCTGCTACGGCATGAGGGGCACCTCGACCCGGCAATTCTTGACTGGATCCAGGACAGGGCGGTCAGTGAGCGGTGCCCGCCAGGGTTGTACTCCGGACTAGCCGGGGTCAGCCTGCTGCTGTTGCAGGCCGGGAGACGGGAAGCGGCGATGCGGGTGCGCGCGGGCGTCGCGCAGTCGGGCGACGCACTGGCAACTCCTAGCCTGTACTTTGGTGCGGCCGGACAGGGCCTGATGGACCTGCACTTCTGGCAGGCCACCGGTGATGGCGCTTACCTGTCATCGGCGATCAGCATCGGCGAAGGCCTGCTGGAAAGCTCCCGGCGTAGCCCGCAAGGTCGATTCTGGTCATCGCAGGGCAAGGTCTTCCTTGGGTTGGGTGATGGTCAATCCGGGATTGCACTGTTCCTTAGCTACCTTGGCGTGGCCAGCGGCGATGCCCGGTTCCTGGAGGCGGCGTCGCAGGCGCTGGATTACGATATTTCCCATGGCATCCGTGTGGCCGGACGGCTGTTCTGGAAGAATCTGGCGGATGCGCCCGCCAATGCGAGCAACTCACCGCACACACGGTTTGGTGCAGCGGGCATCGGTACCGCCTGCCTTCGCCACTTTGCTGCGACGGGTGAGGTGCGTTTCCGCGAGATTGCCCTGGAGTGTGCCTATTCGGTCCGATCAAGGGTGACCAACAAGTTGTGGCAGGAGAGCGGCAATGCCGGATTCGGTGAGTACATGCTGGACCTGGCTTGCGTCTTGGGGGATGAGCGTTACGCGAATGTGGCCTTCCATCACGCCGAGGCGATCGTACAGCACGCAGTTCCCATGCCCGTCGGGGTGGCGTTCGCGGGCCCGGCACATCACCGGGTCTGCAATGAGTACAGCGTTGGGGGCGCCGGCATCGGCATCTTCCTGGACCGGCTGCTGAAGCGCTCTCCACGATTGCTGATGCTGGATGGCCTGCTCGACCGACGGTCCGGTGCAGCGAGGCGACTTGCGTGAGCAGCGCGCGGTAGCGATCCGCGGGCGGTCCTAATCCTTCTGCGCGCGTGGCTCCCGACGCACGCGCGCGCGGGTTCGATACAGGCGGCTGTCCGCTTTCTGGATGGTGTCGGCCACCGGCTCGCCGGGCGTGTTGATGGCCGCACCCATCGAGAACGCGCTGGGCGAGAGCGCGGCGTGGTCCTGGTACCAATGCTCCAGTTCGCTCAACCGGCCGTCCGCAGGCGCGACCAGTACCACCATGAATTCGTCGCCGCCCAGACGCACCACCGTCTCCTCCTTGCCCAGCGGCGAGCGCAGGAAGGTGGCGAACTCGACCAGCACGGCGTCGCCACGCCGGTGGCCTTGGGTGTCGTTGATGTGCTTGAAGTGGTCCAGGTCGAACATCACGCAGGCCCAGCGCTCGTCAATCAGTTCATCCAGCCGGTGCAGGTAGCGCCGGTTGTAGCACTGGGTGAGCGGATCCTTGAAGGACATTTCGCGCAGCTGCTGCTCCTGCATCCGCAGCGCGGTGACGTCCTGTGCATGTCCCAGCACGTAGGGCGGGCTGGCCTCGCTGTCGAGCACGTTGTGGTACGCCCAGTAGTGGCGCGTACCGTCGGCGGCAATCAGCTCGATCACGCCAGCGTCGGTGTGGTTTGCCTGGATCCGAGCGAGGTAGGCCTTGAAGCCCTCGCGTTTTTCCGGCGGCATCAGGTCACACAGGCTGCGCCCGATCATCTGGCTTTCCTCGAAGCCCAGCGACTGCACCGCCGCGGGATTCACCGAGGTCAATGTGCCGTCCAGCGTGTGGGTGCAGATCAGGCCCAGGCTGTAGTGGAACAGTCGCCGGTAGCGGGTTTCGCTCGCTTCCAGCGCGTCCAGCGCGGCTCGTTCGTCCGTGATGTCCTGGATCGCCCCGACCAGGCGCGGATGGCCGTCGACCTGTTGCCGGCTGCCGACCACCCGGGTCCAGATCGCGCGCCCGTCGGCGGTGGTCATTGGCAGCTGCACCTCCCAGGACGTGCCTTCGTCGATGCAACGCTGCACTGCTGCCCGGATGATGTTGCGGCTGTCTTCGCGATAGAACGACAGCGCGGTGTCGAGCGTCGGTTCAAAGTTGCTGCGCACGCCGTGCAACTGCTTGGTCTCGCGGGTCCAGCGCACTTCGTTGGTGACCAGGTCCATCTCCCAGCCGCCCACCCGGGCGGCGCGGTTGGTGCGCTCCAGGAAGTCCTCACTGCGTTTGAGCTCACGATGCAGCGCCTTGGCCTGGCCCACCTGCGCCATCAGCGTGCTGCGCTGCTCCAGCACCTGGGTGGTGACCCGGGCAAGGTGCACCATCAGCTCGCGCTGGGACGGAGACAGCACGCCGGGCATCGGATCGAGCAGGCACAGTGTTCCGATACGCGCGCCGTGCGCCGAGCCCAGGGGGATGCCAGCGTAGTGGCGGATACGCGGCCCACCCGTCACCAGGGGGTTGGTGGAGAAACGTGGGTCCTGACGCGCATCGGGTATCTCGAACAGCTCGTCCTGGCGTATGGCATGGGTGCAGAAGGAAATTTCGCGGGCCGTTTCGCTGACGCTTTCAAGGCCGATGTGGCCTTGAACCACTGGCGGTCTTCGGCCACCACGCTGATCAGGCCCATGGTCATGCCGGTTGCGGCGCGGGCGGCGGCGACGATGGCATCGAACACCGGCTCCGGGGGCGTATCCAACAGGTGCAGTCGTTCGATCTCAAGCAGTCGTTCGGCTTCGTCCATGGTGCTTTTCAGGGCAGGGTGGCGAGGGCGCTTGCGGCGGCTGTCTGGGACTACGGTAGTCGGTACAGTGTTATGTATCGCTGTGACGGGGTGATGCCGGCGTGAGGTGGGTGCGTCGGTTCAGTGCTCGCGCAGCGATGCCTGCAATGCGGTCGCCAGCGCCGCGTCCCCGGACACCAGATCCTGCCAGCGCAACGCAATGCCCTTGCGTCGCCCCTTCTCCGCCAGCTTCAGGCCTTCAGGGTCCACAGTCAGGGTGTAGGGCTGGCCATCGATCTCCAGTTCGCGTCGCAACGGCTTGTCGAGAGGTGTCATCAACGTTTCCTTGCGGGGGCGGAGATGCGGCGTCGCCGCACCGATACGTGACGGTGGTCACGGACGTGCCATCGCCACGGGAAATCCACGGCTCGGGTGATGCCGATGCGAGGACCAACTTCCGGGTCGGACGGAGGCGGGGTGCCATCGCTGGCGATCACGATGCCATGGCTGCCGGTCACCAGATCGGCGCCGTCGAAGCTGCGGTCCAACCCGAAGGCCTGCGAGAGCTTGCCGGGGCCACTGGCCAGATCGTGGTCGCGGCGCGCGGCGGAACGCAGCTCGTGCATGCGCTCCAGGCCCGCCAGCGGCTCGACGGCCCGCAGCAGCACCGCCACGCCTTCACCGACCTCTCCGCAGACCACGTTGCTGCCCCAGTGCATGCCGTACGTGAAGTAGACATAGAGGTGGCCGGCCTCACCGAACATGCTGGCCGTGCGCGGCGTTGGCCCGCGATAGGAGTGCGCGGCGGGGTCGTCGCTGCCGGCATAGGCTTCAACCTCGACGATGCGGCCAGCGCGACCATCGTCGCGCACCAGCAGCTTGTTGAGCAGCTCCGGCGCAACGTCGGTCGATGGACGCCGGTAGAAGCGGCGCGGCAGGATCTGCAGGGAGGCGGGCAACCAATCCGGCACGGTGGTGGCAGGCTCGGGAGAAAGACCGTGGCACTGTGGCATCGATCAGGTGAAACGGGCGCAGACGCCGCGTCATTCCGGCGCAGGCGGTGCGGCCAATGCAGCGCGCCGGGCGGCATACACCTCCGGCGTCTGCGGCTTGATGAACAGTGCCACCAGCTCCGGATACTCGCGCTTCACCGCCGTTTCGATGCGGGTGATGCAGGCTTCGATCTGCGGGGTCCGCCGGTCATCCTCGAACTCGGCGCTGAGCATGGCCACCACCTGTTCCGGGCCCATCTGCATGGTGGTCACCCCGTTGGCGCGGCGCAGATCCGGATCGGTTTCGGCCACCGCCATGATCCGCTCGGCCACTGCGGGATGGGCAGGCTCTCCGACCAGCAGGCCCTTGGTCTCACGGGCCAGGAGGAAGGCGGTGGCGGCCAGCACGCCAGCGATGCACAGCGACGCAACGCCATCAAGCACCGGCATGTCCAGCACCTGCGCGGCCACCAGGCCGATCAGTGCGAAGCCCAGGCCCAGCAGGGCCGCGCTATCCTCCAGCAGCACGGTAAAGGTGGAAGGATCCTTGCTGCGGCGGAACGCTTCGAAGTAGCCAAGTCTGCCCTTGGTGCGCCGGAACTCACGCAGCGCCACCCACCAGGAAGCCCCCTCGAACAGGATGGAGATGCCCAGCACGCTGTAGCTCAACGCGTGGTTGGTGGCCGGCTCCGGCTGGCGGATGTGCTGGATACCTTCGTAGGCCGAAACGCCGGCGCCGGCAGCGAACACCAGCAGGGCGACGATGAAGCTCCAGAAGTACAGTTCGCGGCCATAGCCGAACGGATGCAGGGAATCCGGCGCCTTGCTGGCACGGCGCAGCCCGTACAGCAGCAGAAGTTCATTCAATGTGTCGACCAGCGAATGCACGCCTTCGCTGAGCATGGCCGAGCTGCCGGAGATGCCGGCTGCGATGAACTTGGCCACGGCAATGGCCAGATTGCCTGCAAGGGCCGCATAGATGACGAGACGGGAGCCAGTGGGAGCGGACATTTCGGTGGCGGGGTGGGGCGGATGCCTGATCTTCCCGATCAGCGCGTGCCCACTGCGTGCACGGTGCGATCAGCGCCCCTTGGGATTGAGATACAAGCGCGCACCATCCGATTCACGGTACCCCGTCCAGCGTCCGCCGCCCGACGCGCGGAAGCGCCCGAATACGGTGTTGCTGGTGTCAGTCAGCAGCAGCTGGTTGCCCGACAGCACCCAGCGGTTGGCCGAGAAGAAGCCATCCGGGCAGCTGGCAGGCACATAGGCACTGTAGCCGCCGAACCACTCGATGTTCTTCAGCTCGATGGTGCAGGTGCTGCCGTTCTCCTGGCCCAGTGTCCAGTTGCCGACCAGGTCGCTGTCGCGTGTATCGCGGTCATCGCGCCAGTCGTCGTTGTTGTCATGGACGCCGAAGTCCACGTCGATGCCTTTGCTTTCGCTGCGCGATTCGGATTGCGAGCTGCCACTGCTGGTGGTCTGCATGGTCATCGAGCCACTGTTCTGGATCTCGGTACTGCTCGAATGGGTGGTCTGGTCGGTGCGGGCGGTCTGCTGGCCGAAGCCGAACGAGGCCTCCTGGGCGAGGGCGGGCAGCGCCAGGCAGCACAGCGCGAGCAGGCAGGTACGGGGGAGCACGGCGGCCATTGCAGCATCCTCGGCAGGTTGGATCGCGCGAGTATCGAACCGGTAGGGCGGGAGGCGGTGTGAGGGCGCGCCCTGAGGCAAGCCAGCCAAGAACAGGTGCTGTCCGCTGAAGGGTCGTGCCGGCCGCTGGCCGGCTCCCCTTTGACGCCCAGAGACCGAAGGAATGCCGGCCCGCGGCCGGCATGACCCGCAGCCAGGCATGGCCTGGCGCTACTGATCCGGCTTCACCCTTGCCACCCGTTTCCGGTACTCATACACGTTGTCACCGCGGATACGCTTGTCCTCGGTGCCGGTGATCCGGCCGACCTGCTGGTCCGAGCCGGTGACCGGTTTGGCCTCGATCTCGGTCTCGTGTTCGAAGGAGTGCGATTTGTCGGTGTTGCGGTAATAGCGGTACAGCGCCCAGTACAGCGCGGTTGCGCCGGCCGGACCTGCCGCCAACAGCCAGAGGCCACTGTCGTCGCTCATGTCGATGCCACCAGGAAGGCAATTGCGAGGGCTTCAATGACGGTGCCGGTGGCCAGGGCCGCCAGCAGCATCTTCCATTGCTGCACGGGCACACTGCCCATGGTTTCGCCGGTACGGCCGTTCACTGCGATGTAGTGCAACATGCCGCCGTTCTTTCCGGGCTGGTGATACGAGTACAACCACACCGGCAGGTACATCGACACCCAGCGCGTTCCATGCACCTCCAGCTGTTCATGTTCCCAACGCACGCCACGGTTGTAGCGCCTCACCGACCCTTCCACCTGCGCGCGGGCGATCGACAGCAGCTGGTCTTCCAGCCGCGGCCGCAGCTTTTCCACATCCAGGTTGCGCTTCTCAGAGGTGAAGCCAGCCAGGTATGAGGCGTTCCATTTCACCGCGTTCTTGGTGTCGAACGGCAGGATGGTGTTGATGATGTTGTTGGTGTTGGCGCGGGTATCCAGATTGCCGCGCTCGGCCGAGGATTCCAGGGGCAGGTCATCAACCGTGAAATCCACCTGGCGTTCGACCTGGTAGACATCGGCGTCGTACAGGGTGCGCTTGTTCTTCTCGGTGCCGACCGTGTATTGCCGGGTCTGGATCTCGCCCTTGCCGGCCACGGCCGCGCTGACGTTGCTGTCCACGATCATGTAGGGCAGGAACACGCCCACCACGTTTTCCGGGGTGAACTGCTCCTTGAACGCTTTCAGCGCGAACATGCGGCGCTTGTCGACGAACTGGCGGATGCGCGCGACCGCATCGTCCTTCTTGATGTGGAAGGGCAGCACCGCATCGGGCACCGCACCATTGCTGATCTGTTCGTTGACGCCGAATACATGGCGGCACCAGTGGCAGCGCGCCGTCATCGTGCTTTCGGTATTGACCGTGACTTCAGCGCCGCAGCCCGTGCACTTGAACGTCATCAACGCCGAGGTGTCGGCGTCGATGTCACGCGCGCCGGAGGCGATGACCGTGCCACGCAGCTGGTCGATGGCCTCGCCCAGCCCGAATTCCTCCTCGACCCGCGCGCCATGCCATTCGTGACGGCAGTACAGGCAGATGAGGATATCGGTGCCGGCCTTGGGCCGGATGTCGGTGGCGCCGCACTTCGGGCAGCGGTTGAGGCCGTCCTCCAGCTCGCTGGCCGAGGTATCAATGGCCACAGGATCGGGCGCTTCCACTTCATCGCGGATGGCCTGTGGCAGTTTCGAGGTGTCCAGCGGGAAGCTGCCCGGCAGGGGAGGGACGTCCTGCGGCGAACCGGGCCCATCCAACGACGCCGCCGGCAAGAGCGGCGGCGTCGCGGGCGTGGATCCGGGCAGCGGCGGTGGGCCGTTTCTGGGATCGGACATGTGGGTTGTGCGTCCTGCTGTTACAGGCCCAGCGCCTTGGCTTTCAGGGCGTCATAGTCGCCCTGGGTGATCAGGCCCAGGTCCAGCATTTCCTTGGCCTTCTTCAGCTTGGCCACCGGATCGTCGGCAGCCGGCGTGACCGGCTGCTGCATGCCGCCGACACCGAACATGCCCGAGGCCATGCCGACACCGACCAGGCCGGCCGCACCGCCGTTCTCGCCGGCCGACTGGATGCCCTGGGCGACGCTCGCCTGCAGGTTGGAATTGCCGCGCGAGCCGGACAGCGCATCGGCGCGCTGGACGGTCTTCAGCAGTTCGCGGGTGTTGGCGTCGTACTCGATCGAGACAATGGCGGTCTTGACGATGGCCAGGCCGCGATCCGACTTCCACTGGTAGCCCTGCTCGACGGCGGCCGACAGGCTCTGTGCAAAGCCCAGCGAGTCCTGCTGCAGCCTGGTGATGCGGTTGCCCTTGCCCGGATCGTTCGTGTACAGGCTGAAGGCCGGCGCCAGCGAACCGACCACTTCATTGAACAGCTGGCTGGCGGCGGCGTTGTCCAGGTCGGTGAAGTCGAACACCTGGCCCGGCTGCAGGTAGCTGGCCGGCACGAAGTTCTTCACGAACAGGATCGGGTCGACGATCTTCAGCGTGTACGAGCCGCGCGTGACCGCGCCCACCTGGGTATTGAGGAAGCCGTCGTCCCAGTAGATTTCCGACTGGGTCCCGAAGCGGTTGTCCGGCAGCTCCTTCAGCGAGACGAAATAAGCCGCCTGCTGCGAACCGGGCTGGCCGCCGAACTTGAAGCGTTCCCAGCTCTGCTTGATGAAGGTGCTGACCAGACCGTCGCCGGCGAAGATCGATTGCGAGTTCAGGTCGTCCGAACGCCACTCGTAGCCGCCCGGTTCGGCGACGAACGCGGTGATCGCGCCGTCCTGGAACAGCAGCAGGCCGTAGCCCTCCGGCACGACGATCTTCGAGCCGTTGGTGATGATGTTGGACGAGCCGCTGGTGTTGGAGCCGCGGCCGGCGTTGGTGCCGCGCGGCACCGCCGCGAACAGGGCCGCCGTCGAGGGCAGGCCCGTGGGCACGGTGTAGAAGTCCTTCCACTGGTCGGCCAGCACACCACCGACCGCACCCTTCACCGCCTGTACCAGACCCATGTCCAACTCCCTGTGATTCGAGGGCAGGCACCATGCCTGCCGAGCTGGGCTGAATATAGCAGCGGGCAGGGACCGCTGTGGTGCCGGAAGATGAATCCAGGCCCTGCCGGGGCGCAGGACCGTGCCTGGCGCTGTCTCTACAACATGTACGGGATCTTGAAGGCGAGCGTGAAGTCCGGTGCATCCGGGGTCAGCCCGATGCCGAGCAGGGTCACCAGTGTGGTGTGCTGGTTGAGCGCGTAGGTCACGCCCAGATTCAGTGATGCCGCGTTGGCGTCGCTGCCGATCACTTTCATCCACTTCCCGCCTTGGAAACGGGTGGAAGCGCGGGCGCTGATGCGGTCGCTGAAGGACAGGCTGAGGCTGGTGCGCTCGTTGAACGCAAAGGCCACGCCAGCGCCGAAGTAGACCGCGCCGCCGAGCTTCACGTCACCCGGGTTGACCGTGTCGGGGTTGCTGTCGATATCACTGAAACCACGCGGGAACGAATGCACATAGCCGACGTTGGCGAACAGGATTGCCGGATCGGCGGTCTTGACCATCGACAGGCCCACATTGGCCTGCCACACGCCATTGCCGGTGGGCTGTTCCCTGGGTACTGCGAAGCGGATGTAGTCATCGTCGTCGCGCTCGATCACCTTCCAGTCCAGACCGTAGGGTGCGCGCCCGGTAGGGGCGGTGACTCCGGCGGTGAGCACCGTTTCCGGGCGCCAGCCGCGTTCGCCGAACAAGCGGTAGTTCGCACTCAAACCGATATCGCCCAGCCCGTTGCCATTGGTTTCTTCCTGCGCGATCGCGGCCGCCGCGCCGCCGGCGCCGCCCTTCTGGTAGACGGTGCGCCGCGCCAGGTAAGGCACGTCCAGGTTGAGCGTCAGGTTCGGGCTGACACCCCAACGTGCGGCCAGGTTGTAGGTGAGCGAATCGGATTCAACGTTCTCGATGGCGATGTTGCCGAGGAAGATCGCGTCCAGCGCCAGGAAACCATTGAGGGTGAGCTGCTTGCGGTCGTAGCGGGCGTAGGTGAGGCTGTTCTCGACGGTGAAGCGGCGCGAGAACAGCGCCGACTGCTGTTGTTTCACATCATCCACGCTGCGCCGCGATTCCTGCTTCGCCTGCTGTGCCTCGGCCGCCGTGCTGGCGTAGCCCTCGCTACCCTGCGACGTCTGTAGCGTCGAGCCATGCTCGACTGCTGCGCCCGTTGCCGCCGCCGTTGCCGGCCCGGTGGGTCCCGTGCGTCCACTCAATCGCGCCTGCATGGCCTGCACCTGCATGTCCAGTTCGCGCAGCCGCCGCACTTCCTGTGCGTAGTTGGATTTGAGCTGCTCCAGCTGGTTGGCAAGTGCCTGCACGTCGCCGCCATCGTCCGCCGCTGGCGGTGCGGCAAAGGCGGTGCCCGCCAGCGCCGCCAGCGCCAACGGGGTGATCCTCATCAAGGTGTGCATGTTCGTGTCCTGCGTTGTGGAACGCTTCCCCCAACGCCGTGCCGTGGTGCTATCGGCCCGGCCCCATGCCGCGGTTCATCGCAATCGCCTGGGCCACGTTCTGGCTCAACGGCAGGTTGCCGCCCGCGGTATCCCGCACCAGTTCCAGCCGCAGCTGGTTGCTGGCGATCTGGCCGTCACCGGCCAGGGCGATGCCCTGGCCGACGCTGCCGTTACGTATCCATTGCTGGACCATGCCCTGGCCCTCCACCTGCAGCTGCAGGCGTGCCTGGTTGCCGTCCAGCACTGCGGAGGCCGAGACGCCTGCACCCTGCGCACTGAGCGAATGGGCACCGTCATCCGAAAGGCCCGGCACCGTGCCGTTGCGCACCACCAGCGTGGTCGCATTGCGGGCAACGTTGCCATCGCCGGCCACCTGCACGCTCTGCACCAGGCCATTGGCGTTGGCCAGGCCGGTGCTGTCGATATGGCGGCCCTGCGTGTCCGGCAGCGGCGAATCTGCGGCAGTCACGTGCACGCTGGGCTGGAAGCTCAGTTTCGGGCTGCCGCCGCCGCGGAAGTCCATGCCCAGAGTCAACGCACCCTGCAATACGTTTCCGTTGCCGGCCTGCCACTGCGAGACCATCGTCACCCCGAACCACGCGACGGTAGTGCCGCCCACGGTGTAGCGGCCGCGCATCAGGTTCAGTTCGGGATCCGGAATTTCCTTCAGGCCGCGTCCCGGCGCAGCATCCGCCGCCTGCAGGGGCAGGGCGGGGCTCGCCAGCAGCAGGAGCATCAACAGACGGCGGCGGAACATGGCGGAACCTCCTTCAGAACAGGTCGGCGTGGCTGAAGCCGAAATCGACCAGTTCG
Organism: Stenotrophomonas maltophilia group sp. msm4; assembly: GCF_032025605.1. Classification (NCBI taxonomy): domain Bacteria; kingdom Pseudomonadati; phylum Pseudomonadota; class Gammaproteobacteria; order Lysobacterales; family Lysobacteraceae; genus Stenotrophomonas; species Stenotrophomonas maltophilia group sp. msm4. Next base: position 1,287,960 of record NZ_JAVSKK010000001.1, on the reverse strand, counting down.
GCATCGGTGATCGGCCCCTGTCGCGCGTAGAGCGCGCGGGCACTGGGCCGTTCGCTGGGTTGCAGCAGGACTGTGTTGCGATCGAAATCACTGCCGATCACCACGAATACGGCACGCGATGGCCACGCAGCGAGGAATTCAGGCAGCGCCAGGCTGCGGTTGCCAAGGATGGGATCAGCCACCTCGACCACACCGCCGCGCACCTGCTTGAGCACCACGAAGTGGCGGAAGCCGCGCACGTCCATCAGCACAAGACCCGGAACCCGAAGCGTGCGCAGGCGTGCCTCATCGATGCGATAGCCGCGCCCGCGCATGCCCAGCGACTCCACGTAGCGCTTGATGTCGAGCAGCGAGAAGCCACGCTCGGCCACCAGCGCCGGGTCGGACACCCCCATCATCCCTTCGATCACCGTCGCCTCGTCGGTGTCCAGGTGGTAGGCATGGCGCAGGACGGTCGCCAGTGCGGCCGCTCCGCAGCTGTAATCGGTGTGCTGGCGTACCACGTTGCGGTAGCGCCGTTCCTGCATGCTCTCCACCTTCTGCTGCAGCAGCGCGCCATTGGGCAGTACGCCGGCGAAGCCGACGTCGCCCGCCCGCGCGGACGCGCCGCCCAGCAACAGCAGGCAGGCCAGCAGGCGTATCGAGAGACGGTGGCCGAACATCGCATTCTCCGGCAGCAAGGGGGAGCTCCTGTCCCAAGGGGGAGGAGGAACAGGAGCTCCCGGGGAACCCGGCCATTGGCGGACGGCCGGGGTGTTGCGCTTACTCGCCGCTGCCACCACCGCCGCCGGTGCTGGGCTGGGCGACTGCCAGGGCCAGGCTGTTGGCCTGCAGGTTGCCGGTGCCCGCGGCCACGTTCACGCCGATGTTGCCCGAGGCGCCGGAGAAGGCGCTGCCCGACAAGGCCGAGGTGTTGGTCGCGTTGACGTTCACCCAGCGCGTGGTGCTGACCGTGCCGCTGAGGCTGGCATACAGGTCTGCCACGCCCAGTTCGACGAACTGGTTGGTGCCACTCTCACGCGTATCGAAGCCCAGGCCGCCCACCCCCGGCCGGTTGGGGTTCATCGTGGCGTTCTGGATCTGGTTGTCCAGATCGATATGGCCGGTGCTGTTGCCACCCGGGTGCGGCAGCTCGCCACTCCAGGTATCCAGGTAGTAGTTGGCCATCTGGTAGGCGTTGCCGGTGCCGCGGTAGGTGCCCGCGCCATAGGCCAGGGTCAGGCCGCTGACGCCGCCACGCATGCCGACCTGCACGGTATCGGTGTAGGACTGTACGAAGCCGGCGTTGCTGACCGTGTTGCCGGTGGAGACCTGGTTGGAGCTGATGCTCGACTGCGCCACCGCGGTGGTCGCGACCGACGCCGCCAGCGCGTTCTTCTGCTCGTTGTTGTTGCCCGAAGCAATGTTGACGCCGATGTTGCCTGACGCACCGCCGAAGGCATTGCCACCGAGACCTGCGGCATTGGTGACGCCGGAGTTCATGGTCGCGTTGCCGAAGCCGGCCTGGTTGACGAACACCTCGGCGTCGGCCATGCCGAAGCTGAAGGACGCGTCGGCGGCGGACAATGACGCGGCATTGTCCTGGGCGTTGTTGTCGCCCGATACCACGTTGAAGCCGAGGTTGCCGGAGGCACCTGCGCCCACGCTGTCACCGATGGAGGCACTGTTGGTGACCAGGCTGTTGCTGGTGGCGTTGTTGCTGATCGACTGGCGGTTGTCGATCACGGCGATGGCCGCCGAGTCGAGGTCGATGTCGCCGGTGATGTTCGGGTCGCCGGAGAAATTGATGTCGGTGCTCAGTCGCAGGTCCTTCTCCAGGTTCACGTCGACGCCGTGGTTGTTCTTTTCCTTGCGTTCGTCGGCCTGGATGGTGCTGTGCTTCTGCACATTGACGTTGACGGTGCGGTTGCTCACGTCGTTGTCGGTGTGGTTGTGCGTCTCGTTGCGGGTTTCGCTGACGGTGTGGGTGTGGTTGATGTTCGCGTTGGCGTTCTGGTTGTCCCAGCCATTGGCCGCAGCGGCGGTCGAGGCAGTGGCAATCGCCATGGCGAGCATGGTCCGTTTGACGGTCGCTTTCATGGTGCCCTCTTTCTCTCATCAGGTGGTGCATCGGTTGGGTGGTTGTCACGGGCGGTCCTGCACGACCAGGCCCAGCACATTGGCCGTGTCATTGCCGCTGCCCGCGATCTGATTGAGTTGCAGGACCCCGTCGAATCCCCGCAGCGCGGTGCTGGTGACACCGGCGCTGCGGGTGCCCGTCGCGACGCCGCGACCGGCGTCGTCCCGCCCCCCTGCCAACGCGGAACCCTCGGCGGCCAAGGCCGTATCGTCGGTTTCGCGTATGCCCTGTCGGGCCAGCGTCGCGCTGACGACGTTGAGCGTCGTGTTGGCGATGCCGCTGGCCTGGTTGATGGATGCGATGCCGCTGGCACCGGCCAGCGCCTTGCCATCGATGACGGCAGTGGCGTGCATCGGCGCACCCAGCACGCGGTTGCCACCGCGCAGTTGTCGGTTGCCGATCGAGACGTCGGCATGTTCGCCCGTGGCGATGCCGCGCAGGTTGGCCTGCAGATTGAGGTCGCCGGCCGCCTGGTTGACCGCGATGGCGCCGTTCGCGCCGGCCAGTGCATGGCCGTCGATGCGGGCAACCTCGAGGTAGGCGAGCATGCCGCTATAGTCATCGGCCTGCGCGATCAACGGCGTGGCAGGCAGGATCAGCAGCAGCCAGTGCGCCCGCCTCACTTGCCACCTGCCGGGGCCATGCCCTGCAGCGGGAACTGGCCGAGCGCGCCGCGCACGGTCTCGCTGATGCCGCGGGTACTGTTGCCGACCGCGCCGAGCGGCCCGCTCATGGCACCACCGAGACTGCTGCCGACCATGCCGTCACCGTTGCGGCCGAGCGTACCGCCCAATGCCTGCTGCGTCACACGTTCGACCGTGGTGCCTGCGGGTGCGGTGGCTGTGGCGGCGTGACCTGCCCCCATGCCTGCGTAGTCCTCATCGCTCAGCTCGTCCATCCCGTTTGCCGGGGCACCCGCACCGAGGGCCGCCGCGATCTCGCGCTGGGGTTTCGGGTCGGCGATCAGCGCCATGCCGGGCGGCGCCATGCGATAGGCCGGGCGTGCGGACACATCACGCAACAGGACGATTTCGCCCGGTTGAGCCTTCACGCCCTGGCGCGCACCGGAGGCAGAGGCGCTCGCGCCAACCGACAGCAGGGCCACAGCCAGCGTTGCCAGCAGGCCGCGAATGGGGGTGATGCCGTCCATGCCGATCTCCCGTGGTGGGTGCGGCGGAAGCACGCATCAACCGTGCCAACCCTGCAAGGCTTGGCTGCCTTGGCGTCAGGCGCTGGCAGGCGCAGGGGGCTGCTGCCGCGCCGTTACAGCGGCGTCGGAAAAATGTTGGGATCGCGCTGTACCACGCGCCGCAGGGCAAGGCGGGCGCCCGACTGTCACACGGGTGTTACAGGTGCCGTCGCGGACTGTAACGATGCCGCTTCAGCCGGTGGTCTCTTGACGTGGCGCTCATTGCGCCGCCGTTTAGCGCAGCGCTAGGATCCGCCCATCAAAGGCCGCTGCGGTGGCCGTAGAGGGTCCCGGCGGAGGGCGGCACGCCGGCGATTGCCTGACAGTCCGCCGACGGTGTCCGGATGCTGGGGGAAGCATGGCGGCGGTCCCGGAGGCTTCTACATCACGTTGCGTGCTCTGGTTCGGCGAGCCGCTGGCGAACGAGCGCAGCGCGCTGGCGGCCGCAGGCTGGTACGTGCGCCGCATCCATCCCGACCCGGCGATGGCGATCGGGCTGCGCGGGCGTGATCGGCTGGTCGCTGTGCTGGATCTTCGCCATCTGGATACGTCCGCGCTGCAGTTGCTGGCGCCATGGATCGAACAGCACGTGCATCTGCCCTGGATTGCGGTGCTGCCACCCGGCGCGGGGCCCACGCCTGCAGCGTGGCTGCCCTTGCTGCAGCGCTGCATCTCGCGGTTCACGCTGCCTTTCGGCCTGCAGGACCTGGTGGCTGCGATGCGCCAGCAGTTCGACGCGGATGATCCTTCTGCCAGCGAGGTATGCGCCGGCCAGGGGCCGCGCACACTGATCGGCGAGAGTCCTGCGTTGCATGCGGTGCGCAGCGTGCTGCACAAGTTCGCGCCGGTCGAACTGCCGGTGCTGGTCACCGGCGAAACCGGCACTGGCAAGGAGCTGGCGGCTCACGCGCTGCATGCGTTGTCCGGCCGTGCGGGCAAGCCGTTCATCGCGGTCAACTGCGGTGCCATTCCGGCCAGCCTGGTGCAGTCGGAGCTGTTCGGCCACGAGCGCGGCTCGTTCACCGGCGCCGACAAGCGCCAGATCGGCGTATTCGAAGCCGCACACGGCGGCACCGTGTTCCTCGACGAGGTGGGCGACCTGCCGGCGGAGGCGCAGACCAGCCTGCTGCGCGTGCTGCAGGAAGGCACCTTCGAGCGTGTCGGCAGCAGCCAGCCGCTGCGTGTGGATGTGCGGGTACTCGCCGCCACCCACGTGGAGCTGGAACACGCGGTGGCGCAGGGTCGGTTCCGCAGCGATCTCTACTATCGGCTCAATGTGCTGCGCCTGCTGATGCCGCCCTTGCGCGAGCGTGGCGCCGATGTGCAACTGCTGGCCGAGCACTTCCTGCGCTGCTTCCGCCTGCGCCACAGCGTGCGTGCACGTGGCTTTGCGCCCGCTGCGCTGCAGGCGATGCGACGCTTCGGTTGGCCCGGCAACGTGCGTGAACTGCTCAACCGGGTGCAGCGGGCGGCGATCATGGCCGAAGGCGAGCTGATCAGCGAGCGTGACCTTGAACTGGGTGGGGCCGAGCATGCGCCGCCGGGCGCGATGCTGCAGGATGCCCGCGGCCAGGCCGAGCGCGATGTGCTGCTGCAGACCCTGCGCCAGACCGGCTACAACGTCTCCGAGTGCGCACGGCAGATGAAGATCTCGCGGGTGACCGTGTACCGGCTGTGCCGCAAGCATCGTCTGGAACTGCCGGCGCAGCGTTGAGTGCGGATCATGGTTCGCCCGAACGGTAGCGGATGCGGTACAGGTCCAACCCCGCACCGTCTGCGCGCCGCGCCGAATAGGTCAAAGTGTCAGGTTGCGAGCCATCCAGCATCGCACCGTAGCTGTCGCCGGAGGCTTCGTTCACCGGGGAGGGCAATGCATGGCCCGCGTCATAACGGCCTCCACGCTCGTAGGCAATGAACTGGCGGACCGGTGCAGTGGCGAAGTCCAGGGCGCGGGCAAACACCACCGTTTGGCCGTTGCCGAGGAACGTGGCATCGAACTCCTGTGCGGCGGTATTGATGCCACCCGGCAGCGGCCGCGCCAGCTGCGCCACGCCGCCGATCATCGTGGCGCTGTAGAGGTCATGGCCGCCGGCACCGCCCGCGCGATCGCTGGAGAACAACAGCGTACGACCGTCCGGCGAGAGCATCGGCGCGAACTCGTCGGCCGCGCTGTTCACCGCGGGGCCCAGATTCTCCGGTTCGCCGAATCGACCGTCACGTCCAATGCTGACCCGGTACAGATCGTCGCCGCCCTGGCCGCCTGCTCGATCCGAACAGAAATGCACCGTGCGGCCATCGGCAGAAAAGGCGGGATCGAAGTCTCGTCCCGGCGTGTTGAACGAGACCGGCGTCGCCGGCCGCCAGCGCTGCCCATCGTGGCGGGAGACCCAGATGTCATACCCGCCCGGACCGCCGGGACGGTTGCGGCTGAACCACAGCGCGGTGTTTCCGTCCGGGCTCAAGGTCAGTCGAATCTCGTCGTACTGCGTGGATGCAACGCCCGGCGCAAAGCGTTCGGCGGGGCCGACGATCTGCAGCACCCTTGAGGGAGTCGCGGGGGGCGACGCAGAAACCAGCAGCATCACGGCCAGCAGCGCTTTCATGCCTGCCGCTCGAAGTCGCTGACCCAGTTGGTTTCCCAGCTGCGCCCGCCATCGGTCGATGCCGCCTGTTCCCAGCGCGCCGAGCGCGGGGTAATGCGTGACCAGATCACCCGCGTCTGGATTGATCGACCGTCGTGCTGGTCTTCGCCGAAGAAGCGGCCGACGCCGGCCTCGAAACCACCGCGCAGCGGCGCGCCGATCCGGGTCGGCTCCCGGCCATCCAGCCACCAGCTCAGCCAATGCCGCTCAGCGGCGTTCCAGGCGCGGATACCCATGCCGCGCAGCGGTGCTCCCGGCACGTCCATGTGGTTGTCGCCCACGTTGCCGAATCCTCCCAGTACCGGCCAGTTGTGCAGGGTGCCGTTGAACGCGTCCCACGCATCACTGCCTGCCAGCCGAGCACGCAGGCGACGATGGCGCACGTTCCAATGGCCCACCAGGAAATCGAAATCGCGCGGTGCATCCGGCAGCTTCGGAAGCGGTGAGGGGACCGCCGCAGTGCGGCGGAACCAGTTGCGCCAGTTCACTTCCCAGTGCGCGCCGGCATCGTCGGAGAACGCCTGCTCCCACCATGGCTCCTCGCCATGGATGTCATGCCAGCGGAACCAGACGTCGATGGGGCGTCCCCTGAAGTGATCACGACCACGGAAGCTGCCGCCATCGCCTTCGAAGACGCCGCGCACGGGCGCTTCGATATGGGCAGGGTTGCGCCCATCGATCCACCAGATCGACCACGTGGAAGACACTGGATCAAAAGCACGCACGCCCAGGCCTCTGTACGGGCCCGAAGGCAGCGCCATGACGTTGTCATCGATGGTGCCGAGCCCGCCCAGGGTGAGCCAGACCGCGCTGGCGCCGGTGAAGGCTTCCCAGCGGGTGTCGCCCAGCAGGCGCTCCTTCAGGCGTTGGTGCCGGACCTGCCAGTTGCCCTGCAACCATTTCCAGTCGTCGCTGTGGCTGGACAGGGGCCGCCCCGAGGGTAGGGCGCTTGAGGCTGCCACTGCGGCCAAGGTGGCCAGGAACTGCCGTCGATCCATGTGCGTGACCCCTTGCCGGAAGTGCCTCCATCGTTGCGGATGCGAGGGGGATTGACCACGCAGATATCCGGGCTCAGGCTAAGCCACACTTATGGTGACCCAACGCCAGCTTCCATCGCTTGCCGCCATCCGCGCCTTCGAAGCGGCGGCGCGGCTGGGCAGTTTTGCCCGTGCCGCCGAAGAGCTCGACACCAGCGCGGCATCGGTGAGTTACCACGTGCGCCGGCTGGAGGCCCAGACCGGCACCTGCCTGTTCCTGCGCCATCCACAGCATGTGGAGCTGACGGCGACGGGTGCCAGCGTCGCGCAGGAGGCCACCCGGGCCTTCGACGCGCTTCGTGCCAGTTTCATGCGCGCCGCTGACATGGATGCGGCGCGACTGCGCCTGTCCGTATTGCCCACGCTGGGCACCAGTTGGTTGACACCGCGGCTGGGCAGTTTCCGCGGCCGCCATCGGAGCATCGTGCTGGAACTGGACCTGTCGGCAGAGCCGCAGGACCTGGCCGCCGGGCATTTTGATGCTGCCATCCGCAATGGGCATGGCGAGTGGCCCGGGCTGCAGGCCACGCCCCTGTTCCCCAGCATTTTCACCCCGTTGTGCGCGCCAGCGCTGCTGCCGGCGGCAGACGGGCTCGGGCGCCGGGCCTTGGAGGTTCCGCTGCTCGGCAGGCCCGACTGGTGGGCACTGTGGTTTTCCGCACATGGCGCGGTTCCGCCGCCGGCCGAGGAGAGCCTGGTCAGCCCCTTTGCGGTAGAGCATCTGGACGTCGGCGCGGCCATTGCCGGGCAGGGCATCGCCATTGCTTCGCCAATCCTGTTCCAGGCCGAACTGGACAGCGGGCGCCTGGTGCAGGCACATCCCGGTGTGGCCAGCGACGGGCGTGGTTTCTGGTTCGTGGCACCGACGGCGCGCAGCCGGAGCGCGAAGGTCATTGCATTCGGTGACTGGTTGGGCGAGCAGGCCGCGCAGGCTAGGCATGCGGCGCGACATCATCTGGCGAGCACGGTGGCGGCATGAACCAGAGCCCTGAACTGCTGCGACGCCTGCTGCGTGCCAAGGACCGGATGGACCATGCCAGCCACGAGGACTGGCCGGTGGCCCGCCTGGCCGAAGTGAGTGCCGTATCCGCGGCGCATTTCGCGCGTTCGTTCAAGCAGGCCTTCGGGCTGCCGCCGCACCGCTACCTGCTGAGCCGCCGCATCGAACGGGCCGTGGCGATGTTGCGTGACACCGATCTGCCGGTCACCGAGATCGCCGCGCAGACCGGCTGGAGCAGCCTGGGCACCTTCGGCCGCATCTTCCGTGACATCACCGGCGACAGCCCGGGCAACGTGCGCGAGCGTGAGCGGGCCGGCCAGGCGACGCCGGCCTGCGTGCCGGAGTGCCACGCACGTGCCGCGCAGCGACCGGACCTGAACATGGCAGTTTTGGAGAAGCGCCGGCGCGCGGCGGTTGCTAACGTGGATCCCACGTGAGGGAGGTCCCATGACAAACACTGTGAACACGGTCGGCCTCTATGTGCGCGACCAGGATGAAGCGCTCGCGTTCTACGTCGGCATGCTCGGTTTCGAAGTGCACACCGATGTGCGCAATGGCAGCTACCGTTGGCTGACGGTACGCAGCCCCGGCCAGGACGGATTCCAGCTGGGGCTGTTCGTTCCGGGCCCGCCCACACACGACGCGGCCACCGCGCAGGCACTGCAGCAGCTGGTGGCGAAAGGCGCAATGCCTCCGCTGGTGCTGGCCGTCGATGACTGCCGGGCACGCTATACGCAATGGCTGGCACGGGGCGTCGAGTTCACCCAGGAGCCGGTCGAACGCTATGGCGCCATCGATGCCGGATTCCGTGACCCGTCCGGCAATGGCTGGAAGATGATCGAAGCCCGATCCGAAGCGAGGCGCCGTCAATGAGCCGGGGTGGCTGGGCGCGGCCCGTGCATCGCTGGACCTCGATCGTCTTCACCCTGGCGGTGATCGCCAATTTCGCAGCTCGCGGGCTGGGGCAGGGCGAGCCGGCAGCGTGGATCACCTATTCGCCGCTGCCGCCATTGTTCCTGCAGCTGTTCACCGGCCTGTACCTGTTCGTGCTGCATTACACCGGGAAACGCCGCAGCGCCACGCTGGGCGCTGCAGGCTGAGGCCGCCTCAGGCTGCAGCGTCGGCGGCGTAGGCCGCCAGCAATGCCGGCAGCTGGTCCATGCGCTGGAAGATCACCTTCGCACCCGCAGCGCGCAGGGCCTCCGGCGTGCTGTGGTGCGGGCCGCCCTCGCTGAAGCCAAACACGGTGGCACCCGCCGCGACGCCGGCGGTCGCGCCGGTCACGGTGTCTTCAATGACCGCGCAGCGCTTCGGATCCACACCCAGCGCGGCAGCGGCCGCCAGGTAGACGTCCGGGTGCGGCTTGGTGTTCGGCATGTCCTGGCCGCTGTAGACGTGGTCGCCGAAGGCATCGAGGATGCCGACCTTGCCCAGCTGCAGTTTCACCTTGATCAGGTCGGCACCGGACGCGCAGGCAATGCGGCCACCGGTCGCTGCGGCGATCGCACGCACGGCCTCGGGCGCCCCCCGGATCGGCTCCAGATCCCGTTCCAGCGCCCGGTTGCGCTGCTGGCGGAACTCCTCCAGCCATTCCTCGGTGAACGGCTTGCCGGTGCGCTCTGCGATCAGCCCGGCCAGATGGGCCACGGATTGGCCCAGGAAGACCTCGCCGGCCTGCGCCGGGGTCAGCGGCCAGCCGCGTGCGGTCAGCATTTCCGAGAGCACGCGGGCGACCAGCGGCTCGGAATCGACCAGTACGCCGTCGCAGTCGAACAGCACGGCATCGAAGGGGAGACGGGACATCAACTACTCCGGGAACAGCCAAAGGGGCGAGGCGCCCGCCATTTTCCCATAGCGGGACGGGCAGGGCACGCTGGCCACAGGAACGCTAGACTGCCGGGCCACCCCACCCAGCGCTTGCACGGGAATACCCCTTGAACCGAGTGCGATCCCGGGCCCGGCACCATCGCCTCATCAGTGCCGGCATCGCCGGCGCGGTGACGCTGGCCGGCAGCTGCCTGCTCCCCGTCCTGCTTGTCGTTGCCACCGTCGCAGGCGCCGCAGTGCAGTTCCTGGTTGCCAGAGTGCTGGCGTCACGATGGCTGCGCGTGCAGGCATCGTGATTCCTCTGCCTGCCGATCAGCCCAGGTCACACCCTGCAGGCTGTGGCCAGGTGCTGGCCGGCAGCATGTTCTTCAGCGAGGTCGGTGCGTTGATCGCCACATAGCTGGCGCCCAGCAGCTCCTCCAGATCGGCAATCGTCACCAGATAGTTGTCCAGGCTGCCCAGGTTGGCCTCGTTGGGAATGATCCAGCTGATCGCCTTGGCGGTTCCGGTGTTCGGGTCACGGGTGATGATCGTCTTCCAGAAGAACTCCGGGGTCGGGATGCCATGGCTGGCCAGGAAGTAATCGTTGGCGGCGTCGCCGTAGACCACACCACCGTAGACGTCCACCGGTGCGATGTCGCGGTAGCACTCGGCCACGTTTTCGGCCTTCACCCAGATGCCCTGGTTGAAGCTGGACACCTGCGGCACGATGTTGGTCATGTAGTTGGCGCGGCGGATGTAGGTCGCGTCGTAGTCCATGTGGTTGGACGTGACCAGGTGGCCACGGTCGTAGCCGGATCTGATGCTGGCGTAGGACGCGGTGCTGGTCTGGCCCAGGCAACCGGCCGGCAGGTCCGGGTCCTTGTAGAAGCTGGACGGCCGTGCGGCCGAACCGGTATCGGCAGTAAGCGTGTACTCGTAGCGGGTGGCGCTGTGGATGCTGCAGTCGTAGGTCAGCACGAAGCCGCCCTTGTTGAGGGTGACCACCTGGGCCTGTGCAGCACCGGCAAAAGCACTGAGTACGAAAGCAAAGACAAAGCTTGCAAGGCGCATTTCGATTCTCCAGCAGAAGATTCAGGGCGCAGCCGCCCGTCACGACCTGGCCGGGGCGAGGTCATGCGGAGATGCTGCGGAGACGGATGCTGCGGATTGCGGTGGAGCCTGGCCGCGTTGTTGGGCCATCAGCCCTGCGGTGTCATAAGCGTCACAAGCTGGCGTCTTGTGGTCAATGACGAAAGGGCGAAGCTGTGATCATGCGCAAGCACTGGTGATATGTCAGATCACGCGGCGCGTGGATGACACGCGCGCGTGCTAGGCGCCCGGCAGGCCTGCCAGCTGCGCCCCTGGGCCTGCGGCGGCGGGCGCTACAGGAATGTTTCCTGTTCTTCGTCCGGCGCCAGGCATGCGGCCTTGCTTTGCTCGGTCGAGTGCGCAATGGCCGCCTCGTCGAAACCGGCGCGGCTCAACCACAAACGATTCCAGCGGACCAGTGCGTCGCCGTCGCGTGCCAGGCAGGCATAGCGGACGATCGATTCCAGGTTGTCGATGGTCGGGTACTGCTGGGCGATTTCGTCCAGCCCCTGGCGCATCAGCGGCCAATCTGGCTTCGCTGCGCGGAAGTGATCGGGCGAATATTCGGTGGCCGACCAGTACAGCCGTGCGTAGCGCATGGCCCGCTTCTTCTTCGGTGCACTGGCCATCGAGTGCCGCGCGAAGGCTTCCATCTTCTGCGCGCTGCCACCCCAGGCCGGCGTGAAGTACTCCATGGCAATGAGGTGCAGTGGTTCGTAGTCGGGGAAGGCCTTCGCTGCGCGATCAACGAGCGCCAGCATTTCGTCGTCATCCGCGCTTTCGCGCAGCGCGATCAGCACGTTCATCTCGTGCCAGAACGGGTCGCCGCCGGCAACATCCTCATGCGATTGCAGGTAGGCCCGCGAAACCGCGTTGTACTCATGGAACTGTGCCCAGTCGTCGGCGTTGACGGTGTTGGCGTAACCGTTGCCGCGGTAGCTCCAGGCCAGGTTGAGTGGAATCCGTGCGGTGATCAGGTGGGCCGCCGCAGACTTCGGCGCGTGCTGAACCCAGCGCGCCGCCCATGCAGACCAGTCGTTCCAGGCTTGAACCTCCTGCCGCGACGTGCCGATTGCACGCGACATGCAGATGTAGAAACGGCCGAGCCGGGATTGGCCGGCGGCGTTGAGCTCGCCCTTGCGGAAACGCGCGGCCATCGCATCAAGTGCCGCAAAGTCTTCGTTGGCCATCAGCCGCGCAATCTCCGCGCAGTCGTTGGCCGGTTCGGGGGCATCTTCCGCCAACACTGAAGGGGCGAACAGATAGGCGACGCTGGAGAGCGTGCCTGCGACGAGCATCCTGTGCATCGGGGGCGTCCTTGCTTTGATGGGAGACTGCGGAGGGCCCGCAGTGCCTTGAAGCATAGCAAGGCGCGCTTTGCGGCATGTTGCGTTGCAAGGTGCCAGCCACCATTCGCACTGGTACGGTCCGATCCGTTGCACCACCACCGACGGGGAGAGACAACGATGCGCAAGGTTCTGCTGCTGTTGATCCTGCTGACCGGGCTGGCGCCCACGGCCCTGGCGGCCACGGTCAAGACCACCCATCGCACCATCCCCAGCTGGGATGGCACGCCCCTCGGGGCCTTCGTCATCGAACCCCAGGATGCCGGCAGTGGCCGCTATCCGCTGCTGGTGATGCCCAGCAGCTGGGCAGTGCCCAGCGTGGAGTACGTGGGCGCGGCACAGTCGCTGGCGCAGCGCGGCTATGTGGTCATCAGCTACAGCTCGCGCGGCTTCTGGGAGTCCGGCGGCAGCATCGACATCGCCGGGCCCGCCACGGTCGAAGATGTCAGTGCCCTGATCGACTGGGCGCTGGCCAACACCCGGGCCGATCCGGCCAGCATTGGTGTCTCTGGCATCTCCTACGGGGCCGGCACCAGCCTGCTGGCGGCGGCACGCGATCCGCGCATCAAGGCCGTTGCCGCGCTGAGCGGCTGGGCCGACCTGCAGGCGTCGCTCTACAGCCATGACACGCCCAGCGCACAGGGCATCGCCCTGCTGGTGGCAGCCGGCCTGGCCACTGGCCGCCCCGGGGCGGAGCTGGCCACCATCAACGGCAATGTGCTGGTCGGCAACTACCAGGGGGCGGTGGACTCGCTGCTGCCGGTAGCGGCACAGCGCAGCCCGGCCAGCAGCCTTGATGAGATCAATGCCAACCAACCCGCGGTATTCCTCGCCAACGCCTTCAACGACAGCCTGTTCCCGCCGGGCCAGCTGGTCGACTTCTTTACCCGCCTGAAGGGACCCAAGCAGTTGCAGCTGCGCCATGGCGACCACGCCCTCAACGAAGCCTTCGGTGCGCTCGGCATTCCCAATGAAGTCTATGCCGCGGTGGGCGACTGGTTCGACCACTACCTCAAGGGCGTGGCCAATGGCATCGACCGCCAGCCGGCGGTGCAGTTGAAGTCGCAGAAGGGCAGCTGGAGACGTTATCCGGACTGGCAGGCCACCTCTACCGGCGCCGTAAGCTACGGGCTGACCGCGCCGACCGGGCTGCTGCTGCCCACCGGAGGGCTGGCCGAGAGCGGTGGCGGCACCGGTTGGAACTACCGGATCGGCAGCGGCCTGCTGACCGCCGCCAACTCCGGCGTGGTGATGGCGTCCGGCGCGCTGCAGATGTTCAACCTGCCGCCCGGCGCCTATGTGCCGTTCGTTGACCGCAACGCCGCAGGCGTCTGGCAAGGCCCGATCTACTGGAGTGCACGCCGCCTGGATGGCGCACCGGAAGTGCGGTTGACGGTGACGCCCACGCGCGCCGACACCACGCTGTATGCCTACCTCTATGCCGAGGATATGCTGGGCAACGGCCAGCTGATCAGCCACAAGCCGTACACCCTGCGCGGTGCCACGCCCGGCCAGCCGAGAACCATCGATCTTCGCCTGGAAGCCAGCAGCTGGAACCTCCCGACCGGCAGCCGGCTGACCTTGGTGGTCGATACCGTGGACCTGCGCTATGCGGGCATCAGCCAGCTAGGCGGTGCGGTGACCTTCAGCTCGCCAGCCAACGCGCCTTCGGTGCTGAAGGTGCCTTTGCATTGATGGGTCAGCGCAGGTCCGGTGGATTCATCGAAGCGTCGCGGACACAGGGATCACCGGCGTCCGGTGTCAGGCACGCCTCGATGTCCGGTGGAAACCGCGGAATCCTGCTGGTCTGCATCACCACCCAGCGCATGATCGTGTGCAGGTAGTTGAGTGGCAGCATCGTGAGCCACATGAAACCCGGGAGCTGCGCGTCTTCGGCGAAGATGCGCTCCTTGCCGGACGCGAAGCTCTCGCGCTTGCCGTCCAGCGGCATGCAGTAGTGCACCGCGTCCACGACGGCTGCCGGTCCTTCTTCCATGTAGCGCCGCAGGAACTCCCAGTGGGCATGCGCGTTCTCGATGCGGGAGGTCGCGATGCAGAACGCGAACGTCTCCCGTACTGTCACGCCATCCGCGTCTAGGATCAGTCCGCGGACATCCCAGTTGTACCATCCGAAGGTTCCGGTTCCGCGGCCAAGCGTGAAATACACCCGGTCCCAGGGCGCGCTGAGGGTGGTGCCATCCAGCCGGAACACGTGTATCTGCCGATGCTTGCGATCAAGCGCGATCGGATAGTAGGTCCAACGGAACAGCTCGAGGCAAGCTACCCATATGCTCGCTGCAGTGAAGACGGCCAGCATCGCCATGCCTATGAATATCGCCTCCCACAGGCCGTTTTGGTTCGGTAGCCTGTTCACGACCAGCAACCAGAGCAGCATCAGCATGCCGCCCAGCCCGAAGGCAATGCCGATCGCGCCCAGCAGGGCTGCAAAGCCACGTGCGGCGAACCAGCGATCCACCGAAACCAGGCAGTTCGAATTCATCTTCACCACGCACAGCTGCGCCAGCGGCGCGACATCCAGTCGCTTCTTCCGCAGCAGGCGGTGCTCACGATCAAACGCATTCAGCGGGCGGTTGTTGGGAAATTTGCGCGTGTATCCGGTGTAATCCATGGGCGATCCCTGCGCGATTCCAGCGCCCGTTGGATTCTAGCGGGATTATCCTGGGGGAGATCAGCGACGAACGTCGAACTGGTCGCTCTACATCAGCGCCCGGACTTCAGCTTCGCGGGCAGGGCTGAAGTCGCCGGGAATGGCGTGCTTCAACGCGCCCGCAGCCAGTCCGAAGCGCACGGTGCTTTCTGCGTCCAGCCCGGACAGCAATCCGTGCACGATGCCGGCGGCAAAGGCATCGCCACCGCCGATGCGATCAACGATGCCGGGCAGCGGCCTCGGAGGAGCCTGCGCGCGGGTTCCATCGCGTCCCAGCAGCAGCGCACCGAGCACGTGATGGTCGGCGCTGATTACCTGGCTGTTTCTGAAGAACTACCAGCGCTAAGCTTGATCTGGCGCGACGCACACCTGCGTTGAAGCGCGCAATGCATCACGAAACGGTGAATGGCCCTCCTGCCCCGCCGAGCGCAAAGAGGTTTCCTGCTACCTTCGGCCGTGGAGCCGGCACTGGCTCCTGAACTCATTCCATGGAGGAAACCTAGATGTCGCTAGCATCAGTTCTGCTTGTTCTCGCGTCAGCTCAGAGTCTCGCGGTCATGCCGGCAGGCCAGGCATTTTCGGAGAAGGAATCGGATATCGCTGCCAAGGCCTACATGAGTGCGAACGGCGTGTCACTCGACACCGCCAAGCGCAGGCTGGAAGTTGAATCCGAGCTACCTTCGGTCATCGCCGAACTGAAACGGCGATACAGTGATCGGCTCGCATTTGTTTCGATCGAAAACATGCCCGATCAACACCTCGTTGTTGGACTGAAGGGAAACATGATGGAGGCGGTCCGGCACTTCAGAGTGAGTGACTCATCCATCAGGGTCGAGTTCGAGGAGGGGTATCCGTACACGGAGAAGGAGTTCTCCGAAACCATGCATAGAGTCGTTCCACTTGTGGTCGAACTCATACCTGATGCAGTGAGTGTGGACGGCCGCCCCGAGCTGGGCATGATTGACGTTTCGGTTCGTGGAGCCGATGCAAAATCGTATGAAGCGGCCAAGCGCAAGATTGAAGAGGCTGCGAAGCTGAAGGTCAACATCATCCTTGGGAGGGATCCCTTCCGCAATTCGGCGTACACCGCCGGTGGGGCGATCCTGACTGCCAATGGCAGGATGTGCACAAGCGGCCTTGCGGTTCGGCACAAGCTGACCAAGGTAAAAGGGCTCCTTACGGCAGCGCACTGCGATGATCAGTTGCTTTACAGCAATTACGGTCATGAGGTTGGTGGCCCGCAGGTCATGATGCCACTGACATTCCAGGACGCGCTCTTCGACGGTAGTCACGATGTTCAATGGCACTCGCTTCCTGCTGGAAATACACCGCTCCAGGAAGTGTTCGCAGAATTGAAGGGTGAGTACCAGACGAAGGCATTGATACTGATCCATGCGGACCTTCCACTGCATGGCCTCCTTTGCTTCCGAGGGGCTCGCACCGGCTTCAGTTGCGGAACCGTCACATCGGTGCAGCACGCCCCGTTGGGCGTATGTGGCGCTGCAGTCTGTGCACCCACTTGGGGAAGAGTGGAAGGCTCCGAACTTGCATGCGCGTCCGGTGACAGCGGCGCCGCCGTCTTCAACAAGAGCGGCTCAGGCTACGGGATCGTAAAATCCGCTGAGAATCCCAGTGATTCAATCGAGAAGGGAAGCTGCAAGGCATTGACCGTCATGCCCTTCGGCAAGGTTGCCGATCTGAATCTCGACCCGGTATGAGGCACCGGGACCGAGGAAGCCTTCAGTAGGCGCCGCAGGGAATTGCTGCGGGCAGGAGAGGTGGCGCGCTCTGCCGTGGGCGAGAGCAGGGCACCACGGCGGCGGACTATGCCGATCGTGCGCGACACTACCGGGTTGCCGATCGCGCGTGTCACCAGGGTGGGGTGATCCCCGTCCGGCGTGGCCATCTTCGGCAGCGCTGACACGCCGATGCCGGCCTCGACCATGCCCAATGAGTCGACAGGTGGGCCACTTCGTAGTGCCAGCTGAGCTTGAGGCTCTCACGCGCCAACGCACCATTCAGCAGCGTGCGGTTGCCGCTTGTGCGGTGCACGGTGATCAACTGGCTCTTGGCCAGATCCGCCCATTCCACCTTGCGCTTGCGTGCCAGGGAATGATTGTGCCGGGTCGAACAGGCCTTCGCGCCGGGCCAGCCGGGCCAGCCCGGCCAGCATCATCATGCCGATCAGGAACAGATAGACATCGCGGCCCTCGGCCACCGCGTGCAAGGTCGTGCCGAACGGCACCGTTCCCAGCAGTGGAAGCAGAAGAGCAGCCCCCAGTGCCCACACGTACTCCGGAATGCGGAATGGCCGGAACAGCAGGCCGAGGGTCGCCACGGTCACGGCCGCCCAGATGAGGAAAGAGGAACAGGAAGCGAGCATCGGGCGGGGTGTCACACCTCCCCGCATAAGGTGGGAGCCATTCAGGGCGTTGCGGTGGACTCAACGATGTTCGACTACCAGGGCTGGACCTTCAACGCCAATGGCCGAACCTGGGTGGCCCGGGTGGAACTGGATGGCGACGGCGGCGGCACCATCAACCGTTACCGGTTGACCCTCGGGCCCGCCCAGTCCGGGCTGTGCATCAAGGTGGCCTCGCAGGAGGAAGCCGCCAAGAGGCTCGAAACCGAGGTGGAGAAACTGCTCGGCCCAGAGTGGTAAAGAGGGGAGTGGTAAAGAGGGCTTCACTGCGGCAGAAGCGTTGTGAGGTTGCCAGCGCCACTCCGCAATCTCAGTCCATGCGACGGCCGACCGTATTCTTACGGCCATGCATTCGCCCTCCAGCGCTCCCGATTTCATGATGGCCCGCCGGCCCTCGGGCTGGGTGCAGAGCGGCGAGCGTTGGGATCTGTGGTGGAACGGCCGTTCGGTGGCCAGTATCGTGCCGCATGCCGCGCTCGGGTTCCGTCTGTACCTGGACGCACGCAAGATGTCACAGGTCAAGGTCGTGTCCGCCACCAGCACCCGTCAGGCCAAGCGCTACGCCGAGCGCTGGTGTGCTGCACGGCTCTGCCCGCAGTTGCCTCTGCGCGATGCGGTGGCGCGATTGGTGGATGCCGGTACTCCACCGCCTCCGGCGCTCACGCGGGAACAGCGGCAGCAGGCCCGGCGCCTGGCCGAAGCCGGGGCAGGGGAGATGGGGCGGATCAAGGAAGCGCTGGCGCCACGGCCGCGCATGACGGCCGCCAGGCCCGAGGTGCAGGGGCGAGGTGGAGCCTGGTCTGTACCAGGCCAGGTTCCATCCTCCCCGCGCCGAAACGGGAACACATCCCCAGCCAGGGCTACGCCGAAAGCTCCTCACGTACGATCCTCGCCCCCGCGCTGAGTGCGCGCAGCTTGCCCCTGGCCACGTCGCGCGCCAACGGCGCCATGCCACAGTTGGTGCTCGGGTAGAGCTTGTCGGCGTCCACGAACTGCAGCGCCCTGCGCAGCGTGTTGGCCACATCCTCCGCCGATTCCACCGTGTTGGAGGCCACGTCGATGGCGCCCACCATCACTTTCTTGCCACGCACCAGCTCGATCAGGTCGATCGGTACGTGCGAGTTGTGGCATTCCAGCGAGATGATGTCGAGGTTGGAGGTCTGCAGCTTGGGGAACGACTCTTCATACTGGCGCCATTCCGATCCCAGCGTCTGCTTCCAGTCGGTGTTGGCCTTGATGCCGTAGCCGTAGCAGATGTGCACGGCGGTCTCGCACTTCAGCCCTTCGATCGCACGCTCCAGCGCGGCCACGCCCCAATCGTTCACTTCGTCGAAGAACACATTGAAGGCCGGCTCATCGAACTGGATGATGTCAACGCCGGCGGCCTCCAGCTCCTTCGCTTCCTCGTTGAGGATCTTCGCGAACTCCCAGGCCAGCTTTTCGCGGCTCTTGTAGTGCGCGTCGTACAGCGTGTCGATCATCGTCATCGGGCCGGGCAGCGCCCACTTGATCGGCTGCGTGGTCTGCCGGCGCAGGAACTTCGCATCCTCCACGAACACCGGCTTCGGACGGCTCACTGCGCCGACCACGGTCGGCACGCTGGCATCGTAGCGGTTGCGGATGCGCACGGTTTCGCGCTTCTCGAAGTCGACGCCGCTGAGATGCTCGATGAAGGTGGTGACGAAGTGCTGCCGGGTCTGCTCGCCGTCACTGACGATATCAATGCCGGCATGCTGCTGTTCCTGCAGGGACAGGCGCAGGGCGTCCTGCTTGCCCTCGATCAGGCTTTCGTCCTGCAGCTTCCAGGGTGACCAGAGCTTCTCGGGCTCGGCCAGCCAGGAGGGTTTGGGCAGGCTGCCTGCGGTGGAGGTGGGGAGCAGCGTCTTCGTCGGCATCGTGTGGTGTGTCCTGGGGGCGAATGGGAAATCGATGGATCAGCGGGCGGCCCACTGCTCAAGCACGGCGCGGTACGGCTTGATGAAGTGTTCTTCGGTGAACCGGCCCTGCTTGACGGCCAGCTGGCTGCGCTCTTCGCGGTCGTAGACGATGCGGGTGGAGGAGTAATCCTGGTGCTTCAGGCTGGGCTGGTAGACCTTGCCGGCCACGGAGTTGGCGTTGTAGATCTCCGGGCGGTAGATCTTCTGGAAAGCTTCCATCGTGCTGATGGTGCCGATCAGTTCCAGGTTCGAGTAGTCTCCCAGCAGGTCGCCCTGGAAGTAGAAGGCAAGCGGCGCCACGCTGCCCGGTGGCATGAAGTAGCGCACCTGCAGGCCCATCTTGTCGAAATACTGGTCAGTGGGGGAGGACTCGCCCTGGCGGTATTCCACGCCCAGGATCGGATGGTGGTTTTCGGTGCGGTGGTAGGTCCTGCTGCTGGAAACACTGATGCAGATCACCGGCCCCTTGCTGAAGTTGGCGCGGTAGGCGTCCGAGCGCAGGAAGTGCTGGAACAGCTTGCCATGCAGGTCGCCAAAGCCCTCCGGAAGGCCGAAGGTGTCCTTGCCTTCGTTGCTGGCCGGAAGAACCACGCTGAAGTCGTAGTCACGGACATAGGACGAGAAGTTGTTGCCGACGATGCCTTCGGTGCGTGCGCCGGTGTGCGTGTCGACGATGGTCGGGCGCAGCACTTCTATCAAGGGAAAGGGGTCGCTGCCCGCGTTGCCATCGATGTGCATCTCCACCGAGATGATGTCCAGCTCGACCGCGTAGCGATCGGCGCTTGGGTTGTCCCAATGCGCCAGATCATTGAGGCGGTTGTTGATCATGCGGATGGTGTTGCGCAGGTTTTCCTGCCGGGACGCGCCGCGCGCCAGGTTGGCGAAGTTGGTGGTGATGCGCGTGCCTTCGGCCGGCTGGTAGTCCTCGTTGAACGGGATGCGCGTGATGCTGAAGGTGAAAGCGTCGTTCGTCATGGGCGGCGTTCCGTTTGCAGGGTGACATCCAGATGCAGGTCGGCGGCATCTGGCATTCAAAGGGCTTCGATGGCCTCAGCGGCGGCGACTGGCGCGCGGCGATTGGACAGCGCAAGCAGCGGCATTGCGCGCTGCACCGCCAGTCGTGCGCGCTGGATCAGCGCTTCGTTGTGCACGCGCCCCTCGGCGAAATCGCGGTCGGTGGCATACACGCCCAGGGGCAGGGTGCGGGCCTGGAAGAAGCTGAAAAGCGGCCGCAGCTGGTGATCGATCACCAGTGCATGGCGGTCACTGCCGCCGGTCGCGGCCAGCAGGATGGGGGTATCGACCAGCGCGTCCTGGTCGATGAAGTCGAAGAAGTGCTTGAACAGCCCTGTGTAGGAGCCGCGATAGACCGGCGTGCTCACCACGAGCACATCGGCCCGTTCGACGGCCACCAGCTGGCGCTCGACAACCTCCGGGAGCTGCGAACGCCACAGCGCACCGGCCAGCTGCGGCGCCAGTTCGCCGAGTTCGATCAGCTGTTGTTCGCTGCGCATGTTGTCGCCGATCAGGCCCAGCAGGTGCTCGGCGAGGGTGGCGGCCCGGGAGGGGCGCTGCAGTCCACCGGAGACGGCGACGATTCGGAGGGGGCGTTGGGATGAAGGCATGACCCGATCCTAGCCATGCCTTTCCATGACGTAAAATGGTATTACTTCACCTATCCATGAGTGAGATTCATCTTTATGTTGGAGCGGATCCACCTCAGCATCGTGCAGCAGGTCGAGCAGCAGGGCTCGCTCACCGCAGCGGCCGGCGTGCTCAACCTGACCCAGTCGGCGCTCAGCCACAGCATGAAGAAGCTGGAGCAGCAGCTGGGTACCGATGTCTGGCTGCGCGAAGGCCGCAGCCTGCGGCTGACCCAGGCCGGGCAATATCTGCTGGCAGTCGCCAACCGGGTGCTGCCGCAGCTGGACCTGGCCGAGGAGCGCCTGCGCCAGTTTGCCCAGGGCGAGCGCGGCGCGCTGCGCATCGGCATGGAATGCCACCCCTGCTACCAGTGGCTGCTGAAGATCGTCTCGCCGTATCTGGCCGCGTGGCCGGATGTGGATGTGGACGTCAAGCAGAAATTCCAGTTCGGCGGTATCGGCGCCTTGTTCGGCTACGAGATCGACCTGCTGGTCACCCCCGACCCGCTGCTGAAGCCAGGCCTGAAGTTCATCCCGGTGTTCGACTACGAGCAGGTGCTGGTGGTGGCCAGCAACCACGCCCTGGCCAAGGTGGACCACGTAAAGCCGCGCCAGCTCAGCCAGGAAGTGCTGATCAGCTACCCGGTGCCGTTCGAGCGCCTGGACATCTACAACCAGTTCCTGCTGCCGGCCGGCATCACCCCGCGGCGCCACAAGGCCATTGAAACCACCGACATCATGATGCAGATGGTGGCCAGCGGCCGCGGCGTGGCCGCCATGCCGCGCTGGCTGGTGGAGGAGTACGCCGCGCGCATGGACGTGGTGCCCGTACGCCTGGGTGCCAAGGGCATCCCCAAGCAGATCTATCTGGGTGCGCGCGAGGCCGATACCAGCATCGATTACCTGCAGGCCTTCATCGAGCTGGCCCGCAACAGCTCGCCGCTTGCCGGCAACGCAGACGGAGCCCGTTGATGCCCGTACCTGGATCACTGCGGGCGGAAGCCTTCATCAACACCTTTTCATTGGAGGTCAGCGCGAAGGCCATGCCCGCGCTGCGCGCCGAGGCTGACCGCATACCGCGCGGCACGATCATCTCCATTCCCTGGCTGGCCAGCGAGGATGACGACGCACGCCTGGCCGCCGCACGCACGGTGCGCGCGCTCGGCTTCGAGCCGATGCCGCATCTGTCTGCGCGCCGTATCGGCTCGCGCGCGGTACTCGGGCGGTTCCTTGAGCGCGCGGCCAGCGAGGCTGGTGTCGAGCAGTGCCTGGTGATCGCCGGTGACCTCGCCACGCCTGCTGGACCGTTTGCAGACAGCATTTCGATCATCGAGGCCGGACTTCTGGAACGGTGCGGCATCAAGGTCGTTGCTATCGGCGGGCACCCGGAAGGGCATCCTGTAATGAGCAGTGACGAACGCTGGCAGGCGCTGGAGGGAAAATGCCAGGCCATCGAAGCACGTGGCATGGCCCCCTTGGTCGTCACCCAGTTCGCCTTCGATGCCGATACCGTGCTGGCCTGGCTGGATGGACTGCGCGCCCGTGGCATCAGCGTTCCGGTGCTGGTCGGTGTGCCGGGGCCGGCAAGCATCCCCCGGCTGCTGCGCTACGCCGCGATGTGCGGCGTGGGCGCCAGTGCATCGATGTTGGCCCGGTATGGCATCTCGATCGGCCGGCTGCTGGGAACGGCGGGGCCGGAGGTGTTCGTTGACCGCCTGGTGAAGGGGCTGACCAGCGCCCATGGCCCGGTCAGCCCGCATTTCTTCCCGTTCGGTGGCGTTGCGCCGTCGCTGGAGTGGATGGCGCGGTACCGGCGGCGCATTTCCAGTGCCCGCAGCGTAATCCCCGAAGGCTGACAGCTGTCACTGGCTGCAACCCGGGCGGAAGCGAATAGTGAGCGCCAAGGCGAGCGCATCTCGCCACCACTCACCAAGGGGACCGCTCATGAACATGCTCCAGCATCTCGCCTCGCAGACGCCGATCTGGGTCTGGCTGCTCCTGGCCTTCCTGGTCACCCGTGGCATCGCCGCCATGAAGCCGGCCGAGACCTCGCTGCAGAAGCTGGCGATCGTACCCGCCTTGTTCGCCGTCTGGGGTGCGTGGTCGGTCAGCCATCGCTTCGGCGCGTCGCTGAGCGCCTGGAGCGAATGGCTGGCCGGCATCGCCACGGGCGCCGCGCTTGCCTGGCTGCTGCTGAATCGGTTGAAGCTGACGCTGGACCGCAGTACCGGCAAGCTCTGGCGCAACGCGGATTTCAGCCTGCTGCCGCTGCTGCTGGTCACTTTCCTGGTGAAGTACTGGTTCGAAGTCGCATTTGCGGTGTCGCCGTCGCTGTCCGCCAATGCTGGCTTCAATGCCGCCTACCTGCTGCTGGCAGGCGGATTCACCGGCATCTTCGTTGGCAAGTACGGCCGATACCTGGCCTCGCTGCGGATGGATGCGGCAGGCAAGGGGCTGGAAACCGCAGGCTGATCGCCCGGGTAGTGCCGGCCGCTGGCCGGCTTCCCCATGCAGGGTTGTGCGGGGCTGACGCAGGCGTCACCATGCCCACCACTGGCCAACACCGGAAACGCTGACGTCATGAAGACCACATCCTGGTTCTGGATCAACGTGGCCAGTCACTTCGGTATTGTCGCCGCCCTGGCCTGGCTGCCCGCACGGTGGACGGGCCAGCTTGTAGAGGGTTTGGCCGGCACTCAGCCGGCTACTGGCGATGCCCAGCATGTGGCCCTCATTGGTTCCATTTTTGGCTTCTGCGTGACCGCACTGATCTTCATGGGGGCGCTGACAGTCACCGGCGAACTCCTGGGTTTCTCCAGGCCCTATGCGCGGCGGCCGGAGCCCCGGAACGAAGCGCAGGTCGTGCACCGGAAGGTGTTGCTGGTTGCATTCGCCACGCTCTCGTGGGTGGCCGTGGGATCGCTTGCAGGTATTGCGTCGATCTTCGCGGCTTCGTCATGAAGGGCGGCCCTGCCAGCGTCTGGCGCGCCGGAACGCATAGGCGCGTGAACCGCGCAGTTGCTCACGCCTCCCCGCGCCACTGGCTCATCAGCATCTGCAGGAATCGCTCCGCCGTGGGCGAGAGCAGGGCGCCGCGGCGGCGGACGATGCCGATCGTGCGTGACACCACCGGGTTGCCGATCGCGCGCGTCACCAGGGTGGGGTGATCCCCGTCCGGCGTGGCCATCTTCGGTAGCACCGACACGCCGATGCCCGCCTCGACCATGCCCAGTGACGTCGACAGGTGGGTCACTTCGTAGTGCCAGCTCAACTTGAGGTTCTCGCGCGCCAGCGCACCATCCAGCAGCGTGCGGTTGCCGCTGGTGCGGTGCACGGTGATGAGCTGGTGCTCGGCCAGATCGGCCCATTCCACCTTGCGCTTGCGTGCCAGAGGATGATCGCGCCGGCATGCCAGCACGAATGGATCTTCAGCGAGCACGTCGAAATCGAGATTCGGATCGTTGGCACCCATGAAGTTGATGCCGAACTCCACTTCGCCACGTTCCACTGCCTGCAGACCCTCCGTGGCCGGGATATCCAGGATGCGGAAGCGCACGTTCGGGTGCGCTTCGTGGAAACGCGCCATCACGCTGGGCAGGAAGTAGAACGCCGCCGTCGGCAGGCACGCGATGGTCACGGTAGCGCCGCGGGTGTCTTCGCGGCCACGCAGTGAGAACAGCGAGCCATCGAACTCCTCCAGCATGCGACGCACCAGCGGCAGCAGGTTCTCGCCGACGGCGGTAGTGCTGACGCTGCGCGTGGTGCGCTCCAGCAGCGGCGACCCCACCGCCTGCTCCAGTTTCTGGATGCGGCGGCTGAGTGCTGGCTGGGAGACGTGCAGGATTTCTGCGGCGCGGTGGAAGCTGCGGGTCTCCGAGACCAGCAGGAAGGCGCGTAGATCCAGGATTTCGCAATTGATGCTCATGGGGTATCAATCATCCAAAAATCAGCAATTCACAGATCAATTGGGGTCATGCCAGTATCGAATCACAGAGGGGTCATTCATCCCCTATACGCATCAATCTAGCACACGTATGTCCAACGATCTGCTCAGCATTCCCTGCGTACTCATGCGCGGCGGCACCTCCAAAGGCCCGTTCTTCCTGGCCAGCGACCTTCCGATGGACATCGCTGAACGCGATCGCCTGCTGCTGGAAGTGATGGGCTCGGGCCATCCGTTGCAGATCGACGGCATCGGCGGTGGCAACGCGCTGACCAGCAAGGTGGCGATCATCGACCGCTCCAGCCGTCCGGACGCCGATGTCGACTACCTGTTCGCCCAGGTGCGGGTAGAGCAGCAGGTGGTGGATACCTCGCCGAACTGCGGCAACATGCTGGCGGCCGTAGGCCCGTATGCCATCGAGCGTGGGCTGGTGCAGGCGCAGGATCCGCAGACCGAGGTGCGCATCCACAACGTCAACACCGGCAAGCTGATCATCGCCACGGTGGAAACGCCCGGCGGCAACGTGGTGTACCGCGGTGACACGCGCATTGCCGGCGCGCCGGGCTCGGCCTCGCCGGTCAGGCTCGCTTTCCTTGATGCGGCAGGCGCCCGCACCGGCAAGCTGCTGCCCAGCGGCCACGCGCAGGAGACCATCGATGGCGTGCCGGTCAGTCTGGTGGACTGCGCGATGCCGATGATGCTGGTGCGTGCCGAAGACCTGGGCGTGCGCGGCGATGCCCCGCCCGCCGAACTGAACGCGGACGCGGTATTCATGCGCCGGCTGGAAGCGCTGCGCATCGAGGCGGGCGCCCGCATGGGCATCGCTGACGCCGGCAACAAGGTCATTCCGAAGCCGGTGCTGCTGTCGGCGCCGCAACATGGGGGCGATCTGCAGGTGCGCTATTTCATGCCGCATCAATGCCACACCGCGCTGGCCATTACCGGCGCGGTCGGCCTGGCCACCGCCGCTGTTACGCCGGGCACGCTGGCCCACACTTTGGTCGGATGCCTGTCCGTTCCCGGCAGCATTACCCTCGAACATCCGAGCGGGGCCCTGGAGGTGGGCCTCAGTCGCAGCTCGCAGGACGCGCCGGTCGTTGCCAGCGTCGTGCGCACCGCACGCCGGCTGTTCGAAGGACGCGTGTTTGCCACCACGCCAGCACTTGCCGTGGCCGGTTCCACCCAAGCCCGCCAATGGACGTCAGCGGCATGATCTGAACCCGGACGGGCCGGCGCAGGTGCGCATGCCCGCCATTACAACGTAGATGCTTCACTCCTGGGAGGGATGATGTACAAGCAGTTCTTGATGGCCGCGCTGTGCGCGGCTGGTCTGGCCGCGGCCGGATGCAGCAACAGCGGGCGCACCGAAGGCGCATCCGCCGGCGGTGGTGACCATGCACCGGTACGCATCAGCGTCGGCTCCTACAACCTCAACAACCTGCCGTTCTTCATTGCCGACGCCAAGGGCTACTTCAAGGACGTCGGCCTGCAGGTGAAGACCGAGAACTTCGCCCAGGGCGGCTCCAAGGTATTGCAGGCGCTGGTGGCCAATTCCACCGATGTGGCCGTCGGCTTCTACGACCACACCATCCAGATGCAGGCCAAGGGCAAGGACGTGGTGGCCTTCGTGCTGCTCTCGCGCAACTCCGGCCTGGTGATGGCCGGCCGCGAGGATGCCAGCTTCGATCCGGCACGCCCGGAAACCATCAAGGGCCAGAAGGTCGGGATCACCGCGCCGGGCTCATCGTCGGACTTCTTCGTCCGTCACTTCCTTGCTCAGCACGATATCCCGGTCGACAGTGTCTCGCTGATCGGCGTCGGCTCGGGCGCGGCTGCGGTGGCCGCGCTGGAGCAGGGCAAGATCGACCTGCTGGTCAACTACGACCCGGCCGCCACCCTGATCACCGAGCGCAAGGTCGGGAAGATCCTCCTCGACGCGCGCAGCGATGACGGCGCCCGCCAGGTCTATGGCGGCCTGTACCCGACCTCGGTGATGTACGCCAACCAGAGCTTCCTGGACAAGCGCCCCGAAGCGGCCGAGAAGATCGCCCGCGCCGAGCAGATGGCGTTGAAGTTCATCGCCGACAACAGTGCTGAAGACATCGTTGCGGCGCTGCCGGACAGCTACGTCTCCGGCGACCGCGCCACCTATGCGCGCGCGGTGGAGAACGCCCGCGCGATCTTCACCCGCGACGGTCATTTCACGCCGGCTGATCTGGAAACGCCGTTGAAGGTGCTGCGCGAGTTCAATACGGATGTGGCCAAGGCCAACATCGATCTGTCCCGCACCTACACCAATGCCTTCGTCGAGCGTGCCAACGCCGCGGCGCCGGCTGCCCAACCGTAAGCGGAGGTAACCCCATGGCCCTCAATGCCACCGTGCGCCAGCTCAATGGCGCACCGCAGCTGGAGCCTGCACAGACCATGGTCGCCATCAACAAGGTGACCATGTCCTTCGGCGAATTCACCGCCGTCCGTGATGTCGACATCCAGGTGGGGGACGGCGAGTTCCTTGCCATCGTCGGGCCGACCGGCTGCGGCAAGAGCACCATCCTCAATTCCGTGGCGGGCCTGCTGAAGCCGTCGTCCGGGCAGGTCAGCATCGATGGCCGTGCGGTCAGCGGCGTCCAGGAGTCGGTCGGCTACCTGTTCCAGCAGGACGCGCTGCTGCCGTGGAAGACGGCTTACCAGAACGTTGAGCTCGGCCTGCGCTTCCGCGGTGTGCCCGAAGCCGAACGCAAGGCCAAGGCCAACGCGTGGCTGGCCAAGGTCGGCCTGGCCGGTTTCGAGCACCGCTATCCGCACCAGTTGTCCGGTGGCCAGCGCAAGCGCGTGCAGATGGCGCAGGCGCTGATCGTCGAGCCGAAGGTGATCCTGATGGACGAACCTTTCTCGGCGCTGGACATCCACACCCGGCACCTGATGCAGAACGAACTGCTGCGCCTGTGGCAGGAGGACCGGCGCTCGGTGATCCTGATCACCCACGATCTGGAAGAAGCGATCGCCCTGGGCGACCGCGTGGTGGTGCTGTCATCCGGTCCGGCCAGCCGCGTGGTGCGCAGCTTCGACGTGGATCTGGAACGCCCGCGCAACGTGGCCGAGATCAAGCTGGATGACCGTTTCACCGACCTGTACCGCGACATCTGGGCCTGCCTGCGCGGCGAAGTGGAGAAGAGCTATGCACGCCAAGACTGACAAGTTCATCCAACTGGCCCTGGTTGTGGCCGTGTTCGGCGGCTGGGAGGGCGGCATCGCGCTGGGCGTGATCGATCCGTTCTTCTTCCCCTCGCCAACGGCGATCGTGCAGCAGGCCTGGACCTGGCTGTCCGATACGTCGTTCTACCAGCACGTCTACATCACCCTGACCGAAACCGCGCTGGGCTACATCATCGGCACCGGCCTCGGCGTGGCCGGCGGTGTCTGGTTGGGCCTGAGCCGCCGCTCGGCGCGCATCCTCGATCCCTTCATCAAAGGCTTCAACGCAATTCCGCGCGTGGTGCTGGCCCCGATTTTCGTGTTGTGGCTGGGGCTGGGCCTGTGGTCGAAGGTGGCGCTGGCGGTCACCCTGGTGTTCTTCACCACGTTCTTCAATGCCATGCAGGGCGTACGCGAGGTGAATCCGGTGGTACTGGCCAATGCCCGCATCCTGGGCGCAAGCCGCAGCGACCTGCTACGCCATGTCTACTTCCCGGCAGCAGCCAGCTGGATCCTGTCCTCGCTGCGCACCTCGGTGGGCTTCGCCGTGGTCGGCGCGATCATCGGTGAGTACCTCGGCGCCTCGGCGGGCCTGGGTTACCTGATTGCGCAGGCAGAAGGCAACTTCAACGCCGTCGGTGTGTTTGCCGGCATCATCATCCTTGCCGCCTTCGTGCTGGTCATCGACGCGCTGCTGGACGTGGTCGAGAACAAGCTGATCACCTGGCGTCCCAACGCCCAGGCCCAGGCCACCAGCTGACCGGGCCGGGCTGAGCCCGCCTGCCGCGCCGCCGGGCCGATCCGGCGGCGCGCGCTTCCTCCCCCGATCTTCCCCCGCACCACCGCAACAGGCCAGCGCCGGGCCAGGGGCCGGCTGGCCGGAGAGAGAGTCCATGAACCATTCCACCGTGCTGCCGCTGGCAGCGCTGTCGGTCGCGCTCGGCCTGCTGTTGGCCAGTGGCCATGCCGGCGCCCAGTCCACGTCTTCGCTGCCCGCGCCGCTGAGCCAGGCTGAGCTGTCACGCCTGGTGCAGCAGCAGGCACTGCAGATCCAGCAACTGGAAGCACGCCTCCGCGCCGTGGAGGGCGGGCACAGCACCGCCGGTGCGGCGGCCGCAACGCAGGCCCCCGCGCTGGACACCCGCGTCGCCGCACTGGAATCCAGCCAGGCCAAGGCGCCCAAGGTCACCTGGTCCAAGGGCGCACCGGAGTTCAGCAGTGCCGATGGCAGCGTGGTGTTCCGTCCGCGCGGACGCCTGTTCGTCGACGCATCCAGCACCGATGGATCGTCAGTGAGTGACCGCAACATCTCCGGTACCGAGATCCGCTCGGTGCGGCTGGGCGCCGAAGGCCGCTACGGCATCCTCGGCTGGGCGGTGGAAGGTGACTTCGCCGACAACGCGGTGGCGTGGAAGTCGGTCTACGCCACCGTTGACCACCGCCTGTTCGGGCTGCCGGCCGACCTGACCGTGGGCAACCGCCTCAACGACCGGGGTATCGACGGCTCCAGCAGCACGTCCAACACGCCGTTCCAGGATCGCAACGTGGTCGGCACGCTGATGCTGCCGCAGCGCGGCCTGTTCGGTGTCGGCCTGACCGAGCGCGTGTACGGCAAGAACTGGCATGCCAGCCTGTCGGTGGCCGGCAACGATCTCAACAACGCCGGCACCGACAACGACAGCCAGACCTGGGCCACGCGCGTGCATTGGAACCCGGTGGCCAACGACGCAGTCACGGTGCACCTGGGGGCCTGGGCCTTCCACGAGGAGATTGCCGCAAGCGCCAGCGGCGTCGTCCGCAGTTCGGCCATCGCCGGGCACTTCAACGACCTGGTCAAGATCGCGCCGGGCACACTGCTGGGCGCCGAGCGCAGCACGTCCCATGGCGCGGAACTGGCAGGCTTCTTCGGGCCGGCCTGGGCGACCGGCGAATGGGGTACGCGCAACCTGCGCGGGGCCGACGCCAGCGGGCGCTACGATCTGGATCACCAGGCCTGGGCGATCTCGGCGGGTTGGTTCCTGGCCGGTGCAAGGCCGGCCTATTCGGGCAAGGCCGGCACCTGGGGCCGGGTGAAAGTGGCCGATCCTGTCACCCGCGGCGGCGCCGGGGCATGGGAACTGAAAGGGCGCTACGAAGACGTGGACTATGCCGAGCTGCCCAGTGGCGGTACCGGCCACGCGTGGACGCTGGGTGCGAACTGGTATCTCAACGACTTCAGCCGCGTGATGTTCGAGGCGATCCGTTGGCAGACCCGCAACCGCAGTGGCAACGGCCAGGGCAGGGATGAAGGCACCACCTTCAACACCCGCCTGCAGGTGGCCTTCTAGCAGCGCATGCCGCTTGCGCGCCGATCAGAGCAGCAGCAGTGCTCCGATCAACGCCGGCGGCATCACCAGCGCGCCGACGCGCAGGAAGTCGAGCGCGCTGACATGCTCGCCCTCGCGGCGCAGCGCCACCAGCCACAGCATTGTCGCCAGCGAACCGGTGACCGACAGGTTGGGCCCCAGATCCACGCCGACCAGCAATGCGGCACGGGTCTGCGCCGGCAGGTCGGCCATCTGCCCCAGCGAACCGGCGGCCAGGCCGACCGGCAGATTGTTGGCCACGTTGCTCAGCAGCGCAGCCGCGCCACCGGCCAGCCAGCTGGCCTGGCGGGGAGATGCCTGCGCCAGAGCCTGCAGCGCGCTGGCCGCGCTCTGGATGACACCGGTCTGCGCCACCGCTTCCACCAGCACGAACAGTCCCGCCACCAGCGGCAGCACGCCCCAGGACACGTGTCGCAGCAGTGGCAGCGGGCTGCGCCTCTGGCGGATCGCCACCACGGCCACACTCAGCGTGCCCGCACAGAACGTGGTCAGGCCCAATGGCCCGTTCAAGGCGGACGTGACCAGCAACACGGTGCCGGTGAACAGCACGCCCAGTGCGCTCAGCCGGCCGCCGTCGGTCAACGGGCGATGCGCCGGCGCGGCCACCAGCGGCTGGGCGATCTCGCGCCGGTGCACCCAGCGCAGGACCAGATAGGTGGCACCGATCGCCGCCGCCGACGGGAGCGCGAACTGCGCCAGCCACTGCAGCAGCGGCGGCAGGTGCTGGCCGTACACCACCAGGTTGGCCGGATTGGAAATGGGCAGCACGAAGCTGGCCGCATTGGCGATGAAGGCACAGACAAACAGGTAGGGCAGGGGGTTGGCGCGCGCCGCCTTGCAGGCGGCGTAGACCGCCGGCGTCAGCACTACGGCCGTTGCATCGTTGGACAGGAACACCGTCACCAGCGTGCCGACCAGGAACACCAGGTCGAACAGGCGTCGCCCGGATCCGCCCGCATGCCGCACCGCGTACAACGCCAGCCAATCGAACAGGCCTTCGCGCCGCGCCAGTTCGGCCAGCACCATCATGCCGACCAGGAACAGGTAGACGTCGCGGCCTTCGGCCACTGCGCCCCATGCGGTGTGCAGCGACACGGCGCCCAGCAGCGGCAACACGGCGGCAGCGCCCAGCGCCCACACATATTCGGGGATGCGGAAAGGACGGAACAGCAGGCCGAGGGTGGCAACGGCGACCGCTGCCCAGATCAGGAGGGGGGCTTGGGAGGCAAGCATGGAGTGGGGCTTCAGCGGCACCTGCACCGACCCCGGCGCAGGGGGGGGCCTGGCGCGCGATCAGCGGATGGGCGGCCGCTGCAATCATCGCAGGTTCCGGGTCGCCGCATCATACCGTGCGGCGCTGCATGGCGACCGCTGCGGACGACCGCGTTGCAGGTGGGCCGGGGTGGCGCCCAGCCCACGTTCAGCACGCAAGCGCGCCATCACTTCAGCCACTGCAGTGTGACTACGCATGTAGTCACACTGCACGCACACTCATTGGACGAGATTGCGATGCCAGGATCCTGCTGGTTGTCCTGCGCCCTGGCCCTGGTGTTCGGCATCGCCGGGCCCAGCCAAGCGGCGACGCGTGCCGAAGCCCTCGCCGCGATCGAGCGCAACGCGCGTGGCGCGCATTCCGACGCGGTCCTGGTGATGCACGACCGGGAGACGCTGCTTGAGTTGAAGCCCGCCGCCGGAGCCAGATCTCCGCGCGCGGACTGAAGCGCGCCGATCTCTACGACATCATACGGGGGCCGGTCGTCGGCTTTGCCGCCAACGGCTACCTGGGCCAATACCTGATGATCGTCCCGGAACAGCGGGTGGTCGCCGTGCGTCTGGTCCACCGGCGCGAGACCCGCAGCGCTCCACAGGACGACTATCCCTCCTTCTTCGCCGATGTCCTGCAGTTGGCGCGGACACTGCGATAGGCCCTGTCGCCATCATGTCCACGCGCGCTGAACATCTTCCTGGAGCGTTCTTCACTGGCGTGCCGCCTAAAGTGGGATGACATCTTGGCCGCACACCAACTTAGGCATGTTTGATTATCAGGACTGGACCTTCCACGCCAATGGCCGAACGGTAGTGGCGCGGGTAGCGCTGGACGGCGACGGTGGCGGCACCATCAACCGCTACCAGCTGGTGCCGGGGCCGGCGCAGTCGGGGCTGTGCATCAAGGTCGCCTCCCAGGACGAGGCCGCGCAGAAACTGGAGGCCGAAGTGACCAAGCTGCTCGGGCCGGAGTGGTAGCTACTACGCCATGCCGGGCAGGGATCCGCATGGTGACGTCGGGATGACCGGGCCCGGGCAACGGGCATCGCGCCGGATGCCCGTTGCGTGAGGCCGCTTACCTGGGCATCAGCACGGTGTCGACCACGTGGATGGCGCCGTTGGACTGGCCGACATCTGCAATGCTGATGCCTGCCTTTCCACCCTTTGCGTCGATGACCCAGAGCTTGCCATCGTGGAGCGCCACGGTGAGAGGCTCACCCTGCACGGTCTTCAGGGTGGCCTTGCCGCCGTGCTTGCGGGCATCGGCCAGAAGCTGGGCCGAACTGTAGCTGCCCGGGACGACGTGGTAGGTCAGGATCCGGGTCAGCTGTGCCTTGTTTTCAGGCTTCACCAGTGTATCGACAGTGCCTGCAGGCAGCTTTTCGAAGGCCGCATTGGTGGGCGCGAAAACAGTGAAGGGCCCGGCGCCGTTGAGGGTGTCGACCAGGCCGGCTGCTTTGACCGCTGCAACCAGCGTGGTGTGATCCTTGGAATTGACGGCGTTCTCGACGATGGTCCTGGTGGGGTACATTTCTGCCCCGCCCACGATGACGGTGTTGGCGGCGAAAACCGAGGAGCCGGACGAAACGAGTACGGCGAAGCCGACTGCGGCGGCGATGCGCTGAAGAGCGTTCACGGTGCGTTCCTTTCTGGATGACCCGCAAGTGCGGGCATCTTTCCTACGTCGGGTGAGCGTGACCGGATGCAGCAACGGCCGAGTCATTGGCGCGCTGCCGGTTTTGCTGCGCTGCATGGTGACAACGGCGAACCTCGGTGATTACTCTCCGCTGCAACGCCATGGTAGCGCTACCAGTCGGACGGGGATCCAAGGTCCGGGAGGCTGCCTTCTTTGCCGCGTGTTTGTCCTGGCAGGCTTGAAAAGCAAGTGTAAGTCGCGGCGTGCCCGAGCACCCGTGCTGTTCGGTTTGGAATGCGGGCCACGCCCGTGCGTGCCCCTGGGAGGGGGCGGTACATCCATTCGATCGTATGTCAGAGGGGACTTTCATGAGCACCTGCAGTTTCCGTGGCACCCCGGGCCCGAGGTCCGGTTCATGAGCCGCGCGTTGGCGAAGTTCCGGTCCCGGGCCATGTTCACCTTCGTGGGTGGTGCCCTGGTCATCAATCCCGCCTTTGCGCAGGACGCCGCACCGGCGACCGGGCCGCAGCCGCAGAGCCAGTCGCAACCCACCCAGCTTGATGCAGTGCAGGTCACGGGCATACGCAACAGCCTGAGCCAGGCCATGGACATCAAGCGCGACTCGGCGGGCGTGGTCGACGCGATCAGTGCCGAGGACATCGGCAAGTTCCCCGATACCAATCTTGCCGAGTCGTTGCAGCGCATCACCGGCATCTCCATCGAGCGCCGTGACGGCGAGGGCGCGCAGGTGACCGCGCGTGGCTTCGGCCCCCAGTTCAACATGGTCACGCTCAACGGTCGGCAGATGCCGGGTGCCGATGCATTCGGTGCCTCTGGACAGGTCGCCATCGGCGGTGTCGACGGCGGCACCCGCGCCTTCAATTTCGCGCAGCTGGCTGCCGAGGCCATCAATGGTATCGAGGTCTACAAGACCAGCCAGGCGCAGGTGCCCAGCGGTGGCATCGGTGCGACGATCAACATCCTGACCTCGCGTCCGCTCGATCACGCCGGCATCGTTGCCAGCGCCGGGGCGAAGCTGGTGTCCGACCAGAGCCAGCCGTTCGACAATGACCTGACACCGGAGCTGTCGGGCATCTTCAGTTACAGCAATCCGGAAAAGACCTTTGGCGTCAGCCTCAGCGCGAGCCAGCAGAAGCGCAAGGGTGGCTCGGTGCAGGCCACGGAGAACTACTGGAACGTGCAGCCGTGGACAGGGGCGATGCCGGGCAACCCGACCGTGGTCAATGCTCCGGCCGTCGGCCAGCTTTACGCGCGGCCCAATGACCTGCGCTACGCGTTCTCCGAATTCGAGCGCGAACGCGTCAACGGCCAGGCCGTGCTGCAGTTCGCACCGACGGACAGCCTGACCCTGACCGTGGATTACACCTACTCGACCAACGAGATCACCGAGAATCGTGGCGAGCAGGGCATGTGGCTGCAGAACAGCAACTACACCAACGTCGAGTTCGACACCAGTGGCGCCGTCGCGACACCGGTATACATCCGCGAAATCGCCGGCACCAAGGATTTCGGCCTGGAGCAGCAGCGCAGCATGCAGGAGTACAAGCTGGGTTCGCTGGGCTTCAACGCCGTCTGGAATGTCAGCGACCGCTTCAAGCTCAGCTTTGATGCGCACAACTCGAAGAACGAGAGCCGACCGAATGATCCGCTGACCGGCGGTGGTTCGATCTTCATGAGCATCGCCGGCACCAACAACTGTACCCGTGGCCCGCATTGCGGTGGCTCCTGGGTGCAGGAGCTGAACTTCAACAATGGCCTGCCGGTTGGCACCCAGGTCTGGTATCCCAGCACCGCCGATGCGGTCGCCGGGACCAATGGCGTGGTCAATCCGGGCTTCCAGGAAGGCGAGATTGGCACGCAGGTGCTGCGCGTCAACGCGCAGACCCAGATCAGCGAGATCAAGCAGGCGCGCGTCGATGGCGAATGGAACTTCGACCACGGGCGCTTCCAGTTCGGCGTGGACACCAACAAGTCCACCACCCACCGCATCCAGGCCGCCGAGGCCTACTCGACCCTGGGCGACTGGGGCGTGGCCAACGTGGACCGGGATACCGCCGCAGGCCTGATGGACCTGCTGCAGCCGGTCAGCATCGTCGGCCTGTTCGACGACTACAGTGCCAACAGCTGGCCCGCCTGGCGCGGCAATGCCGGGCAGCTCGCGCAATGGGCATCGCGCGAGTACGGCGTCGGCTTGGGTGTGAACCCGCAACGCGCGGCCGACAACTTCGTGGAAGAGAAGACCAAGGCGGCGTACTTCCAGGTGGAGCTGGACGGGGAGCTGGGTGGCATGCGCACCAACACCCGCCTGGGCGTGCGCTATGAAACCACTGACGTGGTGTCGACCTCGGTCATTGCCGTCCCCGAGTCCATCGAGTGGCAGGCCAACAACGATTTCCGCATCGTGCTGTCCGATGAGCAGCAGCCCTTCACGGAGAAGGCGCGGTACAGCTACATCCTGCCCAACCTTGATTTCAGCATCGACTTCACCGAGGAACTGAAGGGCCGCGTTTCGTTCGGCAAGAGCATCGCCCGCGCGCCGTACGGCAATCTCTATGCAGGACCCGGGGCCCAGCAGCCGTTCGGCTCGGTGCTGATCGATCCCTCGTCGCGCGCCAGCGGCAATTCGCAGAACCCGAGCCTGAAGCCGTTGGAATCGGACAACCTCGACCTGGGGCTGGAGTGGTACTTCGCCGACGCCAGCTATGTGTCATTGACCTACTGGAACAAGTCGGTCAGCAACTTCATCGGCAACACCGTCGTGCAGGAAAGCCTGTACGGCCTCACCGACCCGACCTCCGGGCCGGATGCGCGGGCGGCGTTGGACTTCCTGACCAGCGGCGCCTGCGTCGCCCAGGTCGGGCCGGCCAATGCGGCCGCCTGCTCGGCCAACGACACCTCGCTGTTCACCGCGCTGGCATTGCTGCGAAACAATCCTGCCGGCCTCGGCGCCTACAACGGCACTGATGCGCAGGTGCTGGCCACCGAAGCGGCCTACGATCTGTATGGGCAGCCCAACGATCCGCTGTACCAGTTCAACGTCAATCGCCCGATCAACCAGAACAAATCCAAGCTGCATGGCTGGGAGCTGGGCGGCCAGTACTTCTTCGGTGACACCGGCTTCGGCGTGCTGGCCAACTACACCGTGGTCAAAGGCGATGTCGGCTACAACAATGGCGGCGATCCGGGCGTCGACCAGTTCTCGCTCACCGGCCTGAGCGACACTGCCAACGCTATGCTGATGTACGAGAAGTACGGGTGGTCGGTGCGCCTGGCATGGAACTGGCGCGACCAGTACCTGATCCTGGCCAACCAGGGCTCCAGCCGCAATCCCTACTATGTGGAGCCGTACGAGCAGTGGGATCTCAGCGTCAACTACGCGCTGGATGACCACTGGTCCTTCAGCCTGGAGGCGATCAACCTGACCGGCGAGGATGTGCGGTGGCGCTCGCGCACGTCGCAGATGATCGTCAAGCTGGCTGACCAAAGCCCGCGCTACATGCTGGGCGTCCGCTACAAGTTCTGAGCCTGGCTGCCGATGCGTCCGGCACGGCACCGCTGCCCGCCAGCGGTGCCGTGCCGGGACGGTGTCGCCGCAGCTGTCGCGCCTGCGCTACGCTGCCGGCCAGCCACCCCGCACTGGATACCCTGATGGCCCGCTACGAAATGCTCAACAACATCGCGCATCGGGACCTGAAGGTCGCCACCGGATTCGGGCAGCAGTTCGGCGATGCCGTGGGCATGGTGCCGGCCTATCCCAGCGAGTTCGCAGAACTGCAGCGTGAGTATCCGATCTTCCTGCGCAGGGAAACCGGGACGGAAGCGTGGCAGTCCGTGGCCCTGCTGGGTTTCGAGCAACACGAGAACCTGTTCCTGCAGGACGGGCGCTGGAATGCTTCCTACCTGCCTGGCGCGGCGGCCAAAGGGCCGTTCCTGATCGGCTTCCAGGAGCACTACGTGGATGGCCTGCTCACCCAGGATGCGGTGATGCACGTGGACCTGGACCATCCGCGCGTCACCGACGGGGGCGGCGAGCCGGTGTTCCTGCCGCAGGGCGGCAACACCCCTTACCTGGACCACATCGCCAGCGTGCTGCGCGGCATCCACGAGGGCAGTGCCTTCGCGGCCGGGATGTTCACGATGCTCGACGACTGTGGCCTCATCCAGCCGGTCACGCTCGACGTGCAGATCGCGGCGCACCACCGGGTGAGCGTGAGCGGATTGCACGGCATCGACCGCGAGCGCCTGGCTGCGCTGGACAGTCCACGCCTGGCTGCGTTGAACCGCGCCGGTTACCTGGAGGGTGCGTACCTGATGCTTGCCTCGCTGCATAACATGCGCCGCCTGATCGCCGAGAAGCAGCGCCGTCTCCGCGTCCAGGACGGCACCGCGCAGGCGGCCAGGAACTGACCGGTGCAGGCCACCCTGCCGATGCGGATCCTGGAAGGCATCGATCCTGCCGCCTTGCCACTGGCTGACCTGGTGGAGGCCGGTGAGCCGGTCGTACTGCGTGGCATCGCCACCGATTGGCCACTGGTCCAGGCCGGGCTGGGCGGGGTGCAGGATGCAATGGCGTACCTGTGCAGCGTCGATGCGGGTGCACCCATCCAGTACTCGTTCGGCGGCGCCGAGATCGGGGGGCGCCCGTTCTACAGCGCGGACTTCACCCGGTTGAACTTCGAAGTGCGGCGCGGCGTGCTGGCCCAGGTGCTGGAAGAGATCGCCATGACGCTGCATGTACCGCAACCGCCAACCTACTACGTGGCCTCGCTGCCGATCGCGCGGGCACTCCTGCCGGCATTCGCGCAGGCCAACGACGCCGGTCTGGCCAAGCAGGGCATCGACGCCACCGCCAGCATCTGGATCGGCAACCGGGTGACGGCCTCGTGCCATTTCGACACACCCGACAACCTCGCCTGCTGCGCGGTGGGGCAGCGCGAGTTCACCCTGTTCCCGCCCGACCAGATCGACAATCTGTATCCGGGCCCGCTCGATCCCACGCCGGGGGGACAGGTGGTCAGCGTGGTGGACTTCGAACAGCCCGACTTCGATCGGCATCCACGTTTCCG
Organism: Stenotrophomonas maltophilia group sp. msm4; assembly: GCF_032025605.1. Taxonomy (NCBI): domain Bacteria; kingdom Pseudomonadati; phylum Pseudomonadota; class Gammaproteobacteria; order Lysobacterales; family Lysobacteraceae; genus Stenotrophomonas; species Stenotrophomonas maltophilia group sp. msm4. The sequence continues at coordinate 1,249,566 of NZ_JAVSKK010000001.1, read as the reverse complement.
CGAGGCGCTGGCGCACGCGCGCCGCGCGGTGCTTGGGCCCGGCGATGCGATCTTCATCCCCAGCATGTGGTGGCACCATGTACGCAGCCTGGAACCGTTCAACGTGCTGGTGAACTACTGGTGGCGAAGCTCGCCGGCCTGGCTGGGATCCGCGCTGGCGGCGCTGCACCACGCGATGTGGGCCGTGCGTGATCTGCCGGCGCGCGAAAAGCAGGCCTGGGAAGGGCTCTTCCGCTACTACGCATTCGGCCCTGGCGAGCGCGCGGGGCAGCACCTGCCTGACGCCGCGCGCGGGGATCTGGCACCGTTCGACGAGCAGCGCGCCCGCCGCATGCGCGCGATGCTGCTGGGCAGGCTCAACCGTTGAGAGAGGGCACCATGTTGGATACCCAGAGCACGCCTTCAGGGCGCATCCGCAAGGTGGTCATTGCCGGTGGCGGTACGGCGGGTTGGCTGGCCGGCTGCGCGCTTGCGCACCAGTTCCGTGACCAGCTGCAGATCACGCTGGTCGAGTCCGAGCAGATCGGCACGGTCGGTGTCGGTGAGTCCACTGTGCCGCCGATCCGCACCTTCCACCGCTTCCTGCAGATCGACGAGCAGGAGTTCCTGCGCGCGGTGGCCGGCACCTTCAAGCTGTCGATCTCGTTCGAGAACTGGCGCCTGCCGGGCGATCGCTTCTTCCATCCGTTCGGCACCATCGGCCATGGCACCTGGGCGGCCCCCTTCCATCACTTCTGGCTGGACAGCCTGCGCCGCGGCATGCCCTCGGACCTGGGCGACTTCTGTCTGGAGAGCATCGCCTCGCGTGGCGACCGCTTTTCGCTGCACACCCAGCCGCAGGCCAGCTATGCGTATCACTTCGATGCCGGTCTGTATGCGCGGTTCCTGCGCGGCAGGGCCGAGGCCCACGGCCTGCGCCGGATCGAAGGCCGGATCGCCCAGGTCAGGCAGCACGCGCACGACGGTTCGGTGCAGGCGCTGGTGCTGGACGACGGCCAGGTGATCGAGGGCGATCTGTTCATCGACTGCACCGGCTTCCGCGGCCTGCTGATCGAGCAGGCACTGGGCACCGGCTACGAGGACTGGCACGAATGGCTGCCGTGCGACCGGGCCGTGGCGGTGCAGACCGAAGCGGTGGCGCCGCCGGTACCCTATACCCGGGCGATCGCCCACGAGGCGGGGTGGCGCTGGCACATCGCGCTGCAGCACCGCGTTGGCTGCGGGCTGGTGTATGACAGCCGCCATCTGTCCGATGACGAGGCCGCCGCGAAACTGTTGCGCGATGCCGGGGCTCCACCCTTGCGCGATCCATGGAAGGTGCCGTTCCGCAGTGGACGCCGGCTGAAGGCCTGGAACAGGAACGTGGTATCGCTCGGGCTGGCCAGCGGCTTCATCGAACCGCTGGAGTCGACCAGCATCCATCTGACGATCAGCGCAGTGGTGCGGCTGATCCAGCTGTTCCCGTTCGACGGCATCAGTGCATCGCTGGTGCAGCTGTACAACGATGTCAGCCGCCAGGAAATGGAGCACGTGCGCGACTTCATCATCCTGCACTACCACGCCACGCAGCGCAGCGAACCGATGTGGAAGGCCTGTCGCGAGATGCGCGTGCCCGAGTCGCTGCAGCATCGGCTGCAGGCGTGGCGCGAGCGTGCGCATGCGTGGCAGGACCCCGGCGAGCTGTTCCGCGTCGAATCCTGGACCAGCGTGCTGCTCGGGCAGGGCATCGCGCCCGGTCCTGCGCACCCGCTGGCGCGGGCCGTGAGTGATGTCGATCTGCGCACCTTGTTGAAGGGCATCCAACGGCCTGTGCAGCAGGCCGCCGCGCAGATGCCGGCGCAGGCGGAGTTCATCGCGCAGTACTGCAGGTCCGGCGTGGACGTGTGGCGTTCGACGGAAGCAAGCGCGTAGCAGGGTTTTGCGTTGCAGCACGCTTTTTCCGCTGCGGCTGGTTACAGTGCGGCAACACCGCGGGCGATGACGCGCGCGGTGGCAACGAGGGGGCCGGACACCACGCCCCCTTTTTGAGTCCACGGAATGTTAGCGCTACCTTTCTTGATCGGAGGCGGTTTCGATGGGTCTGGTTGCAGGGATCGATGCAGGGACGCAGAGCCTGAAGGTGCTGGTCTATGACCCGCGGAAGCAGGCGGTGGTGGCCTCGGCCAGCGCGCCGCTCGCGCTGGACAGCGGTGCCGATGGCAGCCGTGAACAGGCGCCGGCCGACTGGGTGTCGGCCCTGCGCGACTGCTTTGCCCGGATCGATCCCTCGCTGCGCGCACGCATCGTTGCGCTGGCGGTATCGGGCCAGCAGCATGGATTCGTGCCAGTTGACGATGCTGGCGAGGTGCTGGCACCGGCCAAGCTGTGGTGCGACACCAGCACCTCGGCCGAATGCATCCAGATCATGGACGCCGTGGGCGGGTTCCAACGAACCATAACGCTGGCGGGCAACCCGATCCTGGCCGGCTACACAGCGTCCAAGCTGCCCTGGACCCGCACCCACCGTGCCGACGCCTATGCGCGGCTGGTGACCATCCTGCTGCCACACGACTACCTGAATTTCGTGTTGACCGGGCAGCGGTTCTGCGAGCTTGGCGACGCGTCCGGAACCGGCTGGCTGGACGTGCGCACGCGCACCTGGTCGCAGGAACTGCTGCGCGCCACCGATCCTGATCGTGATCTTGCTGCCTGCCTGCCGCCGGTCGCTGCGCCCGATGCCCTGTTCGATATCGCGCCGGAGGCTGCGGCCGCGCTCGGGCTTGCAGCGGCGGTGAAGGTGGCCGTTGGTGGCGGCGACAACATGATGGCGGCGATCGGCACCGGCTGCGTCACGGAAGGGCGGCTGGCGATGAGCCTGGGAACCTCCGGAACGCTGTTTGCGTATTCCGGCTCGCCGGTGATCGATCCGGATGGCGCGTGGGCGGCGTTCTGCTCGTCCACGGGGGGCTGGCTGCCGCTGATCTGCACCATGAACTGCACCGTGGCCACCGAACGCGTGGCCAGCGCCTTCGGTTTCAGCAGCCGCGACGGCGACGCGCATCTTCGCGCAACGCCGCCGGGGGCAGGGGGCCTGGTGATGCTGCCGTTCCTCAATGGCGAACGTACCCCTGACCTGCCGCTCGGCAAGGGCGTGCTGGCTGGCCTGGACATCGCCAATTTCACCCCGGCGCATGTGTACCGCGCCGCCATGGAGGGCGCGACCTACAGCCTGAAGTACGGCTACGACGCCTTCGTCCGCGCGGGCATGCAGTTCGATCGCATCGTGCTCACGGGCGGCGGCAGCAACAGCGCTGCCTGGCGTCAGCTGGTGGCCGATGTATTCGGCCTGCCGGTGGAGGTCCCGGCGCAGGCCGAGGGTGCGGCGTTTGGAGCAGCGCTGCAGGCGCTGTGGGCGCTCGCGCGATCGCAGGGCAACGCCACTTCGATCAGCGACATCACCGCACGGCACGTCACCGTCGATCCCGCGCTGTCCGCACGACCGGATCCGGATCGCAGCGATGCCTATGCACGGGCCTACGCACGCTTCCTCAGTCATCTCGATGCCATCACGCCGCTGCAGCGCGGTTGATGGCTCCTCCACGACACCCCGTACAACGACAGGAGCACGCACCATGAGCACGCAGCCCTTCATCGGCGCCAAGGAATACTTCCCCGGCGTCGGCCGCATTCCGTTCGAGGGCAAGGGCTCGGACAATCCGCTTGCCTTCAAGGTCTACGATGCCAGCCGGGTCATCGGTGGCAAGACCATGCAGGAGCATCTGCGCTTCGCCGTGTGCTACTGGCACACCTTCTGCAATGCCGGGCACGATCCGTTCGGCCCGGGCACCCGGCAGTTCCCGTGGGAGGCCGCCTCGCCACTGGCCACGGCAGAAGCCAAGGTGGACGCAGCGTTCGAGTTCTTCACCAAGCTGGGCGTGCCGTACTGGTGCTTCCACGATATCGACCTGGCGCCGGATGCCGACGACATCGGCCAGTACCAGAAGAACCTTTCGCATATGGTGGGCCTGGCCAAGGCACGCCAGGAGGCCACTGGCGTCAAGCTGCTGTGGGGCACGGCCAACCTGTTCTCGCACCCGCGCTACATGAACGGCGCATCGACCAATCCCGACTTCGCGGTGGTCGCGCGTGCAGCCGTGCAGGTCAAGGCCGCCCTGGAGGCCACGGTCGAACTCGGTGGCGAGCACTATGTGTTCTGGGGCGGGCGCGAAGGCTATGCGTCGCTGGCCAATACCCAGATGAAGCGGGAGATCGAGCATTTCGCGCGCTTCCTGACCATGGCACGCGACTATGGCCGCAGCATCGGGCTGAAGGGCAACTTCCTGATCGAGCCCAAGCCGATGGAGCCGATGAAGCACCAGTACGACTTCGACAGTGCCACGGTGGTGGGCTTCCTGAAGGAACACGGGCTGGACAAGGACTTCAAGCTCAACATCGAGGCCAACCACGCCACGTTGTCCGGCCATACCTTCGAGCACGATCTGCAGGTCGCGTCCGATCATGGCCTGCTCGGCAGCATCGATGCCAACCGCGGCAACGCACAGAACGGTTGGGACACCGACCAGTTCCCCAGCGATCTGTACGACACCGTGGGCGCAATGCTGGTCGTGCTGCGTCAGGGCGGGTTGGAGGGCGGGTTGAACTTCGATGCGAAGGTGCGCCGTGAGTCGACCGACCTGGAGGATCTGTTCATTGCCCATATCGGCGGCATGGATGCGTTCGCACGCGGGCTGGAGGTTGCCCATGCACTGCTGACCGAGTCGCCGTGGGAGCAATGGCGTGCGCAGCGCTACGCCAGCTTCGATTCCGGCGCCGGCCAGGATTTCGAGCGTGGCACGCTCAGCCTGCCGGACCTGGCGGCACTGGCCGCCCGCCTCGGCGAACCGCGCCAGGCCAGCGGCAAGCAGGAGCGTTACGAAAACCTGCTCAACCAGTACCTGCTGCGCTGAGCGCGGCAACGGTGCACTCAAGGGGACGGGGATGAACCAGGCAGCAGGCAGCGGTGAGAACACGCGGCTGATCGTACTGATCAGCGTGGTGGCGACGATTGGCGGTTTTCTGTTCGGCTTCGACAGCGGCGTGATCAATGGCACCCAGGATGGCCTGCACCAGGCGTTCCGGTCCGGCGAATGGATGCAGGGGTTCGAGATCGCGTCGATGCTGCTGGGCTGTGCGGTGGGCGCGTTCAGTGCTGGACGGCTGGCCGACCGGCTCGGCCGTCGCAACGTACTGATCCTTTCGGCAGTGATGTTCCTGCTGTCGGCGCTCGGTGCCGGGGCGGCGGTCTCGTCGGGCTGGTTCATTGCGGCGCGGGTGGTGGGCGGATTCGCGGTCGGCGCGGCCAGCGTGATCTCGCCCGCCTACATTGCCGAGGTCGCTCCGGCCCGTTACCGCGGACGCCTGGCTACGGTGCAGCAGATCGCGATCATCACCGGCCTCACCGCCGCGTTCCTGTCCAACTACCTGCTGGCGGCCGCAGCGGGCGCGTCGACCGAGCCGCTGTGGGGCGGGCAGGCCGCCTGGCGCTGGATGTTCTGGATGCAGGCCGCGCCATCACTGGTGTTCCTGCTGCTGTTGCTGACCATTCCGGAGAGCCCGCGCTACCTGGTGGTGAAACGGCGCAAGGAAGACGCCCTGCGGGTGCTGACCCGGCTGCTGGGCAGCGACAAGGCCAGGGCCACGCTCGAGGAGATCGATGCCTCGCTGTCCAACGACCATCATCGCCCGCGCCTGTCCGATCTGAAGAGCCGGGCGACCGGGCGGATCCGCCCGATTGTGTGGGTCGGCGTCGGGCTGGCCTGCTTCCAGCAGCTGGTCGGCATCAACGTGGTGTTCTATTACGGCGCGGTGCTGTGGCAGGCAGTCGGCTTTTCCGAGAACGACGCGCTGCTGATCAACGTGCTGTCCGGCGCACTGAGCATCGGTGCCTGCGTGGTCACCGTGCTGCTGATCGACCGGATCGGCCGCAAGCCCCTGCTGTGGTTCGGCTCGGCCGGGATGTCGCTGTCGCTTGCACTGGTGGTGGTGGCGTTTGCCAGCGGTTCGCTGGCCGACGGGCATCTGCAGCTGCCCGGCCGCATGGGCACGCTGGCACTGGTGGCGGCCAATGCCTATGTCGTGTTCTTCAATCTGTCCTGGGGACCGGTGATGTGGGTGATGCTGGGCGAGATGTTCCCGAACCAGATCCGCGGTTCGGCACTGGCAGTCGCCGGCGCGGCGCAGTGGACCTCCAACTTCGTGGTCACGGTGACGTTCCCGATGCTGCTGGCCGCGGCAGGGCTGGCGGCCACCTACGGCATCTACCTGGTGGCTGCCGTGATCTCGGTGATCTTCGTCGTCCGGCATGTGCACGAGACCAAGGGCAAGGAACTGGAGCAGATGGAAGGATGAGCACCATGACATCGCAGGCCTTCGTCATCCGCAGCGGCGCGCTGGTCGCCGCACTGATGCTGGGATTGCTCGGCTGCCGCGGCCAGGACCGGGCTGCCGCCGCCGCAGCCACCGACAAGGATCCCTGGCCGGAGGTCATCTGGCCCCTGGCTGCGGACCCGGCGCTGGAGAAGCGCATCACCGACCTGATGGCCGGCATGACGGTGGAGGAAAAGGTCGGCCAGCTGGTGCAGGGTGACATCGCCAGCGTCACCCCCGACGATGTGCGCCGCTACCGGCTTGGCTCGATCCTGGCCGGTGGCAACTCCGATCCCGGTGGCCGCTACGACGCCTCGCCGGCCGAATGGCTGGCGCTGGCCGACGCCTTCTACGACGCCTCGATGGACACGTCGAAAGGCGGCAAGCCCATTCCGCTGCTGTTCGGCATCGATGCCGTGCACGGGCAGAGCAACATCATTGGCGCCACGTTGTTCCCGCACAACATCGGGCTGGGCGCCACGCGCAATCCGGAGCTGCTGCGGCAGATCGGTGGCATCACCGCGCTGGAGACCCGCGTTACCGGCATGGAGTGGACGTTCGCGCCGACCGTTGCCGTACCCCAGGATGATCGCTGGGGACGCACCTACGAAGGCTACTCCGAATCGCCGGACGTGGTGGCCAGCTATGCCGCCGCCATGGTGGAGGGGCTGCAGGGCAGGGTGGGAACCCCGGAGTTCCTCGATGGCCGCCATGTGATCGCCTCGGTGAAGCATTTCCTCGGCGACGGTGGCACCACTGACGGCAAGGACCAGGGCGACACCCGCATCAGCGAGTCAGATCTGGTGCGCATCCACGCCGCCGGATATCCGCCGGCAATCGCCGCCGGCGCGCAGACCGCGATGGCGTCGTTCAACAGCGTCAACGGTGAAAAGATGCATGGGCACCGGCACTACCTTACCGATGTACTCAAGGGCCGCATGAACTTCGGTGGCTTCGTGGTGGGTGACTGGAATGGTCATGGACAGGTCAAGGGTTGCACCACTACAGACTGCCCGGCCACGATCAACGCGGGCCTGGACATGGCGATGGCCTCGGACAGCTGGAAGGGTTTCTACGAGACGACGCTGGCTGCGGTGAAGGATGGGCGGATCACGCCGCAACGCCTGGACGATGCGGTGCGCCGGATCCTGCGGGTCAAGTTCCGCCTTGGGCTGTTCGAGGCCGGCAGGCCATCCACGCGGGCCGTCGGCGGGCAGTTCGCACTGATCGGCGCGCCGGCACATCGCGCGGTTGCCCGGCAGGCCGTGCGCGAATCACTGGTCCTGCTGAAGAACCAGAACGGCCTCCTGCCGCTGTCGCCGAAGCAGCGGATCCTCGTGGCCGGCGACGGTGCCGACGATGTCGGCAAGCAGGCCGGCGGCTGGACGCTCAACTGGCAGGGCACCGGCACCACCCGCAAGGACTTCCCCAATGCGGACACGGTCTACGAGGGCATCGCGCGCCAGGCCAGCGCGGCGGGGGGGGAAGCCGTTCTTTCCGTCGACGGTCGCTACGCAGTGAAGCCCGATGTGGCGGTGGTGGTGTTTGGCGAGGACCCCTATGCCGAGTTCCAGGGAGACCGGCCGACACTGGCCTACAAGCCCGGCAACGAAACGGACCTGGCGCTGCTCAAGCGGCTCAAGGCCGATGGCATACCGGTTGTCGCGGTCTTCCTGAGCGGGCGGCCGCTCTGGGTGAACCGGGAAATCAATGCCGCCGATGCCTTCGTAGCTGCGTGGCTGCCGGGTTCGGAAGGCGCCGGGATTGCCGATGTGCTGCTGCGCGGAAGCGATGGACGCGTGCAGTACGATTTCAAGGGCAAGCTCAGTTTCAGCTGGCCGCGCACTGCCACCCAGTACGCCAACAACGTGGGCCAAAAGGACTACGATCCATTGTTTGCGTTCGGATTCGGCCTGACCTACTCCGACAACGGCGACCTGGCCGCGCTGCCGGAGGCATCGGGCGCGACCGGCAACGAGGGCGCGACCGGCGTGTTCTTTGCGCGCGGTGACGCAGGCCCTGGCATGGCGCTGCGGCTCGAGGATGCTGCTGGCCAGGGCCTGACCGTGACCCGCGTGCCGGACGCATTGCCCGATGATCGGCTGAAGATCACCGGCGTGGATCATCTGGCGCAGGAGGATGGACGACGCCTGGCCTGGTCGGGCAATGGCGAAGCCGTCGCGGCACTGCAGTCGCACACGACGCTGGACCTGCAGCGCGAATCCAACGGCGACCTAATGCTGCTGACCACGCTGCGGGTGGACGCAGCCCCGAAGGGTGAGGCGTGGCTGTCGGTCGGTTGCGGCGTGGGCTGCTCGGCGCGCATCGCCATCGGGCCGGCGCTGGCGGCGCTTCCACAGGGCCAGTGGAAGCGTGTCGGCGTGCCGCTGAAGTGCCTGGCCAAGGCGGGCGCCAAGCTGGACGCGATCGACCGACCGTGGTCGGTGGCGACGGGCGATGCGATGACGATTTCCGTGTCACGCGTCGCGCTGGGCGCACTGAACGAAGCCGAGGTCACCCTCGGATGCGGAGCATGAGGCCTGCGCTACCGCGCACGGGGCGGCGCGGCGACCGAACCGCGTGCGATCAGCCGATGCGGCATCACATGATCGCGCAGCACCGTTGCGTCCCCTGCCGGACGGCGGATGGTGCGCAGCAGGATGTCGACGGCCGCGTTGGCCATCGAGGCGATGGGCTGGTGGATCGTGGTCAGTTCCGGCCACACGGTAGTGGCGGCCGAGGTGTCATCGAATCCCACGACCGACAGGTCGCGCGGCACTTCCAGCCCGCGTCGGTGCGCGACGGAGATGGCGGCAGCGCCCATGTCGTCGTTGCTGGCGAAGATCGCGGTCGGTGGGCGGCGTTGGGACAACAGCTTTTCGGCGGCAGCCAGGCCGGACCGGTAGGTGTAGTCACCGTGCTGGACCAGGCCAGGCTCCACCGCCAGCCCGGCCTCGCGCAGGGCGGTGACGAAGCCGTCGTAGCGGAGCGCACTTGCGCTCAGGTCATCGCGCCCACGGATGAAACCGATGCGGCTGTGTCCCTGCCGGAGCAGGTGATCGGTCATTTCCCTGCCCGCACTGAAATCGTCGATGCGGACGCAGGACAGGGCCTCGCTCAGGCGCCCCGATGCGATGGCCACCACCGGAATGCCAGCCTTGACCAGTTCGCTTACGGCGGCCTGCGATTCGCACAGGGGCGGCGGCAGGATCACCCCGTCGACGCGTCCGGCGAGCGCGCGCGCCGCCCTGCGTTCGGCTTCGGCATCCAGGCTGTCCCAGTAGTCGATGACCAGCTGGATGGCGGAACTGGAGGCGACGCGCAGCAGGCCCACCAGCAGTTCGCGCAGGTAGGCGCCGCTGGGGTTGGTGTAGATCAGCGCAATGCGCGTGTGCTGTGCGGCGGCCAGCGAACTGGCGGCAAGATTGGGCGTATAGCCCAGCTCGCGCACAGCGCGCAGCACGCGCTCGCGGGTGACATCACGCACCTTGCCCTGGTTGATCACCCGCGACACGGTCATCGGCGAAACGCCGGCAAGGGCCGCAACCTCGTCGATCGTCACGCCTGCGGTTCTGCGGCGAACCGATTTCTTCGGCTTGTCCAATGCACGATCCCTTTGTTCTTGGTGGCGCTGCCGCGCGGGTGCGAAGGACGATGATGCGCCGCCCCGAGCCCGGACGTAGTCTACAAAAGCGCATGTTAACGCCGTTGTTGCGTACTGTCGGCACGCGCCTGTGCGCCGTGCTCGCACTGCTGGCCTGTGCTGGCGGGGCACGGGCGGAGGATGGCTACGGGCTGTGGATGCGCTACCAGCCGGTTGCCGCAACGGTCGCTGCCGATTACCGGCGGCAACTGGCCGAAGTGGTGGCCCCGGATCGCACGCCAATGCAGCGCGCCACCCGCGACGAGCTTGCGCGGAGCCTTTCTGGATTGCTCGGAGCGGCGCCGCCAATGCGAACGGCAATCAGTACTGGCCATGCCCTGGTGCTGGGTACGCCGCAGTCCTCGGCGCTGGTCGCCGCGATCGGCAACGAGGTTGTCACGCTGGGCGACGAGGGCTTCCTGATCCGGCAGGTCCGGACCGAGGGGCGCGATGTGCTGTTGGTGGCGGCACGCCGGGATGTCGGCGTGCTGTATGGCACGTTCCACCTGCTGCGCCTGTTGCAGCGTGGCATGCCGCTGCAGGGGCTGGACGTTCGGGAGTCGCCGCGGGTCACACTGCGTGTGCTCGACCATTGGGACAACCTGGACCGCTACGTCGAGCGTGGCTATGCGGGCAGCTCGCTGTGGGACTGGCAGACGTTGCCGCAATGGCGTGACCCGCGCTACACCGACTACGCCCGTGCCAACGCTTCGCTCGGCATCAACGGCACCGTCCTCAACAACGTCAACGCCAATGCGCTGAGCCTGTCGCCGGCCTATCTGGCCAAGGCCGCCACGCTGGCCGATCTGTTCCGCCCCTATGGCATCCGGGTCTACCTGAGCGCACGCTTCAGTGCGCCCATCGAGCTCGGCGGCCTGGCGACGGCTGACCCGTTGGATCCCGGCGTGCGGCGCTGGTGGCGCGACAAGGTCGATGAGATCCATGCGCACATTCCGGATTTCGGCGGCTTCCTGGTCAAGGCGAACTCGGAGGGGCAACCCGGCCCGCAGGATTACGGTCGTTCCCATGCTGACGGCGCCAACCTGCTGGCCGACGCGCTGGCGCCCTACAACGGCGTGGTGATGTGGCGGGCCTTCGTGTATTCGCACGAGGTCCCCGAAGATCGCGCCAAGCAGGCGTACAGCGAGTTTGTCGGGCTGGACGGCGCCTTCCGGCCCAACGTGATCGTGCAGGTGAAGAACGGCCCCATCGACTTCCAGCCGCGCGAGCCGTTCCATCCGCTGTTCGGCGCGATGCCACGCACGCCGCTGATGATGGAACTGCAGATCACCAAGGAATATCTGGGTTTTGCGACGCACCTGGTCTACCTGGGAACGCTCTACGAGGAAGTGCTGCAGGCCGACACGCATGCCCGCGGCGAAGGCTCCACCATTGCCCGCGTGGTCGATGGTTCGCTGGAGGGCCACGCACTGACCGGTATCGCCGGCGTCGCCAACATCGGCATGGACCGTACCTGGAGTGGCTCGCACTTCGACCAGGCCAACTGGTACGCCTTCGGCCGACTGGCATGGAACCCGCAGCAATCCGCGCGCGCGATTGCCGAAGATTGGGCAGCGCTGACGTTCTCGCCCGACCCGCAGGTGACCGGCCCGATCGTGCGGATGATGATGGACTCGCGCGAGGCGGCAGTGGATTACATGACGCCGCTGGGCCTGCATCACCTCATGGCACGCGGCCATCACTACGGCCCCGGCCCCTGGGTGGACGGCGGCCCGCGTGCGGACTGGACGTCGGTCTACTACCACCGCGCAGATAGCAAGGGCATCGGCTTTGACCGCAGCGCCAGCGGAAGCAACGCCGTGGGCCAGTACGCCCCGCAGGTCGCCGAGGTCTATGGCGACCCCGAGCGGGTGCCCGAGTCGCTGCTGCTGTGGTTCCATCATGTGCCGTGGGACCGCCGCATGCGCTCGGGCAGGACGCTCTGGGACGAACTGGTCGGGCGCTATTCGCGCGGCGTGCGCCAGGTGCAGTCGATGCAGGCGACCTGGGCCGGCCTGCGCGACCGGATCGATCCGCAGCGGCATCGGCACGTCGCGGCGTTCCTGCAGATCCAGCACGACGAAGCGCAATGGTGGCGTGACGCCAGCGTGGCGTACTTCCAGTCGCTCAGTGGCCGGGCGCTGCCCGCCGGCGAGCGGCCGCCGCCGCATCCGTTGTCGTACTACCAGGCGTTGCAGTTTCCGTTCGCACCGGGGGATGGGCGATGAGCAGGTTCGGAGCGGTCGGGTGCGCGCTGTTGATGATGGCTGCGGTAGTGGTGGCGATGCCGGCCGCGGCGCGGGAAGTAGCGGGATTGCTGCATCCGCTGTTCAGCGATCACGCCGTCCTGCAGCGTGACCGGCCCATTTTGGTCTGGGGGCACGCAGGCCCTCGGCAGCCGGTTTCCGTGACGTTTGCCGGGCAGGCGGTAAGCACCCGGGCGGATGCCGCAGGCGGCTGGCAGGCGACGCTGCCCCCGGTGGCCGCGGGCGGTCCGCATACGCTGGAGGTAAACGCCGGGACACGTCGGGAGATGGCGCGCGACGTGCTGGTCGGCGACGTGTGGCTGTGCTCGGGCCAGTCGAACATGGAACTGCCGGTGTGGCGCTCGCTCAACGCAGCCAGCGAGATCGCCGCCGCCACGATGCCACGGATCCGGCTGTTCACCGTGCCGCAGCACGCCGCCGTGCAGGCACAGGAGAGCTTCAACGGCAGCACTGCCTGGACATCGGCAACGCCTGATACGGTGCGCGATTTCTCCGCCACCTGCTTCTACTTCGCGCGCGAACTGCAGCGCACCGTCGACGTGCCGATGGGGCTGATCGAGGCGGCGTGGGGGGGCTCGCGGATCGAGGCCTGGACCAGCGTGGGTGCACTGCGAGGGCAGGATAGCCTGGACGAGGCACTCGATATTCTCGCGCGGTCTGCGCGTAATCCGCTGGAGGCACGCGCAGCCTGGGGCCGCTACTGGCAGCACTGGTGGGCCACACGCGAGGGCACGCCGCCCGGCGACGCCCCATGGCGCGCGGATGCCGATGACCGAGGATGGCCGCGCGCACCGGCCACACTGGGCGCATGGGAGCGTTGGATCGAGCCCGCGCTTGCCGACTACAACGGCATGGTCTGGTATCGCACGCAGGTGATGCTGAGCGCTGAACAGGCTGCACGCGGCGCGACCCTGGAGCTGGCATCGGCCGACGAGGTGGACGTGACCTGGGTGAACGGGGTCGCCGTCGGCAGCCAGTACGGCGCCGGCAAGAGGCGCTACCCGTTGCCACGTGGCCTGCTGAAGGCAGGATCCAACAGCATTGCGGTCAACGTGCTGGACACCTACGGCGAAGGCGGCCTGGCCGGCCCCGCCACGGCATACGGCCTGCAGTTCGACAACGGTGAGCGGGTGGCACTGCAGGGTCCGTGGAAGTACCGGGTGGCGCCGGGCCAACAGGCGCCGCCATTTGCCCCCTGGCAGGCCGCCACCGGGCTGTCGACGCTGTACAACGGAATGATCGCACCGCTCGGCGCTTTCGGGCTGCGCGGCATGCTGTGGTACCAGGGTGAATCGAACACCGGTGATGGCGCGGCGTACGCGGCGCGGTTGCGTGCGCTGCGCGACGATTGGCGGCGTCAGTTCGGTGCGCGCACGCCACTGCTGTTCGCGCAGCTGGCCAGCTATGGCCAGCCGCCGGTTGCGCCCGCCGACAGCGGTTGGGCGCAGGTGCGCGAGTCGCAGCGGCGCGTCGCCGCCGAGGATGCGCAGAGCGGGCTCGCCATCGCCATCGACATCGGCGATGCCTACGACATCCACCCGCCGAACAAGCAGGAGCTCGGGCGCCGCCTGGCGCGCGTGGCGCGCCACGTGGTGTACGGCGAGCAGGATCTGGCACCGTCAGGTCCGCGGGCGGTCACCGCCGTGCGGACGCCCACGGCCGTCGCCATTGCGTTCGAGGATGTCGAAGGCGCGCTCACCGCAACCGGTGCGCTGCGTCCGATCGGCTTTGAACTGTGCGAGGCCAAGGGCCATGCGCGCCACTGCGAGTACGCCGACGCCGAACTGGATGTGCGCCGGATCCTGCTGCGAGGCCCGCTGTCCACGCGCGCAACGCATGTCCGCTACTGCTGGGCCGATGGCCCGGTGTGCACGCTGCGCGATCGCAGCGGGGCGCCGGCCGGCCCGTTCGAACTTCCCATTGCCGAAGCCGAGGCCCGACGATGATGACCTTGTCTACGCAGTCCCCTGTGGCCCGCGACAGGGCCGGCCTGAGATCCATGGCGCGCCGGCTGCTGGCGGCAGTGTTCCTGCTGTCGGCCGCAGCCGCCCGGGCCAGCGCGCCGCCGGACGCTCCGCCGGTGTACTTCGACTGGTTCGAGTACCGCGGCAATGACCAGGCGTTTGAAGTGCCGCTGCCGGCCGGGCACTACCGCAATCCGGTACTGGCCGGCTTCCATGCCGATCCCAGCATCGTGCGCGCGAACGGCCGGTTCTATCTGGTCAATTCCAGCTTCACCTACTTCCCGGGCATTCCGGTGTTCGAGAGTGCTGACCTGGTGCACTGGAAGCAGATCGGCAACGTGATTGACCGCCCCACGCAGCTGGATTTCGACGGGCTGAGCGTGTCGCGCGGCATCTTCGCCCCCACCATCGAGTACCACGACGGGGTCTTCTACGTGGTGACCACGGCCACCGACAGTGGCGGCAACTTCATTGCCACGGCGCGCGACCCGGCCGGGCCGTGGTCCGATCCCCACTGGCTGCCCGGCATCGATGGCATCGATCCATCACTGTTTTTCGACGACGACGGCAAGGTGTACCTGATCAACAACGATGCACCGCCCGGTCCGCCGCGCTACGACGGGCACCGCGCCATCTGGATGCAGCAGATCGATCTGCCGGCATTCAAGCCGGTCGGGCCACGCCGGGTGCTGGTTGATGGAGGCGTGGAGCCGGCGAAGAATCCGATCTGGATCGAGGGACCGCACATCTACAAGCGGGAGGGCTGGTATTACCTGTCCGACGCTGAAGGAGGTACCGGGCCGCAGCATTCGCAGGTGGTGCTGCGCAGCCGCGCGGTGTGGGGACCCTACGTTCCCTATGCGGGCAATCCGATCCTGACCCAGCGCGAGCTGCCGGACGACCGTCCGCTGCCGATCACCAATGCCGGCCACGCCGACCTGGTCGAAGGCCCGGATGGCTCGTGGTGGGCGGTGTTCCTGGCCAGCCGCAACTATCAGAAGCGCCACTACAACACCGGGCGCGAGACCTACCTGTTGCCGGTGCGATGGCAGGATGGCTGGCCGCAGATCCTGCCGACCGACCAGGCCATTCCCTACGTGGCCAAGGCGCCGTCATGGATGCAGGGCGAGGCATCGCAGGCCCCGTCGACCGGCAATTTCGTGGCGCGCGACAATTTTGATGGCCCAGCGCTCGATCGCCAGTGGCTGCGCGTGCGCGTGCCCAGGCATGCCTGGGCTGACCTGCACAAGCGCCCCGGGATGCTGGCCGTGCACCCGCTTGCCGAGGATCTGGACACGTTGCGCAATCCGGCATTTCTCGGCCGGCGCCAGCAGCACCTGCGTTTCGAGGCGAGCACCGCGATGACCCCGCCAGCCCCCGGTGTCGCCGCCGGTCTGGCGGCGTTCCAGAGCGAGGCGTACTGGTACTTCCTCGGCGTTCGTGACCTTGGCGGGGGTCGCCTCTCGCTCTTTCTCGAAGCGTGTGACGGGGGGGGCAGCACGCGGACGCTGGCCAGCCATGACGTGCCGGCGTCTGCAGCACTGCGCCTGAAGATTGCCGGCAACGAGGGCGCCTACGCGTTCTCGTTCGACACCGGCGACGGGCAGGGCTGGCAACTGCTCGCAGGCGACGTGGACGGCACCGTTCTGAGTACGGACCGGGCAGGCGGCTTCGTGGGCGCACTGCTGGGTCCCTTCGCGCGCGACGAGCGCACCGGGAGAAGCAAATGAGACTGTCGATTTCGTCCAGGACCCGCCGCCGCACGTGGCGTGGCCGGGCTACCCTGTTCGTCCTCACCTGCGTGGCGGCCGCGGCGTCCGCGGCCGCGCCACGGCCCTGGCTGGATGCCTCGGCAAGCTTCGAGCAACGGGCCGCCGCACTCGTCGCGCAGATGACCCTGGAAGAGAAGGCCGCGCAGATGCAGAATGCTGCACCGGCAATCGAACGGCTGGGAGTGCCCGCCTACGACTGGTGGAATGAGGGGTTGCATGGCGTCGCACGGGCGGGGCAGGCCACGGTGTTTCCGCAGGCAATCGGCCTGGCCGCGACCTTCGATGTACCGTTGATGGGGCAGGTGGCCACGACCATCAGCGACGAGGCCCGCGCAAAGCACCACCAGTTCCTCCGAGAAGGCGCGCATGGCCGTTACCAGGGCCTGACCTTCTGGTCGCCGAACGTCAACATCTTCCGCGACCCGCGCTGGGGTCGCGGACAGGAGACCTACGGCGAGGATCCCTACCTCACCGCGCGCATGGGCGTGGCCTTCGTACGCGGCCTGCAGGGCGACGACCCCGTCTACCGCAAGCTGGACGCCACCGCCAAGCACCTGGCCGTGCACAGCGGACCGGAGGCCGACCGCCATCACTTCGATGCGAGGCCCAGCCGGCGGGACCTGTATGACACCTACCTGCCGGCGTTCGAGGCGCTGGTGAAGGAGGGCGAAGTGGATGCGGTCATGGGCGCCTACAACCGCGTGTACGGCGAGTCCGCCAGTGCCAGCCGTTTCCTGCTGCGTGATGTGCTGCGACGCGACTGGGGTTTCAAGGGCTACGTGGTCTCGGACTGCTGGGCCATCGTCGACATCTGGAAGCACCACCATATCGTTGCCACGCGCGAAGCCGCCGCGGCGCTGGCGGTCAGGAACGGCACCGAGCTGGAATGCGGCCAGGAGTACGCAACGCTGCCTGCGGCAGTGCGCCAGGGACTGATCAGCGAAGCGGAGATCGACGATGCGGTGACCCGCCTGTTCACCGCACGGATGCGCCTGGGCATGTTCGATCCGCCGGAGCGGGTGCGCTGGGCGCGCATTCCGGCCTCGGTGAACCAGGCGCCGGCCCATGATGCGCTTGCCCTGAAGGCCGCGCAGGCATCGCTGGTGCTGCTGAAGAACGATGGCATCCTGCCGCTGTCGCGCGACACCAGGCGCATTGCCGTGGTTGGACCCACCGCCGACGACACCATGGCGCTGCTCGGCAACTACTTCGGCACACCGGCCGCGCCGGTCACGATCCTGCAGGGCATACGCGAGGCGGCCAAGGGCGCTGAGGTGCGGTATGCGCGTGGCGTCGACCTGGTGGAGGGCCGCGATGACCCCGGTGCCACGCCGTTGATCGAGCCGACCTTCCTGCGGCCCTCAGCGGACTCGCCCGAGCGCGGCCTGCGCGGCGAGTACTTCCGCACGCCCGACCTGTCTGGCACTCCGGCCCTGGTACGTACCGACGCGCAGATCGGCTTCCGCTGGGACCGCGGATCGCCGACCGACAACCTGCTGGCACGCGGCGAAGCGGCACCGGGGCAGGGGATTCCCGACGACCGCTTCAGCATCCGCTGGAGTGGCCAGCTGCTGCCCCCCGTGTCCGGTCGTTACCGGCTGGAGGTGGCCGGCGATGATGGCTACCGTCTGTACCTGGACGGCAAGCGTGTGATCGATCACTGGGTGAACACGGATCGCCTGCATGCCGAGGGTGTCGAACTCGACCTGCAGGCGGGGCGTGCCTATGACCTGAAGCTGGAGTACTACGACGACCAGCGCGATGCCGGCGTGCGCCTGGGGTGGCGCATGCCCGGTGCCAAGGCGCCGTTCGATGAAGCGCTCGATGCCGCACGCGAGGCCGATGTGGTGGTGTTCGTTGGTGGACTCACCGGCGATGTCGAAGGCGAGGAGATGACCGTCAACTATCCGGGTTTTGCCGGTGGCGACCGTACCGACCTGCGCTTGCCCGCGCCGCAGCGCACCCTGCTGGAGGCCCTGCACGCTACCGGCAAGCCGGTGGTGATGGTACTCACCGGCGGCTCAGCCATCGCCGTGGACTGGGCGCAGGCGCATCTGCCGGCGATCCTGATGAGCTGGTACCCCGGGCAGCGCGGCGGCACCGCCGTCGGCCAGGCGCTGTTCGGCGACGTCAATCCGGCGGGTCGCTTGCCGGTCACGTTCTACAAGGCCGGCGAAGTGATGCCGGCATTCGACGACTACGCCATGGAGGGCCGCACCTACCGCTACTTCCGCGGCACGCCGCTGTATCCGTTCGGTCACGGACTCTCGTACACGCGCTTCGATTATGGAGCGCTCCGCCTCGATGCGGACACCATCGGCGCCGATGGCCGCCTGGGCGTGACGGTGGATGTGACCAATGCGGGCACACGCAGCGGTGATGAAGTGGTACAGCTGTACGTGCGGCGCGAACACGCCGGCAGCGGCGATGCCGTGCGGGAACTGCGTGGCTTCCAGCGCGTCCAGCTGGCCCCGGGCGAACGCCGCACGGTGACGTTCACCCTGCAGGCGGCGCAGGCCCTGCGCCACTATGACCAAGCGCGTGCGGCGTACGCGGTGCAGCCCGGTGCCTACGAGGTCAGGGTAGGGGCGTCCAGTGCCGATATACGTGCGCAGGGCAGGTTCAGCGTGGTGCCCGCGCATGACTGATCGCCCTCGTTGGCATCGGTTCCCCTTCGACCAGATTCCTTTTCCAGGACGTCCGCTGCATGGCAAGCACTGAACACGCGCTATCGGTACGCGAGAAGCTCGGCTACAGCCTGGGCGATCTCGCCGCCAACCTGATCTTCCAGACCCTGATCACCTACCTGGCATTCTTCTACACCGACGTCTACCGCCTGCCAGCGGCGACCGCGGCCACGATCATCTTTGTGGTGGGCCTGCTGGGAGCGTTCGTGTTCACGCCGTTGATCGGCATTGCGGCTGACCGAACGTCCACCCGTTGGGGCCGCTTCCGCCCGTGGATCCTGTGGACGGCCATCCCCTTTGGCGTACTGTCCCTGCTGGCGTTCAGCACCCCGGACCTGGGCGAGCGCGGAAAGGTGATCTATGCACTGGGCACCTACGCGCTGCTGGTCTGCGTTTACGCCGCGAACAACCTGCCGTACTCGGCGCTGAGCGGCGTGCTGACCGGCAGCATGGCCCAGCGCAACAGCCTTTCGGCGTACCGCTTCGTGGCCGTGATGATCGCGCAGTTCATCATCCAGGTGCTGCTGATGCCGCTGGTGCTGATTCTGGGTGACGGCGACCGGGTGCGCGGCTTCGAACAGGTCATGACCGCCTTCGCACTGATCGGAACAGTGTTCTTCCTGATCACCTTCGCCACCACCCGCGAGCGCATCGTGCCGACGCGCGAGCAGACCGGCGGCATTGTGCAGGACCTGTCCGACCTGCTGCACAACCGCCCGTGGCAGGTGATGCTGGCCCTGACCGTGCTGGTGTTCATCAACCTGGCGTTGAAAGGCGGCACCTACATCTATTACTTCCAGTACTACATGAGCGAAGCGGCGCTGGCCGGTTTCCTGGAGAACTCAGGCTTCAACGGCCTGATCCGTGCATTGAATGGCGCCTTGGCCAGCGCCGGCTTCGCGGCGTTCACCTGGCCGAAGGACGCGGCCACCTCGGCGTTCAGCCTGTTCAACGCGTGCGGCATCCTCTGCATGATCCTGGGTATTGGTGCATCACGGCGGCTGGCGGATCGCTTCGGCAAGCGCGATGTCTTCGGTGGCGCCCTGTTTGTCTCGACCCTGTTCCTGCTTGCCTTCTACCTGTTTCCACCCACGGGCGTGGCGGTGGCCTTCGCTGCCTTCATGCTGCATGGCTTCTGCTATGGCATCACCATCCCGCTGCTGTGGGCGATGATCGCGGACGTTGCGGACTACTCCGAGTGGAAGAACCATCGCCGGGCAACGGCGATCATCTTCTCGGCGATGCTGTGCGGCCTGAAGATCGGCCTCAGTGTCGGCGGCGCGCTGGTCGCCGCGATCCTTGCCCACTACGGCTACCAGGCAGGCCTGGTGCAGCAGCCTGAGGCCGTGGTGCAGGGCATCCGCCTGACCGTAAGCGTCTATTGCTCCCTTCCGTTCCTGCTCGCCGTGGCGCTGCTGTTCTTCTACCGGATCGACAAGCGCGCGGAAACCCGCATCGAGCAGGATCTCCACCTGCGTCGCCGTTCCGCCGACGCCTCCGCGTAACGCCAAGATGACAACCATGATCGACCTCTCTGCCGGTGAAGACGGCCAGGCCAGCGAAGCCCGTCTTGCACAGCTCACCGCACACGCCATTTCGCAACCGCTGGTGACCCACATCTACACGGCCGACCCTTCGGCGCACGTGTTCGAGGGACGCCTGTACATCTATCCGTCGCACGACATCGACGGTGGCCAGCCCTTCGACGATGACGGCGGCCATTTCGGCATGCAGGATTACCATGTGCTGAAGATGGATACGCCCGACGGCACCGCCGTCGATTGCGGCATGGCGTTGCACGTGCGCGACGTGTCCTGGGCGCGGAAACAGATGTGGGCCCCCGACGCTGCCTGCCGCGATGGCCGCTACTACCTGTACTTCCCGGCCAAGGACGCCGAGGGCCGGTTCCGCATCGGCGTGGCAATCGGCGCGCGACCGGAGGGCCCGTTCGTGCCCCAGCCGGAGCCGATCAAGGGCGCGTACTCGATCGACCCGGCCGTGTTCGAAGACGACGATGGCAGCCACTACCTGTACTTCGGTGGCATCTGGGGCGGGCAGCTGCAGAAGTATCGTGACAACCAGTACAGCGAAGCGCACGAGGAACCCGAGGGCGGCGCGCCGGCCCTGGGCCCGCGCGTGGGCCGCCTGGATGCCGGAATGACCGAACTGGCCGAGCCCACCCGCGAAGTGCAGATCCTGGATGAGCATGGCCAGCCGCTGCGTGCGGACGACCATGCGCGCCGTTTCTTCGAAGGCCCGTGGCTGCACAGGTACCAGGGTCGCTACTACCTGTCGTACTCCACTGGCAACACCCACCAGCTGTGCTACGCCGTGGGTGACAGCCCGTACGGGCCGTTCACCTATGCTGGCGTGATCCTCACCCCCGTGGTCGGTTGGACCACCCACCACTCCATCTGCCAGTTCCAGGGCCAGTGGTACCTGTTCTATCACGATGCGCTGATGTCCGGCGGCATTACCCACCTGCGCTCAGCCAAGTGCACGCCGCTGCACATGGAGCCGGACGGAAGCATCCGCACGATCAATCCCTATGGGGCCTGAGCACATGTTGCCGAGGGATGATGCGCTGGCCCCGCTGCCGGCCGGTCAGCTGCACTGGCTGAGATGCGGCGAACTGGAGGTTGCGCTCGCCGCAGCGGCGGGCGGGCGCATCGCGCACCTACGTTACCGGGGCGTGGAATGGCTGGTGGACGCGCAGGAGACCGGGGCGGCGGCGATCGCCTGGGGCTGCTACCCGATGGTGCCGTGGGCCGGGCGCATCCGCCGTGGACAGTTCCGTTTTGACGGCATGCCGCATCGGCTGCCGCTCAACTTCGACGGGCATGCCATCCATGGGGTCGGCTTCTCGCGACCCTGGCAGATCGACCGGCTGGATGCGGCCGCAGCCGAGGTGTCGCTGCAGCTGCCGCGCGACAGCTACTGGCCCTTCGGTGGCATTGCCATGCTGGAACTGCGGTTGCAGGGGCACACCCTGCAGCTGCGCCTCTCGGTCCAGGCGGGCGAGCAGGCGATGCCGACGGTGCTGGGCTGGCACCCCTGGTTCAGGAAGCCGGACCGGTTGCTGTTCAATCCTCGCGCGATGTATCCGCGGGACAGGGAAGGTATTGCCACGCTGCCCCACGTGGAGCCCACCACTGGCCCTTGGGATGACTGCTTCGTTGCCGGCGGTGACATCACGCTGGTACGCGAAGGCCAACGCCTGCGGCTGAGGTCGGACCACGACCACTGGGTGGTCTACGACGCTGCGCCGCACGCCACCTGTGTCGAACCGCAGAGTGGCCCGCCGGACGGCTTCACGCTGGCACCGCACCGGCTGGAGCCTGGCCAGCGCCTCGCGTTGACGTTCGAACTGGCGTGGGTGGCGGACAGCAGCTGAAGCCCGGCCAGGGCCCGCAATCGCCCTGGTTCCGGAGTATCGGTACGCCGCCTGGACCGGTTGTGGACCCTGGTGCCTGACACGGGCTGCGCCTGACCGACACGTGCCATCTGCTACAGGTTCCAGTCAACCCGCATGCCCGCGATCAGTGCATTCGGCAGGTCCCGCTGCCGCGCAGGTTCGTTGAACGGGTCCGGATGCACGATGTAGTGCAGGTTCGGTGCAATCCTGAGCTGCGGGGTGAGCTGGATGCCATAGCTCAGCTCCATCATCACCTGGCTTCCGTGCGGGGTGCCGCTGCCGCCGGCGGCAGCGCGGGCCAGGCGGAGGTTCTCCAGCGCGATGCCGCTGTACTTCTGCCGGGTGACGACGAAGCCGATGCTGTCCTGCGGCCGGCGGGCGAACGTGCCCTTCTGCACAAGCCCGGCCTGCAGGAAGTGATCCTCGATCAGCTGCCCGGAGGTACCCTTGAGCGCGGCGCCGAAAAGGGTCAGGCCGCGGCCATTGCCATCGCCGGTAAGCTGCTGCTCGAAGCGCGCGAACGCACCGGAGCGACCGTGGCGTGCCGCGTACTCCTGGCCACTGAGCAGCGCGGGAATGCCGTTGGCATCGCGCAGCGGATCGCGATAGGTCGAGTTGTCCTGCCAGCCACCGAGTTCGTAGCGGGCTTTCAGTCGTGCCGAAGCCGGGCTGCGCCAGCCGATCGTGTAGGGCACGATCCAGCCGGTGGCCTGGTTCGTATTCCACTTCAGGCCATGCTGGCCATCCTCGGCCTGGCTGGGATCGACCTGGTAGGCACCGATGCGGACATAGACATCGGGCGTCACCCAGGCCGTGGCGTCGGCCATCCAGCTCGACACCGGCCACCAGGTGAAGTTGCTGGTGCGGAAAACGTAGGTCGGGTTGCCGCACGCCGAGTTGCCCTGGAAGTACTGGCACAGCTCCGACCCGAGGTGGTGGATGTTGGCGACGCTGCGACCGGCCTCCAGCACCAGCCGGTCGTTGAACAGCTTCTGTTCCAGGGTCAGGTTGGCCAGGCGGGTCCCCTGGCCGCCGTAGATTTCCTGCACCGAGGTGCTGTTGCCGGTGCTGCTGTTGGCGAGGTTGGTGCCGTGGCGATTGATGCCATAGGCCTTGATCGTGGCCCCCCGCCAGCCGAACGCAGCGTCGAGGTCAACATCGGCGCCGAACATCAGCTGGCCGGCGTAAGCGGTGCCGCTGCGCTTGCCACCATCGAGCGTGGCGGCCGCCTCGCCGGTGTAAGCCAGTTTGGGAGTGAAGACATCACTCGCGTTGGCAGCTACGGCCAGTGAGGGCAGGGTCAGCAGGATCGCTACCGGCACCAGGCGGCAGGAAGGGCAGGTCATGGGCGGGGTTCCTTTTACAGGGTGGGGGCTGTGACCGGCTTCTTGAGGATGCGCAGTGCAATCGCGGTGACCGCCACGCCGGCCAACAGCGCCAGCAGGTAGACACCAAGATGGGTGACCGCGTTCGGGATCGGCAGCACGAACACACCGCCGTGCGGCACCTTCAACTCGACGCCTGCGGCCATCGAGATCGCACCGGCCACGGCCGAGCCGAGGATCAGCGCAGGAATGGTGCGCAGCGGATCGCGTGCCGCGTAGGGAATAGCCCCCTCGGTCACGAAGCTCAGGCCGAGCACGCCGGCGGCACCGGCAGTGCCGCGCTCCTCGGCAGTGAAGCGGTTGCTGAACAACCACGTCGCCAGCGCGATGCCCAGCGGTGGCGTCATGCCGCCGATCATGGTCGCCGCCATCGGCGTGTAGACCTGGCTGGAAATCAGGGCGGTGGAGAAGGCGTAGGACGCCTTGTTGACCGGTCCACCCATGTCAACGGCCATCATGCCGCCCAGCAGCAAACCGAGCAGGATCGCGCTGCTGCCCTCCATGCCGCGCAGCCAGTCGGTCAGCCAGGCCAGCAGTGCGGCCACCGGCGTGCCGATCACGTACATCATCAGCAGGCCGACCAGCAGCGTGCCCAGTACCGGCAGGATCAGCACCGGCTTGAGGCCTTCCAGGCTGCGCGGCAGGCGCAGCGCACGGTTGATCCAGTGCACGCCATAGCCGGCGATGAAGCCCGCGAGGATGCCGCCGATGAAGCCTGCGTCCATGTTGACCGCAACCAGCCCGCCGATCATGCCGGGCGCGATGCCGGGGCGGTCGGCGATGGAGTAGGCGATGTAGCCGGCCAGCGCCGGCACCATCAGCATGAAACCGGACTTGGCGCCGATCTGGAACAGCGACCAGGCCAGCGTCCCCTTGTGTGCGTCGTCGAAGGCATAGATGCCGCCGAGTGCGAACGCCAGGGCGATCAACAGGCCGCCGGCTGTCACGAACGGCAGCATGAACGACACGCCGGTCATCAGGTGCTTGTAAGGACCGGTGCTCTTGTTCCTTTCTGCGGTACGGCCCGAAGCCGCTGTCCCCGCGTGCACGCCGGCCTCGGCCAGCGCCTTGCGGATCAGGTTCTGGCCGTCATTGATCGCCGGCTTGGTACCACTCTTGAACAGGCGCTTGCCTGCGAAACGCGAAAGATCGACTTCGCGGTCGGCGGCGATCAGCACCACATCGGCAGCGGCGATTTCCGCATCGCTCAACGCATCCTGCGCGCCGACCGAGCCCTGTGTTTCAACCCGGATCGCATGGCCCAGCGCTTTGGCAGCCTGTTGCAGGCCTTCTGCCGCCATGAAGGTGTGAGCGATGCCGGTGGGGCAGGAGGTGACGGCAACGATGCGCTTGCCAGCCCCGGTGGCGGGGGCACTGGCCGGCGCAGCTGCGAGCGGTGCAAGCGCGGCGACCGGATCGTCCAATACCGCGCCCAGGCTGGCATGCACGATCCGGGCATTGCCGAAGCGTGCGATGTCTGCCTCGCTATCGCCCACCAGCAGCAGCTGGGTCGCGGAGGCGGCGTCCGAGGCGGGCAGCGCGCCGGTCACGCCCTGGTCGCTGCGGATTTCGATCATCAGCTCAAGCCCGCGCTGGCGGGCCGCGCGACGCAGAGCCTCGGCGGCAAGTACCGCCTCGATGCTGCGTTCGCCAGCGGCGATGACTACGGTGGAAGCGTGCATGGGAACTCCTGGAATGCTTCGGGTTCGTCCTTGCCGGAGGCATCGCGGGTGGCCCGAAGCCGACCGCTGCTCCTCCGGCAGGTGTTTCAATCCAACCGCTCGATCAGTACATCGCCGGCCCCGGCGCGCACCTGCGCCGGATCGAGCCGCCGCGCGTCTCCGCTATCCAGCCGGCTCATCGAGAACGCCGTGGCCAGTCGTGCACAGGCGGCGAGGTCGAGGGAGCGCTCCAACAGCGCGGCGGCGATGCCGGCGACCATGGCATCACCGGCGCCCACCGTGCTGCCCTGGGCCAGACGCGGCGGTCGCGCGACCAGGGCGCCGGCGCGATCAATGAACAGCGCGCCGTCGGTCCCCATGGAGATGGCAACGAGTGCGACACCGCGTTCGACCAAGGCCTGGCCTGCAGCGCGCAGTGCGCTGCGATCCGGCAGCGACGTGCCGGTCCAGGCCTCCAGTTCGTGGCGGTTGGGCTTGATGGCGTAGGGCAGCGCGCCCCGCGCGCCGTCCAGCGCAGCTGCAAGCGCATCGCCGCTGGTGTCCAGCAGCACGCGCGCACCGGCCGTTCCGGCCTGCGCCTGCAACCGCGCCCATGCATCGGCCGGCAGTCCGTGCGGCAGGCTGCCGGACAGCACAACCGGCAGGCCGGGCGCGAGCAGGGCGCCGAGCTGGCGCGACACCGCGTCCAGGCCGGCAGCGTCCACGGCCAGGCCTGGCAGGTTAATGTCCGTCGTTTCGCCGTTGGCCTCTTCGACCAGCTTGATGTTGGTGCGGGTATGGCCCGGAACGCGCAGGCAGCCGTCAATGATGCCCCGCTCACGGAACAGCGTTCGGAACACGCCGTCGTTGCCGTCGCCCAGCACACCCAGCGCGGTGATCGGCACGCCCCAGTCGGCCAGGCAGGCCGCCACGTTGATGCCCTTGCCGCCTGCGTCGTCGCGGGAGCTGCCGGCCCGATGCACGCGGCCTGGCTGCAGGCGGGCCAGGCGCACGGTCTGGTCGATGGCCGGGTTCAGGGTCACGGTGACGGCGCGGGCAGTCATGCGCGCGCTCCATCGAGGCCGCGCACCTGCTCGGCGGTTTCGCACCCCAGTGCGGTGCTGGCCAGCGCTTGCAGTTCGGTCATCGCGGTGCCACGCAGGCGCGCCTTCACCGCCGGGATGTCGTTCGGAGTCATCGACAGTTCGTCCACGCCCAGGCCAGCCAGCAACATGGCGCCGAAGGGGTCGCCGGCCAGGCCGCCACAGACGCCGACCCAGCGCCCATGCAGCCGTGCGCCTTCAACCGTGGCGCGGACCGCGCGCAGCACCGCCGGATGCAGGCTGTCGGCCTCGGCGGCGAGTTCCGGGTTCTGGCGGTCGATCGCCAGCACGTACTGGGTCAGATCATTGGTGCCGATCGAGAAGAAGTCGGCATGGCGCGCCAGTACGTCGCTCTGAGCGGCGGCAGCCGGCACTTCGATCATGATGCCGATCGGCACCACCGGCGCCTCCAGCTCGGCACGCAGGCGCTCACAGATGGCGCGCAGTGCGACCAGCTCGGTCACCGACGTGATCATCGGGAACATGATGGACAGGCGTGCACCGTCCTTGGCGGCGCGATACAGCGCACGCAGTTGCGGCTCCAGCAGGTCAGGGCGGCGCAGCAGCAGGCGCGCGCCGCGCACGCCGAGGAACGGGTTCTCCTCGCGTGGCAGTTCCAGGTGCGCCACCTGCTTGTCGCCGCCGATGTCGAGCGCGCGCACGATCAGCGGGCGGCCGTCGAGTGCCTTGGCCATCGCCAGGTAGGTGGTGTACTGCTCCTCCTCGCTGGGCGTACTGCCACGTTCGAGGAACAGGAACTCGGTGCGCATCAGGCCGACGCCTTCCGCACCCTGTTCCAGTGCCAGTGGCACCTGGTCGGGCAGGTTGACGTTGGCGCCGATGTCGATGCGGTGGCCGTCGGGGGTCTGGGCGGGTTGCGCGCGTTGCGCGGCTTCGCGCTCGCGGATCTGCTGCTGTTCGGCGATCCATTCGCGTGCCGAGGCGAGATCGGCTTCGGAGGGGGACAGGTAGAGCCGTCCGCCGCTGCCGTCCATGATCGCTTCGCGGCCTGGCTGGATCGCCAACAGCCCGGCGCCGCCGGCCACCAGCGCCGGCAGGCCCAGCGTGCGCGAGAGGATGGCGGTGTGCGAGGTCGGCCCGCCCTGCGCGGTGGCCAGGCCGAGCACGCGACTGGTGTCGAGATTGGCGGTATCCGAAGGCGACAGATCTGTGGCGATCAGGATGCACGGTTGCGACGGCAGATCCGTCAGGCCACCACCTTCAGCAGAAGGGTCAAGCTGCGCCAGCACGCGCCGGCCGACATCACGCAGGTCCGCCGCGCGCCCGGCCAGCACCGCATTGCCCAGCGCCGCCAGCCCGGAGGCGATCTGCTCGATGGCCTGGTGCCATGACCACGCCACACCATGGCCTTCGACCATCAGCTGGCAGGTGCGGGTGATCAGGTCGGTGTCGTCGAGCAGCGCGGCCTGCGCCTTGAAGATCGCCGCATCCGAAGCGCCAAGGCGGCGCTGTGTGTCGTCCTGCAGGGCGGCCAGCTGCTGGCGGGTGCGGCCGAGTGCATCCTGCAGGCGTGCGCCGCCCTCGCCAAGCGGGGCAGGACGGTCGGTGACTTCCGCCTGCGTGCTGGCCAGCACATGCACCGGGCCGATCGCCAATCCGGGGCTGGCGCCGATGCCAATGATCGTCGCCTGCGCTTCGGGTGGTTTCCACCCGGCGACAGGGGCTGCTGCCTTGCGCTGGGCTGCACGCTCGGCATCAGCCCTTTCCTGTGCGACCAATCCATCCATGACCTTGCGCAGCGCAGCCAGCAGCGCGGGGGCATCGGCGCCCTCGGCAGAAACACGCACAGCATCGCCCTCACGCAGCCCGAGCTGAAGCAGCGCTACCAGACTCTTGGCATCGGCCGCCTGATCGCCTGCGCGGACCTGCGCGCGGGCCGCGAAGCCGCGCGCCGTCTCGGCCCAGCGCGTGGCAGGACGGGCGTGCAGTCCGTTGGGGTAGGCGATGGTCCATTCGAAGCGCTCGGCCAGATCCACCGCTGGCGCGTGGATGGCGGCAATCGCAACATCGCCGGCCAGCGCGTTCACGATCTCGCCCGCCTCGGTGGTGGTGAACAGCCGCTGCAGCGTGGACTCGTCCTGGATCAGCCGGGTCAAGCGGCGCAGCACCGTGATGTGGGTATCCGACTGGGCAGCGATGCCGACCACCAGACGGGTGACCTGTCCCGGGTTCCATTCCACGCCTTGCGGCAACTGCAGCACGGCGATGCCATCGCGGTGCACCAGATGGCGGTCCTCGCCAAGCCCGTGCGGGATTGCTACGCCGTGTCCAAGGAAGGTGTTCGCCAGCGTTTCGCGCCGCCCCATGCTGGCTTCGTACCCCGGCGCCACGCAGCCGGACGCGACCAGCATCTGGGCGACCTGGGCAATGGCATCGGTCTTGTCCTGCGCCCGCGCGTCCAGGCGGATCAGTTCCCGGCTGGCCGGGGAAGGGGAGGTCTGGGGCGACAAAGGGGGCTCCGCGGAAGGGGTGGCTGAGATGTATTGGGAACGTTCCCACTCACCATTTCAATGTGCAGTGCACAAAAATCCAATAGTCCTTTGGCGTTAACATGGTGCTGGAGGGCCGTCCGGCCCAGAAAAGCGCTCGATTCCGGGAACGTTACCAGTGAGCATCAGCATCAATGACGTCGCACGCGTGGCGGGGGTATCCAAGTCCACGGTGTCGCGGGTGCTCGGCGGCGGCCCGGTCAGCGAGGCCGTGCGCGGCCGGGTGGAGGCGGCGATCCGCCAGACCGGATATCACCCCAACCTGCAGGCAAGACGCCTGCGCGCCCGGCATACCGGCATCATCGGCCTGATCGTGGCCGATATCCGCAACCCGTTCTTTACCGCGCTGATCCGCGCCGTGGAGGAAGTCGCGTACCGGGAAGGCCTTCGCGTCACCTTCTGCAACACCGATGAGGACCCCGAGCGCGAGGCGCTGTATCTGCAGTTGATGCATGAGGAACGCATCAGTGGGCTGATTTTTGCGCCCACCCGGACCACGGTGGGGCGGCTGGACCGGCTCACGCTGGATTACCCTACGGTCCTGGTCGATCGTGCCGCACCCGGTGGCTCGATCGACAGCGTGGTCCTCGACAACGCAGCGGCGATGGCGGGCCTGGTCGAACACCTGGCCGAGCGCGGCTATTGCCGCATCGGTGGCCTGTTCGGCAGCACCAGTACCACGGCGGCCGAACGCCGCGACGGCTATATCGCTGCAATGCGCAGGCACGGGCTGGAACCGGACTACCGCGAGGTAGAGCCCACGGCCGAGGCCGCCATCGCAACGGTCGAGCCGTGGTTGACCAGTCCTTCGCGTCCCGATGCGCTGGTCGCCAGCAACAGCCTGCTGCTCATGGGCGCATTGAAAGCGGCCCGCAGCGCTGGGCTTGCGATTCCAGGAGAGCTGGCGCTGGCAGGCTTCGACAACGAGCGATGGACCGAGCTGGTCGAACCGGGTATTACCGTGGTCGAGCAGCCGGTTGAAGAGATGGGGCGGGCCGCGATGTCGCTGTTGCTGGAGCGCCTGCGCATGCCGGAGCTGCCGGTACGCAGACTCGTGATGACGGGAAGGTGCCTGGTGAGAGGGTCAACGGCTGCGCGATAGTCCGGCGCTGCGCCTGCGGCAGTAGCAGTCGCAGTCGCAGTCCATGAGGCTGGCACTGGGGTGTTGGCGGGTCGCGCGTTGTCTGCTAAAAGCCATCTGGACACGCAGACCGGATGGGTCATCGCCTTGTCAGAGCCTTATTCAGCGCTGTTGCGCCTGCAGTTGCGCCACGAAGATCTCTCCAGATGGCTGGCGGCGCCCCTGCCTTCGCCATCCCGATGGTCCGACTGGCGATGCATCGCCGGGCCGTGGCGCTTGGGCAACGGTGAATGCCTGGCGTCTTCAAGCGACGAGGCGTTGGATGAACTGCTCATAGACTGCCAGGCCCTGCTGGCCCGCTACCCCGACAATCGCGCCGCATTGAAGGCCTTCCTTGCATCCGCGCAGGCCGAGAATATCCAGGTTGCCGCCTATGACCGCACTGGTACGCACTTTGTTGCGGGATCGCTGACGTATTCGGAAAGCCTCTACGATCTCATCGCGTTTCTGGCTGTGGCACGGGGCGCGGCCGATTTCCTGAAGGCGGGCGACCACGGGGCGGCACTGGTCCACGACTATCTCTGGGCAGAGGAAGGTGAGCGCGAGACCGTTGCCGCGATTGCCCTGGCCGGCCAGGGGGAATCCGGATTCCTTTCTTCCACGGACCTGGATACCGCTGCCGCGCCCTTCGACGCCTTGGTGGACGCCATGCTGGAAGCTGAGGACGACCCGGCGTTTCAACCACGCAACCAGCTTGATCAACTCTGACCGGCACCGCGTGGAATCCAGAAAAACGACAGCCAGGACCCCGATATGAAAGGACATCACGCCCGCCTCACGCACCGCCGCATGCGTTGGCTCCTGACACTGTGCCTCGGCGCCCTCGTGGGACCCGCCGTGGCAGGCACAACGCAACCGGAACGCACCTGGCTTGTCAGTGGTGCGGAGCTCATCACGCTGCTGCAGGGCAAAGGCGCTGACGGGTTCTGCGATGGCGAACACTGCCGGGGGCTGTCCAGCGCCCGGGCCAGCAGCTATATCCTGGGTGTCGCCGATGCCAGCCGCGGTCAGTGGTGTGGGCAGGGCCGGATCCTTCCGCATGAACTGGTCGATCAGGTGTCTTCCCATCTCCGGCAGCTGCCCCGCGTGCGATTGCAACAGGATGCGTCTCCCCTGGTTGTCGAAGGGCTGCGCGCGGCGTTTCCCTGTGGTCGCGGCACATCGCCTGGTGGCAGTGCCGAGCCCGGCAAGGCACGCTGAGACGCGTGGGCTGGGCGTTGGCAACGCGGGCTGCAGCCTGCGTAATGAACACATCGGTGTTCTGCACGCTGGCGACACGATGCATTCACGACCGCCGACACCCGCGCCCGCGACACTGCATCCTCCTTTCTCCGCATGAGGTGCCCCATGGCTACCTGTGATGTCTGCGGCAATGACTACGACAAGAGCTTCACCCTCCAGCAGGGTGGACGCAGCGGCACCTTCGATTCGTTCGAGTGCGCCATCCATGCGTTCGCACCGCGCTGCGCACATTGCGACTGCGCGATCATCGGCCACGGCGTTGAAGGAAGCGGTCAGATCTTCTGCTGCGCACATTGCGGCGGTCACGCCGGTGTAAAGGGAATCGCAGACCGGGCCTGAGCCCGCTCCGGCCGGTCATGCCGGGACCAGCGAGGCGAGCCGTGCGACCCGGGCTGCACCCGAATCGGCGAGCAGCGCCATCGCACGCTGTTTCCGGGCGGGCGTCCCCGCCACGGCCTCCCGTGCCACCACTACGTCGAATTCTCTGGCGTTGGCGTCCAGCGCGGTAGCCAGGACACATGAATCGGCCGTCATCCCGCTGAGCCAAAGGCTGCGCACGCCAAGCTTGGCCAGCAGAATCGGCAACGGGCTGGCCAGGAACGCCGAATGCTTGGGCTTGAGCACGAAGTAGTGACCGGGCAGGGGAGAGAGGAGGTCGGCAATCCGCCCGGCCGGTCCTCCATCCCGCTGGCACTGTGCTACCTGTTGGCGGAAGTCACGCTTCCAGTCCGAGAAATTGTCATTGGCGTAGATGACCGGCCATCCGTGGCCATCAAAGTGGTCTCTCAAGCGTCGGATCTGTGCGGCCGCCCGCTCCGCTGCTGGCGCCAGCGCCTGCGCGCCTGGGAAGTCGAAGCGACTGAACATATCGATGATCAGCAAGGCGGTTGACGGAGCATTTCCCATGGTTCAATCCCCTGTCTGCGCGTGCGGAGCTTCGACCGGCTTGGATTGCGGTGAGTCCTTCTGCCGCAGGAAGATCGTAAGTACAACCAGGGACAGCACCGCAAGAAACTCACTCTGCCAGTTCTGCATCGATTCGAACCAGAACGTGCTGCTGCCCAGATGCTCCAGGAAACCCGGCACCGGCAACCCCTGCAGCTGCTGCTCGACCTGCTCGGCGCGCCAGCTACCCAAGGCGTGCAATGTAAAACTGAGCAGGAACAACAGCCCGAAGGCGATCGCAAGCGAGTGACCGTAAAGCACCTTCCATGCGCCGCCGCGACGAACCGGCCACGGCGCAGGGCCCGGCTCGACGCGGTTCTGCTCCTGCGCCGGGTCCAGGGGCCGGGATTCGGCCGAGCCACGCTGGCGCAGGGTGACGGTCAGAAGAACGTACATTCCCATCTGCAGGAACTCGCTCTCCCAGTTCTCGAATGTAGCGCTCACGAAATGCCCGGTCGCCAGGTAGTGCCAGAGGTCGATCGCCGCGCGCCCGTGCTGCGTCAACTCCTGATTGTGCACGTGATGTCCCGCAACTGCCTGCCCGACAATGAAGACGACAGTGAGTGCAAGCAGTACCAGCGAGAGACCGTTGCGTTTCCACATGCAACACCTCTTTCAGCCTGACCAGAAACCGTGCATGCAGCTTGCGCCGGCAGCGCACCATGACGCGTGAACCCGGCGCATCCAGGATGTGAGGCGGCCTCAACGCTTGCCCGTCGGATCGGGGTCGGGACGCTCGTAGTCCTCGGGCACGGCCTTGGGGCCATCGCCGTCGTCCGGCATGTCGTGCTCCTTCCACTTCGCTCGATCATTGCGCCGCTTGTCCGGCGTGTGTGCTTTCGATTGATCGTCCACGTCTGTTGTTGGATTGAAAGGCAGCTTGTCGTTCATGGTGGGCTCCTGTGGCGGGTATTCGCAGCGTGCCCCGGGCCGGGTTAACGCCACGACGCCGCGGAATGAACGCTGCGCACACCTGGATATCACCGGGGCAGGAGGACGTCCCTGCAATGCTGTCCTTCCGATCTTCTGGAGAAGCACGATGCAGGCATTGACCTATCACGGCCGCAAGGATGTGCGCGTCGAGACCGTGCCGGACCCGGTGCTGGCAGCTGAGGACGACCTGATCCTGAGGGTTACCGCCACCGCCATCTGTGGCTCGGACCTGCACCTGTACAGGGGCAAGATTCCCGATCTGCACGACGGCGATGTGCTGGGGCACGAATTCATGGGCGTGGTGGAAGAGGTCGGCAGCGGCGTAACCCAGGTGAGGCCGGGCGATCGCGTGGTGATCCCTTTCGTGATCGCTTGTGGCGAGTGCTTCCACTGCCGGCTGGCCGAGTATGCCGCCTGCGAGACCACCAACCCGGGCAAGGGCGCTGCGCTGAACCAGAAGGGCCTTCTGCCTCCGGCGGCGTTGTTCGGATACAGCCATCTGTATGGCGGCGTGGCAGGCGGACAGGCCGAATTCGTGCGCGTGCCCAAGGCGAATGTGGGCCCAATGCGCATCCCGGAAGGCGTGGCCGACGAACAGGTTCTGTTCCTGTCGGACATTCTGCCCACCGGCTATCAGGCCGCGCTGAACGCAGGGGTCAAGCCGGGCTCGACAGTGGCGATCTTCGGTGCCGGTCCGGTTGGGCTGATGAGCGCGGCCTGCTGCCGGCTGCTGGGAGCGGAGACCATCTTCATGGTCGACCATCTTCGCTACCGCCTGGACTACGCGCGCCGTGCCTATGGTGTGACGCCGATCGACTTCAAGGAGATCGAGGACCCGGCCGACTACATCCTGACCCAGACCAGTGGGCGCGGCGTGGATGCCTGCATCGAGGCCGTCGGTTTCGAGGCCGAGGGCAGTGCCCTGGAGTCAGCGCTGACCGCCGTGAAACTGGAAGGCAGCAGCGGCGTGGCCATCCGTCAGTGCATCGCTGCCGCCCGCCGCGGCGGCGTGGTCAGCATTCCCGGTGTCTATGCCGGTTTCATCCACGGATTCCTGCTGGGCGATGCGTTCGACAAGGGCCTGACATTCAAGATGGGGCAGACCCACGTGCAGGGACTGATGCCGGAACTGCTGGACGCAATCCTGGAAGGAAAGCTGGATCCGGGGGACATCATCTCGCACCGGATGCGCCTGGCCGACGCAGCGCAAGGTTATGCGATGTTCGATGCCAAGGACGACGACTGCCGCAAGATCGTATTGACTCCCTGAGCAGGCCGTCATGAGTTGGATTGTCATGGCATGTGTCTACGCAGTCTGGCTGGCCGCCGGTGCGCTGGACTTCCACTTTCACCGGCGTACCGACCTGCCGCACACGTCCGCGATGCGCGAGAGCCTGCTGCATGGGCTGCAGCTGCTGCTCATCGGCAGCGGCGTGCTGGCGTGGCTCGTGCTGGAAAGCACGTGGTTGCTCGTCACGCTGCTGGCAGTCCTGGTCATCGCGCACGCAATCGCCGGCTACCTCGACACTGTCAGCGCGGACGGGCGGCGACGCATCAGCCCGGCCGAGCAGCACGTGCACAGTGTGCTCGACGCCGCTCCCTGGGTGCTGCTGGGCGGGGTGGCGTGGCAGGCCGAACCTCGATGGGCAGTCAATGTGGCACCGGCAGCACCGGCGCTGTGGGGGTTCGTACTGCTGCCGGCGCTTGGCCTGGTGGTGTTGCCCTGGCTGTGGGAGCTGCGCCAGTGCGTGCGTGCCAGCGAACAGCGCCAGCGGTGAGCGCGTGAGGAACACTGCGCCGGGTATTCATGTGGCCGCCACACCGCCAAGACAGTGATGTGACCGCAGGGCGCCTACGTTCATGACCTATCTTCATTGCAGATCGGCCATGCAGGATGTGACGTTGCCTTCTTCGCTGTTCAACCGCGCGCGCCAGGTTCTCGCCCAGCAGCCCGCACTGCCTTTGCCCGGAAGTGGCCACACGCTGCAGCGTTGGCGGGCGCTGGCGGCGTGGGGGGCAGAGGACCTCTGCCTGGCCAAGGTGCTGGAAGCGCATTACGACGCCCTGGCGATCATTGCCGAGCTGAACGCGCCTATGGTTGCTGAGGGGCAGCTGCTGGCGGTGTGGGCCGCAGAAGGCCCAGCCAACACCCTGCGCATCGACGCCGGCGGTGGACTGTATGGTGACAAGCCCTGGTGTTCAGGCAGCGCGTGGGTGGATGCGGCACTGGTAACCGTGCGGAACACACACGGCGTGTGGCTGTGCCATGTGGCGGGGGAGCATTGGTGCACGCTTTCGGGTGAGCCCTGGCCGGCGGCTGGCATGGCCGGCATTCCGTCCACGACGGTGCGCTTCGACGGCGCACCGATGACGATTCTGGGACCGCGCGACGCCTACCTGCAACGGCCGGGCTTCTGGCATGGCGGAGCCGGTATCGCGGCGGTCTGGTTTGGCGCAGCGGTGGCACTGGCTGAACGCATGCGGCCGGCCTGCAGCGACGGCAACCGCGCACGGCTGCTGGGTGCAGCGGACCTTGCCCTGGGGCCGGCTGCGGCGCTGCTTCGCGAAGTGGCCGCGCGCATCGACGACGCGCCCCAATCGGCACATCGGGAAGACGTAGTGCGGCTGCGCTGCGTGGTCGAGCGGGCGGCGACGCGCGTCCTGGACCTTGCAGGTCGGGCGCTCGGTCCGGCGCCGATGTGCCTGGAAGACGGGCACGCCCGCCGCTGGGCGGACCTGACGGTGTTCCTCAGGCAGTGCCATGCCGATCGCGATTGGCAGTGGCTGGGTGAGCAGCGGGCAGCCGAGGAGACCGCATGGGCGCTGTAGCCAGCACACCCCTGCAAGGACAGGGAACTCTGGAACAGGCCTGGCTGCGCTGCGATTGGCTCTGGCAGCAACCGTCCACGCCCGCCCGCTCGCTGTGCGCCGACCATCACCGCCTTGTGGTCGTTGCGCCGCATCCCGACGACGAGATCCTTGGCTGTGGAGGGCTGCTCCATCAAGCTGCGGCACAGGGCATGGAGATTGGCGTCATTGCCGTGACCGATGGTGAAGCGTGTTATCCGGGTGAACCGTGGTGGACACCGGACCGCCTGCGGTCGGCGCGTCGGGCAGAGCTTGCAGCGGCGCTGGCGGAACTTGGGATTGCGGCCGACGCGACGTTTCATCTCGGCATCGGCGATGGCGCGGTCAGCAAGCACGAACAGGGCCTGCAGGACTGGCTGCAGCAGCACCTGCAGCCGGGCGATCTGGTACTGGCGCCCTGGCGCTTCGATGGGCATCCCGATCACGAAGCGGCAGGGCGTGCAGCCTGCCGCGCCGCGCGCGCAGTGGGTTGCCGTCGCCTGGAGTACCCGGTATGGGGCTGGCACTGGCTGGATCCGGCCTGCGCGCATATGGCGTGGGAGTTCCCGCAGCTTGTCGACATTTCCGCAGTGGCGTCGGTGAAACGAAGTGCGATCGCCCGGTTCCGGACGCAGACGGGCAACGTGCCGGGCCTGAACAGCCCGCCGGTGCTGCCTTCCCATGTACTGGCCCGATTTTTCCGCGATTACGAGGTATTTCTGGCATGAGCGCGCAACCGTACTTCGATGAACTGCATGAGCAGGAAGACCCTTTTGGCTACCGCAGCCAGTGGTATGAAGAACGCAAGCGTGCGTTGCTGCTGGCCAGCCTGAGCCAGCGCCAGTTCAATCGTGGCTGGGAGCTGGGATGCTCCAACGGCGTGCTGACCGAGGCCCTGGCGACCCGCTGTGAGCGCCTGCTGGCCACCGACATCAGCCCGCGCGCAGCGTTCCGGGCCCGCCGCAACCTGGCCCACCTGCCGCACGTGCAGGTCCACTGCGCCAGCCACCCCGAGCAATGGCCGCCGGGGCGCTTCGACCTGATCGTCTGCGGTGAGATGGGCTACTACCTGGGGACGAGCGCTCTTCGCGAGCTGCGTGCCGGAATCGATCAAGCACTTCGTGACGACGGATTGCTGGTCGCGTGCCATTGGTTGCCCTCGTTCCCCGGGCGGGTGAGCCGGACCGAAGTCGTGCATCGGTGCCTGGGCCACGGCCTGCACGAAGCCTTCCACTATCGCGATGCGGACTTCGTGCTGCAGGGCTGGACGCGCGGCACGCTGTCACTGGCCCGCAACGAGGGCCTGCGGTGATAGGCGTTCTGGTCCCCGCGCACAACGAGGCAGCCAGCATGGCGCGCTGCCTGCAATCGATCCGAAGGGCGGCCCTGCACCCGGGCCTGGGCGGCGAAGCGGTCGAAGTGGTGGTTGCACTGGACGCTTGCTCGGATGCGACGGCGTCCATCTGCCACCAACAGCGCGTCGGCATTGTGCGGCTGGATGCACGCTGCGTGGGGATTGCCCGCGCAGCGGCCGCCGTCGAGCTGCTGGGATGCGGCGCCAGGTGGCTGGCCAGCACCGACGCTGATAGCGAGGTCCCTGGCGATTGGTTGGTTGGACAACTGGAGCAGCCGTGTGACGCCTTCTGCGGACTGGTGGACATTGCGGCGCGCTGCCCGTCCGAACATCGCCTGCGCAGGGTATTCCAGGGGCGGCAGCAGTGGGGGGAAGGTCACGGGCGCATCCATGGTGCCAACCTGGGTGTCTCTGCCCATTTCTATCGTGCGGTCGGCGGTTTTCCTGCGTTGCGCTGCGGGGAAGACGTTCAGATGGTGAGTGCGCTGCAGGCCTGCGGCGCGGATGTACGCTGGGCCGGTGCTCCCGTCGTCTTCACCAGTGCGCGTCTGGAAGGGCGCGCCGCAGGGGGATTTTCAGCCTATCTGGCGGAGATTGGGGCGGCGGGTGCCCCTACCGTGCTGACCGGGCCGGCCATTGCGTAAACACCGGCCATTTCGCCGCACCGCAGCATGCGGTCGCGCCGTCAGGCGTCTCCGATCCAGGCCGAATCCCATGAAACCCGGGCACATCGGCCGATGTGTGACGCGTGCCCTGTACGCGTTTACGGCGCGTGAACGCTGCCTACCTTACATTGATCGGCTGGGAGAGCAGGAGCGGTCGATGCCGAACAGCGCGATTGTCTACGCCAGCCAGGCTGCCCCAGGGTTCACGCCGGAACGCCTGGCTGCACTGATGGAAGATGCGGCCCGCTTCAATCGATCAGCGGGCGTGACCGGGGTCCTGTTGTTTGACGGGCAGCGCTTCCTGCAATACATGGAAGGCCCGGCCGACGGGCTGGATGTTGCCTTTTCCCGCGTAAGCGGCGCCCGCAGCCACACCCAACTGACCGAACACGGGCGTGGCCGTGTCGGGCAGCGGCGGTTGCCGTTCTGGCCAATGCGCTGCCTGTCGGTCAGCGCGGGCGAGCTGCAGATGATCGCCCTTGCGGACTGGAGCCGTTTCATCCAGCGGGCGGTAACCAGCCAGGACGAAGACGAAGCGATGCAGAAGCTGCTTGCAATCGTTGAGCCCTACGCGAACGCCGCTTGAAGTCCGGGACGGGTGTTAGCGTAGTGTGCAGCCGAGGAGAGGCGGCGGTGCCTCAGCGCCTGAAGGCCCTCATCGCCGCCTACAACGGGACAGCGATCATTGCCGTGCAGGAAACCTCCTGCGCCAGAAGGAACGAATGTGCCCCTCCGCGCGATCGCCTACGCAAGTGAGGCGATACCGGGGCTTTCCATGGACCATGTGGACGACCTCGCCAGGGCCGCCGCCGGCTTCAACTTCGAAGCCTGCGTTACCGGTGTGCTTCTTTACGATGGGCTCCGCTTCCTTCAGTACATCGAGGGACCGGAAGACAGCATCAACGTGGTGTACAGCCGAATTCTCAGTGCCCGCAGCCATCGCGAGCTGATCGAACTGGGCCGTGGCAGGGTTTCAGGCCGATTCTTTCCTGATTGGTCGATGCGGTTGCTGTGGGTTGAGGCCTCCGAGATCCGCAGCGTGGCGCGTGGCAACTGGGACGGGCTCTCCCGTGGTGGTGCGCTGCGCCAGCTGAGCCTGGTGGTGGCCCCGCACCTGGGTTGACCGCTGCAGTCGGGGTCAGCGTGCCGAAGAGGGTGCGCAGGCGTCGCCCACCACGCGCCGCACAGTCTCCTGCAGCTGGTCGACGTGGAACGGCTTGGCCACGAAGGCGGCGCGGCGGTGGCGCTGCGGCACCAGCTGGTCATAGACCGCAGAGACGAACAGAAAGGGGATGCCAAGTTCGGCCAGGCGATCAGCGACTGGAAACACCACGCCGTCACGAAGCTCGACATCCAGCACGGCGCCGTCGAATCGCTGGGTGTCCAGCAGTCCCAGCGCGTCGAACACGCTGTAGGCGTGCGTCACCTGGTCGCCTGCGTCCTCAAGTGCATGTTCCATCAGTGCTGCCAGGTCGAGCTGGTCTTCCACCAGCAGCAGGTTGCATCTGCGCTGGCTCATTCCGGATTGCATGTGTACAGCCTGTATTGCTTCGGGAGTGCCAGTCTGTGCTGTGCAGCATCAATACGGCGCGTGCGGCTTGTCAGCCCGGCGCGAAGCCCGTGAAGCGCGCCTCCAGCACCGTCGAGGCAGCGTGCAGGGCCGGATGGAGCTCGTTGACGGCGCCTTGGCACGTGGCATGGATACTGCCGCCGTCCCCCGCATTGGAGCTTCTCTCATGCCGCTATCCGGAACCGATTCTGCTTCTCCACGCGTGCTGCGTGTCGAGTGCATGCCGCTGGACTGCGGTGGCACTGCCATCGTAGTGGAACTGGACCGCATGCCTGAACGCACGTGGATGAAGTCGCTCAAGCGGGCGCTGCAGGCCGACGATCTCCTGGAGGGCGCGCACGCCAAGTTCGATGGGCGCTTCGTGTATGTCGTGGGCGTGGAGGGCGGCGCTCATCGTATGCAACATCGTGTGGTACAGGCGCTGGTGGCAACGGACGCTCCGCGCGCGTCGGGTGGCAGCCTGCAAGGTCGAGCCGGCGGCGCGGCACTGTCCAGCCCGATGCCCTGATCGCGGAGCGGGGCCAACCCACAGTCCCTGCATGTTATCGCCGCATCAGGGCCGCGTGCAGCGGCCACCTCCAGCGGTTCACACCGCCCGACAAGGCGGTGATCGCCAGCGCTTCACCATGTTCTCCGGAGGCATGTCGCCCCAGACCGGAGATCGAAATGGCAGACCACAACGACACCCGACGCGAACGCCTGCTGAAATGGCTGCAGGATGCCTACGCCATGGAACAGGAAGCGGAGACCATGATGAAGGCCATGGCTTCGCGGATCGAGAACTACCCCCAGCTTGCTGCCCGGATCGGCCAGCACGTCCAGGAGACACAGGGGCAGGCCGCTTCCCTGCGGGAGTGCATCGAGGCGCTGGGAGGAAGCGTGCCCACCGCAAAGGGATTGTTCGCCAGCATGACCGCCGCCATCCACGCCGCTGGCAACACCCTGATGGAAGATGAGGTGGTCAAGAGCGTGGGCCTTTCGTTCGGCTTCGAGAACACCGAGATCGCCACGTACCGGGCGCTGGTGATCGCTGCCGAGCGCGCCGGCGCGCCCGACATTGCGGCGGTGTGTGGCCAGATCCTGCAGGAAGAGGTTGCCATGGCGCGCTGGCTGGAGGACCACCAGGACGGCCTGGTCGGTGCGTTCCTCAACCGTGACGAAACGCCTGGCGCCCAGGCCAAGCGTTGACCGCAAAGCCAGCCCACGCCAGCCACTGGAGAAATCCTCATGTTCTTTCATCACAAGAAACTGATGTATACCGTGCGCGTCCGCGAATCCAATCCGCAGCTCGCCAGCCTCATGCTTGAGCAGTTCGGCGGCCCGCAGGGCGAGTTGGCCGCCGCGATGCGCTACTTCACCCAGGGACTTGGCGAATGCGATCCCGGGCGCAAGGACCTGCTGATGGACATCGCCACCGAGGAGATCAGCCATCTGGAGATCATCGGCACCATCATCGCCATGCTCAACCGCGGGCCCAAGGCAATCCAGTCCGAAGGCCTTGCCGAGGCCGAGGACATGCGACTGCTGGGCCAGAACAGCACCAGCCACACCGAACAGATCCTCTACGGCGGCGGCCCGGCGCTGGTCAATTCCAGCGGGGTGCCCTGGACAGCCGCCTACATCGACTCCATCGGCGATCCCAGCGCCGACCTGCGCTCGAACATCGCGGCCGAAGCCCGCGCCAAGCTGGTGTATGAGCGCCTGATCAACGTCACCGACGACCCGGGCATCAAGGACGCGCTGCGCTTCCTGATGACGCGCGAGATCGCGCACATGAAGTCGTTCGAGAAGGCGCTGCACAGCATCCAGCCCAACTTCCCACCGGGCAAGCTGCCGGGGGATCCTGCGTTCACCGATCTGTACATGGACATGTCGCAGGGCGACGGCGCCGACGACCTGCAGGGCAGCTGGAACAGCGGCGAGCTCTGGGAGCGGGTCAGCGACCGCGAGGCACAGGCTGCGGTGGACGGTGGCGACGGCAGCGGCACGGTGGACCTGGATCCGCGCGAACAAGCGGCGGTGCAGGCCATGACGCTGCGCACGCTCTCCGATCCGGAAGCGCGGCCGACCACCGGGGCCGAGCTGGGGGCCGGCCCGGGCGCGGGCGCACTGGACCTGCCGCCACGCGAGCCGTGAAAAACCTGGGGCGCCCACCTGCGGCGCCCCAGTTGAAACACCCGTGAGTGACGCGAGGGCGCACGAAAGTGGGCGGACATCACGTCCGCCCACGAAGGGGTACATCGGGTTTCAATGCCGATCAGCGCTGCTGGCCACCGCGGTTGTTGCCGCCGCCACGTTCCTGCTGTTGCTGCCCGCCTCCCTGGTTGCCTCCCTGGTTGCCACCGCCACGACTGTTCTGGCCGCCTTCGCGGCCGATGTCCGCCATGTGCTGGCGGTCCTGGCTCACTGCTTCGCCGCCCTTGCGGCCGGCTTCGCGTGCTTCTTCCGAGCTGAATTCATGGGCGTTACCTGACTCGTGCGCGGCACGTCCACCCTTGGCGGCGATCTCGCGCTGCTTGTCCTCGTCCATCGAAGCGAAACCGCGGTTGCTGTTGCCCTGGTTCTGGTTCTGGTTGGCCATGGAAAGTCTCCCTGGGTTCAGCCGCCCGATTGGCGGCAGGGACCATCTTCCAGATCCGGCGCTAGACGGCGGTGGCATGGCTGCCAACGTGGCGTCATCCGGAAGCCCGCGATTCCTCATCCTGCCTCCACGGACCATGGTGCACGCGTGTGCGCACAGGCAGACACGTATTCCGCAACCCAACCGCGCGTCAACGCGATGCGGAAGGGCCACGCCACAGTTCGACGCAGCCTCCACACCGATCTCACCGCGCGTACGATCCGCGTGGCTAAGGTAGAGCGGTCTGCAACAACCGGTGGTGCCATGCCTTTTCGAGCAATTGCCTACGTAAGTGAAGCCTCCCGCAACCTGACGGAACAACGGCTGCAGCAGCTTGTGGCGGAGGCGGTGCAGTTCAACGAATCCGTCGATGTGACCGGCACACTGCTGTTCGATGGCTCGCGCTTCCTGCAGTACCTGGAAGGCCCGGAGGCAGGAATCAAGGCCGCTTACATGCGCGTTCTGGCCGCCAGCAGCCACAGTGGGATCGTCGAACTGAACCGGGGCAGGGTGGGGCGTCGACAGTTTCCGCACTGGCGGATGCGCAGCGTGCGGGTGGACGAGCTGGCGCTGGGAAAGATCGCCATCTCCGACTGGACCGGCTTCGTGCGCAGCGCGACGGCGCTCGACTCGGGGAAGAGTGCACTGGATCGTCTGCTGTCGGTTTCGCAGTCGCACACGGAGGCAGCTGCGGCCAGCATCACGGAACCGGACGGGCAGCTGGCACGATGAAGGCCACGGCCGCCCCGGTTGCGCCCGCCCCACCACGCGTCGGTTGTGCGGGATGGTCGCTGCCGCGGGCGGATCAGGAAGCGTTCGGCGCGGGCGACAGCCTACTGCAGCGCTATGCCACACGCCTGTCGATGGTGGAGATCAACTCGTCCTTCTATCGACCGCACCAGCCCAGGACTTACGCGCGATGGGCCG
The DNA here is from genome assembly GCF_032025605.1 of Stenotrophomonas maltophilia group sp. msm4. NCBI lineage: Bacteria > Pseudomonadati > Pseudomonadota > Gammaproteobacteria > Lysobacterales > Lysobacteraceae > Stenotrophomonas > Stenotrophomonas maltophilia group sp. msm4. The sequence goes on along the minus strand of NZ_JAVSKK010000001.1, from coordinate 1,206,510 downwards.
CGAGCGTTCCGGAGGGCTTTCGGTTCGCGGTGAAGCTCCCGCGCGAGATCAGCCATGAGCGTCGGCTGCGCGATGCAATGCAACCGCTCGAACAGTTCCTTGAAGGCGTGCTGGCGCTGGGCGGAAAGCTCGGTCCGTTGCTGCTGCAGTTGCCGCCCAGCCTGGTGTATCACACGACCACGACCGAAACCTTCCTGCGGGGCCTGCGCGCCCGCACGCGGGCCGATCTGGCGTGCGAGCCGCGCCACCCGAGTTGGTTCACGCCGGAGGTCGATGCGCTGTTGAGTGCGCATGGCGTTGCACGGGTCGCCGCGGATCCGGCACGTGTGCCGGCGGCAGCGATCCCCGGCGGTGACCGCACGTGGAGCTACTGGCGCTGGCACGGCCAACCGCAGATCTATCGCAGTGCGTACAGCGAGCAGACCCTGGCGAAGCTGGCGCAACGGCTGCAGCGCGAAGCCGATGCGCAACGGCCGGCCTGGTTCGTACTGGACAATACCGCACTCGGCCACGCTACCCGCAACGCCCTGCGCCTGCAGGCGCTACTGCAGGAGAACGCCCATGCCTGAAGGTCCTTCCATCGTGCTGTTGCGGGAAGCGGCGAGCTATTTCAAGGGGCACGTGGTCCGCACCGTGTCCGGTAACAGCCGCATCGACCTGTCACCGCTGCAGGGCCGCAGGGTCAAGGCGGTCCGCAGTTGGGGCAAGCACTTCCTGCTGGAATTCAGCCGCCACACGCTGCGCATCCACCTGATGATGTTCGGCAGCTGGCGCATCGACGAACGGAAGCCAGGCCAGGCGCGGGTATCGCTGGTGTTCGACAACGGTGAGCTGAACTTCTACGCGTGTTCCGTGCGCCTGATCGACCAGCCGTTGGACGATGTCTACGATTGGCGTGCGGACGTGATGAACGAGGCCTGGGATCCAAAGCTGGCCCGGCGCAAGCTGAAGGCCATGCCGGATGTCATGGTCTGTGATGCGCTTCTGGACCAGACCGTCTTCGCCGGCGTGGGCAACATCATCAAGAACGAGGTGCTGTTCCGGATAGGTGTCCATCCGGCCACCCGGCTGGGCGACCTGCCGCCACGAAGGCTTACCGCCTTGATCGAGCAGGCTCGCGCCTACAGCTTCGATTTCCTGGAGTGGAAGCGCCGCTTCGAGCTGAAGAAGCATTGGCAGGTGCACACGAAAAAAGTCTGTCCGCTGTGTGGTGGCCCGATCAGCAAGCTCTATCTGGGGACGACGCGGCGACGCACGTTCTTCTGCCCGAATGATCAGGTGCTGTACGGGCCCTGAGGCGGCCATCCGTGGCCGCCGGGTTCCGGCGTGCGCCGGTCAGGCGGCCTGCGCGGCCTTGGCGTTGCCGCCGCCCTTGGCCAGCAGGGTCAGCTTTTCGTCGGTGGCCTTCTCTTCCTCCAGCGTCTCCAGCAGCAGCGGAAGGGCATCCTTGTAGCCCAGCTGCTTGGCCAGCGCGGCGATGGTGCCGTAGGACGCAATCTCGTAATGCTCGACCTTCTGCGCGCCGCCGATCAGGGCCGCATCCCGCACCGGCCCCTTGTCGATGCTGTCGATCACTTCCTTGCCTTCCTCCACCAGGCCCTCCATCGCCGCACACTTGATGCGCTTCAGGCGAATGCCAAGCACCTCCACCACCTGATCGATGCGTTCGATCTGGCCCTGCGTTTCTTCCAGGTGCGTTTCGAACGCTGCCGCCAGGTCCGGGTTCTCGGCCGCACGGGCCAGGCGCGGGAGGGCCTTGGTCAGCTGCTTCTCGGCACTGTAGATATCCGAGAGTTCGTGGATGAACAGGTCTTCCGCCGTCTTGATAGCCATACTGGGCTCCGCAGTGAGTGGAGTGCCCAGCGTAGGTCCTGACCGGTTGCGATCGGGCAGGGGCCAAGTGAAGGCGGCATGGGAACGTCCACGCGAACTCTGCGCGCTGTCTTCACGATGCAGTATCTGTCGGCATCCGTTGCCGCCGATGCATCCAGGTCTTCGCCATGGCTTCACAATGGCATCGCTTCGTGCCCATGCACCGGCCGGTACGGTCACTTCACGCCCGATCACGCGTGGAGACCCCCCATGAGCGATGACAAGAAGAACACCGGCAGCCCGGACCGGGATCGTATCAACGTCAACGAAGATTACGAGCTGCAGTACTGGACCGCGACGCTGGGTGTGTCCGCCGCAGAACTTCGTGCCGCTGTCGCGGCGGTCGGCCCCACCGCCGTTGCGGTCCGCAAGCATCTGGGAAAATAGCGCGGAGTTGCCCATGTCCCTGGTCGAGTACCGCCGCAAGCGTCGTTTTGACCAGACCCAGGAGCCCGAGCCGGGCAAGGCGCTACCGAAAGGCCAACGCGCCATCTTCGTGGTGCAGTTGCACCATGCCAGCCGCAGGCACTACGACTTCCGCCTGCAGGTCGGGGACGCGCTGAAGAGCTGGGCCGTGCCCAAAGGTCCCAGTTACGACCCGAAGGTCAAGCGCATGGCGGTGGAGGTGGAGGATCATCCTGTCGACTACGCGAGCTTCGAAGGCGAGATCCCCAAGGGCCAGTACGGCGGTGGCCATGTCGCCCAGTTCGACCACGGTGTATGGGCCACGCAGGGCGACCCGGAAGCCCAGCTTGCCAAGGGTCATCTGCGCTTCGAGCTGTTCGGCGCCAAACTGAAGGGCGGGTGGCATCTGGTCCGTTCCGGGAAGCCGGCGCGCCAGCCGCAGTGGCTGCTGTTCAAGGACGACGACGAATTTGCCGGCGATATCGAGGCGGACGATCTGCTGGCCGATGTCGCTGAACCCCCTGCAGAGGATCTGAAGCGGTCGGGTGCCGGCAAGGCTGCAAAGAAAAGGCTCGCCACAGTACCCGCCAGGCGCACCCGGCCAAAGAACTGGGCGAAGAAGGCCCTGGCGCTCAGCAGGGCAAGAAAGGCCGCAGCGCCGTCCGGTCCATTCGAACCGCAGTTGGCCAAGCTGGGAGACGCGCCGCCCCAGGGCGGGCAGTGGGTCCATGAGATCCAATGGGACGGGTACCGCATCCTTGCCACGGTCGCCGAGGGCAATGTGCAGCTTTGGTCCCGGAATGCACTGGAGTGGACCGGCAAGATCCCCGAGATACGTGACGCGGTGGCGGCGCTGGGCCTCACTTCAGCCGCACTGGACGGCGAGCTGATCGCCGGCGCTGGCACCAAGGAGGACTTCAACCTGCTGCAGGCCACGCTCTCCGGCGAGCGCCAAGGCGTGCTGACGTATGCCCTGTTCGATCTGCTGCACCTCGATGGTGTGGATGTCGCTGATGCGCCCTTGCTGGAGCGCAAGGCCTTGTTGCAGTCCGTGCTGGAAGGACAGGGCCGCCCGTTGGCGTTCAGTTCGCATGTGCAAGGTGATGGCGATGAAGCCTATCGCGTGGCCGGCGAGCAGCATTTCGAAGGCATCATCTCCAAGCGCGCCGACCGCAGCTACCACAGCGGCCGCAGCGAGGATTGGCGCAAGACCAAGCAACTGGCCAGCGACGAATTCGCGGTGGTCGGATATACCGCGCCCAAAGGCAGCCGCACCGGCTTCGGCTCACTGCTGCTGGCCCGGCCGGATGCGAAGCATGGCTGGCTCTACGCCGGCCGCGTCGGGTCCGGGTTCTCGGACGAACTGATCGGTGACATCAGCAAGCGCATCAAGGGCGGTGGCGGCCGCAAGCCGACCGCCTACGTGCCCACGCAGGACACCGACCTGCGCGCTGCGACCTGGTTCGAGCCACGTTTCGTGGTCGAGGTCTTCTACCGCGGGATCGGCGGGCAGAAGCTGTTGCGCCAGGCGTCGCTGAAGGCGGTGCGGGCCGACAAGGATACCGCCGACCTTGCCGATTCCGATCGCGCTGGAACGTCCCCGGCGGCGGCGCGCACACCGGCAGCCTCGCGACCTGCGCGCAAGACCAGGAAGGCACCGGTGGCGGATCGCGTGCCGCCGTCGCTGCCGTCTCCGGGCAAGATCCTGTTTCCCGGCGACGGTTACACCAAGCAGGACGTGTGGGATTACTACACGGCAGTGATGGATCATCTCCTGCCCGAGGTGATTGATCGCCCGTTGTCGATCATCCGATGCCCCAGTGGCACCGCAAAACCCTGCTTCTTCCAGAAACACCATACGGCCGGACTGGAATTGGTCGACGCGGCAAGGCTGAAGGAAGAAAGCGGCATCAATGCCCATTACCTGGTCGTGCGCGACCCGGCCAGCCTGCTCGAACTGGTGCAGTTCAACGCATTGGAATTCCATCCGTGGGGCAGCCACGCCGAAGCGCCCGAGCAGGCCGACCGGGTGGTGTTCGATCTGGATCCAGGACCGGACGTGCCCTTTGCCGAGGTCAAGAAAGCGGCCACCGACATCCGCAAACTGCTGGCGCAGCTGGAGCTGGAGTCGTTCCTGCGTGTATCCGGCGGCAAGGGCCTGCACGTGGTCGTGCCGCTCAACCCGGGATGCGATTGGGACCTGACCAAGCGCTTTGCGAAGGGTTTCGCCGAAGCACTGGCGCAGTCCGAGCCGCAGCGGTTCCTGGCAACAGCCACCAGAAGCCTGCGCAACAAGCGGATCTTCGTTGACTATCTGCGAAACGGGCGCGGAGCAACGGCGGTCGCGTCGTACTCGTTGCGGGCCAGGCCGGGGGCACCGGTGGCGCTGCCGATTGCATGGGGGGATCTGTCCAAACTCAAGCGCGCCGACGCGTTCACGATCAGGGACGTGCCAGCAAAGCTCAAACGGCGCCGCAGGGACCCGTGGGCCGGCATCGACAAAGTGAAACAGAATCTTGCGCGATGGGCGCAGGCAGACGGGTAGCCCAGGCGCACTCTGCGTACCGTCTGTCTGTCTGAACCCAACTGATCCACAAAATACACAGCGTCGGAACATACCGGCGGCGCGGTTGGCCTATGCTTTCGACACGGAATCTGGGGGGATTCGCTACAGGAGCAGCCAATGCCGATCAGGGCAGTCGCATACGTGAGTGAAGCGGCCCCAGCCGTTGCGGGTGACCCGCTGGGTCTGGGCAGTGGGAAGCTGGACGAACTGGTGGACGACGCCGCCCGCTTCAACCGAAATGCCGGCGTCACCGGGGTGCTGCTGTTCGATGGAGCCCGATTCCTGCAGTACATGGAGGGGCCCGAGGACGGCTTGAGCGTGGCGTACTCACGGGTGCTCGGTGCTACCAGCCACACGGGACTGATTGAATTGCAGCGCGGCAGGGTAGGCAACCGGCGTCTCCCGTTCTGGCCGATGCGCTGGCTCCCTACGCAGCCGGCGGCGTTGAGACGCCTGGCCTGCGCAGACTGGCTTGGGTTTGTGCAGCACAGCGACGGCCAAGCCGAGGCTGAGACGGCGATGGACGTCCTGGCCAAGCTGGTCGAACCCTATGCCATCGCGGCCTGACGTACTGGCTCAACCGCCTCCATAGCGCGCCGCCCACGGGATCTCTCCGCTGCACACGTTGAGGTGCCCGGTGCGCATCACGCAATACATCCGGGCATCGGAGTCGGCACTGGCGGCAATGAAGTCCAGCGCCTCGGCGAGCATTCGGATGAACTGTGGCTCGGGGTAGAACGCCGCCCATTCCGGCAGCATTTCCTCCAACTGCGCGATCATCAGGTCGATCTCCAGGTGCGTGCTCACAGCGGGTTCCTCCTTCCAGGCAAGCTAGCGACCGCACTGCAAGGGGGGCGTCGTTGCCCGCACAGCGGGCGCAGGCGTGTCGCCCACGCGATGTTCACCCGTCCTTGATCGGCATCGCTGCTGCCACGCGTGTGAGCATTTCCTGCACGGCCGCACCACTGCTGTTTCACCCGCAGCGGCGTATCAGGGGAGGCTTCCAGCTGACTCTGCAAGGGTGTATTCATGGCCGACCCGTTACCGCGCGCCAGCCTCTGGTCCCGTGATGCCGAATCGAACAGCTTCCGCCCACTTGCCGGAACCACGCAGGCGGACGTGCTGGTGGTTGGTGCTGGCATGACTGGCCTGCTGACAGCGGCCCGCCTGGCCGATAGCGGCCTGGATGTGCTGGTGGTCGATGCGGGGCCCATCGGCGGGCGCAATACGGTGATGTCCACGGGCAATCTTTACGCGCCCGTTTCCCGACTGGCAGACCTGATCGCGCGTTGGGGCGGTGACACGGCCAGTCGTATCGTGCAGTGGCGGCAGCAGGCGCTGCGGTCCATCGAAACACTGGTTCACCGCTACGATCTGCGCTGTGGCTTCGAACGCGTGGCCATGCAGTACGGCATGCAGGAGCGCACCCGCGAGGTCACTGCGCGATTCGAGCGTGAGCTGCAGGCCTATCAGCGCGTCGGCCTGCAATGCGAACACCACCAGTCCGGGCTGCCGTTCACCTTGGGCCACGCCTTCCGCGTTGCAGATCAGGCGCAATTGGATCCGGCGGCGTTCTGCATTGAGCTGGCGCGACATCTGGCGGGCCGGGTGCGCATCCACGACTGGACCCGGATCAACAGCATCGAGGCATCCGCCGGCGTTGCGACGGCCGACGGCGCCCGCATCCACGCCAGGCACTTCGTGCTGGCCACCCATTCGCCAGCAGGTTTCAACCTGGTGCAGGCCGAGATGGAGGTCTACCGCGAATACGGCGTGGCGGTACCGGTTGCCACGCCGCCCGCGGCAGGCATTCATTGGATTGCCGATCGGCACCGATCGCTGCGCGGGGTGCGCGGTACTGATGGCCGTGACTGGTTGGTGCTGGTCGGCGAGACCCACCGCACCGGCGAAACGCCGCCGATGGATCCAGCCGAGCATCTGGTCGCCGACGCGCATCGCAATTTCACCGTGCAGGGCGAGCCGCTGTGCTGGTCCGCGCAGCAGTTCCGCGCAGCCGACCAGCTGCCCTACATCGGCAGCAGCGCGCACGACAATGTGTGGCTGGCTACCGGCTATGGGCCGGACGGCTTGACCTGGGCGGGCGTGGCCGCGCGTGCGATCACCGAGGGAATCCTCGGCACGACCAGCGAGATCGAGCAGCTGCTCAGCCCCATGCGCTTCACACCGGTGCGCTCGGCGGCCGGCTGGGCCCGCACCAATGGCACCGTTGCGCGGCACATGGTGGGAGATCGCCTTGCTGCTGTGCCGTCGCACTCGCCCAGTGAGCTGGCCCGTGGTTGCGGCGCACTGCTGGACGTGGATGGTGGAAAGCGCACTGCGGTCTACCGCGACGAGGGCGGGCGCCTGCACACGATGTCGGCGCTCTGCCCGCACCTGAAGTGCGTTGTTCAATGGAATGGTCATGAGCGCACATGGGATTGCCCTTGCCACGGCAGCCGCTTTTCCGCCACCGGAGCGCTGCTGGAAGGCCCTGCCAGGCAGGGCCTCACACCAGAACAGTGATAGGTGCAGGTAGCCGCCGGAGCAGCGACCTCAGGCTTCGGCGGCCGCGTCCGCATGGCAGGGCATGCAGCGCTCCTTCTTGGACTTGATGTCTGCAGCGGTCTTCGCCAGTGCCTCGTAGCGCTGGCGTATCTCTTCAAGGTGGGCCGGCTCCATCGACTCCAGGTTCAACAGCTCCTGGTTGGCGTCCTTGCTGACACGGATCAGTTCATCCAGTTTGATGTGCAGCGCTGCGGTGTCGGCGTTCTGCGTATGCTGGATCAGGAACACCATCAGGAAGGTCACGATGGTCGTTCCCGTATTCACCACCAGCTGCCAGGTGTCATTGAAGTGGAAGGCCGGCCCGCTGGCAGCCCAGGTGATGATCACCCCCAGCGCTGCGACGAATGCCCCCAGGCTGCCGGACAATCGCGCCGTCGCGGCCGCGACACGGGCGAAACCGCGCCGGATCACTCGTCACCTCCCGCGGCCTCCTCATCCGTGCGACGGTCTGGCAGCCTGACCCGCTCCCCAAGGCGCTTGGCCTGCTCGTCCGGCGTGGGTGCAGCGACGAAGGGAGAGATCGGGTCGCTGGCGGGGAAGGTTTCCTGCAGCGCTTCGTCATGATTGCGGTGGTTGTGCAGCTTTGCCTGCAGCGGACTGACAGGATCGGGGCGCTGCGCCTCCGTGTCCGGATGGGGAAGGTCTTTCTGGTCGCGTTGCATGGTGCATCTCCAGGTTGATCACCACCTCGCAGGTGGTGGGCCCAGCATAGGAATGCGTTGTGGGCGCCCCCATCAAGGGCGGGGCAACGTGATGTCAAACCTTCAGGCAACGCGCATTAACAATCAGCAGGGCGGGGGAGCCCGGCGTCGGCCGCGGCGGCGCCACGCCATCACCTGGCCCACCACCGCCGTCAACAGCAGCATCGCATTGGTCACCACGAAGACCACGCTGCCCAGCATCGCGCTGTACACCGTGAACAGCGCAGATGCGGTCATCTGGCCTGCGAACAGCCACCTGGACACGGCTTCCGGGTTGGACGACTGCCACTGCTTCACCATCTGCCGGATCAAGGTTGCCATCAGTACCGCCGTGGCGGCCCAGCCAAGTACGTCGGGGTGCATGACGGCCTCCGGTGTGTGGGCACCCAACGCTAGCCCTTGGCTGGGCAAGGCCGTACGAACGGGAGGTGAAGACAACATCCCGCTTCCGGCGCCCTCACGCCATTCACTCCGCAGCGGCGACAATGGCCCCTCGGGCGCACCATGCGCGATCCGCCCACCGAATGCAGGAATGCTGAGATGTCCAACACCCCCTTTGGCGAATCGTCATGTGCTGCCGCAGCCAGCGGCTGCATCGAGGTCCGCGGTGCGCGCGAGCACAACCTGAAGAATGTTGATGTCTCCATTCCACGCAATGCACTGGTGGTGTTCTCCGGCGTGTCGGGGTCCGGCAAGTCCTCGTTGGCCTTCGGCACGGTCTTCGCCGAGGCGCAGCGGCGCTACTTCGAATCCGTCGCGCCGTACGCGCGTCGCCTGATCGACCAGGCCGGCGTGCCCGACGTGGATGCCATCGACGGCCTGCCGCCGGCGGTGGCCTTGCAGCAGCAGCGCGGCGCGAGCAATGCGCGCTCGTCGGTGGGCAGCGTGACCACGCTGTCCAGCCTGGTGCGCATGATGTACTCGCGAGCGGGGGCCTACCCGGCCCACCAGCCCATGCTGTACGCCGAAGACTTCTCGCCCAACACCCCACAGGGTGCCTGCAGCACCTGCCACGGCCTGGGGCACGTCTATGAGGTGACCGAAGCGCTGATGGTGCCGGACCCATCGCTGAGCATCCGCGAGCGCGCCATCGCCTCCTGGCCACCGGCCTGGCATGGCCAGAACCTGCGCGACATCCTGGTCACGCTGGGCTACGACATCGATGTGCCGTGGAAGAAGCTGCCGAAGAAGGACCGGGACTGGATCCTGTTCACCGAGGAAACCCCGACCGTGCCGGTCTATGCCGGGTTCACGCCCGCCGAGACCCGCGCCGCGCTCAAGCGCAAGCTCGAGCCCAGCTACATGGGCACGTACACCGGCGCACGCCGCTACGTGCTGCACACCTTTGCCAACACCCAGAGCGCGCTGATGCGCAAGCGTGTTTCCCGCTACATGGAGGGCCGGCTGTGCCCCGCCTGCCACGGAAAGCGCCTGAAGCCGGAAGCACTGTCGGTCACCTTCGCCGGCGTGGACATCGGCGAGTTCATGCGGCTGCCGCTGGACCAGCTGGCGGCCTTGCTCGAGCCCATCGCGCAGGGCGACTTCAGTGCACACAGCCACGGCGCGCGTACCAGCAGGCGTGCAACAACGCCCCGCGATCGCGCCAAGCGGGCAGCAAGTGGCCGCGCGACCCACGAGGGCGCCCCCGACGTGCGACTGACCTCGGCCCTGTCAGAGGAAAAGCGCCTGGCTGCACAGCGGCTGGCGGGCGGGGTCATGGCACGGGTACGGCAACTGCGCGAGCTCGGCCTGGGCTATCTCTCACTGGACCGCGCCACGCCCACACTATCGGCCGGCGAACTGCAGCGCCTGCGCCTGGCCACGCAGCTCAGCTCGCTGCTGTTCGGCGTGCTGTACGTGCTCGACGAACCCTCGGCCGGCCTGCATCCGGCCGACAGCCAGGCGCTGTACGACGCGCTGGAACGGCTGCGCAACGGCGGCAACTCGGTGTTCGTTGTTGAACATGATCTGGAGCTGATGCGCCGCGCGCAGTGGCTGGTGGATGTGGGCCCACAGGCAGGGGAACATGGCGGACGCGTTCTCTACAGTGGCGAGCCCGACGGCCTGCGCAACGTTCAGGATTCGCGCACGGCGCAGTACCTGTTCGACCGGGTGCCCGCACCGGCCAGCCGGCAGCGCAGCGTCAACAGCTGGCTGGCGCTGAAAGGCATCCACCGCCACAACCTGCACGGTGTGGATGCGCAGGTGCCGCTGGGGCTGCTGACTGCAGTGACCGGCATTTCCGGATCGGGCAAATCCAGCCTGATGGCGCAGGCGCTGCCTGAGCTGATGCTGCTGCACCTCGGGCATGAGACAGCAGACGACGGCGCCGACAGCGCGCCCACGGATGGACCCACCGTGATCGAAGCCACTCGGGGCCAGCTGGCCGGCGACGTGGACGCCATCCAGCGCGTGGTGCAGGTGGACCAGAAGCCCATCGGCCGCACGCCACGCTCCAACCTGGCTACCTACACGGGCCTGTTCGACCACGTGCGCAAGCTGTTCGCCGCGACACCCGACGCGCGCCGCCGCCGATTCGATGCGGGCCGCTTTTCGTTCAACGTGGCCAAGGGGCGATGCGAGACCTGCGAAGGCGAGGGTTTCGTCAGCGTCGAACTGCTGTTCATGCCCAGCGTCTATGCGCCGTGCCCCACCTGTCACGGCGCCCGCTACAACGAGGCCACGCTGAAGGTGCAGTGGAACGGCCGCAACATTGCCCAGGTCCTGCAGATGACGGTGGACCAGGCCCATGCGTTCTTCGCCGAAGAAGAGGCCATCGCCCGTCCGCTGCAGCTGCTGCAGGAGATCGGCCTGGGCTACCTGCGGCTGGGCCAGCCAGCCACCGAGCTTTCAGGGGGTGAGGCGCAACGCATCAAGCTGGCCACAGAGCTGCAGCGCAGCCAGCGCGGGCGCACGCTGTACGTGCTGGATGAGCCCACCACCGGGCTGCACGCAGCAGACGCGGACAGGCTGCTGGTGCAGCTTCAGCGGCTGGTGGACGCAGGCAACACGGTAGTGATGATCGAGCACGACATGCGTTCTGTCGCGCAGGCCGACTGGGTGATCGACGTCGGCCCGGGCGCTGGCGGCGCGGGCGGCACCATCGTGGCGGCTGGGACGCCGCATCAGGTGGCCCACGCCAAGGGCAGCAGGACGGCACCGTTCCTGGCATCCGAGCTGGGGCAGGGTGTGCGCGAGCGGAATCATCCGGCATGAGGCGCCTAGCCGCAGGACAGCAGCGTCCAGCAACGATCGGCAATCTCTGCCGCGCCAGGGTGGCCGCGCAGGCTTGATCGTTTCGCAAGGCGGCACTGCAGATCGTCCATCCAGGCTGACCGGGTACCGTGCGGATCTCTCACATAGATGTCGCAGGCAAGCCGGATGACCGGCGCCACTTCGTGCCGGAAACTCACCGCGGGCAACGCGCCCAGGTTGAACGCGGTTTCCCAGTGGGCCAGCTCGCGCTCCACATCGACAACGTGCTTGCTTCTTCCGCGGCTCACGGCGCCTACCCCTGTTCGAAACCTCACTGTACACGCTTGCTGCCGGGAGCCTGTTCATCACAACCGTTCATACAACGCGCTTGCCGGCACGTTCCCGTAACGGCAACAGGCCCACAGTCAATCGGCAGCACACTTGCTGCGACGGAGAATCGAAATGAACAGCGTCCCCGAACAGAACAGGAATGACCGCTCCAACGCTTCCGCTGAAGCAGAACAGCCCGTGCAGCAGGGGCAGGTCGAGGGGGGCGAGCCCAGCGCGGAGGAGCCTGGCCGGCAAGGCGAACAACAGCAGCAGGACAAGAAGGATCGTAGCGACTCGAATCCAACGGACCAAAAGAAAGGCGGTCCCGGCGGTGATACGCGTCGCTGAATAACAGGAGGAGCCGCGCGCCGCGCGGCTGCTTCCGCGCAGCAGACAGGGAGCGCGCATGTCCTCGCAAAGCCAGGCGATCAGCCTGATGACCAAGATCATGTACCAGTGCCGCCCGGAGAGAACGACGACGATGGCGCAATGCCGTTGCTGCGATGCGCCCAGTCCTGGCGGGATGGAGTGCGCACGGTGCCTGACCGGAAGGCTTGGCGAAACGATTCACAATCGTGGCGCAGCGTTCGGCTGGCTGGAGTCGTTCCGCAGGGTCCAGCAGGACGAAGCACACGTATTCGAATGCGCAAAGCGCGCCGATGCGGCATCTTCCTAGGCGTCGCATCCAGACCTGACATCGCGCAGGCGTATGCTCGGGTCATCCAGGAGCAACGCGATGACTTTTCCGATCTGCATCTACGATAGAACGGGCACGGGGCTCCGGCTGCCCACGGGGTGGTGGATCGACCTTCAGTCCAATCTGCCCGCGCTGGTGAACGGCGCCGCACGTATCGACCTTCCGCGCTCTTCGAAAGACGAGCATCCACGCTTGGATCCAGAGGTCCTGAGGGACCTCTTCCGGCGCATCGGGGGTTCGCAGTGGCTAGGTTGAATCCGGTGCGTTCCCTGGGAGTGCGCTGGCTGTTCTTCCGTCTTCGCAACGGCCAATCCATCAGTCCCGCCAGGTTGATGTCCGTCTGGTCCGAGGCTGCCGAATCCAATGAGTGCGCCGTGCGCCGCGAGATCATCGACGGCGCAGGCTACGTCTATGCCCTGTACGCGCCCAACAGCCTGCTTTCCCCCCGGCGTGTGGAGCTGCGCATGAGAGCGCTGCTGGAGGAGGCGGGCTACGCCTTCACGATGGGTAGCCTGGCAGGGCGTCACCCCGGCGACGGTTGAGGCGCGGCGCTGAGGCGCCGGCCGGACAGTCCATGTGTCGCTCTCATTCGGGGCCATCAGGCTCCAGAGGTTCGTCAGGTGCGGGATCGAAGAGCGCCAGCATCCGTTCCCGCCGGCACTGTTCGAGCCAGTGGTGCCATATCTCCACCTCGTCCATCAGCCCCGTGGCACCGCACGCGGGGCACGTGAGCGTCGTGCCCAATGGACTCGTCTTGATGCCCTCGTCCTGAGTCATTGATGAGCGCAAGCCGCAGCTCTTGCAGGTGGATCGCAATTGATCGAGGCGAACGATGGCCCCATTGCGCGCAAGAAGGGGCTGGATCGCGTGGATCCGGAAGGCATTGGGAGGATGCATGGCCGTGTCGTCTGGGGCTGGACACGGGAGCAAAGGATTCTGCGCCGGAGAAGAGCCGTGAGAGCGCAGTGTGCTTTGTTGGAGGTTAACCCTTCATCAAGGTGCACACCGCGCGCCATGATTGGCCTGAAATCCCACGGCCGCAATCGTGCACTGACGTGGACGCTGGCGCTCGTCCGGTGCCGGCCCTGCCTCTGGGCAGGAAGGGCTCCGCCATCACAACGGAGCCCCGTACACTCACTTTTCCTGCAGGAACGCCAGCAGGTCCTGGTTGACCTTGTCCTTGTGGGTGTCGGTCAGGCCGTGCGGCGCACCCGGGTAGACAATCAGCTTTGCGCCCTTGATGAGCTTCGCCGATTGGCGGCCTGAGATGTCGATCGGCACGATCTGGTCGTCGTCACCGTGGATCACCAGGGTGGGCACATGGAATTTCTTCAGGTCTGCGCGGAAATCGGTGGCCGAGAACGCAGCGATCGAGTCGTAGGTGTTCTTGTGGCCGCCCTGCATGCCCTGCGCCCACCACGCATCGATCAGCCCCTGCGACACCTTCGCGCCCGGGCGGTTGAAGCCGTAGAACGGGCCCGACGGAATGTCCTTGTACAGCTGCGCGCGGTTATCTATCTGTGCCTTGCGGACGCCATCGAACACTTCGATCGGCAGGCCGTTCGGGTTGTCGGCGGTCTTCAGCATGAACGGCGGCACCGAGCTGATCAGCACGGCCTTCTTCACCCGTCCAGTGCCGTGCCGGCCGATGTAGCGCGCCACTTCGCCGCCACCGGTGGAGAAGCCCACCAGGGTCACATCGTGCAGGTCCAGCGTATTGATCACCGTGGCCAGGTCATCAGCGTAGTGATCCATGTCGTTGCCATCCCACGGCTGGCTGGAGCGGCCGTGGCCGCGACGGTCATGGGCAATGACGCGGTAGCCGTGGTTGGCCAGGAAGATCATCTGCGATTCCCAGCTGTCCGAGTTCAACGGCCAGCCGTGGCTGAAGGTCACGACCGGGCCGTTCTTCGGGCCCCAGTCCTTGTAGTACAGCTGCACGCCATCGGCGGTGGTGATGTAGGTGGCGGTGCGCGCGATGCTGGTGACTGCCGCCGGCGTGGCCGGTTCGGCGGCCTGCGCGGACAGGCTGGCCTGGACCGAGAGGGCAAGGGCGGCAACGGCCAGGGTACGGGCGAAGGTGTTCATGCGGGAACTCTCATGGGTGGGTGGTGAGACGTACTTTGCGCCTGCAATCAGGCGTCCGGGTGATGAACTGTCCTGATTTCTTGATAGATCGTCTTGCACGGATGTGCGCACGCGAATCGCTCGCGATCGCCTGTTGACAAGGGAGAACGCTCATTCTACCTTGCAGCCATGAGCAAGGGCAGCACCGACACCCAACAGAAGATCCTGGCCACGGCCGAGGCGCTGATCTACCAGAACGGGATCCACGCCACCGGCATGGACCTGCTGGTGAAGACCTCGGGCGTGGCGCGAAAGAGCATCTACCGCCACTTCGAGAACAAGGACGACGTGGCCGCCGCCGCATTGAAGGCGCGCGATGTGCGATGGCTGGCCTGGTTCCGGCAGGAGTGCGATAAAGCGGACACCCCGGAAGCACGCATCCTCGGCTTGTTCACCGTGCTCAAGAACTGGTTCCAGTCCGAGGGCTATCGCGGGTGTGCGTTCATCAATACCGCCGGGGAGGTCGGCGACCCGGCCGATCCGATCCGGGAAATCGCGCGGAATCACAAGCAGAAGCTGCTCGATTACACGCTGGAACTTACCGAACAACTGGATGTGGAGCAGCCGGCGGATCTGGCCCGTCAGCTGCTGATCCTGATGGAAGGCGCCATCACCCTGTCGCGCGTGATGGGTGATTTCGACGCCGCAGACACCGCGAAGGATGTCGCGAAGCTGTTATTGGAACAGGCCAAGCGTTAGCGCCTGGGTACCCCAGATCCCTTGAAGCAACCCGTATATCCATTTCGATTGGAGGTTTCCCCGTGTCCGCTGAACAACCCCGTCCGCCGCTTCCTCCGTTCACCCTTGAATCGGCCACGCAGAAAGTGCGTCTTGCCGAGGATGGCTGGAACTCCCGCGATGCCGACAAGGTCTCGCTTGCCTATTCGCTCGACACCCAGTGGCGTAACCGTGCCGAATTCACCAACGGTCGGGAGGAAGCCCGGCAGTTCCTGGCACGCAAATGGAACAAGGAGCTCGAGTACCGCCTGATCAAGGAGCTCTGGGCCTTTACCGAAAACCGCATTGCGGTCCGCTACGCGTACGAATGGCACGACGACTCCGGCAACTGGTTCCGTTCCTATGGCAACGAAAACTGGGAATTCGGAGAGGATGGCCTGATGCAGCGCCGCTTCTCCTGTATCAACGACATGCCGATCAAGGAGAGCGACCGCAAGTTCCATTGGCCGCTGGGGCGTCGCCCGGATGATCACCCGGGGTTGTCGGAGCTGGGTATGTGATTCCCGCTGAGGCGCCATCCGAAGCACGCTCAGGTACGATGGGGCGGCCGGCATCCGCGCCGGCGGGGCAGGGGGCGCAATGGACATGCAGGCCGGGGGCGGATTCGAACCGCCAGCGAAGACCGATTCTCAGGAACTGGGATTGATGATCCTATTTAAGAGAGCCGGTCTTCTCTTGTGCCTGGCGGGCGCAGGGTCGGTTAATGCGCAGGTGCCGCCTCAACCGGACAGGCCGAAAGTTGAGCTTGACGGGTCGATCGCAACGGATGATGGCGCGGAGCTTGATGACAAGCAGCTACGCACGCTGGTCGGGCACGCAGATGCAGGCGACGCCGAGGCGGCGTTTCGACTTTCGCGCCACTTTGAGGGCAAAGGCGTGGCCGGCAACTCCCATATGTGGCTTGCCTATGCCGCAGCGCTGGGACACCCGATTGCACAGTACAACGTGTTCTTCATATTGAGGGACAAACAGGACTGTGAGTCATCCAGTGAGGCATGCGCATGGCTCAAGAGTGCCGCGCTGAAGGGAGTGAAGGCCGCGCATTCCGAACTTGAGCAGGCGGCACGCATGGCGTCTCTGCGATGTGCCAGCAAGCGAGAGGAAGAGAGAAGCCATCTACCTACGAGAGAAGCGAGCGTGGCAACTCAGTCAAGCCCGCCGTAGTTGGCCTGCAGGCTGGGAATGAGTCCGGGTGTCCATGAAAGGGCTGGATGCAGTCGATTTCTTCGGACTTGCTACAACATGTTCTTCTGGGCACTCAGGCTGACTGCCTTGGCAGGTTCGTACATTTCGCCGACTTCACAGATCTGTACCCCGCAGATGGGCATAGTGGCCCTTCGGTAGTGTGAGCGCGTCCATCCAGCCACGGGGTTTCCCCGAACGCCAGGAGGTCACTGTGCCAAGTTGTGATGAAGGAATGAAGTTGACGCGTCGCCAGGTGATCGCCGGCGGCGTCACGACCGTGGCGATGTCCGCCGCACCGGGGGCATCATCGCTCGCCGCCGAACTGGCGGCGCCCTCGCCGCCCAGGCCGCCGGTCATCAGCACGGTGGCCTTGACCGTCAACGGCGAGCGGCGGGAGCTTGAGCTCGACACCCGGACCACGCTGCTCGATGCCCTGCGCGAACATCTGAAGCTGACTGGAACGAAAAAGGGCTGCGACCACGGTCAATGCGGTGCCTGTACCGTGCTGGTCAACGGTGAGCGCATCAATGCCTGCCTCAGCCTGGCGGTACAGCACCAGGGCGATGCCATCACCACCATCGAAGGCCTCGGAACTCCCGATGACCTGCATCCGATGCAGGCCGCCTTCATCAAGCATGATGGCTACCAGTGCGGGTATTGCACGCCGGGGCAGATCTGTTCGGCGGTGGCGGTCCTGGACGAGATCAAGCGGGGTGTGCCCAGCCATGTACAGGCGGACGTCAGCGCACGGCCCCGGGCCACCAACATGGAAATGCGCGAACGCATGAGCGGCAACCTCTGCCGCTGCGGCGCCTATTCCAATATTGCCGAGGCGATGGCAGAGGTCGCTGGCGTCACCTCTGCAGGGAGGCGCGCATGAGGGCCTTCAGTTACGAACGCGCGAAATCCCCGGCCGAGGCCGCCAAGGCCGTCGCCGGTACCGAGGGCGCGAAGTTCCTGGCCGGAGGGACCAACCTGCTCGACCTGATGAAGCTGGAGGTCGAGACGCCAGCGCATCTGGTCGATGTGCAGGACATCGGCCTGGACAGGATTGAACCCACCGACGAGGGCGGCCTGCGCATCGGCACGCTGGTCACCAATACCGCACTGGCCTCGCATGAGCGCGTGCGCCGCGACTACGCGGTGCTGACCCGCGCGATCGTGGCAGGCGCCTCCGGGCAGCTGCGCAACAAAGCCACCACCGGCGGCAACCTGCTGCAGCGCACGCGCTGCCCATATTTCTACGACCCCAATCTGCCTTGCAACAAGCGCCTGCCCGGATCCGGCTGCGGCGCACTCGAGGGGTTCTCCCGGCAGATGGGCGTGATCGGCACCTCGGACAGCTGCATCGCGACCTATCCGGGCGACATGGCGGTGGCCCTGCGGGTGCTGGACGCCTCGATCCAGACCGTCAGGGGTGACGGCAGTACGCGCAGCATCCCGATTGCCGATTTCCATCGTTCCCCCGGCGACAGGCCGCAGCAGGACAACGTGCTGCAGCGCGGTGAGCTGATCACCCACGTCACGCTGCCAGAACCCTTGGGCGGTCGGCACGTGTACCACAAGGTACGTGACCGCGCGTCCTATGCGTTCGCACTGGTGTCGGTCGCCGCAGTCGTGCAGCGTGACGGCTCGGCGCGGTTCGCCTTCGGTGGGGTCGCGCCGAAGCCGTGGCGCGTCGAGGCGGCCGAACCGCTGCTGCGCGACGGCGTAAAGGCCGCGGCCCGGCAGGTGTTCGCCGGTGCCCGTCCGACGCGGGAGAACGCGTTCAAGATCGCGCTCGCCGAGCGCACTCTCGCAGCGGTGCTGGTGGAAGGAGAGCGCTGATGCCCCTTGAATTCAATGCCCCCGCCGGCGACAACCTGTTCGACAAGGCCAAGGTCGTCGGCAAGTCGACGCCGCGCATCGACGGTCCACGCAAGACCACCGGCACCGCCCCCTATGCCTACGAGCGCCATGACGTTGCGCCGAACCAGGCCTACGGCTACATCGTCGGTGCGGGCATCGGCAAGGGGCGCATCATTTCGATGGATGCCTCCCGCGCACGTGCCGCGCCCGGCGTATTGGCGGTCATCACCGCACCGGAAACCAAGCCGGTCGGCACATCGAACTGGAACAATGCGCCGCTGTTCGGCGGACCCGAAGTGGCTCACTACCACCAGGCCATCGCCTGCGTGGTAGCAGAGACCTTCGAGCAGGCCCGCGCCGCCGCGGCGCTGATCCGCACCCGCTACGAGCGCGGCAAGGGCCGCTTCGATTTCCCAGACTTGGCGCCGTCCGCGCCGCTGGCAAAGGGGCGCGGTGGCAAGCCCGACCGGCAGACGCTCGGCGATTTCGACACCGCTTACGCGAGCGCGGCGGTCAAGCTCGACGAGACCTACCACACCTCCGACGAAAGTCATTCGATGATGGAGCCGCACGCCACCATCGCCGCCTGGGAGGGCGACACGCTCACGCTATGGACGGCGAACCAGATGATCGACTGGGCCAGGCAGGGCATGGCGGCGATCCTCGGCATCGATCCTGCCAAGGTGCGCGTGGACTCGCCCTATATCGGCGGCGGCTTCGGCGGCAAGCTGTTCATCCGTGCCGACGCGGTGCTGGCCGCGCTGGCGGCCAAGCAGGTCGGGCGGCCGGTGAAGATCGCACTGCAGCGCCCGTTGGTGCCCAACAACACCACGCACCGGCACGCCACCCTCCAGCGCGTGCGGATCGGCTGCGGAAAGGATGGCCGGATCTCCGCCATCGCCCATGAGAACTGGTCGGGCAACATCAACGGCGAGGACGGCGAGAACGGCACCCTGCAGACGCCCAAGCTCTATGCAGGCGCCAACCGCCTGGTGGCCAATTACATCGCCACGCTCGACATGCCCGAAGGCAATGCGATGCGCGCACCGGGCGAAGCACCGGGCCACATGGCGCTGGAAGTGGCGATGGACGAAATGGCCGAGAAGCTGGGCCTCGACCCGATCGCGTTCCGCATCCTCAACGAGCCCGAGGTGGTACCCGGCGATCCGTCCAAGAAGTTCTCCGACCGCAACCTGGTGCGCTGCCTGCGCGAAGGCGCGGAGCGCTTCAACTGGAACAAGCGCAACCCCAGGCCGGCGCAGGTCAGGGAAGGGGACTGGCTGGTCGGCATGGGCGTGTCTGCGGGCTATCGCGGCGCACCGACAATGAAGTCGGCGGCGCGGGTCCGGCTTGACGGCCAGGGCGGGGTGATTGTGGAGACCGACATGACCGACATTGGCACCGGCTCCTACACGATCATCGCGCAGACGGCAGCCGAGACCATGGGCGTGCCGCTGGAGCGGGTCCAGGTAACCCTCGGCGACTCCCGTCATCCCGCCTCCGCCGGTTCCGGCGGCCAGTGGGGCGCGGCAAGCTCCACCGCGGGCGTGTACGCGGCGTGCGTCAGCCTGCGCCGCAAGGTGGGCGAGAAACTGGGCTTCGACGGCGACACCGCAGACTTCGCCAATGGCCGCATCCAGGTGGGTGGGCGGACCATCAAGCTGGCGGAGGCGGGCACACTGTCGGCGGAGGACGGCATTGCCTTCGGCGACTTCAAGCAAGGCTACGACGTCGGCACCTATGCAGGGCATTTCTGCGAGGTCGCCGTGCATGCCTACACGGGAGAGACGCGCATTCGTCGCATGCTTGCCGTATGCGATGGCGGCCGGATCCTCAATCCGCTGTCTGCACGCAGCCAGGTCATCGGGGGGATGGTGATGGGTGCGGGCGCGACCCTGATGGAGGAGCTGGTGGTCGACAAACGGCTTGGCTTGTTCATCAACCACGACCTGGCCGGCTACGAGGTTCCCGTGCACGCCGACATCCCGTACCAGGAGGTGGTCTTCCTCGACACGCTGGATCCGGTGATCTCGCCGATGAAGGCCAAGGGTGTGGGTGAACTGGGCATCTGTGGGGTCGGCGCCGCGATCGCCAATGCGGTCTACAACGCAACCGGCGTGCGCGTGCGCGACTATCCCATTACCCTGGACAAGCTGCTGCCCGGCTTGCCCGACGTGGGCTGACCCTTGCGCATGGACCGACCCGCAGCCTCGCCCACTCTGGAGGCCTCCGCCGCAGGCGGAGGGGAGCCCGGAGATCTTGCCGAGCACCTGTCGGCAGCGCCGGGCTTCCTCGCCGAAGGCAGCCCGCGCGGCGTACTCGAGGCGGCCTTGACGCGTGTGCGCGCGGGGGAGCACGCCGTGCTCGCGCTGGTGCTGGAAACCGATGGCTCCACTTACGCCGGTGCCGGCGACATGGTGCTGTTCTGCAACGGCGGCCAGGTCGCCTGGCTGAGCGGCGGATGCCTGGAACCCGCGCTCGCGCGTCGCGCGGAGCAGGTGAGCGCGGCAGGGCGGGTCGACTGGATCGAGATCGACACCCGCAGTGACGACGACCTGTTGAGTGGGTCTGCGCTCGGGTGCCGCGGCCGGCTGCGGATTGCGCTCCTGCCATTGCGTGCCATGGCCGGCATCGACGACGTGATCGAGGCTTGGTTGCGCGAGGGTGTGTCACTCCAGCGCGACCTTCGTACGTCGGGCCAGGTCGTTTTCCGCGCCGGCCATCGCGAGCAGGCGTGGCAGCTGCATCCGATGGAGGGTACGCAGCCCTTTGGCGAGGGCGCATGGCATTTGCCGTTGCCCCGGCTTCCGCGGGCCGTGGTGTTGGGGGGCGGTCCGGAAACGCCCTTCCTGGTTCCGTTGCTGCGGGGCCTGGGGTGGCGGGTCAGCGTGGCCGAACGGCGAGCGCGCTGGGCCTCAGCCGGGCAGTACGCCGATGTGCATCTTCAGACCAACCCTGCAGAGGCCCTTCATGGTGACCCGTGCGACGCGGCACTGGTGATGCATCACGATTTCGAACTGGACCGGGAGGCGCTGGTGGCCCTGGCTGATACCAAAGTTATGTTCATTGGACTGCTGGGTCCGCGGCGAAGGCGCGAGGACCTGTTCAAGCTGCTGACACCGGATCAGCGCCACCGCCTTTCCCCGAGACTTCGATCACCTGTCGGCCTGGACATCGGCGGCCGAGGGCCAGAGGCGATTTCGCTCAGCATCGCCGCGCAGCTGCAGCAATGGCGAAGCGCGCACGGCAGGTGACCGACGCGCATGCGGTCGTCGTGCTGGCTGCCGGCGGGAGCACCCGACTTGGCCAGCCCAAGCAGCTTCTGACCCGGCAGGGCGAGACCCTGGTACATCGCGTGGTGCGGTTGGCGCGCGAGCTCGCGCCAGCGCAGGTCCTGGTCGTGGTGGGCGCGAACGCACAGGCCGTGACATCCAGCATTGCCGGCCTGGATGCCACCCCGGTAACCAACCAGCACTGGGAACGCGGCCTGGCGAGCAGCCTGCAGGTTGCCAGCGCACACCTGCTGCCCACGGTGACTGCGGTGATGGTCGTGGCATGCGACCAGCCCGCAATCGAGCGCTCCCATCTGCAGGCGCTGCTTTCGGGTGCCCGCGCCTCGGCGTCAGGGTGCGCTGGCACCCGTCATGGAGGCGCGCTTGGCATTCCTGCAGTAGTGCCGCACGCATGGTTCAATCAAGTGGGTGCAAGCGGTGACCGCGGCTTCGGAGCGCGCCTGCGGCAACTTCCTGCCGATACGGTGCATGTCCTAAAGGCACCGGCACTGGGCCTGGATATCGATACGCCAGAAGATCTTGCACGTGCGCGCGATGCGGGCTGGATCGATGCCGGGAGGTGACCCGCATGATCACTGGGCCAATGCCTGTCGCGCAGGTGACTAGTGTGGGCCACATCGCGCGCCCTCAGGCACCTCTCCCCCGAACATCTGCAGCACCCGATCCAACAGAACAGGTTCCGGCACGTCAGCCAGTACCTGCTCCAGGTAATCCAACGGCTCCAACTGCCATTCGAGGAGCGCCCGCAACCGCATAACGGCAGGCGCCCGCTGCTTCGCGTCCAATGAGACCTGCAACAGCAGATGTTGCGAGCGCCTCTCCAGCCACAGCACGGGTATGCCTCGGCAATGAACCTGGAACTCGGCATCTCGGCGCCGCTCAACGAACTGGAAGCCCTGTAGTGGCCGATCCTCCACGAACTGCATGGCTTGGCGGCGCAACTGCAGAAAGCGATCGCCGGGGATGCTGTGGAAACCGATAGGCGAGGGCTTGGGCGGTGCCAGCCACTGCGTCTGTGCCGCAACCACCACCACAAGACAGAGCGCGGTGGCCGCCCAGCGCCACCAGGCCACTCAGCCCTCCGGATGCAGTCGGGTACTGGCGTGTGCGGTAAGGCCGATTCCGGCCATGATCAGCCCCTCCATCACGCGCGGGCCGACGTATTGCTCCAGCTCGCCGTTCTCGCGGGCACGCTGCGCGGCCAGCAGGATCTCCAACACCACGCGAAGCCCGGCCAGCGAGCAATCGGTATCCGCCAAGGCAATGCGCCGGCCCGGCATCTGGTGGCGCTCCGGCCAGGGCTGACCATCGGAGGCGACGCCAGAGCCGATGCTGTGCAGCAGGGCGATGAGGGTGTTCGGGTCCAGCGCAGGGCCATTCGCAGGCGCGTCGTGGATCGGGTGCGGGGCAGGGGAGTGGGGCTGGGTCATGGCGGGGCTCCTTGCGTGCATGCAGAAGCCGCCACCGATAAAGGTGGCGGACGATGCGAGGTTCGAAACCCGGTCTACGCTAAACCGGCAGGCGCAAGGCCTCCACGCACCGCCCGCCATAGCAGGCCGACGGATTGCCAGCCGGCACCACCTGATGGGTGATGCCGGCTGGCAAGCGTTTACTTCAGCGTAGAACCGGGGTTTCGAATCCCGGCCACCTGTTCAAGGTGGCACGGCAAGGAATACGCCCGGTTGTGCGCGATGCCAATGCAGTAGGGCTGATGACGTCACTACTTTCAACATTTTCAGAATCGTTGCATACGACGAAACCAAGCTGGAGCCTTGCGCTGCAACGCTATCGGCCATGTCGGTGGTGCAGCTCTGCGCGCTGTCGGCATCCGCCCGGTGGGGCTGTGAGCAAGGCAGATGCGACATGCCTGTCCAGCAATGCGCTTCCGATTGCGTGTGACGCGTCACGTTAATACGTGAAATCTGCGAAATAAGGCGCTGCATGTCACCATGTGGCGAATCATCTGCACAATGCCCCTTGGTACCTCATGGACGCATCCGCCCAAAAAGGTTTTCATGTCTGGCATGACTGACGGGCAGCAACTACGCAACGCGCAATGGGGCAAGGTGTCGCGCCTGTTCAAGCCTGCGATGATCATTAGCGCGGCGCTGGCGGCAAGCGCAGAAACGCTCTATCGCACAGGGGTATACCCGCGAGCCATCTTCGAGGCGGGCAGCGCTGATTCTCGAACCTGGTTGTATGTGGCATTGATGTACCTGATCGCCTTTCCAGTACTGTTTCTTTGGATGAGGCGACTGCTCGCAGGCTATCCCATGCCATGGAACCCGCCACTCAAGCGCTGGTTGCTGGGCGCGTTCTCCCTGATCCTCTGCAGCGGAATGATCATGCTGCCGGTCATCGTGCTGACTGTTGGAGGCAGCGCTGCAGGTCGCGGCAAAGGGCTGTATCAGGTGTTCACCGGCAGCCTATTCGGCACATTCCTTGTGGGAACGGTGCTCGCCTACGCAGCGGCCCTGGGGGCATGGCTGCTGTTTATCGGAACCCCCAAGCTGCTCTTCCCCAGGCCGGGCTCGCGCTAGGCCCGCTGCGATAGTTCCCTGGAAGTGCAGGTGTTCGAGCCCGCCACCTGCTGCCGGGTCGTCAGTGGCCCTTCAACGCCGCCTTGGTTCGCTCCAGCCATGCGGCATTGTGGCTGCGCGCGTGGCGCGACCAGTGCTGGGCATCGTCGATGATGCTGGCGAACAGGCTGCGGGCTTGCTCGCGATCGTCGGGTTGCGGCTGCGCCATCAGCCATTCGGCGTAGAGGCAGCGGGCGGCCGCGTCGTTCCCGCATTCCACGGCGCGCTCGAACGCGGCGCGAGTGCCGGGCGCCTGGGTAGCTGCCAGTGCCTGCGCGTACAGCAGGGTCTGTTCCGGCTTGCGGCGCACATCCGGGTGGCGGGCGAACAGGCCGTCCAGCGTCTCCACCGCAAGCGCAGCGTGCCCGGATTCGAGGCGGGCACGGGCAAGGCCGGTCAGGATGTAGGGGTCGTCGCCCAGCGGCGAGCTGGCTGCCTGCTCAAGCAGGGTTCTGGCTTCCTCGGCCTGGCCGGCATCCAGCAGCGTCATGCCCAGCCGAACCCGATTCTGCACGGTGGGCGTGCGCGCCAGTTCGGCACGGGCGTTGCGAAGGTCCTGGCCCGGGTCCATGAGCTGCTTGGCGGAGCGGACGACCTGCCGGGCGCCGCGCGAGTGGCGGACTTCAGGGAAGTAGATCGCCAGGAAGTAGACGACGCTGCCGAGCAGCGGGAACGAGAAGAGCAGGATGAGCCAGTAGAGGCTCTGCCCCGAGCGGATGGCGTGCACCGCGAAGTAGATGGCCGCCAGTACGTGGAGTCCGATTCCGATATAGGGCATGTGTGCCGCCTCGTCCTTGTGAGGGGTGGAACTATAGTCGGGGAGGGGTAGGGCGCCAATGGAGTGGCAGCGATCGAGCGTGACGCGTCACGTTAATAGGATGAGTTCTGCAGGGTCGAGCGCTGCATGCCACTATGTGGCGGGGCTGCATTGACGGAAGGGGATACATGGAACGTACGCAGAAGACGCTAACCATGGCCGATGTTGCTGGGTGGGGTTCGGCGCTGGTTACGTTTGGCTTGGTGCAAGGGGCTTTCTATCTGAAGGCTTACTGGGGTCACTTCGGCCTGGATCCTTTTCAGTTTGTTGCGGTGAGTGAGCTTGCACTGGCAGGGCTTGCGGGGATCGGCATGGTGTTGTTCCTTATTCTGATTGCGCTGCTGTTTGGAGGGTGGGTTGAGGGGAAGGTGACAGCGACGCCGTCCCAAGCCAATCTGCTGATGTGGCTGACCCTGGCTCTTTGTCTTGTTGGAATGGGTGCCTTGCTTTGGTGGACCAATGCCTGGCCCGTTTTGATAGGTGTGGCGCTGACGGGCATATGTGCAGTGGCAGTACGCCTGTCCCCAGTGTTGCCGGCCACCGTGAAGGACTCGCCGTGGCTGGTCTATGCGCTCGTGATGATTGTCTATGTCCCGATCTCGTCAAACTGGCTTGGCTTCGAGCGCGCCAAGGCGATTACTTCTGGCGGCAGCAAGTACACGGTCAATGTGACTATTGATGAGAAGGTGCAAGGCGGCCTGGGCCTAGTGGGGCGTTTGGGTGATAGCTATGTACTTTGGGACCCGGTACAGAAAGCTGCAGTTCTTATGCCAGTGGACGACGTGAGTAGGCTGGAGATTGCGCAAAAATCCGTTCTGCCTGCCAAACCAGTTCAGTCGCGATAAGGGCTCGTTATCGCTGACAGCCGCAATGCCGCTGTTTGCCCCGATCATCGGCTCTCACTGGTCATTGCGGCGAGCCGGCTCGTTCGGCAACACGTGATGACATTCATCGAGCCGAGCATTGCTGACGGCTTGGCGCGCGCCGCAATGATTGCAAGTCAGAACTGTGCCGCCGGGTATCTTTCCCAGGACATCCCCGCTGAGGTCGGTAATCCCGCCGCAGGCTGTGCAACGCATAGAGATTTGTCGCACATGGACGATGTTGCCGTGCTCATCCCGGACAGGGACCAGCGCAAGCACATAAAACTGACCGGTGTTGGGCATGTCCGTGGTTCGATAGCGTTGACGACGCCATCGTTGCTGCATTTGCTGGCTTCAGAGCGTGACGTGGCGTAGCGACTGGCGCGCACATTCCTGAACATGTCAGGATCGGCATCTCACTTTGGAACAATCGAGAGAGCTACATCATTCATATTTGCTAACGTGCATCGACCATATGGAGAGGGAGCGCGCGATGCCCATTAGGGCGGTGGTGTATGTCAGCGAAGCTTCGAATGCTCTGATGGGAGACAAGCTAGGGTTGCGGGGGAGCAAGCTGGACGATCTCGTGGACGACGCAGCCCGCTTCAATCGAGACGCCGGCGTCAGCGGCATTCTTCTTTTTGACGGCGAGCGCTTCCTTCAATACTTGGAAGGGCCGTCAGACGGGCTAGATGTTGCATATTCGCGCGTCCTTGGAGCCTCTAGCCACCATCATGTCCTGGAGCTGCAGAGAAGCGCGGTCTCCGATCGCCGGCTTCCGTTCTGGCCGATGAAATGGCTCCCCGTAGAGCCAAGCGAGCTGACTTCAACCGCGCTCGGCGATTGGGCCGGATTCAAGAGGCGAGGCGACGGCGAGGCCATGAACGCGACAGCGATGGATCGGTTGCTCCTGTTGGTCTCCCGAGGCGCTGCGCTTGACGGAAGCTACGGCGTGCGGCACTCATCCTAGGTCCCCCGGCGGCAATCCACTTGCTCATGAATGGCCGTGGTGAGCTGGCGAAATCGGTAGGGCTTGGGAAGAAAACGGACGTTTTCAGGAAGCACTGGCAACTGAGACCGCTGAAGCCCTGACGAAATCACTACCTTCGCCAGCGGTTGGGACAAAGCCGCTTCAACCGCCACGTCCAAGCCGGTCGCAGAGCCTGGCATGCTGTAGTCCGTCACAACGATGGTGAACTTCCCCTCGCCGCGAAGGTGTGCAATTGCCTCAATTCCCGTGCTGGCGGTGGTGACATCGAAACCCTGGGCACTGAGGGCGTCGGCAACCACTGCGCGGAGATCTTCTTCATCTTCTACGAAAAGAACATGGATCGGCATTTCAATGGACTCGAATAGGGAAAAAAAGACTAACCCGGGTTCCTTTCCCGACTTCGCTGATCAATTCGGTGTAGCCCCCCGACTGGCTCGTGAACCCAAATACTTGGCTTAGCCCCAATCCACTTCCTTTGCCGATGGACTTGGTGGTGAAGAACGGCTCGAAAACCCGTTCCTGCACTTCCTTGGGAATGCCCTCGCCATCGTCGCAGACCGTGATGCAGGCGTAATCTAGCGGGCCATTCATGGGGGTGGATGGGCTCTGCAGAGAGCGAATTGCCGCTGACACAGTGATCTGTCCACCCTGAGGCATGGCATCGCGGCTGTTGCATACCAAGTTCAGGATGGCGGCCTCCAGCTGGGCCTTATCAAGCTCAATCTCCACATCTTCGTCGGGCAATTGGATGGCCACGTCAACGTGGTCGCCAGCCGCGCGTTTAAGCATGCCCTCGAACTCATGCAGAAGCCTTCCCAGCCGGACCTTCTCCGGGACCAGGGTCTGCCCCTTGCCAAAGGTCAGCAGCTGACGCGTCAATAGTGTTCCCCGTTCGCCCGCACGCTGGGCGGTGTCAATGAGCGCCGCGGCTGCAGGGTTATCCACGTGGATACTGACCATGTCCAGACAGTTGGCGATGATCGTGAGTAGGTTGTTGAAGTCGTGCGCCAACCCCAGCGTGAACTTGCCAATCGCTTCCATCTTTTGCGCTTGAAACAGTTCGCGCTGCGCATCAAGCAGTTGCTCTTGAGCCTGATGGAGTTCGGTAATGTCACGCGTGATCTTGGCGAATCCGACGAGATCACCGTCGACCCAAATAGGGTCAATGACCACGCTCGCGCGGAACGGCGTTCCATCTTGGCGCAAGCGCCAGCCTTCGCAGACGTATCGTCCTTCTTCAGCGGCAACGCGCAAATTGCGTTGTGGAAACCCCGCTTCCGCCTCCTCTGGAAGATAGAACCTAGAGAAGTGGGACCCTACAACATCAGCTGCGGTATAGCCCTTGATCCGCTGCCCTCCGGTGTTCCACGTCCGGATGAAGCCGGCGGTGTCCAGCATATAAATCGCGTAGTCCGTGACCGAGTTCACCAGAAGGCTGAACTGCCTGGACTCATCGCTAAGAGCATCTGTAGAGCGTTGCTGGCTGATCATGGGTCATCCTCGTGGCGAGCCACCGGAGGCGACAGGTGGGGCAGTGTAGGAAGGGCCCACCGTTTGGGCGTTACGAAACCTTCACATCCGCTGCGTTGAGCCGTCGAGACTCGCTAATGCAGACGATGTGGCTTGTTCAGCAAGGATGGGTGATGGTGGGCGGGACGCGAGCGATGCAGGTCATGGAACAAAGATTGATGACGCTGGGGTATCAAGTTGGCGTAGCGCTGGAGAGCATTCAGGACGAGCCACGCCGGATCAAGGACAAGCGAATGTGCCGAATGTGGGGTCAGGACTCGTGTCGACCGTATTGCCGTCCCCAGTATGCTTCGCTACTGCTTGGGTCCAAGCACCCCGTGCGCATCACGCAGTGCGTCCGAGCGTCGGGGTCTGCGCTGACCGCGATGTAGCTCAATGCTTCAGCGAGCATCCGGAGAAACTGCTCCTCGGAGTAGAGCGCTGCCCATTCCGGTAGCTTCTCCTCAAGCTGAGCGATCATCAAATCAATTTCGAGACGGGTACTCATGTGGGGTTGCCCTCCTGCATCCCACACTAAGAGCCATCGCATTGCGTCTGGTCTCCAAGTTGGGGTCCCGTTCTCACGCCGGCTCTACTCTGCGCTCACCAGTTTTCTGCGAACCCAGTGGGAGAGGGAGCGAAGGTGAGCTGCGCGTCCGACGCCGTGAAATCCCTTTTCGCTCCGTCGCCACTCGTTCTACACGGGCGGCCGACGGTGTAGGCGTCAGATAGGGTCACCTGGAACGACTCTTTCCCTCAGATGGATGCCCATGACAAACGACGCCGTTGCTCCCAATCCTGTAGACGCCGTCGTGATCGGTGGAAGTTTCGCTGGGATGTCCGCCGCGCTTCAGCTTGCTCGGGCCTGTCGATCAGTGGTGATCATTGATCATGGGCTGCCAAGGAACCGCGCCGCCAGCCGAGCCCATGGCTGCCTCGGTTGGGATGGATGCGCCCCGGCCGATCTTTTGACAACCGCTCGGCGGCAACTTCAAGCCTACAGCCGCGTGCGCTGGATCGCCGCCGAGGCGGTGGGTGCGCAGGGCTCTGCCCGGACCGGATTCAAGGTCACCTGTGCCTCTGGGAGAACAGTGTCCGCACATCGATTGGTGCTGGCCCACGGGGTCGTGGACCAGCTCCCGGAAATCCCCGGCTTGGAAGAGCGCTGGGGAAAGAGCGTCCTCCATTGCCCTTACTGCCACGGCTACGAGATCTGCGGAGGGTCGCTTGGGCTTCTGGTCGCCGCAGACGACGATGCGTTGGCGCATGCCAAGGCATTGCAGCAATGGGGGAAAATCATGATCTTCCACCGGGGAGATCGGACGGAGCAGGCATTGAACGCTCTGGAGAATCAGCTTAACGGCATTGATGCGGCCTTGGAGCGAACACCGTTGGTCGGCGTTTCTGGAGAAGCCACGGCGGACCTGGTCGACGGACGCCGGCTAAAGCTACGGGCCCTCTTTTTACACCCCGAAACGAAACTATGCTCCCCGATCGCACACCAACTGGGGTGTGAAACCGAATCTGTTGGCTGCATTTCAACGGACTCGGCGAAGCAGACCACCGTGGAAGGAGTGTTCGCCTGCGGGGACGCAGCCCGGTTCGCAGGCAACATCGCCCTGGCCATCGGAGAAGGCGCGCTCGCTGGCGTGGCGGCGCATCGCTCGTTGTTGGGGCTGCTTGACTAAGCAAGCACGGGCGTTCGCCATGCCTTCACGGTGGCGTCGCCTTGCTGCCATGGGCGCCTCGTTAGGGTGGAGGTCCATTACCCCACTTCCTCGCCACCCTATTCGGCCTGGCCGAGCTTGACCTGCTCGGCCACAGGGTGCTGCTGGCCACCGTCCCGGCGCAGACGGAACCGTTGCCACCTTTGCGGCTGATCGCGCAGGTGCATCGATTGGCGGAAAAGGCCGGCTTGAGGGTCATTCTCGTGCTCTCCGGCGTTTCGCCCTACATTCGCTCCAAGCTCATCGAGTCTCGGGTGGATTTCGTTGTGCCTGGTAGCCAACTGTTCGCTCCGAGCTTCCTGATGAGCTTACGCGAGCGCGATTCGTCTCCAAGGGTGCTCACATCCGCTGGGGAGCGGTTGAGCCATCCGGCACAAGCGGTTCTGATCGCGGCCCTGTTGCGGCCCGACTTGGAGGAGCGCGGCATCCCTGGCAGCGTCCCGTGGGTGCCGCTCGACCTGGCGCGCGAGGCAGGCTACTCACGCATGACTGCCTCGCGGGTCGCCCGTGAACTGGTGGCGGCTAACCTCGTCAGCGCCCAGCGCGAGGGGCGGGAGACGAAGCTACGGTTCTTGAAAGCGCGCCGCTCCTTGTGGGCGGTCGCGCTGCCGCGGCTGCGCTCGCCGGTGCTGCGCACCACTTGCATCGGCAAAAGTGGCTTGGACATGCTGCTGGCCGATCATTGTCGTGCTGCGGGAGAAACCGGCCTGTCCGTTCTCACCGAACTGGCGGCGCCATCGCGTCCGATCGCTGCGATCGGACGAGACTGCTTCCGTCGGCATCCGGAGCCGGAATGGTTTCCCGTGGCCGGCGAGGGCTATGCAGACGTGCAGCATTGGGCGTACTCCACCCGCCTGGGTGGCGCGGGCACCGTCGTGGACCCGTTGTCGCTGTACCTGTCCTTGCAGGGACAGGGCGACCCGAGGCTGAACGGCGCGCTGCGGGACCTGCTCGATGAGGTCTTCGTCTGATCGCAGGCGCGCGGGAGCTCGGCGAGTGGTGCCTGAACTCCGGTACCAGTCCGCGGTCATCGGGGCCGTTGCGCTGGCCGTCGTAACGCAGGAAGCGAAGCGGCAAGTGGGGCCACGAAGGAACTGGAACGTGGTGCTGAGCGTGGAGGCGCTGACGCTTGCGTTCGGCCAGCGGTTCTCGGGGGGATATCGAGGCAGCGGCTACGAGGTGCGCCAGCCCTCGGACCGACACTCAACGTTCTATCGCTTCCGGCGGCCTGCGCCCAGAAACTGCAGGAGTGGCCGACGGGTCGTTTCGACCTGATCGTCTGCAGCGGGATGGACGACTAACCCGGGCCGGATGCCCTGCTCGAACTGCGTGACGGTGCGCATGGGGCGACGAAGGACGGTAGCCTGCTGGTGGCTTGCCAATGGCTGCCCATCCTTCAAGTAGCAATGCCTTGGGCGCATGCGCTGGCTAGGATTGTGCCGCGCTGAATCTGCTTCTGGCCGGCAGACGATCACCCTCGAAGTCGCAGGGCTAGGACAACTGATCTCAATCATGGAGGGATAGATGTGGCCTAACCCTTAACAACTCCGTGAGGGCGGCTTACATCGCATCCACAGTGATGCCATGAAGGATCATTGAAGCATGCTGGGACGCAAGTTTGTCCAGCGCAGGTGCATGCGGACTCGAGGTCCCGAACAGCTCGTGGAACAGCACACCCATTACGATCGGAGCCATGATTGAAAAGGCCATGAGATTTGAGTCGCCGGCGCGGACGGTCCCCTTGGCCTGCGCCCGCTCGACAGCGCTTGCCACCAGCCGGATCATGCGAGATGCAACTTCGTCATGCCAGATCCTCGCAAGCTCAGGAAACATTCGGCTCTCCGATAGCACCATTCGCAATGCTGCAGACAAGCGGGCATCGCCACCTGATGAGACCGCTCGCTGGAGGAGCGTCGGGATTAGCTCCTCAATCGACCCGTCGAAGGTCGCCTGTGCCGTCTCAAGGCCTTCCAGATTTGTGGAGATCAACTGGCGCGCTGCGGCTCGAAACAGCTCTTCCTTGGTTTCAAAGTAGAGGTAGATCGTGCCCTTCGCGACTCGTGCGCGCTTCGCGATATCAGAGAGCTTTGCGGCAGCAAAGCCGTTCTCAAGGAAAACATCTACCGCAGCGTCTACAATCTCGAGCGGCCGCGCCTCCTTGCGACGACTCCACTTAGGTTGCATCTCGCTCACGTGCTCAATCTCTTGCCCATGCGGGAATCCCAATAGCGCTGCAGCTCGTCTAGGGACTGCGTTGGCTGTGCCAATCCCACCCAAGTGTCAGGCCGCAGAACGTAGACAGCGTCCTGCTGACGTCCAGCGCGGCCATGTTCTTCGTGCCAGGTAAACTCGCGAAGAGCCATGCCGCGGCTGTCGCACCAGCCCTTTAGTTCAGTACTGGCTCGTCCATAGACATGGACCTGCCAGCCGATTTGCTCTGAGATCGCGTAGTTGTCCTCACCACGCGTCTTCACCCAGGGCAGGCGATCGCCGCCTTCAATCTTTCCAGCCTTGCCCTGGCTCAAGGGGCTATGCGATCTACAGCATCATCATGATCAACGTTGTCTTCCACGTGATCCCGCTGATTCTCGGGGTCGGCTACGGCGCGGGAACGCTAACTGCGATCATCATCTTCATCCCCCTCTGCGCTTGGATGATCTACACATCCTTTGGCGCGGGTCGTATGAGCTATCGAGCACTAGCCCTTTTGGTTGGTGCGGGAGTGTTGTTCCATGCCCTACTCACTATTCCGATGATTCTCCTGCTGCAAGGTGCAATCTCAGAGACGTCCGTAGTCATGATTCAGGTAGCCAACCCCTTTGTGCTGATGGTCATCTTGTCGGCGGCGGAGCGCTCGCGCTTGAGCATGCCGGCAAGGCAGCGTCGGCCAAGTGCCTCTCGCTAGCTCGAGTCTTCTTCGGCGCCTAGTCAGACCTCCCATCCCGTCTCGCTCACGCAGCCGCTTCGGTGACCCCTGGCGGACAAGGCGGAGCAACTTTAATGGTGCCTGTCCCCGCCTGTGTTGAGGCGGGGTAGCAGCTTGCAATGGCGTTAGGGATTCTCGATGGGAGCCAGATCATTTGCCCCTATTGCTCGATGGAGGAGGGGGCTGGCTCGCTCCTATTGAGCCGACGCCTTGCCCGGGCCTTTGTATCTGCTCAGCCAATAGCTGTAAGGCGTGGGTAGCACGCTGGCTGGGAGCTCCTGGCCAAGCGCAATGGCCATTTGGTACGGATAGTGCGGATTGGATAGGTGGGCCCGCCCGATCATCACTAGGTCAACCTGACAGTCCGCTACAACGCGCTCGGCAGTCTGTGGATCATCGATGCACCAACCTGTGGCCACCGGAAGCCCAGTTTCATTAGCAAATCGCTCAGCAAGGGGTGCCAGGAACGCCTGTGTACCCCATGGGACGCGGCCACCAAGAGCACTGAAGCCAATGCTCACGTTGAGCAGATCAAGCCCCAACTCTCGCATTTCTTTGCCAATCTCAATGGAGTCGACCAGTGCTTGGCCATCGCGCGAGTTGTACTCCACAACTCCAAAGCGCGCGGTCAGCGGCAGATGCTCGGGCCAAACCTTACGGACGGCCGCCAATGTCTCCAGCAGGAAGCGTGCTCTGTTCTCCGCACCGCCACCGTAGCGATCCTCCCGCTTGTTGCTGTCGGGGCTGAAGAAGCTCTGCGCCAGATAGCCATGAGCGAAGTGAAGCTCCAGCCATTCAAATCCTGCAGCAAGCGCACGCTTGGCTGCAGCGACGAAATCCGCTTGAACGCGATGAATGTCCTCAACCGTCATCTCGTTGGGAACTCTATCGAGCGAGCCGCCAAAGGCGATCGGCGAGGGACCAAGGATCGCCCATCCTGCGGGATCATCGGCTGCGATGTGGTCATCGCCTTGCCATGGCCGATTTGCACTAGCCTTGCGCCCTGCGTGGCCGATCTGGATGCCAGCTACGGCACCGCCTTGCTTGATGGCAGAAGCGATGGCTGCCATTCCTGGAATTTGCTCATCACCCCACAGGCCAGCACATCCCGGGGTGATGCGTCCTTCCGGAGACACGGCGGTAGCCTCGACAATCACGAGCCCAGCGCCTCCGCGCGCAAGCGCGGCATAGTGGCTGAGATGCCAATCGTTGATACGGCCGTCCTCCGCACTGTACTGGCACATGGGCGGCACCGCGATACGATTCTTAAGAGTGACACCTTTGAGCTCGAATGGGCTAAACAGGGCAGACATAAACGGGGCTTTGGGGAGAGCAAGAGGAGCAAGCACGGGGATTTACTCCGGCTTAGGACGTTGACTTGGCGGCTCGAGCTGCTTCCACCAGGCCGTCCAGCCAATCCTGGTGACCATTGATCATTGGATTCGGCTTGGCCAGACGCAGGGCTTCTGCAGGCTGTCCCTTCTGCGTCTCCTGCGTGAGGATCCGCACTCGGCCACCATCAAGGTCTTCGACAATCCACGCATGATGAACGTCAAGTCGATCGGCAGACCCGGGCTCACCGGCCCAGCCATGCCAAGCGATCCGGCCCGGACCCTCGGAGGTAGGAGCCTCATGCTCGACGCATTGAGCCTCCACGGGGAAGCCAAAGGTTTCAAAGTAGAATCGATCCCCGTTTCGCAACAGAGGGCCGGCGCCATCGTGGAAGCGCACATTGGCTGAATTTCCGTAGTAGGTCGGCCACAGACGTGGCTCTTCAAGCAACGGCCAAACATCAGCTGCGGCAAGGCCGAGGACGATCAGCTCATTCGAGACAAAGTTTTCGGTGTAACCAGGAAGGTAGCCTTCCGGCCAACGAATGCCGTTCATTTTCATCATATGCTCCTTAGGGCTAGCGGCGCGGCTCGCCGATGAATCGTTAAAATTACGTTCGCCAGCTTCTAACTTGCAGACCTCTGACTTCTACAGCCGAGACACTTGCTCCGTACCGTCGTGTCTCAGTTTGGCGAGGACTGCCTGGCAGTCGAAAGCTGGCTGAGGGTGTGCGTGGAGCTAGACGTACGCGCCAGCTGAATACGTAAGCTCGTAGCTGTGGCTGTAGATCTCCAGGATGTTGCCCAGCGGATCCTCCATGTAAACCATCCGATAGGGCTTCTCCCCTGGGAAGTACTCTCGAACCGGCATTCGCTGCTTTCCACCAGCTGCCACAATCCGAGCGGCCAGGCCTTCAACGTCCGGATCCTGAATACAGAAGTGGAAGACGCCCGACTTCCAGTACTCGAAGTTGTTCGCGGGACGCTCGGCGTTATTGAACTGGAAGATTTCGACTCCAACCCGGTCACCAGTGGATAGATGTGCAATGCGGAAGCTGCCCCATCCAGGCCCAAACACATCCGTGCACATCACGCCAATTGCGCTTTCGTCTTCAGCAATCCTGGTCGGCGGCATGACGAGGTACCAGCCCAAGACTTCTGTATAGAAGGAAACCGCGGCATCGAGATCGGTAACAGACAGGCCGATGTGGGAGAAGGCGCGAGGGTAGGGAGGGGGTAGGGCAGGCACGGCACACCACTGAAGAGAGGGGTAGCCGCAAGATTAGACCCTGCAACTCAACCATGATCTGATCCATTTTTATCAGATTGATAAAATATTCTTATGCTGAATGAGCATTGGCTCCGATCCTTTCGGGCTATCGCAGAGGTCGGGAGCTTTACCAGGGCCGCAGGCCAGCTGCAGCTCACCCAGGCTGCGGTCAGTCAGCATGTACGTCATCTTGAGCAACAGCTGGGTGCCCTGTTTCTGCGCAGACCACGATTTATTGAGCTGACGCCGGCGGGAATGGCTCTATTGCAGTACTGCCAAGAGATGGATTCGGCCGATCGCCGGCTTCAAGCCAAGCTCGCGAGCGCGGACAGCGATCAGGGGGAGTTTGCGCTGATAACCCCCGGGAGTGTTGGCCTTGCTCTTTACCCGGTGTTGCTGGACTTCCAGCGCACCCATCCCGGCTTGATCATTCGTCATCGCTTCTCGCCGGACCCAGAAATCCTATCGGCGGTACTGGAGAAGAAGTACGAGGTGGGTCTACTTGCACTTCGGCCGGATGACCCTCGGCTGCGGGCTGAGCCCTTCACCGAGGAGGCGCTTGAGCTGGTAGTTCCGAGAGGTGCCTGCGCGGACAGCTGGGCGGATCTTCAAAAGTTGGGTTTCGTTGATCATCCAGATGGCCAGGCTATGGCCACCCGCCTTCTCGCCCGCAAGTTCCCAGGAAATCCAGGCGTACGCGCGCTTCCTATACACGGCTTCACCAATCAGGTTGCGCTCATCCTTGAGCCGGTATCGCTCGGGCTGGGATTCACTGTCATTCCGCGACACGCCCGTGAATCCTTCGCTCGGCAAGACGCAATTGAGGTGGTTGACTGTGGATCTCCGGTGGTTGACACCCTCTGGATGATCCATCGATCCGAATGGCCACTGTCTGGGCCAGCTAAATGGTTGACCCAACAGCTTCGAGGCCTGCCTCGATTCAGCGGGAGGAGGGCTCCACCTCTCGCTGGAGCGGACTGAGGCCCCTTCTATACTGGTCTGGGGTCCGGCCAGAGTGTCGCTTGAACATCTCACTGAAAGACGTTGAGTTTGCATAGCCCAGATCGTCTGCAATCTGCGTAATTGATCGGTCTGAACCCAAGGCATCAATTGCCCTCAGAAAACGAAGCCGACTGCGCCACTCTCCGAACCCCATCCCTAGCTCGCGCTTTGCCAAGCGCTCAAGTGATCGAACACTAATGTGGTGGCGCTCTGCGACCTCAAGTGCCGACGGAGAGTCCTGAAGGGAGGTCTCGGCATAGCTCAGAATCCGCTTTAGCACGTCACCGCTGGCCAGCGGCAGGAAGCTCGACATCACCGGCGCGGCCAGAATCAGGTCAAGGGCGACCGCGGAGAGTCGCCGGTCTTCTGGCTTAACGGCCTCGCCGATGTCACGACGGGCCAGTTCGTCCAAGATCTCCCTAAGCAACGAGCTAACCGCTAACGCAGTCGGAATGCTGGGCATCTGCGCCGACGCGCCGACCGAAAGGTATGCGGATCGATAAGCAACCGCACCACGGTTTCGGGATGAGTGGTGAACACCAGGCGGAATCCATATCGCATAGTGGGTAGGGGACACCATCCAGTCCTCGCCTACCTGTAACTCCATGACACCCTGCGCAACATAGTTGAACTGCCCCCACGGATGCACACGAGCATCCCAGTCGGAGGGAGGCAAAGTCCCTTGCCGAACGTAGATGTCTCCAGGGATGGAGCTGAACGAGGGGACGGGGTCCATTGCCATGTCGCATTCAAGATGAAGATTGGCGCAAATTATGGATGTAACGAAATTCCGCCAAGTCTACGCTACTGGCTGTTGATATCCAGTATCTGAGGATGCCATGTACTACCTGCTCCCCCTCCTGGCCTGCCTTCTCTGGGGCGCCAACACCATCGTTACAAAGCTCGCTGCAGGGACCGTCGGCCCGGTCGATATTAGCTTCTGGCGATGGCTTGCTGCGGCCATCATCTTGCTCCCATTCGCCCTGCCGCGCCTGAAGTCGAACCTAGCGGTCCTGAAAGCCAATTGGGCACGCTTCCTCGTGCTCGGTGCTTTGGGCGGTGTCATGTTCCAATGCCTGGCGTACTACGCCGCACATTTCACTTCTGCGACCAACATGGGCGTTATCCAGGCACTCATCCCGTTGATCGCTCTTGCCTTGTCGCGCATCTTCATGGGTCACGCAGTCCGCGGTGGCGCAGTGATTGGTTCGATCATCTCCTTGGTTGGGGTGATAGCGGTAGTGTCCCATGGTGACTTTGAAGCCTTGGTTTCCCATGGAATCAACAAAGGTGACGCCCTGATGCTGCTGGGCGCTTTGGCTTTTGCCACCTACAATTTGCTGATGCACAAGTGGCGCATTCCCGTAACGCTGATCGAATCCCTGTTTCTTCAAGCCATGTCTGCAACGATCCTGCTGCTACCTCTTTTCCTTGTCGCAGGCACTGGCGTCCAGGGTGGCGCAGCCATCGGCTGCATTGCATTCGCAGCAATCGGCGCTTCGATCATGGCACCGTTGGCATGGATGACCGGCCCGCATCGGCTGGGCTCTGCTCGCGTGGCCGGGTTCTTCAATCTCGTCCCGATCGTCACTGCATTGCTTGCGGTGGTGGTCCTCAAAGAGTCTCTGAGCACCTGGGTCGTGGGTGGCGGTTTGATGGCAGTATTTGGTGTGGTACTGGCGGAGTACGCAGCTCGCAAGAAGCCTGACGAGGTCATGGTCGTGGATGACACCTCGACCAAGCGCTGAAAGACAATTGCATAGCTGCAGTTCAAATGAAAACGGGCCGCTTGAGGCCCGTTCTCCTTGTTCGGGGAACGCTTCTTCGGCTAGCCAGGTTCAAAGGGCCCTCTCCTCAAGGTGAAGTTGCATCTAGACAGCGCTCTTCAGCTGAGTTGGGCACATGCCGGTTAGTCGGCGAAACATTGCAATAAAAGGGGAGGGGCCGCTATAGCCCAGCCGCTTGGCAACATCACCAACTTTGCAGTCGCTCTGGAGGAGAGGGAGGGACGCAGCAAGCTTCAGCCTCTGGCGCCACTCACAACATCCCAGGCCAGTAGCGGCAACCCAGCGTCTTGCAGGAGTCCGAGAGGATACGCCAGCAACTTCTGCCCATTGAACTAGTGACTGGCCACTTCCTGGATCGGCTTGTAGCGCATCGATGATGGGGGCTAACAAGCGCGAAAACGCCAAGAATGCGCGGCCAAAGCTTCTGTTCCGGTAACTCAGCGAATGACCGGGGATCACCCCAAAGCGGAAAGGCTAACAGTAGGAACCGGGGATGCTTCGCGGCCCAGCTGCGCATCTTGCGCTGCCGCCGCCAAGCGATAGCCTTTGCGTCTCGAAGCTTGTGTAGGGCGCAATCCTCCACGTCAGACAGTCGCGCCGAAAGGGTATAGGCCCCGCGACAAGCCCATCGGAGGCATTTAGGGGTTCGCTTTAGCGACCTGTGGAGCTGCTGTGGAGTGGGCCGGAGAAATGTCTTCACATCAACAACTGTAAAGACGTCGCTTCACCCGGATCTACACGAGGGTTCAGACCCCACGGTTCCACAAAACAGCCTAAAGTTTCGACCCGGCACGCCGAGGCCGATCTACGTCACGGATTTCCGGCAGGGCGTGCCCCTTCCATCCGGTTGGCCGTCTGTCACTGGCGTGTGCGCCTGGTCCCGACCGGCCGGCAAGAAGCGCGAACCTACCGCTACACCCTAAGGGGCTTTAGTCTTTGATTCGCTTCTCAAAGTTTGTGATCAACTTGCCCAGCGAAAGGCCTGTCAGGCGGGCGATATCTCTCAGCTCCACCACATCAACCCTTCTCTTGCCTGTTTCGACGTCGCTGATGAATGACTGGCTGCGGCCCAGCATGCTGGACACCTGGGCCTGGGTCAGACCGGCAGCTAGCCGCGCCTCGCGAACAGCCTCAATGAGGGCAGCGTACTCTTTTCGATGGATGGACTTCGACACGACCGCGCCTTGGCTGAGCGGCCTAGAAAGCTATATCCAGTTCTCCGATATCTAAAAACCAGATATTCTGTCTTCTTCATTGACAGGGGGACGCATGAGCGAACAGCCATACCGCTTCATCACCGCGGCCAGAAGCAGAGCAACACTGATCCTGGCAGCATCAGCACTGCTAGCTGCCTGCAGCGGTCCGACAGACAAGAAGATGGTTACGAATGGAACCCAGCAGCAATACCGGCAGTCAATTGACGCTATCGACGCGGAACTCAATGCCCACGAAAGAGCGGCCTTCAACTGGGCAGTCGCTGGGATGAACCTTGAAGAGGGTCGGCAGGGAATCATTACGTACAGGGCCAAAAGCTGCCTAAGCGACTGAATTTCAAAGTTGATTGCTCGTCTCTCGATCAGGTTCTCCCCATCTATGGGGTCTGTTCAAGCACCTTGGCTGTGTAGCTCAGCGGCGCCACTTCCCTTTCAAGATCCAGGTGGTAGTCGCCGAAGCGATTGATGTGGCTGGTCCGATAAGGCGACAGGCCGGCCAGGATCTCGGGCGTCAGTTCAATCCCCTCCTTCCTCATCTCGGCCAAGGTCCGGCTCATGCCTTCCACGTTGTGGAGGATGATCATGTTGGCCACCAGCTGGCTGTACTTGATGATCTTGCGCTGCTCGTGTTGGACGTTCTCAGCAATGATCCCCTGGCTGCCAAAGAACACCCATTTCACGAAGCCGTTGTATTCCTCGCTCTTGTTGGTGGCAGCATGGATCGTTTTGCGGATCTCATTGTCATCAATGTAGCGCAGCAAGAACAGCGTTCGAACGGCCTTGCCAAGTTCCCGGAAGGCGAAGTACAGCTTGTTCTTCCGGCTGTAGGTGCCCAGCCGGCGCAGGATCGAGGACGCGGTGATCTTGCCCAATCGGATTGAGATCACCACCCGCAGCATGTCGTGGAGATGGGTGGCGATCAGTTGCCAGTCGATGCTGTCCCCGAACAGTGCCTGGATGTTCTTATAAGCCCTACCCGGTTCGGGCCGAAAGAATGTCAGGTCCTTGATGTTCCGGATCCGGGGCATCAGCTGGATGCCCAGCATGTGGGCCAGGCCGAAGACCGGATAGCTTTGGGCCTGCGTGTCGCCATGGACGATCTCAGGCTGGATGTCGGAAGTGTTGGCCAACAGACCGTCGAGGATGTAGATGCCCTCGTGCACGCCACAGGGAATGAAGTGGCTGAACGGCGCTACGTATTTGTCGGACACGTGGCAGTAGCCGATGCCACCGTAGCCGCCGTAGCGGATGTGATACTCCGACAGCAGGTTGTCCTCGTAGACGCTCCACTTCGTGCCATCAGCTGATGCGCTCTTGCCGCTGCCCCAATAGCCAGGCAGGTCGAATCTGTTGTAGGTATTGATGACCTCCACGATGGCCTTCTCAAGCACATCCTCGGTCACGTATTTCAGGTTGAGCCAAGCGACTTGGCGCCGGCTGAAGCCCTTGATCGACCGCGCCGTCTGCGTCGGCCCCAGGTTGCAGCCATAGCAGAATAGCGTGGTGATCACACGTCGGGGCAGATCTTCGACCTGGCTCTCGGTGCCGGCGATCGGGCGGAAGAAACGGTGCAGATCCAGCCATTGGCTGGCATCGATCAGGACATCGACGATGCTGGATTCTGGAAGCCGTTCGGCGATGAGGCGATCCACCGTGGTAATCGCGCTGGAGACTTCGGCGCGTTGCCCCTTCCGCAGCACCAGGCGCCCATCCAGGATGTCCGCATGTACGTTCTCCGGGAAACGCGCGTCGACCTCATCGGCCAGGGAGGTCAGTTGTGCACGTAATCCCGCCACGAAAGACTCGGCGTCGGTGGGCAGGCCTGACACCTGGCCGTAGGCTTCCAGTTCCTGGGCCAAGGTGGCTTCATCGACCAGCTGCTCACGGTAGTCATCAAACCGTTCGCTGCTGGGAATGAAGAGATCTCCGGACTTCAGTTCGTCCTTGACCTGCACCAGCACGGCCAGCTCGAAGTACTTACGGTGCATCCAGCCGGCGCCGGCTGCACTGGCCCGCTTGCCGAACACGTGCTGACACCAGAGCTTGGACATCCAGTCAAAGTCCTTTTCCGGGTCCAAACCGAGGGAGGCGACCTCGATCAGCTCACGGCGCTGGTTGCGCAGCGAGAGCACCGCTGCGATCAGCGGCTCCATGCCGGCGTCGTGGCTGGTCGCCCGAAGTTTCATCAGCTCCAGCCCATTGAACAGCAGCGGCCTGACCGCGCCATAGGGCTGCAGCATGAAAGGCAGGTAGTTCTTCCCGGCGTAGGCCATATGTTCTTCGCATTCGGCCAGCAAGGTCGACACTTCCGCTTCCAGGCTGTTGTCGATGGCATCCACGCGCTGACTATCGCTGCCGTCTAGCTGATAGGCCTGCAGGATTTCCTTGAGCTGGCCGATGAGGAAGTCGGCCCGTTTGGCATGTTCGAGCTGGTAGGCCAGCAATTTCTGCTGGGCCGTGTTCTCCAGCCCGCGCACCTGCTTGATGAACAACTCGGCTGCATCATCCAGTGTCTTGGCATGCTGGGCGCGAATGAAGATGGTGGCCAGCGCATAGCGCTTGTCCGGAGCCAGTTCGGCCAGCTCGCTGGCGTCATAGGCCCGAGCCATTGCACGGAACTGCTTGAGCTTGGGCACCGGCACATCGATGGGAGGCAGCTGGTCGGCCAACTGCTGCAGCATGCGGATGTGCTGCAGGTAGAACCGAACTTCCTTGTTGGTGGGCCGGCCGGGCTCGCGCTTGAGTGATTGCCAGCCGGTGAACCTGGACCCTTCCGGTGCGCGCAGCAGTTCGTCGATGAGCGTGCGCGTGGCAGGCGTCAGCGCGTGGCTGATGCTGCGGTAGTAGCCCAGATTGACCCGCTCACGGGCGCCGATGGCGGCCAGCTCCAGAGTGCGGAAACCGGGCAGTTCGTAGCGATGGTGCACCAGCTCTTCGAGCAGGACGTTCACGATGTCCGGGATGGTGTGCTTGGTCTGGGCTGCTCCGGTGGCCACTGTGTCCAGCCAAGCCAAGCCCGATTTATCCAGGGGACGTACCCCGATGAATTGCCGAAGCTGCGGCATATGCCGGCGCTGGCTGCCGGAAGCGTCGTAGCGTTCGAGCTGGTCGGTGTCCAATACGCGCCCGAGTCGGGCGGCCTTGGCGATGTGCTTCCGGATCCGCTCGGGTACGTCGGCCAACAGCGTGAAGTAGCCCAAGCGTTGGAAGAGCTTGAGATGAATCAGTACCGCCAGCTGCGGACCCGGCTGGGTGGTCAGCTGCTTGGCGAATGCAATCTCAGCGGCGGTCGGGGTATAGATCTCCTCCAGTTCCTTGGCGGTGGGATCAGGCTTCAGTCGCGGGTAGGCGGTCTCGTGAAGGGTAGCCATTGGATCCGGAGGGTGTGAGGGGGATCAGTCCCAGTGCCGGCCGTCGTCTGTACTGAGCGACGCTTCCAGGAAGCACTGGTGCGTATCGGCCATGCGGTGCATGTCATCGAGCAACGTGGCCAGGATTTCATCCAGATCCCTTTCGGGATCGGTGGGAGCAGTCAACTGGTACTCGCTGCTGGCGGTGTTCAGGCGCACAGCCTGGAACGGGGCCAAGCAGATCTCTTCAATTCGGCCTCGGGCCTTGGCCGCGCCGCGGCCCGTGCGGGCAAACGGGGTCAGCACCATGCGCAGGCGCAGCTGCAGGGCCGATTTGCCCTCCGGCGCCGGCAGTGCCATCGCCGGTACCGGCACGGTTGGACTGGGCAGGCTTGCTTCAATGCGGTCCCGGGCAAACGGGTCACGCCCGTCCAGGTAACGCATGGCCGACTGCACATCGCGCCAGCCCACGTACTCCATCAAGGCCTTCATGTCCCAGCCTTGGTCGTTGGCCCAGCTGGCAAAGCCGCGGCGCAACGAATGGCTGCTGTGGAGCCCCGCATCGGCAAAGCCTGCACTGGTCAGCAACTCGCGCAGCAGGCGCACCAAGCTGTTGGGATGCAGGCCTTCGGCGCTCACCTGGCCCCATTGGTTGACTGCCCGAAACACCGGCCCTTCTTGCAGGTCGGCCGCCTGCAGCCACGCCTGGGTCGCCTCCACCGGACATAACCGCGACAGCGC
Source organism: Stenotrophomonas maltophilia group sp. msm4 (assembly GCF_032025605.1). Classification (NCBI taxonomy): domain Bacteria; kingdom Pseudomonadati; phylum Pseudomonadota; class Gammaproteobacteria; order Lysobacterales; family Lysobacteraceae; genus Stenotrophomonas; species Stenotrophomonas maltophilia group sp. msm4. Next base: position 1,162,881 of record NZ_JAVSKK010000001.1, on the reverse strand, counting down.
CGGCACCTTGTAGGTGACGCCGGCTGCTTGGCGATCACCCTTGCTGCGTGGCAAGAAGCAGGTCATCCCCTGTCCCGGCACCAGCGTGAGATGGGCCACGTCCAGACGCAGCAGTTCATCGCCACGGAATCCCCGCCAGAACCCGAGCAGCACCAGCGCTCGGTCTCGTTGATGGCGCAGCGCCGCCGGCCCATCGCCCCGGGCATGTGCCGCAGCGATCGCCGCGGCCAGCCAGTCATCGAGCTCGACCAGCCGCCGAATCTGGAGCGGCGCGGCTTGCTTGACCTGGCCCGGGTGCAGGGTCTGGATGCCTTTGAGCACCTTGCGCACCAGCGGCGATCGGGTCGGGTCGACAAAGCCGTGGTCGCGGTGCCAAGAGGCGATGGCCGCCAGACGTTGGCGGAGGGTGCTGGTCGCCAAGGTCTGCGCATAAGCGGCCAGGTACCGGGCCACGCTGTCAGGTGTCGCTGGGAGGTGGCCTTGCCATTCAACCTCGAAGTGCCGCAGCGCCGACGCATAGCTGCGCACCGTGTTCTGGCGCGTGGCCGCATCGAGGTAGCGGTCCAGTTCGGTCACTGGCGCGTGGCCTCCACCGAGGTCGTCTGGCGCAGCGTCGACAGGATGGTGCATTCCGCCCGCTGCCCGCCATGGCAACTGGCAATCACCCGTTCCAGCTCGCTGGCCATGCGCTGCAGGTCGGCCATGCGGGCGCGCACGTCGGCCAGATGGCTGCGGGCCAACCGGTCCACGTCCCCGCACGAAAGCTCCTCATCGCCGGCCAGCTGCAGCAGGCTGCGGACCTCCTCCAGGCTGAAGCCCAGGTCCCGGCCACGCGCAATGAAGCGCAGCCGCTCGATGTCGGCCGGGCCATAGACCCGGTAGCCGTTGCCCGTGCGCCCCGGGCGCGGCAGCAACCCGATCCGCTCGTAATAGCGAATCGTCTCCAAGTGGCATCCGCTGGCGTCGGCAGCCTCACTGATTTTCATTCGTAGTACGCTTGACTCCGTAGTAGCTACGGACTTTACGCTGAACCCGTATCCGCCGCCACTCCGGCCGCGGCGCTGCATGTGACGACCATGCCACTGCCCATCGCCTTGATTCGCTACTGCCTGATTGCCTTGCTGATCGGCTGGGTTCTGCCCGCTTCTGCTCAGGCGGAGCCTGCCGCAGCAGACCTGCGCCAAACCTGGCAGATGCTCGATTACATCGCGGTCGACTACCCCGGCGCGGTCCAGGCCGGTCGCGTAATTGCCCCCAACGAATACGCCGAAATGAGCGAGTTTGCCGGCGCCGTGCGCAGTCAGCTGGCAGCATTGCCCAGTGGCCAGAACCAGCAGGAGCTGACGGCCCAGGCCGACCGCCTGGTCCAGGCGGTGGCAGAGAAGGCCGACCCGGCGCAAGTGGCAACGTTGGCGCGCGGGCTCGGCACGACGCTGTTGGCCCGCTACCCGATCGGCGCTGTTCCGGCGAGCGCGCCGAAGACCTCCCAGGCCGCGTCCATCTACAGCCAGCAGTGCGCGGCCTGTCACGGCCCCACAGGTCACGGTGATGGCCCCGCCGCGCAAGCGTTAAGTCCGCCGCCGATCGCGTTCACCGATGCCACTCGCGCCGCGCAGCGAACGCCGCTGTCGTTGTACGAGGTCATTTCCCAGGGTGTGCCGGGTACCGGCATGGTCAGCTTCTCTGGGCTGTCAGAAAGTGATCGCTGGGCGTTGGCATTCTATGTGGGCAGCTTGGGGTACTCCTCGCAAGCCAAGGCTCAAGGTGAGGCGTTATGGCGCACCAGTGCCGAGGCCCATACGCACATTCCCTCGCTCGAAGCGCTGACACGCACGCGAGAGGCCGATCTTGCCACCACGATGCCCGCCGATCAGGCAAACGCGATCATCGCCTACCTGCGTTCGCAGCCACAGGTAGTAAACGAAGCGGTACCAGGAGCCGATCGCTTTGCGGTGGCGCGGCAGCGACTGGCCGCCAGCCAGCGCGCTTACGCTGATGAGGACCTGGCTCAAGCCAAAAAGCTTGCGCTCTCGTCCTATCTGGATGGTGTAGAGCCGCTTGAACCCACGCTGGCCACGCGCAATCCGTCATTGCTGCGAGAGATCGAGACGGCCATGGCAGGCTACCGCGCGCAGCTGGATCAGCATGCGCCCGCGGCTGACGTTGCCGGGCAGGCAGCGCAAATTGCCCAGCTGTTTGATCGCGCGGACGTGGCGCTGCAGGACACCCGAATAGGCGCCAGCACCGCGTTTCTAGGCAGCTTTACCATCTTGGTACGCGAAGGACTGGAAGCGCTGCTGATCGTGATTGGTATCGTGGCGTTCTTGCGTAAAGCCGAGCGGTCTGATGTGTTGCCGTATGTGCATGCGGGTTGGATCTGCGCGTTGTTGGCAGGCGCAGCTACCTGGGCGGTGGCCACTTACTTTGTTGATATCAGCGGTGCGAACCGGGAAGTCACTGAGGGCGTCTCGGCCTTGTTCGCTGCCGCTGTCCTGCTCAGCGTAGGCATCTGGATGCACCAAAAGAGCCTTGCAGGGCGGTGGCAGGAGTACCTGCACGCCAAGCTGACGACTGCGCTGACACGGCGCTCGGCTGTTTTCCTGTTCATGCTGGCCTTTGTCGCGGTGTACCGCGAGGTGTTTGAGACGATCTTGTTCTACATCGCGATGTGGAGCGATCAGGCGTCCACCGCCATCCTCGCAGGCCTGGCGGCGGGAATCGCGGTGTTGGCTGCGGTGGCGTACTGGATGCTGCGCATGAGCAGGCGGCTGCCGATTGGCCGGTTCTTTTCGATCAGCTCGATTCTCATCGCGGTGATGGCGGTCATCCTGATCGGTAAAGGCGTGGCCGCGTTGCAGGAAGCGGGCTGGATCTCTCAAACACCGCTCGCGTTGCCGCGCATCGAGTGGATCGGCCTGTATCCCACCTGGCAGTCGCTGCTGGCGCAGGTATTGGTAGGCACCGCCGCCATCGTGGGGTTCCTCGCCAATGCCCGTTCCGGTGTGCGTAGACAGCCAGGCGCAAACAAGCAATGAAACAACACAGCAGAGGACCAAGACATGAGTGATTGCGGGTGCCACCACGAAGCCAAGAACAAGGAGGAGCGACGCATCCTCTGGATCGCCTTGGTCCTGAATGCAGCGATGGCCGTGATCGGCGGCATTGCCGGCTGGATTGCCCATTCCACCGGGCTGCTGGCTGACGCGCTGGACATGCTGTCTGACGCCACCGCCTATGCCATTGGCCTGGTCGCTATCGGGCGCACGGCGCGCTTCAAGGCCAACGCCGCGTGGGTCAGTGGCAGCGTGCTGCTGGTGCTGGGCGTAGGCGTGCTGGTCGAAGTCGGCCGCCGGGTGATGTACGGCGCCGAGCCGGTCAGCGGTTGGATGATCGGTACCGCTCTGGTCTCGCTGGCCGTGAACCTGAAGGTGCTCCGTATGCTCGCCCCCTTGAAGTCTGGCGAAGTGCATCTGCGAGCGACCTGGCTGTTTACCCGCGCCGATGTGGTGGCCAACGTTGGGGTGATTCTGGCCGGCCTGTTGGTGTGGTGGCTGGCCAGCCCCTACCCGGATTTCGTGATCGGCGCCCTGATCGGCCTGTATGTGATCAAGGAGGCTTTCGAGATCTTGGGTGATGCTCGCCGGGCGCGTGCCGACGCGCGCAAAACGCCTGCATGACAGCGCTTGGCCGGCTGAGCTGTGGCCTGCGCTGGCTGCTGCTGGCGCACTTGGCCGTGGGCCTTGTGACGCAGCCGGTGCTGGCAGTGGTTGGCGAGCTCCATGCTCAAACCCATCTGGCCGCGGCCGACCATGACCCGGCAGTGGCATCACCAGCTTCCGAGCGTGGCGTAGACGCCGCGCTGCACCGGCTACAGCAGCTGGTGCTGTGCTGTAGCCAGGCCGCGCCGGCTCCAGAAATAGTGTTGGCCATTGCTCATATCGGCCGGCATTGGCCGTCGGCGACAGCCCATGCGGACAGATATCGGCATGAGCACCTGCTCGCGCCGTTCCGGCCGCCGATCGCAGGGTGATGCGCGCCGGCGTGCGCCGGATCCCTGTTGGCTATCGAAAATTCTGGAGTACTTCATGCATGTGCGATTGGCGGCCCTGGCCGCGTGGCTACTGTTGAGCGCGGCGGCAACGCCGGCGACAGCAGAAGAGCTGATGACCTTGGACGACGCGTTTGCACGCGTGGCCCAAACCCACCCCGAGCTGCGCCTGGTCGATGCGCGAGCCACGGTGCTCGCTGCCGAGCGCGACCAGGCCGTGCAGCGGCCACCGTGGACGTTGGGGGCGGAGGTTGAAAATGCGCTGGGCACGGGCGCGGCCCGTGGCCTGGACAGCGCGGAGTTGACCTTGAGCCTGAGCTCGGTCCTGGAGCGCGGCGGCAAGCTCGACGCCCGCCGCACCTTGGCCCAAAGCCGGATTGATGCACTGGCCGTGCAGCGCGAGACCAGGCGGCTGGACCTGCTCGCCGAGACGGCGCAGCGCTATTTGGCCGTTGTCGGTGCCGACCGGCAACGCAGCCTGACGAACATGGATGTCGGCCAGCGCCAGCGGACCGTCGCCGCTGCCCGGCAGCGCCTGCAGGCTGGCGCGTCTCCCGAATCGGTGATGCTCACCGCACAAGCAGCACTGGCGAGAGCAGAGTTGACCCGTGATCGGGCCGAGCAGCAGCGCATTGCCGCCCGGCAGCACCTTGCTGCCCTCTGGGGCGAACGTGCTCCGAGCTTCGAGGTGGCCGCGGCGGATCCCATGACCCTGCCGGCGATCGCGTCCATGCAGTCGCTGGCCGAGGAATTGGAGCGCACTCCCGAGTTGGCGCAGTTTGCCGATGCCCGCCGGATCGCGCAGGCACGACTGCAGCTGGCGCGTTCGGCGGCCTCGCCGGACTTGTCGTGGCAGCTGGGCGTGCGCCGCCTGCAGGAGACTGACGACACCGCGCTGGTGGCCAGCCTGTCCATGCCACTGGGCAGCCGCAGCCGCGCGCAGCCGGAGATCCGCGCCGGCGAAGCCGAGCTGGAGGTTCTGACGATCGAGCGCGAGGCCAAGGGCCTGTCGCTGTATTCCACGCTGGTCGAAGCCCATGGTCGCTACACCGTGGCGCAGGCCGAGGTGGCACGGCTGCAAGGCGAGGTGCTGCCGAAGTTGGCCCGGGCTGAGAAGGCCGCCGAGCGCGCCTATCGCGCCGGCGCGATCAGCTACCTGGAATGGGCACAGCTGCAGTCCGAACGCACGGCCATGGCCCAGCAGCAGCTGGACGTGGCGCTCGATGCGCAGCGCGCCCTGATCGAAATTCAACGCCTGACCGGCCAAGCGCTTGTCGCGCCGCCGGCGGCTGCTTCCACCGGAGAGACCCCATGAATCGCTTTTCTTGGACCGCACTGGGCATGGCCCTGATGATGCTGGCCGCCTGCAACGCGTCGGCCCCCAACGAAGCGTCCGAAGGCGGCGCCGCCGCTGAGGGCGAAGAGCACGGCGAGCACGAGGAAGCGCCGCTGGAAACCAAGATTGCCGCCAAAGCTGCGCAGGCAGCGGGTATCCAGGTCGCACCGGCAGGCCCCGGTGAGATTGCTGACGAGCATGAGGTGCAAGGGCTGTTGACCCCGATTGACGGTCGCATCGCGCAGGTCACGGCACGCTTCCCCGGACCGGTCCGCTCCGTGCGTGCGGGCGTGGGTGATCAGGTACGGGCCGGCCAGGCACTGGCCACGGTAGAGAGCAACCTGAGCCTGACCACCTATACCGTCACCGCGCCGATCAGTGGCGTGGTCATGGCGCGCACGGCCGCCGTAGGCATGGCCGCCGCTGAGGGCGCGCCGCTGTTTGAGGTCGCCGACCTGTCCACGCTGTGGGTGGACCTGCACATCTTCGGCGCCGACGCCCAGCACATCGGTGCTGGCGTGCCGGTGACGGTTACCCGCTTGAGCGATGGCGTCACCGCACAGACCACCTTGGAGCGCGTCCTGCCCGGCACCGCCACCGCCAGCCAAAGCACCATTGCGCGCGGCACGGTGGCCAACACCGATGGCCTGTGGCGGCCGGGGTCGGCGGTCAAGGCGCGGGTCACCGTGGATCGCCAATCGGCAGCGTTGGTGGTGCCGATCACGGCGCTGCAGACCGCAGAAGACCAGGACGTGGTCTACGTGCAGCAGGGCGAAACCTACCACACCCGGCCGGTGAAGCTGGGGCGCCGCGACGCCGAACGCGCCGAAGTGCTGGAAGGCCTCAAGGCCGGTGAACAGGTGGTGGTGGCCCAAAGCTTCCTGATCAAGGCCGACATCGAAAAGTCCACCGTGGAAGAAGAATGAGGCCCGCCATGCTCGAACGCCTCATTGGGCTGTCCATCCGCCATCGCTGGCTGACGCTAGTGCTCACCGCTGCGCTGGTTGCGCTGGGCGTGTGGAGCTACCGTCACCTTTCCATTGACGCCACACCCGACATCACCAACGTCCAGGTCCAGATCAACACCCAGGCCCCGGGTTACTCGCCGCTGGAGGCCGAACAACGGGTCACCTTTGCCATCGAAACGGCCATGGCCGGTCTGCCCAAGCTGGACTACAGCCGCTCGCTGTCGCGCTACGGGCTTTCGCAGGTCACCGTCGTCTTCAAGGACGGCACCGACCTGTACTTTGCCCGCCAGCAGGTCGCCGAGCGCCTGCAGCAGATCGCCTCCCAGCTTCCCGAAGGGTTGGACCCGGAAATGGGGCCGATCTCCACCGGGTTGGGCGAGATCTTCATGTACACCGTGGAGGCCGAGCCCAACGCTCGCAAGCCCGACGGCACCCCGTACACGGCCACGGACCTGCGCACCCTGCAGGACTGGGTGATCCGGCCGCAGCTGCGCACCACGCCCGGCGTCACCGAGGTCAACACCATCGGCGGCTTCGAGCGGCAGATCCACATCACTCCCGATCCAGCTCAGTTGGTGGCGCTGGGCTTCACGTTGAACGACGTGGTCGCCGCGGTCATGCGCAACAACCAGAACATCGGCGCCGGCTACATCGAGCGCAACGGACAGCAGTTCCTGGTGCGCGTGCCGGGCCAGCTAGCCAATCTGGAGGCAATCGGCAACATCGTGCTGGACCGGCGCGATGGCGTGCCCATTCGGGTGCGCGACGTCGCTAGCGTGGGCGAAGGCAAGGAGCTGCGCACGGGCGCGGCCACCCAGAATGGCCACGAGGTCGTGGTCGGTACCGCCTTCATGTTGTTCGGCGCCAACAGCCGGGAAGTCTCCCAGGCGGCCGCGGCCAAGCTGGATGCCGCCAACGCCAGCCTGCCTGCCGGCGTCCATGCCAAGGCCGTCTATGACCGCACCGCGCTGGTGGATCGCACCATCGGCACGGTGTCCAAGAACCTGATCGAGGGCGCGCTGCTGGTGGTGGTGGTGCTGTTCCTGCTGCTGGGCAATGTGCGCGCCTCGTTGATCACCGCGGCGGTGATCCCGTTGGCGATGCTGTTCACCATCATCGGCATGGTGCGTGGCGGCGTGTCGGGCAACCTGATGAGCCTGGGCGCGCTGGACTTCGGCCTGATCGTGGACGGGGCGGTGATCATCATCGAGAACTGTCTGCGCCGGTTCGGCGAGGCGCAGCACGCGCTAGGCCGCCAGCTCAACGATGAAGAGCGCTATGACCTGACCGCCTCGGCCACCGCCGAGGTGATCCGTCCCAGCCTGTTTGGCCTGGGCATCATCGCCGCGGTCTACCTGCCGATCTTCTCGCTGTCCGGGGTAGAAGGAAAAATGTTCCACCCGATGGCGATCACGGTGGTGCTGGCCCTGACCGGCGCCATGGTGTTGTCGCTGACCTTCGTGCCGGCGGCGATCGCCAGCTTCCTGCGCGGCCGTGTGGCTGAGCACGACAACCGCCTGATGCGCTGGTCGCGTGCCCGTTATACGCCGCTGCTGGATTGGGCCCTGCGTCGGCGCGTGGTGGTGCTGGCCGGCGCGGCCGTGCTGGTGGTGGGCTGTGGCGTGCTGGCCACCCGCTTGGGTTCGGAGTTCGTGCCGAGCCTGGATGAGGGCGACATCACCTTGCAGCCCATGCGTATTCCCGGCACCAGCTTGGAGCAGTCGGTGGCCATGCAGGAAACGCTGGAGAAGCGCCTGGCCCAGTTCCCGGAGGTGGCCAACATCTTCTCAAAGATCGGCACCGCCGAGGTGGCCACCGATCCTATGCCGCCGTCGATGGCCGACACCTTCCTGATGCTCAAGCCCCGCGACCAGTGGCCCGACCCGCGCAAGCCCAAGGCCGAGCTGGTGGAAGAGCTGGAGGCGGCGGCCAAGGAAATCCCGGGCAGCAACTACGAGTTCACCCAGCCCATCCAGATGCGCACCAACGAGTTGATCTCCGGCGTCCGTTCGGACGTGGCGGTCAAGGTCTACGGCGACAACCTTGACCAGTTGACGCGCCTGGCCAGCCGGGTCGAGCGGGTCATGCGTAGCGTCCCCGGCGCCGAAGACGTCAAGGCCGAGCAGGTCTCCGGCCTGCCGCTGCTGACCATCACGCCAGATCCGGCGGCATTGGCACGGTATGGCCTGAACCCGGGCGATGTGCAGGAAACGATGGCCACCGCCATTGGGGGCAGTGTTGCCGGCCAGTTGATCGAGGGCGACCGCCGCTTCGACCTGGTCGTGCGCCTGCCCGAAGCGCAGCGCCAAGACCCCGCTGTGCTGGCAGATCTGCCCATTCCGCTGCCGGCAAGCACCAGTGTCGATGAGTCCAGCCGTCTGGCCGCCGGCGCCAATGGGGGGCCTCGCACGGTGCCGCTGCGGGAAGTGGCGAAGATCCAGGTAGAGCGCGGGCCCAATCAGATCAACCGCGAGAACGGCAAGCGCCGCGTGGTGATCACCGCCAACGTGCGCGAGCGCGATCTGGGCGGGTTCGTCGGCGAGTTGCGCACACGCATCGGCCAGGATGTCGCGCTTCCAGAGGGCTACTGGATCGATTACGGCGGCACCTTCGAGCAGCTGATCTCGGCCACCCAACGCCTGGGCGTGGTCGTTCCGGTGACACTGGCGTTGATCTTCGCTCTGCTATTCATGGCCTTCGGCTCGGCCAAGGATGCGGCCATTGTGTTCAGTGGCGTGCCGCTGGCGCTGACCGGCGGTGTGCTGGCACTGGCTCTGCGCGGGATTCCGTTGTCGATCTCTGCCGGCGTGGGCTTCATCGCGCTGTCGGGCGTGGCCGTACTCAACGGGCTGGTCATGATCGCCTTCATCCGCCGTCTGCGCGAACAGGGCGATCCGCTAGACGACGCTGTGCGCGACGGCGCCCTTGGACGCCTGCGACCGGTGTTGATGACCGCCCTGGTAGCCTCGCTGGGCTTCCTACCCATGGCCTTGAATGTCGGTGCTGGCTCGGAAGTGCAGCGGCCGCTGGCCACTGTCGTCATCGGCGGCATCGTCTCATCCACCGCATTGACCTTGTTGGTGCTGCCGGTGCTCTATCGTTGGCTGCATCGCGACCGAGCTCCCCGCGCCGGTAGCACTGCTTTGGAGTCCCCATGAACGAGCTCAACCTGGAACAGGTCCGTGCGGCGATGTTTACCGACCCGGGCGTGAAAGCGGTGGACGACCTGCGCCTGGTCGCCGGTGAGCATGGCCGTGCGATCGCGGCCACCATCACGGTCGCGGCGCCCTCGGTCGACCTGGACCTGGTGCATGCTGTGATTGCCCAGGTCCTGGCCGATCAATTCGGCATCGATCAGATCATGCTGTGTTTCAACGACCCGGGCCCGGTACCGCCGCCGCCCACCGCGGCGCCGTTAAAGAAGATGTGATCGCAGCCCCTGGCTCTATGCGTCTGCGCTGGCAGGCGCATAGAGCTGATGACCCGGCAACGCGCACGCGCCGGCATACACAAAGGCCACGCTTTGCCGCGCCCGGGTGAAGGCCACGTAGTATTTCGGCGGCGCGGTGATACGCGCTGCATCGGCCGTGCGCAGGTACTGCGTCAACGGCCCGTTCGGAAAGATGAGGACCCGACTGTAGGTGCGGCCCTTGCACTGCCCAAAGTTCACCGCCGGCAGTCCGTCGCACGCCTGCCGCCGGTCATGCCGGAGCACGGTGGGGGCGAACTCCTGCATGTACGCGGCCACATCCCCTGGAGCGACGAGGTAGATGCCATCGTGTCCGGTGACCTCGCCATTGCCTGATTGGGTCCGCGGCATCTGCGGATAGAGCGTGTCAGCCATATCGCACAGGGCCTGGACGCAGCGCAGACTGGTGAGGCGGTGATCCAGCCGGCATAAGCCGTCGGCCTCCCAAATCTGAAACAGCGCTGCCAGATTCGGACCACGGTATTGGCTGTACCTTTGCGCATAGTTGGTCGCATACGTGGCTTGGCGCGTATCGCCTACCAACGTGATGGCAATCTCGCTCTTCAACAGCCGTTCGACCAGATCCAGATCAAAGCCGGCCAGATCCTGGACTTCGTCGATGTAGAGCTCGTCGTACATCGCCGCCAATCGCGCCACGACCTGGCCTTGGGTCAGCTCATCGCAGCGCACAGCGAAATCGGCCGCTCGGTCCGAATACATCCGGTTGCCCGCCAGGTAGTGGCGCGCCACCTGGGTGCGTGGGGCGCGGTTGTTGGTGACACCTTCTACGAACAGGATGGTCTCGATGCGAGGCTCAGGGCAAAGCGCAGCCTGGTACGGGCGAATGCACTGGCGCAGCAGAAAGCCATACCAGCTGTGCAAGGTGACATGCGCGGGGACCGCGCCTGCGTGGGCCTCAAACGAGCGCCGGATCTCTTCCAGGTTTTCCAGCGTGTAGGTGACAATCGCGATGCGGCGCTCAGGTCGTTCCAAGGCCTGCCGGACCAGCAACGTGGTCTTGCCCGAGCCGGCTGCCGAGAGCAGGACCCGGTTAGGTGATGGCACGCTGGACATAGTCCGGGAACCTGATCGAGTGCGGGCTATTGAAAATCGCCAAGGCCGTATCGGTCTTATGGCCCTTCATGTACTTGAGCAGCGCCACCTCATCGGCAAAGGCCTTGCCCAGCACGGTATTGAGTTCGGCCAGCGAGTTGGCTTTGATCAGCGGCTCTTCCAGCGAAGGGGCGCTCTCGTCGGAATCGTAATAGATCGCGTTGATGTGCTCGGCATAGCGCTCTTGCACAACTGCGATATCACCGTCGTTGTCGGTGATCACCTTGGCCTGAATCCTCAGTCGATCGGCAATCTGCAAGAAGCGTTTGAATGCCAACGACTTGACTGAAATGATGTCTACGCCGTGAGCCATCGGCGCCACGCCGTGATGGTCACTGTAGGCACGCTGCACGATCAGTTCGTCGGAAGGGCCTTCCACCAGGATCGCCTGCTTGGCCAGGATCAACCGCAGCGTGTCGTGGCCCGGCAGCTTCATGAAATAGTCGTGGGTATCGCTGGGCAGCTGGTCCAGCTTCATCTGGCCTTGCGCGCTGAACAGGATCACGTTGTCCACGCCCAGCTTGTTCAACACGAAGCTGCTGTGGGTGGCGATGATCACCTGCTGGGCGGTGGAGAGGGCCGCAATCTTGTCGATCAGCTGGGTCATGCTGGAATAGGACAGATGGTTCTCCGGCTCCTCGATCAGCAGCACGTGAGCCGCGCCGGCCGCGTGCATCGCCAGCTTCATCTTCACCGCGCTTTGCTCGCCCTTGCCGGCCTGGGTGAACGGGAGCTCATCCAGGTAGGGTGACAGGCTGGTTTCCCACGTTGAGCGCGGCGATGTGTCCACGCCTACCGTCAATGCCCTGTGGCTGATGTCCCCGGTGTGCTCGGTCAAGTAGGCATTGATCGCTGCCACATCCGCTTCTTCGGAAAAGCTCTGCCGCATGCGGCGGAAGCTCAGCGACAGCGAGACGCGCTGCGCAGGCGTCAGTGCCTGCTCGATGATGCCGGCGATATAGCGATCGGCACCGGACAAGGTCTTGATGCCGTGCGTGTCGATGATGGTCGAGTCGAACGGAATACTACGGGCGGTGACGCCATTGTTGGCGAAGGAGTACCAGCGCACCGTGTAGTACTCCACCGGCAGGCTGACCGCGCCCTGGTGCTGCTGCAGGTAGGCGTTGAACTCCTCGCGGTAGTCGTCGTTGAGCTCGACCAGCAGCCGGATGCCGGCGGTATCCAGACGCAGGGAGTTGTTGGTGCCGCGTAACGACGCCAGCGCGGCGTCGGCGCCCAGATAGGCTTCGATGGAGATCCGTGGCGGCGAGGCCGGCGTGCCCGTGGCAAGCGCTCCCAAGTACTCCTGCACCGTGGGCTGGTGGAACAGGTAGGGCGTGAGCTCGTAGGCAAGATTGCGCCCATGCAGCTGGCCGGTGACCACCGCGTGGATGGCCTCCAGCAGGGTGGATTTACCGACCTCGTTGTCGCCCACCACCAGGTTCATGTGGGCATTGAGGGGCAGGTCCAGATGGCGAAACGACTTGAAGTTGTCGATGACGATACGTTCGATCGGCATGCACAGTCCTATGATGGCCAACGGGCTCGGTGGCGGAGCCTGCCTGCACCCTGGCTGGCCTCCTTTCCGCTCTGGGCCATACTACCCAGCGATCGCCGGCCCTGGGCGGTTTCGTACTGCTTGGGACGCCGGGAAGGGTCAGAATCCGCCTTACGCGGGATAATTCAATATTATCCCGTATAACTATTTTCGCCGACGAGCGGTCGTCTACCTGCTTTAATAGTATGTAATTACATGGTATGTAATACATTACGAAATAAAGTGAGGTGGCACGATGGCGCGCGCAGGACTCTATAAGAGTGACGTCCAGAAGGCGCGCGACGCGCTGCTGGCCCAACGCAAGAAGCCGTCAGTCGACGCGGTGCGAGTGGCCTTGGGCAACACGGGCTCCAAGACCACGATCCACCGCTACTTGCGTGAACTGGAAGGAGAGGAAGGCGGCGGTCCGGCGAGGACGGTAGCCGTTAGTGATGCTTTGCAGGACTTGGTTGCGCGCTTGGCCTCGCGGCTCCAGGAGGAAGCAGAGGCCATCCTCACCCAGGAGCGTGAGCGCCATCAGGCTGAGCTCCACAGTCGGCAACAGGCGCTTTCCGGTGCCCAAGAGGAGGCTGCCGCCTTGAGCAGTCGGCTGCAGCGCACCGAAGCAAGCCTGCACCAAGAGCAAGCTGCTCACGCCCTCCTTCAACAGAATCTAGGTGACAGGATCGCGGAAATCGCCCAGTTGAACGAGCGCATCGCTGGCATGACGGTGCGGCTGGCTGATCATGAGGCGCATACGCGTTCTCTGGAGGACAAGCATGCCCATGCCCGGGAAGCGCTTGAGCACTACCGCACTTCAACCAAAGAGCAGCGTGAGCAAGAGCTTCGCCGTCACGAGCATCAGGTCCAAGAGCTGCAAGTAGCCTTACGTCAGGCCAATGAAGCCTTGGGCGCGAAGAATCAGGAGCTGTTGGTGCTGAACCGCGACAATGGTCAATGGCTGGAGCGCCACGGGCGGATTGAGCGTGAGCTTGCCCAGCTACGACAGGCCCACGAAGGCCAACACAGCGAGGTCGTGGCGTTGCGCCAGACCGCGACGGACTATTTGGCACTGCAGGAGCGCTGGAAGACTGACGCCAAGACCTTGGATACCATGCGCAACGAGCTAGCTCAAGTTCAAGACACCCTTGCGCGGGAGCGTGAGCGCCGCGAGAGCGCTGAAGCCGATGCGTTGCGTGCCAATGCACGTCTTGAAGCGCTAGAGCCTCTACTGAATCAACTGACGCCAGCACAAAATGCGGTGAAGAAAACTCGGCGCGGCCATGCGCAAGATGGGGGAGCCGACTGACGAGGCTGCTCGTTTGTCTGCTAGCGGCTGGGGTGGCGCTCACCTGTCCAGTACGCCCATTCCATAGGGACGACCCAATCTACAAACAGTTTGGCTACTGAGGACTCCGGTGCCAAATGATAGGGCTTGAACATGCCTTGCTCGGGCGAACTGGTCATCAGGTAGCGCAGGCGCTTCTGGACCTCCTGAAAGATGGCTTCCCGCACATGGGCGCTGTCGTGCACGCCAAGACGCATCGCCACCGAGGCACCTTGGCGTACCGCCGCCCAGCAGCAGTAACGCCACCGCGCGATCGGCAAGCCCCGCGGTCCGGATTGAAAGACGAACCCCACATCACGTGCCCAGCCTGGGTCGAAGTGATGTTTGAGCAATTGCTGCTCCAGAAACTGCTCGGTCTCCCAGAGTGCAAGTTCATCCCACAGCTCCAGTTTCGCGTCCGCCAAGTCTACATCGTGTGCCATATCGCCGAGTTGGTCTTCCAGCACCGGGAGCAGGTGCCTGCGCTCGTGGGTAGACCAGGCGAAAGCCCATTGCAGATCTTCGATGGGCGTGACCTCGGCATCGGGGCGGATCTGCCATCGATCCGCTGGCCAGGGAACTTGGATCAAGGCCAAGTCTCGCAGCGTGTCCAGCACCAGCAAGGTGGAGCGGCGTGTGGGCGCCACCGGTAGGCGTCGTAGCTGCGCGGCTAACAGTGCGGCTAGGAAAAGGGTGCCACGAAGGCCCAACTCCTCGATGCTGGCGACCCCAGATGGCGTCATTGACGAGGTTCCGGGCATGCGGTTTCCGGGGATGAGGGAGCGGCGTGGCTCCTGGGGGGGGGGGGGGGGGGGGGGGGGGGGGGGGGCGCTACCGGTGTCGCCGGTTGCCTCAAAGCTAAGAATATCTTAGTATGCAAGGCTGGGTACATCCGCCATCCTTATGGGGTCTCCATGGGGTGCGCGCGTGACTTTGTCCGTCGACTCAACACCGACCTTCGCTCGACGCCTCAAACAAGCCCGCCTGCACACGGGTTTGTCGCAGAAGGAGTTGGGCATCCGGGCCGGTCTGGATCCTCACGTGGCCAGCCCCCGAATCAACCAGTACGAGCGTGGCAAGCACGAGCCCATGCTGGAGATTGCTGAGCGGTTGGCCCAAGCGTTGGGGATCCCCGCCGCCTTCCTTTACACCGACGATGATCTGCTGGCCAAGTTGCTCCTGCGCTGGGGCTCGCTAAGCAAGCAGCAGAAGCGCGAGTTGGTGAAGCTGATCGAGGCCACGCCCGAGAAGTAAACCGAACAAGCGCTCGCCCTATGGGCAACTCTTCGCCTCAACCCGCCCTTTGGGCGCTTCTGGAGGGAGCTGCAGTGTCCGCGGCTAGTGCGACTGACAAGTCGCGACATCTCAGGCTTACTTGAGATTTTGTTCACGACCGATACACACGCGCCTTGTCTAAAGTGATATACCATGTCGCCCGTGTCAGCCTCCTCACTTCTACTGCGACTGTTCCTGATCGCCATGCTCGTGCTTAACGGCGCGTGGTCGGCGTTTGCGTCCGTCAGTATGAACCCGGTCATGGAAGAGCAGGCCAGCGAAGTGGCTGCCGCGGTGCAAGTCGACGAAGACTGCTTCGCCCATCACAGTGCTGAGCATCATCCCGATGCCACATCGATTGAAAAGGCTGGCACTGGGCATGGCGACCATGCCGGTCCCGACTGTTGCAAGTCTTCTGCGTGCCGGTGCGCCTGCGTACACGCTTGCGCGAGCGCACTTCCTGCGCGCCTGCATGTTTCGGTGCAACTGGCCTTGGGCCTGGATGTCATGCCGCTGCCCCTAGGGCATGCGGCACCTGCCTTGCCTCATCTGATCCGACCACCGATCGGCTAAGCGTCCCTAGGCGCCGCAATGGCGCCGTTGGTGTGGCTTGCATGCCTGTTTAGGCCAGCCGCCCGCTCTGTACCACCGCCCGCCGGTGGCAACACGACGCTTGGAGCATTTTCATGTCGCATGATGATTTTCGTGGTCCACGCGGTGGACCGCTGCTGCCTTCGCGGCGGCGATTTGTCCAAGGCTTGGCCTTGGGAGGCGCAGTCGCAGGATTAGGTTTCTGGCCCAAAGCCAGTTGGGCGCTCAAGGGGCCGGGACAACCCAACGTACTATCGGGCACTGAGTTTGACCTGACCATTGGCGAGACGCCGATGAACTTCACCGGCAAGACCCGCACCGCGATCACGGTCAACGGGTCCGTTCCGGCGCCGTTGCTGCGGTGGCGGGAAGGCACCACGGTCAACTTGCGCGTCTCTAATGCATTGCCCGCTAACTCCATCCATGGCGCGGACACCTCCATCCATTGGCACGGCATCATTTTGCCGGCCAACATGGACGGCGTGCCGGGTCTGAGCTTTGACGGTATCGGACGTGGTGAGACCTACCACTACCGGTTCACCCTGCATCAGGGCGGAACCTACTGGTACCACAGCCACTCAGGGTTCCAGGAACAAGCCGGGCTCTATGGCCCGATCGTCATCGACCCATTGGAGCCGGAGCCCTTCAGTTTCGATCGCGACTACGTCGTGATGCTGAGCGATTGGACAGACCTGGACCCGACGGCCCTGTTCGATCGTTTGAAGAAGATGCCGGGCCATGACAATTACTACAAGCGCACGGTCGGCGATTTTGCGCGCGATGTGAAGCGCAACGGCCTGTCGGCCACGTTGGAAGATCGCAAGATGTGGGGCGTGATGCGGATGACGCCCACGGACCTGTCCGACGTCAACGCCAACACCTACACCTACCTGATGAACGGCACGACCTCACTGGGCAACTGGACCGGTTTGTTCCGCAGTGGCGAGAAGGTGCGCCTGCGTTTCATCAATGGCTCTGCCATGACGTACTTCGATGTGCGTATTCCGGGGCTGAAGATGACCGTGGTGGCGGCAGATGGCTTGTATGTCCATCCGGTTTCCGTCGACGAGTTCCGCATCGCGGTAGCAGAAACCTTCGATGTGATCGTGGAGCCCTCCGGGCAGGACGCATTCACCATCTTTGCCCAAGACTCCGGTCGCACCGGCTACATCAGCGGCACGCTCGCTGTGCGCGAAGGATTACGCGCGCCCGTTCCGTCTGTGGATCCCCGGCCGCTGCTGACGATGGCAGACATGGGCATGGATCATGGGTCGATGGATATGTCTGGCGGCAGCAAGGGCATGGAAGGCGGCTGTGGTGCGGCCATGGGCATGCCTGGCATGACCCCACCTGTCAGCGGTAACGCGACCTCGGCCCATGCAGGCCATGCGATGCCCGCCGCCGGCGATGGTGCCATGGCAGGCATGCAGCACGGGGGCATGCAATCACACCCTGCTAGCGAGACCAACAATCCCCTGTTGGACAACCAAGCCATGAGCGTGAGTTCGCGCTTGGATGATCCGGGCAATGGCCTGCGCGATAACGGCCGTCATGTGCTGACGTATTCCATGCTCAAGAGCACCTTTGAAGACCCTGACGGACGCGACCCCGGTCGCGAGATCGAGCTGCATCTGACCGGACACATGGAGAAATTCTCCTGGGGCTTCAACGGTCAGAAGTTTTCCAATGTCGAGCCGCTGCGGCTGAACTACGGCGAGCGTATGCGCATCGTATTGGTTAACGACACGATGATGACCCATCCCATCCATTTGCACGGCATGTGGAGTGACGTGGAGGACGACAACGGCAACTTCATGGTGCGCAAGCACACGGTGGATATGCCGCCAGGTAGCCGACGCACGTATCGCGTGCGTGCCGATGCGTTGGGCAGCTGGGCGTTCCATTGCCACCTGCTTTATCACATGGAAGCCGGAATGATGCGCACGGTGAGGGTCGACGAATGAACATCAATAGACGCGATACCACCCTGACTGCGCTGACGGCTATCTCGCTGGCCCTGGCCAATGCGGCCAGCGCCCAATCTATGCAGCACGGCTCCATGCAGATGGAGCAGGGCGCGCAGACCCAGACTCAGGATCACTCTGCACATCAGGCACCGACATCAAAACCTGCGCCAGCCCAAAAGCCTGCAACACCGGCCAAGACGAGCGAAGCGACGATCGATCATGCGGCGATGGGCCACGCCGAGCCGCAGGCTAACGCAGCCGAGCCTGCCATGCAGGGCATGGACCATTCGCAGATGGGGCACGGCTCGCCCGCGAGCACACCTGCGGCGCCCACAGCGCAGGCGCAGTCGATGCAGGGCATGGATCACAGTCAGATGGCACAGCCCGCTGCAGCCGACACCTCCGGCACGGCCACGCCTGCGATGCAGGGGATGGACCATTCGCAGATGGGCCATGATTCGCCCGCGCCCGCTACACCAGAAGCGGGAATGCAATCGATGGAGGGCATGGACCACAGTCAGATGGGACACGGGCCTGCAGCGCCAACGCAGCCGCGCACCCCGATTCCCGCGGTGACGGACGCGGATCGCAAGGCGGCCATCGCGCCGGAACACGCGCATCCGGTGCATGACAACTCGATCAAGAGCTACGTGCTGCTCAATCGCCTGGAAACCTGGGATGCCGATCCGGGCACCGGGCTGGGCTGGGAGGGCCAGGGCTGGATCGGTACGGACCTCAATCGCGTCTGGCTCCGCAGTGAAGGCGAACGCACGGATGGTCAGACCGAGTCGGCTGATCTGGAAGTGCTTTACGGCCGCAGTATCTCCACGTGGTGGGATGTGGTGGCCGGTGTGCGTCATGACTTCAAGCCTGGGGCATCGCAGAACTTCGCCGCTATCGGTGTACAGGGCTTGGCGCCGATGAAGTTCGAAGTGTCCGCCACAGCCTATCTCGGCGAAGGGGGCCAGACTGCCGCCAATGTCGAGGCCGAGTACGAATTGCTGCTAACCAACCGGCTGATCTTGCAGCCGCTGGTGGAAGTCACCGCCTATGGCAAGAACGATCCATTGCGCGGGATAGGTTCGGGTCTGAGTGCCGCTGAGGCGGGGCTACGACTTCGCTATGAGTTCACCCGAAAGTTCGCTCCCTACATCGGCGTGGTGTACGAGCGCGCGTTTGGCAATACCGCAGACATGCGACGCGAGCATGGCGAGTCCTTTGAAGACACGCGCTTGGTCATCGGCCTTCGTACCTGGTTCTAAGGGGAACTGACAATGAAATCCAACAAAAAGATGTGGGTATGGCTCGGTGCCGGCGTGGCATTGGTTGCGGTGGTCGCAACCGCCACGCTCTCTCTGGGCGTGTACAACGTGGCCGCCGACGATCCGCATAGTCGCCCGGTGTATGCGCTACTTGAAACGGCGCGCGAGCGTTCCATTGAGGTGCGCGCCGCCAAGCTTCAGCTACCCACGAACCTTGATGATCCTGAGCGTATCCGCCAGGGTGCGGGCAACTACAACGCCATGTGCGTGACCTGCCATCTTTCACCAGACGCGGCGGCCACCGAGATGAGCAAGGGCCTGTACCCCGCGCCACCGAACCTAAGCAAACAGCCGGTCGCTCCAGCTGAGGCGTTCTGGGTGATCAAGCACGGCATCAAGGCCAGCGGCATGCCCGCTTGGGGCGGCAGCATGGACGATGAGTTCATATGGAACATGTCGGCCTTCCTGCAGAAGTTGCCCACGCTGGACGCGACTGCGTACAAGGAACTTGTCGACAGCAGCGAGGGCCATTCGCATGGCGGCGGCGAGACGCAAGGCCACCATGACGACGAAAAGGCCGAGGATCACCCTGCCTTATTCGAGCCGGGCAACAACTCCATGCCGCATGCGCACCCGCCGGGCGTGGACGACGATCACCACGGCCCGACACCCAGCGACACGGAAGTCGGGTTGGTGAGCCACGGCCATCCCGACGGCAAGGTGGAGTCGCACCCTGCACCACACACGCCCGTGGCCGATGACGGCCATGCGCACCCCCATTGATCTTCTTGGAGCCCACGCAATGAACGCAACAGCAATCTCGTTCACCCTCGCACTGGCACTGGCCGTCGTGTCCCCCGCAATGGCGCAGGCGACACAGCCGCACGCACATCACCCCGCTGCCGCGGCATCTGCGGACGTCGACGTCCCAGTCACTGCAGAGGCCGCGGTCGCCGTAGCGGAGCGTTTCAACAGGGCCCTGTCTAGCGGCGATCTGGCCACGGTCGAAGCCCTGCTCGCTGCCGACGTTCTCATCCTCGAGTCCGGGGGCGCCGAACGCAGCCGCGAGGAATACATGGGCCATCACGCAGTCAGCGATGCGGCGTTCCTCAAGGGCGCCCATCGCCAGCTGCTCCGTCAGCGCGCACGAGCCGCTGGCGAGTTCGCGTGGGTCGGAACCGAAAGCGAGTTGCATGCCCAGAAGGACGGCCAGCCACTGACCGTCCAGAGCGACGAGACGATGGTGCTGAAGGAGACCGCGGACGGCTGGCGGATCGTCCACATCCACTGGTCCTCGCGGACCAAGCGCTGAGTCGAGAGATTGAAATGACTACGCTCACATTGCACCGTCTGACTTTTGTGGTCCTTGCCGTGGCTGGTCTGGGTGCTTGCACCCAGGATGCTTCATCCGCGCAACCCACAACCTCGCCCTCCGCACAGGTTGTCGTCCAATCAGCCGACGCGACTCCAGCAGCCCTGCCACGCATGACCGTCCACAAGACCCCGACCTGCGGGTGCTGCGGTGTCTGGATCGACCACGTGCAGAAGGCGGGATTCACCGTGGATGTGCACGACATGGATGACCTGGGTCTGGTCAAGGAGCGGTTGGGTGTCCCCTATGCAAAGGGCTCCTGCCACACGGCCGAGATCGGCGGATACGTCATCGAAGGCCACGTTCCGGCCGCGGACATCAAGCGTCTCCTCGAAGAAAAGCCGAACGCACGCGGCCTGGTCCTCCCAGGGATGCCGCTTGGTTCTCCGGGCATGGAGGTCCCGGAGGGACGCCAGCAGCCGTTCACGGTCGAGCTGATACATCGCGACGGAACCACCGAACCGTTCGCACAGCACTGATCCGTCGCAGCAACAGGGGACGGTGTTGCGGGCGCGCCGATTCTCGCCCGCGAGGAAGAAGGAGAACTACATGACTCACCATTCCGCAGCACACCGGCCCCAGGCCATGAACGAGTGCATCGACAACTGCACGCAATGCCATGCGATCTGCCTGGAGACCATCAACTACTGCCTGACCAAAGGAGGTGTTCACGCGGCCCCGGAGCACATCGCCCTGTTGGCGACGTGTGCCGATACCTGCGCAACCAGTGCCGACGCGATGCTGCGCGGTGCCAGCGTTCACGACGTGGTTTGCGGTGCCTGCGCGGAGATCTGCCGCCAGTGCGCCGATGCATGCGACGCCATGAACGACCCTGAGATGACGCGCTGCGCCGAAGTTTGTCGCCGCTGCGCGGAAAGCTGCAGCGCCATGGCAGCGTAATGCGTCGAGGATCCCGCCTGAGCCGGTGGGATCCTCGTCTCGCGAAAGCGGAAGTATCAAGAAAATCCGACAAATCGTGGTTTCAGTGACAGTCCGACATCTAACGCTTGTCGCATCGAACACAGCGCGGCCCCTCCCGAACGGGCTTTGCATCACATTCCAATGAGGATTTATCCATATGAAGTCGTCCAACGTCATTCGCTCCTTCGCGCTCGTCCTCGCAATCGCGGCCGGGCAGTTTTCGCTGCAGGTCGCGCACGCCCACGCCGCGCTGCAGCAGTCCACACCGGCGGCAAATGCGGTGGTGGCCTCGCCAGGCCAGATCGATCTCGTGTTCAACGAGACATTGATTCCGCGGGCGTCGCGTCTCAAGTTGCTCATGAAGCACGGCAGTTCCACCATGCCGATCGAGAATTTCACGACCGAGATCGTCAACAACGGCAAGACCCTGCGTGCCAAGTTGCCTGGACCGCTGGCTCCGGGCGTCTATACCGTGGAATACCGCGCCGTCGGTGGTGACAACCACCCCATGCCGGGCAGCTTCAGCTTCACGGTGCGCTGAGGAGTCGCGAATGTTCGACCTGTCGGCTTATGCACTGAGATTCTTGGAATACCTTGTCATCATGGTTCTTTTCGGGGTTCCACTCTTCGGTTGGTACGGGTCGCGTCGATCGGCACTCGCCGACGCCTTGGCCGGGTGGTCACTCATGGGCGTTCTATTGGCGGGTGCCGTAGCCGGTCTCGTGCTCACCGGGCTCGATGTCGTCTTCAAGACCGCGGGCATCATGGGAATGCCGCTTGCCGAGGTTGATCGCGCATCGCTTGGCTGGTATCTGCTCGAGACGTCCGCGGGCCGGGCAGCCATGGCGAGAGGCGCGCTGCTGGTCGCCCTGATGTTCGTGCTCGGATGGCATCGTCGCCGCGGGAAGGTGGAGACCGCCTTCCCGCTGGGGGCGATGCTGGCGGGCGGCGCACTCGCTTCGCTGGCATGGAACGGCCACGCCGCCGCTGGCGAGGGCTTGGCAGGCGCGGTCCGGCTTGCTGCAGGCATCGTCCATCTTCTCGCGGCAGGCGGCTGGATCGCAGCGGTCCTGATGTTCCTTGCCATGCTGCTGCGCGGCAAAGAGACGAACGGCAGCGGGCGTCTGCGATCAACGCATGACTTTCTGCATGGTTTTTCGACGCTGGGAACGATCTTCGTTGGTGCGCTCATCGTGTCCGGCATCGCGCACTACGGGGATCTCACCGCGTGGTCGTTTTCGGCCCTGTTCCAGAGCACCTACGGGAAGTTGCTGCTTTTCAAACTGGCCCTGTTCGCTGGAATGCTGGGTTTGGGAGCGCTGCACCGATGGACGCTGGTGCCGCGCTTGGAACGAGCGCTGACCAGCGGAGATCCCGCGCAGGAGGTGCGGGCTTTGCGGCAGAGTGTTACGGCTGAGGCCGCGCTGGCCATCTTGATCCTGATTGTTGTTTCAGTGCTCGGGACGCTCAGCCCCGAATAGCTGTGTAACCCGCAATGGCACACTGCCTTGGCAGTCCATCCCCACTAAAGCGAGCATCGGCATGAACTCACCGTCGTCCCATGACCATCACCATTCTGCAGGCGCAGCCCCTGTCGAGGCTGCGGATGGACGGGTCATCACCAATCCCGTCCGCTATACGGACGATGCTCCCCAGCAAGTTGAAGTGACCGCCCCAGCAGCGGTGGCCCAACCCAGCGGTACCCACGCCACGGTCTACACCTGCCCGATGCATCCGCAGATTCGTCAGCCAGGTCCCGGCACCTGTCCGATCTGCGGCATGGCGCTGGAGCCGGAGATGCCCTCGCTGGAGGAGGACGACAATCCAGAGTTACGCGATTTCACCCGAAGGTTCTGGTGGACGTTGCCTTTGACGTTGATCGTCCTGGTCTTGGCCATGCTGGGACACCGTCTGCCCGGCTTGTCCACGCAGGCGCGCACCTGGATTGAGCTCGTGCTGAGCGCCCCGGTGGTGCTCTGGGCGGGGTGGCCTTTCTTTGAGCGCTGCCTACAGTCCATCGGCAATCGCAGCCCCAACATGTGGACGCTGATCGGCATCGGCGTGGCCGCCGCGTTTGGCTACAGCGTGGTGGCCACCGTGGCACCGGACCTGTTTCCGGACTCTTTCCGCGAGCATGGACGGGTAGGGGTCTACTTCGAGGCGGCAGCGGTCATCGTCTCGCTCACCCTGCTCGGACAGCTGCTGGAACTGCGGGCGCGTTCCAAAACCTCGGCGGCCATCAAGTCCCTGCTGGGATTGGCGCCCAAGACGGCTCGCCGCGTCAAACCCGATGGGGGCGAAGAGGACGTTGCGCTGGATCACGTGCACGTGGGTGATCTGCTTCGCGTACGACCGGGCGAGAAGGTGCCGGTCGATGGGGAAGTCATCGAAGGCCGCGCCAGTGTCGATGAGTCGATGCTGACCGGTGAACCCATTCCGGTGGAGAAGGCTGTCGGTGATCACGTTATAGGCGCCACGCTCAACGGGACGGGCGCCTTAGTCATCCGGGCGGACAAAGTCGGATCCGGGACGGTACTGGCGCAGATTGTGCAGTTGGTAGCCCAAGCCCAGCGCTCCCGCGCGCCGATGCAGCGTATGGCGGACAAGGTGGCGTACTGGTTTGTCCTGGCCGTGCTGGCCACGGCGGTGCTCACGTTCTTCGGATGGGGTCTGTTTGGACCCGAACCGTCCTGGACCTTTGCCGTCCTCAATGCCGTATCGGTTCTGATCATTGCTTGCCCGTGTGCCTTGGGTTTGGCTACCCCCATGTCGATCATGGTCGCCACTGGCCGCGCTGCGCAGGTCGGGGTCCTGTTCCGCGATGCTCAGGCGATCGAGCAGCTACGTCTGATCGACACGTTGATCGTGGACAAGACCGGTACGTTGACCGAGGGGCGTCCAGCCTTTCGCGACACGCTCTCCAACGCCGGCTTCGACGCCGATCAGATCCTTTGTTTGGCCGGCAGCTTGGAGCAGGGCAGTGAGCACCCCTTGGCCGAGGCCATCGTGGCTGAAGCCCAGCGACGTGGCTTGAACCTGGTGGCCGCCCAAGATTTTGATTCGCTCACCGGCCAAGGCGTCCGCGGGCGCGTGTCCGATCAGGATGTCGTGCTCGGCAACCAAAGCCTGATGGCGTCGGTTGGCGCCGATGTAGCACCTTTGCAAAGCAGCGCCGAGCGTCTTCGGAAAGAAGGCGCTAGCGTGATGTTCCTGGCGGTCAATGGTCGGTTGGCCGGCGCCATTGCGGTGGCTGATCCCATCAAAGCCACGACCTTGCCTGCCTTGAACCTGCTACGTGCCGATGGCCTGCACGTGGTGATGGCCTCCGGTGACGCACAGGCGACGGCCGAGGCCGTGGGGCGCACGCTGGGCATCGAGGATGTGCGTGGTGGCGTCAAGCCGCAGGACAAGGCCGACCTGGTCCAGCAACTCAAAGCCCAGGGTCGTCGCGTGGCCATGGCTGGCGATGGCATCAACGATGCGCCGGCCCTGGCGGCAGCCGATGTGGGCATCGCGATGGGGACGGGCACGGATGTGGCCATGTCCAGCGCCCAGCTCACCCTGGTCAAGGGTGATTTGAGGCGCATCGTGCAAGCCCGTGCCATCTCGTCTTTGACGGTGGCCAATATGAAGCAGAACCTGGGCTTCGCCTTCGTCTACAACGCCATCGGCGTGCCTATCGCCGCCGGCTTGCTGTATCCCAGCTTCGGCCTTTTGCTCAGTCCGATGATGGCGGCCCTGGCCATGAGCCTGAGCTCGGTTTCGGTGGTCACCAATGCCCTGCGTTTGTCCGGCTCCACCGTTGTTGCCACCCCCCACCCTGACCGCGCCGATGAGCCTGCGCGCGGCCATTCCTGTCACTGATGGCTCATATCCCACAAGGAGTACTGCAATGAAGCGTTATGCCTCCCTCTCGATGATGGCCTTGTTCCTGATGGCGGGCGCGGCCTTCGCCGGCGGCCAGACCACCACGCCCACCACCGACCACGGTCAGCACAAGCCGGCGGCGGCCGATGCCGATTTCACCAAGCTCGATGCCAACAAGGACGGCTCGCTGTCCAAGGAAGAACTGGCCAAGCACAAGCTGGCGCCGCACTTTGGCATGCTCGATAGCAACAAAGATGGCAAGCTGAGCCCGCAGGAATTCGCTGCCGGCAAGGGTATGTAAGTGTTCTCAGCCCGGGAGCTGTTCCAACAGTTCGCGGGTTCTTCCGCCGTTCTGCCATTCCCACGGAGATTGTTATGTCCTCTTCGCACGGTACGCACGAAAACGCGCAAGACCCGCAGTCCCAGCACGCAAAACCGCACGCCTCACACCAACCTGCCCACCAGGCACAACAAGGGCATCAAGGCCATTACGGCCGCCTGTTGTTGATGATGGGCCTGTCTTTCGTGGCCATGTACGCATTGATGTACGCAATGGTCGATCAGTGGGCTAACGTCTATAACAACGTGAACCAGTTCTACATGGCGGGCCTGATGGCCGCTCCCATGCTGCTGATCGAGCTGTGGCTAATGTCCAGCATGTACCCCGATCGCCGACGCAATCTGATTCTGGCTGGTCTGACGGTGGCGTTCATGCTGTTCTGCTGGTGGGGCATTCGCACTCAAGCAGCGGTCACTGACAAACAGTTCATCCGTTCGATGATTCCCCACCACGCTGGCGCCATCCTGATGTGTGAGGAGAATCGTCTGAAGGATCCTGAGTTGGTGAAGCTCTGCCAGGACATTATTACCTCGCAGACACAGGAGATCGCGCAAATGAAGCAGTTGCTGGCTGAGCGTTCCCATTAGCTCACTGCCTTTTGCCAGCCGATATCACTTCACTGAGCCTGCGCACTGACCATTCGGTGGATCAAACGCGCGGCCACACGTGCGGTGGCTTGATCCGGATCCAGGGGCGGACACAGTTCCGCCACGTCGACCACACGTACCTTGCCCGAGGCCATGACCAGATCCAGCAGGGCTTCCAGGACCTCCAGACTCACCCCGCGTGGGTTGGGGGCGCTCACGCCCGGGGCCACCACCATTGAGTACGCCGGCAAGATCACCAGCGGCTTGGGTAGCTACACCCAGTGGCGTGGCTTGGGCTCACTGCGTATGGGCAAGAACCGTTGGACCGGCGTCTATTCGGCGCAGTACATCGGCAGCGCGGACGACATCATCGCCGTGCCCGACACGATCGGCTCGCATGTGTCCAGCGTGGTGTACCACAGCCTGCAACTGAGCTACGGCATCAAGAAGAAGTGGGATATCTCCGCCGGCGTTGAAAAAGTGCTCGATAAGAAGGCGCCGTTCGTGAAGAACAACCCCAACACCGACACCGACACCATGACGTACGACTTGCTGGGTCGTCGCTGGAATGTCCGCTTTGGTTACCACTGGTAAGCCACGATCACGAGGAGCTACACATCATGAGAAACACGCAACTATCCGCCACACTACTGCTGTTCGCTGTGGCCGGCAGTGCCGGTGCGCACGACCTGTTTGTCGCTTTCTCCAAGCCTGGCACCGCAGCGGGCGAGGCGAACACAGCGTTGGTGAACAATGGCACCTTCGATGAAAGTGCAGGTGCAGTCACCCGAGCGCGTCTACAGGACGTTTCGCTGAGTCAGGGCGGCGCTAAGGCTGCACCGGACTTGGCCAGTTGGAAAGAGGTCGGCAAGCAGAGCCAGCTCACCGTGCATCCGGCGGGCGAGGGCACCTATCTGCTGGGGGTCTCGACGATGGCCTCCACCAGCACGCGTACGGCCAGCGAGTTCGGCAAGTACCTGGAGTTGGAAGACTTGCCCGATACCCTGGCCACCTATGATGCGAGCAAGTTTCCCAAAGGGGTCACCTATAGCTATACCAAGCATGCTCGTACCATTGGACAGGTGGGCACAAAACTGACCGACGATTTCGCTGCCTCGCTGGGCTATCCGCTGGAGATCCGCTTGGCCCGCAATCCTGGAAGCGTGAAGGTCGGCGAACAGCTGTCGTTCCAGGTGCTGCAGCAGGGCACGCCAGTGCCCAACCTACGCGTGTACGTCGGTCATCGTGCTGACGCACCGGTCAAGGGTGGGCACGGTAGCGCTACGCTCCTGCGCACCGATGCCCAAGGCCAAGCCAGTTTCCAGGTGACCACCGCCAAGACCTGGTACATCCACACCAATCACATTGTGCCCTCTACACAAAAGGGTTTGGATTTTGTGTCGGATCGGGCGTCGCTGAGCTTTGAGATTTCCCCGCACGCCGGGCACTGATAAGTAAGCATGTAGGCGGTACTCTCCCCTTTGACGCCAGTCATGACTTCTTCCATGACTGGCGTCTTTTTGTGGGGACTTACCTCAAGTGCTCAGTCTGTCTCTCATTGGTCGCCCCGCGCCGCGCGCAATCCACGTCGCCGCACTAGATAGAACGCTGCGGGAATCACCACCATAGAGAGCACCGGTGCGGTGAGCATGCCACCCAGCATCGGCGCGGCGATACGTTGCATGACCTCCGAGCCGGCACCGGCACCGACGAAAAGCGGAAACAACCCGGCCAGGATGACGGCTACCGTCATCGCCTTCGGGCGCACCCGTTGCACGGCGCCTTCGTAGATAGCCTCTTGCAGGGTAGACACATCTTCCGGCGCACCGCTGGCCAAGCGCTGCTCCCAGGCATGACGCAGGTACAGCAGCATGATGACGCCGAACTCAGCCGCAACGCCGCCCAGGGCGATGAATCCGATCATGCTGGCCACCGAAATCGCATGGCCCAGCCCCCAGATCAACCAGAAACCGCCCACCAACGCCAAGGGCAAGCTGAGCAGGATGATGGATACATCGCTAAGCCGGCGAAACACCATCCAGATGACCAGGAAGATGATCGCCAACGCCGCGGGCACCACCCATTGCAGGCGTGCCAAAGCCCGTTGCAGATACTCGTACTGCCCCGACCACGCCAGACCATAGCCGGCAGGCAAACTCACCTGGGTCTGCACCGCGGCTTGCAGGTCCTGGACCACCGATCCCAAGTCGCGATCGGCCACATCCACGTAGATGTAGCCCACCAACCGGCCGTTATCGCTCTTGAGCATCGGCGGGCCTGGGCTGATTGACAGCTCCGCCACCTGGCTCAAGGTCAGTTGCACACCGCCTGGCGCGATCAGCGGCAGATCCTGCAAGGCCTGCAACGAGTCACGCTGGCCACGGGGGTAGCGCAAGACGATGGGATAGCGTTCGCGCCCCTCGATCGTTTCCCCGATTGGATCACCGCCAACGACCGTGGCAATCAGTTGCTGGAGTTGGCCTTGAGTGAATCCGTAACGTGCAGCGATTTCCGGGCGCACCTGTACATCGACATAGCGCCCACCCGTGACGCGTTCGGCCAGTGCCGAACTCACGCCGGGCACAGTCTTGGCCACCTGCTCGATCTGCTGGCTCAGGCGCTCGATCTGCTCCACATCGGGTCCGGAGACCTTGATCCCAATCGGGCTCTTGATGCCGGTGGCCAACATATCGATGCGATTGCGAATGGGCGGGACCCATAGGTTGGTCAGACCGGGAATCTTGACCGCTGCGTCCAACTCCTGGCGTAGCTTCTGGGGGGTCATGCCCGGGCGCCATTGATCCCGCGGCTTGAAGGTCACGGTGGTCTCAAACATTTCGATCGGTGCCGGATCGGTCGCACTTTCGGCACGGCCCGCCTTGCCGAACACGTGCTCAACCTCCGGTACGGTCTTGATCATCCGGCCCGAGAGCTGGAGCAACTGACGGGCCTTGTCGGCGGACAGGCCGGGCAGGGCCGTGGGCATGTACAACAGGCTGCCTTCTTCCAAGGGCGGCATGAACTCACTGCCCAACCGGCTAAAGGGGATCAAGGTGAGCACTAGCAGCAGGCCGCTGAGCAGCAAGGTGACACCGGGATGTTTGAGGACCCACAGCAGGATGGGCCGATAGCCAGCGATCAGGATGCGATTGATGGGGTTCTGCTGTTCCGGGCGGATGCGGCCGCGGATCAGGTAGCCCATCAAGACGGGGATCAAGGTCACCGACAACCCTGCTGCGGCGGCCATCGCGTAGGTCTTGGTGTAGGCCAGAGGCGAGAACAATCGCCCTTCCTGCGCCTGCAGGGCAAAAACCGGCACGAAAGACAGGGTGATGACCAGCAAGCTGGCGAACAGGGCCGGTCCGACCTCGGCCGCCGAGCGGGCCATCAGCTGCCAGCGCTCCTCACCCTGAGGTTCCCGGCCGTGCGCCTCCCGCCAGTGCTCCAGATGCTTGTGTGCATTTTCGATCATCACCACCGCTGCATCGACCATCGCACCAATGGCGATGGCGATGCCGCCTAATGACAGCAAGTTGGCGGAGATCCCCTGGGCGTGCATCACGATGAAGGCCGCCAGGATACCCAAAGGCAGGGTGATGACGGCCACCAACGCCGAGCGTAGGTGCCACAGGAACAGCAGGCATACCAGCGCTACGACCAGAAACTCTTCGCCAAGCTTGTGGGTGAGGTTGCGTACCGCATCCTGGATCAGCTCGGAGCGGTCGTACACCGGCACCACTTCCACGCCCTCGGGCAAGCTGGATTGCAACGCCTGCAGTCGCGCTTTGACGTTCCAAATGGCCCCCAAGGCATCCTTGCCGGTCCGCAGGACGATCACGCCGCCGGCCACCTCACCTTGACCATCCAACTCTGCGATACCACGACGGAAGACCGGCCCGCGACTGATCGTGGCCACCTCGCCGAGCAGGACGGGGATGCCGTCGTTGCCGGTTACCGGCACCTGTTCGAACGCCTCCTGTGTGCGCAGGTAGCCTTCGCTGCGCACCATCAGTTCGGCTTCGCCTTGTTCGATCACCGAGCCCCCGGTAGCGCCGTTGGCCGCATCCACCGCCTCGATGAGCTCGGCCACCGTCAGTCCACGGGCCGCCAACGCCTGCGGATCGGGCTGGATCTGCCAGGCGCGCACCGCACCGCCCACACTGGCTACTTCAGCCACGTCCGGCACGGTTTTTAGCTCATAACGAAGAAACCAGTCCTGCAACGCACGCAGCTGCCCCACATCACGTTGACCTGTCCGATCCACCAAGGCGTACTGGTAGATCCAGCCCAGTCCTGTCGCATCAGGACCCAGCGCCGGATTCACATTCGGCGGAAGTCGATCGCGTACCTGGCTCAAGTACTCGAGCACTCGAGAGCGCGCCCAGTAAAGATCAGTGGCATCGTCAAACAGGATGTAGACGAATGAATCACCGAAGAAGGAGAAGCCGCGTACCGCCTTCACGCCCGGCACGGACAACATCGTGGTGGCCAACGGGTAGGTGACCTGGTCTTCGATGATGCGCGGGGTTTGCCCCGCCCATTGCGTGCGGATGATGACCTGGGTATCGGACAGGTCCGGCAGCGCATCCAGCGGCGTGTTCTTTACCGACCAGATACCGACCACCGCCAGCAGCGCGGCGGCAACCAGCACCAGCACGCGATTGGCGATGCAAGCATGGATCAGGCGCGCGATCATGGTGTGCCCTCCATCGCTTCGGACATGACCTCGCTTGCCTGGCAATCAGCGGCTGCGGCGGGGCCGAACTTGGGTACCAACTGCATATCCATGAACGGTGACTTGCCCGGCTTGTCGAAATGCTTCTCCGGCACCATCGGGTCATACCAGTACTGCACCGGGCAGCGCGGCGGCGTAGAGGTGGAGGTGTCTGGCGCGACAGGCGCCGGCTGTCTGGACGGTGACGGCACGACAGTGCGTGGTTCGTGCCCGGCGTCATGGCGCTCGTGCACACCTGATGCGCTGGCAGGGCGTGTCGGTTGTGCAGCACCCAGGCGCTCCAACGCACCGGAGAGACTGGCTTCGGAGTCGAGCAAGAACTGACCCGAGACGACCACGCGTTCACCACCGGCCAAGCCTGCCACGATCTGCGTGCGCCCTTGCACGCTACGTCCCACACTCACCCGCACTGGCCGGAAGCTCCCGTCCGGATCCTGCACGATGACCCGGCTGTCCCGCCCGGTGGCGATCAGCGCCTCCGTGGGAACGACTGGCAGGGCCTGCTCGGCGTCGGGCTGCACCAGAACCTCGGCGAACATGCCCGGCACCAGCCGACGCTGCGGGTTGCGCAGCACAATTCGCGCCCGCTGCGTGCGACTAGCCATGTCGACCTGGGGAAGCAACGCCTGGATCTGTCCGGCAAAGCGCTCTGCCGGCCAGGCACTGACCGTGGCCTGCACTGAGGTCCCCGGCCGCAAGGTGCCCAGCGCTGCCTGGGGTACCGAGGCCTCCAGCCACAACGTGTCCAGCCCATTGATCTTGAACAGTGGCGTACCGGGCATCACCGTCTGTCCCTCGCGTGCCAGGATCTCGGTCACGACACCACTGTGGTCTGCGCTAAGCACGACGCCACTTCTGGCCGAGGCGCCAGAAGGAACACCCAACGAACGCAACCGTTGTTGCGCCGCACCCTGCAGCTCACGCGCGCCCGCGGACTGAGCTTGGCTCAGGGCATGTGCTTCGGCGATGGCCGCGTTCCATGCCGGGGCCTGCACGGTGGCCAGCGTTTGACCACGACGAACCTCGGTAAACGGCGCCTTTACCTGCACGTGGGTGATCAAGCCTTCCATGCGCGCACTGATCACGCTTTCCTGGGTCAGATCCCACGTCAGTGTGCCCGGCACGCGTACGGCAGTCCCTAGTAACTCTACCGTCACTTCCTGAGTGCGTATGCCCACGTTCTGCTGCAGGCGCGGATCGATCTGCGTTCCGCCCCCTATGGCCTCATCTGCGTATTTGGGCAGCAACTCCATATCCATGAACGGAGATTTGCCCGGCTTGTCGAATCGCTGCTCCGGCGCCATGGGGTCGTACCAGTACAGCACCTTGCGTGCTTGATCTGCGACGCTCGTGCCGGGGGGCGGGGTGGTATCAGAGGTTCGAGTCATCCAGGCGTAGCCGCCGGCAAAGCCGAGCGCCAGCAACCCGAGGGCCACGGCGAGCTGTGTGAGACGCGTCTTGGTCGGGCTCATGGCGTGTTCTCCTCATGGGGTAGCAGATAGGCCAGTGCCGCCCAGGCACGGCCCTGTTCGCCCAGCAGACGGGCGTTCTCCAGGTGCAATTCGATCTCATCGCGCCGCGCTTCCAGCCACGGCTGCAGGTCGGCACCGGCGCCGTAGGCGGCCAACGCCGTGCGTGCACGATCGCGCGCCAAAGGCAGGCTCTGCGTGTTCTGGCGCTCCAACTGGCCGGTTAACCCGCGCCATCGCGCTATCGCGCGTTGCACCGACTCGGCTTGGATGCGCCGGGCCTCATCGCGCTCTGCGGACACCGCCTCCAGCTCGGCCCGCCGTGCCGCGATGCCTCGTGCTTGGCGGTT
Source organism: Stenotrophomonas maltophilia group sp. msm4 (assembly GCF_032025605.1). NCBI lineage: Bacteria > Pseudomonadati > Pseudomonadota > Gammaproteobacteria > Lysobacterales > Lysobacteraceae > Stenotrophomonas > Stenotrophomonas maltophilia group sp. msm4. The sequence continues at coordinate 1,130,347 of NZ_JAVSKK010000001.1, read as the reverse complement.
CTTCTGGAACAGCGGCAGGCCCACACCCACTTCCACCATGAGCATGTCGCTGCGCGCCATGCCGTCGGGTGCGCGCTCGCGACGTCCGTAGGTGAGCTCCACACTCCAATCCGGGCGGGTTTCGGCCACGGCCGCATCCACCTGGGCCTGGGCTAAGCTCTCGCGTGCCTCCCAGCCCAGTAGTGGCGTGTGTTGGTCCAGTTTGGCCAGCAGTTGGGTGGGCTCCAATGGCAACTGCGAAAAATCCGGTGCCGCACCACTGGCCAAGATCGCCTCTGGTGCAATACCCAACCACCGCGCCAGGCCGGCCTGCGCGGCGGCGTGCTCCGCATGTACCTGCTCCAGGCGATTGTCCAACTGCAGTAGGGCGGCCTGGGCGGCAAGCACATCACTGGCCCCGGCCGTGCCGCCTGCCAAGCGAGCACGCGCCGCACGCTCGGCTATACGGGCCGGCTCGCGCAGACCTTCCAACGCATCTACGGCTTGCTGCGTACTCCACAGCTCGATCCAGGCCAGCGCGGCCGCTTGGGCCACCATCTGCTGTTCGGCCATCGACAGTGAGCGCGCTTGCGCCAGCGTCGCTTGCGCCAACGCGTGCTCGGCACGTCGTTTCGCACGCGCAGGAAACTCCTGCATCAGACCGATTTGCTGGGTGGTCATCTCATCGGCCCGCAAGCTGAAGGCATCGGGTCCGCTGACGGGCCAGTTCGCCAGCCCCACGATCAAACGTGGGTCGGGAAGCGCGCCAGCACGCGCGGCTTCTTCGGTACTGGCATCGATCTGCGATCGGCGCACCTGCAGGGTTGGGGCGTTAGCAAGCGCCCGTTGTAGGGCTTCTGTGTAGCTGATCGGGATAGCGGGCGATGCCGCCAGCACAGGACCACTGAGCGCCAGGGCAAACACGAACCCACACGCCATCTTGCGCCTTGCACGCAAGAAGAAAGACATCTCCATAAGACCTCCGGGAAACGACAACGAGCGCGCTGCAACGCATGCAGCACGAGCACGGGTCAATCCAGGAGGGGGCTTAAATCAGCAGGCTACAGAAGCGCTGCAGGGGAGGCGGATCGGACACGCACACCGGAACATCCCGATACAACTGCGCGTGTACCGGTGGCAACAGAGCCTGCACCAGCGCGAAGGCGGCCAGCGCGGGCTGGTAAGGCACTTGAGGGGCCTTCGCATCGGCCGTGGCGATGTGATCGCGCTGGCAATGCTGGTCGCACAACGCCGGAGCATCGGGATCCGGCGTGGACATCTCTTCGCAACCGACCATCAGGGTCGCTTGTCCAGCTTCCACCGATTCCAGCGGACAGGCGTAAGCCACCAGCGCGAGTTGCTGCAGCAGCAGCGCCCACAGTCCCAGCCATGCCAGTCGGGCACGAGAACGGGGTCGCCGCCATCGCCTCAGCAGCCTCACCATGACAGCTCCCGCACGCCCGAAGCAGCGCCTGCGGACGCTGGGCAGATCAGGGCAGGGGACGTGCGAGCTCTCATGATGGCCAGTCTAGCCCTCTTGGGGCCGACTGTCATTGATCAGGATCAAGCCCTCGCGCGGACTCAGCGGTGGCATCCGCCGCAGCAGGAGGATGCGACGGCCGGGGCGGCCGGCGTACCAGCCTCAGAAGGGAGCACCGCAGCGATCACATAGCCTTGCCGCTGGATAGCCTCAACCGCCTGTTCTACGGCAAGCAGGCCCTCGATCTTGACCACGCCACTGCCCAGATCGACGTCCACCTGGGCGTGGGGGTCAAGGGCCTGAATGGCTTGGGTGACCGTTCGGACACAGTGACCACAGGTCATACCTTCAACAACGAGATTCATGGACAACCCTCCAAAAGCATCGGCGGTTTGCCGACGGCGTGACGATGAGCCTTCCCACGGTGGGAAGGTCAAACGACAGGCAAGTTGAGTGGTAATCCGTCCCGCGTTGTTGACCTTCCCATCATGGGAAGGCTCAGGCTACCTGCTCGTTCCTATTGGCCCTCACTCCATGGACATAACGCTCACTTATGCGAATTAAGTTATTGATTATATTACATTAATACAGGAATCGCAAGGTCTGTAGTTGCACCGTGCCCTGGCCGGCCACAAACGCGATAAGCTAAGCATTCCTTAGTGCTAGTCATTCTTGATGTCATGACGATGCCATCTGAGCGCACCCGCAATGTGCTGCAGGCGGGCGCGTTCCTCAGGCAGCTAGCGGCCAGCCAAGCCGTGCCTAAAGAGGTGCGGCAAGAGGCATATCGACTGCTGCGGCACTATCCAACCGTCAGCGACATCGAGGCGATTGCTGAGCACGAAGAGCGGCTGCGAGCGCTGACCCAGTCGGCCTTCGTACGACCCTACCTGAGCAGCGAGATCGAGGCGGATTGGTTCTCCGGGTACCCGCTCGGCCCTCATCGCATCTGACCATGAAGCAACCGAGCAGGCCGCGTGGAAGAGGGACTACGTCTGCGGAGACAGCGCTGGAGGCTTCCTTTGAACGGGCCCGCGACAGTGCGGCCGAGGAACGCGCATTCTTCAAGCGACTGATGGATGCGATCGTGTACGTGCATGCGCCCATCTCGGACGACGCGCAGACACTGCGGCTGGTCCAGTTCCGCCATCCTGACGGTTTCGATGCGATCCCTTTCTTTACCTCGCTCGACAAGGCGCAGGCGGCCAGCTCGTCTGCTGTCAGAATTCTGGGAGTTTCAGGCCGTGAGCTGCTAACCGGTACTCGCGGCGCGACGTTGATGCTCAATCCCAACTACGGCGGCGTTGTCCTGTACCCGGAAGAGGTTGCGACATTGTTGGATACGGGCTTTCTGGCCAGGGTGGAACGTCTGGCGCCGGCGGAGTTCGCGGTGAGACCTGCCCAGGCCGCGCCGGCTTGGCTCGCTCCGGCCATCAGCGGCAGCCTTGAGCACGCCGACTTCGTCTCGTCGGCCTATCTCCTGGAAACTCACTCGTCAGGGGGCGTCGAACAGCCTCCCGGTCTGTTGATCTGGCTGGTGGTGGACCTGGCTTTCGCCGAGCGGGCGGCTCGTCTGGTGACCACCGCCATACAGCCCTTATGCTCAGATTTGGACGTCATCATCGACTTGGCGGTCCACGACGTATCGCTGCCTTTGCCGGCGGGCTTGGATGATCCCCAGATCCTGCCCATATTTTTTCACGAGAATCAAGCCAACTTGAGCACAGCTCATCGGCCTATGAGCCCTGAAGATAAGCTACTAGCACTCCTTCCGGGATTGACCGAGGAAGAGAAGGAACGGCGGACCCGCGAGGGTATGGCCGACGTCGACGCTGGACGTACGATCCCGCACGAGGAACTACTGCAATGGATCAGGCGACGGTCAGAGCCTTCTTGAAGGTTTCCGTTGGGTCAGGAGCGTGGAAACTCTTGAATCCAATATTCAAGAAGGGCACGCGTGCCTGAGCAGTACTCCAGGAATGCCTGTGTCACGCGGCTTCTGGTTCAATCAAGCCTAGGTCTGTAATCCACGAACTGCCTGACGTCGAGGGGTGTTTCCTCGTTGAATCATGGTGTTAGAGACGATTCGGCTGTTTTTCTCACGAATCCCTGCCGACCTTCTTGAAAAACTGAACCAGACCTACCCAAACGCTTCCGTAAGGCAGGTGGTGAGAGGGCAGGTTAAGCACATCAGGGATAGCAATCCCAAGGAGATAGAAGCGCTACGACAGGAGGCCAACGATCAACTTCCTACTATCGCCGAGCTAAAGAGGGTCAGTGCGGTTGATCCAGAGTTCCGGATGGAAAACAGCTTCTTTGGGCCCAAGCCAGTCATCACCGCCCGCATCATCAACCGCTCAACACTGCCATTGAGCGAAGCGAGCTGGAATGCGGCGCTGTACATCAATGGCGATGTACAGCCTGTAGCCACGTCGAAGGTGCGCAGCGATTTCCGTTCCATCGAAGGCCTCAAGCCCGAACACCATGTTACGGCTCGATTCACTGTCGGATTCGTCAAGGGCGATAAGGCCTGGACCACCTTGGCAATTCGTCAAGCTACATCCACACGCGTCGAGCTGGAGATGATCCCTGAGACAGCAATGGACTTTACGGACAAAGCCTATCTAAGTGCCGATCTTCAGAAGCGCATTGATTTCCTTGAGAACCAACTCAAGCAAGCGAGCGAGTTCGAAGATGTCTGATGCTACCAAGCCCCGCCGGCGGATCACCCTCCGGCGGGGCTTGGTAGCGGTACCGACGTTCACCCCCGCCAAAGAGGACCATTACACAATGCGCCCGTCCATCCTCGCCTTGGACTTAGAAGGAACGCTGATTTCCAACGCTGTAAGCCAGATCCCGCGCCCGGGCCTCTACGAATTTCTGGAGTCGGCAAAGTCGCTCTTTGAGGGTCTAGTCATCTTCACCACAGTTCCGGAGCCTAGATTTCGCGAGATTGCCGACCTATTGGCTTGCGAAGGAGCGGCCCCGGGTTGGTTTGCCCGCTTGCCATACATAGACTGGACTGGGCCGACGAAGGATCTTGCCAACGTTTCCCAGCCCATCGGCTCAGCGACAGGTCGGAGTCGTTGAAGGTGTAGTAGCGGATCAGGTCATCCTGGCTTTCTGGCAACGCGAGCAGGGTGCCCCGCTCCGTGGCCGAGAGGATCAAGCGACGCGGCATGTGTCAGTCGTCCGTGCGGAGGTACTGGTAGAGGGTTTCCCGGCTGATGTTGAACTCGCGGGCAAGCTGCGCCTTGGGCTCGCCGGCCGTCGCTCGCTGCCGCAGGGTAGCAGCCTGCTCATCGGACAGGGCTTTCTTGCGGCCCCGGTACGCGCCACGCTGCTTGGCCAAGGTGATGCCCTCACGCTGCCGCTCGCGGATCAGGGCGCGCTCGAACTCAGCGAAGGCCCCCATCACCGACAGCATCAGGTTGGCCATCGGCGAGTCCTCGCCAGTGAACACCAGGCCCTCCTTCAGGAACTCGATGCGCACGCCGCGTTGAGTCAGCTTCTGTACCAAGCGACGCAGGTCATCGAGGTTGCGGGCCAGCCGGTCCATGCTGTGCACCACCACTGTATCGCCTTCGCGGACGAAGCTCAGCAGCGCTTCGAGCTGGGGGCGCTGGGTGTCCTTGCCCGATGCCTTGTCGGTGAACACCTTGCTCACCTGTGTCTGTTCCAGCTGGCGTTCCGGGTTCTGGTCGAAGCTGCTGACCCGGACGTAGCCGATGCGGTGCCCCTGCACGATGTCTCCTTGGTTGAAGGCGGCTTAAGTGCTCCTTCTGTTCCGTTGTGCCTCAAACCCCGTTTCTGTCAGGCTGAAATCTATGACCTTCGCAGGCATGTGTCAAAAAATGCGAAAGATGACTCTATTCTGACTAAGCGGCGCGGCCCTGCCTGACATCCAGTTAGGGTATGCCTCAATCTGACGGTAGCGAGTCGCAGGCGTTCGGATCGGCATCGGTTTCGTTCCCTGTCTTGGCACGCGCTTCGAAGCGTTGATAACACTCCAACCCGCAGAAGTGCTCGACGTATTCCGCGCCTTCCGGGGTGAAGGCGGCATCGAGCGGGATTTCCTTGCAGCACACGCAGCAACTGGTGGTGGTCGAGTCACTTGCATTCATGGTGGCACCCCTCCATTGACTGACGAAGACGGCGAATGCCGCCGCCGGCATTGGCTTCGCGAACAGGAAGCCTTGTCCTGTGTCGCAGTCCGCTTGTCGCAATAGATCAAGACTCGCCGATGTTTCCACGCCTTCAGCCACCACATCCATGCCCAGCCCGTGCGCAAGCTGAATCACGGTGTGCACGATGGTTTGGTCGCGGCGGTCGTTGGCGAGCCCGGCGACAAACGATTGGTCGATCTTGAGCGTGCTGATTGGGCAGCACTTCAGATGTTGCAGACAGGAATACCCCGTCCCGAAGTCATCGGCGGCGAAGCGCACACCGATCTGCCGCAAGGCGTCCAGGGCGGGGAAGATCGCCGGATCACCAAACGCGACCGATTCGGTCAGCTCGATTTCGAGATACTCGGCGGGCAACTCGGCATCAGCCAGCACGCCCTTTACCCACCCGTCGAAGTCCGGTCCCACTTGGCTCGCCGAAACATTGACGGCCAGCCGGAACGGTCGCCATGCCAGCATTCGCCAGTCACGCATCTGGCGGCAGGCTTCGCCCAGCACCCAAGCGCCGATTTCAGGCATCAGGCCGGACGATTCGACCACGGGCAGGAACTGGCCCGGTGGCAATAGTCCAAGCGTCGGATGACGCCAGCGCAACAGGGCTTCCGCGCCGACAATCCCACCACTGCGCAGATCGACGACGGGCTGGTAGTGCAGTTCAAGCTGCCCGCGCTCGACCGCTTGGGCCAGTTCCGGCGTCGTCCATCCATCCGGCCGGAAAGCGCTCATTCTCTTTCCCTGAATGCCCGCAACGCCCGCGACAGGGACAGAAGGAACAGGCCGGTCAAACCGAGCGCCGCGATGACCCAATGCTCGCCGAGGAAAGCACCGGCGGTTGTGCCGGCCAGCACGACAGCGAGGATGGGCAGGTGGCAGGGGCAAGTCAGCACAGCCAGTCCGCCCCACAGGTAGCCGGTGATCGGTTTGTGCGTCTCGGACGGCAAGCGCTCGGGGTTGTTCATGGCAGACTCTCCGCGTGCTGTGCCGGCTCGGTCGGCAGGGTGGCCAACTGCACTTCCAGATCGGCCAACGCTTCGCGCCGACGCTCGACGAACTGACGCAGCAGGGCAAGCTGCGCGGCCGCTTCGTCGCCGTCCGCCGCATCCAGCGCCCGGCACAGCCGCGCCAGCGCGTCGAGGCCGATGCCCGCCTCGAAGGCCGCCCGCACGAAGCACAGCCGTTGCAAGGCGGCGTCATCGAACAAGCCGTAGCCGCCTGGTGTGCACGCCACCGGGCGCAGCAATCCGCGCAGCAGGTAGTCGCGCACGATATGCACGCTCACCCCGGCATCAAGAGCCAGCCGGGACACCGTGTAGGCGTTCATTGAACACCTCCTTTTTCTCACCCGGCGCAGCAGGAAAGCTGCTTCACATCCTTGTTGAAGGTCTGCGCCGCGAGCTTCAACCCCTCGACCATCGTCAGGTAGGGGAACAACTGGTCGGCCAGTTCCTGCACCGTCATGCGGTTGCGAATGGCCAGAGCCGCCGTCTGGATCAGTTCACCCGCTTCCGGCGCGACCGCCTGTACGCCGATCAGCCGATGGCTGCCTTCCTCGATAACCAACTTGATGAAGCCGCGTGTGTCGAAGTTGGCGAGCGCACGCGGCACGTTGTCCAAGGTCAAGGTGCGGCTGTCGGTCTCGATCCCGTCGTGGTGGGCTTCCGCCTCGCTGTAGCCCACGGTCGCCACTTGCGGATCGGTGAACACCACGGCCGGCATTGCGGTCAGGTCGAGCGCCGCATCGCCGCCGGTCATGTTGATCGCGGCACGGGTGCCGGCCGCTGCCGCCACATAGACGAACTGCGGCTGGTCGGTGCAGTCGCCGGCCGCGTAGATGTTCGGGTTGCTCGTGCGCATGCCTTGGTCGATGACGATGGCACCTTGCGCATTGACAGTGACCCCCGCTGCGTCCAGCGCGAGGCTGCGCGTGTTCGGTGTCCGACCGGTGGCAACCAGCAGTTTGTCGGCGCGCAATTCACCGTGCGTGGTGGTCAGCACGAATTCACCGTCCATATGGGCGACCTGGCTGGCTTGCGTGTGCTCCAGCACCTCGATGCCCTCGGCACGGAAAGCGGCTGTCACCGCCTCGCCGATGGCCGGGTCTTCACGGAAGAACAAGGTATTGCGCGCCAGGACCGTGACCTTGCTGCCCAGCCGGGCAAAGGCTTGCGCCAGCTCCAGCGCCACCACCGACGAGCCGATTACGGCAAGGCGTTCGGGAATGGTGTCGCTCGCCAGGGCCTCGGTGGAAGTCCAGTAGGGTGACTCTTTCAAGCCCGGAATCGGCGGGACCGCCGGGCTGGCACCCGTGGCGACCAGGCAGCGGTCGAACATCACGACGCGCTCGCCACCCTCGTTCAAACGGACGGTAAGGCTCTGGTCGTCCTTGAAGCGCGCCTCACCGTGCACAACGGTGATGGCCGGATTACCGCCCAGGATGCCTTCGTACTTGGCGTGCCGCAGTTCGTCGACGCGGGCCTGCTGCTGGGCCAGCAGCTTACTGCGGTCAATCGTAGGCACAGTTGCCGCAATACCGCCATCGAACGGGCTTTCCCGGCGCAGATGGGCGATGTGGGCGGCGCGGATCATGATCTTGGACGGCACACAGCCGACATTGACGCAGGTGCCGCCGATGGTGCCGCGCTCGATCAGCGTGACCTGCGCGCCTTGCTCGACGGCCTTCAGCGCCGCCGCCATCGCGGCTCCACCGCTGCCAATGACCGCTACCTGCACCGGGGGCTCGTTGCCACTGTGCTTTTCGGCGGCGGCCATCCATCCCCGCACCTTGTCGAGCAGTCCGACGCGGTTGTCCGCCAGTGGCGCATCGGCTAGCGTTGCCTTGTAGCCCAGTCCGGCCACGGCGGCAGTCAGCGCGTCCGGCGATGTGCCCGGCACGATGGCGAGTTGCGCTGTGCCCTTCGGATAGGACACCAGCGCCGACTGCACGCCTGGCACTTTTTCCAGCGCTTCCTTGACGTGCGCCGCGCACGAGTCGCAAGTCATGCCGGTGATTTTTAGATGGGTCATGCAACAGATCCTTTATCGTTTGTGGCGCCAGACAATGACGTCCGTTGTGCTGCGGTGCCGTTTTCAGTGACTCACTGCTTGACGCTGGACGGATAGCCCGCGTCTGCGGTTGCCTTGGTCAGCTTCTGCACGCTGGTCTTGGCATCGTCGAAGGTGACGACCGCTTGGCGTGTCTCGAAAGTCACGTCAACTTTGCTGACGCCTTCGACCTTGGAAATCGCCTTCTTGACAGTGATCGGGCAGGCGGAGCAGGTCATGCCCGGTACGGACAGCGTGACGGTCTGGGTGGCGGCCCAGACGGGGGCAACAACGGCGGCGAGGGCGAGGGAGGCAAACAGTTTCTTCATGGTGAACTCCGATCAGTAGAAAAATGGCATGACGTAGGGAAATCCGAGCGCGACCAGAACCAGCGCGGCCACGATCCAGAAAATGAGCTTGTAAGTAGCTCGCACTTGGGGAATCGCGCAGACCTCACCCGGTTTGCAGGCCGCTGCCTGCCGGTAGATGCGCCGCCAGGCGAAGAACAACGCCACCAGCGCCACGCCGATAAAGATGGGGCGATAGGGTTCCAACACCGCCAAGTTGCCGATCCAAGCGCCGCTGAACCCCAAGGCGATCAGAACCAACGGCCCGAGGCAGCAAGCCGAGGCGAGGATGGCGGCAAGCCCTCCAGTGAAGAGCGCGCCGCGCCCGGTTTTTGGTTCAGACATGCGCTTGTCCTTTCGAATTGAAATTGGATAGCGTAACCTTACTTCCGTACTCATGTACGGAGTCAAGCGATATGGAAAACAATTTGGAGAACCTGACCATTGGCGTTTTCGCCAAGGCGGCCGGGGTCAATGTGGAGACCATCCGTTTCTATCAGCGCAAGGGCTTGTTGCTGGAGCCTGACAAGCCCTATGGCAGCATCCGCCGCTATGGCGAGGCGAATGTAACGCGGGTGCGCTTCGTGAAATCAGCCCAGCGGCTGGGCTTCAGCCTGGATGAGATCGCCGAGCTGCTGCGGCTGGAGGATGGCACCCATTGCGAGGAAGCCAGCAGTCTGGCCGAGCACAAGCTCAAGGACGTGCGCGAGAAAATGGCTGACCTGGCGCGCATGGAGGCCGTGCTGTCTGAGTTGGTGCGCGCCTGCCATGCGCGAAGGGGGAACGTTTCCTGCCCGCTGATCGCGTCACTACAGGGTGGAGCAAGCTTGGCAGGTTCGGCTATGCCTTAGCGTGCTTTATTTTCCGTTTTCTGAGACGACCCCTTAGAAAGCCTAGTCAAAGAGCTGTCACGAGAACACCGTTAGCTTAGCGTACGATTTTTTCCGAATTCTGCGGTTCCCCCTTCCTCCGCATCTACGAGCTTGCACTGCAGGCCAGCTTCCGCGCAGATTTCACAATAGAACAGCTATCTGCCGAGCTAGGGCTGGTGGTGGACCAACTCTGGCCGAACTTTGAGAAAGCGGTTAGCGAAGCGGGATTGCCGATCGAGCAACTCGGGACCGAGTTGGTGCTTGGTGGATGGTCGTTGAAGAACGGCCGGATGATGGCCACGGCGTATGCGAAGAGTGACAGCCGGCGCCCTTGCGTTGTCCAGCCGATCGGGGGGCAGATGGCGTCGCCGGGCGAACCGCTCCAGGCCGCGACCCCTAGCATGGCCCAGGTGGATCTGCTGGCCCATGCGCGTCTCCAGGTCAGCTACCTCAATGGGCAATTGGGCCGGAAAGTAGCAGGAGGTCGACTGCTAGTTGGGTTTCTGCAGAAGGGGCAAGCCCTGCTCAAGGATCTAGGAGAGATCTAGGTCGCGGGAGTCAAATACGCTAGGGGCTGAAATCGAAGTTCAGGTCTGGCCCTAAGGCAGAAGGCCAAAGCAGACCAAGGTCGTCCGTGGATTTGGGATGTTTATCGAGGGCAGGGTGGATGTCCGCTTCTGGCCGGAAGCGGACATTGGGCGGCGACCGGCCCGGTGATGGCATCCGCCTTCGACCCAAAGCGGGCATCGTTCTCGACACACCTGAGTTGATCCGTACTCCAAAGCCTGTTTCCGCTACCCCTTGTAGTGCTCGACGTAGAGCCCCAAAGCTGCCAACGACGCATACACGGCGGACCCAGCGTTGGTCGCGTACAAGGCAAAGGGAACCGGAGGATCGCAGGGAACTGTTGCGATGAACCACGGAGCTGAGCTCGTCAAGCTCGTCCTAGGTGATGTGAGGAATCCTAGCTCCCTACGCATACCTAGCGCCTCGCGGACGTACGCCTTGTTCCAGCCGCCAGTCTTGCACGAGACCCCAAGAAGTAACTCCGTAAATGCGGGATAGCGACGGGTCTTAATCGGACGATATACACCGACGTCAATCTCGTGACGGTCAGCCGCTTTGACCACCGTCGTGCCTTTCCAGCTATGGCTTAGTGTGGTGACCTGCACTGAAATCCTAATCTCGAGCTTCTCAGTAGACGTAGATCCACTGATGTAATCGTGATCCGGATGGTTTGCTTTGCATGGAGATCCTCCAAACGTCAGGACGCCTGCCATCTTGGGGGTACACGTGAGCTTGTAGCCCGCACTATCGATGATTCGCAGAAGCCTAAGCAGCACCCGAAGTTCGTAAGCCTTTCCTTGCGCGTAGGGAGACCCGCTCGCCTTAGCACGCGAAATGGCTGCTTTCACAGCGTTGAGGATTGCTAACTTACTGATCGTCACAGTCGCGGTCCTCGTGGCGCGTGTTCCTCGCGAGGGTCGTCCGGTGGCAGATATCGAGCGATATAGGCCTCAAGATCTGCCTGCTCGTGATCCGTCAAACGCTGGGGTGATACAGTTGGTAGATGTGACCGGATTGAGCGAACTCGGCGACCTTCTGGTGTCTCAACAGTGTAATGAACGTCCTCCAGTCCGGTGAGACCTTGGACCAGCTTCCCGATCTCACCCAAGGTTTGCGAGAGGGCGTCTTGGGTCGTCACAGGTCTAAAATCGAGAACCGCCGCAAGTGCGGCTGCAGCTTGTGCATTCGTGTCGTCCTCGTAATCAGACATCGCCTGAACAATCGCGGAGCGAAGCGATCTAACAATTTGTGGATCAAGCTCAGACGCAAGGGCTAGCGCCTTCCCTATCTCCCTAATTACCTCTTCACCACCTTGATCTTCTGCCATTCACAACTCCACAGCTGTAGACATTAACGGGCCGCGCGGGATGAACCGCCCGGATTCTCTAAATTCAATTGCCGAAGGTTGCCGTTGGCAATGTTCCTTAAGAGTAAGGCACAGTGCGGTTTGGTTCCATAAGCGGATCGCGCTGGCTGTATCCCGAAGTGTGCGATGACGCCGAAGCTGGATAGTGTCGCTGAATTGGACCATCAGGCACTTAGGTCTGAGCCCTGATACAGATTGATGATATGACTCCAAGTCGCGTACGGGCTGCGAAGAGCACCGGCTACTTTGGTCCGCTTCTGACCGAAAGCGGACATTCGTTTAACCAAGGGTGAAGGAAACTTTTAGGGCCAGGATGGACTTCAACTCTCTCGTTCGCTCGCTTCTATCCGATGCGAAGATGCGCCGTAACAAGCCTCTGCGAGACTAGTGCGCGAGCCAGGTCGCTGACATTGCTCCATGGCCTATGACGTGCCCCGCACCCGCTGGTCAAATGGAACCGCCCTCGGCACCATGGGCACGACCATCTAAGGAGTTCTTCATGCTCTACCAAGATAAGTACGTCGCCTTCATCGACATGCTCGGGTTCTCCGCACTTGTCCAAGAGTCGGCAGCCGACATGAGCAAGCTTGATGAAATAGCAGAGGCCATCGACAGACTAAAGAACACAGCGTGCTGCAACCCAGCAACAGGACTTTTGTTCACTTACTTCAGCGACTGCATCGTCATATCAAGCAGCCGCTCTCCTGCTGGCCTTGCCGACATCCTGAGCTGCATCAGAATGTTGGCCGAGAACCTGCTAGTTGTTGATATATTGATACGTGGAGGGCTCACAGTTGGAAGCATTCATCATGATTCTCAGATGATCTTCGGACCGGCGATGCTGGACGCCTATCGCATGGAATGTAAGGAAGCACGCAATCCCATGGTGCTCGTGAGCGAAGAGGTGCGATCGGATGCTCGCGCTGCGGGGTTAAGCAACCTGTTGACGTGGGATGACGAAGAGCCAGACCGCCACTATGTCCACTATCTGATCTCGTACAGCGCTTATGACTCTAATCCAAGGGCGGGCGTCGTGATTCTCGATAGCCAGGCCGCTCTCATCCGGCATTTCATCGCCAAGAGGCTGCTAGGCGCTCCGGGTAAGATCCTGGATAAAGCCGAGTGGATGGAACGATATTGGAACGAGAAGGTGGCGACAGGTGGAATTCTCGGACGTGTTGACAGGGTCGCAGACCTTGTTAGGCCCAATGCGCGACCATTTCGCAGCAGACTCGCCGTTCTAGCACCGCAACCGGGCGCCACTAGTGTGGACTAGCGAATCAGGCAAGCAGCTGCCGATTCCTTGCAAAGATTCAATTCAATTGGCCATACGGAAGCACGTGCAATCCCTGATGGCAGTCGGGACCACCATCTCCCCATTGCCAGCCGCGTCTGAACCAGCGCCCGGAACGCTTCAGCGGAAGGGGCTGGTCCCTTCCGCTGGTGCCTGCCCTGGTTGCACCGGCTATGCGCGGCCACCACGTTCCCGGACACGTCTCTGCCCCCGTCCTGTTGGGCCACCAGGTGCTCGGCGGCGCATTGAAAGGCTCGGGCCTTACTGGCCTTCAGCCCGAGCTCTGAGGGTGCAGTGAGCCACATCGGCAGGCCGCAATAGAAGCAACGGCCCGATTGGGCGTAGAAGGCAGAAGTGCGAAGGGATCTGCGGCGTTTGGCGGTCATGGATGGCTCCGGAATCGAAGGATTCCCGTGCCCCCATTGGGTGGACCTCGGGCACCCGGAGCCTATTGGCTATGCGGGCACAACACCGGCGCTTTATAGCGACTGGCTAAGGCGTTATAGCTCAGCGCTTGAGCCGCTACAAGGCCCAGATGCCGACCAGAACGGGAGGGAGTCACCGACGCCCAGTTAAGGTCAAAGCTTGGTCAGGGGGCGAGCGACGCGCTTGAGCAGGTGGAGCGGGGCGTGGCGCGTCACCCAGGGAAGTCGCGGTGTTGTAGTCCTGCTCAACCCGCTGAACTGTTCGCACGTTCAGGCCCGAGATCTCGTCTAATTGTTCTTGCGACCAATGTCGCGACTGGCGGAACTGGGAAGTGCAGGCGACAAGCTCTGACCGATCAGGTGCGCAGTTGGGAACTCAAGGGCGAGCTGGATGTGGAGCCAGAAATCGAGGGCGTCTTAGGTGCGGATCCAGGAATCAAGGGCATCTTTGGGGGAGATCTGGAAATCGCGGGCGTCCTTGTGGGGAAATACGGGCGGACAGCTGTGGGATCTGGGGCGTTTCCGTTGTGGCAGTCAGCCACGCGGACCCAACAAAGGCCCAGATCCGGCGGATACGAGATTTCGCAATCTTGGTAGGTATGTTTAGTGTTGCATCAGTAACGGACTAAATTTAAAAGCGTTTTTGCCGATATAGCACATTAATCTGTTGCGCCTTTTGCATCGAGCCTTGTGTTGCGCGACTCAGGCTCCTAAGCGCAACAGGCCAACTCGTGGTCCGCAACACCCAGAACAGTCGCTGCAAGGCTTCTGACTAGTGGCCAGTCCCCCTCGCCGCTTGTCCCCTCTTTGAGCTTCAAAGCTTGCGGCTTCATGGGTCAACGCATTTTTTTATCGGTGGGGCTGAAAGAGGTCGCCATTACCGTCTCCATGAACCAGCTCGACGTGGAGACCTTGCCTCCCGACAATGATCGAAAGCTGCGGTCGCTTGTCTTTTCTCCCCGTAGCCAGTCGGCGCCATTCCGAGCGGTCCAATCCGGACGGGGTCGGGTAGTCCTCCGGGTGGGTGTGCCATTCGCCCAGATATCGTACCGTGCCACGTGAGGCGCGCCAGCGATCAAGGGCAAGCTTGGAATGACCGAATGGGGAGCGGTGAAAAAAGGTGCGCAGCCTGAGGTCCCAGATAGTTGGGGCTGTGGCCTGTTCAATGATCAGATGCTCGCCATGAACTGTCCCAAGAAGTAGCCCGCCTGACTCGGGAGCTTGATCGCCGTCTTGCACGTAGCGGGCAAACACATCCAAAGTGGCCGGCGAGAGATGAATGAGCTCGCCCAAGCCCGCCAGGTCATCGCCGACTGGCGACGCGACTACAACCAGGTGCGACCACACAGCAGCTGCGGTCGAATCCCGCCTGCCCAGTTCGCTGCCAACCACCGAGCACAACAAGCCGACAACGCAGTAACCTTCAACCCCGGGCTTTATCAGTAATCACTGGTATGGCCAGTGGGGGCAGGTCAAAGCTGAAGTCTGATCCGGATGGCCCAGATATCTTTCAGCTTGAGCGGAGCCTTCTGTCCGATCAGCTTTCCCTTGTTCCAAGGCTCGTGGGGCTGAGATGTGTGAAGAATTGCCATGACCTACTCCTGATGAAGGGGGTGGTCAGGGTTCTCCCACGTCAAGAATCAAGGCGTGATGCGACCCGAAGCGGACATCTGCTGATTGAGGGTATTGCCAACGGACTGTACAAGGCCGAGGTGATCCACCGTCGCTCCTGGCAAAGCCTCGAGGCCGTCGAGCTGGCCACGCTGGAATGGGTGAACTGGTTCAATCTTCGACGCCTGCTGGAGCCGATCAGCAACATCCCCCCCAGCCGAAGCTGAAGCAGCCTACTATCAGCAGACCCGTGAGCTCGCCATGGCGGCGTGACTCACACCAACGAGCCTCCGGGATTTCCGGGGCGGTTCAGCCAGCAGATCGCTGGATATTGACGCTTGACTTTCGGCATGGTAAGCGCAATATCTTGCAAAGTCTTGCAAGAACTTCCTCAGGCGAGGCCGCGTGACGACGGAACTTGTGGGGGTGGTATGACAGCGCGCCAGCAGGCGATCTTCACACTCGACGAGTTGGCTGCCTACTTGAAAGTCGGCAAGCGGACGCTTTACCGGCTCGCCGCGCACGGGGACATTCCGGCCTTCAAGGTCGGCGGGACGTGGCGGTTTCGTCAAAGTGAAATCGATCGATGGATCAATGATCAGACCCAAGCAGGCAGAAAGAAGGAGGTGATACGCACGGATGAGCAGCCAAAGTCAGCGGAACAACCCGTGTCGCCAGGGCGCGCTGTCCGTCGCCGCAGGCAAACGGAGTGAGCGAGAGTCTTCAATTTTTCTTCTGGAGGTGTGACATGGACATTGATCTCAAGAAATTGGCTCCCTGGAACTGGTTCAAGAAGGAGCAGGAAGAACAACAGAGCACTGCCTCGCTGCCGGTGCAGCGCAATGACCTGCCGGTGGCGGGTGGGTCGGTCAGTCCCATCCTGCAATTGCATCGCGAGATCGATCGCCTGTTCGACGACGCGTTTCGAGGCTTCGGTTTCCCGACGCTGGCCATGCCACGCTGGCCGTCGGAGTGGCCGGGCCTGCTGAAGCCGGCCCTGGACATCCAGGAGACCGACAAGCAGTACAAGATCGCCCTGGAAGTGCCCGGGGTCGAGGAAAAGGACATCCAGATCACGCTCGATAACGATGTGTTGCTGGTGCGCGGTGAGAAGCATCGGGAACAGGAAACGAAGGATGGTGGTTTCCACCGCGTGGAGCGTTCCTACGGCAGCTTTCAGCGCGCCCTGAATCTGCCGGCCGATGCCAACCAGGAAACGATCAAGGCCGCTTTCAAGAACGGCGTGCTCACGATCACGATGGACAAGCGCGAGGCCAGTGCCCCCAGGCAGGGGCGCTCGATCCCGATCAACGGCTGACGCCGATCGGCTCGTCCTCCGAAAAACAACCAAGTGAATGGCGAGGCGCCGTGACCTTCGGTGCCTCGTCAAATCAGTCCCTTTAAGGAGCATCAGCATGGCCAGAAAGCAGTGCCAAGTCTGCGGCCAGCCCGCCACGGTGCGGGTGGAAGCCAATCTCAATGGTCGCCACAGCACCATGCTGTTGTGTGACGATCACTATCGCCAACTGGCGCGCCAGCAAAAGCGCACCGTCTCGCCGCTGGAGGCTCTGTTTGGCTCGCGCAGCGGTTCGTTCGAAGACTTCCTCGGCAGCGACTTCTTCCGCATCGGTGACGATGCACCGTCCGTGGCGGCCGATACCGACGAGGTCGTCGATGCCTCGTTCGGCGAATCCGCTCCCGCAACGGCGGGCACGGCGCGCCGCCGCGGCAGTGGGCTGGCCAGCCGTATCAGCGAACAGTCTGAGGCCCTGTTGCAGGAAGCCGCCAAACATGCTGCCGAGTTCGGCCGGCCCGAAGTCGATACCGAACACCTGCTGCTGGCGCTGACCGACAGCGACGTGGTCAAGACCATCCTGGGGCAGTTCAAGATCAAGGTCGATGACCTCAAGCGGCAGATCGAATCCGAAGCCAAGCGTGGCGACAAGCCGTTCGAAGGCGAGATCGGCGTGTCGCCACGTGTCAAGGATGCGCTCAGCCGTGCCTTCGTGGCCTCCAACGAGTTGAGTCATTCCTATGTGGGGCCAGAGCACTTTCTGATCGGCCTGGCCGAAGAAGGCGAAGGCTTGGCAGCCAACCTGCTGCGCCGCTACGGGCTCACGCCGCAGGCGCTGCGCCAGCAGGTGAGCAAGGTGGTCGGCAAGGGGGCCGAGGACGGCCGTGCCGAGACGCCGACCAATACGCCGGAACTCGACAAGTATTCGCGCGACCTCACCAAGATGGCGCGCGAGGGCAAGCTCGATCCGGTCATCGGCCGCGCGCAGGAGATCGAGACGACCATCGAAGTGCTGGCCCGGCGCAAGAAGAACAACCCGGTGCTGATCGGCGAGCCTGGCGTGGGCAAGACCGCCATCGTCGAAGGGCTGGCGCAGCGCATGGTCGCAGGCGAGGTGCCCGAGACGCTGCGCGACAAGCGCCTGGTGGAACTCAACATCAACGCCATGGTGGCCGGCGCCAAGTACCGCGGCGAGTTCGAGGAGCGTGTGCAGAAGGTGCTCAAGGAAGTGACCGAGCACCAGGGCGAGCTGATTCTCTTCATCGACGAGGTGCACACCATCGTCGGTGCCGGCCAGGGTGGCGGCGAAGGCGGGCTGGACGTGGCCAACGTGTTCAAGCCGATGATGGCGCGCGGCGAGCTGAACCTGATCGGCGCCACCACGCTCAACGAGTATCAGAAGTACATCGAAAAGGATGCCGCGCTGGAGCGTCGCTTCCAGCCGGTGATGGTGCCCGAGCCGACGGTAGCGCAGACCATTATGATCCTGCGCGGCCTGCGCGACACGTTCGAAGCGCACCACAAGGTCAGTATCACAGAGGACGCGATCATCGCCGCCGCCGAGTTGTCCGACCGTTACATCACCGCCCGCTTTCTGCCCGACAAGGCCATCGACCTGCTCGACCAGGCAGCCGCACGCGTGAAGCTGTCAGCCACGGCCCGCCCGGTTGCCGTGCAGGAGCTGGAGGCCGAACTGCACCAGCTGCGGCGTGAGCAGGACTACATGGCCTCGCGCAAGCAGTACGACAAGGCCGCCGAGCTGGGCAAGCGCATCGAGGCCAAGGAGGCCGAACTCAAGAAGCTCGTCGAGGAATGGGAACGCGAGCGCGCCTCGGGCAGCGCCGAGGTCAAAGCCGAGCATGTCGCGCAGATCGTCTCGCGGCTGACCGGCATCCCGGTCAGCGAGCTGACGGTGGAAGAGCGCGAGAAGCTGCTGCATCTGGAGCAGCGGCTGCACGAGCGCGTGGTGGGCCAGGACGAAGCGGTGCGCGCGGTGGCCGATGCCGTGCGTCTGGCGCGCGCGGGCCTGCGCGAAGGCAGCAAGCCGGTGGCGACTTTTCTGTTCCTCGGGCCGACCGGCGTGGGCAAGACCGAGCTCGCCAAGGCGCTGGCCGAGTCCATCTATGGCGATGAAGGTGCGCTGCTGCGCATCGACATGTCCGAGTACGGGGAACGCCATACCGTGGCACGCCTGGTGGGCGCGCCTCCGGGTTATGTGGGCTATGACGAGGGCGGCCAGCTCACCGAGAAGGTGCGTCGCAAGCCCTACAGCGTGTTGCTGCTGGACGAGATCGAAAAAGCGCACCCCGACGTCTACAACATCCTGCTACAGGTGTTCGACGACGGTCGCCTCACCGACGGCAAGGGCCGGGTGGTGGATTTCACCAACACCATCATCATCGCCACCTCGAATCTGGGCTCGGACATCATCCAGCGTCGGCTGAAGGCCCGTGGCGCCGCCGGCGAGGAATACGAGAGGACCAAGTCCGAGGTGATGGACGTGCTGCGCGGACACTTCCGCCCCGAGTTCCTCAACCGCATCGACGAGATCATCGTCTTCCATGCGCTGGGCAAGGAGGAGATCCGCCATATCGTCGGCCTGCAGCTCGATCGTGTGGCCCGCAACGCCGCCAGCCAGGGCGTGACGCTGACCTTCGATCAGACCTTGATCGATCACTTCGCGGAGGAAGGCTACAAGCCCGAGTTCGGCGCGCGTGAGCTCAAGCGGCTGATCCGCAGCGAACTGGAGACCGCATTGGCGCGCGAGATGCTGGGTGGCGGTATCGGCAAGGGCGATCACGCCAGCGCCCGCTGGGACGACAAGGCCGAACGCGTCGTCTTCGAGCGCAAGGAGCCACCCGCGCAGCCGGCCGAGCCTGATAAGTCCGATGCCGCGAACGTGGCCGAGGCACCGCCGAACGGCGAGAGCAAGCCTAAGCGCAAGAAGAAGCCGGCGGGCGGCGAATCTTGAGTCATGAGGAGGCTATCGTGTCCGACCCCAACGGGCTGACATGGGCAGCCACCCTCGTGTCGCTGGCGGTCGCTGTCCCCACGGCGGGGCACGCGGTCATCTACAAGCGTGACCCTCGATCGGCCACGCTGTGGATACTGCTGATCGCCTTGTTGCCGCTGGGCGGTTCGCTGCTGTATGGGCTGTTCGGCATCAACCGTTACCAGCGGCGGGCACGGCGGCTGTTTCCGGGGACGGATCTTGCTGTTCGACAGGATCTCTCGCCCACGGTGCCCGAGCCCGTATCGCCGCCGCTTGCCGGCCTGGCGCACCTGGTAGGACGCGCCACCGGCCAGTCGCTGACCGGCGGCAACCGCATCGAGCCGCTTGTCGATGGCGAGCGGGCCTACCCGGCCATGCTCGCCGCCATCGAATCGGCGCGGAACAGCGTCGCCTTGGCCTCGTACATCTTCGACAGCCAAGGCATCGGGGCGCAGTTCGTCGATGCGCTGCGCCGGGCTCATGAGCGCGGCGTGCAAGTGCGGGTGCTGATCGACGACGTGTATGCCCGCTGGACGCCCCGCAGCGCCTACCGCGCCTTGCAACGCGCCGGCGTTCCGGCGGCGACGTTCAACCCGACGTTGATTCCCGCGCGCCTGCATGCCGCGCATCTGCGCAATCACCGCAAGCTGCTGGTGATCGATGGCGAGGCAGGTTTCACCGGTGGCATGAATATCTGCAGCCCGTATTGGCGGCCCGATGCGCCGGGCCAGGCCTGTCACGATTTGCACTTTCGTCTGCGCGGGCCGGTGGTTGCGCATCTGATGCAGTGCTTCACCGATGATTGGTGCGATGCCACGGGCGAGCAGCTCGGCGAGGGTTTCTGGCGCGAATCGCCCGCAATGGCTGATGAGCAAGGGACCTCTTGGGCGCGCGGCATCGAGGCCGGTCCCGACGAGGCCCTGGACAGGATGCGCTGGACCTTCATGGGCGCTTTGAGCGCGGCGAAGCATTCGGTGCGCATCTGGACACCTTATTTCGTCCCCGATCAGCCGATGATCGCGGCGCTTAGCACGGCTGCGTTGCGCGGGGTGCGTATCGACGTGCTGACGCCCGCAAACGGTGACCATCCCGCGGTGCAATGGGCCGCGCGCGCCCACTACTGGCAGGTGCTGGAGCACGGTGTGCGCATCTTCGAACGTCCTGGCCCGTTCGACCACAGCAAGCTGATGCTGATAGACGGCCAGTGGTGCTGCCTGGGTTCGGCCAACTGGGATGCGCGCAGCCTGCGCCTCAACTTCGAGTTCAATGTGGAGGTGTACGACACCGCGCTGTCTACGCGGCTGGAATCCCTTTTTGATGCCGCCCGTGATGCATCGAACGAGATATCGGCCATGGCGTTGCGCGCCCGCCCGCTGGCCATCCGCTTGCGCGACGGGGTGGCCCGTCTGTTCACCCCCATTCTCTAGCGACACGACTTGCGAGGAACATTGCCGATGGAAAAGAAAGATCAATGGAACATCGGCTACTGGATCGTCGCCGGCCTGTTGCTGCTGACGCTGCAGAACTACTGGCAGGCGGCGAAGACGGTTGAACCCGTTCCCTATAGTGAGTTCGAGAAAGCGCTGGCCGAGGGGCGCGTCGCCGAAGTACTGGTGTCGGACCGCACGGTGACCGGGCGCCTGAAATCACCGGACAGCCGGGGCAAGACCACCATCGTGGCCACCCGTGTCGAACCCGACCTGGCCGAGCGGCTGTCCAAATACGACGTGCCTTACGCGCGGGTGGTGGAAAGCACCTGGCTGCGTGATGTGCTCTCCTGGATTCTGCCGGCGGTGGCCTTCTTCGGCGTCTGGTTCTTCCTGTTCCGCCGCTTTGCCGAGAAGCAGGGCATGGGCGGTTTCCTGAGCATCGGCAAGAGCCGCGCCAAGGTATTCATGGAGAAGAACACTGGCGTGACCTTTGCCGATGTCGCTGGCGTCGATGAAGCCAAGGCGGAGTTGGTTGAGATCGTCGATTTCCTCAAGAATCCGCAGGAGTATGGACGGCTCGGGGCGCGCATTCCCAAGGGCGTGTTGCTGGTGGGCCCACCGGGCACCGGCAAGACATTGCTGGCCAAGGCTGTTGCCGGCGAGGCGGCGGTGCCCTTCTTCTCCATCTCCGGATCAGAGTTTGTCGAGATGTTCGTCGGCGTGGGTGCGGCGCGCGTGCGCGACCTGTTCGAGCAGGCGCGCGGGCAGGCGCCCGGCATCATCTTCATCGACGAACTCGACGCACTGGGCCGCGCGCGCGGTGTCGGCGGTCCCATCGGCGGCCACGACGAGCGCGAGCAGACCTTGAACCAGTTGCTTACCGAGATGGATGGCTTCGACAGTTCGGTGGGGCTCATCATCCTGGCTGCCACCAACCGGCCCGAAATCCTCGACCAGGCGCTGCTGCGCGCCGGTCGCTTCGACCGTCAGGTGCTGGTGGACCGGCCCGACAAGAATGGTCGCCTGGATATCCTGAAGGTCCATGTCAAGAAGATCACCCTGGCCCACGGTGTAGATCTGGAACAGGTGGCGGCGCTGACCACCGGCTTTTCCGGCGCTGATCTGGCCAATCTCGTGAACGAAGCAGCGCTGAACGCGACGCGGCGCAAGGCGCAGGCTGTGGAACTGCAAAACTTCACCGCCGCCATCGAGCGCATCGTGGCGGGCCTGGAGAAGAAGAACCGCGTGCTCAATCCCAAGGAGCGGGAAACCGTGGCCTATCACGAGATGGGCCATGCGCCGGTGGCGCTGGCGCTGCCCGGCACCGACCCCGTGCACAAGATCTCGATCATCCCGCGCGGCATCGGCGCGCTGGGCTACACCCTGCAACGCCCCACCGAAGACCGCTTCCTGATGACGCGCGCCGATCTGGAGTACAAGATCGCCGTGCTGTTGGGCGGGCGCGCCGCAGAGAAGTTGGTGTTTGGCGAACTGTCGACCGGTGCCGCAGACGATCTCGCGCGGGCCACCGACATCGCCCGCGACATGATTACACGCTTCGGCATGGATGAGGGCTTGGGGTACGTTGCTTTTGAGGCACAGAGGCCGCGTTTTCTTGATGCGCCTGAACTGGTTCAGGGTGGCTGCCGGGTAGCCGAATCGACTCAGACACGCATCGACCAAGCCATCCGTGACATCGTGATGGGTGTGTTTGATCGTGCATACCGAATTCTCGAAATCAACCGAGAAGTGCTGGAGCGCTGCGCGCGCGAGCTGCTGGCGCGGGAAACGCTCGACGAAAGCGATATCCGTCAATTGACTCAAGGACTTGCTCGGAACTGAAAACAGTAGTAGGTGCCATTCAGAGTAAGCCGACGGCTCTGTTCAGTGCGTCATCCAATTCGCCGGCATTGTTCAAGGAGAACCGATATGTCTGCATTGACTCCGTGGGACCCCTTCCGGGAGCTGGATGAATTGCAAAACCGCCTGGCGACGATGTTGGGACGGACACCCCAGCGACAGGGCGCCCGTACCGGCAACGAAGCCATGACCACGGCGGACTGGGCACCAATGGTGGACGTCAGCGAGGATGAGAACGCATTCATCCTCAAGCTGGATCTGCCGGAGGTCCCCAAGGATGCCGTGCGCGTCAGCGCGGAAAACGGCGTGCTCACCATCAGCGGCGAGCGCAAACTGGAAAAAGAGGAGCAGGGCAAGAAGTTCCACCGCATCGAACGTGCGTATGGCCGCTTTGTGCGCAGCTTTGTCTTGCCTGACAACGTTGATCCGACCAAGGTGACGGCTTCGATGAAAGACGGCGTGCTGGAAGTGCGGCTTGTCAAGGCCGAGCAAGCCAAACCGAAACAGATTGAAATCTCAGTCAACTAACTTCAATCAGGAGCCCAAGATCATGAATATCAAACAGCCACAATACATCTTCTCCGCACTTGCCCTGGCGGTCGTCGTCGGACTGAGCGGACCGGCTCTGGCCCAATCGGCGGCAGGTTCTAGCCCAGGTGCTGCAGCACCCTCTGCCGCATCCAAGGCGGCACAGCCACAGGTAGATGACAAGGTCGCCCGGGAAGCCGCGGGAAAGCGCGCCAAACTCGCCCAAGATGCAATCACTGCGCTGGCCAAGACCCATGAGGCATTGATCCTCCTTGATGCAAGGAAGACCAAGGAGGCGCTCGCTGCGCTGGAACTGGCCAGCGGAAAGCTGGAACTGGTATTGGCGCGTGACCCAAAACTTGCTTTGGCGCCCGTCGATGTACGCGTCATCACCCATGACATCCACGCCGACGTGGAATCGGTCAAGAAAGCGGTCAAGTTGTCTCGGGAGTTGTTGGATGATGGCGAGGTGCAAAAGGCACGGCCCATCGTCGCCAATCTTGCCAGCGAAATCGTGATCGAAACCGACAACCTGCCGATGGCAACGTACCCGGCAGCGATCAAGTCGGCCGCACGGCTCATCGACAGCGGCAAGATTGACGATGCCAAGGCGGTGCTCGCCCGAGCGCTGAACACGATGGTGATGACCTCGGTCGCCTTTCCTCTGCCCGTGCTACGGGCCGAAGCCGCGATGGCAAAAGCGGAAAAGCTGGCCGAGACCGGCAAGCGCAATGCCAAACAGAGCGAGGAGCTCAGCGCCCTGCTGGCCTACGTGCGCACGGAGATCGAGCTGGCGCAGATCCTGGGTTATGGCAAGAAGGCGGACTTCAAGCCCATCTTCGATCAGGTGAAGGCTATCGAGCAGAAATCCGCCGGAGGAAAAAGCGGCAAGGGGTGGTTCGACGAGTTGAAGATGCGCATCCAAAGGCTGTCTTGATGTGGTGAAGGAGCTGACTGCACCATCGGCTAGTCTCGCGATGGGCGCAGTCAGCCCAATAGATTCGCCTATTTTCACTAACTCATACGAGACATATCACCATGAATGAGCAAACATCGAATCCCAATGCGACGAACAAAGAAATAAACGAACAGGCCGCGGTAAGCAGCCTTCCTGTCAGTCCAGAGGCCAAGCCTGAAGTCGTCACGGAGGTACAGCCTGAGGTTCAGAAGGAAACGGACTCGCAGGCGGCAGACAAACGTAAACAAGTCCTCGATGAGGCCGTCTCGGCCTTGGCGCTGACCAAATCAGCGCTGGCCGCACTTGACGGCAAGGACGCTGCACGCGCATTGGCAACGCTGGCCGAAGTGACGGGAAAGCTGGAGCTGATCGTTGCGCGCGAACCCACGCTCGCCCTGGCCCCCGTTGATGTGCGCACCATCGTGCACGACCTGTTCGCCAACACGGACACCATTGAGGCGATGACCGACGAGGCGCTGGATGCCCTCAAACATGGCGAGGTGCAACAGGCACGTCACGTGCTGGCTTTGCTGGCCAGTGAGATCGTGATCGCGGTCACCAACATCCCTCTGGCGTCCTATCCCGCAGCCGTGAAGTCAGTCGTGCCGCTGATCGATCAGGGCAAGATCGAAGAAGCCAAAGCCGCGCTGCAGGCAGCGCTCAGCACGCTGGTCGAGACGCGCAGCGTGCATCCGCTGCCCGCCCTGCGCGCCAGGCTGCTCCTGAAGCGCGCCGAGCCCCTGGTAGAAGATGGTCAGCGCAGCGAAGCATCCAATGAGCGCCTGGAGACATTGTTGAACGAAGCCCGGCAGCAGTTGGAAATGGCAGAACTGCTGGGCTATGGAAAAAGGAAGGACTTTGAGTCCATGTACGATGAACTCAAGAAAATCAAGCAGAAGACGGGAGGGGGAGGCGGCGGAAAAGGCTGGCTCGATGAAGTCAAGGCAAAACTGTCCAGGTTGTTCTGAAACCGCTGGAGAGGGGGCGCATAGCGCCCCCTCTCTTGTCCCATGAGTGTTTGATTTTTCATCTCGTATAGGTCTTTAGGAGATATTGCATGAACACAGACACCATCGCCAATTCCAATGCGGATGACCCCACCAAAGCACTGTGTTCGCTGAGCCAAAATTGGTGGCTTTTTGCGCTGCGCGGTGTCTTGGCATTGATTTTCGCAGCCCTTGCGTTCTGGATGCCACAATCGGCTCTGTTGGCCACGACCTTAGTGTTCGGCGCATTCTCCTTGGTCAATGGCGCTTTCAACTTGGTTGCAGCGGTGCGCCATATCCAGAAAAAAGAGCGCTGGGGCTGGCTGCTGTTCAGCGGCATTGTCGGCATGCTTACCGGCGTTGTCGTCCTGGTTGCTCCTTTGGTCGCCACGATGGTCATGGCTTCTTTTTTATGGGCTAGCGTGGGGGTCTGGGCGATTTTCACCGGTGTGCTGGAGATATCCGCCGCGGTTCGGCTGCGTCAAGAAATCAAGGGTGAAATCTGGCTTGCCTTCAGTGGACTGCTCTCGATAGTCCTTGGCGCTATCGTCTTGTGGATATTCTTCTCCCGTCCGGCCGAGTCATTCCTGGCCGCAGGCTGGCTGCTGGGCTTCTATGCGGCAGTCTATGGTGTCACGCTTTTGTTCTTGAGTTGGCGTCTTCGCAGAACGCGCCAGGGATAAGAGCGGGTCAAACTAAATTCTATGGATATGAGCATTTTCGGTTCGTGACTCCATAGAAATGACATCAAAGGAGTCATACATGCAGACGCAATATAGCTATCGAGCTGTCGACAAAGAGTTTCATGAACCATGGCAGAGAGCTTTGGGAAATGCGGTCGAGCACGCCCTCAAGCCATTGCTCGACAAACACACTAAAGATTCAGTGCGACTTCGAATCGTCCTTGATCGCGACAAGACCAAGCGGCAATTTCTGGCCAGTGGCTATATGCACCTGCCCGGCAGAAAGATTGTCAGCGTTACTGCATCACATGACGAGCTGACGCCCCTCGCGCAGATGCTCGCACAGTCGTTGTGCCGTCAGGCCAAGAAGCATTTTGACCGGCTGCATGCTCAGGACCAGATCAAGCGCAAAGCACGACGCGAGCGCTTGCGCGAGCTCAAGGTGCGAATTGCCGCAAAACCCGCGTCAGCCGCCCATGAGGCCAAAGTGACCCGAATGCCTCTACTGTCGAAACTTGAGGCTGTCGCAAGGCGTGAGCTGGCTTATCTGCGTGCCGTCGGCGATTTACCGCGCGATTATCCGACGCTGCGCGACGTGGTGGATGAAGCGATTGTCCAAGCTGAGGTGGAATGGCAATCCGTGCCGGAAGAAAAAGCGGCTTACTTCGGTCTTCTGAAGCATCTGTTCGCCGTGCTGGATCACGAAGTGGCAAACAGCCGGCAATTTGGCGAATTCGTTTCTCTGGACGCGCCGGTCGAAGCGGATGCCCAGGACGTCGCCGAGGCCATGGTGGAAGAGGAAGTCTTCGAATTTTATCAGCCCGATGACACACTCAGGCTGGCCGATATCATCGCTGACAGTCAGCATCCCGATGCCGCAACGATCGCGGAACAGCAGGAGCTAGTTGATCGGTCGAGCGAGTTCGCTTTTGCATTCGACCTGCTGAAGGACATGCCGCGTTTGTGGCGGCGCATTTTTCTGCTTATCCGTGTGGACGGGCTGGATGCCAGCAGCGTCTCTGAAATCCTGCTGATTCCTAGTAAGGAAGATACTGTCCAAAGGTGGCTCATGCAGGCCGAAGCGTTCATCGCTGCTCATTTGGAAGAGGCCGGAGTAAGCAAAGACGGGAACGATTGGCTCCAAGGCGTTGATTGGTCGGCATTGTCTGTGACCCGAAGCGCGGCAGCCTCACTGTGGTCCAAGGAGGCGAACCATGAAGAATGATCTTCACCTCGTCTGTCCGCATTGCCAGTCCATCAACCGCGTACCGACTGCGAAGCTATCGGAACATCCCAACTGCGGCCGCTGCCAGCAGCCCTTGTTCACGGGCGAACCCATCGAGTTGACCACGGCGACGTTCTCGCGCCACGTGGAGCGCAGCGACCTGCCACTGTTGGTAGATTTCTGGGCACCTTGGTGCGGGCCGTGCAAGATGATGGCCCCGCAGTTCCAGCAAGCGGCGCGTCAGCTCGAACCCAGGGTCAGGCTGGCCAAGGTCAATACCGAGGCAGAACCCCACCTGGCCGCGCAGTTCGGCATCCGCAGCATTCCGACGCTCGCCCTGTTCCAAGGTGGGCGGGAGATCGGGCGTCAGGCGGGCGCCATGGGCGCGCAGGACATCGTGCGCTGGGCATCTGCACAGGTGGGGCGCTGACCGATGCAGGACTTGCTCGGCGCCACCCTGATCCTGCTGGCGGCATGCAGTCTCGCGGCGGTGGCGACGGCGGCGTTCAGAGTACCCGCCTTGCTGGGTTACCTCGCCGTCGGCGCCTTGCTGGGCCCGTCGGTCAGCGGTGTAGTCGCGCCGGGAGAAGCGCTTGATTTTCTGTCCGAGCTGGGCGTGGCCCTGCTGCTGTTCATGGTTGGGCTGGAGTTCTCCCTCGGGCACTTCTGGCTTTCCCGTAAAACCGTATTGGCGGCCGGCAGCTTGCAGATGATCGCTGTCGCCACGCCACTGACCTTGATGTTGATGTGGCTGGGACAGCCAGTTCAGTGCGCTGCGTTGCTCAGCACTGCGGCGGCCATGTCGTCCACGGCGCTGGTCAGCCGACAGCTGGCCGACCAAGGCGAGCTCACCACCCGCCACGGCCGCAGCGCCATCGCCGTGCTGGTCTTTCAGGACCTGGCCAGCGTGCCCCTGCTGGCCCTGCTGGCGATCTGGGCGCGCGGCGAGTCGCCGAAGATCGAGAGCGTGCTGCTCGAAGTGTTGGGCGTGCTGATGTTGTTCGCGGCAGCGGCCCTCGCCTCCCGTCGTCTGTTGCATGGCCTGCTGGGCTGGGTGGCGCGGCAGGGCCACGAAGAATCCTTCGTGCTGGTTTCCTTGTGCGTGGTGGTGGCTGCCGCCGCTGCTGCACACGCGGTCGGCGTATCCGCCGCCCTGGGTGCGTTTTTGGCCGGCATGGTGCTGGGCGAGAGCGACTTCCGTCACCACATGGAAAGCCACCTCAAACCGTTTCGCGATGTGTTGTCGGGGGTGTTCTTCGTGACCATCGGCCTGCAGTTGGACGGAGCGCAGATTCTTTCGGCACCACTGGCGGTGTTCGCGTGGCTGGCAGTGCTGGTACCGGTCAAGATCGGGCTCAACACCCTGGCCTTGCGGGCGACGCGCCTGTCCGCCTTCGATGCCTGGCGCACGGGCATAGCGTTGGGGCATGGCGGCGAGTTCGCCCTGCTGTTGTTGGGCATGGTCTTGCAGCAGCATCTGATTCCCGCGACCGTCGTACAACCCATGCTGGTCGCGCTGGTGCTCAGCATGGCCTTGGCACCGCTGCTGATCCGCCATCACGATGTACTTGCCCGGTTCTTGAGCCGCACCGGCGGCGTCATTCAGCCACCCCAGGCTGAAGAAGTTGAGATCACCGCGCAGACAGCGCGATTTCGAGACCACGTCATCATCTGCGGCGCAGGCGAGCTTGGCCTGACAGTCAGCGAAATTCTTCGACACGCGGGCGTGGCGCATCTGCTGCTGGAAGCAGACGAGCAGAAGGTCGAGGCCGCACGTGCCGCCGGCGCGCCGGTGTTCCATGGCGATGCCAGTCGCCCCGATACCTTGCTGGCTGCCGGGTTGGCGCAAGCGCGTCTGGTGGTGCTCACGTTCGACCATGCCCAGCAAGTGCTGCGCATCGCCCAGGCGATTGCCGAGCGCCGTCCGGCGCTGACCTTGTGGGTGTCATGCAGAAGTACGACCGCGGCCGATGCACTTCGCGCCATGCCCAACGTGCATGTACACCAGCAATCCTTTGCCGCGGCCCTTGGGCTGGCGGAACAGGTGATGTCGTCGCTTGGCATGTCGGCCGAGCTCGTCGAACGAAACATCAGTGCGATGCGCCGCCGTCTCGACAGCGGCAATGTCGCAGGGAGTCCATCTGCATGAAGTCAACAGGCCGCAATCCATTTCAGGTCTTCCGTGACCAATGGGCCATCATGAGTTTATACGATCGCTTCGAGCAGGTCGTCGCCCTCGTTCTGTCGGCGGTAATTGCCGTCATCATCGTGGTGTCGCTGTTCCAGCTCATCGCCATCGTCTTCACGCTGCTGGTCCTCGATGCCTTCAATCCCCTGGATCACAAGGTATTCCAGAGTGTGTTCGGCATGATCATGACGCTCTTGATCGCGATGGAGTTCAAGCATTCCATTGTGCGCGTGGCGCTGCGTCGGGACAGCATCATCCAGGTCAAGACCGTGATCCTCATCGGTCTGATCGCGCTGGCGCGCAAGTTCGTGATCCTTGACCCCGAGGCGAGCCCCGCAAAGATAGCCGCGCTGGCAGGCGCCACGCTGGCTCTGGGTGCGACCTACTGGCTGCTGCGCGAGCGCGGCGACCGCGCCGCCGAGACCTCTTGACCTGCCCCCACTGAGCCGTACCACGTGAAGCTGTAAAGTCCGTCAACCCGAGAGGACGGACATGCGCAAGAGTCGCTTCACCACCGAACAGATCATCGGATTCATCAAGCAGGCCGAGGCCGGCATGGCAGTCGCGGAACTGGGCCGCCAGCACGGCTTCAGCCCCGCCAGCTTCTACGCCTGGCGGGCCAAGTACGGCGGCATGGAGGCCGAGGACGCCAAGCGCCTGAAGGAGCTGGAAGCCGAGAACAACCGGCTCAAGCGGTTGCTGGCCGACGCCCATTTGGACATCGAGGTGCTGAAGATCGGCTTCGGGGTAAAACGCTAGCCCCGCAACGCAAGCGCGAGGCAGTCCGACGCATGCTCGACCAGACGGTGTTGAGCGAGCGCCGGGCTTGCCGCCTTGCGGGGCTGTCCCGCGATGCCTTCCGCCACCCGCCCGTGCCGACGCCTGCCACCCAGGCACTGTCGGCACGGATCATCGAACTGGCCCAGATCCGCCGCAGGTTCGGCTATCGCCGCCTGCACGACCTGCTGCGCCCGGAGTTCCCAGACGTGAACCACAAGAAGGTCTATCGGCTCTACAGCGAGGCCAGCCTCGCCGTGCGCCGACGCAAGAAGGCCAAGCGCCCCCCGCTTGAGCGACAGCCTCTGGCGATCGCTACGGCGCCCAACCAGGTCTGGAGCATGGACTTCGTCAGCGACGCCCTGGCCAACGCCCGGCGGCTCAAGTGCCTGACCGTGGCCGACGACTTCACCCACGAGTGCGTGGACATCACGGTTGACCATGGCATGGGTGGCGCCTACGTCGTCCGGGTCCTCGACCAGGCCGCCTGCTTCCGGGGCTACCCGCGGGCCGTACGCACGGACAACGTGCTAACTCTGGAGTCAACAACAAATTGGGAGCGAACGGATCCGCGGACGTCGCTGACGTCCGGTCAGGCAAGTCGCACCGCTATTTGCACCAAGTCCCGTGGGCTTCCACGTCTTCAGGGTCTCCTGGTCTGACCATAGTGAACACGAGGTCCAGAACGGCCTCGAACGTGCCTAAAACAGCATGGAGTCCCGTGGAAGGCCCGAGCATTATCTACAGGATCCTAAGAGGTCCCGACGGCCCTACGGAGAGGGGTCGATCCACGGGGTAAAGCATTTTCGAAGTAGCAGCGGTATTGGGTTTGTTGCTTGACCAGGCCATAGGCGACACGCGCCATCTTCGCGGCCACGGCAGTCAGTGCTTTTCTTTTGCGGTCGGCGTTGGATGGATCGTTCCGGATGTAGCGCTCGTACTTCTCCCGGAAGCTGTTCTCCCGCATCCGGATGGCCACTGTGGCGGCAAACCAGAAGGCGAAGCGAAGGCGCGCATTGCCGCGCTTGGACAGCCGCTCCTGGCCCTTGTATTGGCCTGATTGGCACTTGGCCAGATCGAGGCCGCAGTACTTCAGGAACTGGCGATGGTGGGCGAAGCGACGCAGGTCGCCAGCCTCGGCCAGAATGGTCAGTGCAAGCACAGGTCCAATACCCGGAATCGAACGCAGCGACTCATAGTCTGGGCGCCCCGAAAGGGTCTGGTGCGCCTGTTCCGCGAGCCGGTCGCGCTGCTGGACCAGCTCCTGGAAGCGCTGCAATTGCAGGCGGAAGCTCTGAACCTCGAGCGAGTCATCGGCGACAGGCAAGCCAATGCTTCGCAGGGCGATTTCATATAGTTCGCGTAGCCATGCCGCCTTGTTGACCTTGCGCCCCACCAGGTCCCACGCCTCCTTGCGGAACGTCTCGTAGTCACGCTGTTGGATTGATGCCGCAGTAGGAAAGCGGAGCATGAAGCGGGCGAACCAGTCCGCATGTGCGCTGTCGAAGTAGCGCTCGATTTCGGGAAAGTACAGCGGCAGATAGTGCGTCATCAAAGCTGTGCTGCAGTCGCGTCCTTGCCAGGCTGATCTGATAGTGAGTCTTGGACAGCTCCTGCAATCCGTGGTACCCGGCCAGCAAGGGATCAATGTAGCGCAGCGTCATGCCCTGCTTGAGCAGGGCGAGAATCACGCGGGCATCTTTCGGGTCGTTCTTGCCCCATGAGTTGAACATTGCTTCGCGGTAGCGGGCGCCAGCGACCGATGAGACAAGGCAAACGTCGAAGCCTTCCGTGAGAAGCCGGAAAGCCAGCGTTCGATGGCAGTCTCCAGTGGGTTCCATGGCGATCCTGGCAGGCTGGGGTAATCCACGCAGCAGAGCGACCAGACGATCGTGCTCTTCCATCGAGCTGGCCATCCGAAACTGCTGCTGCTTGCCGTCAGGCGTTTCAATCAGGACGGCATGGTGACGCTTGGCAATATCAATCGCGACCCACGTGGCCGCAGGCGTAGCATTGGGCTGGGCAGTCATCGTCGGCAAGCTCCTGTGGTGTGTGAGAACCCTCAGGATGACCTTGGAGACGGTGGCTGCCCACGTCATGGGGATGCTTCCAGATGTACTACGGCCCCGAGTTCACCAGCCGGGCCTTCATCGCATGGACGCAACGCCACGGCATCAAGCACCTGTTGATCGAGCCGGGCAGGCCCATGCAGAACGGCTACATCGAGAGCTTCAACGGCAAGTTCAGGGACGAGTGCCTCAACGAACACTGGTTCACCTCGCTCGCCCAAGCCCGCCAGGTCATCGCCGACTGGCGACGCGACTACAACCAGGTGCGACCACACAGCAGCTGCGGTCGAATCCCGCCTGCCCAGTTCGCTGCCAACCACCGAGCACAACAAGCCGACAACGCAGTAACCTTCAACCCCGGGCTTTATCAGTAATCACTGGTATGGCCAGTGGGGGCAGGTCAGCCGCGCGAATCCGCGAGATGCACGAGGACAGCCGTGGCACTCTCGGCGCCGGTCGCATGCACGAAGACCTGGTCGATCAGGGCGAGTCGGCCAGCTTGAACCGCGTGGCGCGACTGATGGCGGCCGAGGGTTTGCAGGGCTGGCCGCGCCCGAAGCGGCGCGGTCAGCGCGGACGGCCGGCGCTCACGCCTCCGGGCGTGCGCAACCTGCTGGAGCGGGACTTCACCGCACTGGAGCCGGAGACCAAATGGGTCGGCGCTCAGCCTGTTCCAGGTCAAGAGCTATGCCGACGAATTCCGCGCGGCGGTGGGCGGCAAGTCCGCACCTCCGTTGCCGGTGGACCAGGACCATTCGGTGAGCCTGGTCACCGATGACATGGAAGACACCACCCGCGACTTCGTGCTCAAGCGCCTGGCGCAGGAATTGAAGGGCCTGCCTCTGGAGGATTTCGTGGTGCACCTGCTGCAGTGCATGGGCTACCACGCGCGCAAGACCCGTGTGAACGAGCCCAGCGTGGACGTGATCGCCCACAAGGACCACCTGGGCATCGAGCCGCCCATCATCAAGGTGCAGGTCAAGAGCAGCCCCAACACCGTGGCCGACAAGGACGTGTCGGCGCTGTACGGCAAGCTGTCCCACGGCGAATACGGGCTGTTCGTGACCCTGGGCAGCTACAGCCCGTCCTGCCGCAATTTCGAACAGGGCAAGGGCAACCTGCGCCTGATCGACGGAGATGAACTGGTGGACCTGATCTTCGCCCACTACGAGCAGTTCGATTCACGCCACAAGGGCCTGCTGCCGTTGCGCCGCATCTACGTGCCGCAGGTGCTGGAGGCGGACTAACAATGGCAGGGCTGCGAATTTGATGCATCGCTCCATCTATCTGGTACGCCACGGAGAAAGTGTCTCCAATGCGGGTGGCATCACCATGCCCCATGCCTTGATTCCACTAACAGAAGCGGGGCGCAAGCAGGCAGAGGCGCTATCGGCTCGGTTGCCAGCTCAGCCCCCCAGGATTCTTGCCTCGCCCTTTATCAGGGCGCTGGACACCGCCGAGCCTTACGCCAAGCGAAGGCAGGTCAAGATCGAGCAGGAGCCGTTGCTGCAGGAATTCGACATGATCGACCCGGTGTTGATCGCCGGCATGGACCAAGACCAACGGCGCCCGATCGCCGATGCGTTCTGGAAAGAGGGTGATCCCACAAAGCAGATGGGCGAGCAGGCCGAAAGCTTCGGGCAGTTCGCGAGCCGAGTATCCGCGTTCATGACCGACCGGCTCCCGCTGCTACCCGACGGAACGGTCTGCTTCGGTCACGGCATCTGGATCGGCATGGTGGCGTGGAAGCTGTTGGGGTTCGGCGCAGACACCAGTGATGACATGCGCCGCTTCCGGCGTTTCCAGACTGGCCTGCCGCTGCCCAACGGCGCGGTCTACGCGCTTGAGGAATTGGCGCCCGCTCAGTGGTTACTCCTCAATAGATTCGCGTGAATCACACGCTTCCGCACCGCGGTCGAAGCATCGCCGATTACTTTGGCCTGCGCTGCGGAAGTGACTCCACCGTTGCTTCTGGCAGCGCGCCCAGCTGCGCCAGCTGGTCCCTTGAGCCGCTGTACGATTCATAGAACTGTGCCCACTTGCTGAAGCCGCCCAGTTCGCCTACTGCGCGGATCATCGCGACGTGGGATGCCGTGAGCAGAGCGACCTGCGATTCAAGCTCGGCGATGCGCACATCGCGATCTGCCAGGGCGCTGGCCGCGGCATCACCAGAGAGCTTTCCAGGCCTGCCTCGCCAACGACGGAATTCGGCTTGCCGCTCCTGATACTGCGCAAGCATGCGGCTGCGTTCTTTGCTGCGGGTGATCGATGATGCGGCTTTGATTTGCGGATGCAAGCGTGCAACCGCCCGCGCGGTGATGTCCTCGTCGCGCGATAGCAGGTCGTCCAGCACTCGGCGCATTTCCGGATCGCAATCGCGTGTGGCTTGTTGCAAGCTGTCGTTATCCATCCATGACTCCGCTGCGGCGAGGAAGAGAGAGGTCGGGACCATCAGGGAATGGCTTATCGCCTTCCTTGGTCGCCAGGAGCGTGCGCACGCCGTCAAGTCTGACCTTGGCATGTTGAACCTGGTTCGTGCGGCCGATGCTCTTTGATGGCCTGGCTTCTGCGATCTCGACAGCCGCGGCCAACTTGAGTTCGAGCGTCCGCAGGTGACGGCGGTTCTCCGGCAAGTTGGTTGCCGACAGATGACGGCAGCCGGAGAAGCACTCCAGATGCTTTGGACACGGATCGACAGTGAAGCTGTTCAAGCAATGTCCGTATGGAGTCGCGTGAAAGCCATCGGCTTCGACCTTCAGAAACTCGAACGCTGCGGTGTCACCCTCCGCGCTCTGGATCTTCTTGAACGCATCCACGATTGGACCACTGGCTTTGCCGGATTGGATCATCTTCGCGACAGTGCTGGCTTTCTCGCCGAGTGCCATTTCCACGTCTGGAGGCAGTTCGAGTTGATCCAACTCTTCCGCCAAGCTGCGATGATCGTACTCGTAGCTTTGGGCCACGCTGCGGCGATTGAAGCGTTTGGAGATGACGGTGTCGGCTACGCCGAGACGGAAAAGCTCGGTGTTCTGTAGGTGACGCAGGGTATGGGAGGTGAGTACCAGGTCCTTGTCGTCGTCAGATTGCCCATACCGTTTGAAAAGCGTGTCGCGGGACTTCTGCTCGCCGAGGGAAAGATTGACCAAGCTTGTATCGGGCCGACCAACGGAGATGTATCGGGTGACATCGCAGACCCCATTGTTTCGCTCCTCGGCTAGGGACCGTTTCGGATGCAGGAAAAGGAATTCCCAGGAAGCAAAGCTGCGATCGGTCAGACTGAAAAGCTCGGTGTCCGGCAACTTTGAGCTGGCCGCGACACGAAGGTAACTTTCAAGATCTCCGATTCTTACGAAGACCTTGCTCATGTCGCGCTTGCCGTTGGGTGAGACCGCCCTGCCTTCGACGTCTCTCAGCACCAATGCGCCACCATCTTTGCCCTCGAATCCCGCCATCCGGCGAAAGTACATGCGAGCGGTCGCACTCATTTCACCTTGAAGACTGGCATTCAAGCTCTCTTGAACTTTCTGGAGCTCGTCGAAGCAATCAGCGGAATAGTTTTGACGGCACTTCTGCATCCAATACTGTTTCTTGTCCTCGGCCAGGTCTAGCCAGAAGGCGTTTCCGGAAAGGCGAGAGTAGATTTGCGTGGTCGGCACCAGCTCACCGAGCGCAAAGTCTGGCAGAACGCGCCCTGTTTCAGTTTGCTTCCTCAGCGTGCTTCGTAGCGGATTTGTGATTGCCTCAGCACGGGTCAGGGTCTCGCTCACGATCTCCTCGAACATCTGGGGAACGTAGTGAGTCTTGGCGACTAGCACCTTGCTATCTGCATTCTTTGCCTGCTGCTTTTCGGCGAAGTGCCGAATCATGAGCGATTTGGAGTAGCCACCTAGCTCCCCTGCAGGCCGCTGCTTCGAGTCGTAATAGTGCCGGTCCGTCCGCCACTCAGCGGGGAGGAGCGTGGCCTCACCAATTCGGAAGCCCGTCAAGATCATGATGCGAATGGCCGCAAAGCGCAGTTCGTCCATGAAGGTCAGGGGCTGCTCGGTCATAACGATCCGGACCAACTCCCAGAACGCGCGACGTTCTGGTAGGCGCTCAGCGCGCTTGCGATCTTCCAGGTTGTGCCGAATCTCCGCTTGAGAATTGAGAAATTTGGACCGCCGAGTGGCTCTAGGCTGGAGACGTGCGGCGGCGAGGGCAGGGTAGAGCGGCCCCACATCGGCCAAATGGTTGGCATCAAACACCACCTTGGTCAGACCCGCGATCAAGTCGCCAAGCTTGCCCGACGCCTGGATGCTGTTGCCGGTGCGAACCGCGAGAGCCATCTCGTCGACGGTGACACTCCACGGCTCAGCGTCCCCCGCGCATGTAGCGATCACGCGCAAGGGGCGTGCCACATTGTTGGCGATGTGACCGAACGAGTTGCGGCGAACAAACAGCTGTTCCATGACGGCAGCTTTGATGAGGTCTTGCCATGCGAGCGAAAAAGTGCGCGCATGCAGAACCGGTAGCCCGTTCGAAGAGTGGGCTGCGTTGAGCGCATCAAGTGCCGAAGGTTCCGAACTGAAGTGGCGCAAGCGATGCTTAGGTGCAACGCCTCCTGCAAGCGCAGTGAGGTCCCAGTCGTACCCTTTGATCGCCGTGCCGCTCTGGTCCAGAGGAATTCCCCAAGGAACCCCATGCGTCGCGGCCAGTTCCATTCCGAGCTTGATGAAAGCGGCGAAGTGGGGATTCAAGACGGCGTACCTTCGAGCTCAACCACCACTGCCTGAACCTCTGCGATCGTCCGTTCAAGCTGTAGATAGGCCGGCGAAACCGCGTCGCCACGAGACGAGTCGTGGAAAAACCGCGCCACATCCCGAAAGTCGGCTAGAACTCTCGAGTGCATCTGAACGTCGTGAATCGGCATGAACTTCCTGCAGCCGTAGCAGGACAAGATCGGGTTGTAGGGACACGCAGCCTGCCCGGAGGTGCACCCACCGATCCCCGCGATCGGAACACCATGTGGCGCTCCGCCAATCTGCTGGGACTCTTTCAATTGCGCGAGTTCTTCTGGACCGATAAAACGATTGTGGGCAATGCGAGCCACGCGCTGATAGATCTCGGAGATTCCCAGGGCTTTGTTCACCCGCTCAGCCTGGTTGGCCGATGTTTCGTAGTACACGAGCGCAGTCGTCATATCCGAGTGCCCAAGGAACTCGGCCAGTTCCTCTTGGCTTGCGCCGGCGTCAACGAGGCGTTGAGCGGCTGTATGTCGTAGATTGACGGCAGTCGCGCCAAGCTCGAGCAGATCGCGGAGTAGGGAGCTGATGCGACGACTTGCTTCATTTGCGGATGTGGCGCCGAACACCCTAGCGCCCGCGTCATCGCCATCAACCTGAAAGCGCCGTTCGATCTCGACGAAAAGAGGTGTCCACTCGCGTTTTACTCGTCTAAGCAGCGGCTTGGCGGCACTAGAACTCCGCTGTTTCGCCATGCGGAATGTGATGTGGACGGAAGCGAACATGTCGACGGATTCGTGACGAACTTTGACGTCACGAAACGTGAGCATTGCGATCTGAACCGGTCGCATCCCGAACTGGTACGCACACAGCAGCATCGCTGCGTCTTGCACATCTTCGAGGGTCAGCGACGACGCTTTGGCCTGGATTGCCGCTTCGTCCAAAAAACGAACTACCGCCGCTTCATCATCCACCGAGAGAAACGCTTCGCCAGACCGGACGACGGCGTACTTGTCGTTGAAGGGAAGGGGCAGGGCGGATATCACACCGTGATAGGAGTCAGCCCATTGGTTGAGTCGATATTTGCATAGCAGTCGCAGGATAGATTTCGCGCACGCGTACGCTTCCGCCGGCAGGTCGCGTGCAAAAAATGTCGCCCAGAATGATCCTATTCCTGTTGGTGCTACCCCCAACAACCTGACGATTTCTGCCTCGCCGATTGCCTTGCTGCCACGGGCGTACTTGCTTGCCGACGATGGAGCCAGGCCTTCACCCAGGAGGTACAAGAAGACGTGTTTTATCAACAAGGCGAGTTGCTCGGACAGATGATCAAAGCCAACTTTCACAACCCGGCCATCGATATGAACCGCAAAACATCTGGCATTGGCTGGATCTCGAATTGATCGTTGCTTTCCGTCGAAATCGTCGTAGTACCGAATCACCGGAGGCAACGACGGTAGTTGAGCAACTATTTCGCAAGCCCCAGCTTCCAGCTGCCATTGAATATTTTCATTTCTAGCCATGTCGCGCTCCAAGCGAGGCCTAGGAGGGGATCGCTCTTAGAACGGAAACTCTCTCGTCTAACGCGTCGTTCCAGACTGACGAGAGACGATCTTCAAACACTGCCCGGGCATAGCGAACTGGCATCTGTGACTCTCTGGACCAACCAAAAAACGCCCTGAGCTTCTGGAGCGCTTCTTCCATTGGATCACCCTGCTGCAGCAGCTGATTCAGTCTTACCACGGCGCATGTATGACGCAGATCGTGGGGTGTTATGGTCGTCTTCTGATTTCTGTCCGTTAGCTCTTTAAGGGCAGCGCGTGGGAGGCTCACGGAGATCTTTGCGAACATCTTCGTCAAAGACTCCGTTGACAACGGCGTGTTCTGCTGCGTGTTCAACAGGAAGGCGTGACTTGGCTTTCCTCGATAGTTCTCGACGTAGGTTTGCACCAACGCAGCAATCGTGTTGCTCACTGGCAGTTGACGAACGGAATCCGCAGATTTAATGCTGGGTCGCGAATACCGTGGATCAACCTCGTCATCGGAATACTTGCTTTCCGACACGTTCAACCAGTGCCGGGGTCGTTGTTGACGATCATCGAATCCGCTTTTGACAACATCCGCCGTGAGGAGCATCAGCTCACCGCGCCGGAGGCCCTGGTGAAGCATCAACAAGAAGGCCACGAAGGTTAGCCACCTGGTATGCGTTCTGGGGAATGGGTTGGTCGCAGATGCTGGGTCCAACATTTCGTATAACACTTCAACCACGCTGGCCGGCAGTGAACGGATCTGGCTCGCGTGCTTGCTCTTTCGCACATGTAGCTGCCCATAGAGATTGGACAGGCGATGCAGCCGACCCTCGATATGCCGTAATCGATCCGTTGGCAGGGTTGTCTTCGACAGCCAAGTGACTACGGCCGTGACGAAGGACAACCCGGTTCTCCAACGTGTCTCGTCGGCGGACCCTACGTAGGCTTGGTTTCGGATGGATATGAACCAAGACTCAAGAATCTCGGCAAGCCGTACGTCATCCAGGTCGCCCAATGCATCGTCTAGAGAACTGGTTCCAAATAGGCTGTCTGCGTGGGCGTAGAGGTTCTCCACATAGCGTAGCCGCTTGACCTGAGTGGATGCGGCAAGCTCAGAACTCGACATCGATGTCCAGACGCTGGCCCAGTAGCGCGGCAGCCTGTAGCGATCATCGACAATCAATGCGCCTCGGAGTGAGCTCGGGACTTGAGGATCATTCAGCAGTCTAAGCACAAGGAACTCTTGGAGAGAGCAACATGATTTGTACCATTTATCACGTCACTGTTGCGGTCAAGTAGGCCTAGAAGGCCTTCTCAACGC
Organism: Stenotrophomonas maltophilia group sp. msm4; assembly: GCF_032025605.1. Classification (NCBI taxonomy): domain Bacteria; kingdom Pseudomonadati; phylum Pseudomonadota; class Gammaproteobacteria; order Lysobacterales; family Lysobacteraceae; genus Stenotrophomonas; species Stenotrophomonas maltophilia group sp. msm4. The sequence continues at coordinate 1,090,619 of NZ_JAVSKK010000001.1, read as the reverse complement.
AACACCTCAATAACTACCACTTTTTCGCATAATGTATACACCGTGGGCTTTATCGAAGCCCGCGACTGCCGCCTGAGCCTTGTGGGGTAGCGCGAAACCTACAGCCAGACATAGCGCCATCGCTGTGGCGGCGAGCTTGCGCCATACCGCTTTTTCCTCGCGGCTGACCGCTCGTGCTTCTCCGACGATCCCTAGGACACGGGCCAGCGGAAGGCCGGTCAGGCCCGCCAAAGTTGCGCACATCACGGTATCCGGCAGCGAATAGCCTGATTTCCAGTTCGCAATCGTTCCGCGCGATACGCCGAGCTGCCGCGCAAATTCCGCGTCACTACTGACGTTCAGCGCTTTCCGCGCTGCATCGATGAGGTCTGTAACCGTCTGCATCGTTCAACCCTGTTGACACCCGTGTTCAACCCCTTTATACATTGCTCCGCGTTCAACGGCGTTGAGCGCCCCTCCACCGGCACCCCAAGGCCGGTCGGGGGGTCCCCTTGGGGCTTGGGGAGGGGTAGGGCACATGGACGCACTTGTTCTCGCCGTGCTGCTGGGGTGTATCGCAGCCGTGTCGTTGGGGTTAGCCAAATTCGTGACGTGGTGTGTTGATCGGCGTGCGTTCTCCGCTGGTCGTACTGCACGCGAAAGCCAGTTTGTTGCCCAGGCGGTCGTCGACCTTCGCCGCATGGAAATCGAAGCCACCAAACGCGGCAACCTGCTAGCCGCTGCTGAACTCGCTGAAGAGCAGGAGCGCGCCGCATGAGCAGGTTTCCTTCATTCGCCGAACTGGCGGAGTTCGATATGGGTCTTGCGGGGTGCGCCGCGCTCATCGCCGTTTGGCTGGGAGTGGCATTGCTCTCCATCGTGATCGAGCAGGCATGGCTGGCGCTTCGCTACTGGTTCAAGCGGCGGAAGGGCAATGTCCGATGAACAGTCACTTCCCCAACAGTCCGTGCTACCTGTGCGGGGGCAGCCTACAGACCCTCCGAGCATCGGATGCGACGCTGAACTGCTGCGCCAGCTGCGGCACGTTGATTACCAAGCGCAGGGATACGCCGAGCTACTCCAGCGCGTTCCCTGGCAACAGTTTTGGACGCTCACGTTCAAGCTCAGTAAGACCAGTCGAACAGGCGGCATGCACGAGGAAGCGGCTGATAAAGCGTTCCGCTACTTCGTCAGCTGCCTCAACCGCAGCATCTACGGTCCCAAGTGGGCATCACGCTGGCACGGCGGCATTCAGTGGGCGCGAGGGCAGGAGTTCCATCGCGATGGCCGCTTGCACTTCCACGCCGTTGCAGCTGCACCTACCGATGACCTCAACCGCCTCGCCAGTCGTTACGAGTGGCACGAATGGTGGTACCGGGAGTTCGGCCGCAATCGCATCGAAGCGCCGCGCAGCCAGGCAGACATTACCGGCTACGTAAGCAAGTACGTCACGAAAGGGGGTGTGGTCGATTTCTCGCGGAACTTCGGGGCATGGAACCCGCCGCCCATCGACTACACCCGCCGCCCAGAGCAAGACGCCTTGATCGCAGGCGACAGCAACACGCGATCCGACCGGCCAGGGCGACACCTGGTCACCGGGCGGACTGATGCAAGCATCGCGCAACGGGGCAACAAGCGGTCCACCACGTCTCCCTGCGGGGGGGTAGGGGGGGACTTAGCTTGACCCCACAGTACCGCCCGAAATTTGCCGAAGACGAAACAACGAAACCACACACAGACCCGAACGAGGAAATGAAATGAACGCTCCCAAGATCACGATCAACAGCGCTGTCGAGACCCGCTATGTCACCACGAAGGCCGGCGTGCAAAAGCCTGTGTACTCACAGCGTGCCACGTTGGAAACCGAAGCCATGCGCATCCAGGTGGAAGTCGAGGTTGATGGCCCCGAGAAGGGCTACGCGGTTGGCTCCGTCAAGGAATGGGACGTTGTCACTGACCTGGTGCCCGGTCGTTATGGCATCGAACTCGCTCGCCGCATGACCTTGGTTGACCCGGCAGGCGCGAAGCCGCAGCCGGCTAACAAGGCGGCCTGATCATGTCCGGCCCGGCACCCCTCTACGTGGTCGGTTGCGCTACTGAGAACGTGCAGCAGGACGGCACGTGTTCGGTGCCGGTCTGGATGCCATACCACCAGCCAATTCTGCCTCCCCTGGATTTGGCCGATGGGACCCTCGTTGCAGGAGCGATTGTTTTGTCCTGGGCGATTGGGTTGAAGGCGCGCCTCGTATTCCGCGCTGCGCGCATAGGGGTCTACTGATGACGAGGAAAACCACAATGAAGTACATGAACATCGCCCGCCGTTTCGGTGCCTCCGCGGTCGCCAAGCTCAGTGCCGGTACCACCGCCCTGGTCGTTTCAGGTGCCGCGCTGGCTTCCGGCAGCACCTCGCCTGGTGCGGCCATCGCTGCGGAGGTCTCCAAGGGCAACGCAGACATGGCGATCGTGATCGGCGCCATCGCCCTGCTGCTGGGCATCCTGGTGGTGTGGGCTTTCACCAAACGCGCCGCCAAGGGTTGATCGGGGCGCAAGGTCACTATCGGGGGTGCGCGGAAACGCTCGCCCCCTTTTTCATTTAGGGAGAAGTGTCATGGGGTACTTCGTGATTATCGCCTTCTGTGGTGCCTGCTGGATTGCGTTTGAGGGCGTGTGATGGGCCTCCGTCTACTTAGCACCTTTATCCTGATCCTGTTGATGCTGGTTGTGGGGACTTCGTTTGAGGCCACTGCGCAGGTTCCGGTTTACCCCTGTTCAACGTCGAAGGACGTGTACAGTAGTCAATGCCCTGATGAGGGTAAGGCGTATGCCGCAGCTTGGGCAGTGGCGAGGGCTGTAGCTCAGTCCTCAAACGCGAGTTCGCCGGGTGTTTGGTGTCCTGGCGTGAAGCGTGCGGGTGGGGCAACTGCATATACCGCCTATGTCACACCTTGTGCCAATCAAGGCCCTCAGTGGGAGACTCGCACTCGCACGTGGCCGCAAGGCCAGGAGTGTTCGAGTCAGACAGGCGGAGTGACGCCGTTCTTCCCTCCATCGGGCTCAACCAGGTGCCGCGAGGGGTGCGAGTTCCAGTACCGCGATAACGGCGACGATACGACGACCTATAGTGCTACCGGCAAGGTTTGCGATGGCAAGCCGGATTGCACGGCGGGCGGTCGCAACATGGTTTGGAACGCCATGCTGGGCGTGTGCCAGCCGGTGGAGCCCGAGTGCCCGGAGGGTAAGGTCAAGGTGGGTAACGCTTGTGCCGATGAGAAGCCCTGCCCGGATGGCATGGCGTTGGTCGCAGGCTCGTGTAAGAAGAAGGACGAAGAGTGTCCTTCTGGCATGGTGCGCAGTCCTTTGGGCAGCTGCATACCTGGCGACGGACAGTGCGCCAAGGGAGAGGTGCGCGGCCCCGATGGAACGTGTAAGCGCGATAGTGATAACGACGGCGACCCTGACCCGACCGGGCCGGATGATCCGGAGACGTTCAGCGGTGGGGATGCTTGTAATGCCCCTCCTTCGTGCAGCGGCTCCCCGATCATGTGCGGCCAGGCCCGGATCCAGTGGCGCATCGAATGCAATACACGCAGGAACAACAACATCAGCGGTGGACACTGCTCGCAGTCGGGCATGCCGACTTGCACCGGTGAGAAGTGCAACGCCATGGAGTACGCGGGGTTGTTGATGCAGTGGCGCTCTGCGTGTGCGCTAGAAAAGATGGCGGGAGAGAAGGCGGAGTCGCCCGGCACGAGCAAGACCGACGCGAATGGGAACGGTGTCCCTGATGCCCTGGAGGGCAGGGGAGAGGTCACCGGGATTGGGGACAACGCAGCTGATATCGCCAGTGCCAAAAAGTGGGGCATCGGTCTTTCGACCGACAGTCTTGACACTAGCAACATGTTCGGCGGTGCTGGAACGTGCCCTGAGCCTCCGGCGATCACGATCATGGGCAAAACCGTTAGTTCGGCAGAGTTCCCTTACTTCTGCCGTATTGCCGCAATCCTTCGCGCATTGATCCTGATCTTTGGTGCCTACTCCGCGATTCGAATTCTCATGGGAGGTCTTTTCTGATGGGCATGATTTCTGACTGGATCGTGGATGCAACAACGTCACTGGTCGGCAAGCTGAAGGATGCTGCAGCCGGGCTGGTTGGAAAAGGGCTTGCTACGTTCGGCCTGACTACTGTCACGTTCAATGCGCTGCTGCCCAAGCTCAAAGAGTTCGTCATGCAGTTCATTGGCGGAATCGACGGTCCTGCATGGCAGATGCTCAATTACCTTGGCGTTGGCATTTCTTTCTCAATGATCTTCTCTGCATTGACGGTGCGCATGGCCTGGAAGGTCTTCATCGTGCCCAAGGCTGTCGCTGACCAGTTGGGGGCGGGCTCATGATTTACTGGTATACCGGCCAGCCTGGGCACGGCAAAACGCTCCACGCCATCGAACGCTTGCTTGAGTTCAAGGATCAGGGGCGCATCGTCTACGCGTGCAATATTCGCGAGTTCGACTACGCTAAAACTGGCGTTCTAGAGATGACGCCGGAGCAGTTCCGCGACTGGCCCAACTTCCTTCCTGATGGCGCTGTCGCCCTGGTCGATGAGGCGTATGAGCACGGCATGCTCCCCAAGCGGCCAGCCGGTGCGAAGGTGCCGCATCACGTGGAGCAGCTTGCCAAGCATCGGCATAAGGGCTTGGACTTCATCTTCGTAAGCCAATCCCCCGACAAGCAGTGCGATCAGTTCGTACACGACCTGATTGAGCGCCACGTACATGTTCGTCGCCGCTTCGGAACGAAGTTTGTGCACCTGCGCGAGTTCGACAAGTTCGAGGCACGGGCTGAGAAGGCCACGCCCCTGACGATCAAGCGCAAGACGCTACCGAAGCGCCCGATGGGCATGTACAAGTCCACCGAACTTGATACCACTGAGCGCAAGATTCCTTGGTACTACATCGCGCTGCCGATTCTCATCGTCGCTGCCGTGGTGATGCTATACGTGGCGTTCGGGCGAATGGACAAGCGCATGAGCGGCGGCGAGCTTCCCGCGCCAGGTGGTGCCAGTGGCGTCAGCGCTCCGCGCGACGGAGCGTCAGCGACGGCGGGCGGAGCGGTGGCGACCAATCCTGCGCACCCTCTCAAGGATTACGTCGACAAGTTCTTACCGCGTGTCCCATCCCAGCCATGGAGCGCGCCGGTATACGACGACGCACTCAGTGTTCCCAGCGAGCCGCCGCGTGTGTTCTGCATGTCGTCGTTGGGTGGCGAGAATGGCCTCGGTGGTCATGACGAGCCTAGCTGCAATTGCGTGACGGAGCAGGGCAGTCGTTACGACCTGGACGAGCCAACGTGTCGGTACGTTGCACGGCGTGGGCAGTACGAGCCGTATCTGCCTCGGCGTGAGAACAGGCTTGTGGACGGTCAGACACAGATCAACCGCGCCCTGGATCAGATCGAGCAGCGGGGGCAGGGCGTAGCTATTGAGCGGCAGCCTCGCGCAATGGGGAGCTTTCCCGAATCGCCTCCCATCCCGACCAGCACCTATATGACAACGCCAGCTGGGGAGAATCGGCTATGACCAGCGGTGGACGTGAACTGCTCAAGTGGCTGGCCCTGGTGCTGATGACCGGCGATCACGTTGTGACTGTGTTTGGCTTGGGTCACGTGCCAGTCGTTTCCCAGCTCGGTCGGGTTGCATTCCCTGTGTTCGCCCTGGTCATGGCTTACAACCTGGCGCAACCTGGCGCCGATGCGGGGAAGTCTGCTCGGCGCCTGGCGCTTTGGGGCTTGGTTGCCACTCCCGCGGCTGTGCTGGCATTCGGCCAGGCGTTGCCGCTCAACGTCCTGCTGACGTTCGCCGCCGCAGCCGGCTGCATATGGGCGCTGGAACGCCGTCAGTGGGCGCTGGGCGCACTGCTTTGCATTGTCGCCCCTGTCGCCCTTGACTACGCCTGGCCCGGCGTATGGCTCGTTCTGGCGGCCTGGGCGTGGTTCAAGAATCATGGAAACCGCCCGCACTTCCTGCTGGGCTCTTGGGACTGGCGTCGCCAACACCTCTACCTGGTGCTGCCGATCTGGGTATGGGCTTGCATGGGTCTGCTCTGCCTCTACAACGGCAACGGCTGGGCGTTGTTGGCCCTGCCTGTCATCGTCCTGGGCGCACTACCGGCACGGATTCCACGATCAGGCCGGGCCTTCTACGCGTATTACGTGGGCCACCTCGCAATCTTGGTCGTGCTTGCGGCTATGGTCGGTGCATGAGCAGATTCTTCGACCTGCATTACTGGTTTGCCTGGTGGATGGACTGGGCGTTCAAGCGACGCTAGCCTTGTCGGAGTGATCAAACCTGACAGGGGTAGGGTATGGATATCCGCGCTGGCTTCCTTTTCGTACTACTGGCATTCGCTCTGCCCGCCACAGCGCAGCTGCAGTCGGCTACCGGCCCCAGGCCGAAGCCTCTCCCGGCGGCCCCGAAGCCTGCTTACAACTCGATGTCAAAGACCACCACGCCGCTCAATTGTCACGAATTGGCCTGGCCGAACCACCCGCATCCTGGCGTAAAGACGTACTGCGAGCACCTCGAAGCCCGTCTGCTTTCAGATGAGGCGCGCCGCGCCGGTCGCCCTGGTCCTTCCGATAGCGTCGTCGCGCTCCCTTCGCTCGGGTCCGAAGCTTCCAAGCGATCTGGACTCGCCTGTATTGGCGGCCAAGCCTTCCGAAAGCTCTCAAACGGATGGGAACAGGTTTCTTCGCCCGCAGGCGGCTGGCAGCGCTGCCGCGAGCAGTGACCGGGGTGTAGGGGCTGCGCCCCTACGGAAACGCCTTACACGCGCTCGCGACGTTTCGGCCCCGATACCGGCAGGATTGCTCCTGGTGGCTCGGCGTCGGGGCCAGCCATCGCCACCGCCGAACGCTCTTTGCGCCGGCTCACAACGTCTCGCAGATTGACGACAGTGGCAGGATGATGGTGAATGCCGGCGTTCCGATTGTGCACAATGCTGGAACTGTCGATCGACGGTGCCGAGCGCGCAGCTTCCATCATCCGGCGCCATTCCTGCGCCTGGCAGGCAGTGAGCGACAGCCAGGCCAGATCCTCGGGCAGCAGCTCGCGGCCTTCGGGCGTAATCAGACGGTCACCCAGGAAAGAAAAACCGGCCCAAGGGCCGGTCAAGTCGATACGGTGGTGCGGGTCGAACTCAATCATGCCGCGATCTCATCCTTGGCCGGGGTCCCAGGGCGCAGGCAAGAGCCGAGCCAGAGGCCCAGCCATTGCCACGCGGAGCCGACGAACGAGGACCAGCGCTGACCGAAGCGCCTGATACCACTTTTTCGCATAATGTATATTATGTTCACCTGAGACTGGACCGAACCGGTGGGTTGGCACCCATCCACTTCAGCTTTGCGTCTCCTCAAGACCTCTCTGTGAAGCCTCTGCGTAGGACGACCTTCAGCGCCATCTCTTACCGTCGATATCAAAGTGAACCGTCTTCACCTGCCGCCGGACATGACAAACCAGCAACACGATGAGCAATGCCTTGCCGAAATTCTGGGAATTCTCAACGAGCTGACAAGCGAGAAGCCGCTCTCGTTGCCCAGCACTACAGCGACCTGGCCATACCTCTTAGAACGCAGCCTTCTGATCGCATATGTTGGCGTGCTCGTGATCACTGCCGCCTCGGCAGTTGTGACTGCAGCTACATCTTTGCAGGAGCCGGCGGAGCCCTACCTTCAATCCGGTTTCTTTACAGGATTCGTACTCGTTGTCGCGTACATCCTATCCTCACTCGTCAATGCGGTTATCGCCAACCGAAGAGCGCGCAAGGATCCCACTCCTGCAATGCTCCGGAGAATGCGCCGCGACACGATTCAAGATTGGAAGCAGATCCAGTTGCTCCGCACCTTTCCAAAGCACCTTGTCGAGTACGCACTGACACAGTACAAGTGGCACTGGGACATGCTTGAGCAACGGGTTGGTCTCTTCTCGGGCGATCTCCGCCGGCTGGGTTTGGCCCCCGCATTGGCGGGCAGTGCTTTGGCTGCGGCCAATCTCATTAGGCAGGAAGGCGTGGTGTTGCTATGGGCGCCGATCGCAATGGCTTGTTGCCTCTACATCGTCGCCACTGTGCTCCTCGCATCCCGCGAAAGGCCGAGACAGGTCGTCGAGCTACTTTCATTCTTGATCAAGAGCTGGGAGTCGCTCAGCCCAACTCCAATGCCACAGCTCGCTCCCGAGCGCCTTGATCTGCCTATTGCGTTAGCTGCGGCTGGGCAATCACAGGAACCTGTGCATCACAAAGACATCCACCAAGCCCAGCGTCCCATGCCGGAACGCCTTCGGTAGCGTTCCCACCACATCGAACCCCAGCTTCCGATACAGCGCCACGGCCGGCCCATTGGTACTGACCACGTAATTGAACTGCATGGCCAGGAATCCTTCCGCCCTCGCCCGCTCCAGACTGTGTTCCACCAGGGCCCGGCCCACACCTTGCCCTTGTGCCGGCGCATCCACCACATACGTGGCGCTGGCCACATGCGCCCCAAGGTCGGGGAAATTCGGGCCCATCTTGTACATGCCCACAACTCGGCCCTCCAGCATAGCTACATGAGGTGCCTGGGCCTGGAACCAATGCGCGCGAAACGTTTCGACTCCAAAAGAGCCGGCAAAGGGCAGCGCATCCTGCGCCGCAATGGCCGCCTTGAACATGCCCCACATCGCGTCGAAATCGCCTGCACGGGCGGGCCGGATCTCCATGCGTCTCCTGCAGATCTGTGGTGGTGACCAGGCCGGACACTACCAGAATCCAGCCCCTGCCCCATGGCTGCTTCACGCGCCACCGCCGTCGGCTCCGCAATAGTTGTGGGAATTCCAGCCCTCAGAGCAGTAGATGCCTCCTGTTTCCGTGCACATCTCGCACCGGCTTCGACGGTGGCGCGTTCCCGCCTACGTCCTGCTGGGCATCTACCTGCTGTACCTGCTGGCCGGCAACATCTTCCTCAATACCCCGCTGTTCGATCAGGTCACCAACCGCAAGCCGCACAAGTTCGTGATGACCACCGGCCCGGCCATCACGCTGCTGCCCGGCCATGTCATCGCCTGGAACGTGCACATGCGCGGCCACGTGAACCACACGGTCTACGTGCTGCATGCCGAGCGCGCCAGCGCCCGGTTGGCGGTACTGCCCCTGTTCCAGCGCGAGGTACGGGTTCCGCGCTTGCAGGCGACGGGGGTTTCCGCCGAGATCAGCCGCGTCGAAGAAGCCATCCCGCCACCGCCGCGCAGCGACCGCGGCTGGACGCTCCGTTTCGACGCCATCCACAGCGACAGCATCCGCAGCGCACGCTTTGGCAAGTTGCTGATCATTGGCAAGGGCCGGGGTACGGTGGGCTTCCTCAAGCAGCTGCGCGGCGGGCCGTCGGAGCTCTTCGAATCCGAGGTGGCGTTCAGCGATGCGGACACCAGTTTTGACGGCGTGCAGCTGTTGGGCGACATGGATCTCACCGCGCGCTTCAGCTATCCGCGCCACTATCGGGACCAGGCGCCCGGTCTGGCCAAGTTGAAGCTGCTGCATGCCAAGCTCGAGGTCGACGCCCGCAGCCAGGGCCTGCGCATGGACACGGATGCCACAACGCCGAAGATCTCCAGCGCGCCCGTGCCCGGACGCCTGCAGCTGGCGCTGCACCTGATTGACGGCCAGCTGCAGCCCGGGGACCGCGCAATCTGGCAGGTGCCGCTCTACCTGGGTGACGGCGCCCCCAATCGCGGCGTGCTGGCCCTGCAGCTCAATGTGTCCAACGACCTGCGCCTGCAGGCCCGCCTGCCGCCAAAGCCCGGCTCAGGCAGCGAAGTGGATGCCGATCTGCACATCAGTGGCCGGAACGTTCCCTTCCAGCAGCCCGCCCAGCTGCTGGAACGCAGCTCCGGCACAGTGCGCGGCGAATGGACGTTCACTTCGCTCAACTGGATCCCTGCCCTGTTCGTTCGCAAGCCGTGGCTGCAGCTGGACGGCGGCGGCACGCTGAAGGCGGACCTGCGCGTGCGCAACGGCGAACTGATCGAAGGCAGCACCGTGGACATTCCGGCCGCCGAAGCCGTGGCCGAAGTCGCCGGCGTACGCCTGGCCGGCACGGCCAGCGCCCATGGCGAACTGAAGGCCGGCAGCCCCAGCCAGGCACAGCTGGCTGTCCGGCTGCCACGATTCACTGCTCGGCCAACCGATGCCAAGGACGTGCGCCTGTTCGACGGCCGTGATCTGGCCCTGGACCTGAGCGGCGATGGTCGCCTGCAGGAGCTGCGCAAGGGTGTCCGCGCGCACCTGCGATTCAGCCAGGCAACCATTCCCGACCTGGCCGCCTACAACCGTTACCTGGGCTCGCCGCAGGTGCGGCTGCTCCGTGGCACCGGCAGCCTGAGCGGCGATGCCACGCTCGACACCGATGGACGCGTCGGCCATGGCACTGCCCGGCTGCTGGGGCGCAATGCCAGTGCCAAGGTGGCAGGACTGGATATGGGCGGCGACATCGACGTGAAGGCAACACTGCGCCGCGGTGACTTCAATCAGCGTCATTTCGATCTGTCCGGCACCACCGTCGAACTTCGCAATGTGCAGGTGGCGGGCGCAGAGCGGGCAAGCGCATGGAAAGGCCGCGTGGCCTTCAAGCGTGGCCGCATCGACGCGCAATCGCCCTTCCAGGTCGATGCCACCACGGATCTGGATCTCAGCGATGCCCGGCCGTTGCTTGCACTGTTCGCAGAGCGTACCGACTACCCGCGCTGGACCCTGTCGCTGTTGGATTCCGGCCAGGTGCAGGCACGGGCGACGCTGCGCTGGCGCCCGGGCCATCTGATCATCGATGGACTGCAGGCCGAGAACGATCGGCTTTCGGTACGCGCGCGGCTGGACCTGCTCGACCAGCGCAAGCGCGGTGATCTCTACCTGCGCTGGGGGCTGCTGGGTGCGGGCATCGAGCTGGACGGTGACCAGCGCCAATGGCACCTGGCGAAAGCAAGGGAGTGGTTTGACCAGCGACCTTCCCTGCTGCCAGCGAGCCAGGGAGCGGGTGCCGTCGGTTCTTCAGATTGAAGGCCAGCAACCCGCATCCGTTCGCTGCCCCTGTGCGTAGACAGGCAGCACAAGCATCAGGGAGCTGCACGCTATGAAGCGGAGTTCACAGGTTTCCGGATTTCTGGGATGGGTGGCAATCACTTTCGTCGCGGCCACGCTGGGGGCATGGGCGTCCACGTCCGCGGCAAGCTTCTACGCTACCCTCACGCTTCCGGCATGGGCGCCACCGGCCAGCGTCTTTGGTCCGGTGTGGACGCTGCTCTACGCCATGATGGCGGTTGCCGCGTGGCTGGTCTGGCGCGAACGTGGCTGGCGCGGGGCACGACCCGCGCTGCTGCTCTATCTGGTGCAGCTGGCCGTCAACGCACTGTGGAGCTGGCTGTTCTTCGGCTGGAAGCTGGGCGCGCTTGCCTTCGCCGACATTCTCGTATTGATCGTGTTGGTGTGCGCGACGATCGTCGCGTTTGCGCGTACCCGCCCGGCCGCGGCAGTGCTGCTGCTTCCCTATCTCGCCTGGATCCTGTTCGCCTCGGCGCTCAACTTCGCCGTCTGGCGGGCCAATCCAGGGCTGCTGTGACACGCGGATCCAGCGTTCAGGCCTGGGCCACGGCCTGTGGGCACCAGGTCCGCAGCAGGGCCGGCTTGAACGCCTGCTGCCCGCAACCGGTGGGGCACCGCACCACTCGCGCTGCAGTATGGCTGACCAGGCCCTGCCCTTCTTCTGCCTTGAAGATCGTCTCGCAGGAAAGGCAACGCGCTACCAGCGAGTACAGGTGCAGCAGCCGGCCACTGGCTGGATCCTGCAGTGCATCCACATCCAGCAATTCAAATTGGCAGCTGTCAGGGAGCATACGGTACTGGGGCGCGGGTGCGGTCTGCAGGTTCACGGGCGTGGCATCTGTTGGAATTGCAGTCACCGTAGGGCAGTCGCTGTCTAGCCGGCGTGCAGCGCAGATGTGCTGGCCGCGAAACCTGCACCGGCCTCCGCATCGAAATCTGCTAGGGTGCGCGCCGATGCCTACATCCATATTGCCAGCACAGCCCGATCACCCCATGGCCCTCAGCGCTGCCCTGAAAGCGCACACCCGAGCGGCCCACGATCGCCTCGACCAGCACCTGTTGCAGCAACACATCTTCGCGTCGCGCCAGCGTTACCTCTGCTTCCTGCGCGTGCAATGGCACTTCCATAGCGCCGTTGCGCCGCTGTACCGGATGCAGGATCCGGGCGCGACCCGCTTGCCGCTGATCGAGGAGGATCTTCGCGACCTCGGCGCTTCCATGCCGGTACCCCATGCCTGGCAACCGCAGCCTCAAGCATTCTCGAAAGCGACCGTTCTGGGCTGGCGCTACGTGGCGGAGGGCTCGACGCTGGGAGCGTCCGTGCTGTTGAAGATGGCCGCTGCGTTGCAGCTTCATGCCGGGTACGGCGCGCGCCACCTGCGTCCTTCCGAGCTCGGTGTGGCCGAGTACTGGAGACGCGAGCGGGAGGAGCTGGATGCGCTCGTTTTAAGTGACCAGGAGCGCGCACAGGCATGCAGGGGCGCGACAGACGCCTTCCTGTTCATCCGTCGCTGCGTAGATGAAGAATTCAGGTTTGAATGAAAGGCCCTTCACATTCACGTGGTGGTATGCGGCGGCACGCTTTTGCTTCACCATCCATGCACACCGGATGCAGTGCTGGGCCGTTCCAGCCATCCACGAATCATGAGTCCCGCCCTTGACGCCTCCTACCGAATCCGCGCACGACACTGCCCTGTCCCGTTGCGCGCGCGAACCGATCCACACCCCTGGCGCGATCCAGCCCTACGGTGTGCTTCTGGTCGTTGAACCGCAGTCCCTGCAGGTACGCGAGCGCGCCATCAGCCACCCCGGGCTGCTGAAACAGTTCGGCGAACCGTTGATGCAGCACGTCAGTGAAGTGCTGGGCGGCGTGCTGGCACCGTTCCAGGGCGTGTTGCAACAGGCGACGGTGGGCAGCAGCGCGCATGTCGGTGCCGTGCACCTGGATGGGCACGGCCGCCATCAGTTGCTGGTGCACCGCTCCGCCACGGATCTTCTGGTCGAGCTGGAAGCACCGGTTCCCGGCCAGCCCGGCTCGCTGGAAGAACTGTATCCAGCCATCCGCGAGCTGATGACCGGCATTGAATCGGCAGCGACGGTGGAAGACCTGTGCAGGCTTGCGGCCGCGCACATGCGGCGGCTCACCGGCTTTGACCGCACCCTGGTCTATCAATTCGATGCTGGCTGGAATGGCATCGTGGTGGCCGAAGATGGCAATGGCCTGTTGCCGTCCTACCTGGACCTGCGCTTTCCCGAGTCGGACATTCCCGCACAGGCCCGCGAACTGTACCGCCGGAACCGGGTGCGCCTGATCGCGGACAACAACTATACCCCTACCCCGCTGATGCGGGCCGAAGACCACCGCGAGGCGCCACCGACCGACCTGAGCCTGGCCGTGCTGCGCAGCGTGTCCCCCGTGCATCTTCAGTACATGCGCAACATGGGGACCGGGGCGTCGATGTCGGTGTCACTGGTACATGAGGGGCGGTTATGGGGCCTGGTGTCCTGCCACACCGTGCAGCCACGCCGCCTGCCCTACCACGTGCGTACCGCCTGCGAGTTCATGGGCCAGATCCTGTCGCTGCAGATTGCACTGAAGGAGCGCGCGCTCGCGATTGAAGAACGCGTCGCGCGTCGCTCGATACTGGTCAAGCTGCTGGGCCGCATGGCCGGCGACGAAGAATTCATGGCGGCCCTGCGCCAGGACGAAGGCAGCCTGCTGTCGCTGACCGGCGCGGCCGGGGCTGCCATCGTGCACAAGGGCGACTGCATGCGCGTGGGTGAGTGCCCACCGGCCAGCGACGTGCTGGCCCTGGCCGATTGGCTGGCTACCCGGCAGGCCGGGCAGGAAACCTACTGCACCGACCACCTTGCCGCCGACTGGTCGCCTGCCGCGCACCTGGCCGATGTAGCCAGCGGCCTGCTGGCAGTGTCCATTTCGCAGCTGCATGACAGCTACCTGATGTGGTTCCGGCCGGAGGTGGTGCGAACCGTGCGCTGGGGGGGGAGACCCCCGCAAGACCGCAGCGCCCGGCGTCGCACTCTCCCCGCGGAGCTCCTTCGACGCCTGGAAAGAGACCGTGCGGCAGCGCAGCCTGCCGTGGACCGACGCCGACTGCGATGCGGCACACGAGATGCGCACGGCCATCGTCGATATCGTGCTGCGCAAGGCCGAGGAGATGGCGGAACTGAACGAGCAGCTCCTGCGCAGCAACAAGGAACTGGAAGCCTTTTCCTATTCGGTCAGCCACGACCTGCGCGCCCCCTTCCGCCACATCGTGGGCTATTCGGAGCTGCTTGGCAGCTCGGCGGGCGACCGCCTCAACGAGACCGAGCGCCGCTTCCTGGATACGATCGTCGATTCGGCAAAGTCCGCCGGCACACTGGTGGATGACCTGCTCAGCTTCTCGCAGATGGGACGCTCCACGCTGGGGCGGGTGCGGCTGGACATGGCTGCGCTGGCCGAGGACGTGCGCCGGAGCCTGGCGCTGGATTACGCCGGCCGCGACGTGCAGTGGACGCTCGCGCCGCTGCCGGAGGTGGAAGCCGACCCGACGATGCTTCGCCTGGTCTGGCAGAACCTGCTGGCCAACGCGATCAAGTTCACCCGCGAGCGTGAGCACGCGATGATCGAGATTGGGCACGACCGCAGCGACGACGAAGATCACTTCTTCGTGCGCGACAACGGCTGCGGCTTCGACATGCGTTACGTCGACAAGCTGTTCGGTGTGTTCCAGCGCCTGCACCATGTGGAAGAATTCGAAGGCACCGGCATCGGCCTGGCCAACGTACGCCGCATCATCGGCCGCCATGGCGGCCGTACCTGGGCCGAGGGCGAGCCCGGCAAGGGCGCGACCATTCACTTCACCCTACCCCGCTCCACAGGAGAACACCCATGAGGGACCTGCGGCCGATCCTCCTGGTAGAGGACAGCCCCAAGGATGCAGAGCTGACGATGGCCGCGCTTGAGCGCTGCCAGCTGTTGAACGATGTCATCCATGTACGCGACGGCGCCGAAGCGCTGGATTACCTGCGCTGCGAAGGCAAGTTCGCCGGTGCCATGCACGGCGGCCCGGTGGTCGTGCTGCTGGACCTGAAGCTGCCCAAAGTCAATGGCTTGGAGGTACTGGAGCAGGTCCGTGGCGACCCGTACCTGAGCAGCACCCCGGTTGTGATGCTGACCTCTTCGCGCGAGGAGCAGGATCTGGTGCGCAGTTACGAACTGGGCGTCAACGCATTCGTGGTCAAGCCGGTCGACTTCAAGGAATTCTTCGACGCCATCCAGGGCCTGGGCATGTTCTGGGGCATCACCAACCAGCCGCCACCGCATCGGCCCAACGGTTCGGGGCAGCGCAATGCGTGATGGATCGCGCCGCAGCGAGCGCCTGCGCATCCTCATGCTGGAGGACAGCGCGCTTGATGCGGAGCTGATCAGCGCCCAGCTGCAGCGTGCCGGCCTCGATTTCGAGGCCGAGCGCCTGTGGACCCGCAACGCGTTCATCGAGGCCATCGAAAACCGCCCGTTCGACGTGATCCTCGCCGATCATGTCCTGCCAGGCTTCGATGGTGACGCAGCACTTGCCCTGGCGCGCGAGTGCGTGCCGCAGACGCCTTTCATCTTTGTTTCCGGCACCCTGACCGAGGAACTGGCGGTACAGGCCCTCACGCGCGGTGCCCGCGACTATGTGGTGAAGCAACGCCTGCAACGCTTGCCCGATGCGATCCGCCGCGCCCGCCAGGAGGCGCAGGAGCGTATCCAGCTGGCCAATGCGCAGGCCGCGCTGAACGAAAGCCAGGCCCAGCTGCAGAAGGTGACCGATGCCGTCCCGGCGCTGATCGCCCAGTTGGACAAGGACCATCGCTACCGGTTTGCCAACAAGGCGTTCCTGGACTGGCATGGATTCAGCCTTGCAGAACTGCTGGGTCGGTCGGCTCGGGATGTCAGCGGCATTTCCGCCTTCGAGCACGCCCTGCCCAGCCTGGAACGGGTACTACAGGGCGAGCGCACCCGCTTCCAGGCCGAACTGATCCATCGCAGCGGCGAATCACGATTCGTGCAGATGGACTGCGTGCCTGAGCATGCCGCCGATGGCAGCGTGGCCGGGTATATCTGCCTGGGCAGCGACGTGTCGCTGCTGAAACAGGCCGAGCTGGCCCTGCGCGAAGACAACCAGCTGCTCGAGCAGCAGGTACAGGCACGCACGGCCGAGTTGCGCGCCAGCAAGCGGCGCCTGCAGGCGATCTTCGAATCCAGTTTCCAGCACCAGGTGCTGCTGGATCTGTCCGGACGCGTGGTCGATGCCAATGACGCGTCACTGGCCGCGGTGCTGGCAGACAAGAAGGACGTCGTTGGCCAACGCTTCGCCGAATCGGTCTGGTTCGGCACCACCGAGGGCATCGCAGCGCTGATCGATCGGGCCGTGGCCGCAGCGGTACAGGGCCGCAGTTCACTGCATGCGCTGGAACTGGAACTCCCGACCGGGCGGCGCAGCTTTGATTTCTCGTTCCGTCCACTACTCGATACGGAGGGCGTGGTCACCGCTGTGGTCTCCGAGGCCGTGGAAACCACCGCGCGCGTGCAGGCTGAGCATGCCCTGCGCCAGTCGCAGAAAATCGAGGCGGTCGGCCAGCTCACCGGCGGCATCGCACATGATTTCAACAACATCCTGACGGTCATCTCAGGCAACGTCGAGCACGCCATGCTGCTCAGCGAGCGCGCGGGCGAACCCGGAGCGATGGTGAGCCGTGCGCTGGACAATGCACTGAAGGGTGTCGGCCGTGCCGCCAGCCTGACCCAGCGCCTGCTGGCGTTTGCCCGCCGCCAGCCGCTGCGCAGCCAGGCCGCTGACCTCAATGTCCGCCTGCTGGACATGCACGACATGCTGCAGCGTGCGCTGGGTGAGCTGGTGCAGCTGGAGATCCGCAGCGCCGAGGACATCTGGTGCGTCGAGATCGACGTCAGCCAGCTGGAGGCCTCTGTACTGAACCTGGCGGTGAATGCCCGCGATGCGATGCCGCACGGCGGCCGACTGGTGATCGAGGTCGACAACAGCCACCTCGACCACGACTACGCCGCACTGTTCCCGGATGCAACGCCGGGCGAGTACGTGATGCTGCGGGTGCGCGACAACGGCCACGGCATGGATGCGGCGACGCTCGCCCGGGTCTTCGAACCCTTCTTCACCACCAAGCAGGTTGGCCGTGGCACCGGCCTGGGCCTGTCGATGGTGCACGGGTTCGTCAAGCAGTCAGGCGGCCACGTGCTGATCGATTCGGTGGAAGGCGGCGGCACCAGCATCACCATGATGTTCCCGCGTTCACTGCTGCCGTTGCCCAGCGAGGCGCGCACTCCGCAGACCGGCCTGGCAGGCTATTCGCCGCGCGAGGAAACCATCCTGGTGACCGAGGACAACGACGATGTCCGCGCCCACACGGTGGATGCACTGCGGCTGCTGGGCTACCGGGTATTGGAAGCCCACGACGGCCCTTCCGCACTGCGGCTGCTGGAACGCCCGGATACCAGGGTGGACCTGCTGTTCTCGGACGTGGTGATGCCCGGCATGTCGGGCTGGGAGCTGGTGCGGGAAGTCCGTGAACGCTGGCCGGAGGTCGCCGTGCTGTTCACGTCGGGCTATCCCCGCGACCACGACCAGGTGGGCAGCCAGGGCCGGGCCGTTGCGCTGCTGCCAAAGCCGTTCACCCGAAGTGATCTGGCGACGGCCGTGCGCACCGCGCTGGAAGCAGCGCCACACTGAGGTCAGGACGCCGGATCGCGCCCGCCGGCCGCGATCCGGTTGATGTCCGCGCATTCCACCGTGCCCGGCGGATGCTCCCTGGCGGCCAAGGCAATCATCGCCTGGCCCAGTGCCAGATTGCTCGTCACCAGCGAAGGCGCGACCGCGCCGACCAGTTTCATCAATGGCGCACCGCCCCAGTACAGCGGCTTCAGCACTGCATGACGGGTGCCGGTACCCGGTACCGGACGAACGCCTCCTGGGCGCAGCATCACCGAGCGCACCGGCAGGGCCTGCAATGCCACTTCGGTCTCGCCCTTGACCCTCAGCGGCATTACCCGGCTCTGCGGATCCGCACCCGCACCGGATACATATAGAAAGCGCCCCTCGGGATTCGCCGCCGCCCAGGCGCGTGCAACCGCCAGCGTGATGTCCAGGGTCACGCGTCGATACTCGGCCTCTGCCGTGCCGACCGGTGGCGCACCGGCACAGTAGAAGCATGCGTAGAAGCCGGCCAGTTGCTCATGCCGGCCTTGCATATGCAGAAAATCGGGGACGATCAGTTCGCTGCCAGGCCCGTTCAGGCTGCCCGGCCTGCGGACCAGGGCAGTCAGGTGGGCCACCTGCGGCGAGCGCTGGCAGGCCAACGCCACGCCCTGCCCGACCAGGCCCGAGGCACCGGTCAACAGAATCCTCAACGCACCTTTCCCGGCCATGGTCGCACCCACGCTAGAGTTTCACGAAACGCTGGAACTTCCGCGCCAGCCAGCCACTGAACACCAACGGCGCGTCCAGCGCTGAAACGCAGATGCAGGGAACACCCGGGGCAGTTACCGGTTGATGCTCCACCTCCTCGTCCAGGTCCGCCACGTCGCCCGGCGCGAACAGCCCCAGCGCGTCGTTGTACGAGCCTCGAAGGATGTGGGTCAGTTCGCTGCGGCCATGGCTGTGCATCGGCAGGCACTTGCCCGGGGCAATCTTCAGCATGATCAGCGAGGGCATCTGCTCAGCCCTGATGCAGTGCACGCCGGGCGCCATCCAGCGCCAGCGCAGGGCACTGAGCGAAGCGCCGAAGTAAGGATGCAACGAGGCGGGCAGATGGTCCGGATCGGCCTCGGGCCGCTCCCTCGGCACCGGGCGCCTGGCTCCGGCGATGGCGCTCGGCGCGTCCGAGGCCAGCTGCACCAGCATGGCCTCGCGCAACTGCTCGCGACGCGCGTCGGCCGCGGGCGGTTGGGTCTGCTCCAGCAGCACCGAGCCGATCGCCTCGGCATCGCGCAGGCGCTGGCGGCAGTGGGGGCACTGCTCGAGGTGGGCACCGGCCACGATGCTCAACGGCGCCGGCAGCGCGCCGGCGGCATAGCTCATCAGCGTGGATTCGTGCAGGTGGTGATGCGGATTCACAGCGCACCTCCCACTTTGGCCTGCAGTTGCAGGAACGCACGTCGCAGGTGTGACTTTACCGTTCCAAGCGGCATGCCCAGCGCCTGGGCAATCTCGCTGTGGCTCTTCGCCTCGAAATAGGACATCCGCACCAGCCTCGCCTGCACGGCGGGCAGCTCGTTGATGCGCTGGCGAAGGCGCGCCTGGTCGGCGAACTGCTCGGCGCTGCTGCGCTCGATCATGTCCACCGCCGCGGCGTCTTCCACCGCTGCCTGCACCTGCATCCAGCTGCGCTCTCGACGGATGCGGTCGATATGCAGGTTGCGCGCGATCCGGTACAGCCAGGTACTCAGCGCGCCTTGGGCCGCATCATACTCGGCCGCCCGCAACCACAGGCGCAGCAGGCACTCCTGCGCCATTTCCTCGGCCACGGCGTCGGGTGCGCCCAGGCCACGCAGATACACGCACAGCCGCGGCATGAAGTAGTCATAGATCCGCATGAAACAGTCGCGGTCGCGCAGCCGCGCCACACTGTCCATGTCATCGGCCCAGTTCGTCGGCTCGCTGCTGGGCTGCTGGGAACTGGACACGGTGCGTGCGGTATCGAAGTTGAGGAGGGTGCTGGCAGCGTCAGGGTACATCTGCGTGAGCGGCGGGCAGGTGAAGGTCTGTCCTCTCTACGCGCAGGGGCGGCCATTGGATGCAGCAGGCACTGTGCATCCAAGCAGCCGCGCCCGCCGTATGACCTGAGCCTCCCTACCGGATGAACACCATGCGCACTGCCTGGCTGCTGCTGTGCCTGCCCCATGCCGCGCTGGCGGCGCCCTGGCTGCGCAACGAGGGCGTGGCCACCTCGGCGCAGGGCGATCTGCTCTATCGTGAAGTGCACTGGCGGCGCGGCCCATCGGAGGGTGCCGAGCGCTGGGTGCTCTATCAGTGCCCGGATGGCCGCCCCTTCGCCCGCAAGCATCTGCCGGCCAGCGCCCGCCCGAAGGCCCGGGGTTATTCGCTGCAGGACAGCCGTAGTGGGCAAACCGCTGAAGTCGACGCGAGTGGCGAGTCGGTGTCGATCGCCTGGAAAGAAGATGCCGCCAGCGAGCTGCGTCAGCGTCGGCTTGAGCTGGCACCGGATGCGGTGATCGACACGGGCTTCGACGCCGCGGTGCGCCAGCATTGGCCAGCGCTGCTGCGAGGTGAACGCATCAGCCTGCCCTTCCTGGTGCCGGGGCGGCAGCGCTTCTTCCCGGTGCAGGTGCGGCGTACCGGCCCTGTTCGCTGGCAGGGCATCGACGCCCAGGCCATCGAGGTCAGTCTGGACACGTGGTACGGCGGCATCGCGCCGCGCCTGTCGCTGGTCTATGCCAGCGCCGACCGCCGCCTGCTGGAATTCCGCGGAACCAGCAACCTGCGCGATACCCGCGGCACCTATCCACAGGTCACGGTGCGCTTCAGCTCGCCGGTGGCCGAGCGGACCGCCAGCGAATGGCAACAGGCCTGGGCGCAACCGCTGGTCGAACGCTGTAGCGTGATGCCCAAGTGAAGCCGGAATTTTCCACAGTCGGCCGCATCCATTGCGCGCACTGCTGCGTAGAGGAAGACACGACACCCGCCGAGATCCGCCATGGCCTCTGTAGCGCCCCTCCCCCGCCGACGCTGGCGCCTGCTGCGCACCCTGAAGCGCTGGGTCGACACCGGCAGCGCTGCAGACCACGCCGCTGGCGAGCCCGGACGCATCGACTGGCTGCGCGCCGTACCGTTCGCGTTGATGCACCTGGCCTGCATCGCGGTGATCTGGGTAGGTATCTCGTGGACGGCAGTGATCGTCGCCGCAGCCCTCTACGCAGTGCGCATGTTTGCGATCACCGCCTTTTACCACCGCTACTTCTCGCACCGGACGTTCCAGGCATCGCGAACGGTGCAATTCGTGTTCGCGGTGATCGGCGCGTCCAGCGTGCAACGTGGGCCGCTGTGGTGGGCGGCCCACCATCGCCATCACCATCGGCATGCCGACCAACCGCTGGACCCGCACTCGCCGCGCGAAGGCGGCTTCTGGCGCAGCCACATGGGCTGGTTCCTCACCCGCGAGGCATTCGCCACGGATCTATCGCGCGTGCCTGACCTGGCGCGCTTCCCGGAACTGCGCTGGCTGGACCGCTTTGATACGGCGGTGCCGGTATTGCTGGCTGCCGCGCTGTACGCACTCGGCGCCGGCCTGGAGCGCTGGGCGCCCGGACTGCACACCTCTGGCCCGCAGTTGCTGGTGTGGGGCTTCTTCATTTCCACCGTGGTGTTGTTCCACGCCACCGTTACCATCAACTCGCTGGCCCATCGTTTTGGCCGGCGGCGCTTCGAGACCCGTGACGACAGCCGCAACAACCTCTGGCTGGCTCTGCTTACCTTCGGTGAAGGCTGGCACAACAACCACCATTTCTTCCCTGGGACCGTCCGCCAAGGGTTCCGCTGGTGGGAGATCGACCTGACCTGGTACGGGCTGCGCGCAATGGCGGCCATGGGCCTGGTGAGGGGGCTCAAGCCCATCCCCGAGTGGGTACTGGCCAAGGCGAGGTACTGACATGCGCATCGCGATCATCGGCTCCGGCATTGCCGGCCTGGCCAGTGCCTGGTGGCTGGACGGCGAACACGAAGTGACGCTGTTCGAGGCCAACGATTACCTGGGCGGGCATACCCACACCCATGACGTGCAGGTGGACGGCACGCGCATGGCGGTGGATACCGGTTTCATCGTCTTCAATCCCCTGCACTACCCACTGCTGACGGCACTGTTCGAAGAACTGGGTGTGGCCTCGCAGCCGACCACCATGAGCTTCTCCATGCACAGCGAGCGAAGTGGCGTCGAGTACAACGCCACTTCGCTGGATGGCCTGTTCTGCCAACGTCGCAATCTGGTTTCGCCACGTTTCTGGGGAATGCTGGCCGACCTGCGCCGGTTCTACCGGGATGCGCCGCTGCTGCTGGCGGAAGACGAAGGCCCGACACTGGGCCAGTACCTGCGCGGCCAGCGCTACGGCACCGCTTTCATCGACGAGCACCTGCTGCCGATGGCTTCGGCACTATGGTCGTCACCGACCGCCACGGTCATGCAGTTCCCGGCCCGCTACCTGGCCCAGTTCATGGCCAACCACCAGATGCTGCAGATGACCGGGCGCGCACCCTGGCGGGTGGTCAGCGGTGGCTCGGCACGCTATGTCGATGCCCTTCGCGCCCGCTGGCGGGTGCGTGAGCGGCTGGAATGCCCGGTTCACTCGGTCGAACGCATGCCGTGGGGCGCGCGCGTGCACAGCGCGGCCGGCGTGGAGGGGTTCGACGAGGTCATCCTGGCGTGCCACAGCGACCAGGCGCTTGCCCTGCTGCATGACGCCGATCAGGTCGAACGCGAAGTACTCGGCGCCATCCGCTACCAGCCCAACGAAGCAGTACTGCATACCGATGCATCGTTGCTGCCGCGCAACCGCAAAGCATGGGCTGCATGGAATGCACACGTGCCCAGGGATCCAGGCGCGCCCTGTACGGTCAGCTATTGCATGAACCTCCTGCAGGGCCTGCCCGGTGACACCCCGCTGGTCGTGACCCTCAACCGCAGCGAGGCGATCGATCCGGCCAAGGTGCTGCGCAGGCTGCACTATGCCCACCCGGTGCACGATCATGCCGCTATCCGCGCCCAGCAGCGCTGGGCAGAGCTGCAGGGCCGCCGCCACACCTGGTTCGCCGGCGCATACTGGGGCTGGGGCTTCCACGAAGACGGCATCCGCAGCGCCCGCCGCGTGGTGGACGCGATGCGCGAGTGCACCGCGCACCTTGACAGCGTTGCGCCCGGCGAGGTGGCAGCGTGAGTGCCAGCGCACTCTACTTCGGGCAGGTGATGCACCGACGGCATCATCCGCAGCCCCACGCGTTCCGCTATCCGATCGCGCAGCTGCTGCTCGATCTGGACGAGCTGGAGACCGTGTTCGCCGGGCGCTGGCTGTGGTCGGTCAATCGCCGCAACCTGGCCGAGTTCCGCCGCAGCGACTACTTCGGCAATCCCGCACAACCGCTGGCCGATGCGGTGCGCGATCATGCGGCGGCTACCCTGGGCTATCGGCCTGCCGGCCCGGTACGCCTGCTCACCCACCTTCGCTTCGGCGGGCACGTATTCAACCCGGTCAGCTTCTACTACTGCTACCAGTCCGATGGCAGCACCCTGGACTGCATCGTCGCCGAGATCACCAATACGCCCTGGAAGGAACGGCACGCCTATGTCCTGCCAGTCGCCACGGCCACCCACGAAGGCGGCTCGCTGCGCTGGCGGTTCGACAAGCGCTTCCATGTCTCGCCGTTCATGCCGATGGATTGCCACTACGACTGGCGGTTCAACTGCCCGGATGAGGATCTGCGCGTGCACATGCAGGTCTGGCGCCAAGGCGTTCGCCAGTTTGATGCCACCCAGGCCATGCAGCGACACGCCCTGGACGGCCGCGGGCTGGCCCGGGTCCTGGCCTGCTATCCCTTGATGACCCTGCAGGTGATGGCCGCCATCCACTGGCACGCGCTGCGGCTGTGGCTGAAACGCAACCCCGTGCATGACCACCCTGCCCTTGCCGAGAAACCGCGATGAACTCGACGACTCCCCTGATCGCCCTGCCACGTCCCGGCGCCTTGGATGCCTTCCTGCGCCGCCGCCTGCTGCAACAGCTTGCCCCCATGCGCGACGGCCGCCTGTGCGTGCGTGATGCACTCGGCGAAGTCTGGCTGGGCGATGCCCATGGCGAGCTGCATGTGACCGTCACCATCGATGACCCGGCGTTCTACCGCAAGGTTGCAGCGCAAGGCAGCGTGGGCGCAGGTGAAAGCTACATACAGGGGGAATGGCACTGCGATGACCTGGTGGCGCTGATCCGGCTGCTGGTACGCAATCGCGACCTGCTCGACGGCATGGAGCGCGGCCCGGCCCGCGTGGGTGGCTGGCTGCTGCGCGGCTGGAACCGCCTGCGCCGCAACAGCCGTGAAGGCAGCCGCCGCAACATTGCCGCGCACTACGACCTTGGCAACGACTTCTTTGCCCTGTTCCTGTCGCCGGACCTGATGTATTCCTCAGCCCTGTTCGACACAGAAGACGAGTCGCTGGAATCCGCCTCCCGGCGCAAGCTGGACCGCATCTGCCAGCAGCTCCAGCTCAAGCCGGGCGATCGCGTGGTGGAGATCGGCACCGGCTGGGGTGGTTTTGCGCTGCACGCGGCGCAGCACTACGGCTGCCACGTCACCACCACCACCATCTCCGCCGAGCAGCACGCGCTGGCTGCCCAGCGCGTGCAGGCGGCCGGCCTGCAGGACCAGGTCACGCTGCTGATGCAGGACTACCGCGACCTGCAGGGCCAGTTCGACAAGCTGGTGTCGATCGAGATGATCGAAGCCATCGGCGCAGAATACCTGGACACCTACATGGCCACGCTGCAGCGCCTGCTCAAGCCTGATGGCGTTGCCCTGCTGCAGGCCATCACCATCGAGGACCATCGCTACGAGCAGGCCCGGCGCAGCGTAGACTACATCAAGCGCTATGTGTTCCCCGGCAGCTTCATTCCGTCGATCAACGCGATCATGGCCGCCAAAACGCGGTCCAGCGACCTGCAGCTGATCGCCCAGCAAGACTTCGGTCACTCCTACGCGCTGACCCTGCGCGCCTGGCGCCAGCGCTTCCTCGCCCGGTTGCCCGACGTGCAGGCGCAGGGCTTCGATACGCGCTTCTGCCGCCTGTGGGAGTTCTACCTGGCCTACTGCGAGGGCGGCTTCCTGGAGCGCTCGATCGGGGTCTCCCATCTGCTGATGGCGCGCCCGGGGCATCGCCCGGGCGCCTCATCGGGCCAAGGCAGCTGAGATGCGCAGGTTCTGGCCCAATCTGCTTGGCAACCAGCTGGTCTGGCTGTGCGCCGTAGCCGGCGCCGGGCGCGGCTGGCAGTGGCCGGCGTTGCTGGCAGCCTCTCTCTACATCGGCAGCCAGCTGCTGACGTCGCCGCAACCACGGCTGGACCTTCGGTTGATGGTGTTGGCACTGGCCTGCGCATGGCTGGTCGATGCCAGCGCCGCCGCCAGCGGCACCGTGCGCTACGCCGCCGCCCCGCTGGGCTGGGTGCCACCCCCCTGGATCATGGCGCTGTGGGCCTCGTTCGCGATGACGCTGACCACCTCGATGCGCTTCCTGCTGCGCCACCCGGCCTTGCCGGCTCTGTTCGGCCTGCTGTCGGCACCGCTGGCCTATCTCTCCGCAGCGCGCGGTTTCGATGCGGTCCGTTTCGCCGCACCCACGTGGCAGGGCCTGCTGGTGTTGGGTGCGGGCTGGAGCATCGCGCTTTCGCTGCTGTGCGTCACCGCGCGTCGCGGCTCTCGCACCACCCCGCCCTCCCTGGCCGGAGCATCGTCATGATCAATCTGCTGTGGGTACTGCTGTATGCCGTGCTGGTGATGAGCTGGGGCTGGGCCTGGCAGCGCCGCCACCAGAACATCGGCGTTGTCGACGTGCTCTGGGCCAAGTGCGTGGGTGCCTCGGCCCTGCTGCTGGCGCTGCTCGGCGATGGCGCGATGTTGCCTCGGGTTGCGTTGGGCCTGCTCGGCGGCCTGTGGGGCGGCCGGTTGGCGCTGCACCTGTGGCGCCGGGTCCGTAGTGAACCCGAAGACGGGCGCTACCGTTATCTGCGCGAACACTGGCAGAGCCACCAGGGCAAGATCTTTGGCTTCTTCATGGCGCAGGCGCTGCTGGTCGTGCTGTTCGCTCTGCCCTTCGTTGCGGTGGCAGCCAATTCCCATGCCGGCCTGACACCGTGGACAGTCGCCGCAGCACTGGCCTGGCTGATGAGCGTCGGCGGCGAGAGCCTGGCCGATCGCCAGCTCGCACGTTTCCGTGCCGACCCGGCGAACAAGGGCCGCACTTGCCGCGAGGGGCTCTGGCGTTATTCACGCCACCCCAACTACTTCTTCGAGTGGCTGCACTGGTTCACCTATGTGCTGCTCGCCGTCGGTTCCCCCCTGTGGTGGCTGGCGTGGGCCGGGCCGCTGCTGATGTATCTGTTCCTGCGCTATCTCAGCGGCATCCCCTTCACCGAGAAGCAGGCGTTGCGCAGCCGCGGCGACGACTACCGTGCCTACCAGCGCAGCACGCCGATGTTCTTTCCCTGGTTCCCCCGTTCTTCCAAGGAGCATTCCGCATGAGCGCGATCCCGTCACTGAATCCGGCTGAAGATGCGGAAACCGGGCTGATCGCCTGGGCCGAACGCGGGCTGGTTCCCGATGCGGCGCTGCGTGCCGGCATCCGGCGCCTGTGCGCGCAACGCCTGCACGAGGAATCGGCGGGGGGTATCGAGGCACAGTCCGCGCGCTTCAGCCGTTGCATCGCAGAACTGACCGACAGTCCGCTCGCATTGCATACCGACGCGGCCAACCGCCAGCACTACGAAGTTCCCGCGGCATTCTTCCAGGCCTGCCTGGGAAAGCGGCTGAAGTACAGCAGCTGCTACTACCCTACCGGGCGCGAAACGCTGGACCAGGCTGAGGAAGCGATGCTGGAACTGTATGGCCAGCGCGCCGGACTTGCCGACGGCCAGCAGATTCTCGAACTGGGCTGTGGCTGGGGTTCGCTGACCCTGTGGATGGCCGAACGCTATCGGCAGGCCAACATCACTGCGGTATCCAACTCGCACAGCCAACGCCAGCACATCATGGCGCAGTGCCAGGCCAGGGGCCTGCACAACGTCGAGGTGCTGACCTGCGACGTCAACCAGCTTGAGCTGCCCACGGCACGCTTCGATCGCTGTGTCTCGGTGGAAATGTTCGAACATGTGCGCAACTACCAGCGACTGCTGGCGCACATCGCGCAGTGGCTGAAGCCCGACGGCGCGCTGTTCGTGCACATCTTCGCCCATCGCACGCTGATGTACCCGTTCGAGACCGAGGGCGGCGACAACTGGATGGGGCGCCATTTCTTCACCGGCGGCCTGATGCCGGCCGCCGACACGCTGCTGCATTTCCAGCGCGACCTGCGACTCGATCAGCGCTGGCTGCTGGACGGCACCCACTACCAGCGCACCGCCGACCATTGGCTGGCCAACCAGGATGCGGCCCGCGAGGCGGTGATGCCGGTACTGGTCGCAACCTACGGCCAAGCGGCGGCGAAGATCTGGTGGCAGCGCTGGCGCATGTTCTGGATGGCCTGCGCCGAGCTGTTCGGCTACGACGATGGCCAGCAGTGGCTGGTTGCCCACTATCTGTTCCGTCCCCGTTGAGGTGTGACATGCGCATGCGCTCCCTGCTTCCCCTGCTGGCCTTGAGCCTGTTCGGTTCCGGCTGCAGCTCCAGCGATACCCGTCCCCTGCCCCGCCCGCCCTCGGTGGACGTGCCGCGCTTCATGGGCGACTGGTATGTGATCGCCCACATACCCTCATGGCCGGAGCGCGAGGCCTTCGACGCGGTGGAGAGCTATGCGCTGCGGCCGGACGGGCGCATCCAGACGACCTTCACCTATCGCAAGGGCAGTTTCGACGCCCCGCAGAAGTCCATGCACCCGGTTGGACGGGTCGAGAAGAACGGCAATGGCGCGATCTGGGGCATGCAGTTCATCTGGCCGATCCAGGCCGAGTATGTGATTGCCTGGCTGGACGACGACTATGGCCAGACCATCGTCGCACGCAGCAAGCGCGACTATGTCTGGTACATGGCACGTACCCCGCACGTATCGGACAGCGACTACCAGCACGCCGTGGAGCGCATCGCGGCCATGGGCTACGACACCGGCAGGCTCAGGCGCGTACCTCAGTCGGTGCGATAGATCGCCAACCGCCGACCACTCGGCTCGCGGGTGACCAGGCACTTCGGCGTGACGCGTCACATTAATACCCCCCTCGAAGGGTGCCGGCAGCCCTGCAACCCAGGCCACCTGTACCCAGCGAGAGCGCACCAGGACACTGCGTCCACACGGCTTTCAACCTGACGATACGTCCAGCCCATGGATCAGCTCTTATCGATGGAGCTCATCCATCGATCTTTAGGAATAGTCGTAAAAACGCAACAAATTCGATGTTCGACGCGACAGCGGCGCCAGAATGGCGGCCACGCCCACGGGCGCTGACCACCTCCCGCGCATGAATGGATTTCCTGCACCGCGCCGGCTTCGACTGGCGCTCCTGGACGACCATGAAGTCGTCCGTCGCGGCACCGCCCTGCACCTGTCAGGCGATCTCCGGTTCGACATCGTCGCCAGCCATGGTTGCAGCAGTGCGCTGATCGACAGCCTGCACCGCTTGCCCGTGGATGTGGCCATCATCGATCTCACGCTCGCCCGTGGCGACCTGGGCGGCATCGAGCTGGTTACGCTGCTCTGTCGCGAATTCCCGCGCACACCAATGCTGGCCTTCGCCACGCTCTCTCCCACCACGAATCTCAACAGCCTGATCGATGCCGGACTCGGTGGGTTCGTCAGCAAGGCCGAACCCCTTGAGGCATTGTCCGACGCCATCGTGCGCGTCTTCCAGGGCCTGATCCGGATTCCGCCGGACGTCAGGCTGGCCGGCGATCGTGGCGAGCTCAGCCGCAACGAGCGGGAGGTACTGGAGCTGCTGTTGGAAGGCCTGACCGTATCGGAGATCGCGCTGCGCCGGCACCGCAGCATCAAGACCGTCAGCACACAGAAGGTCGCGGTGCTGCGCAAGCTGGGCTTGCGCAGCGATGTGGAGATCTATGCGCTGCGTGAACGGTTGGAGTCGCCGTGAGGCGCCATGCGCCATTGCGTCCGTGCCTGCTGATCCGGGGGTTGCTGGTACTGCTTCTCCTTCCCGCCGCGTCGGCGGAAGATATCCGGTCACCACGCTGGCTACCGGGCAGCAGCGTGCGGGTCTCCACCGCTCCGTCCCTACGCCCCGTGCCCGCAGCGATAGCCGATCCGTCATCACCGCCGACGCTCGCCCATGGCTACGCCAACCTGGTGGCGCGTCACGCCCAACTCAGCTTCCTGGAACACCCCTATCCGACGACCGCCGCATCAATCCTCGCTGTATGTCATCACGAGGCCGACCTGGTCATGGTGTTTGGCGGCGCGAGACACCAGAAGCTGCCCTGCCCCGACCTCGCCGCGTCCAGCCGCTTCCGGGGTGGCGCCACCCTGCTGGCAGGGCGCGCCGGTGAATGGCTGCCACGGGAGATACGCGAGCTCGACGGCCGGGTGGTGGCCGTCGTTGAAGGCGGGCCCTACGCCGGCTGGCTGCGCGCGCATCATCCTCAGATCCGGCTGCAGCACCTGCCTGATCGGTACGCAGCATTGACGGCAGTTCAATCCGGCCTGGCCGACGTGGCGATTGGCCTGGAATCCACGCTGCGCCCGCTGGTTCGACGCCATTTCAACGGCAGCCTGCGCCTGCAGCCATTCGACAGCGACTTCTCCACCGACCTCTACCTGCTCGTCCGCCAGGAAGACCAGCAGCTGCTTGAACGCATCGGACAGGCGTTGCGGGAGATCACGCTGGAGGAGCATGCGAGCCTGCTCCACCTGTGGGCAGGCCAGACCCTGCCAGCGGCGGCGGGAAACGCACTGGACTGGATGCAGGCCTCGCCCCCGCGCGGCTGGCTGCTGCTGCCCCCTCTGCTGGTCGCGCTGTTGCTGTGGCCCATGACCCGTCACCTGCGGGTACGCGGCGACCGCCGCAGCGCGCAGGCCATCGGGATGATCAGTCACGAGATGCGCAATTCGGCACAGGCCGTACTGGCCTCGATCGAGCTGCTTGGACGATCGACACTGCCGAAAGGCGAGCGCGATCTGCTCGCCGCTGCCAGCAGCGCCGGCCAATCCCTGCGCGGCCTGTTGAATCGCGCACTGGACTTTTCGCGCCTCGCCAGCGGCGCTTTCAGGCCGCATGCACAAGCCTGTGATGCGACCCGGCTTTGCCGGCAGGCACTGGAGGCCATTCGGCCTCAGGCGCAACAGAAAGGCCTGCAACTGCATCTTGATGCCCCGACCGAACCTTCGCCGATCATTCGGGTGGACATTGATGCGCTACGCCAGATTGCCAGCAATCTGCTGGCCAATGCGGTGAAGTTCAGTGATATCGGCGGCATCGAGCTGCGCCTGCGACTGCTTCCAGTAGCGCGGCCGCAAGAGCTGCTGCTGGAGGTGATCGACAGCGGGATCGGGATCGCGCCCGCACAGGTAGCCGAACTGTTCCAGCCTTTCCATCAAGGCAGCGGTGGGCATCAGCGTGGCGGTAGTGGCCTCGGGCTTTCCATTGCACGCGAGCTGGCACGTGCGATGGGGGGCGATCTGACCGTGCACAGCGTCCTCGGTCGCGGCAGCCGCTTCATCCTGCGCCTGCCGGTATGCGCTGCTGACTCTGCCGAGAGTGTCCGGGACATGCCCGTGGAGGGCACGCCACTGGCCGGGCTGCAACTGCTGCTGGTGGAGGACCACGCACTCAATCGCCACGTCATTGCTGAACAGTTGCGGCGCTGGGGCGCCGAGGTATGTGCCCTGGAAGATGCGGCCAGCGCGCTGGCCGAACAGATACGCCACCCCCGCCCTGCCGCGTTGATCGACATCGGGCTGCGTGGCATCGATGGCTACGCATTGGCACGCGAACTGCGCGCCCGTAACGGGCATCCGCTCCGCCTGATCGCCTTGTCCGCCCGCACCGGGCGAGGTCACCACGCACGCTGCCGCCGCTCGGGTTTCGACGCGGTGCTGGCCAAGCCGCTGCGCGCCGCCGAACTGCTCGCTGCGCTGGGCATTCCGGCGCCGGAGAGCGTGGACGCACTTGAGCAGGTGACTGAAATGGACGCGGCCTACAGCGCCGACATCTGCGATGAACTCGGCAGGATCGAGCGGATTGTCGATCATGCAGA
Source organism: Stenotrophomonas maltophilia group sp. msm4 (assembly GCF_032025605.1). Classification (NCBI taxonomy): domain Bacteria; kingdom Pseudomonadati; phylum Pseudomonadota; class Gammaproteobacteria; order Lysobacterales; family Lysobacteraceae; genus Stenotrophomonas; species Stenotrophomonas maltophilia group sp. msm4. Next base: position 1,059,535 of record NZ_JAVSKK010000001.1, on the reverse strand, counting down.
CGCATCGGCGCTCGGTCATCACGCGCACCGATTGCAGGGCGCGCTACAGATGCTGGGTCAATGCGAGCACGCCGCCATCGCGGCCGAGCTGGTCGATCTGGCGCAGGACGCCACGCCGGACTGGACCGACGCACGTCGCCTGCTGGGCGTACTGCAGGCCGGACAGGGCGCCCGCGTCGCGGGAACCCTGCCCACCCCCTTGATCACGCGGCCAGACGCTCGACCTGGCGACGGGTCAGGTCATTGAAGCGACCCAGCGACATCAGGTGCTGGTGGATCAGTGCCAGCCAGCCACTGCGGTGCCACTCGACCACGGTTGCTTCCGGCAGCGCGACGAACTTCTCGACGTCCACGACCAGGAAACCGTTGAGGTTGAACTCCCGGCCATCCGGGATACGCACGGTGGCGTTGCGCTCCACCAGCAGGCCGTTGTCGACCAGGGCCTTGGAGAAGGCCTGGGTCTGTTCGTGTTCGCGGGTGTACTGGCCGCAGAATTCCAGGGCCTGCTGCACCATCTCGGTGGCCTTGCCATCAACGAACAGCGGTTGGCCTTCCTCGCCACCCTTGACCACGCGTGGGCTCTCTTCGTCGATGCCCAGCAGGAAATCATTCTCCGCACCGGTGTCGATGAAGATGAAGGGGTGGCGGCGCAGGTAGGCGGGAATATAGGCCTCGTCTTCCCACAGGCCATCCTTGATGAACAGGTTCTGGTCGGACACGCCCACGGCAGCCATCGGAACCGCGCTCGGGCCGGCAAACAGGATCGGGAAGTGGTGCAGGGCCAGCGAGAACTCGCCCAGCACCAGCGGAATGGCATTGTTGCCGGCGGCGAACTCGAGCTTGCCCGGCAGGATGCGCAGATCGGCATGCACATCGGCCTGCAGCGGCACCGGGCGGGTATAGAACAGGGGGGCGCCGCTCGGCGCCGCTTCGGTGGTGGTGTCGCTGGTGGTGGTCATGTTGGGAACCGTTCGATCATGCGCGCCTGCCATCCCGGGCACGCCAGCGGGAACAACCTGAATCCCGCATTATCAACAAGCTCGATGACAACGGCCACCCCACCGGCGAACTATTTCAGCTGCAGGGGGTAGCGCTGCCAGAGTACGTGGACCAGGAAACCGGCCAGCTCGGTGTCGCGGGCACTGACCGCCGCACGGATCTTGTCCAGCAGCACCATGTCACTGCAGGAACGCACGTCGGCATGGTTGGCCTGCCCTGCCCTGCGCGCACGATAGCGCGCCGCCCGCTGCGCATCGCTCATCGCGTACCCGAACTTGGGCGGACGACCGCGCTTGCGCGGCAGGGTCAGCTCCAGGGTTCCGGGGTCTTTGTCATCACGCATGAGAGGGGTGCGGGCGGCGGCGAGCAACGGGGGGTGCGCAATTTATCGTGAGGCATCACTTTAATCCAGCTTTTTCTACAGATTTGGTGCGATGCAGCGCCAATGTTGCCGTGTCGGTGCGGATCCATCCACGCATGGCGTGGATCTACTGCAGAGCTCGCGACCCGGTCACCCGGTAGATCCACGCCATGCGCGGATACGGAAACCCGGACAAAAAAAATGGGAGCCCGCGAACGGGCTCCCTTGCCTTCTTCATGCCGCGCGTACTGGCTCATAGCCGTGCAGGTGCGCCTCACTGCTGGCCCGCCCCTGGCTGAGCGAACGCAGCGAGGTGGTGTACCCCACCAGCTGTGCCAGTGGCGCGAAACCACTGACCTCGGCACGACCGTCCTGGTCCTCGATGCGGGCGATGCGGCCATGGCGCCGGTTGAGGTCGCCGACCACATCACCTACCGACGCCGACGGCGAATGCACCGTCACCGCCATCACCGGCTCCAGCAGCTGCGTGCCACCCTCGGCCAGCGCCGCCTTGATCGCCTCGGCGCCTGCGCGATGGAACGCCATCTCCGAAGAGTCCTTGGCATGGGTCTGGCCATCGACAAGACTGACCTCGATGCCGACCACCGGATGTCCCTGCGGACCTTCCGACAGCGCGGCACGCACGCCCTTTTCCACCGCTGCGATGAAGCTGCGCGGCACCACGCCACCGACGATGCGGTCGTTGAACACGACAAGGTCGTCGTCGCGCGGCGCCACATCCAGCACCACGTGCGCGAACTGGCCCTGGCCACCGGTCTGCTTGACCAGCCGCCCGACGACACCGGTCATCGGGCGCATCGGCGTCTCCTGGTAGGCCACGCGCGGCGCACCTACGGCCACGTCGACCTTCCATTCGCTGCGCAGGCGCTCGACCATCACTTCCAGATGCAGCTCACCCATGCCCCAGACCAGGGTTTCACCCGTTTCCCGGTCCGTTTCCACACGGAACGAGGGATCTTCCTGGGCCAGGCTGGCCAGTCCCTGCGCCATCCGGATCAGGTCCGCCGCACGCGCCGGCTCCAACCGCCAGGCCAGCACCGGCGCCTGAGCCTGGATGTTCTCCAGGCGCAACGGCAGCGCACGGCTGCTCAGCGTCTCGCCACTGACCGCATCCTTCCAGCCCAGGACCGCGACGATGTCACCGGCCACGGCCTGCTCGATGTCATGGGTCTGGTCGGCCTGCACCCGCACCAGGCGACTGACACGCCGCCCCTGCGGATGCTGCGAACTGGCCACCGCGTCGCCCACCTTCAAGGTGCCCGAGTACAGCCGCACGAAGCTCAGCGCCCCGTGCTGCTGGTGGGTGATCTTGAACAGCAGGCCTGCCAGTGGACCGTCCGGATCCGGTGGCAGCATCACCTCGCCCTCATCGCTTTCAGCCCTGACAGCAGGGCGGTCCAGCGGCGACGGCAGGTAATCGACCACGGCATCCAGCAGCGTCTCGATGCCCTTGTCCTTGAACGCAGCACCGGCCAGCACAGGCACGCCTGCACCTGCCAGCGTCGCCCGCCGGATCGCCGCGCGCAGCATATCGGCACCAATCACGCGACCTTCCAGCCAGGCATCGGCCAGTTCTTCGTCATGATCGGCCACAGCTTCGACCAGCGCATCGCGCTGGGCCTGCCATTGGGCGCGCGCCGCTTCGTCCCACGGGGTCACCGTGGTTGCGCCGCCCTCCTGCCACTGCAGCACGCGCGCATCGACCAGATCGACCCAGCCACTGAAGCCGCTTTCGCTGCCCAACGGCACGCCCAGCGCCCACGGCCGCGCGCGCAGCTTGTCCTGCAGCTGCTCCAGCACGCGCTCAAACGAAGCGCCTACGCGGTCCATCTTGTTGACGAAAGCGATCAGCGGCACGTGATGGCGACGCGCCTGGCGCCACACCGTCTCGGACTGCGGCTGCACGCCATCCACGGCCGAGAACACCGCCACGGCGCCGTCGAGTACCCGCAGGGATCGCTCGACCTCGATGGCGAAATCGATGTGGCCGGGGGTATCGATCAGGGTCAACCGATGCGGCGGCAGATCACGCGGTGCCCACTGCGCCTGCACGGCGGCCGCGCCAATGGTGATGCCCCGTTCGCGCTCGATCGCCGAGAAGTCGGTGGTCGCATTGCCGTCGTGCACTTCGCCGACGCGATGGATCTCGCCGCTTTTCCACAGCAGGCGTTCGGTCAGCGTGGTCTTGCCGGCGTCGATGTGGGCAATGATGCCAAGGTTGCGACGGCGGGAAAGGACTTGGGTGTTCATGAGATAGGTTCCTGCAAAGCCAACTATGGGGGCCGCGCACCCCGGTTGGCGACAGGGTGCGCGGCTAGCGTTCGGTCTCGGCGATCTGGTGCATGGCACGTTCTCCTTGCGGTACGTCGGGTTAGGGAAATGAAACTGCAGAAACGAAAAGAGCGCCCCGAAGGGCGCTCTGTGGATGATCCAGCGATAGCCGCTTCAGCGGCCCTGTGGAGCTCCAGGCAGACACGCCCATTCCGCGCTTGCGCGGGTCAGGGTGAAAAACTTCAGGAGCGGCATCCGGTTCATGGGGCGCATTCTAGACCTGCCAATCTGGCGCGCAAGTGAATATTGCACGCATAAATGGAACGATGAGGCCGACAACGATCGGGGTCAGATCCCTTTGCCCCTGGCAAAGGAATCTGACCCCTGGCGGCCTTTACTTGCAGCCGTGCAGCGTGCGGGCATCCGCCACGGTCGCTGCCTGGTCATCCCCCATCGAAATCCACCCCTTCAACGACATCGCCGGATCCACATGCGGCTGCCGTGCGCCACCGTGGACCACCACTTCGGTCCAGCTGCCCACCGGCGCCAGTTCGGACAAGCGCGCCGCCTGGTCGTCCTCGGTGCTGAACATGTCGTCCGGACCCGCCGGAGGCGTGGCATTCACGGTTTCCGTCTTGCGGGTCCGGACCCGAAGTGCACCGTCCGGCAGCCGCTGGGTGATCACTTCGTATCGCTCAACACCATATGCCCAGCTATTTTCGCCAACGCTGCGGGTCTCGCTGCCATCATCAGCCACGGTCACCCTCTCCCCTGCCGGCCCGACAACGCCCGCGACAGCCGCCAGGCCGGACATCAATGCCTGATAGACGATCATCTGCCGCTGCCCGGTGGTCAACGCTCCGGCTTTGAGCTTGGCCGCAGGAATCTTCAGATACGCCGTCTCCCTGCACAGCACCAGCACCTGCTGGTCGTCCCAACTCACCGACATTTCCTCGTTGGCGAAGTACTGCGTCTTCATCGACGTCACAGCGGCGCCCTCGCCACTGGAATGCCGGGTTTCTATCAGCGAGGCGTTCTCGGCCGCGTCGGTCAGCGAAACCTGGGAGGTCGAAGCTGCATGGGCTGCGCAAACGGAAGCAACCATCGCGGCAAGCAGCACGCCGCGCGTAACGGTACGGATCATGGCATCAGTCCATTGAAGAAAACGAAGCAACCATGATACCCGGAGCAACCTGACGGCCTTCGCTCAGGTCACCACCACCAGCGGTACCCCGCGCCGCGGATGCTCCAGCACCACCACATCCTGCTGGTAGACCCGCTGCAGGTTACCTTCGGTCAGCACCTGCAGCGGCGTACCATCAGCGGCCACCCTGCCCTGCTCCAGCAGCACGATGCGGTCGGCATAGCCTCAACCACATAGGGGCTATGAATTCCCGTCGCAATTTTCCGCGTGCTGCAGGCAGTCCCAGTTTCCTTGCGCCTGCTCCCTCACACGACCGCTCCTATCCTTGGCGAGCGTCGGATACAACCTCGCGGCAAGCCCCTCCGAGATCCAACGCATGTGGCAAGCCACTCGGAATCTGACTTTGGCCATGGGGTGGGATGCGAGTTCAAACCAGACGCACTCTGTGGTTGGATGCGCTTTATTCAGCTTGCAAAGCCAGCTGCCGGCCGCCTCCCATGTCCCCGAGGCGCCGCCCACAAGACCCTTGCGAATCGCATTCAGTGCGCTCTCGATCGGAACGATGCCATCCTTGAAGTCGTGAATGGCATTGATGATGGCAAGCACCATCTGCAGTTCATCGTCCTTGCGGTGTCTGCGAATCGCGCATTTGATTTCATGCTCGCGGCCGAAGGTGAACATATGGGCTTCCTCGCTCTGGAACGCCCAATGGTCAGTCAACCCGAATCATCAAAGCAATGATCAACTACCACCGTACGCACCTGAAGGAGGGGCTCAGCCAGCGCAACTCCTACGACCCCAAGGCCCAACATCCCAGCCTCACCTGTGGCAGGGGCGGAGAATCACCGGACATCCACTCAGGACGACGTAAAAGACGCGGCTATTTGCGACACGAACCTCGAATCAGGTCACCACAACCAGCGGCACTCCTCGCCTTGGATGCTCCAGCACCACCACCTCCTGCTGGTAGACCCTACGCAGGTTGTCCTCGGTCAACACCTGCAATGGCGTTCCGTCGGCCGCCACGCCACCCTGCTCCAGCAGCACGATACGGTCGGCATAGCCGGCCGCCAGATTCAGGTCATGCAGGACCACGATCACGCACGCACCGGCTTGGGCACAGGCACGCACACTGCGCAGCGTGCGCTCCTGATGGCGCAGATCCAGCGCAGCAGTAGGCTCATCCAGCAGCAGCAATGGCGTGTCCTGTGCCAGCACGCGCGCGAACGTGGTCCGGGCGGACTCACCGCCGGAGAGCTGCTGCACCTCGCGCAGGCGCAGCGCCTGCAGTTCGGCGGCATCGATGGCCGCTTCCACCCGGGCATCGTCCGTGACCGGGTCCGGCGGATGCGGCAACCGTCCCATCGCCACCACTTCTTCCACGCTGAAGGCAAAGCGCACGCCATGCTCCTGCGGCATCACCGCGCGCTCGCGCGCCAGCGGCCCGGCCTTGTAGCTGGCCAGCGGCCTGCCCAGCAGGCTCACCTCGCCCGCATCGGCGCGCAGGTCGCCGGCCGCGACCGCCAACAGCGTCGACTTGCCCGCACCGTTCGGGCCCACCAGCGCGGTCACCGTACCCGGTTCGAACGCCAGGGAAATGCCGTGCAGGATCTCACGTTGCTGGCGGCGCACCACCACCTCGTGCAGCTTCAACAGCACGCTCATGGCACCGCCTTGCGGCGCTGCTGCAGCACCAGCCAGAGGAAGAACGGCGCACCCAGCGCCGCCGAGAACAGGCCCAGCGGAATCTCAGCGGGTGGATCCAGCGTGCGCGCCGCGGTATCCGCCACTACGATCAGCACTGCACCCAGCAGGCCGGACAACGGCAGCAACCAGCGATGGCCGGGACCCACCAGCAGGCGCGCCACGTGCGGCACCACCAGGCCGACGAAGCTGATCGAGCCCGCAAACGCCACCGCCGCCCCCACCAGCAGCGCGCTGAACGCTACCAGTCGGCGCCGCGTGCGGGTCACATCCAGCCCCAGATGCTGGGCCTGGCGCTCGCCCAGCGCCAGCATGTCCAGCGGCGTTGCCAATCGTTGCAACGCGAACACGCCAATCGCAAACAGCGGCACCACCGCCACCACATCGGCCCAGTTGGCACGTGCCAGCGAGCCCATCTGCCAGAACACCAGCGACTGCAGTTCGCTTTCGCTTGCGATATAGGTGAGAAAACCGATCAGCGCCGAACAGAAGGCCGCCATCGCGATACCGACCAGCAGCAGCGTCGCATTGCCACTGCCCTTGCCCGGCCGCGCCAGCGCATAGGTCAGGCCGATCGCCAGCGCGCCGCCGACGAAGGCTGCCACCGGCACCAGCCAGCCGGCCGCACCGGCAGCGCCGAGAACAATGGCAGCCACTGCACCCAGCGCAGCACCCTGGCTGACACCGACGATGCCGGGGTCGGCCAACGGATTGCCGAACAGGCCCTGCAGGCTGGCACCGGCCATCGCCAACGACGCACCGACCATCGCGCCCAACAGGGCACGCGGAATACGTAGCTGCCAGACCACCGCCAGATCGCGGCTGCTGACCGCCTGCGGATCAAGCAGGCCCAGCTTCACCGCCAGCGCCTGCATCACCTCCAGCGGTGGCAACCGCAGCGGGCCCACGGCGAACGACGCCAGCACCGCCCCCAGCAGGGCCAGCAAGGCCACCATCAACATCGCCCGCCCGCGACGGCGGCGCCGATCCGCCGGACTCATGCCTTCGGCAACGCTGCCAGGGCCTTGGCCAGCGCCAGCGCGCCCGCACCAGAACCCACGCTGGTGTACTTCAGCTGCACATCCGGCATCACCCAGACCCGGTTGGCCTGCCCGGCCGGGGTCTGCTTCAGCGTCGGGTACGCCTTCCACAGGCCATCGGCACCGCCGAACAGCTGCAGGTCGTGCTCGGTCACCAGGATCACTTCCGGTGCCGCCGCGACCACGCCCTCGTTGCTCAGCTGCGAGTAGTTCTTCACCCCGGCCTCGGTGCCGATGTTGATGCCGCCGGCCAGGGCGATCAGCTGCGCCGAGGCGCTGTCGGCACCCGCAACGGTGGGCGAGCCGCCAGCGCCGGTCGCCGATACGTGGATCAGTCGTGGCGCATGGCCCAGGCCCTTGCCAATCGCTGCAGCCTCGTCGAGCTGGCGCTGCACCTGCGTGGCCAGTGTTTGCCCCGCTTCGGCCAGCCCTAGTGCCGCAGCGACCTTGCGCACCTTGTCCGGCGCCGGCTGCAGGTCATCGATGACCACCGCCGGCTCGCCCACCTCGCGCAGCTTTTTCGCCAGCTCGGTGTGGCGGCGTAGGCTGTTGCCGAGGAACAGCGAGCCCTGCAGGCTCAGCACGCCTTCCACGCCCGTGGTGCGGTTGAACAGGAACTGGTGCGGGGCACCCAGGCCGGCCTGGGTGGTGGTGTTGGTTGGCGCAGCGAATACCTGCTTGCCCAGTCCCAGCGCCTCGATCACCGCGATGACGTCGTCACCACCGGCAATGATCCGGCTGGTGTCGGACACTTCAATGTCAGCGCCATCGTCGGAATGCACCTTGGCCGGGAGCACCGCCTTCTGGCCGTGCACGGTCGGCATTTCGGCACCTGCCACGCGCTGCCACCCTTCCGGCAACGCCGTTTCCGCAGCGGCCGTTGCGGCGGGCGGCTCGGCGGCCTTGTGGCCATCCGACGGCGTTGACGAGCCACTGCAGGCAGACAGCGCCAGCGAAACAGCCAACGGAAGCGCACACGGGCGCAGACGGGACGCGATGTTCATGGACGTTCTCCTTGCTGGCAGGGCGACGCGCACGCCGCCCTGCCCTGTGACTTACTGCTTCGGGGTGATGCGGGTGATGCGATCACCCTTCGGATCTTCGGCGCCACGTGACTTGTTCACCGCAAACACGTTGCCCTTGCCGTCGGCACGCACATGGTTCGGAAGGGTGCCGCCATCGAGGTTGGCCACCACCTTGCCGTCACCATTCACCACGGTGACCGTGCCAGCGCCACGGTTGCTGACATAGGCCAGGCCGGAGGCATCATCGAAGGCGACGTTCAGCGCGCCGGCGCCGACCGGCACGTCATGCAGCACCTTGCCGGCGGCCACGTCAACGATCAGCAGGTTGTCGGTGCCCTGCGAGGCCACATAGAGCCGGTTGCGTGCTGCGTCGAAGGCCACGCCAGAGGCGCTGATCGAATTGCCCAGGTCGATGACCTTGTCGACCTTGCCGCTGGCCACATCGATCACCGCCGCTTCCGGGGTACCGATGCTGACGGTGAACAGCTTGCCGCCCTTCTCGTCCAGCACCAGGCTCATCGGCGTGAACTTGCCGTCATCCACGCCGGATTCCAGCGTCACCTGCGGCAGCTCCTTGAACGTCTTCGCATCGAACACCGACAAATGGTCCTCACCCGTGGCCGACGCGAACACCTTGCCGTGGGTGCCGTCGACCACCACGTCGCGCGCGTGCGGCACGGTGTCGACCGGGAACTGGTGGACCAGCGACAGGTCCTTCTGGCGGTAGACCGCGATCGAGTTCTGGCGGGTATTGGTCACCCAGACAGTGCCGTTGGTGTCATCCACGCCCACGCCGTAGACCGCGTACACCGCACCATTGGTGCTGCCCGGCACCTGCGCCGGGGTGATCGCCTTGGTCACCTTCAGGGTCTTCGGGTCCAGCTTCAACAGCTGCGACTGGGTCACCGGCGGGCGGCCCACGGCCGAGGTGACGAACACGGCATTGCTGGCGGCGCTGTAGGCGGACTGGTACAGGCCCGGCACCAGCTTGTTGGACTGGGTGGCGAACTGCGCCTGGCCGGACAGCGGCAGCTGCGGCGACACGCGCAGCTTCAGCACGGTGGCTGCAGCCGGCTGGCTGGCGCGCACCACCACCGGGTGGGTGCCCGGCACCGCGTCGGTCGGAATGCTCAGCTGGGTCTTGAAGTTGCCATCGGCATCGACCACCACCGGCTGTGCGTTGAGCACGCTGTCGCCACGCAGCAGGCTGACCTTCTGGCCCGGCACGAAGCCCCGGCCGACCACGTCGGCGGTGCTGCCGGGAACCACGTTCTCACCGCGCGAGACGACCTCACCCTTGAAGGTGGCGTTGGCCGGCTGATCGAACACCGGCTGCGCGGTGGCGGTCACCGCGAGCAGCAGGCCGGCGGCGAGAGAGGTAAGGCGGAAAGACGGACGGAACGACATGGCAGGCTCCTTGCACACGTAGGCCGCGCCACGTGGCGCGGGAGTCATCGGTTGCCTGGGCCGCTGCACGCCGGCAGCCTCGCCTGGGTAGTGGGGTCGCACGGCATCGCGTGCGAAGGCATTCATTCGGCGGCGTTGTCCCCGCCACTGGGCGCGCCATCGCCGGCGCTGCGGTCGGACACGCCATACAGTTCATGCAGCGCAGCGTGGAACGACGCTGGCAGCATCGGGCCGTGACCGAGGCCGTCGAACTCGCGGTACTGCACGCTCAGGCCCGGCACCTTGCCCAGCCGCTCGGACAACTGCATCGCCGCATCCGGGGTGGCGCCACTGATCCGGCGCAGGTGCGCAACCACGCGCGGGTTGCTCATATCGCGCTTGCCGCGATCACCGACGCGCTCGGCGCCGCCCAGCATCAGCCAGAGCTTGGCCGGCTGGCCGTGCACGTTCTGCACGAACTGCTGCTCCGGATCACCCAGCGCCGCGCCCTGGCTCCACCACAGCGACGGACTGGCTGCCAGATAGGACTGGAACGCGGCAGGTCGCGTGTACAGCGCATTGAGCACGAATAGCCCGCCCAGCGAATGGCCCCACAGCGCCTGCTGCTGCGTATCGATGCGTGCGCGACGCTCGACTTCCGGCTTGATGCGGCGCTCGATCACATCCAGGAAAGCCGCAGCGCCGCCGCCGACGGCCTGGGCCGTGCCGCTCTCGTCGTCGGCACGGTCGATCCACGCGGTGTAGTCGCGGGTACGCGCCCTGGAATCGATGCGCAGGTCGTTGTCGTAGCCGATCAGCACCAGTACCGGCGGTGCCTTGCGCGCAGCCAGCTCGGCCAGCAGCGGCTGGTCCAGCACCATGGCCACGGCATTGCCATCCAGCGCGTACAGCACCGGGGATGGGGTCTTGCCGGCCCTGGCCGGAATCGCCAGGTTCACCCGCCAACGGCGCTGCTGGTCCGGGCTGTCCACCACGAAACGTTCAAAGCGATAGCTGGCCGCCGGCTCGTCCAGCACGGTGTGGCCGATCTTCTGCAGCGGATTGCGCTGCTGCGCATGGGCGTAGGGCGCGGCCATCAGGACCCCCATCATCAGGGCGGCCATGCCGCGGGCCAGTGGACCACGGCGCAAAGGCGGGACGAAATGCTTCATCAGCGGCGGCAGGAGCGGCCGATGGCCGCCGGTTCACAGGGGACCGCAGTCTACCTTAAACGCGAATGATTATCACATCGATCGAACGTCACGCTGTGTATCACGCGCGCGATGCGTTCATTTTCCCGGTTGCGCCGGAAACACCGGATCCACTATTTTGCCGGACAGCGGGGCGCAGGAGCGCCCTTCCCTCGCAGGGCTGCGGATGGATGGGCAATCGAGCCGCCGGCCGCGCCCTGTCCTTTGCCAAACCCATCCACGCATGGCGTGGATCTACTGACCACCATCCACGGGAATGAATCCCGTGACTGCGAGAACACCTTGAAGCGCACCGCCCTGATCGCCCTTTCCCTTGGCCTGATTGCACCGCTGGCCGCCCATGCCGCACAGGACCTGCCAACGCTCTACCAGGCCTTTGAAGAGGCCGGCAATTCGTCTCTGGGCATGGACGAACTCAACCAGACGGTGACATTCACTGCCGTGGCCCTGGGTGTCTCCAGCAACCTGGCGGGCGAGCCGCTGATCGAGGCCGGCGACGACCAGGGCAATGTCCTGGCCCGGCTGACCACCGACGACGAGCAGCAGGCGGCCAAGCTGGGCGCACTGGAAGAAGGCGCGACTTTCACCGCAAGCTGCACGCTGCAGTTCAGCTCGGGAACGGATTACCTGTCCTTCGGCGACTGCAGCATCAAGTAAGAAGGAAGCCGGCGAAACGCCGGCTTCGTTTTCCCGCCCTGTAGAAGTCGAGCCATGCTCGGCTGTCGCTTCCGCAGGTGCTGCTGGGTCGGTCCAGAGCGGAGTCGAGCATCGCTCGATGCTACATAAGCCAGCTCAACGGCCCTTCGCGGCCCTCGCCGCCTCACGTTCGGCGCGCAGCCGATCAAGCTTTTCCTTCAGCTTGATTTCCAGGCCACGCGGCACCGGGTTGTAGTACACGCGCTCGCCCATCGCATCCGGGAAACCGGTCTGGTCCAGCGCGATGCCGCCTTCGGCGTCGTGGTCGTACTGGTACTCGGCGCCGTAGCCGAGCTCCTTCATCAGCTTGGTCGGCGCATTGCGCAGGTGCAGCGGCACTTCTTCGGTGCCGCTCTGGCGCACGTCGGCCTTGGCCTGGTTGAACGCGGCGTAGCCCGCATTCGACTTGGCGGTGCTGGCCAGGTACAGCACCAGCTGGGCGAAGGCGAGCTCGCCTTCCGGGCTGCCCAAGCGTTCGTAGATGTCCCAGGCCTCCAGCGCCATGCTCTGTGCGCGCGGATCGGCCAGGCCGATGTCCTCGATGGCCATGCGGGTCAGCCGACGCGCCAGGTAGGACGGATCGCAGCCGCCATCGAGCATGCGGGTCAGCCAGTACAACGCGGCATCAGGATTGGAGCTGCGTACCGACTTGTGCAGCGCCGAGATCTGGTCGTAGAACTGCTCGCCGCCCTTATCGAAGCGGCGGGTACGATCGGCCAGCACCTGGGTCAGGGTCTGCGGGGTGATGCGCCCCCCCTCCCCACCCGCCAGTTCGGCGGCGATTTCAAGAAGGGTCAGTGCGCGGCGCACGTCACCATCGGCAGCGGTGGCGATTTCCAGCAGCAGCTCGGGCGCAACCTCGATACCCTCCTCGCCCAGGCCGCGTTCGCGGTCGCCCAGTGCACGTTCCAGCGCCTCGACGATATCGGTTGGCGAAACCGCTTCCAGCACATGCACGCGGCAACGCGACAGCAGCGCGGAGTTCAGTTCGAACGACGGATTCTCGGTGGTGGCACCGACGAACAGGATCGTGCCGCGTTCAATGTGCGGCAGGAAGGCATCCTGCTGCGCCTTGTTGAAACGATGCACCTCGTCCACGAACAGCACGGTGCGCCGGCCCTCGGCGAACCGTTGCGCAGCCTCGGCCAGCACCTGACGCACTTCCGGCAGCCCGGACAGCACGGCGGAGATGGCACGGAACTCGGCATCGGAGTACTCGGCCAGCAGCAGTGACAGCGTGGTCTTGCCGCAGCCCGGTGGCCCCCACAGGATCATCGAGTGCACACGTCCGGATTCGACTGCACGGCGCAATGCGCTGTCCGGCGCCAGCAGGCGCTTCTGCCCGACCATTTCGTCGAGGGTGCGCGGGCGCATGCGCTCGGCCAGCGGGCGCAGATGTTCCCGATCAACGCTCAGCAGATCGGGGCCGGGGAAGGAAGTTGAACGATGTCTTGCCACCCGCTCATTGTACCGCGACAGGGTGACGACGATTCCGGTAGTGCCGGCCGCTGGCCGGCAGATCAAAATTGCGTCAACCAAGGTTGACACCCACCAAGGCGGTGCCAGTTGACACCCACCGGAGCAGGCAGCGCCGGGCCATGCCCGGCATCCCCGATCAATTACCGATAACGTCGGTGCCCTTCGGCGGCGTAAAGCTGAAGGTGCCAGCCGCGAAGCCCGGGTTGCGCTTCCAGCCGCTGAAGCTGATCACGGTGCGCTGGCCAACCGCATCGGTGATTTCCATCTTGGCCAGGCCCTGGGCATTGAAGCCCAGCGCGGCGTACTGGAAGCTGGCCTCGGTCTCGCGCTTCGGCGACAGCGACAGCCACTGCAGGCCATCGCGCTGCGCGGCCTCTTCGCTGACGTCGTACTGCTGTTCCAGCAGCGCCGGGTTGATCAGCGCGGTCAGCGGGCTGTTCTGCTCTTCCTTGCCCTGCTCGCGCACGGTGGCCTGCTCCAGGTCCGGCTCGTACATCCAGACTTTTTTACCGTCGGCCACGATCAGCTGTTCGTGCGGGCGCACGTATTCCCAGCGGAACAGGCGCGGCGCCGACAGGGCCACGCGGCCACTGGTCGATTCCTTCACCTTGCCGCGGCTGTCGAACACCTGCTGGCTGAACTGTCCGTCCAGGCCCTTCAGGCCACTGGTGAAGGTCTTCAGGTCATCGCGGGCGCCAGCCCAGGCACTGCCGGCGGCGGCGCAGGCCACGGCCAGCGTGGTGGTGGCAAGGAAACGGCGGAAGCGGAAGTTCATGCGGAAATCCTGTGGGCGCGGGCGCCAGGAAAGGTGGTTGCCAGTGTGCCCGGAGAAAGATGAATGGCCGATCAGGGCGACATTATGCCGCCCTGAACGTCCATCGGCGATTCAGCCGCCAGATGCCGGCAGCTTGCCGTACAGCACCTGGCCGCGGAAGCCGCGACGCACTTCGCGGTACAGCGCGCGGAACGCGGGGTAGTCCTGCGGCTGGCACAGCGCCTCCGGCCCACGCACCGCGTTCTGCCGCAAGCGGTGGTGCACGATCACGTCCTGGCCCTCGCGGCTCCAGTCCACGCGGTACTCGCCGGCGGCGTTGGCGAAACGCTGGCTGGCCGGGATGGCGATGATCGGCGCATTGGCCGGGAACTGCAGGCGATAGGTTTCCTCGCGCAGGCTGGCATTGCAGTAGAACGGCGTCTCGTTGGCCTGCGCCGAGGCGGTGGCGTACAAGCCACGCACCGACTCGCCGCCCGGCGGATCCGGCACGGCCATGCCGCCGGCCACGCTGAAATCGGCGTAGTCCTCGGCCTGGAACGCCATGCGATAGCCGAAGGGCCGGGTCAGGTCGACCGGCACGCCCTGGATCTGCAGCTGCCCTCGCCCATCGAAACCGGACGAGGCCATGATCTGCTCTTCAGCGCGCGCACGGTTCTGCGCGTTGAGCTGTGAGAACTGCGCGCGCATGCCGATCTCGGCGTTCTCGCCCAGCTTCGGAATCGTTTCGCCGCGCAGGTTGCCGTTGGCATCAAACGTAAAACGCACTTCCATCGACGTCGCATTGCGCTCCGGCGTATTGGCCGGGGTACGCGCCAGCGTAGCGTCCCGGGTACGCATCACCGGCGCACCCAGGTCACCTTCCGGCAGCTGCCCGAAGCGTGCCCACGCGGTGGTCGAATCCAGGTAAAGATCAAACTCGGGGATATAGGTGATGGCGTGGTTGAAGCGGCCCAGCACCGGAATCTTCGGCAGCGTCGGGCCGCCCCCCGCACCGATCAGCACCGGCGAGCTGGCGATACCCTTGGCCGCCAGCAGCGCCTCGAGGATCGTCACGTGGTCCTTGCAGTCACCATAGTGATTGTCGAGGATGCTCTGCGCGCTGTTCGGCTCCAGGCCGCCGTTGCCCAGGTACACCGCCACATAGCGGATATTCTGCGCGACCCAGCGATACAGCGCATCAGCCTGTTCGCGGCGGTCGCTGATGCCGGCGGTGATCTCATCAGCGAGCGCCTGCAGCGCCGGGGTCACCTCGGCCGCCGGGCCCGCCTTGAGCTGGTAGGCGCGCCCCATCTGCGACCAGTCACGATACGTGCTGGCCATGATGTTCGGGCCGAACTCCCAGCCCGCCGCCGACCAGTTCTGCGCCGGCATCGCCTCGCGGCGCTGGTAGCGCCAGCGCCATTGCGCCTGGCCATTCTTCACGGTCGGCCGGTCACTGCCCTGCACGCCGCGGCTGTCGACGAACATCGGCAGGTTGGCCGGCGCACTCAGGGTGACCTCGGCGTCCTCGTACTCGGTGAAGACGTTGAAGGTCTCCCACAGGCCGAAATAGCCCGGGAAGTACGGCGTGGCCTGGGTGCGGCGCACCTGGTAGTACAGGCGCGTGCCCGGGGCCAGGTTCGGGAACACGATCACCCGCACCTTGCGGTCGGCATACATCGCCGCCGAAGCGCTGGAGTAGCTCTCCTGCGTGTAGATACGGTCGGCCGGAACGTCGCGGCGCTGGCCGTCGGCAGTGATGGTGTAGGCGCCGAGCACTTCCAGCGTTTCCATCTTCTCGCTGTAGCTCAGCCGCACCTGGCTGAACTGCTCGACGGAGGCCTTGGTCTTGAGCAGGACTTCGTAGGTTTCGGTCTGCACATTGCCCGCATCGGGCCGCACCTGGTAGTCGGCGCGGTAACGGACAATGCTGAAATTATTGCTGGCTTCGGTATCGCCGCTGGTGGATGGCGGCGCCGTGGCGGGCGCGGAGGTGGCGGTTTCTGCCAGTGCCGGGCCGGCAGCCATCAGGGCTGCCAGCGCCAGCGCCAGCGCGCTTGGTACGGGGTGAAGCATGCGTCGGTTCCTTGGACGTCGTGGGGGATACGTCGGGTCTTACCTCGGCGGCGGCGGTGCCAGCACCGTGCGGTCGCCGTTGTGCTCGGGCGGGCTGACCACGCCGGCCGCTTCCATGGCCTCGATCAGTCGCGCTGCACGGTTGTAGCCGATCTTCAGCCGGCGCTGCACGCCGGAAATCGAGGCACGGCGGGTCTCGGTGACCACCCGCAGTGCTTCGTCATACAACGGGTCGGACTCGTCGCCAGCGGAGCTGTTCTCGGGCAGGCCGGTGGCGCCGACGACCACGCCGTCGCCCATCGTCTGCACTTCGTCCAGCACGCCGTCGACATAGTCGGCCGGGCCCATCGCCTTGAGGTGCTCGACCACGCGGTGCACTTCGTCGTCGGACACGAACGCACCATGCACGCGCTCGGGCAGCGCAGTACCCGGCGGCAGATACAGCATGTCGCCGTGGCCGAGCAGGGTCTCCGCGCCGGACTGGTCGAGGATGGTGCGCGAGTCGATCTTGGAGCTGACCTGGAAGGCGATGCGGGTCGGGATGTTGGCCTTGATCAGGCCGGTGATCACATCCACCGACGGGCGCTGCGTGGCCAGGATCAGGTGGATGCCAGCCGCACGCGCCTTCTGTGCCAGGCGCGCGATCAGCTCTTCCACCTTCTTGCCGACGATCATCATCATGTCGGCGAATTCGTCGATGAAGATGACGATGAACGGCAGCGTTTCCAGCGGACGCGGCGCCTCGCCCAGCTCCGGGTTCGGCTTGAACAGCGGATCCATCAGCGGCTGGCCGGCGTCCTGGGCTTCCTTCACCTTCTTGTTGAAGCCAGCCAGGTTGCGCACACCCACCGCGCTCATCAGCTTGTAGCGGCGCTCCATCTCGGCCACGCACCAGCGCAGGCCGTTGGCGGCCTCCTTCATGTCGGTAACCACCGGCGCCAGCAGGTGCGGAATGCCCTGGTAGACGCTCAGCTCGAGCATCTTCGGGTCGATCATCAGCATCCGCAGGTCTTTCGGCGAGGCCTTGAACAGCAGGCTCAACACCATCGCGTTGACCGCCACCGACTTGCCCGAACCGGTCGTACCGGCCACCAGCAGGTGCGGCATGCGCGCCAGGTCGGCCACGGTCGGGCGGCCGGCGATGTCCTTGCCCAGCGCCAGGGTCAGCACGCTGGCCGATTTGTCATATTCCTTCGAGCGCAGCAGCTCGGACAGGAAGATCATCTCGCGGGTGACGTTGGGAATTTCCAGGCCGATGACCGACTTGCCCGGGATGACGTCGACCACGCGCACCGACTTCACCGACAGGCCGCGCGCGATGTCCTTGTCCAGCGAACTGATCTGGCTGACCTTGATGCCCGGTGCCGGCTCGATCTCGAAGCGGGTGATGACCGGGCCAGGGTTGGCGCCGACCACCTGCGCATCGATGCGGAAGTCCTTCAGCTTGAACTCGATCTGCCGCGACAGCGTTTCCAGCGTTTCTTCGTCGTAGCCCTTCGGCTGCGGCTTGGGATCATCCAGCAGCGCCAGCGGCGGCAGGTCGGAACCATCGCCGTTGACGCCACGGAACATCGGAATCTGGGTATCGCGCTTGGCACGATCACTCTTCTCGATCACCGGCTCAGGGCGCGGTTCGATCTTTACCGGCTCGCGCTTGGCGCGCACTTCGGCGTCGGCCTTGCGCACTTCCTGGCGCTCCTCGCGCATCACCCGGGTCTGCTTCCACTCGGTGACTTCTTCCTTCTTGCGTTCCAGCAGTGGCGCCAGCGACATCACGCCACGGCCGATCTTCTCCATCACCGTGAACCAGGACAGCCCGGTGGCCAGGGTGATCGAGGCCAGCAGCAATACCAGCACGAACAGGTTCGCCCCCAGCGCGCCGAAGCCCACCGTGAGCGAATTACCCACCAGCTTGCCGAGGATGCCGCCGGCACTGGCGACATCGCCACTGAACAGGCGCACATGCAGGAAGCCGGTGCCGGCGATCAGGAAACCGACCAGGCCGACCAGGCGCAGCGCCGGGTCCAGATCGTTCTCGCCCTTGCTCTCGCGCTTGAGGCCGAACATGGCGATCCACGCCAGTGCGCCGAGCACCACCGGCAGCAGGAAAGCGATGTAGCCGAACAGCTGCAGCAGCACGTCGGCAATCCAGGCCCCGGCGCGGCCACCCAGGTTGTGCACCGGCGCGACCACGCTGCCGGTATGCGACCAGCCCGGATCCGTGGCTGAATAGGTGAACAGACTGGCCGCCAGGTACAGCAGGGCCGGCGCGATGGCGATCAGGCCCAGATCGCGCCAGAGGCGCTGGCGGCGTGGATTGTCGGTCGTCGCCGCCGCGGCCGTGCGACGTGACGCCTTGCTGTCGTCGGACTTGGAGCGTTCGGGGACCTGCTTCGCCACCTTAGACCATACCTTTGGAATGCGCTGTTAGTGATTGATAATAAATGAGACGGCGTCAGTTTTCAGTTATGCGACGCCCGACAGGGCAATCCGAGGCCCGGAACCACCGTTGGATGACGGCGTTCTGTTCATCGGCTTGAATCGCCCTGCCCCAGCCGCCACTCTATGACCTGCCGAGGATGCTGCGCAAACGTCGCCAGCGCCTTGCCCCATCTACCTTTTCGCGAGTTTATATGAGCACCAGCCTGCCCTCCCGCCACCAGCGCCTCGTCATCCTCGGTTCCGGACCGGCCGGCTGGACCGCCGCCGTCTACGCCGCCCGTGCCAACCTGAAGCCGGTCGTCATCACCGGCCTGCAGCAGGGTGGCCAGCTGATGACCACCACCGAGGTGGACAACTGGCCGGGTGACGCCCACGGCCTGATGGGCCCGGACCTGATGGCGCGCATGCAGGCGCACGCCGAGCGCTTCGAAACCGAGGTCATCTTCGACCATATCCACACCGCCGACCTGTCGCAGCGCCCGTTCAAGCTGATCGGCGACAGCCACGAGTACACCTGCGACGCGCTGATCATCGCCACTGGCGCCACCGCCAAGTACTTGGGCATCCCGACCGAAGAGACCTTCAAGGGCCGCGGCGTCTCCGCCTGCGCCACCTGTGACGGCTTCTTCTACCGCGACCAGGACGTGGTCGTGGTCGGCGGCGGCAATACCGCCGTGGAAGAGGCGCTGTACCTGTCCAACATCGCCCGCAAGGTCTACCTGGTCCACCGCCGCGACACCCTGAAGGCGGAAAAGATCATGCAGGACAAGCTGTTCAGGAAGGTGGCCGAAGGCAAGATCGAGACCGTCTGGCACCACCAGGTGGAGGAAGTGCTGGGCAACGATGCCGGCGTGACTGGCGTGCGCGTAAAGTCCACCTTGGACGGCAGCACCCGCGACATCGACGCCCACGGCTTCTTCGTGGCCATCGGCCACCATCCGAACACGACCCTGTTCGACGGCCAGCTGGCGATGAACAACGGCTACCTGGAAATCCGCTCGGGCCTGGGCGGCAACGCCACGCAGACCTCGGTGGAAGGCGTGTTCGCCGCCGGCGACGTAGCCGACCAGCACTACCGCCAGGCGATCACCTCGGCCGGCTTCGGCTGCATGGCCGCGCTGGACGCCGAGCGCTACCTGGACGCGCAGGGGAAGGCCAGCTGACCGGCGGTTTGTAGAGTCGAGCCATGCTCGACTTAGGAAAACGGGCGCGCAAGCGCCCGTTTTCGCAACCCCACTACCCGCTCCAGGCACCACTCAGGCCCGGACACAGGACTGGGTGAACGCCACCGGCGCCGCGACGACATCGTCCGCATCGCGCATCAGGACATTCCAGCGGACTGAGCCGGGCTCCGTAGAGGAGCAGCTCACTCCGAACTTCACCGGCGCATCCGGATCCTCAAAGCGGCCCTTCCACGGCGTGCAGTATCCGGGCCGGTCACAATCTGCCACGACCACTTCAAGTTCCAGGGGGTACTGGGGATTGCCCGCAAAACCCACTGTCAGCTCGTGCACCGCCTGCAGCGGAACCTCGACATCGGGAATGGGGTGGAGCATCAAAGGCTCACAAGCCTTGCCCTGTGCCCACAGGCGATAGCCTTTCTCCACCCCTTTCATGGACGCCGAGCGAAAGACGGGGTCCTGCAAGGCAGCCACATCATCAGGATTGGAGTGATAGGCGGTTTCGATGATCACCGAGGGCATCTTCCCAATGCGGTTCTCGCCGTGCCTGGCCGAGGTCGAACTCTCGCGAATCGGGAAATGCCGATAGCCCGGTTGCGCTCGGATGATTTCACGCATCCCACAGAGGATGCTATCCGCTAGCGCCTTGTCCTGCGGTTTGTCCTGATGATAGTAGACCTCGGTTCCACGCAGACTGGCTGAATCGCTGCCATTGGTGTGCAGGCTCAGCATCACATCCACACCCAGATGGTTTGCGTAGTTGGGGCGAGCCCGTATGTCCTCTTCCTTTTCGCGAGCAGACTCTGGGCTGTTCGGAAACTCATTCCACATGTCGGTGCGTTCGGGGAAAAGAGCCTTCAGGTGGTAGCGGGATGACATGTGCTCCCATGGCTTCCCGGACTCCGGATGGAGTTCCGTGGAGCGGCTCCGTGCCCGGTGCACCGTCAAGCCGCTACGTTGTTCGATCAATCCTTGCAGTTCGTCGCCAAACAGTGGACTCAGCGTGTCTTCCTGAATGCCCAGAGGCGCCGGCCGCTCAAACTTCCATTCTCTACTGGGATGCAAGCTGATGTAGCCATGGCTTGCTGATACCAAAGCTGAGGTATGCGTCGATCTCGCCCGCGCCTGCGGCGGAACGGCGAGATCCTCCGGGTAGTACTCCTCAAGAGTTTTTCCGTCGAATAGGAAATCAATGTCGTTCACAATCAGTCCTGACTTTTCGGCATAGAACCTCAACGAGGACGCCATCGGAATCAGGAAGAGCTCGTCATAACCCCGATCGGGGCCAGGAAGATATCCAGGCCCAAAGCTGATCACCATTGATCTTGCCTTCGCATTGAGACGGATGCTGACGCTGACGTGTCGCAGCTCACCCCTCTCCTGCAAATGACGCGTCAACTGGCTCCCAACTTCACGCTCCAACAGCGCAACCACCTCCGCGTAGGCACCCGGATCCTCAAGCACTTCTGCTGGCTGATCTCCAAAAGCCAAAACAGGAAACGCAAAGATCAGGCCGCACGCGACCACGGCAGTTGCAAGCTTCAATCCCTTCATTGTTCATTTCTCCAACTGGTTGGATGCGCGCCAGTCATGCAGCGCCCCGCCACCCTGCCGACCCATGCGCCCGCGATTCCGCACCCAGCGCACATGGATGGAGACTTCAAACTTTCCTCATCCGTAACCAGAACAAACCAACCCAGCCCCGCCAGCACCGTTCGCGATCCACCTGGCCTATCCTTGCCAACCATGCCCTCCGCCCGCTTCCTCGACTCCCTGCAGTCCATTCCCGCCACCGACTGGGACGCCCTGCACGACGGCCAGAATCCGTTCGTCAGCCACGCCTTCCTCTCAGGCCTGGAACAGCACGGCTGCCTGCGCGAGGACTGGGGCTGGCAACCCCGGCACTTCACGCTTTGGGAGGGCGAGCGCCTGATCGGCGCCATTCCGGGCTACCTGAAGACCAACTCCCACGGCGAATTCGTGTTCGACCATGCCTGGGCCAACGCCTATGCCCGGCATGGCCGCGACTACTACCCGAAGTGGCTGGGCGCGGTGCCGTACTCGCCGGTCACCGGGCCGCGCCTGCTGGCCCGTCACGATTCAGAGCGCACCACGCTGCTGTCGGCGTTGCGCGACGCACTGCCAGCACTGGAGGTGTCATCGGCCCATATCAACTTCCACACCGCAGTGGACGAGGCCCTGTTCGGCGAGGACTGGCTGCTGCGCGAGGACGTGCAGTTCCAGTGGCAGAACCCGGGTGACTGGGCGACATTCGAGCAGTTCCTCGGTGCGATGAACCACAAGCATCGGAAGAACATCCGCCAGGAACGGGCCAAGGTCACCCGCCAGGGCATCAGCTTCCGCGTGGTACACGGCGATGAAGCCGGCCGCGCCGACCTGCAGGCGATGTACCGCTTCTACCTGCAGACCTTCCTTGAGTACGGCAATGCCCCGGCGCTGACCGAGGCCTTCCTGCGCCATCTGGCCATTTCATTGGGACGCGGGCTGGTGCTGTTCCTGGCCGAGCAGGAAGGCCAGCCGATTGCCGGCGCACTTTGCCTGCGCGGTGGTGACGCGCTGTACGGTCGCTACTGGGGCGGCGCCACATTGCCCGGCCTGCATTTCGAAGCCTGCTACTACCAGGGCATCGAATACTGCCTGCGCGAAGGCCTGAGCCGTTTCGAGCCGGGCGCCCAGGGCGAGCACAAACTGGCGCGCGGCTTCCTGCCAGCACTGGTGCGCAGTCGGCATTGGGTGGCCGACGCGGATTTCGCCGAGGCGTTGCAGGAGTGGTGCCGGCAGGAGCGGCGCGATGTGCGGCGGTACCGGCAGGAGCTGCTGGGGCACAGCCCATTTCGCGCGGACGGGTGACCAGCCAACCAGGGTTGGCATCTACCGCGGCATTCGCGCGGGGCCGCGACGACTACAATGCCGGCATGACCCGTCAGCTGCCCTGGCGCCTGGCCGATGCGCCGGACGCGCCCTTCCCTCCGGCCGAGACCGCCCTGCACCAGCCCGACGGCCTGCTCGCGGTGGGTGGTGACCTGCATCCAGCGCGCCTGCTCAACGCCTACGCCGGCGGCATCTTTCCGTGGTTCAGCGAGGGCGAGCCGATCCTGTGGTGGTCGCCTGATCCGCGAATGGTGTTCCGCACCGATGGCGTGCACCTGTCCAGCCGCTTCCGCCGCCACCTGCGCGGCACCAAGTGGGAGGTCACCGCCGACACCGCCTTCAGCCAGGTGATGCGCGCCTGTGCGGCGGCACCTCGGCCCGGCCAGGACGGCACCTGGATCAGCCCGGCGATGGTCGAGGCCTACAGCCAGTTGCACGACCTCGGCTTCGCCCATTCGTTCGAAGTCTGGGACCGTCAGTCGCTGGTCGGCGGCATCTACGGGGTGGCCATCGGGTCGATGTTCTTCGGCGAGAGCATGTTCAGCGGCGCCAGCGGGGGTTCCAAGATCGCGCTGGCGGCACTGGCGTCCACGATTCACGGCTGGGGCTGGGAGCTGATCGACGCCCAGGTGGAAAATCCGCACCTGCTGCGGATGGGCGCCGAACACCTGCCGCGCTCGGAATTCCTGCAGCACGTGCGCCAGGCCGTGCGCCATGACGGCCGTGAAGGCTCGTGGACACAGGCCGTCGGACGCTTGCCAGCCCGGCATTTGGCCGGCGGTTAACACAAACTTTGCAAGCTGGGCCGGTCACGCGTAAAATACCGCGCCTTAGGCCCAGCGTGGCCGTTTTCTGAACCGCACAGGACTACATGTCGAAAGACGATTCCATCGAGTTCGAGGGCACCGTCAGCGAGACGCTGCCGAACACCACTTTCCGCGTTCGTCTGGAAAATGGGCACGAAATCATCGCCCACATCTCCGGCCGCATGCGCAAGAACTACATCCGCATCCTCACCGGTGACCGGGTCAAGGTTGAAATGACCCCGTACGACCTGACCAAGGGTCGTATCACCTACCGCATGAAGTAAGCGGTCGGCGCGCTGCGCCACTTCGACAAGGCCAGCCCTGGTTGCTGGCCTTTTGTCATGCCTGCAATCCGGCCCTGCCGGAGGTCATCGTGACCGAACTCACCGTGACGTCGGTCAGCCCTGCTTGCGGCAGATTCGCATCTGCATCCGTAGCAGCATCGTGGGACCCGGTCCAGTCCGGACCGCCCCCCCCCCCCTGCCCTGCCATGAACATGCTCCCGCTGACCGCTCTGCTCGTCGCCCTTGCCGTGTCCGCCAGCGCGCTGCCTGCGCACGCCGCCGATGCCCCCGCTGCGGCGAACGCCGCTGACTGCATCCAACTGGGCAGCGACCAGCAACTGGTGCGCGCCGGCGCCTCGCGCAACATCCTGCTGCGCAATGGCCAGGACCACTACCTCGTGCATTTCCAGGACGACTGCTCGGCGGCAGGCTACTCGCGGAAACTGAGCTTCGCCACGGACGGCCAGCAGGGCCTGCTGTGCGCTGCCGGCCGCAGCCAGCTGAACACCGATTCCAGCCGCTGCATCGTGTCGCAGATCGAACCAGTTGACGAGGCAACCTTCAAGAAGAAAGCCCGCCAGCGCAGCCGCTGACGTCGCGTACAACAAGGGCGGCCGAAGCCGCCCTTGTCATTTCAGGTCCGCCGAAACCGGCCGGGGGGTCAGTTCATTCCACGGTGACCGGCAGCAGGCGCTCCGGTTCGGCCTGGGTTTCGACCACCAGCTCGTCGTCGCGCACATCGATGCTCACCTTGCCGCCGTTGACCAGCTTGCCGAACAGCAGCTCGTCGGCCAGCGGACGCTTGATCCTGTCCTGGATCACCCGGGCCATCGGACGCGCACCCATCAGCGGGTCGAAGCCGTGGTGTGCCAGCCAGTCGCGCGCGGTTGGCGTGGCCGAAAGGCTGACGTGCTTGTCCTGCAGCAGCATCTCCAGCTCGATCAGGAACTTGTCGACCACGCGCAGGATGTGCTCGAAGCCCAGCGCCTGGAACTGCACCACCGCATCGAGGCGGTTGCGGAATTCCGGGGTGAAGCTGCGGCGGATGGTCTCCATCGCGTCGGTGGCGTGGTCCTGCTTGGTGAAGCCGATCGAGCGCCGCGAGGCCTGCGCCGCGCCGGCATTGGTGGTCATCACCAGCACCACGTTCTTGAAGTTGGCCTCACGACCGTTGGTATCGGTCAGCACGCCGCGGTCCATCACCTGCAACAGGATGTTGAAGATGTCCGGGTGCGCCTTCTCGATTTCGTCCAGCAGCAGCACGCAGTGCGGCGTCTTGACGATCTTCTCGGTCAGCAGGCCACCTTGGTCGAACCCGACGTAGCCCGGAGGGGCACCGATCAGGCGGCTGATCGAATGCGGCTCCATGTACTCGGACATGTCGAAGCGGACCAGCTCGATGCCCAGCTGCAGCGCCAGCTGCTTGGTCACCTCGGTCTTGCCGACACCGGTCGGGCCGGCGAACAGGAAGTTGCCGATCGGCTTCTCCGGGTTGCCCAGGCCCGAGCGGGCCAGCTTGATTGCCGAGGACAGCGTCTCGATGGCCGGATCCTGCCCGAAGATCACCATCTTCAGGTTGCGCTCCAGGTGCTGCAGCACATCCTTGTCGGTGGCACTGACCTGCTTGGTCGGGATGCGCGCCATCTTGGCCACGATCGCCTCCACTTCCTCGACGTCGATCAGCTCCTTGCGCTGGCCTTCCGGCAGCAGGCGCTGGCGGGCACCGGCCTCGTCGATCACGTCGATGGCCTTGTCCGGCAGCAGGCGGTCGCCGATGTGCTTCACCGACAAGTCCACCGCAGCCTGCAGCGCTTCATCCGAATAGGTCACGCTGTGGTGCAGCTCGTACTTGGACTTCAGGCCCTGCAGGATCTCGTAGGTCTCGCCCACGGTAGGCTCGACGATATCGATCTTCTGGAAACGGCGGGCCAGCGCCCGGTCCTTCTCGAAGATGCCGCGGTATTCCTGGAAAGTGGTTGAACCGATGCAGCGCAGCTCGCCGGAGGCCAGCGCCGGCTTGATCAGGTTGGACGCATCCATGGTGCCGCCCGAAGCCGAGCCGGCGCCGATGATGGTGTGGATCTCGTCGATGAACAGCACTGCGTTGGGCACCTTCTTCAGCGCGGTCAACACACCCTTCAGCCGCTTCTCGAAGTCGCCGCGGTACTTGGTGCCGGCCACCAGCGCACCTAGGTCGAGCGAGTAGATCACCGCGTCGGCCAGCACGTCGGGTACCGAGCCCTCGACGATGCGGCGGGCCAGGCCCTCGGCGATGGCGGTCTTGCCCACGCCGGCCTCGCCCACGTACAGCGGGTTGTTCTTGCGGCGGCGGCACAGGACCTGGATGGTGCGCTCGATCTCGTCGCCACGACCGACCAGGGGATCGATGCGGCCGGACCGGGCCTGTTCGTTGAGGTTGCTGGCGAACTCGGTCAGGGCATCACCCTTCGGCTCGCCCTCCCCGCCTTCCATGCGGCCCTCGCCGTCGGAGGAGGAGGACGGCTGCTCGCCTTCCTCGCCCAGCTTGGCGATGCCGTGGGACAGGTAATTGACCACATCCAGCCGGGTCACGTCCTGCTGGTTGAGGTAGTAGACGGCGTGGGAGTCCTTTTCGCCGAAGATGGCGACCAGCACGTTGGCGCCGGTGACCTCCTTCTTGCCCGAGGACTGCACGTGGTACACGGCCCGCTGCAGCACCCGCTGGAAGCCCAGGGTCGGCTGGGTGTCACGGCCGTCATCTTCGGCCAGGCGTGACACCGAGGCCTCGATGGCCTGCTCCAGCTCCTGGCGCAGGCGTTCGGCGTCGGCACCACAGGCTTTCAGGACGGCCTGGGCGGACGGGTTGTCGAGCAGTGCCAACAGCAGGTGTTCGACCGTCATGAACTCATGCCGGGCCTCACGGGCGCGCTTGTAGCACTGGCCGATGGTGTGTTCGAGGTCTTTGCTGAACATGGATTACTCCGGCGGCAGATGGGAACAATATGCGGCCTGACTACGCGATTTCCATCACCCTAGCGGATTGCTGCGTTCAGATGGCGTTAGCACTGCAGAACGCTTGATCTTCGTTCACTCCAGAAGACCTCAATCGGCATGAGCGAACCCTACCTGAGCCGCTGGCGATTGCGGCGTGATGGCCCGGCCATCGAAACACCTCACGCCCGGCTCTGGCCGGTGCTGACCGCTGCCGGCGAGCCGGCGATGCTGAAGATCAGCAGCGAAGCGGAGGAGCAGAACAGCCATCGCCTGCTGCGCTGGTGGGACGGCGATGGCGCTGCCCGCCTGCTGGCCCACGCCGGGCCGGCGATCCTGATCGAACGTGCCGGCGGCGACTCGCTGCGGCAACGCTCGATCGAGGGCGACGATGAGGCCTGCGCCACGATCCTGTGCCAGGTCCTGCAACGGCTGCACCGGCCACGGAGCGCGCCGCCAGCGGAACTGGTCTGCCTGCGTACATGGTTCGCCGATCTGCTGCAGCCAAGGGCCGCGCTGCCGCCACTGCTGGAACAGTGCAGATCACTGGCGGAGGGGCTGCTGCGTGACGAACAGGAGATCCGGCCGCTGCACGGCGACCTGCACCACGACAACGTGCTGGATTTCGGCGCGCGCGGCTGGCTGGCGATCGACCCGAAGCGGCTGCTGGGCGACCGTGCGTTCGATTACACGACGCTGTTCAGCAACCCGGATCTCTGCGGCCCGGGCATCCACGTTGCGACGCGGCCCGAGCGGTTTGCCGCACGGCTGGAACAGGTCACTGCGCTGGCCGGCCTGGAACGTACGCGCCTGCTGCGCTGGATCGCGGCCAGTGCGGGGCTGTCGGCGGTATGGTTCAGGGATGATGGCGACCCTGCCGAGGTCGACGAGGCCGTGGCGCGGATGGCGCTGGAGGCGCTGGCGGCGGGGTGATCTCGACCTGTAGAGCCGAGCCCATGCTCGACTGTGCTTCCGGGAATGCGGAACATCTGAACGAAAAGCAGCCGAGCGCAGGCTCGGCTCCGCAGGCCTCTGCTTCGGTAGGTGCCCGCCTTGGTGGGCACACTGGGTCCGGGATCGTTGTGCCCGGACGAGAATCGCCAGCCGGTCAGGCCTTTTCCATCGTGCACAGCAGCGGATGCTGGTTCATCCGCGAGTACTCGTTGACCTGGGCAACCTTGGTCTCCGCCACTTCACGGGTGAAGACACCGCAGACGCCGCGGCCGCGGGTGTGGACGTGCAGCATCACCTGGGTGGCCTTGTCCAGGTCCATGCTGAAGAACTGCTGCAGCACATCCACCACGAAATCCATCGGGGTGTAGTCGTCGTTGAGCAGCATCACCTGGTAGAACGGCGGCGGCGCCACTTCCGGGCGCGCGGGCTCTACGGCAACGCCGTGCTCGTGCTGGGAATCGGGGGAGGACTCATGGGGCATCCGTCCATTATAGGGGCTCGGGCAGGCCTGCGTCGGCCCGCCGCAGATTGGACGGCACGCACGCCCACCGTCACAATTGCATCCTCTCCCAACACTGTTTCACAGGATCTTCATGAAAAGGACCCTTCTTCCCGCCCTGCTGATCGCGCTGGCCGCTGCCGGCTCTGCCACTGCCGCAACCAGCGCCGACAAGTCCGTGGCCCGCCACCTGGACAAGCTGGGCTATACCTACGAAGTCGACGAGGATGGCGACTACCGCATGGTCTTCGACGTCGAGGGTGACCGCACCCAGATGGTCTACGTGCGCTCGGCGGTGGAGGATTTCGGCAGCCACAACATCCGCGAGATCTGGTCGCCGGCCTACAACGCCAAGACCAAGCAGTTCCCGGTGGCCGTGGCCAACCGCCTGCTGGAAGATTCGCAGGACGCCAAGATGGGCGGCTGGGTGAAGCAGGACACCACCGCCATGTTCGTGGTCAAGATCGACGCCGATGCCACCCCGGACCAGCTCAGCGACGCCATCGATGCGGCCATCCGCACCGCCGACGCGATGGAGCTGGAGCTGACCAAGAAGGACGAGTTCTGAGTTGAACGCCACGCCGGACCCGCGCTGGGCACCGCACGCCACCGTCGCCACGGTAGTGGTTGACGGCGGCCGCGTGCTGCTGGTCGAAGAGACCATTGAAGGCCGCCAGGTGCTGAACCAGCCGGCCGGCCACCTCGAGCCAGGCGAAAGCCTGGCCGAGGCAGCCCTGCGCGAGACCCGGGAGGAAACCGGCTGGACCGTGCAGCTGACCCATTTCATCGGCTGCTACCAGTGGACTGCCGGCGACGGCACCGCCTTCCTGCGCTTCTGCTACGCAGCGCGCCCGGTCTCGCACGACCCGGCCCAACCGCTGGATACCGGCATCGACCGCGCGCTGTGGCTGACCCCGGCCGAGCTGCAGGCTGCCGGTGAGCGCCAGCGCAGCCCGCTGGTCTGGCAGGTGGTGGCGGATTACCTGGGTGGCCAGCGCCATCCGCTTTCGCTGGTCCGGGAGGTCGCATGAGCACGCCGCGCGTGGTGGTGGGCGTCTCGGGTGGTGTCGACTCTTCGGTCGCCGCCTGGCGCCTGGTCCAGCAGGGCGAGGCCGTGGCCGGCCTGTTCATGCAGAACTGGGCCGACGACGGCAGCGGTGACTGCCGCGCCGAGGATGACCGCCGCGATGCGGTCGCCGTATGCGGCCTGCTCGGTATCCCGTTCCACTTCCGGGACTTTTCCAGTGAGTACTGGCAGGGCGTGTTCGAGCACTTCCTGGCCGAATACGCCGCTGGCCGCACGCCGAACCCGGACGTGCTGTGCAACCGCGAGGTGAAGTTCAAGCATTTCCTGGATGCCGCCCGCGAGCTGGGCGCCGAGCGCATCGCCACCGGCCACTACGCGCGGGTGACCCAGCGCGGCCACCAGTGGCTGCTGCTGCGCGGCGCCGACCGTTCCAAGGACCAGAGCTACTTCCTGCACCAGCTGGGCCAGGAGCAGCTGGCGGCCACCCTGTTCCCGATCGGCGACCTGGAGAAGACCGACCTGCGCCGGATTGCGCGCGACGTCGGCCTGCCGACCCATGCCAAGAAGGACTCCACCGGCATCTGCTTCATCGGCGAGCGGGATTTCCGCGAGTTCCTCGGCCGCTACCTGCCGGCCAGGCCCGGCCAGATCCTCGACCCGGCCGACGGCAGCGTGATCGCCGAACATCCGGGCGTGTTCTATTTCACCCTGGGCCAGCGCGAGGGCCTGAACATCGGCGGCGTACGCGGCCGCCCGGCCGCACCGTGGTACGTGGTCGGCAAGGATGTGGCCAACAACGTGCTGTACGTCGACCAGGACCGCGACAGCCCATGGATGCTGTCCGAGCGCCTGCGCTCGGAGCCGGCGCATTGGATCGCGGGCTCGCCACCCGCGCGGCGCTTCGAATGCACCGCCCAGACCCGCTACCGACAGCCCGATGAGCCGTGTACGGTCAACGTGCTGGACGATGGCAGCGTGCTGGTCACCTTCGCGCGCCCGCAGCGCGCCGTTACCCCCGGTCAATCGCTGGTGCTGTATGACGGTGATGTGTGCCTGGGTGGCGCGGTGATCGCCGCCACCGATGCGCCGCTGGAACAGCGCCTGCGCACCACCCCCTCCCCCTTTTGAGGTAATCGCTGCATGAGTTTCACTGTCGACGACCGCGTCCTGGCCCTGGCCGGCATTGCCCAGGCCCTGCAGCAGGTACGCCGCATCGCCGATACCGGCCATTCCGACGCCGCCGCCGTGCGCACCGCCGTGGACAGCGTGTTCCGTGTCGATGCGTCCTCGCCGCAGGCGGTGTTCGGTGACCGCCATGCACTGAAGGCCGGGCTGCGCCTGCTGCACAACTACTTCCGCAACCAGGGCCAGGATCCGATCCTGCCGAAGCTGGCGCTGTCGGTGCTGCAGCTGGAGCGCCGCTTCGTTCAGGATGGCGCCACCGTGAACAAGGTTGCTTCGGGCATCGAGCGTGCCCAGCGCCAGGCCACCGAACTGGGCGACAGCGGCCACCCGGATGTGCTGGCCAGCCTGGGAAGCCTGTACGCGGACACCATCAGCCACCTCAAGCCGCGGGTGATGGTACAGGGCAACCCGCACTACCTCGGCCAGGCCGGCGTGGTGGCCGAGATCCGTGCCCTGCTGTTGGCGGCGGTGCGCTCGGCAGTGCTGTGGCGCCAGCTGGGCGGCAGCTACTGGGACTTCCTGTTCGGGCGAAAGACGATGATCGAGGCCGTGGACCGCCTGCTGGCCTGAGGGTGTGGGGTCAGAGCCCTTTCCCATGGAAAAGGGATCCGACCCCGAGACCGCACAGGCGCCGGAAATCCGGCGCATTCAGAATGCACTTCCAGGCACATCGACGTTAAAGAGAAAGGGGGTACGGCCGATACATCCTCCGTGCACCTCCCGAGAACGTCCATGTACTCACGCATTTTCATCCGTCTGGCCGCCCCCCTGGCTCTGACCCTGCTGCTCCCCTTCGCCATCGGATTCGAATGGCCGGCCGCCCTGCGATGGGCGATCCTGACCACGATGACGCTGAGCTGGCTCGGCTTTGCGTGGTGGACCACCCGCGCTCAGGCACACCGTTCCCCGGAACACGCCCGTGTCCTGCGTGAGCAGGACCAGCTGCTGACCGAACTGCGCAATTTCGTCGGCAACGAGATCGAGGGTTCGCGCGGCGAAGTGGAACGCGCCCGTGACCTGATCCGCCAGGCGGTCTCCAGCCTCGGTGGCAGCTTCGATGCGATGAACCGCAAGTCGCGCCAGCAGAGCCAGGCCCTGTCGCGTATCGTCGACCGCGCCGGCGATGAAGGCAATGCCGGCCTCGACGTTGCCCGTTTCGCCCAGCACGCCAGCCACCGCATGGAACAGCTGGTGGAAGCGCTGGAACAGGTGAGCGGCCAGAGCAGCACCACCGTGCAGCACATCGACCAGATGGCACAGCA
Organism: Stenotrophomonas maltophilia group sp. msm4; assembly: GCF_032025605.1. Taxonomy (NCBI): domain Bacteria; kingdom Pseudomonadati; phylum Pseudomonadota; class Gammaproteobacteria; order Lysobacterales; family Lysobacteraceae; genus Stenotrophomonas; species Stenotrophomonas maltophilia group sp. msm4. The sequence goes on along the minus strand of NZ_JAVSKK010000001.1, from coordinate 1,027,866 downwards.
CCTGGATGGCATCTTCGCGCTGCTGGAAGACGTCAAGTCGATCGCCGACCAGACCAACCTGCTGGCGCTGAACGCCGCCATCGAAGCCGCGCGTGCCGGTGAAGCCGGCCGAGGCTTCGCGGTGGTCGCCGACGAAGTGCGCAACCTGTCCGAGCGCTCGACCACCTTCAACGAGCAGATCCGCAAGCTGGCGCACAGCTCCAAGGACGCCATCGCCAAGGTGCGCGAGACGGTCTCGCACATGGCCTCGCGTGACATGGACCGTTCCCGCGAAGCGCGCCAGGAAGCGGCGGCAATGCTCGACAACGTCGCGCAGATCAATGCCTCGCTCGGCGACGGCATGCGCGAAGTGTCCGAGTGCGCCCGCGCGATCGATGGCAGCGTGGCTGAAGCCGTGCGCGCCCTGCAGTTCGAAGACATCGCCACCCAGGCGCTGGGCGGCGTGCACACCCACCTGGACCGTCTGACCGCGATCAACCGCGAAGCGGTGGCCCTGCAGGAGCTGCTGCACCGCAATGGCGGCGTGTTCGACGAGGAGATCGCCACGGCCCTGCAGCGCACCGGCAACCGCCTGCGCGAACTGCGCAGCGAATGGGAACGCCCGCCGCACAAGCCGGTTGCCCAGCAGAGCATGGGTGCCGGCACGGTAGAGCTGTTCTGATCCTGATGTCCGCTGCCCTCGCCGGCAGCCCGCAAGGCCCCGGTTCGTCCGGGGCCTTTGCCTGTAACCCGCCGCTGGATGCATCCTGTACGCGCACCATGACCCTGATCCGCGCCCTGCCCGCCCTCACCGACACCGAGCGCCCGCGCAACGCGAGCGTGCGTGAGCAGCTGCAAAAGCTGGAAGAGGTGGCGCGTGAGGAGATCCGCGAACTGCAGCAGCTGGCGGATGCGCGCCCGGCCCCCGCTGTGGACGACCACGATCTGCTGGGGTTGGCGTGGGACCTGGGGTTGGATGGCGAAGCCCTGAAGTAGATCCACGCCATGCGTGGATGGGTGCCGCGACATCTGCAATCTCTGCTTCGCCTGTCGCCTTTTAGGATTTGTTGCATAGCCTGAGGAAGGGGAAGAGGACACACTGCCCACTCCTCCCCTGTCTCTCTGGCCTCTGCATGACGTTCAATCTGGAAGAAGCCCGCGAGGCATTTGAGCGATTCCTGGTGTTGATGGACGGCCAGATAGAATGGCTGGTTGCGCAGGCTCAAATGCATGGCATTGAACTGGATAGCAGCCCCGAAAGTCTCGACAGGCTGGAACACCTCCATGACTTGATGGCAGCCACGCTGTCTGAGGATGAGCGGGACTCTCTGAGGGTCGTGTTCGCCCGATATCTAGGAGAGACCGTCAGGCTGGTACACGGTGGGAAGTGGACCCTGCCACTTGATGACCCAAAGGACGTCAACTTCAACAGGCCTGTCATCGTGGGGCACTCGCGCTACCCCATGTGTGAATTCAGCCCCATCCATGCGATACGCGCCTACTCGCTTCGCCGCCGCCCGGGGCTGATCAGAAGCATCGTAGCCAGCAGCGTCAACCCGCAGATCCTGGACCTAAGCGATCTGGCGGAAGAGGATTGAGCCAAATCGATCCGGCAAGGCATGTGACTTGTTGCTCGCACTCGAACCCGCAGTGCTAGCGCCGGCCATCCACATGGCATGATGCCCCGGTCCCGTTCATGGAAGACCGATGGCCATCGCCCTCATCGCAGTGCTGTTGATCGAGACCGTCCTTTTGATGGCCTGGGTGGCCGGCTATTTCAGCTGGGGCATCACCCTGTTCAATGAGCGCATCGCGGCGTCACCGGCCATGCAGGCCCGGCTCTCGCTGGGCAGCCTGGAACGTGACCTGCCGCAGGACAAATGGCTGCACCTGGCATTCCATGCGCTACCCGACGGCAGCATGGCGTTCCGCGAGAGCTTCGCGCCGAGCTTCGGCCTGCGCTACTTCCCGGTGATGCGAGGACGCGTCGTGCTCAACGCGCGACGGCATGAGGTGCGGGTGATCGGCCTGTGCAGCTGGTTCGTGGCGATCCTGTCGCTGCTGCTGTTGCCGCTGGTGGCGATGCGCCCGATGGTGGCGCCGCTGCTGGTGGTGCTGCCGCTGTTCCTGGCCAGCTATCTGGTCCAGAAGCGGCGCTATGCGGACATTGTCGAGACGCTGCGCATGCAGTTGAAGGCGGAATTTTCGAGGTAGATCCACGCCATGCGTGGAGGGTCGCATGTGCAGGCATTGGTGCCGACCAAGATCCATGCCCACGAGGGTGGGGTTACGCCGAGCGCAGGCATTCGTGCCGACCAAGGTCGGCACCTACCAGCGTCGGGTGGTCAGCGCACCAGCACCGCTTCGCTGCTGGCGTCGGTGCGCATCGGTAACGGACGCTGCTGACGCAGCCACTGCGCCAGGTCGCGCGGGCTGAGCGGGCGCGAGTACAGGTAACCCTGGATTTCGTCGCAGCCCTGGCGGCGTAGCATGTCTTCTTCCTGGTGCGTTTCCACGCCCTCGGCCACCACCTTCATGCCCAGCGCGTGGCCCAGGTGCACGATGGCCTGGGTCACTTCGGCCGTGCCGGAGTCGTGCAGCATGCCCTGCACGAAACTGCGGTCGATCTTCAGGCGACCCACCGGGAAGCGGTTGAGGTAGTTGAGGTTGGAGAAGCCGGTACCGAAGTCGTCCACCGCCAGCGGCACGCCGTGTCGTTCGAGCACGTCGAAGCAGTGGCGCAGGATGTCGGTGTCACGGATCAGCGCCGATTCGGTCAGCTCCAGCTCCAGCCGCTGCGGCGGCCAGCCGTGGGCATGGCAGATCTCGATCACACGTTCGGCGAAGCCACGGTCGCGCAGCTGCACCGCCGACACGTTGACCGCGATGCGGTCGAAATGCAGTCCTGCCCGGTCCCAGGCCGTTGCCTGGCGGCAGGCTTCGTTCAGAACCCAGTCGCCGATGCGCACGATCTCGCCGCATTTCTCGGCGATGGGAATGAACTCGGCCGGGCTGCAATAGCCGATGCCGGGGCGATGCCAGCGCAGCAGTGCTTCGATTGCCGGCGGCTCGCCCTGGTGGGCATGCAGCAGCGGCTGATAGGCCAGGCTGAACTCCTCGCGCTCGATCGCACCGTGCAGCGCGTGCTCAAGCTCCAGCCTGCGCTGGATGCGGGCCAGGGCATCCTGGCTGTAGTACTGGTAGGTGTTGCGTCCGGCTTCCTTGGCCGCGTACATGGCGGCGTCGGCAGCGCGCAGCAGTGAATCGAAATCGGTCTGCGCATCGCCCAGCATCGCGATGCCGACGCTGGCGCCGACCTTCAACGTGGTCTCGCCACGGCGCAGCGGCTCGGCCAACGAGGCGATCAGCTTGCGCGCCACGTGGCCGGCGTCTTCCGGCTCGGCCAGGTCGCGCAGCACCACAATGAACTCGTCGCCACTGAAGCGGCCAAACAGATCGTTGTTGCGCAGGTTCTGGTGCAGGCGGGTCGCGGCAGCCTTCAGCAGCGCATCACCCGTGGCGTGGCCGAAGCTGTCGTTGATGGTCTTGAAGCCGTCCAGGTCGATGAACAGCATCGCCAATGAGGTGCCGCGATCACGCGCCTCCTCGATGGCCTCGGCGGTCTGTTCGCCGAGCAGCACGCGATTGGGCAGGCCGGTCAGCAGGTCGTAGTGGGCCAGCAGCTCAATGCGCTCGTTGGCCTCGCGCTCGCGGGTGATGTCACGGAACAGGACGACGAAGCGCGGCGGCAGTCCGTCACGACGATCCAGCTCGATCAGCACCTGCACCCAGACACGCAGGCCGGACTGGCGGTAGAAGCACAGGTCCAGCTGCTCGGGCAGGCCGCCGTTGGCGATGCGGGCCAGCGCCGCCTCGAACGCATCGCGCGAGTCTTCGGTATACAGCGCCATCGCCTGATCGAGGGTGATCGGCTCCTTGCGCAGGCCGTGGATGCGATAGCATTCCTCGGTCCATTGCATGCTCCGGGTCTGCACCTCGATCTCGCAGCCGCCGATGCGGCCCAGCGCGGAAACCCGGTTCAGCAGTTCGGTGCGCCAGCGAATCAACGCGTCGGTCTGGTGCTGTTCGGTGATGTTCTGCACCTGACCGAGCAGGCGCTTGGGCTGCCCGTCCATGTCCAGCAGCGGCTGCATCCACAGCCGCAGGTGCTGTGATGGCTCATGGCCACGGGTCAGCTCCAGCTCGAGATTGGCGGCACGACCATCGCGCCACAGGCGCCGCCATGCCGCACGCAACGCGCCACGCGAGCGCGGATGCAGCTGCTTCAGCCAGCGCCGCTGGCCGGGCACGGCGCCGTGCTCCAGCGCCAGCAGCGAGCGCAGTTCCGGCGACCACCAGAAGTGCCCGCTGTTGGGGTCGAACGACCAGCTGCCCATGCTGGCGATGCGCTGGGCCTCGCTTAGGTGCAGCTGCTGTTCCTGCAGCAGCGATTCGAGCTGCTTCTGCTGCTCGATGTCGGTATGCGTGCCGACCATGCGCAGCGGCTGGCCATCGGCGGTGCGCGCGACCACGCGGCCACGATCCAGCACCCAACGCCACTGGCCATCGGCCTGGCGGAAGCGGAACTGTGCACTGTACTGCTCACTGCGCCCGCGCAGGTGCTCGTCGAGCGCGGCACGCACCTGGTCGATGTCCTCGCTGTGCACGCGCGACAGCAGTTCGGTGGCCGTCTCGTCGCCCAGCGACGGCGTGCGCGCCACCCGGTCACTGGGGATGTCCCAGTCCCACAGGCTGTGGCCGGCGCTGTCCAGTGCCAGTTCCCAGCGCCCGCCCCCGTCGACCGGCACCGGCTCGGGAATGCTCAGGGTGAACGCCAGCAGGTTGCCGGCACCGTCATGCACGGCGCGCAGGTGACCGTCGTAGTGGCCGCGCGGGCCGCCCGGCAGCGTACAGGGCACGATGCCCCCATCGGCGGCCATCAGGCGCAGATCTTCCAGCATCGGCGCATAGGCAGCCACGGTGGCCGGCAGGCCATGCTCGCGCGCGGCCGGATTGGCCGCCAGCGGGCGCCCGGTACGGTCGACGATGACCAGCGCCGACGCAAGCGGGTGCTGCAGCAGGCTGGCGATGATCCCTTGGTCCACGCGATCTTGCTCCGGATGACACGCCCGTCAGCGGGGCACGCAGTGGTTAACGGCGCCTGCGGCGGATAATTGAGTGGTGACGGCACGCTGCAGGGTAAGATGACCGGCGCCCCTTTCACCCGCCCCATCCATGCCCGCAGAACCGACCGGCAACGCCCCAGTTCCCGACCCGCGGATGGCGCAGGCACTGAGCCGTGACCGGCGGCGGGTGGTGTTGAGCTACCTGGTGATGGCGCTGGCCTGGATGATCTCCACCGACAGCGTGGTGCAGGCGCTGGTGCCCGATCCGCAGCAGGCGGCCCTGTGGCAGGGCCTGAAGGGCTCGTTCTTCGCCCTGGCCAGCGCGGGCCTGCTGTACCTGCTGCTGCGCCCGCTGGCCGAGCACGTGCTGCATACCCACGCCCGCCAGCAGGCCTCGGAGCTGCGCCTGCGGCAGATGTTCGAGGGCAACCCCGGCCCGATCCTCGTCTATGACCTGGACACATTGGCGATCCTCGACGCCAACCCAGCCGCCTGCACCGCTTTCGGCTGGGAGCGCGATGAGCTGCTGGAACAGACCATCGACGCCTTGTGGCCACCCGGCCAGGGCCAGGCGCTGCAGGCCAAGCTGGAGGCGATCCGCGAGGCGCCCGACGAGCTGTGCATCCTGCGCGCGCAGCTGCAGCTGCGCGATGGCGCGCTGCGGCAGATGGAACTGCGCTCCAACGCGATCAGTTACGACGGTCACAATGCGCGCCTGCTGATCGCCATCGATCGCACTGCCGAGGACCTGGCCCAGCTGCGTCGCGACCAGGCGCTGGCACGGGTGGAAGAAGCCCACGAACTGGCCCGCATCGGCGCCTGGGAGCTGGACCCGTCCACCGGGCTGGGCCGCTATTCCAACCAGGTCTATCGCCTGCTCGGCCGCCGCCCGCCCGAAGCCCGCCGCTGGCACCGCTTCGACGAACTGCTGGTGCCGGCCGACCCGGCCACCGCCACCCAGACCGAGCAGCTGCTGGCCGAGCTGTGCTCCGGCGAGCCGGTACAGGTGGACGTGCTGCTACCGCTGCTGTCGATGGACGGGCGCGCGCTGATGGTGCACCTGCGCGCCGCCAGTGGTCTTGATGAAGCTGGCCGCAACCGCGTGCTGGGCACGCTGCAGGACGTGACCGAACGCGAGCAGTCGCGGCGCCTGCTGCGCGAGCGCGAGGAGCAGTTCCGCGAGCTGGTGCGGGTACTGCCCGACGGCGTGGTGATCCTCTCCGACGAGCATGTGCTGTACGCCAACGCCTGGGCCGCCGGCCTGTTCGGCTACGGCAGCCATACCCTGCTGGGCGAGCCCTTGTCGGCACTGGTCGCTGCCGCAGACCTGCCGCGGGTGCGCAGCCAGCTGCGTGCCGGCCAGCCACATCTGGGACCGGGCCACAGTAGCGTGGTGGCCATGCAGCGCGGCGACGGCCGCAGCTTCCATGCCGGCCTGGCGGTGGGCGACGTGCGCTACGGTGGCCGCGACTGCAAGCTGCTGATCGTGCGCGATCTCAGTGATTCCGAACGCATCCGCAGCGCGCTGGAAACCAGCAACCGCGAACTGCAGGCGATGGCCGGGCGGCTGTTCTCGCTGCAGGAAGACGAGCGTCGTGCGATTTCGCGCGACCTGCACGATGACATCGGCCAGGCCATCACCGCGATCAAGCTGTCGGCGCACGCGGCGCTGGAAGAGGACGATCCGCAGCGGCGTGGGCAGGATCTGGCGCAGATCGTCAGCCTGGCCGACACCACCGTGGCCAAACTGCGCGACATCTCCACCCTGCTGCGCCCCCCGCAGCTGGATGCACTGGGCCTGGAGGCAGCGCTCAGCTGGCAGGCGCGGGTTCTGTTCCGCTCCTCGCCGGTGGAGCTGCGGGCCGAGATCGAGCCGTTGCCGCATCGCCCCGACAACAGCATCGAACAGGCCTGCTTCCGCATCGCACAGGAAAGCCTGACCAATGCGCTGCGCCATGCGCGCGCCAGCCAGGTCCTGCTGCAGCTGCGCGATGTCGGCCAGCGCGGCCTGCATCTGCAGATCCGCGATGACGGCGAAGGCTTCGATCCGGACGGCCCGCGCGGCCTGGGCCTGATCGTGATGCGCGAGCGCGCACAGAGCGTCGGTGGCCACGTGCGGATTGAATCCGCGCATGGCGAAGGCACCTTGGTCGATGTCCACCTCCCCTACCAGGCGGCCAGCAGGGCTGCCGTCGATTCACCGGAATACTGAGCCTATGTGGAATCCCAACCTGCCCCCGGTCAGCATCGATGATGCCCCCGACCGCCTTGGCGCCGGCAACCCCGAGCTGCAGGCGATGGTTGCCGAGGCGGCCTCCGGCGGTATCGCGCTGATGCTGATGCACGTGGACATCGACCACTTCGCATCGGTCAACGAGAACATGAGTGCCGAAGTGGGCGATCAGGCGCTGGTGCTGGTGGCACAGCGCCTGCAGTCTTACCTGCGCGGGCGCGGCAAGCTGTGGCGGCATGGCAGCGACGAGTTCCTGATCGCGGTGCCGCGCACCGCCGATCTGCCGTTGCCGGAGGATTTCGCCGAGGAGATCCGCCAGCAGATGGAGCTGCCACTGTCGGTGCTGCCGTACACGTTGTTCATGACCGGCAAGCTGGGCGTGAGCCTGTGCCCGGAACATGCCAGCAGCACCTCGCGCCTGCTCGACCATGCCGAGGATGCGCTGTACCAGGCCGCCCGCGAAGGCGGCAATGCCGTGCGCATCCATGCGGTGGACACCCCGCCGAGTGCGCACAGCGAGAGCATCATCGCGCGCCAGATCGTCGATGCCATTCCCAATGGCGAGCTGAAGCTGCGCTACCAGCCGCTGGTAAGCGCGCGCGACGGCCACGTGGTGGGCATGGAAGCGCTGCTGCGTTGGCAGTCGCCGACCCTGGGCATGCTGGTGCCGGAGCGCTTCATGCGCACCGCCGAACGCCTGGGCATCATCGTGCAGATCGGCACCTGGGTGCTGGAAGGCGCCTTGAAGCAGGCGCGGCTGTGGCGCGACCAGGGCTTTGATGACTTCACCATCGCAGTAAACGTGTCCACCCTGCAGCTGCTGCGGCCGAACTTCTTCGCCGAAGTGATGTCACTGCTGCAGGCGGCGGGCGTACCGGCGCACATGCTGACGCTGGAGATCAACGAGAGTGCGTTGACCAACAACGTCAATTTCGTCCACGAAACGCTGGCCAACCTGCGCAACGAAGGCATCAGCCTGAGCCTGGACAACTTCGGTACCGGCGACTCCAGCCTCAGCGCGCTGGTGCGCTACCCGGTGGACAAGCTGAAGATCGACCGCAGCTTCATCAAGAGCGCACCGGCTGGCAATCGTGAAGCGGCCATCGCCCGCGCGATCATCGCCATGGGCCACCAGCTGGGCATGACCGTGATTGCCAACGGCGTGGAATCACAGGCCCAGCTGGGCTTCCTGCGCCGCAACGACTGCGACGTGTTCCAGGGCTACCTGTTCGGCGAACCGATGTCGGCCGATGCCGCCGGCATGACCCTGCGCCGCCGCTACCTGCGTCCGGAAGCCTTCGCCGAGACGCGCCCGGACCGGACGCTGCTGCTGCTGGATGACGAGGAGAACGTGCTGCGCTCGCTGGTGCGCCTGTTCCGCCGCGACGGCTACCGCATCCTGGCCGCCGGCAACGTGCGCGATGCGTTCGACCTGCTGGCGATCAACGACGTGCAGGTGATCCTGTCCGACCAGCGCATGAGCGACATGAGCGGCACCGAGTTCCTGGGCCGGGTGAAGATGCTGTACCCGGATACGATCCGCCTGGTGCTGTCGGGCTATACCGATCTGAACACGGTGACGGATGCAATCAACCGCGGCGCGATCTATCGCTTCCTGACCAAGCCGTGGAACGACGACGAACTGCGCAAGCACATCCACCAGGCGTTCCGCACGTACGAGGAGCAGCGCCGCAGCAATGCCGGCCCGGCGCCGGTGGAGAGCGGAGATGGCGGCGAGGATCGCCCATTGCGGTAGCCATCCCCTCTGGTAGAGCCGGCCGCTGGCCGGCTGCTCTGGATATCGGGTTCAATGAGATTGCCGGCCAGCGACCGGCACTACCAGAAGCGGTCAGCGCGGCTGCTTGACCGGCAGCACCACGCGGAAGCGCGAGCCCACGCCGGGCGTGCTGTCCAGGTCGATGCGGCCGTGGTGCTTGTTGATGATGCTGTAGGAGATCGACAGGCCCAGGCCGGTGCCACTGCCCACCGGCTTGGTGGTGAAGAAAGGATCGAAGATGCGCTGGCGCAGTTCCGGCGAGATGCCACCGCCGGTATCTTCGAACTCAACCCAAACGTGATCGCCATCAACGCCGGTACGCACCGTGATCGTGCCGCGCTCGGCGATGGCATGGCCGGCGTTGAGCAGCAGGTTCATGTAGACCTGGTTCAACTCCGATGGCAGGCACTCCACCAGGGGCAACTGGCCGAACTCGCGCACCAGGGTGACCTTGTACTTGAGTTCGTTCCAGATGATGTTGATGGTCGATTCCAGGCCCGCGTGCAGGTCGACCAGCTTCCACGACTCGTCGCGGCCGGAATACGAGAAATCCTTCAGGTCGCGCACGATGCGGGTGACCCGCTCGATGCCTTCGCGCGATTCCGCCATCAGCTGCGGCAGGTCGCGGCTGATGAAATCGATATCCAGGCGGTCACGGATATCATCGATTTCCGGGATCAGCGCTTTCGGGTCCGGCGCGCGCAGGGCACGCTCGTAGGCTTCGATCACGGTGAACAGGCTGCGCAGGTACTCCTGCAGGCTGCCCAGGTTGGAGTGCACGTAACCGATCGGGTTGTTGATCTCGTGCGCGACGCCGGCGGCCAGCTGGCCGATCGACGCCATCTTCTCCGACTGCAGCAGCTTTTCCTGGGTGCCATTGAGGCGCAGGTAGGCCTGGCGCAGTTCGGCATGACGCTGCTGCAGCTCGCGTTCGTAGTCTTCCTGCCCTTCGATGTGGCGGAACAGGGCGAGGAAATGCCCCTGGCCGACCGGACCATGGTGGTACAGATGGGCGATGACCACGCCCTCGCCCAGCGGCAGGCTGCCATTCCAGTGACCATGCTGGCGAGCCTGTTCCAGCGCATCGGGCGGCAGCAGTTCGCGCAGGCGCTGCGGCGGCGGCAACCCGCCGTCCTCGCCACTGGCCAGCAGGTTCTGTGCGGCCGGATTGGCCAGGGCCACCCGCCCGTCATCGGTGAACAGCAGCAGGCCTTCGCGCAGGCGCTCAAGCAGGGCCTGCAGCACCGGCTGCGGCGGAAGGGGGGCGGTAACCAGGGCGTTGGCAGCGGACACGGCGACTCGGGACGTTCGAACAGGCGCCCAATATACGCGGTCATGCAGCGGGCTTCAGCCCGCCGGGAGGGGATATGCGACCGCCGTCGCCTCAGGCGACGGCGAGGGGCCGGCCGATGCTGACCGTGTGCGACTGGCCCTTGGCATCGTAGGCCGAGGCGTCTTCGGTGCGGCCGAGCTGGCGCAGCGCCCAGTTCACCTCGCGGCGGCGGCGCGACAGCAGTACGCCGTTGGCCCGGTTGCGCTCGGCCAGTTCCTGCAGCTGTTCGCCCTCGCCCACCGGCGGCGCGCCTTCCAGCGCACGCAACGCTTCCAGCTTGGCGCCGGTAGCCCGGATCAGGGCGTGCACGTCGTGCTCGACCAGGGCCTGGCGTTCAACGTCCAGGGCCTGGGCGAGACGCTGCAGCGGCTCGCTCATCGCCGCAGTCATCCGTGCAGCTGCTGGTCCAGATCGAGCATGCGCGATGCGATCGCGTCCGGATTGATCTTGTAGGTGCCGTTCTGCAGCGACTCGCGCACGGCGGCCACGCGCTGGGCATCGATCGCCGGGGCGGTGGTCAGCTCGCGCTCGATGGCCTGCAGATTGGTGGCCTCGCCGGTCAGGCGCAGGCTGTCGGCCGCCTCGACCGGGCGCGCCGCCGCATCGGTGCTGACACCGGGCTTGTTGGCCGGGGTCGTCACGCTGCGCAGTGCCTGGGGGACCTGCAGGTTGCCGTCGATTTTCTGGCTCATGGGGTGTCCTGGAGTTGCCGTTCACAAGGGATAACGGCCGCAGGGCCGTGATCTTTAGGGATATTTTGCGGTAATTCAACGCGCCACGATTACGTCACCTGCGGCATCGACCGTGCCTTGCACGATCCGCCGCGAGGACAGGTTCTCGACCGAGACCCGTTCGTTCTCACCGGCATCACCCATCGCACGGCCGGCAATGCGGACCTCGACCGAACCGCGACGCGACACCAGGGAAACATTGTCTCCTCGCTTGATGAGACGCTGCACCACCAGATCGTTGTTCGACAGCAGGGCCCCGGCCTGCAGCGGACGGCGGGCGACGCGGCCGATCGCTGCATTGGGATCGGACAGCACCGCGCCGGCAATCCGGGCAGCGTCACGCTGGGCAGTGGTGATATCGGCGGCAGTGAGGGTTTCTCCAGTGCCGATTCCGCGGTTGAGCACCAGTACGGTCTGGTTGCGCCGCACCTTTACCGGCACGAACAGGCGCCAGCCGCCCGCATCCGGACAGCTGACCTCCACCGTGGTGTTGGCGGTGGGTTGCACCTGCAACGCGCTGCCACATTTCGGCAGGCGCAGCGCATCGGCCACCTGGGCCTCGCCCTCGCTGCCCGCCGGCAGCGTCGACAAGGCCGCCGCGCGGATGCTCGCCACCGGCTGCCAGTCGGCGGCAGCCGCCCACGGCGAGGCCAGTGCCAGCGCGATGGTGAATAGAGATGTGACCCGGCGCATGGCGCCTCCTTCAATCGGCAAGAGCTGGCCCAGGTGCGTGCAAGGCGTGTGCCAGAGGGGCAGAGCTGTCTCGGTCGAACATGGCGCGCCACCACAATTGCGGTGTGCAGCGCGCAGGTGGCAGAGCACCCTCAAGTTTGGCGCCCAACGCGCCGATACAGCAGCCATGTCCCATGACCTGCTCAACCGGATCGACCAGCGGACCCGACTGGCCGGCCACAACCGCCTGGCGCTGCTGCTGTTCCGTCTCGGCGGACGTCAGCTTTTTGGCGTCAATGTCTTCAAGGTGCAGGAAGTCCTGCGGCGCCCGGAGCTGTTCCAGGTACCCGGCCTGCCCAGCCAGTTCGCCGGTGTGGCCGACGTGCGCGGCCGCTCGGTGCCGGTGCTGGACCTGGGCCTGGCGATCGGCCACCCCGAACGTGAGCCCGATGCCGATACCTCGCCGGGTTACCTGGTCGTCACCGAATTCAACCGCTCGATCCAGGGGTTCCTGGTCAGCGGCGTCGAACGCATCGTCAACATCGCGGTGGAAGACATCCACCCGCCGCCGGAGCTTGGCGCCGAGTCGAGCTACCTGACCGCGGTAACCCGCTTCCAGGGTGAGCTGATCCAGGTGATCGACGTTGAAAGCGTGCTGGCCGATATCGCCCAGGTGCGCGGTGACGCCGTACTCGATCCGGCGATGGCGATGCCCGCCGATGGCCCCCAGCTGCAGGTGCTGGTGGTGGACGACTCGCGCGTGGCCCGCCAGCAGATCCGCAGCGTGCTGGATCAGCTGGGCGTGGGTGCCACCCTGCTTTCCGATGGCAAGCAGGCTCTCGACCATCTGTTGCAGATCCACGCCTCGGGCGAAAACCCGGCCGAACGCTATGCCATGGTCATCTCCGACATCGAGATGCCGGCCATGGATGGGTACACGTTGACGACGGAAATCCGGCGCCACCCCGGCCTGGCCGGCCTCTACGTGCTGCTGCACACCTCGCTGTCGGGCGTCTTCAACAACGCCATGGTCGAGCGTGTCGGCGCCAACGCGTTCGTCGCCAAGTACTCGCCGCACGAGCTGGCTGACTTCGTGCTGGACCGCCTGCGCAAGGTGGCGATGGCGGCGTAGGGCCCTATCCTGTGGAGCCGAGCCCATGCTCGGCTTGTGCGGCGCCTGAACGAAAGGCAGCCGAGCATGGCTCGGCTCTACCAAGACGCACCGTGCTTTGGCACACCCCTTGCAGCTTCCCGGGCAACGTTCCCGTGGGAGTGCACCGTGCGCAACCTGATTACCGACTACCTGGGCGTCCACGCCCAGGCCATGCCGTTGCGCGAACAGCGGATGAAGCTGATCGCCAGCAACCTCGGCAATGCCGACACCCCCGGCTACAAGGCCCAGGACCTGGACTTCGATGCCGCCCTGCGCCATGCCCAGGGGCAGGATGCCAACGGCCTGATGGCCACCACCCATGAGCAACACTACGAAATCAGTAGTGGCCTGAACCCGTTCCAGATCGCGCGCGAGGGCGTGCAGCCCAGCCTGGACGGCAACACCGTCGATCCCGATGCCGAGCGTGCCGCCTATGGCCGAGCCGCGCTCGAGTACCGCGCCTCGCTCAGCTTTGTCGAGAGCAAGGTGCGTTCCATGCTGACCGCGATCACGGGGCAATAAGCCATGAGCAACCTGCCGATCTTCGATATCGCCGGCTCCGCGCTGCAGGCGCAGTCGGTGCGCATGAGCACCATCGCCTCCAATCTCTCCAACGCCGACACCGTGGCCGGGTCTGCCGACGCCGTGTACAAGCCGCTGGAGCCGGTCTTCCAGGCCGTCACCAGCAAGAACGATCCCAACATCACCTCGGTGAAGGTGAAGGAGATCACCCAGAGCGAAGCGGCGCCGATCAAGCGCTACGAGCCGGGCCACCCGCTGGCAGACGCCGATGGCTACATCTACCAGCCCGATGTCGATCCGGTGGCGCAGATGGTCAACCTGATCTCGACCTCGCGCAATTACCAGGCCGGCGTGGAGATGTTGACCACCGCCAAGGAACTGGCCCTGGCCACCTTGACCATGGGCCGCTGAGGCCCGCAGCACCGGATACCGCCATGACCACCGCCGTCAACAACCAGACCAGCCAGGACGTCTATTCCGCGCTGGGCCTGAACGCCCCCAACAGCAACGCCACGAAAAAGAAGAACACGCTCGACCAGGCCGACTTCCTGCGCCTGATGACCGAGCAGCTGCAGCACCAGGATCCGCTGAAGCCGATGGACAACACGCAGATGGTCGCGCAGATGGCGCAGATGTCCACCGTGCAGGGCATCACCGATCTGAACAAGACGGTGAAGGGCTTCCAGGAATCGATGGCCAGCGACCAGGTGCTGCGTGGCGCGGCGCTGGTCGGCCACCAGGTGCTGGTGCCATCGGAAAAGCTGGTGCTGGAGAAGGAAGGCAGCGTCGAGGGCACGGTGGCCGCGCCGTCGGCCGGCATCATCACCGTGGATATCACCGATGCCACCGGCGCCAAGGTCACCTCGCTGAGCGTGGAAGCCAAGGCGGCAGGCGAAACCGCCTTCCAGTGGGACGGCAAGGACGCCAACGGCAAGCGCATGGAACCGGGCAAGTACTCCATCGTTGCCAACCATGTCGATACCGCCGGCAAGAGCACCAAGCTGTCCACCTATGTGCAGGCGCCGGTGGAAAGCGTGACCGTCGGGTCCGACGGCCTGTACCTGAACCTCAAGGGCCTGGGCACGGCCCCGATCGACTACGTGCTCCGCGTCAGCTGAGCCGCACATCCCGCATCAACCAGGAGCATCCCATGGGCTTCAATGTCTCGCTGTCCGGCATCAATGCCGCCAACACCGACCTGAGCGTCACCGCCAACAACGTCGCCAACGTCAACACCACCGGCTTCAAGCAGTCGCGCGCCGAGTTCGCCGATCTGTTCGCCTCCACCAGCTATGGCCTGTCGAAGAACCAGACCGGCTCGGGCGTGCGCGTCTCCAACGTCGCCCAGCAGTTCATCCAGGGCCACAACGAGCAGACCGGGCGCAGCCTGGACATGGCCATTTCCGGTGAGGGCTTCTTCACCATGAACATGAACGGTTCGCGTGTGTACTCGCGTGCCGGCAACTTCCAGACCGATTCGGCCGGCTACGTGGTCAATCCGCAGGGCGCGCGCCTGCAGGTGTTCGCGCCGAATGCCGATGGCACCAACTTCGACGCAGGCCGCCTGGTCGACCTGCAGCTGTTGACCACCGACAGCCCGCCGAAGCAGACCAGCGAAGTGAAGGTGGGCTTCACCCTGCCGGCCAACGCCAAGCAGCCGACCGTGGCCACGTTCGACCCGACCGACTCCAACAGCTACAACCACTCCAGCGGCGGCATCACCGTATACGACTCGCTGGGCGTGAGCCATATCCAGGTCTCGTACTTCGTGAAGGGCGCCAACCCCAACGAATGGACCGTGCACAACTATGTCGATGGCCAGCCCGCCGGCACCCCGACCGCGGTCACCTTCGACAACAGCGGCAAGCTGACCGCCCCGGCCAACGGCAAGGTTGGCCTCGGCACCTTCACCCCGACCACGGGCGCTGGCCAGCTGAACATGACGCTGGACATCAGCGGTTCGACCCAGTACGGCGAGAAGTTCGCCCTGCGCAACACCCAGCAGGACGGCTATGCCGCCGGCAAGCTCAACGAGATCACTGTGTCCGAGTCGGGCGTGGTCTATGCGCGCTACTCCAACGGCGACGACAAGCCGCTGGGCCAGGTCGCACTGACCACCTTCAACAACACCCAGGGACTGGAATCGAAGGGCAACAACCTGTGGGTGGAGACCTTCGAGTCGGGCACGCCGCGCACCGGCATGCCGGACACCTCCAATCTCGGCAAGATCCAGGCCGGCTCGCTGGAAGCGTCCACCGTCGATCTCACCGAGCAGCTGGTCAACATGATCACCGCGCAGCGCAACTTCCAGGCCAACGCGCAGATGATCACCACGCAGGACCAGATCACCCAGACCGTCATCAACATCCGTTGATGAGCTGCTGACCCTGTCACGGAACTCCCCGCATGGATAAAGCCCTTTACGTGGCGATGACCGGTGCCCGCGCCTCCCTGCAGGCGCAGGGAACGCTCAGCCACAACCTCGCCAACTCGGACACTCCTGGCTTCAAGGAAGCGCTGGCCAACACCGAAGCCTTCCCGATCAAGGGTCAGGGCTTTGCCTCGCGGGTGGATGCGCTGCACGTCGACGCCGGCTTCAACCGCCGGCCCGGCGCGCAGCACATCACCGGCAAACCACTGGACCTTGCACTGCAGAGCGGCACCTGGCTGGCGGTGCAGGCGAGCGATGGCAGCGAAGCGTATACACGCGGCGCAGCCCTGTCGGTGACGCCGAACGGCCAGCTGGTGACCTCTGGCGGCCGCACTGTGCTGGATGACAACAACAACCCGATCGCCATTCCGCCCTACCAGGCGATGGAGATCGGTGCCGACGGCACGATCTCGATCATCCCGCAGGGCGAAGGCCCGCAGACGATGGCGCAGATCGGCCGGATCAAGGTGGTGCAGGCGCCGGACGAGCGCCTCGAACGTGGCCTGGATGGCCTGTTCCGCAACACCGACCCGCGCCAGCCGTTCGCACCGGCACAGGGCACCGCCGTGCACAGCGGGCAACTGGAAGGCAGCAACGTCGATGCTGCCGGTGCGCTGGTGCAGATGATCCAGCTGCAGCGCCAGTACGAAATGCAGGTGCAGGTGATCAAGCACGGCGACGACAACGCGCGCAGCGCCAACAGCCTGCTCCGCCTGGGCAGCTGACGGATTTCCGGCGCCGCCCGGGCACGGCGCTGGCACACCGCTTGCACACCCGCTACCAAGGGCCGCATTGCGCGGCCGGCTTCACCCAGACAGGACTCCGAAGATGAACCAGGCATTGTGGATCGCGAAAACCGGACTGGATGCGCAGCAGATGCGCATGTCGGTGGTTTCCAACAACCTCGCCAACACCAACACCACCGGCTTCAAGCAGGACCGCGCCAGCTTCGAGGACCTGCTGTACCAGCAGGTGCGCCAGCCCGGCGGCTCTTCGTCGGCGCAGACGCAGCTGCCGACCGGCCTGCAGCTGGGTACCGGCGTGCGCGTGGTCGCCACCGCCAAGAACTTCGAGCAGGGTGGACAGCAGCAGACCGGCCGCGCACTGGACGTGATGGTCAACGGACGCGGCTTCTTCGAAGTGCAGATGCCCGACGGCAGCTCGGCCTACACCCGTGATGGCTCGTTCAAGATCAACCAGGACAGCGAGCTGGTTACCAACAGCGGCTACCCGGTGCAGCCGGGCATCCAGATTCCCGAGGGCGCGCAGTCGGTCACCATCGGCAGCGACGGCACCATCAGCGTGAAGATGGCCGACAACGCCGCCTCGGTGGAAGTCGGTGCGCTGACCCTGACCGACTTCGTCAATCCGGCCGGCCTGCAGGCGCGCGGCGAGAACCTGTTCCTGGAAACCACGGCCTCGGGCCCTGCCCAGAACGGCAATCCCGGCCTGAACGGTCTCGGCACCGTGGTGCAGGGTGCGCTGGAAGGCAGCAACGTCAATGTGGTGGAAGAGCTGGTGTCGATGATCGAAACCCAGCGCGCCTACGAAATGAATGCCAAGGCGATCTCCACCACCGACTCGATGCTCGGCTATCTCAACAACAAGATCTGACCGGCCCAACCGGGAAACCGCCATGTCGCCCATTTCCAACCTCGCCCGTACTGCCCTCGCCTGCACCGTGGTCGCCCTGCTCGGTGGCTGCGTGATCGCGGGCGACGTGCGCCCCTATCCGGCGATGGCACCGATCCAGCCGATCATGCCGCCGCAGGCCGCGCCGACCGCCGGTGCGATCTACGCCGCTGGCCCGACCCTGCAGCTGTATTCGGACCGCCGCGCGCGCGATGTCGGCGACCTGCTGACGATCACCCTGCTGGAAAACACCACCGCGCAGACCAGCGCCAACACGGCCACCAACAAGGAATCCAACCTGAGCCTGGGCACGCCGTCCATCCTCGGTGCGCCGGTCACCCTGGGCGGCAAGGACATCCTCAGTGCCACCGCCAAGGGCGCGCGTGACTTCACCGGCAAGGGCAACAGCGCGCAGAGCAACCGCCTGCAGGGCAGCGTCACGGTCACGGTGATCCAGCGCCTGCCCAACGGCAACCTGGTGGTGCAGGGGCAGAAGAACCTGCGGCTGAACCAGGGCGATGAACTGGTGCAGGTGCAGGGCATCGTGCGCCCGGGCGACATCAGCCAGGACAACACCATTCCCTCCAGCCGCGTGGCCGAGGCCCGCATCGTCTACGGCGGCCGCGGACCGGTCGCGCAGTCCAACGCGATGGGCTGGCTGAGCCGCTTCTTCAATTCCGGCCTGACGCCGTTCTGAGTATGGCCATGAAACTCTTCTCCTCTTCTTCCTGGCAGCGACGCATGGCGTCGCTCTACTGTGGCGTGTTCATGGTCTTCGCGGTGGCCGCCCCGGCCAGCGCCGAGCGCATCAAGGACCTCGCCCAGGTCGGCGGCGTGCGCGGCAATGCGCTGGTGGGCTATGGCCTGGTGGTCGGCCTGGATGGCAGCGGCGACCGTACCAGCCAGGCGCCCTTCACCGTGCAGAGCCTGAAAAACCTGCTTGGCGAGCTGGGCGTGAACGTGCCGCCGAACGTCAACCCGCAGCTGAAGAACGTGGCCGCCGTGGCGATCCATGCCGAGCTGCCGCCGTTCGCCAAGCCCGGCCAGCCGATCGACATCACGGTGTCTTCGATCGGCAACGCGGTGTCGCTGCGCGGCGGTTCGCTGCTGATGGCCCCGCTGCGCGGCGCCGATGGCCAGATCTATGCCATCGCCCAGGGCAATCTGATCGTGGGTGGCTTTGGCGCGCAGGGCAAGGACGGTTCCCGTGTCTCGGTGAACGTGCCCAGCGTCGGCCGTATTCCCAACGGCGCCACCGTGGAGCGTGCCCTGCCCGATCCGCTGGCCAACGGCGGCGACATCACCCTGAACCTGCACAACAATGATTTCACCACGGTCTCGCGCATGGTCGCCGCGCTCAACAACGCGTTCGGCGAAGGTGCGGCACGCGCGATCGATGGCGTGACCGTCGCCGTCACCGCACCGACCGATCCGGGCGCACGCATCGGCCTGCTGGCGCGCATCGAGAACCTTGAACTGACCCCCGGCAGCGCCCCGGCCAAGGTGGTGGTCAATTCGCGCACCGGCACCGTGGTCATCGGCCAGCAGGTGCGGGTCGGCCCTGCGGCGATTGCGCATGGTTCGCTGACGGTGACGATCCAGGAGAACACCAACGTCAGCCAGCCCAATGCGCTGTCGGGCGGCCGTACCGTGGCTAGCCCGCAGTCCACCATCACCGCCACCAACGACGGCAGCCGCATGTTCAAGTTCAGCGGCGGCACCACCCTGGACGAGATCGTGCATGCGGTGAACGCCGTGGGTGCGGCACCGGGCGACCTGATCGCGATCCTGGAAGCCCTGAAGCAGGCCGGCGCACTGAGTGCCGAGCTCGAGGTGATCTGACATGCGCATCAATCCCGCATTCGACCTGCACCCGGCGCAGCAGAACGATCCGGCGAAGATCGACAAGGTCGCACGCCAGCTGGAAGGCCAGTTCGCACAGATGCTGGTCAAGAGCATGCGCGATGCGAGCTTCGGCGACTCGCTGTTTCCCGGCGAGAACAAGATGTTCCGCGACATGTACGACCAGAAGATTGCCGAGGCGATGACCCGCGGCAAGGGCCTGGGCCTGTCCGGCATGATCACCCGCCAGCTGTCCGGCCAGGCCGCCGAAGGTCCGGCACTGGATACCCGCGTGGATCCGGCCAAGGCCAGCCGCGCTTACCAGCTCAACGCGCCGGCCAGGCCGGCACCGTCGCTGCCCCTGGAAGATGGCAGCCAGGCCGTGCGCATGCTGCAGCAGATGGCCGCAGGCGCGCAGCACGGTGCGCAGGCCGCGCTGGCACCGATGGAGCAGGCACTGGACCTGATCGCCGGCCGTGAGAGCAGCGGCCTGCACCGCTCGTTGGGCACCGAGGATCCGTACATCGGCAGCCTGCAGGGCGAGGACTGGGCCGCCAACAGCGACCAGTGGACGGCGACGGCCAGCAATCGCGGCACGGCCATGAGCCCGGCCGATGCCCTGGCCACGCGCACCGCCGTCGCCCAGCTCGGCGAGCATACCCCGGAGGGCTTCGTCGCCAGCATCTGGCAGCACGCACAGAGCGCGGCCAGGGAACTGGGCGTGGATGCCCGCGCCCTGGTCGCCCAGGCAGCGCTGGAGACCGGCTGGGGCAAGCGCCACATCAAGCATGCCGATGGCAGCACCTCGCACAACCTGTTCGGCATCAAGGCCACTGGCTGGAACGGCCAGCGCGCCACGGCCGGCACCCATGAATATGTCGATGGCGTGCGCCGCAACGAAACCGCCAGCTTCCGCGCCTACGGTTCAGCTGCCGAGAGCTTTGCCGACTACGTGCGCCTGCTGAAGACAAGCCCGCGCTACCAGCAGGCCCTGCAGGCCGGCACCGACGTGCAGGGCTTCGCCCGTGGCCTCCAGCGCGCCGGTTACGCCACCGATCCGCGCTACGCCGCCAAGATCGCTGCGATCGCCGGCGGCCCGACCATCGAGCGCGCCGTAGCCGCCGTGGCCGACGCCGGCTCGCGCCTTGGCCAGACCTTCGCCAGCACCGCGACCGCGGCGCTGGGTATCACTCGTCGTTGAGGAACACCATGTCCAGCGTACTTTCCACCGGTACCGGTGCCCTGCTCGCCTTCCAGCGAGCGTTGGCGACCACCAGCCACAACGTGGCCAACCTCAATACACCCGGCTACAGCCGGCAGAAGGTCAACTTCGCCACCGCCGATCCACAGAACTATGGCTACGGCACGGTCGGCAACGGCACCCGCATCACTGACATCCGTCGCACGGCCGACCAGCTGGCGATCTCGCGCCTGCTCGACAGCAGCGGTGAGCTGGCGCGCCTGAAGCAGCTTTCGGGCATGGCCGACCGGGTCAACGCGCTGTTCTCCGATGCTGCCACCAACGTGGCTGGCGTCTGGTCGAACTTCTTCGACTCGGTCAGTGGCCTGTCGTCCAACGCGGCCGGCACCGCCGACCGCCAGAACATGCTCGACGGTGGCAAGGCGCTGGCCAACCGCTTCGTGCAGCTCAACACGCACCTGAACAATCTCAACAGCGAGGTCAACAACGGCCTGCTGGCCGGTGCGACCGAGGTCAACCGCCTTGCGCAGGAGATCGCGCAGATCAACGGTGCCATCGGAACCAACATCGCCTCGGCTGCACCGGACCTGCTCGACCGCCGCGACCAGCTGATCACCCAGCTGATCGGCTACACCGGTGGCACCGCGGTGATCCAGGACGGCGGCATCATGAATGTCTACACTGCCGGCGGCAACGCGCTGGTGGTGGGTACCACGGCGACCAAGGTCACCACCGTAGCCGATCCTTACCAGCCCGAGCGCCTGCAGTTGGCACTGGAGACTCAGGGCAACACCATCCGTCTCGACCCGAAAGCGGTCGGTGGCCAGATCGGGGGCCTGCTGGAATTCCGCGACACCGTGCTGACGCCTGCGCAGGCCGAACTGGGCAAGCTGGCGGTGGGCCTGGCCGAGAGCTTCAACCAGGTCCACCACCAGGGTGTGGATCTGTATGGCCAGATGGGCGGGGACTTCTTCAACATCGGCAGCCCACGCGTGACCGGCAACAACAGCAATACCGGAACCGCCAGCCTCAGCGCCACCTATGGCGACCTGGGCAAACTGGACGCGCAGAACGTGGTGCTGCAGTTCGATGGCACCACCTGGAAGGCCAGCCGCGCCGACACCGGCGCCAGCATTCCCCTGACCGGTACCGGCACCGCCGCCGATCCGCTGGTGATCAACGGCGTGAACCTGGTCGTCGGCGGCACCCCGGCGGCCAATGACCGCTTCCTGCTGCAGCCCACCGCCGGCGTGGCCGGCAGCCTGGAGATGGCCATCACCGATCCGTCGCGCATTGCCGCGGCCGCCGCAGTCAAGGGCGCAGCCGCCACCGCCAACACCGGTACCGGCAAGCTGAGCGGCGTCACCGTCACCGATTCGGCCAACGCGAACCTGCGCAATCCGTCGGCGATCGTGTTCACCTCGGCGACCACCTACACCATCGACGGTGGCCCGCCGCAGACCTATACACCTGGCCAGACCATCAGTGCCAACGGCTGGAGCTTCGTACTGGACGGTGCGCCGAAGGTGGGCGATACCTTCAACATCACCCCGACCCCGGCCGGTTCGTCGGACAACAGCAACGCCTCCAGGTTGGCCAAGGTGGAAAGCACGAAGGCCTTCAACGCCGGAACGGTGACACTGAACGGTGCACTGGGTGGCCTGACCACCCAGGTCGGCGCCGCCGCCCGCTCGGCCGAGTACTCGCTCGATGCGCAGCTGGTGATCAATGACAAGGCACAGGAAGCCCGCGATGAGGTCTCCGGCGTGAACCTGGACGAAGAGGCCGCCGACATGCTGCGCCTGCAGCAGGCCTACCAGGCCGCCTCACAGCTGATCTCCACCGCCGACAGCATGTTCCAGACCATCCTGGGAGCCGTCCGCCGATGAGCAGCCGCATCTCCACCAGCATGATGTTCAACCAGTCGGTGTCGCTGATGATGGCCAAGCAGGCCAAGCTCAGCCACCTGGAGCAGCAGATTGCTACTGGCAGCAAGATCGTCAGCGCCAAGGACGATCCGGTTGCCGCCGGCACTGCAGTCGGCCTTGACCGCAGCCTGGCCGCACTGGACCGCATGAAGCTCAACGCCGGCAATGTGCAGAACCGCCTGGGCGTGCAGGAAAACACCCTGGCGCAGGTCAACGACCTGATGGCGCGCGTCAACGATCTGACCATCCAGGCCAGCAATCCGGCACTGAGCGCGGCGGACAAGAAGACGCTGATCACCGAGGTCAACCAGATCCGCGATGGCCTGCTGTCGCTGGCCAACGCCGACGATGGTACCGGCCGCTACGTGTTCGGTGGCACCAACGACGGTGACCCGCCGTTCGCCAAGATCAACGGCAAGGTCGTCTATCGCGGCGACCAGACCCAGCGCCAGGTTGAAGTCGGCCCCGATACCTATGTGCGCGACGCCCTGCCCGGCAGCGAGATCTTCATGCGCATCCCCACCGGCGACGGCTTCGTTGACGGCAGCGCCGCGGCCGGCAACACCGGCAACGGCGTGCTGACCAACATCACCCGCGACGGCAGCGACAGCTGGAACGGCCAGGGCTTCAGCGTGCGCTTCACCACCGGCACCCAGTACGAGGTGGTGGATGGTGCGGGCAACGTGACCGGCACCGGCACCTACAAGGCTGGCGACGACCTGGAAGTGAACGGTGTGCGCCTGCGCATCACCGGCGCACCTGCAGCGGGCGACAGCTTCAGCGTACAGGCCGCCAGCAGCCGCGACATCTTCGCCACCATGGACAACCTGGTCGCCGCGCTGGGTGCCGACACCGGTACCACCGCGCAGATGACTGCGCAGCAGAATCAGCTGCAGAGCGCACTGCGCGACGTCGCGCGCGCCTCGGAGCGGATGATCGATTCGCGCGCTGCCGGTGGTGCGCAGTTGAAGGCGCTGGACAACGCGGCGGAGATGCGCGAGGCCAATGGCGTGACCCTGAAGACCACGCTGTCGCAGATGCGCGACCTGGATTACGCCGATGCACTGAGCCAGTACCAGCTGCAGAGCACCGCACTGCAGGCGGCGCAGACGATCTTCTCGCAGATGCAGTCGATGTCGCTGTTCAACAAGCTGCGCTGACGCCTCTCCTGCGTCACCCCTGAAAGGCCGCGATGCCCTGCATCGCGGCCTTTTTCGTTTGCGCGCCTGCCCGCCACCACGCGGCCCTCTGGCCATCTCCGGCCGATTCTCCGTGATTGCCCATCAAGCCGGGTCGCACCCCGCCGATACCTTCATCAGCGCTGGTCAGGCCCTGCCCGACCGCCCCTCCCGGGCTCGCTTCCATCCTGGCAACAGGGCTGAAAACCCCGGGAAAACAGCTTCAGGCAACGAATTCTGGCTTCAGCGGAATTCACGGCTAAAGGTTGTTGACAAAGCGCCGTTATTCATTTGGCAACGGCGAAGCACACAGCCACACAAAAAAACAGGCGGCGCTTCGTTTCATTCACCAACGGGTTCCATATAAGAGGAGACGACCCCATGGCACAGGTAATCAACACCAATACGATGTCGCTCAACGCTCAGCGCAACCTGAGCACCAGCGGCAGCTCGCTCGCCACCACCATCCAGCGCCTCTCGTCCGGCCTGCGCATCAACAGCGCGAAGGACGACGCGGCCGGCCTGGCCATCAGCGAGCGCTTCACCACCCAGATCCGTGGCCTGGACGTGGCCATCCGCAACGCCAACGACGGCATCTCGCTGGCCCAGGTCGCCGAAGGTTCGCTGAACGAAGTCGGCAACAACCTGCAGCGCATCCGCGAACTGGGCGTGCAGGCCTCCAATGCCACCAACTCGGCCAGCGACCGCAAGGCCCTGCAGGCTGAAGTGACCCAGCTGGTTTCGGAAATCGATCGTGTGGCCAAGCAGGCCGACTTCAACGGCACCAAGCTGCTGGACGGCAGCTTCACCAGCCAGCTGTTCCAGGTGGGCGCCAACGCCGGCCAGGCCATCGCCATCAACAGCGTGGTCAACGCCAAGGCCGATTCGCTGGGGGCTGCCACCTTCGCCAACGGCTACACCGGCACTGCGCTGGCGGTGGACAAGGCCACGGCCGACACCACCTACTCCGGCCTGCAGGTCTCGGTCACCCCACCGGGCGGCACCGCCACCACGGTCACCATCAGCGACTTCACCGTGAAGGCCGGCGAGTCGATCACCTCGGCCACCGCTGCGGCGATCAACAACAAGCTGGGTGAAACCGGCGTGGTGGCCTCGGTCAATGCCGGCGTCATCAGCCTGGCTTCGGTCAAGGATGGCCAGACCTTCGCCCTGGGCGTCAGCGCAGCAACCCCGCCGGCCGGCGTCACCGCCGCGACCATCGCCGGCCTGGGCCTGACCGAGACCAGCACCAACGGCGGCACCCTGACCGGTGCAGCGGCCAGCTTCGTCAAGGACCTGAACGTCACCACCGCCGAAGGCGCACAGAAGGCGATGTCGATCGTCGACAAGGCCCTGGAATCGGTCAACAGCGTCCGCGCCGACCTCGGCGCGATCCAGAACCGCTTCACCTCGGTGGTCGCCAACCTGCAGACCTCCTCGGAGAACCTGTCCGCATCGCGCAGCCGCATCCGCGATACCGACTTCGCCAAGGAAACCGCCGAACTGACCCGCACCCAGATCCTGCAGCAGGCCGGTACGGCCATGCTGGCCCAGGCCAACCAGGTACCGCAGAACGTGCTCAGCCTGTTGCAGCGCTGACATGAGCCGCCCCCGGGGCACGTCGGGGGCGTCTGACCCAACTCACGTGCAACCGCTCAAGGACCTCTCCTCATGGCACAAGTCATCAACACCAATACGATGTCGTTGAATGCTCAGCGTAACCTGAGCACCAGCGGCAGCTCGCTGGCTACCACCATCCAGCGCCTGTCCTCCGGTTCGCGCATCAACAGCGCCAAGGACGACGCCGCCGGCCTGGCGATCTCCGAGCGCTTCGGCACGCAGATCCGCGGTACCGACGTCGCCATCCGCAATGCCAACGACGGCATCTCGCTGGCCCAGGTTGCCGAAGGTTCGCTGACCGAAATCGGCAACAACCTGCAGCGCGTCCGCGAGCTGTCGGTGCAGGCCGCCAACGCCACCAACTCGGCCAGCGACCGCAAGGCGCTGCAGGCCGAAGTGACCCAGCTGGTCTCGGAAATCGACCGCGTCGCCAAGCAGTCGGACTTCAACGGCACCAAGCTGCTGGACGGTTCGTTCTCCAGCCAGCTGTTCCAGGTCGGTGCCAACGCCGGCCAGGCCATCGCCATCGACAAGACCATCGATGCCAAGGCCAACGCCCTGGGCGGCGCCAAGTTCGACACCAACTCGCTGGCCCTGGCCGACCCGGGCACCAACGCCGACCTCAAGGTCACTGGCCTGCAGATCAATGGCGTGACCATCGCCGACGTCGATGTCAAGCAGGGTGCCGACGCCGCTGCTACCGGCAAGGCCTCCCGCGAGGCGCTGGTGACTGCCATCAACGCCAAGATCGGTGAGACCGGTGTCTACGCCGAAGTGAACGGTACCGCCGGCGTCACCCTGACCTCGGTCAAGGACAGCGTCAACGCCGATGGCTCGTTCAAGGCCATCACCGCTTCGGTGGGCACCTGGACCGGCGCCACCGCCCCGACCTTCACCGCCACCACTGCTGCTGCAGCGCCGGCCGCGAAGTACGCCAGCAACCTGGACGTCAGCACCGTGAAGGGCGCCCAGCAGGCGATGGAAATCGTCGACAAGGCCCTGGGTGCGATCAACAGCACTCGTGCCGACCTGGGCGCCGTGCAGAACCGCTTCACCTCGGTGGTGGCCAACCTGCAGACCTCGTCGGAGAACCTGTCGGCTTCGCGTAGCCGCATCAAGGACACCGACTTCGCCAAGGAAACCGCAGAACTGACCCGCACCCAGATCCTGCAGCAGGCCGGTACGGCCATGCTGGCCCAGGCCAACCAGGTGCCGCAGGGCGTGCTCAGCCTGCTGCGCTGATCCGCTCCCTGATCGACCTCCGGGCGCCGCATGACGCCGCGCCCGGATCCTGAAACACGTTCCACCTTCGCCAAAGGAAATGCACCATGGCACAAGTCATCAACACCAACACCATGTCCCTGAATGCTCAGCGCAACCTGAGCACCAGCGGCAGCTCGCTGGCCACCACCATCCAGCGCCTGTCCTCCGGTTCGCGCATCAACAGCGCCAAGGACGACGCCGCCGGCCTGGCGATCTCCGAGCGCTTCGGC
Source organism: Stenotrophomonas maltophilia group sp. msm4 (assembly GCF_032025605.1). Lineage (NCBI taxonomy): Bacteria > Pseudomonadati > Pseudomonadota > Gammaproteobacteria > Lysobacterales > Lysobacteraceae > Stenotrophomonas > Stenotrophomonas maltophilia group sp. msm4. Next base: position 1,001,015 of record NZ_JAVSKK010000001.1, on the reverse strand, counting down.
ACGCAGATCCGCGGTACCGACGTCGCCATCCGCAACGCCAACGACGGTATTTCGCTGGCCCAGGTCGCCGAAGGTTCGCTGACCGAAATCGGCAACAATCTGCAGCGCGTCCGCGAGCTGTCGGTGCAGGCCTCCAACGCCACCAACTCGGCCAGCGACCGCAAGGCGCTGCAGGCCGAAGTGACCCAGTTGGTCTCGGAAATCGACCGCGTCGCCAAGCAGTCGGACTTCAACGGCACCAAGCTGCTGGACGGCACCTTCTCCAGCCAGCTGTTCCAGGTCGGCGCCAATGCCGGCCAGGCCATCGCCATCGACAAGACCATCGATGCCAAGGCCGGCTCGCTGGGCACCTCGACCTTCGCCACCGGCGCGACCGCCGCCCTGGCCGCCAGCACCGACGGCGCACGCTTCTCCGGCACCGTGATGGGCGTGGACATCGGCACGGTTGAAGTCAAGGCCGGCGCCACCACGGCGGATGCCTCCAAGGCCGTCGCCACCGCCATCAACGCCAAGATCGGCGAGGCCGGCATCTACGCCGAAGCCAATGCCGACGGCTCCCTGAAGCTGAGCTCGGTGAAGGAAGGCAAGGCCGTTGCCGCTGCCGATATCGCCCTGATGCGCAGCGACTACGACGCCACCGCCAAGACCTGGGGCACCGCAGCGGCTGCCGGCGCCTACACTGCTGGCACCGACACCTCGGCGAACGTGCAGAAGCTGGACGTGAGCACCGTACTCGGTGCCCAGCAGGCCCTGGAAGTGGTCGACAAGGCCCTGGGTGCGATCAACAGCACCCGCGCCGACCTCGGTGCGATCCAGAACCGCTTCACCTCGGTGGTGGCCAACCTGCAGACCTCGTCGGAAAACCTGTCGGCATCGCGCAGCCGCATCAAGGACACCGACTTCGCCAAGGAAACCGCAGAGCTGACCCGCACCCAGATCCTGCAGCAGGCCGGTACGGCCATGCTGGCCCAGGCCAACCAGGTGCCGCAGGGCGTGCTCAGCCTGCTGCGCTGATCCACGGCAAGAAGGCGCCGCTACCGTCGGGTCGAACCGACGGTAGCGGCAACCGGGAAGCCACGATGCACGAAGGCGCGGGCCATGCCCGGCCCGGGATCAGTCCCGAACCGGCTTGGCATCGCCCGCTCCTGCGGACCTCTCTTTCAGCGCTGTACCTTTGACTGTACGTAACGGGCGGCTTCGTCTCCCCCCGATTGTCAGTAGCCTGATCCCTCCCCTGCATTGGGGGAGGGCTTTTTGCAGACTCCCGGCAGCCCGCGGTGAACCCACCCGCACCCTGCCCCAGCTCTCCTGCAACCCGCGTGCCAGAACCTGCGCCAGGCGAGTGGCACGGCACGTGCATCAACGAAGTCCTCAAGACCCAGCGGCGCAGGCCGCTATTTTCGTTGACGACGGGCCAGCGCACGACGGCCGGGCCCGGATACCAGGAGAAACGACGTGGCAGACTTTGGATACGGTGGCATTGGCTCGGGACTGGATATTTCCAGCATCGTCAACCAGCTGGTCGCAGCTGACCGCAAGCCCGCCGACAATGCGCTGAACCTGCAGCAGTCCAAGGCCAAGATGCAATTGTCGTCGATCGGCACCATCACCTCGGCCTTCGACAAGCTGAAGACGGCGCTGACCGCACTGAAGGCCACCACCGCGTTCGACACGCGCACGGTGACCGCCAGCAAAGGCGGCGACAAGGGCACCGACGAGATCCTGACGGCGTCGGTCGCGCTGTATGACGTTGGCACCACCAAGGCTGCGGCCTCCAACGGCACGCACGTGGTCAATGTCACCTCGCTGGCCACCGCGCACAAACTGATCGCCGATACTTCGGTACCCAAGACCGACACGTTTGCTGCCGGAACCTTGACGCTGACCGTTGGCGTGGGCGACAAGGCCAAGACCATGAACGTGGAGGTGGAGGACGGCGACACGCTGACCACCATCCGCAACAAGATCGATGCGGCCGGCCGCAAGGAAGGCGTGCAGGCCACCCTGATCAGCTCCGGCGACAACCAGTACCTGTCGATCGCACAGGAGAAGACCGGTGCCGCCAACGCGATCAAGCTCGAGTACGCAGGCAGCGACGCCAAGCTGGGGGGGCTGGTCAACAGCCTGAAGCAGAACACCGCCGCCGCCGACGCCGAGCTGACCATCGATGGCGTGAAGGTCGTCAGCGCCAGCAACACCGTGGCCGATGCGGTTCCGGGCCTGACCCTGAACCTGAAGATGCCGGGCACCAGCACGGTGACCATCAGCACCGACACTGCGGCGGCCACCAAGGTGATGCAGGAGTTCGTAACGGCCTACAACGCCGCACTGGCGGCGATCAACACCGAAACCAAGTACGACGCCAAGACCAAGGAAGCCTCCACGCTGACCGGCGATGCGCAGATGCGCGGCGCCACCAGCCAGCTGCGCTCGGTGATGTCGAGCGTGCTCAAGGACCTGGCCGGTGACAAGCTCGATGCCAAGGCGATCGGTCTGGATACCCGCGGCTACCCCAATGCCGACGGCACGCTGATCCTGGACACCACCAAGTTCGCCGCCGCACTGGCCAGCCAGCCGGAGAAGATGCGCCAGGCGATCACCGGTGATTCCGGCGGTGCCGGCAAGCTGTACACGCTGGTCGACGGCTATGTCAGCACCACGGTCGGCAAGGAAGGCGCGTTCGTCGCGCGCACCAAGGGCCTGAACACCACGCTGGACAACATCGACAAGCGCCGCAAGGACCTCGACACGCGGATGAAGAGCGTGGAAGAGCGCTACAAGAAGCAGTTCATCGCGCTGGACAGCCTGATGGGCAAGTTGCAGCAGAGCAACACGGCGCTGCAGCAGCAGCTGGCACAGTTGAACCGCTGACGATGCGTGCGTGGCACTCAAGTTTGCCGCGCAATGCACCGATAACGGACGCAACAGCAATCATCGCCGCGCCGCCGGCACCGATCCCCACGATCACCCGACGGCACCCCGCGCAAGGAGAATCACGAATGTACGGTTCCAGCCGTCAATATGCCGAGCAGTACCGCCAGGTGGGAGTGACCAGTGCGGTCGCCGATGCCGATCCGCACAAGCTGGTGGCGATGCTGCTGGCCGGCGCGCTGGAGCGCGTGCGTCGCGCCCTGGCCAGCCTCGAGCGGGGCGACCAGGCCGGCAAGGGCAAGGCGATCGGCGAAGTCTGCGCGATCGTCGGCCACCTCAACGGCTCGCTGGACCATGAGGCCGGCGGCGAGATCGCCGGCAACCTGTCGGCCCTGTACGATTACGTGCTGCAGCGCCTCACCGAAGCCAACCTGCACAACGACCGCGCCGCGCTGGATGAATCGCTGCAGCTGCTGGGCGAGATCGACAGCGCCTGGAACGCGATCCCGCACGAACAGCGCCGCCCGGCCGCGGTGGCGCCATGAGCCTGCCCGAACTGCACGCGCAGCTGGATGCCTTCGAGAAGGCACTGGGCGATGATGCCCTGGACCAGGCCGACAGCCTGCTCGACGGGCACGACAGCACCCTGCATGCCCTGCTCAGCCAGCCGCTGACCGCTGCGGACCACGGGCCGCTGAGCGCCCTGTTCGAGCGCCAGCAGAGCCTTCTGGGCCTGCTGCGCCAGCGCCGCGATGCAGCGGCCGCACTGATGAATGACGGCCAGCGCTCGCTTCGCGCCGCCCATGCCTACCTGCAGGCAGGATCGCTGGCATGACCCAGCTGCCGGCCACGTCGCTGCACCATCCTGCCGAAAGCGAGCTGTTCGACGAAACGCTCAGCTGCGAGCTGGCCCTGCCGGCCGAGTTCCAGGCGGGCAGCGCGGCCGGACGCACCAGCGGTGCCGAAGGCCTGCTGCGCAGCCTGGCACTGGTCGAAGACAGCCGTGTTGACGAGCACGACGAACGCAACGAGGCCACCCTGCAGCTGCAACGCCTTGAAGCCAAGCTGGACCTGGCGATGGTGCTGCTCGGCCGCTTGGTGCGCCAGCAGGGCCTGGAACTGCCCCTGCGCCCGGTGCGCTGGTCGCGCCGTGGCATCCGCCTGCAGCTGGGCCCGCGCAGCGGTGCCAGCCCCGGCCAGGCCGGCGTGGTGCGCCTGCAGCCCAGCGACTGGCTGCCCGACCACATCGACCTGCCGGTGGAAGTGATCGCCGAGGCAGCCGACGGCGGCGGCGGCCACTTCCTATGGCTGCGCTTCCAGCGCCTGGGCGACGGCCTGGAAATGGCCATGGAGCGGCACCTGTTCCGACTGCACCGCCGCCAGGTGGCCGAGGCACGCCGGGCGCGCTGAAAGCTGCCACCATCACGCTTGGCGGGCAAGCCTTGGCGCGCCCGTTCAGCTAAGTTAAGGTGGACTCCCCTACACGGATCTGTTGCGTGCCTGTGCGAGTTCTCATCGTCGACGATCACACCCTCGTCCGCGCCGGCCTGGCGCGGCTGCTGCAGGGGTTTGCCGACGTGCAGCTCGTCGCCGAGGCCAGCAACGCCGAACAGGCATTGCAGCTGGCCCTGCAGCACGCGCCGGATGTGGTGCTGATGGATCTCTCGTTGCCGGGCCGCACCGGCCTGGAAGCGCTCAGCGACATCCGCCTGCGCGCCCCCGGCACCCGGGTGGTGATGATGACCATGCACGACGATGCCGCGCATGTGCGCGATGCCCTGGATCGTGGCGCGGTCGGGTTCGTGGTGAAGGATGCAGCACCGCAGGAGCTGGAACTGGCGCTGCGCGCCGCGCATGCCGGCCAGGTGTTCCTGAGTCCCCAGATCTCGGCCAAGATGCTGGCCCCCATGCTGGGCCGCGAGAAGCCTACCGGCATTGCCGCGCTGTCGCCGCGCCAGCGCGAGATCCTGCGCCGCATCGGCAAGGGCGAAAGCAACAAGGAAATCGCCGCCGACCTCGGCATCAGCGTGAAGACGGTGGAAACCCACCGCGCACGCATGATGGAGTCATTGGGCTGCCGCCGCGCCAATGACCTTTTGCTGCTGGCCGCGCGCCACCAGCACGAGCTGGAGTAAGCGCCAGTAGCGGGCAAGGCCCTGCACTGACGACGAATTCCCGTCACCCCGACATTCCCTGACAGGAATCCGTACACCGGCCGCCGCGAACCCCGCCGCTTCGGCACGACGAATCAATGACTTGGCGGCCCGCTTCGTCAATATCCCGAGCCAATGTAGGGATAACCCCTACATCCTGTCGGGACAACCACGACCCCCCTCAGGAACCCCCCGATTCCGCCCACGCCGGATCAAAAGCAAGATGCGTTCCACAAGGCGCCGGGGAGCGGCGCCGGGGAACCACGATGAAGGCTGCACTCTCGACCCAGCTGGGCCAACAACTTCACCTCACCCCTCAGCTGCTGCAGTCGATCCGGCTGCTGCAGCTCGATGGCCTGCACCTGGAACAGGAAATCCAGCGCCTGCTGGACTCCAACCCGCTGCTGGAGATCGAAGAGGCCGAAGCGCCTGCCGCTGACGCCACCGAGGCCGCCGCCACCACGCTGGAAACCGCTGCGTTCGACGAGTTGCCGGAGTCTTCGATGTGGGACGTGGCCGGCGCCAGCTGGCAGGACGGCGACGACGATCGCATGGCGCGCATTGCCGCCGGTGAGTCGACCGACCCGCAGCTGCGCGTGCTGCAGCGCCTGGCGCTGGACATGGACGACCGCGAACTGGCGGTGGCCGCGTTCTGGCTCGACCACTGCGATGAGGCCGGCTACCTGCAGGCGCCGCTGGCGCAGCTGCAGCTGCTGGCCAGCGCCCAGTTCGACATCGCCGCCGAAGGCGTCGAGGCCATCCGCCAGCAGCTGCTGCACGGTGAACCCGCTGGCATGGCTGCGCAGGACCTGCGCGAAGGCCTGCAGGCACAGCTGCGCAGCCTGCACGGCGTGGTCCCTGCTCGCCACCTGGCCGCCCGCATCCTCGATGGCGCGCTCGATGCGCTGGCTGCGCACGACTACCCCGCCCTCGCCCGCCAGCACGACGCCGAGATCGACGACGTGCGCGAGGCGGTGCGCCTGATCCTCTCGCTGCAGCCGCGCCCCGGCGACAGCCTGCTGCCCGAACGCAACGCTGTGGTAGTGCCGGACGTCGTCGCCTGGCACGCCGATGGGCAATGGAAGGTGGCACTGAACCCGGCCACCAGCCGCCGCGTCTCGATCAACAGCCAGTACGAACAGGCGCTGGCCGAAACCAGCGAAGCCGCGCCGGCACTGCGCGAGATGCTGCAGGAGGCACGCTGGTTCAGCCGCGGCCTGTCGATGCGCTACGACACCCTGCTGCGCACCGCGCGGGTGATCGTCGAGCGCCAGGCCGCCTTCCTGGTCCGTGGCGAAGAGGCCATGGCCCCGCTGACCCTGAAGGAAGTGGCCGAGGAAATCGGCATGCACGAGTCCACCGTCTCACGCATCACCACCGGCAAGTTCCTGCAGACACCGCGCGGCACCTTCGAACTGAAGCACTTCTTCGCGGTGCGCCTGGAAGGCGCCAGCGTCTCCGGCCAGGCGGTGAAAGCCATGGTCCGCCGCCTGATCGACGCCGAACCCGCCGGCCGTCCGCTGGCCGACGAGGCCATTGCCGGCCTGCTGTCACGCCAGGGGGTGAACATTGCCCGCCGAACCGTCGCAAAATACCGAGAACAACTGGATATCGCCCCGGCCCGCGAACGGCGCCGGCTCAGCGCCAGGCAACCGCAGCTGGCCCGGGTGGGCTGAAAAGGATGTTGGACATGAACAAGCTCACGGTCCTGCTGGTCGATGACCACGAGGGCTTCATCAACGCGGCGATGCGCCATTTCCGCAAGATCGACTGGCTGCAGATCGTCGGCAGTGCCGGCAACGGCCTGGAAGCGATCGAGCGCTCGGAAACGCTGCGCCCGCAGGTGGTGTTGATGGACCTGGCCATGCCGGAGATGGGTGGCCTGCAGGCCACCCGCCTGATCAAGTCGCAGGACGATGCACCGTACATCGTGATCGCCAGCCACTTCGATGACGCCGAGCACCGCGAACACGCGCTGCGTGCCGGTGCCGACAACTTTGTCAGCAAGCTGTCCTACATCCAGGAAGTGATGCCGATCCTGGAAGGCCTCAGGGAGGAACAGTCGTGAGTGAATCGCGCATCCTGGTGCTGGACAACGACGCCGTGCGCGCAGAGCGCACCGTTGCCCTGCTGGAATTCATGGACTTCAACCCGCGCTGGGTATCCGACGCGGCCGACTTCGACCTGGGCCGGCAGCGCCAGAACGACTGGATGGCGGTGATCGTCGGCAGCCTGGACGACAGCCCCGCCAGCACCGCGCTGTACAACTGGCTGGGCGGCAGCAGCCTGCCGCCTCCGGTGCTGCTGGCCGATGGTGATGCTGCAGTGTTTGCCCGGCAGCACGGGCTGCATGAAGCGAACATCTGGCCGCTGGAAACGCCGCTGCGCCACGCACAGATGGAAGCCCTGCTGCGCCGCGCCAGCCTCAAGCGCCTGGATGCCGAGCATCAGGCAGGCGCCGCCCAGGACCAGGGCCCCACCGGCAACGGCCCGGCAGTGACCGCCCTGCGCACCATGATCGAGCAGGTCGCCGCATTCGATACCACCGTGCTCGTGCTGGGCGAATCCGGTACCGGCAAGGAAGTGGTGTCGCGCGCCATCCACCAGCGCTCGCCGCGCCGTGACGGCCCGTTCGTGGCGATCAACTGCGGCGCCATTCCGGCCGACCTGCTGGAAAGCGAACTGTTCGGCCATGAGAAGGGCGCCTTCACCGGCGCGCTGACCGCGCGCAAGGGCCGTTTCGAAATGGCCGAGGGCGGCACCCTGCTGCTCGACGAAATCGGCGACATGAGCCTGCCGATGCAGGTGAAGCTGCTGCGCGTGCTGCAGGAACGCAGCTTCGAGCGCGTCGGTGGCAACCAGACCATCCGCTGCAACGTGCGCGTGGTGGCCGCGACCCACCGCGACCTGGAGACCCGCATCGCCGAGGGCAAGTTCCGCGAGGATCTGTTCTACCGCCTCAACGTGTTCCCGATCGAAGTGCCCGCGCTGCGCGAGCGTCGCGAAGACCTGCCAGCGCTGGTGGAAACCATCGCCGCGCAGCTGGCCCGCACCGGCCGTGGCGAAGTGCGCTTCACCCCGGAAGCGCTGCAGGCCCTGGCCGGCTACGAATGGCCGGGCAACGTGCGCGAGCTGACCAACCTGGTCGAGCGCCTGGCGGTGCTGCATCCGGGTGGTTCGGTGCGCGTGCAGGACCTGCCGGCCCGTTACCGTGGCGATGCGGCACTGGCCGCCGCCACGCCGGCACCGGCACAGCCGGCCGCCAGCGAAGAACGCCTGGACCTGCGCAGCTTCTCCTTCCACACCCCGGGCAGCGGCAACCAGCCGGCGCTGGAGCACGGCATCGCCGTCAATCGCCCGGCGGCGCCGGCGGCGCTGCCTGACGAAGGCATGGACCTGCGCAACCACATGGCCAACATCGAACTGGGCCTGATCAACGAAGCACTGGAACGCACCCAGGGCGTGGTCGCCCACGCCGCCCAGCTGCTCGGCCTGCGCCGCACCACCCTGGTGGAAAAGCTGCGCAAGTACGGCATCGAGCGCGAGCAGGCCGAACTGGCCGGCTGAAACGCATTGCCAGCATGAAGGGGGCACGAACGCCTGGGCTTGCCCGGGCGTTGGTGTTTTGGGCCCCTGGGCTCACATCCCTTTGCTGCGGAACGGGATCTGAGCCCATTGCTTTTGCACGTTTTCCTAGAGACAACACCGCCGCAGTGCGGAGCATGGCAAGGACACCCCCAAGGAGGTTCCACCATGCATCGCCTTGCCCTGCTCGCCAGCCTGCTCTGCCCGGCCCTGGCCACTGCCGCCAACTGCACCCTGCCCGCAACGCTGGACCAGCGCCAGTTCATCAACCTCAGCGACCCGCTGTACGCCCCGGACAACCCCAACGCCGGACGCATGGTGCAGCTCAGCTTTGCCGGCAGCCAGTACGTGCTGGACATCCTCGGCACTGACTTGCGCATCGGCGGCAGCTACCGCTACCAGCGCCTGGCCCCGCATATCGCGGAAATCCAGATGACCGAGGCCCACCCGGCCGGTCCCGCCCACTACACCCTGCTGCTGACCTGCCAGAGCGACCGCCAGGGCCGCTTCATCTACACCCAGCACGACGGCCCCATCGCCCCGCGCCGGCGCCAGAATTCCGGCCGCTGGACCCTGCAGCCCTAGGCCAGAAAACCGACGCCGGATAAATGGCGCCACGACCGGGGTCAGAGCCCGTTGCGTTGCAACGGGATCTGACCCCATCCGATTAGTGCCGACCAACGGGCGGCACCCACCATCAGCAGCAGGTTCCAACAGATCGCGGCCAACTGTCGAAGGCGGGGTGGGTCCGGTTGCGGGGGCGTGAGCGCCATGGATGGCGCGACCGAGCCTACAGGGACGTATTCACGGCGTCCCCCGCAACCGGACCCACCCCGCCACCCCACGGATAGCCCGATTTTGACGTTGATGTTGACGTCGCGTCGGCGGGTGCAGGGCGCAGCCCTGCCACCAAACACCCACACCCTCACGTCACTGAATCGAAAACCGGTTTCGGCACGGCACTTGCACTGGTTCCAGCAGACAACCCCATCCCTGTTTCTGGAACCGTTGCAGATGTCCCACTCCGTCACTTCGATCCTTTCGCAGATCCGCTCCTATCAGACCCAGATGGGACAGCCGGCGCTCAACCCGCTGGGCGAAGCGCCGCGCAGCAACGCCCTGCCGGGCACGGTGCTGGACGCGCCGCAGGCCCAGCCGGCCAGCTTCACCGAAACCCTGCGTGGTGCGATTGCCGGCGTCAACGATGCGCAGCAGAAGTCCGGCGCCCTCGCCAAGGCCTTCGAAATGGGCGACCCCAGCGCCGACCTGGCCAAGGTGATGGTCGCCTCGCAGCAGTCCCAGATCGCCTTCCGCGCCACCGTGGAAGTCCGCAACCGTCTCGTCCAGGCCTACCAGGACGTGATGAACATGCCGCTGTAAGGAACATTGACGCATGGCACTGACGCTCTCCAAGGACAGCCTGAACGCCGAGAAGGCCGGGCAATGGTTCGACCGCCTGCAGAGTCTGCAGATCACCCGTCGGCTGGGCCTGATGGCGATGATCGCGGTGGCGGTGGCGGCAGGCCTGTCCGTGTTCTTCTGGTCACAGAAGCCGGGCATGGTCCCGCTGTACACCGGCCTGGACCAGAAGGCGACCGCTGAAGCGACCGACCTGCTGCGCGCGGCACAGATTCCGTTCGCGCTCGATCCGGCCACCGGTGGCATCACCGTGCCGGAAAAGAACCTGCACGACGCCCGCCTGAAACTGGCCGGCTCCGGCCTGACCGACAGCGGCAAGCTCGGCTTCGAGCTGATGGAACGCGATCCGGGCTTCGGCGTCAGCCAGTTCGTGGAAAGCGCGCGCTACCAGCACGCGTTGGAAACAGAGCTGTCGCGCACCATCAACACGCTGCGCCCGGTACGTGATTCACGCGTGCATCTGGCCATTCCCAAGCCCAGCGCCTTCACCCGCCAGCGTGACGTGGCCAGCGCCTCGGTGACCCTGGAACTGCGTGGCGGCCAGCAGCTGGAACGCAGCCAGGTGGATGCCATCGTGCACATGGTTGCGGCCAGCATTCCGGACCTGGCGCCGGAACGGGTGACCGTGGTCGACCAGAGCGGGCGCATGCTCAGCATCACCGACCCGAACAGCGAGGCGGCGGTCAACGCCGCGCAGTTTGAGCAGGTGCGCCGCCAGGAAACCTCGTTCAACCAGCGCATCCGCGAGCTGCTGGAGCCGATGACCGGCCCCGGCCGGGTCAATCCGGAAGTGAGCGTGGACATGGACTTCTCGGTGACCGAGGAAGCCCGTGAGCTCTACAACGGTGAACCGCAGAAGCTGCGCAGCGAGCAGATGAGCGAGAACACCACCAGCACGCCGGGTCCGCAGGGCGTGCCGGGTGCCACCAGCAACAGCCCGCCGGGCCAGCAGGCCGCGCCGGCCACCGCGCAGGCCCCGACCGAAAGCAGCAAGAACGCCACCCGCAACTACGAGCTGGACCGCACCCTGCAGCACACCCGCCAGCCGGCCGGCCGCATCAAGCGCGTGTCGGTGGCGGTGCTGGTGGACAACGTGCCGCGCGCCGGCGCCAACGGCAAGGTCAGCCCGCAGCCGCTGTCGGCGGCGGAACTGACCCGCGTCGAGGCGCTGGTGAAGCAGGCCGTCGGCTTCAACGCCGAGCGTGGCGACACCGTGTCGGTGATGAACGCCCCGTTCGTGCGCGAGACCACGCCCGAACAAGGCCCGGCCTGGTGGGAGCTGCCGTGGGTGCACGATGCCGGCCGCATGCTGCTGGGCGCGGTGGTGGTGCTGGCGCTGCTGTTCGGCGTGCTGCGCCCGGCGCTGCGCGCGATCACCGGCCAGAGCAGGAAGGACGACCCGCAGGCGCTGGAGCCGCATACGGCGGATGTGCAGCTGGTCGATGACGATGGCATTGCGCTGCCAGCGCTGGGCACCGACCGGGCAAGCCTGGGCGGACCGGATGCGCTCGCACTGCCGGTGGATTCATATGAGGAACGACTGCGGATGGCGCGTGAAGCCGTGAAGACCGACTCCAAGCGCGTGGCCCAGGTGGTCAAAGGCTGGGTGGCCAATGACTGAGGCACAACTGACCGGTGTACAGCGCGCGGCCGTGCTGCTGCTTTCGCTGGGTGAGCTGGATGCGGCCGAAGTGCTGCGCCACATGGAACCCAAGGAAGTACAGAAGATCGGCATCGCCATGGCCACCATGACCGACATCACCCGCGAGCAGGTGGAGCGAGTGATGGACCAGTTCGGCCAGGAACTGGGCTCGAAGACCTCGCTGGGCGTGGGCTCGGATGACTACATCCGCAACATGCTGGTGCAGGCGCTGGGCAGCGAGAAGGCCGGCAACCTGATCGACCGCATCCTGCTCGGCCGCAACACCACCGGCCTGGACGCGCTGAAGTGGATGGACCCGCGTGCGGTGGCCGACCTGGTGCGCAACGAGCACCCGCAGATCATCGCCATCGTGATGGCGCACCTGGAAACCGACCAGGCTGCCGACGCGCTGAAGCTGCTGCCGGACCGTACCCGCGTGGATGTGCTGCTGCGCATCGCCACCCTCGACGGTATTCCGCCGAACGCGCTCAATGAACTCAACGAGATCATGGAGCGCCAGTTCGCCGGCAACCAGAACCTGAAGTCGTCCAACATCGGCGGCGTGCAGTGCGCAGCCAACATCCTGAACTTCATGGACAGTGGCCAGGACCAGGCGATCCTGGGCGAAATCGCGCGCATCGATGCGCCGTTGAGCAACCGCATCCAGGACCTGATGTTCGTGTTCGACGACCTGGTCGACCTGGACGACCGCGAGATGCAGCTGGTGCTGCGCGAGGTGAGCGGCGAGCGCCTGGGCCTGGCCCTGCGCGGTGCCGACATCAAGGTGCGCGACAAGATCACCCGCAACATGTCGCAGCGCGCGGCCGAAATCCTGCTCGAAGACATGGAGGCCCGCGGTCCGGTGCGCCTGTCCGACGTGGAAGGCGCGCAGCGCGAGATCCTGGCCATCGTCAAGCGCATGGCCGATGAAGGCACCGTCACCATCGGTGGCAGCGCGGAGGCCATGCTGTGAGCAACGTCGTGCGCTGGCTTGCCCCGGACCTGCTGGCCCAGCCCGAACCGGTGCTGGAGCAGGAGGGTGCGTTCGGACTCACCGAGCCGGATCCGGAACACGATCCGGAGCCGCCGCTGCAGCTGCCGACCCTTGAAGAGATCCAGGCAATCCAGGACAGCGCCGAGAAGGAAGGGTTCGAACAGGGCCATGCCGACGGCTACGGCCAGGGCCAGGCCGAAGTACGTCGCCTCGCCGCACAGATCGAAGGGATCCTGGACAACTTCAGCCGGCCGCTGGTGCGGCTGGAGAACGAAGTGGTCGGCGCCCTCGGCGAACTGGCGGTGCGCATCGCCGGCGCACTGGTCGGCCGCGCCTACGAAGCCGAGCCGGCACTGCTGGCGCAGCTGGTCGGCGAAGCGATCGACGCCGTGGGGGGCAGCACCCGCGAGGTGGAAGTGCGGCTGCACCCGGATGACATCGCTGCGCTCGCCCCGCTGCTGAACCTTTCACCGGCGCAGCGCCTCGTACCGGATACCAGCCTCAGCCGTGGCGACCTGCGCGTGCACGCCGAAGCCGTGCGCATCGACGGCACCCTGGAAGCCCGCCTGCGCGGTGCGCTGGATGCGGTGATCCGCCAGACCGGAGCCACGGCATGAGTGCCGGACCACAAACCACTCCGCCGCCGGCCGACTGGGCCGTGGCCCGCAACCTGCGCCTGGCCCGGCGCCTGGATGGCCTGCGCGTGGACACCGCGCATGGTCGTGGCCTGATCCGCGAGGGCGTGTTGCGCCGTGCGGTCGGGCTGACCCTGGAAGCGGTCGGCTGCGAAGCGCCGCTGGGCGCCAGCTGCAAGGTGGAAGTGGTCGACGGTGGCTGGGTCGACGCCGAAGTGGTCGGCTTCGCCGGCGAACGCACCTACCTGATGCCCAGCGCCGAACTGCATGGCCTGCTGCCCAACGCCCGGGTGGTGCCATCGGCGCGCCGGGGCGGCGTGGAAGTGGGCGAAGGCCTGCTCGGCCGCGTCATCGACAGCGACGGCGTGCCGCTGGATGGCAAGGGCCCGATCCGCGCCGAAGGCCATGTTGGCATGGCCGGCGTGTCGATCAATCCGCTGGCGCGTGAACCGATCACCCAGCCGCTGGACGTGGGCGTGCGCGCGATCAACGCGCTGCTGCCGATCGGCCGCGGCCAGCGCGTCGGCCTGTTCGCCGGCTCCGGCGTCGGCAAGTCGACGCTGCTGGGCATGATGACCCGCTACACCGCCGCCGACGTGATCGTGGTCGGCCTGATCGGTGAACGTGGCCGCGAAGTGCGCGATTTCGTCGAGACGACGCTGGGCGAGGAAGGCCTGCGCCGCGCCGTGGTGGTCGCCAGCCCCGCCGACCGGCCGCCGCTGGCGCGACTGCATGGTGCCTACCGCGCCACCGCCATTGCCGAGTGGTTCCGCGACCAGGGCCTGAACGTGCTGTTGCTGATGGACTCGCTGACCCGCTTCGCCCAGGCGCAGCGCGAGATCGGGCTGTCGGTCGGCGAACCGCCGACCACCCGCGGCTATCCGCCGTCGGTGTTTGCCAAGCTGCCGGCACTGGTCGAACGCGCCGGCAATGGCGCCAAGGGCCGTGGCTCGATCACCGCGTTCTACACGGTGCTGACCGAAGGCGATGATCCGCAGGATCCGATCGCCGATGCCGCGCGCGCGATCCTCGATGGCCACATCCTGCTCTCGCGCCGCGTGGCCGACAGCGGGCTGTACCCGGCCATCGACGTCGAATCGTCAGTCAGCCGCGTGGTCACGGAAATCGCCGACGAACCGTGGCGCCTGCGCATCCGCAAGTTGAAGCGACTGGTCTCGGCCTACTCGGCCAACCGGGACCTGATCGCGATCGGTGCCTACCAGCGCGGCAACGACGCGGCCACCGACGAAGCCCTGGAACGCTGGCCGGAAATCATGGAGTTCCTCGGCCAGGACGTTGCCAAGGCCGCAGATCTCCCGCACAGCCAGGCGGCGCTGCAGCGCCTGGTGGAACAAGAGAGTTAAGCCATGAACCAGTCCAAGCGCATCGATCCCCTGCTCAAGCGGGCCCAGGAACATGAGGACGCGGTCGCCCGCGACCTGGCCGAACGCCAGCGCGTGCTCGACACCCATCTCTCGCGACTGGACGAACTGCGCCGCTATGCCGAGGAGTACGCCAACGCACAGATGGCGGCGACCAGCCCGGCACAGTTGCTCAACCGCCGCGCCTTCCTCGATCGACTGGACAGCGCGGTCGAGCAGCAGCAGGCCACGGTCAATGGCAACCGCGAAAAAGTGGAGGCCGAGCGCGCACGCCTGATCCTCGCCAGCCGTGACAAGGCGGTGCTGGAGCAGCTGGCCGCCAGCTACCGGGCGCAGGAAAAGGTGGTGACCGACCGCCGCGACCAGCGCGAGATGGACGACATTGGTGCACGGCGTGCACGCCTGGTGCAGGCCGAAGACCAGGACGGCGCCGAGCAGGGAGGCCGCTCGTGATGCCCGCCCCGCTCGCCAGCAGCGCCAACACGGCCACGCCCGCCACCAGCAACAGTGCCGCACGCGCCTCGCGCAGCGAAGGCGGAAAGGACTTCAGCCAGCTGCTGCAGGGCGGTGCGCCCTGCGCGCCCGCGTCTGCGGGAAACCCCACGACGCCGACGCCATCCACGCCGAGCCCGCCATCGACTGCCGACAGCAATGGCCAGGCACCGGATGAACGCAATGCGGGCGCCGAAGCGGCAACTGCTGAAACGCCGTCGCTGCCACCCGTTGCCGTGACCCCAGCGGGACCCGGCACCGAGAAGGACAAGCCCGCCGCGACCGAGGACGCCCCGTGGCCACCGCCCGGCCTGGCCGGCCTGGTGCTGGCGATGCCGATGCCTGCCGATCCGGCCGCTGCTCTGCCGACCACCGCTGCACCGGCGCTGGCCAGCGACGGTAGCGCGCTGCCTGCTGCTGCCCCCGCCACGAACCCGACACTGCCTGCAGACGCGCCGGCGACGGCCACCACAACCCCAGTGGCGGCTGACGCCAAACCGGCGGCGGCCAGTGCGGACGATGCGGCGCTGCCACTGCCGGAGATGATCCTGCCCGGCAAGCGCAGCGAGCGCGGCGAGCGCGGCGAAGGCAGTGACGTGGCCGCCGTTGGCGACCGCGCCAGCACATCCCTGCTGCACGCCCCGGCAGCAGCCGCCGTACAGGACCTCAAGGCGGCGCTCGCCGCCGGCAATGCGATCTTCAATGGCGAGCCGACGCCGAAACCCGTGCTGGGTGACGATGGCTTCGACCAGGCCATCGGCGCACGCCTGGGTTGGCTGGCCGACCAGAAGATCGGCCACGCCCACATCCGCCTGAGCCCGGACGACATGGGCCCGGTCGACGTGCGCCTGCAGTTGAACGGCGACAAGGTGCATGCCAGCTTCAGCAGCCCGCACGTGGACGTGCGGCAAGCGCTGGAAAGCAGCCTGCCGCGCCTGCGCGAGCTGCTGGGCGAACAGGGCTTCCAGCTGGCCCACGCCGATGTCGGCCACCAGTCACCGGGTGATGACGGCAATGCGCCGGGCCAGCCCGGTGGCAGCGGCATCATCGGCGACGGAGAACCGACGCCGGGCGAGGCCAGCATGTCGTCGGCGCAGTTGATCCGCCAGCGCGGACTGCTGGACGCCTACGCCTGACAGCCGTGCCGACCAGGGTCGGCACCCACCAGCGCAGAGCGGTCGGCGCCCACCAGGGCAGCCGGGCAATAGAGCCGCACCCACCCGTATCGCGTTGGTGGGTGCGGAGCTTGCTCCGCTCGGCCCCACCCAAACCCTGACGGAATTCCGTCGCATCCCGCTGCCCGGCCTTCGGCACGCCCCTTGCATATCCCGGTGAAGCAACCCTCAGGAGCTTCACCCGTGGCCGCAGCCGCTGACAAAACCAAGAAGACCGCAGAGAAGGACAAGGCCGCCAAGCCGCGTAGTCCGATCCTGATCACCGCGCTGGTGGCCGTACTGGCCGCCGCTGCCGCCGGTGGCGGCGTGTGGTTCTTCACCCAGTCCAAGCACGAAGAGAAGACCGCGCAGGCGCCGAAGAAGAGCGCGACCCCAGCCCCGGCACAGTACTTCGCGCTGGACCCGGCCTTCGTGGTCAACCTCAATGGCCCGGTCGACGGCCCGCGTTACCTGCAGCTGGAGGTCCAGCTGATGACCCGCGACCCGGCCGCGCTGGAAGCGATCAAGACCCACGCCCCGGCCATCCGTGCGCGCCTGCTGATGCTGTTCTCGCAGGTCAGCCCGGACCAGATCGCCGATGTCGCCGGCAAGCAGAAGCTGCAGGCCGCCTCATTGGCCGAGGTGCAGAAGGTGCTCAAGGCCGAGACCGGCAGCAACGGCGCCGACGATCTGCTGTTCACCAGCTTCGTGACCCAGTAAGGGCCCACCGATGAATGATCTGCTGTCCCAGGACGAGATCGATGCCCTGCTCCACGGCGTGGACAGTGGCGCGGTCGAGACCGATGCGGAACCCCCGTCAGGCGAAGCGCGCTCGTACGACTTCGCCAGCCAGGACCGCATCATCCGTGGTCGCATGCCGACCCTGGAAATGGTCCATGAGCGCTTCGCGCGCCTGTGGCGGATCGGCCTGTTCAACCTGATCCGCCGCTCGGCCGAACTGTCGGTGCGCGGCATCGAGCTGATCAAGTTCAACGACTACATGCACTCGCTGTATGTACCGACCAACCTGAACCTGATCCGCTTCAAGCCGCTGCGCGGCACCGGCCTGATCGTGTTCGAGCCGACCCTGGTGTTCGCCATCGTCGACAATTTCTTCGGTGGCGACGGGCGCTACCCCACCCGCATCGAGGGCCGCGAGTTCACAGCTACGGAAATGCGGGTGATCCACCTGCTGCTGAAGCAGACCTTCGCCGATCTGCGCGAAGCGTGGGCACCGGTGATGGATGTCGACTTCGAGTACATCAACTCGGAGATCAACCCGCATTTCGCCAACATCGTGACCCCGCGCGAGTACGTGGTGGTGTGCCGCCTGCACGTCGAGCTCGACGGTGGCGGCGGCGACATCCACGTCACCCTGCCCTACTCGATGCTGGAACCGATCCGCGAACTGCTCGACGCCGGCATCCAGAGCGACCGCAACGACCGCGACGAGAGCTGGGGCAAGACCCTGCGTGAGCAGCTCAACGTCGCCGAAGTCACCCTGTCCAGCGTACTGGCCAGCAAGCGCATGACCCTGCGCGACCTGACCCAGTTGAAGGTCGGCGACATCCTGCCGATCGAGCTGAGCCCGCAGGTGCCGCTGTGCGTGGAGAACATCCCCGTGTTCACCGGCGAGTTCGGCATCGCCAACGGCATGAACGCCGTGAAGATCACCGCTACCCATCCGCCGGGCACCCGCCCGCGCGTACCCGTCATCCAGGAAGACCCGCAATGAACGATATCGACGCCCTCGAACCGACCCCGGCCCAGTTCAGCAGCCTGCAGGCCGACGAGGCGAATGGTCCGGACCTGAACCTGGACGTGATCCTCGATGTGCCGGTGACCCTGTCGCTGGAAGTCGGTCGTGCCCGCCTGCCGATCCGCAACCTGCTGCAGCTCAACCAGGGGTCGGTGGTGGAACTGGAGCGCGGTGCTGGCGAGTCGCTGGACGTGTTCGTCAACGGCACCCTGATCGCCCACGGCGAAGTAGTAGTGATCAATGACCGCTTCGGCGTGCGCCTGACCGACGTGGTCAGCCCCAGCGAGCGTATCCGGAGACTGCGTTGAGCCTGCTGGCCTCCACCCTGCTGGCGGTCGGCAAGGCCGCCGCGCCGATCGGTCCGCAGGTCGGCCAGCATGCGGCCGCCGCACCCAGCCTGTTCGGTGCGGTGCTGGCGCTGCTGGCGGTGCTGGCGCTGGTGATCGGCCTGGGCTGGCTGCTCAAGCGCATGCCTGGCAGTGGCTTCCGCCCGGCCGAAGGCATGAAGCTGGTAGCCAGCCTCAGTGTCGGCGCCAAGGAGCGCGTGGTGGTGGTCGAGGTCAATGGCCAGCAACTGCTGCTGGGCGTCACCGCCGGCGGCATCAACACCCTGCATACCCTGCCCGAGCCGCTGCCGCCCCCTGCACCGGTGCGCGTGCCGGACTTCAAGAACCTGCCGAATTTCGCCCAGCTGCTGCAGCAGCGGCTGCGCAAGGATCCCTGACATGCGTGTCCCCCGTACCCGTCTCGCCACCCTGACGCCGTGGCTGCTGTTGCTTGCCCTGTGCCTGTTGCCGGCGCTGGCGTTCGGCGCACCCGGCGCTCCGGCCACCCCTCTGCCGGACGTCAACGTCGGCAAGATCGGCGGCCAGCCGGTCAGCCTGCCGCTGCAGACCCTGCTGCTGATGACCGCGATCACCCTGATCCCGTCGATGCTGCTGGTGCTGACCTCGTTCACCCGCATCATCATCGTGCTGGGCCTGCTGCGCCAGGCGCTGGGCACCGGCCAGACGCCGTCCAACCAGGTGCTGCTGGGCCTGGCCCTGTTCCTCACCGCAATGGTGATGATGCCGACCTGGGACAAGGCGTGGAGCGCGGGCATGGCGCCCTACCTCAACGGCGACATCGACTTCCAGACCGCATGGACGCTGACCACGCAGCCACTGCGCGGCTTCATGCTGGCGCAGATCCGCGAGACCGACCTGATGACCTTTGCCGGCATCGCCGGGCATGGCACCTACGCCAGCCCCGACGCGATCCCGTTCCCGGTGCTGGTCGCTTCGTTCGTCACCAGTGAATTGAAGACCGCCTTCGAGATCGGATTCCTGATCTTCATCCCGTTCGTGATCATCGACCTGGTCGTTGCCAGCGTGCTGATGTCGATGGGCATGATGATGCTGTCGCCGATGCTGGTATCGGCGCCCTTCAAGATCCTGCTGTTCGTGCTGGTCGATGGCTGGGTGCTGACCGTGGGTACGTTGGCGGCGAGCTTCAATCCGGCCTGATATCCCCCGTAACGCGCAGTCGAGCAGGGCTCGACTCTACATGAGCAGATGGAATCCGAATGTCTCCCGAACTTGCCCTGACTGAACTGCGTGGCGGCCTGATCACCGTGTTGTGGGTGGCCGGCCCGCTGCTGCTCACCGTACTGGTGGTGGGCGTGGTGGTTGGTGTCGTGCAGGCCGCGACCCAGCTCAATGAACCGACCATCGCCTTCGTCGCCAAAGCTGCAGCGCTGACCGCGGTGCTGTTCGCACTGGGCAGCCTGCTGATCGGCCACCTGGTTGAATTCACCACGCTGCTGTTCCAGCGAATTCCGCACCTGATCGGCTAGGACACGCGCTTCGATGGACGCCGCCACCCAGATGGCTGCCGACGGCCTTCAGGCCTTCGGCATGATCGGCACCGTACTGTGGACCATGCTGCGCATCGGCGCTGTGGCCATGGCCATGCCCATGGTCGGGACCCGCGCCGTCCCGTCACGGGTGCGCGTGGTGCTGGCTGGCACCCTGGCCATCGCACTGGCCCCGCTGCTGCCCCCGGTGCCGGACTGGACCGGCTTCGACGCCGCCACGGTGCTGACCATCGCGCGCGAGCTGGCCATTGGCGTATCCATCGGCTTCCTGCTGCGGCTGGTGTTCGAAGCCGGTGCGATGGCGGGCGAACTGATCGCGCAGGGCACCGGCCTGGCCTTTGCGCAGATGAGCGACCCGCTGCGCGGTGGTACCTCCGGCGTGATCGGACAGTGGTTCTATCTGCTGTTCGGGCTGCTGTTCTTCACCGCCAACGGCCACCTGGCGCTGATCTCGCTGCTGGTGGACAGCTATCGCGCGCTGCCGATTGGCGCCCCGCTGCCTGATCCCCATGCCTTCTTCAGCATCGCTCCGACCTTCCTGCTGACCGTGCTGCGCGGTGCGCTGACCCTGGCCATCCCGCTGACCGTGGCGATGCTGGCGGTGAACCTGGCCTTCGGTGTCCTGGCGCGTGCCGCCCCTGCGCTGAACCCGATCCAGCTGGGCCTGCCGGTTTCGCTGCTGCTGGGCCTGTTCCTCCTGGCGCTGCTGGCCGGGGAAATGGGGCCGCCGGTACAGCGCCTGTTCGACGTCGCCTTCCAGGCCGCGGACGCGGTCACACGCTGACCCGGTCATCACGTTCTATTGCTTGCCATGCATTTGTTTCTGTAGAGCCGAGCCCATGCTCGGCTGCCTTCGGCAGGAGTGGCAGCCGAGCATGGGCTCGGCTCTACAGGGGCGCAATTTCACGGATTGCCGCTTGAAGTCCCCCCCGGTCTGCGCGTTAGAGTGAATGCGCGGCAACCGGGGGGATGCCGCACCCGGCCGACGCCCGTTCGCGTTGGCCTGCCTCATGCATGCCCCACCGTGGTTTCCGTCGACAGGCAGGTCCGGGAGACTGACGAATGCTGGTAGGCACGTACAACCCGTGGCTGGTGGCGATCTCACTGCTGGTCGCCGTGATGGCGTCGTACACAGCGCTGGCCATGGCCGGGCGCACGGTCACCGCCCCGGGCCGGGCAGCCGCCTGGTGGTGGCGCCTGGGGGGCGGATTCGCCATGGGCCTGGGTGTCTGGTCGATGCACTTCATCGGCATGCTGGCCTTCGATCTGCCCATTGCACTGGGCTACGACCTGCCCATCACCCTGCTCTCGCTGGCCCTGGCGATCGCCTCGTCGGTGTTCGCACTGTGGCTGGTCTCACTGCGTACCCTGCCCCATCCTCGATTGGCCGGTGGTGCCCTGCTGATGGGCACCGGCATTGCCGGCATGCACTACGTCGGCATGGCAGCGATGCGCATGCAGCCCGGGATCGACTACGACCCGGGCTGGCTGCTGCTCTCCCTGGTGGTGGCGGTGGCCGCTTCGTGGACCGCGCTGTACGTGGCGTTCCGCCTGCGCGCGCAGCGCACCTGCGTCGGTGACCGGTTGGCGGCCGCCGGCCTGCTTGGCCTGGCCATCGTCGGCATGCACTACACCGGCATGGCCGCCGCGCGTTTCCCGGAAGGCAGCATCTGCGGCGCCGCGGTCGGTGATGGCCTGCAGAGCGAGTGGCTGGCGATGCTGGTGGTGGTGTTGACGGTTGCGATCCTGGCGGTGGTGCTGGTGGTCTCGTGGCTGGACCAGCGTGTGGAGGCGCAGCTGCTGCGGCTTCGCAACTCGATGCTGAGCACCTCGTTGACCGATGCCCAGCAGGAATTGACCCAGGCCGCGCTGCACGACCCGCTGACCCGCCTGCCGAACCGCCTGCTGCTGCAGCGGCGCATCGTGCAGGCGCTGGCCGAAGCCGAACAGGGCGGCAGCCGTTTCGCGGTGATGTTCATGGACCTGGACGGATTCAAGCAGGTCAATGATGCCTACGGCCATCAGGCCGGCGACGCACTGCTGGTGGCGGTGGCCGAGCGTACCCGGCAGCTGCTCCGGCCCAACGATATGCTGGCCCGTCTGGGCGGCGACGAATTCGTGCTGGTGGTGCGCATCGAGCACGACGAGGACCTGCCCACCCTCGCCCGGCGCATCCTGCAGGCGGTGGGCAGCGGCCCGTTGCTGCCGGACAACGAACTTCAAGTGACCGCCAGCATCGGCGTGGCGATCTGCCCCGACCACGCTGCCAGCGAGCGCCAGTTGATGGCCTTCGCCGACGCGGCGATGTACCAGGCCAAGGAATCCGGACGCAACGCCTTCGTGCTGTTCGCCGACTGGATGAACGACAGTGCCGAGCAGCAGTTCCGGCTGCTGGCCGACCTGCGCCGTGCGATCGGCAGCGAGCAGCTGTTCCTGCACTATCAGCCGAAGATCCGCGTGGCCACCCAGAAGGTGGCCGGTGCCGAAGCGCTGATCCGCTGGAAACACGCGGAGCACGGACTGATCCCACCGGACCGCTTCATCCGCCTGGCCGAACGCAGCGGCGCGATCAACGAGATCGGTCGCTGGGCACTGGACCAGGCCTGCCAGCAGCTGCGGCGCTGGCGCGACGCCGGGCATGAAGGCTGGTCGATGTCGGTGAACCTGTCGCCGGTGCAGTTCAGTTCGCCACACCTGCTGCAGGATGTGCGTGAAGTGATCGAACGCTATGGCATTGCCCCGCGCCACCTGGTGCTGGAGATCACCGAAAGCACGGTCATGCGCGATACCGATGCCAGCCTTCGCCTGCTGCAGGCGCTGTCGGCGCTGGGCGTGGGCATCTCCATCGACGATTTCGGAACCGGCTATTCCAGCCTGCTGTACCTGAAGCGGCTGCCCGCCACGGAGATCAAGATCGACCACGCGTTCGTGCGTGACCTGGAACACAGTGCGGAGGACGTGGTGATCGTCTCGGCGATCGTGGCGCTGGGCCATGCACTGGACATGGACATCGTCGCCGAGGGCGTGGAAACCGCCGCGCAGCGCGCCTACCTGGAGCGCCTGGGCTGCGACTTCCTGCAGGGGTACCTGCTCGGCCGCCCGGTCGACGCGGCGCGCTTCATGCAGCTGCACGACCTGCCGCGGCCGCGGGTGGAGCTGGCGCAGAGCCCGCCGCAACAACACCCGCCCGGATAGCGCCGGGCAGCGCGACCACCTGCCATCACGGAACGATTCCTGCGGCACCCTCCTGTAGAGCCGAGCCCACGCTCGGCTGCGCTTCGCGCCTGGACCCAACCGCAGCCGAGCGTGGGCCCGGCTCTACAAAAGGGTCGTCGGTTGATCCACGCCATGCGTGGAACAGTTCTTGCACGCCCTCCGGCAACCCCTGCCGCAGTACCCGTGATGTCCGAGAACGAATCCGCCGGCGAAAAGACCGAACAACCGACCGAAAAACGCCTGCGCGACGCCCGTGAACAGGGCAACCTGCCGCGCTCGCGCGAACTGGGCACCGCCGCCGTGTTCGGCGCCGGCGTGCTGGCGGTAATGGCCATGAGCGGCTCGATCGGACGCGGCGCCAGCGCCTGGATGAAGCAGGCGCTCAGCCCCGAGCAGAGCCTGCGGCAGAACCCGAAGGAACTGTTCGGCCACTTCGGTGATCTGCTGCTGCAGTTCATGCTGGTGATCGCACCGCTGGTGCTGGTCTGCCTGCTGGCCAGCTTCGTCGCCCCGCTGGTGATGGGCGGCCTGCGCTGGTCGCAGAAGGCGTTGCTGCCAGACATCAACCGCATGAACCCGATGAGCGGGTTCAAGCGCCTGTATGGCCCGGAAGCCATCGCCGAGTTCACCAAATCGCTGCTGCGCGTGGCCTTCGTCGGTGTCGCTGCCGGGATGGTGGTGTGGTCCGGCTTCGACACCCTGCGCGGGCTGATCCACCACCCGCTGGAGACCGCCATCACCGACGGCCTCGGCTTCACCCTGCGCCTGCTGCTGGCCACCGCCGGCGCAATGCTGGTGCTGGCCGCGATCGATGCGCCGTACCAGCGCTGGAACTGGATGCGCAAGCTGAAGATGACCCGTGAAGAGCTGCGCCGGGAAATGAAGGAAAGCGAGGGCAGCCCCGAGGTGAAGGGCCGTATCCGCCAGCTGCAGCAGCAGATGGCCAACCGCCGGATGATGGAAGCGGTGCCCACGGCGGACGTGGTGGTGGTCAACCCCACCCACTACGCGGTGGCCCTGAAGTACGAGGGCGGCGCCATGAACGCCCCCACCGTGGTCGCGCTGGGCGTGGACGAGACCGCCCTGCGCATCCGTGAAGTGGCCGACGGCAACAAGGTCGCGATCGTCTCTGCCCCGCCTTTGGCACGCGCCTTGTATCGGGAAGGCCAACTCGGAAAGGAAATCCCCGTGAGACTGTATTCGGCCGTCGCCCAGGTTCTGTCCTACGTCTACCAGCTGCGCGCCTGGCGCACTGGCCCGATGCCGGACGCCCCGCACATCCAGGTGGATGAATTCGGCAAGGGAGGCCGCCCGTGAGCGCCCAGCCCGCCACCGGATTCAACACCCGCCGTGCCCTGGAAATGATCCGCCAGGGCCTTGGCGCGCCGCTGATCGTGCTGGCCCTGCTGGCCATGGTCGTGGTGCCGCTGGCCGCGCCAGTCCTTGATGCGCTGTTCACCTTCAACATCGCCATCTCGCTGATGGTGCTGCTGGCGGTGGTCTACGTGAAGCGCCCGCTGGATTTCACCATCTTCCCGATCGTGCTGTTGATCACGACCATGCTGCGGCTGGCGCTGAACGTGGCCTCCACCCGCGTGATCCTGCTCAACGGCCAGAACGGCCACGACGCTGCGGGCAAGGTCATCGCCGCCTTCGGTGAATTCGTGATCGGCGGCAACTATGCGGTCGGCATCGTGGTGTTCGCGATCCTGACCATCATCAATTTCGTGGTCATCACCAAGGGCGCCGGCCGCGTCTCGGAAGTGACCGCGCGCTTCATCCTGGACGCGATGCCCGGCAAGCAGATGGCGATCGACGCCGACCTCAACGCCGGTTTGCTGACGCGCGAGGAAGCCAAGCTGCGCCGCGAGGAAGTCCGCGAGGAAGCCGACTTCTACGGTGCAATGGACGGTGCCAGCAAGTTCATCCGCGGCGACGCCATCGCCGGCATCCTGATCCTGTTCATCAACATGCTCGGCGGCCTGGCCGTGGGCGTGCTGCAGCATGGCATGCCGTTCGGCGACGCCGCTGCCACCTACACCCTGCTCTCCATCGGTGACGGCCTGGTGGCGCAGCTGCCGGCACTGCTGGTGTCCAGCGCGGTGGCGATGCTGGTCACCCGCGCCTCGCGCTCGCAGGACATGGCCCAGGCCATGACCGGGCAGGTGTTCGGCCAGTACCGCGCGCTGGCGATCACCGCCGGCATCATCGGCGTCGTTGGCCTGGTGCCGGGCATGCCCAACGTCGCTTTCCTGACGCTGGCCGCGATCCTTGGCTTCATCGCCTGGAAGCTGTATCGCAAGACCAAGGCACCGGCTGCCGATGCAACAGGCAGTGGCACCGATGCTGCCGCGCTCACTGCGCTCGGGCGCCCGGCCGTCGCGGCCCCCACTGCCGAACTGAGCTGGGACGAACTGCGCCCGGTCGATCCGCTGGGCCTGGAGGTCGGCTACCGGCTGATTCCACTGGTGGACAGCAACCAGGGCGGCGAACTGATGGCGCGCATCAAGGGCGTGCGCCGCAAGCTGACCCAGGATGTCGGCTTCCTGATTCCCTCGGTGCACATCCGCGACAACCTGGAACTGCCGGCCAACGGCTACCGCGTGCTGGTGCATGGCGTGCCGGTGGCCACCGCCGAGATCCACCCCGACCGCGAGCTGGCCCTGGATCCGGGCAGCGCGCTGGGCGCACTGGAGGGCATTGCCGGCAAGGATCCCGCGTTCGGCCTGGATGCCACCTGGATCCAGCCGCACCAGCGCGCCCAGGCCGAAACGCTGGGCTACACGGTGGTCGACCCGGCCACCGTGGTCGCCACCCATCTGTCGCACCTGATCCGCGAACACGCACCCGAGCTGCTCGGCCATGAGGAAGTGCAGCACCTGCTGGCCAACCTGGCCAAGAGCGCACCCAAGCTCGTCGAAGATCTGACGCCGAAGGCGCTGCCGCTGTCGGCGGTGGTGCGCGTGCTGCAGAACCTGCTGGTCGAGCGCATTCCGATCCGCCAGCTGCGCAAGATCGCCGAGGCACTGGTCGAACATGCGCCCAGCAGCCAGGACCCGGCCGTGCTGACCGCCGCGGTGCGCACCGCACTGGGCCGCTTCATCGTGCAGGAGATCGCCGGAATGTCGGCGGAGCTGCCGGTGTTCACCCTCAACCCGCAATTGGAACGTGTCTTGCAGGAGTCCACGCAGGGCAACGGCGCCGCGCTGGAACCCGGACTCGCTGAGCGACTGCACCAGAGCCTGGCCGAATGTGTCAGCAAGCAGGAAGCCCGCAACGAGCCCGCGGTCGTGCTGGTACCTGGCCCGGTGCGCGCCGCGCTGGCCCGCCTGGTCCGCCACAGCGTTCCTTCGCTGTCGGTCCTGGCCTACAGCGAGGTGCCGGAGGACAAGCGCCTGAAGCTGGTCGGAACGATCAGCTGACGCCGCCCGCCGATGCGCCAGAAAACAGACACCACTTTCGAACCAACGCAACAGACAGACACCAAGGGGAACCCGCACCGTGCAGACCACCGACCACCCGAGTTCCCCGACCGCCACCCCGCCGTCTTCGCCTCGTGACCACAGCATGAAAATCAAACGATTCGTCGCCGCCGACATGCGCTCGGCCATGAACCTGGTGCGCAAGGAGCATGGTCCTGACGCCGTGATCCTGTCCAACCGCCGGATCGAGGAAGGCATCGAGATCGTCGCCGCCGCCAACTACGACGAGAGCGCGGTGCAGCGTGCGCTGGAAGCCTCGCGCCGCGACGTCGCACCGCCGCCGGCACCCAAGCCGCGCACCGCCGCCGACGCGGTGATCGCCGCCGTCACCCGCCGCCGCAGCAGCACCCCGGCACCGGAACCGGTTGCCGCCACCACCTCGGCGGTGGCCGCCCTCGCCCGTGCAGCAGTGGGCGCTACCGGCCGCACCCTCGATAGCGCCGACGAGATCGTGCCAACCCGCGGCAGCACCGGCTTCGCCGCCACCCTGGCACGCGCCGCCGTCAATGAACCGGCACTGCCGGACCAGATCTTCGCCCCGTTCGCCGAGGCCATCGTTGCTCCGGCGCCGGCACCGACCGTCGCCGCGCCGGCCAACCGCGCCCGTTTCCAGATCGATCCGCCGCACGAGGCGCATCACGAAAGCGTGGCGCCGGCGGTGCAGCCGCCACCGCTGCCGACCGCAGCCCTGTCTGAAACGCAGCCGGAGGTCGCCGTCAGCGAACCGGCGTTGGCCGATGCCACCGTCGAAGCCGCGCCGACGCTCGCCCCAGCCCCTGTCCTGACCGTGGTCGCCCAAGACGACGCCGAGATCCGCCAGCTGCGCCAGGAAGTGGCCGGCATGCGCCAGGTCATCGAGCGCGAAATGAACCGCTTCACCGACGAGCGCCTGCGCGGCTGCCCGGTGCGCGCCACCGCGCTGGACCTGATGGACGAGTACGGCTTCGATGCTGGCCTGGCCCGCGACGTCGCCATGCAGATTCCGCTGGAGACCGAGGCGCACCGAGGCCGCGGCCTGATGCTGGGGCTGATCTCGCGCAAGCTGCCGATCGCCCCGGTCGACCCGCTGGAGGAAGGCGGCGTGATCGCGCTGGTGGGCCCGACCGGCGCCGGCAAGACCACCACCATCGCCAAGCTGGCCTCGCGGTTCGCCGAGAAGCACGCGCCGCGTGACGTGGCTCTGGTCACCACCGACACCACCCGCATCGGCGCCCGCGAGCAGCTGTATGGCTACGGCCGGCAGCTCGGCATCGCCGTGCACGAGGCCAACAGCGGCACCGACCTGGACCAGCTGCTGGAACGCCTGAAGGACTACAAGCTGGTACTGATCGACACCGCCGGACTGGGCCCGCGCGACCGCGCGCTGGCCGCGCAGCTGCAGTGGCTGCGCGCCGCGCGCCAGGTGCGCACCCTGCTGGTGCTGCCGGCCAACACCAGCTTCGGCGACATGGACGAGGTGGTCCGCCGCTTCGGTGCCGCCAACCTGCAGGGCCTGGTGCTGAGCAAGCTGGACGAAACCGGCCGCTTCGGCAACGCCCTGTCGGTGGCCGTGGACCACGCCCTGCCGATCACCTGGGTGACCGACGGCCAGGACGTTCCGGACGACCTGCACCGGGCCAGTGCGGCCAATCTCGTACTTCGCCTTGAAGATTTGCGCCGAGCGGCCGATATGCCCTGCAACCCGGAGTTGAACCATGCCGTCGCGTGAGTACGCCAAGCTGACCAAGACCTTCCCGCTGTCGGCCACCCGCAGCGAGCCGCTCGGCCCTGTGCGCACCATCGCCGTGACCGGCGGCAAGGGCGGCGTGGGCAAGACCAACGTGTCGGCCAACCTGGCCGTGGCGCTGGCCGGCATGGGCAAGCGCACGCTGCTGCTGGACGCCGACCTCGGCCTGGCCAACATCGACGTGATCCTGGGCTTGAACCCCACCTATACGCTGGCCGACCTGGTTGCCGGCCGCTGCTCGCTGGACGACGTCATCGTCGAAGGCCCGAACGGCGTGCTGGTGGTCCCGGCCGCGTCCGGCCGCCGGCACATGGCCGAGCTGGCCCCGGCCGAGCACGTCGGCCTGGTCAACGTGTTCTCCGAGCTGGAACGCGAGCTGGACATCATGGTGGTGGACACCGCCGCGGGCATCACCGACGGCGTGCTGACCTTCTGCCAGGCCGCGCAGGACACCGTGGTGGTGGTCTGTGACGAGCCGGCGTCGATCACCGACGCCTACGCGCTGATCAAGGTGCTCTCGCGCGAACGTGGCGTGGACCGCGTCCAGGTGGTGGCCAACATGGTGCGCGACCCCAACGAGGGCCGCGTACTGTACGAGAAGCTGACCCGCGTCTGCGAGAAGTTCCTCGCCGATGTCTCGCTGAACTACCTGGGCTGCGTGCCGCAGGATGACTGGCTGCGCCTGTCGGTGCAGCGCCAGCAGCCGGTGGTGAAGGCCTACCCGTCCAGCCCGTCCGCACTGGCCATCACCGAGATCGCGCGCCGCACGGCCCGCTGGCAGGCGCCCACCGAACCACGCGGCGGCGTCGAGTTCTTCCTCGAACGCATTCTCAAGCAGCGCGGGGTGGCGGCATGAAAGGCGCGGCCCAGTACAGGGAAGTCCAGCGCTCGGCGGCCAACGAGGTCATCGCCCAGCACTCGGACCTGGTGCGGCGCATCGCCCACCATCTGGCCGCGCGCCTGCCGGCCAGCGTCGAAGTCGACGACCTGATCCAGGCGGGCATGATGGGCCTGATCGAGGCTTCGCGCAGCTACGACGCCGACCAGGGCGCCTCGTTTGAGACCTATGCCTCGATCCGTATCCGTGGCTCGATGATCGACGAGATCCGCCGTGGCGACTGGGTGCCGCGCTCGGTGCACCGCCGTGCACGCGATGCTGCGGCCACCATCCGCCGCCTGGAACAGAGCAGCGGCCGCGCCGCCAGCGCCACCGAAGTGGCCGCCGCGATGGAGATGCCACTGCCCGAGTACCTGCGCCTGATGGAAGACGCCGCGCGTGGCCAGGTGCTGAGCCTGGAGTCGCGCATCGAGGACCAGGGCGAGCTGGACACGGTCGCCCAGGGTGGCCCGACCCCGCAGCAGGTGCTGGAGCGCAGCGAGTTCGGCCGCGAGCTGGGCAAGGCCATCGGCCATCTGCCCGAGCGCGAACAGCTGGTGCTCTCGCTCTACTACGAGCAGGAACTCAATCTGAAGGAGATCGGCGCGGTGCTCGGCGTGAGCGAGTCGCGGGTCTGCCAGATCCACGGCCAGGCCGTGCTGCGCCTGCGCGGCCGGCTGAAGGTATTCGAGGCCGTCGACGCCGGCCTCGAAGAATGAACATCCCCGAGGCAGCTGCCCCCGGCCGCCCGGAATGAACAACAAAGGAACTCTGCTTTGAACAAGAACATGCGCATCCTGATCGTCGACGACTTCTCGACCATGCGTCGCATCGTCAAGAACCTGCTGGGCGATCTGGGCTTCACCAACACCGCCGAAGCCGAGGACGGGCATGCCGCGCTGTCGCTGCTGCAGAGCCAGCCGTTCGATTTCGTGGTCACCGACTGGAATATGCCGGTGATGACCGGCATCGAGCTGCTCAAGGCGATCCGTGCCGACGCCAAGCTGAAGACCCTGCCGGTGCTGATGGTCACCGCCGAAGCCAAGCGCGAGCAGATCATCGAAGCGGCCCAGAACGGGGTGAACGGCTACATCATCAAGCCGTTCACCGCGCAGACGCTGGAAGAGAAGCTCGGCAAGATCTTCGAACGCCTGGCGGCCAGCGCCTGATGGACACCACGGTCGACAAGAATGCCCTCGCCCTGCGCCTGCAGGAAGCACTGGACGCACTGGAGTCCGGTGACGAAACCGCTTGGCGGCAACGCATCGACGGACTGGTCGCGCTGCGCACGCAGCCGATGATGAGCGGCCTCTCGCGGCTGGCCCGCGAGCTCGGGCAGGCCCTGGGTGAACTGCCGACCGTGCCCAGCGAGGCCGGCGAACTGGACGATGCCTGCGCACGCCTGGACCACGTGGTGGCGATGACCGAACAGGCGACGCACCGCACCCTGGACCTGGCCGAGGAATGCCGCAGCCTGACCGAACAGCTGCGCGCCGAAGGCCTGCAGCCGGGCCAGGATGCGCAGCTCGAGCGCATCCGCCACAACCTCACCGAGATCGCCCTGACCCAGAGCTACCAGGACCTGACCGGGCAGATCATCCGTCGCGTGGTCGGCATCGTCCGCCGCGTGCACGAGGGCTTCGGCGCGCTCGGCCTGCCGCCGGAACAGCATCGCACCGATCCGGAACTGGCCGGGCCGGCACTGAAGGGACTGGACCGCCACGCGGTCTCGCAGAACGACGCCGACGACCTGCTGTCGGACCTGGGGCTGTAAGCATGAGCGCGGTATCCGACGACATCACTGCCGATTTCATCATCGAGGCGCAGGAAATCCTGGATCGCCTGGGCGAACAGCTGGTGTCGCTGGAGCAGGCACCACAGGACACCGAGCAGCTCAACGCGGTGTTCCGGGGCTACCACACGCTCAAGGGCGGCGCCGGCTTCCTCGGCGTCACCGCCATGGTCGAGTTGTGCCACGCCGCCGAAGAAGCGCTGGGCATCGCGCGCGCGGGCCAGGCCGTGCTGCATGCCCATCACTTCGATGCCGCCCAGCAATCGCTGGACTACCTGCAAGCGATGCTGGATGCAGTTTCCTCCGGCACCGAGCCGGGCTATGCGCCGCCGGAGCTGATCGCCCAGTTCGACATGCATGGCGGTGCCGTGGCTGCACCCGCCGCCGCAGCAGCTCCCGCTGCGGGTGGCAGCGACCTGATCACCGACGACGAGTTCGAGGCCCTGCTCGACCAGCTGCACGGCGGCAACGCACCGACTGCAGTCGCGCCGGCAAAGAAGGCTGACGACGGCCTGATCAGCGAAGACGAGTTC
Source organism: Stenotrophomonas maltophilia group sp. msm4 (assembly GCF_032025605.1). Lineage (NCBI taxonomy): Bacteria > Pseudomonadati > Pseudomonadota > Gammaproteobacteria > Lysobacterales > Lysobacteraceae > Stenotrophomonas > Stenotrophomonas maltophilia group sp. msm4. The sequence continues at coordinate 969,448 of NZ_JAVSKK010000001.1, read as the reverse complement.
GAAGCCCTGCTCGACCAGCTGCACGGTGGCGCCGCACCCGGCGCCAAGCCCATCGCTGCGGTAGCGCCCGCACCGATCGCGGCACCACGCCCACTGGCCGCACCGGCCGCACCGGCAACTGCAGCGGCGACCAAGCCGGCCGCCAAGCCGCTGGCCGAAGCCGAACATACCGTGCGCGTGGACACCAAGCGCCTGGACGCGATCGTCAATCTGATCGGCGAACTGGTGCTGTCGCGCAACCGGCTCAAGACCCTGCGTGCGCGCCTGCGCGACGAGGAACTGGACCGCGCCGTGTCGACCCTGGACATCGCCACCGCGCGCCTGCAGTCGGCGGTGATGCGTACCCGCATGCAGCCGGTGGGCAAGGTCTTCTCGCGCTTCCCCAAGGTCGCCCGAGACGTTGCCCGCTCGCTGAAGAAGGAAGTGGACCTGGAGCTGATCGGTGCCGAGACCGAGCTCGACCGCAACCTGGTCGAAGCGCTGGCCGACCCGCTGGTGCACCTGGTCCGCAACGCCATCGACCATGGCGTGGAAATGCCCGACCTGCGCGAAGCACAGGGCAAGCCGCGGATGGGCCATGTACGCCTGTCGGCCCAGCAGGAAGGCGACTACGTCAGCATTGAAGTGCAGGACGACGGTGCCGGCATCGATCCGGAGAAGCTGCGCGCGAAGGCGCGTGAGAAGGGCCTGATCGATCCGGAAGCTGCCGCGCGGCTGAGCAGCGAGGAGTGCCTGCACCTAGTGTTCCTGCCCGGCTTCTCGACCAAGCAGCAGGTCACGGATATCTCCGGCCGTGGCGTTGGCATGGATGTGGTGCAGTCGCGCATCCGCGAACTGAGTGGCCAGATCCAGATCCAGTCCGAGCTGGGCCGTGGCAGCCGCTTCCTGATCCGCGTGCCGCTCACCCTGGCGATCCTGCCGACCCTGCTGGTGCAGGCCGGCGAGGACGTCTATGCGCTGCCGCTGGCGCGCGTGATGGAAGTGCTGCACGCGCCGCGCACCTCGCTGGGCTGGTTCGATGGCCGCGCCGTGCTCGACCGCCGTTCGCACACGCTGCCACTGGTCGATCTGCGCCAGTGGCTGGATGTGACGCCGGCCGCCTCGACCCTGCTGACCATCGTGGTGCTGCAGGCCGGCGAAGCGCGCTTCGGCCTGGTCGTGGACCAGGTGCGCGGGCGCGAGGAAGTGGTCATCAAGCCACTGCCGAAAGCCCTGCGCGGCCTGCGCGGTTACGCCGGTGCAACCCTGATCGGCGATGGTCGCATGGCACTGATCCTGGATGTGGACGGCCTGCGCAGCCCGCACGACTGACCCGCTTGCTGAACCCGTAAAACTGTGAAGTCGCACCAGTAGCCCGTACCGGTGTCTCAAGTCCCATTCATACAAGCCGATACCGGATCCATGGATAGACTCAGCCTCATTGGACTCTTTCTCGCCCTGGCCTCGCTGGTCGGCGGCAGCATCCTCAAGGGCGCCGGCCTGGCGTCGCTGTGGTCGCCTGCGGCGTTCGTGATCGTCATCGTCGGCACCGTCGCTGCGATCCTGCTGCACACCTCGCCGGCGGTGTTCAAGCATGCGTTCAGCATCGTGCGCTGGGTCGTGCGTCCACCGCACAGCGACCGCCGCGAGCTGATCCAGCAGATCGTCGAGTGGAGCAACATCGCCCGCCGCCAGGGCCTGCTGGGCCTGGAATCGCAGGTGGAAGCACAGCAGGACCCGTTCCTGCGCAAGGGCCTGCAGCTGCTGGTGGACGGCGTCGAGCCCGAATCGATGCGGCACATGCTGGAAATCGAACTGGGCAGCCAGGAGCACCAGGACCAGGCCGGCGCCAAGGTGTTCGAAGCAATGGGCATCTATGCACCGACGCTGGGCATCATCGGTGCCGTGCTGGGCCTGATCGCAGTGATGAAGAACCTGGCCGACCCGAGCAAGCTCGGCCACGGCATCGCCGCCGCGTTCACCGCCACCATCTACGGCATCGCTTCGGCCAACCTGCTGTTCCTGCCGATCGCCGCCAAGCTCAAGAGTGTGATCTCGCACAACACGCGCGACCGCGAGATGGTCATCGAAGGCCTGATCTCGATCGCCCAGGGCGAGAACCCGCGCAACATCGAAACCAACCTCTCCGGCTTCCTGCACTGACATGGCCCGCCGCAAGCACCACGAAGAGCACGCCAACCACGAAGCATGGGCGATCCCCTATGCCGACCTGATGACGCTGCTGCTCGCCTTCTTCGTGGTCATGTATGCGATCTCCTCGGTGAACGAGGGCAAGTACCGGATCATGGCCGACGCGCTGACCGATGCCTTCGGTGGCGCACCGCGCACCATCAACCCGGTGCAGGTGGGCAACAAGCAGGTGCAGGGCGGCGGCTGGGACAGCCCCTCGGTGATCAAGTCCGGCACCAAGATCGGTCCCTCCGCGCCGGCGCCCTCGCACGACCCGACCCTGCTGCCGTCGATGGCCTCGCAGATGCGCATGCCGGTGTCAGTGCACAACCAGGAGCAGATCGCCCGTGCCGAGCGCCAGCTCAACACGATTGCCGATCGCCTCACCGCCGCACTGGCGCCGCTGATCGACCGCGGCATGATCAGCGTGCGCCGCACCGAACTGTGGATCGAAGTCGAGATCAACAGCGATATCCTGTTCCCTACCGGCTCGGCCGCGCTGGACGTGCATGCGCGGCAGACCCTGGCCAGCCTGGCCGAGGTGCTGCGCGACGTGCCCAACAGCGTGCGCGTGGAAGGCCACACCGACAACGTGCCGATCGCCACCGCGACTTTCCCGTCGAACTGGGAACTGTCGGCCGGGCGCGCCGCCAGCGTAGTGCACCTGTTCGCCGACCAGGGCGTGCAGCCGTCGCGGCTGGCGATGGTCGGCTATGGCCAGTTCCGCCCGCGCGAAGAGAACGACAGCGCGCAGGGCCGCAACCGCAACCGCCGGGTGATGGTCATCATCCTGGCCGACACGTCGCACTCGGTGGATCCGCTCGGCCAGCGCCTGAACGCAGCCACCGGCACCACAGACAGCACCGTCACCAAACAGGCCGCCGCAACTCCGGCCAGCGCCCCCACCTCCCCCATCGCACCGGTGAAGTTGCCGCCGGTGCCGGCTGGCAGCCGCGTCGGCGCCGCCGTTCCCCCGGCAATGAAGGAGTAATCCGATGCGCATCTGGGCAGTCGCCAACCAGAAGGGCGGAGTCGGCAAGACCACCACCACCCTCGCCCTCGGCCGCGGCCTGGCCGCACTCGGCCATCGCGTGCTGCTGATCGACCTCGATCCGCATGCCTCGCTCAGCCGCGCCTTCGGCGTGCCGGTGGACCCGCCGCCGGCCGGCGTGCTGGAGCTGTTCGGCACACCGCCAGCGGACCTGTCCGGCCTCTGCCATGCCAGCAACATCCATGGCCTGGACTACGTCTGCGCACAGTCGGCGCTGGCCACGCTGGAACGCCGCAGCGCCAACCAGCCCGGCCTCGGCCTGGCCCTGCAGAACGCGCTGGCGCGCCACCAGGGCCAGCACGACTACATCCTGCTGGACTGCGCACCCACCCTCGGCCTGCTGATGATCAACGCACTGGCTGCCGCCGATCGCCTGATCATCCCGACCCAGGCCGAGCCCCTGGCACTGCACGGCCTGGATGGCATGGTCCGCACCGGCGAGATGGTCGAGCGTTCGCGCCGCCGCCCGCTGCCGATCTCGATCCTGCCGACCCTGTTCGACCGCCGCACCCGCGCCGGCAACGAATCGCTGCGCACCATGCAGGATCGCCACGGCAACCGCGTGTGGGAAGACGCCATTCCGATCGATACCCGCATCAGCAACGCCGCCGGGCTGACCCTGCCGAGCGCTGGCGAGGACTACCCGGGCCGTGGCCTGGCCGCCTACCGGCGCGCCTTGAACTGGATCCTCGGCGAGGATGCCCGCGCCCTGGAGCAGGCCGCATGAACAGTACCGGCATCCTCGACGACTACCTGGACGAACTGCTGGGGGAGGCGATGGTCGCGCCGCCGCCTGCCGTTCTGCCGCCCGCAGGCGCCGGGCCAGGCCCGGCGATCGAAGCAGTCGCCGAACGCGAACCGACCTGGGACGACCTGCCGGCCGACGTGATCTACGAAACCGAAACCATCGCCGCCACGCCCAGCGGGGACAGCGCTGCGCTGGAAGCCGCCTTCGAGAGCGCCGCACCACCCACGCGCGAACCCACCTGGGATGACCTGCCCGCCGAGGTGATCTACGAAACAGAATCCGTCGCCGCCGCACCAAGCCCGGACGACGCGGTGCTGGAAGCGGCCTTCGAGAGCGCTGCCGCCTCCGCTAGCGCTGGGCCGGGTCCGGCGGGAGAAGCGGTTTCCGGACGCGAGCCGACCTGGGATGACCTGCCTGAGGAGGTCATCCACGAAACCGCGCCGGCACCCGCCGTCGTTGCAAACGCCGGTCCGGAACCTACCTGGGACGACCTGCCGGACGAGGTGATCTACGAAACCGATCCGGCGGACAGCCATCGCCTCGCCCACACCGACAGCCCCGGCCTGCAGGCCGCGTTCGAGGCGGCCGCGGGTGGCGAAGACGTAGCCACGCCACCGCCCGCCGTGGTCGCAGCACCGGTCGCCCCCACGGTTGCACCTGCAGCTCCGGCCCCGGCGGCGCGCACCGCCACTCCGCCGCCGCGCGTCGCCGTCGATGCCCCGGCAGGCAACCGTCCCGGCACCTGGCAGGAGCTGCAGGCGCAGGCCCACCAACCGGCCCGCAGCCCGCACCCGCAGAACCGACGCGCCGGCGAACGCACTTCGCGCTGGCTGCGCCTTCGCTGCGGCACCCAGGCCTATGCGCTGGAACTGCTGAAGGTGCAGGAAGTGGTGCTGCCGGTGCCCCTGCTGCCGCTGCGTGGCACTGCAGCGGCCATGCTCGGCATCATGAACCTGCGCGGCCAGGTGGTCCCGGTGATGGACCTGGGCCTGCACTTGGGCGCGGCCGCCGCCGAGGACGACGCGCAGACCCGCATCGTGGTCCTGGAGGAGGACGGCGAGACCATCGGCCTGCGCGTGTCAGCGGTCGAAGATGTCGCCAACCTCACCGATTCGCAGATCGAACCGCCCGATACCGCGCGCATCTGCCAGATCTCAAACGACCTGTTCCGCGGCGTGGCCCGGGTCAGCCAGCGGCCGATGATCCTGCTCGACGCCACCCGGCTGTTGAGCTGAGCCGCCAAGAAAAAGGGGACGGAGGGGATTAAGTCGCAAGTGGCTCGGTGCTTTGCACCGAAGCGGTGCCTGTCGGGGACGCAAGGAGTTGATCCGTTGGATCAACACCTTACGTCCCCACTGCGCGGTCGCCGTTGCAGAGGGCGCTGCAGTAGAGCCAGGTCGATTGCGACTTGATCCCCTCCGTCCCCTTTTAAGCAGCGACCGCATCGACGTACCGCGTCGATTCTTCTAAAGAACCCTACCGGGGTGCCGTTATGGATCACGGAACCGTTTGTCCGGAGCAACGATGAGCACTGTCGAACTGGGTGGGGATCTCGGCATCGAGAGCACTACCGAGCTCAAGAACCGCCTCGCCCCCCTCGTGGAGCAGGCTGGCGAGCTGACCCTGGATGCCAGCCAGGTCGCCCGCATCCACACGGCCGCCGTGCAGGTGCTGTGTGCGTTCGTGCAGGCCCGCCGCGAGGCAGGCCTGGGCACCGGCTTCCACGGTTGCACTGCAACCTTCAGTGACGCCGCGCGCCTGCTGGGCGTCACCCAGGCCCTGGGCCTGGACGTAACCCATGACAACCTGAAATCTGTGGAGAACGCTGCATGAGCGCACGTATCTTGGTGGTGGACGATTCGGCGTCGATGCGCCAGATGGTGTCCTTCGCCCTCACCTCGGCCGGTTTTGCCGTCGAAGAAGCTGAAGACGGCGCGGTCGCGCTCGGTCGCGCCAAGGGCCAGCGCTTCAATGCGGTGGTGACCGACGTCAACATGCCGAACATGGACGGCATCGCGCTGATCCGCGAACTGCGCCAGCTGCCGGACTACAAGTTCACCCCGCTGCTGATGCTGACCACCGAATCGGCCGCCGACAAGAAGTCCGAAGGCAAGGCCGCCGGTGCCACCGGCTGGCTGGTCAAGCCGTTCAATCCCGAACAGCTGGTCGCCACCGTGCAGAAAGTGCTGGGCTGATCGCCCGGCGCCGCTCCCCCTCCTCGCTTCCGGATCACCACTGCCATGAGCATGGACCTGCAACGCTTCCACGCCACCTTCTTCGAGGAGAGCCGCGAAGGCCTCGATGCGATGGAGGCTGGCCTGCTGGCCCTGGAATCGGGGCAGCAGGACGCGGAGATCATCAATTCGGTGTTCCGCGCCGCCCACTCGATCAAGGGCGGCGCCGGCACCTTCGGCTTCGACGCGATCGCCGGCCTGACCCACGTGCTGGAAACGCTGCTCGATGAGCTGCGCGCCGGCAAGCGGGTCCTGGAAGGCCACGCCGTCGACGCCATGCTGTCCTCGGTGGACGTGCTGCGCGCCCTGCTGCGCGAAGCCGAACACGGCCAAGCCGCAGATCCCGCCGCAGTCGCTGCGGTGAAAGCGCGCCTGGAAGCGGTTCTTTCCGGCCAGGCCGCAGCGAGCGCCCCGGCGGCCGCGGCAGCCAAGGTGGACGATACGCCGGAAGCCTGGCAGATCGGCTTCACCCCGGCGCCGTCGCTGTTCATGAGCGGCAACGATCCATTGCGCATCATCCGCGAACTGGAACACCTCGGTTCGCTGCAGGTCGCTGCGCGCATGGAACGCCTGCCGGGCTTCGCCCAGCTTGATCCGCTCGAAGCCCATCTTGCGTGGGATCTGGGCCTGGTCGGCAAGGTGCCGCGCAGCAAGATCGAAGACACCTTCGCCTGGGTGCTGGACGATTGCGAGCTGGACATCCGTCCCGCCGCGCCGCCGAGCCTGGCCACGCAGGCGCCGGCCGCTGCGGCTCCCGCTCCGGTCGCAGCGGCACCGTCTGCACCTGCCGCGCCTGCCGCCAGCGGTGGTGCCAGCCAGGAAGCGGAAACCTCGATCCGCGTCAGCGTCGACAAGGTCGATGCGCTGATCAACCTGGTCGGCGAGCTGGTCATCACCCAGGCCATGCTCAAGCAGGTCTCGCATGCGCTGGACCCGGTCCACGCCGAGAGCCTGTTCGCCGGGCTGGACCAGCTTGAACGCAACACCCGCGACCTGCAGGAAGCGGTGATCGGCGTGCGCATGCTGCCGGTTGATGCGGTGTTCCGCCGCTTCCCGCGCCTGGTCCGCGACCTGTCCAGCCGCCTCGGCAAGCAGGTGCGCCTGCGCACCGTCGGCGAAGGCACCGAACTGGACAAGGGCCTGATCGAAAAGATCGCCGATCCGCTGGTGCACCTGGTGCGCAACTCGATCGACCACGGCCTGGAAATGCCCGACGTCCGCCGCGGTGCAGGCAAGGACGAGACCGGCACGATCACGCTGGCAGCTTCGCATCAGGGCGGCCATATCGTCATCGAAGTCAGCGACGACGGTCGCGGCCTGGACCGCGCCAAGATCCTGGCCAAGGCTCACGAACGCGGCCTGGCCGTGCCGGACAACCCGACCGATTCGCAGGTCTGGGACCTGATCTTCCAACCCGGCTTCTCCACGGCCGATGCGGTCACCGACCTGTCCGGGCGTGGCGTCGGCATGGACGTGGTCCGCCGTAACATCCAGGCACTGGGCGGCGAGGTGCAGATCGAAAGCAGCCTCGGTACCGGCACCCGCACGCTGATCCGCCTGCCGCTGACCCTGGCCATCCTCGATGGCATGACGGTGGCCGTGGCCGGCGAAACCCTGATCCTGCCGCTTGCCTATGTGCTTGAGGCGTTGCAGCCGCAGCCCGAGGATATCCGCAGCATGGCCGGCGAAGGCCGCGTGCTGCGCGTGCGAGGCGAGTACCTGCCGATCCTATCGTTGAGCGAGTACTACGGCTACGGCAACCGCGCACCGGGCAGCGAATCGCTGGTGGTGGTGGTGGAAGGCGATGGCCAGAAAATCGCGCTGGAAGTGGACGAACTGGTCGGCCAGCAGCAGGTGGTGGTGAAGAACATCGAGAACAACTACCGCCGTATCGGCGGGGTGTCCGGTGCCACCATCCTTGGCGACGGCCGCGTCGCGTTGATCGTCGACATCGGCGGACTGGTGCGCTCGCTGCGGATGCCGCAGGCCGCCTGATCCACGCCGCATGCGGGTCATGGACCGCCGCCCTTCGGGGCGGCGGTTTTTGTTTGTGTGCTCCATTCCAGCCGGGGTCAGATCCCTTTTCAGGGAAAAGGGATCTGACCCCATCCCTTCTGTGAACTCCGTCGAGGCGATGGTTTCGCGCGCAACCACGTCATCCGAGCGCAAGCCCCGCCAGACCAGCACTTTCGTGCCGTCATCCCTACGCAACCGAATGTGATCTGCGTCCATAAAGTCCGCGCGGACGGCGCCGTTATTTCGCTTTGACGGTCGTCACCGAACCCCACCGGGCGCCCCCGTTCGCTCTGCAACCACCCCCAAACCGGCGCACAGACGCCGGCACTCTGCCCACCTGGAGCACCCTGCATGAAGTGGTTCCAAGATCTGCCCATCGCCCGCAAGCTGGCCGTGGGGTTCACCCTCACCACCCTGATGACCGTCGTACTGGGTGCCTTTGCCCTGATCCGCCTGTCCGAGGCCAATGCGCAGCTGCGCGACATGGCCGGCAACGATATCCCCTCGGTCCAGCACCTGGGCGAGGCGCGCTCGCAGCTCGGCGAGTTCCGCACCTACGAACTGGCCCAGCTGAGCATGCTCGACCAGCCGGAAAAGGTGGCCGACTACAACAAGCGCATGAACGACACCGCCAAGGCCGTGCATGACGAACTGGCGGCGTACACGGCGCTGCCGGCGCTGGACAAGGAGCGTGAACTGTATCGCGCAGCCAGCGCACAGCTCGACCGCTACTTCGCCGCCAACAAGGCGATGCGCGACGCCGTGACCGCCGGTGACGGCGTCCTGGCGCGGCAGATCTCCGACGAACAGTCACGCCCGGCGCGTCGCGACCTGTTCGCTGCGATGAAGGCACTGGGCACCCACATCGCCGGCCAGATGGACCGCAAGATCGCCGACGCCAACGCCACCCACCGCACCAGCATGATTGCCATCATCGGCTGCATCGTGCTGCTGTCGCTGGTCGCTGCCGCGCTGGCCATCGTCATCTCGCGTGCAGTGACCGGCCCACTCGGCAAGGCCGTGCATGCCATCCAGGCCGTTGCCCGCGGTGATCTCAGCGTCAGCACCCAGGCCACCAGCAACGATGAAGCCGGCAGGATGCTCGCTGCCACCGCCGAGATGACGGCGATGCTGCGACGCTTCAGCGAGCAGACACAGCTGATGGCACAGATGCACGCTGGCCCGGACATCAGCCATCGCATCCCGGAAGATTTCCCGGGTGTCTACGGCCAGCTGGCCAACGGCATCAACACGGTGATCTTCGAGCACCTCGATGCGATCGTCGATGCCATTGAAGTACTCAACCAGTACGCCATCGGCAATCTGAGCCCGGATGCACGCCGCCTGCCCGGCAGCCGCGCGATCCTGCATGAATCCATGGACGCAGCCAAGGCCAGCCTGCTGGCCATCAATTCGCAGATCCAGCACCTGGCTGCGGCGGCCGCCGCCGGTGACTTCAGCCAGCGCGGCGACGCACAGCGGTTCCAGCACGACTTCAAGCTGATGATCGAGCACCTCAACACCATGATGCAGGTGGCTGACGGCAACCTTGGCCAGCTCTCGCAGCTGCTGCAGTCGATCGCCACCGGCGACCTGACCGCGCGCATGGAAGGCCAGTTCAATGGCGTGTTCGCCCGCATGCGTGATGATGCCAACACCACGGTCGCGCAGCTGACCCAGATCGTCGGCCAGATCCAGGCCAGCGCTTCCAGCATCACCCTGGCCGCCGGCGAGATCGCCTCAGGCAACAGCGACCTGTCGCGCCGGACCGAGCAGCAGGCCGCCAACCTGGAAGAAACCGCAGCCTCGATGGAGGAACTGACCTCCACCGTGCGCCAGAACGCCGAACACGCCCGCCAGGCCAACCAGCTCGCCATCGGCGCGCACGGTGTCGCCTCGCAGGGCGGTGAAGTGGTCGGCCAGGTGGTCACCACCATGTCCGCCATCGAAGCCTCGTCGAAGAAGATCGCCGAGATCATCTCGGTCATCGACGGCATCGCCTTCCAGACCAACATCCTGGCGCTGAACGCCGCCGTGGAAGCCGCGCGTGCCGGTGAACAGGGTCGCGGATTCGCCGTGGTCGCCAGCGAAGTGCGCACCCTCGCCCAGCGCTCGGCCGCTGCCGCCAAGGAAATCAAGGGCCTGATCGACGACTCGGTCGGCAAGGTCGCCGAGGGCTCCAGCCTGGTGCACCAGGCCGGCAGCACCATGGGCGAGATCGTCGCCTCGGTGCAGCGTGTGACCGACATCATGGCAGAGATATCTGCGGCCTCGCAGGAACAGAGCGCGGGCATCGAGCAGGTCAACCAGACCGTGGTGCAGATGGACGAGACCACCCAGCAGAACGCCGCACTGGTGGAGGAAGCCACCGCCGCCGCACGTGCGATGGAGGATCAGGCCGTGCAGCTGGGTGAAGCCGTGGCCCGCTTCCGGCTGGCATCGCACGGCACGACGGCCATTCCGGCACGCCCGCTGGCGGCACCGGTACCGCGCCAGGTCGCAGCCGCCGCGCCTTCGGCAAAGCCGGCTTCCGCGCGCCCCCTGCGCAGCTCGACGGCGCAGCCGGTACTGGCCGCCGACGGCGACTGGCAGGAGTTCTGACAGAACCACGGGGTCAGATCCCTTTCCCGCAGAAAGGGATCTGACCCCTTACGCGTGGAAAGTGATGCAAATCCCACTTCATAATCCGGTGCAGAGGCCGATATCCCCATCGAGCCTCGCGCCAATGCGTGCTGGCGCCCGCCCCTGACCGTAGATTCCATGTCCGACGGCAACGACACTGCAGTGCATGATGTCCACGCGGCCGACGCCGCTGACGAGCGCTTCCTGGTCCGCAACCCGCGCCAGCTGCGGCAGCTGCTGCGCTCGCTGATCGACCAGCGATCACTGATCAACGCGCACATCGACGGCCGTGACCGTTCGTTCCCCACTGCGCTGCTCGACCTCGACGAGGACGAGGACTACCTGCTGCTCGATGGCAGCCCGCAGGAAGCTTCCAACCGCGCCGCTGAGCAGGCCGATCACCTGCTGTGCTTCGCCCAGCTCGAACGGGTGCTGGTGCGCTTCCGCCTGCACGAACTGCAGCGCGTGGACAACGACGGCCACGTGGCCTTCCGCGCCCCGCTTCCGGAAGAACTGGTGCACCTGCAGCGCCGCGAGCTGTATCGGCTGGAGACGCCAGTCACTGATTCACCGCAGCTGCTGCTGCCACCCGGCGAAGCGCGGGCCGAAGCGCTGTCGATGCGGGTGGTGGACATCAGCGGTGGCGGTCTGGCCGTGGTGGTGCCCAATGACTGCGCGGTATTTGGTCTGCAGAAGCGCTATCCGGCGCAGCTGTCGCTGCCGGACGGCCCCGACCTGGACATCGCGCTGGTGGTCTGCAACCTGTTGCCCCAGCGCCAGCCCAACGGCATCGAGGTCAAGCGCGTGGGCATGCGCTTCGACAGCCTGCCGCGCGGCGCCGACAGCGCCATCCAGCGCTACATCTTCCGCATCGACCGCCAACGCAAGGCACGCCGCAACGGCGAGCTCTAAGGCCCGGCCAACAGGTAGTGCCGGCCGCTGGCCGGCAACGTCGCGACAATGCGGGTACGGCCATTGCCGGCCAGCGGCAGGCACTACCGATCTCCGGTGGATCCACGCCATGCGTGGATGCCTTTCCCCGGGCACCTAAAGTCCCCCCCAGCGGAGCCGATATCGAGCCTGACACCGGGACTTCCGGCAGAACCAGGACCCCTCGATGAACGACAAGACCAGCTCCGCCGCCAGCACCGGTGGCGAATTCCTCAGCTTCACGCTTGGTGACGAGCACTACGGCGTGGACATCCTCAAGGTGCAGGAAATCCGTGGCTATGATGCGGTTACCCGCGTGCCGGATGCCCCGGACTACATCAAGGGCGTGATCAACCTGCGCGGCACCATCGTCCCGGTGATCGACCTGCGCCTGAAGCTGCGCCTGGACAACGCCCGCTACGACGCCTTCACCGTGATGATCGTGCTGAACGTCGACGACCGCGTGGTCGGCATCGTCGTCGACAGCGTCTCCGACGTGATCCCGCTGTCGGCCGAGCAGATCCGACCGACCCCGGAATTCGGTGCCGCCGTCGATACCCGCTTCATCTCCGGCATCGGTACCCATGACGATCGCATGCTGATCCTGCTGGACATCGAGACCCTGCTCGACAGCGCCGACATGGGCCAGGCCAGCCCCGCCGAAGACGTCGCCGCCTGAGCAACCGGAACTGCTTCACGTTCCAGTCACAAAACCCTTCAGTTCCCTTCGGCGGTGCCGATAGGGGGACAGAAGCCGGTCGCGCAGGAGCGCGCAGGACCGGCCCGATCGTTACCATCCCCGGAGATACCCTCGATGAAGTCCCTGTTTGCGTTCGTCTCGGCTGCTGTCCTAGCCACCACCGCCACCTCCGCTTTCGCCCAGTCGGCCGACATGATCCCGCCGGAAATGGCGCCGCGTTCGGTCGGCAAGGACGGCATGGTCTGTGGCAAGGTTGAAAAGGCCCGCTACGCAGAAGGTTCCGAAGGCCAGCCGACCTTCCTGTACATGGGCGGTGCCTTCCCGCGCCACACCTTCTCGGCCCGCATCGCCGGCGAGAACCGCGGCAAGTTCTCCTTCCCGCTGGAAACCCTGGAAGGCAAGACCGTCTGCGTGATCGGCAAGATCCAGCGCGACGCCTCGCGCGCGGAAATCGAAGTCAGCTCGCCGGCTGGGCTGAAGCTGGCCAACATCAAGTAATCCGCTGTCCGTCGAACTACGCCGGACCTGGTGCCGGCGTGGTTTCTGCTGCAACCGGGCCCGATGCCCGGGCGCGTCTGCCTTAGGAGCTCGCAACGCCCATGCCGTGGATCAACAACCTGAAACTGATGCCGAAGCTGCTGCTGACCTTCGGCGTCCTCCTGCTGGTGATGCTGCTGCAGGGCATCGTCGCCTATCGCGGCCTGCATTCGCTGAACAACGTCACCACCGAGCTGGCCGGTTCACGCATGGAAAGCATCCGCCTCGCCGGCGAGATGCGCGGCATGCTGGGCGAGTACCGCAATGCCGCCTACCAGCAGTTGATCCGCGCCAGCGACGACGTCAAGGCCGATGCGCGCAAGCAGGCCGTCGACCTGCGCACCAGCATGGACAAGTCGATCAAGGACTATCCGAAGCTGGTCGATAACGCACAACAGAAGAAGTTGTTCGACACCTTCGCCAAGGAATGGAAGGATGCCCTGGCGTCCTATGACAGCGTCACCGAGATGCTGGAACTGGACCTGCCGGACGACGCCATCGATACCTTCGTCGGCGAAACCCGTACCAAGCACCGCAAGGCTGCATCGGCGCTGGAAGCGCTGATCGCCGAAGACAACCGCCTCGCCCGCGCCTCGCGCGAAGAGGCCGCTTCCACCTATTCCGCCTCGGCCGTGCTGACCGTGATCGCCCTGCTGGGCGGCGCCGCGCTCGGCCTGGTGCTGGTGTGGCTGTTCGCACGCGCACTGGTCGGCAGCGTGCGTGGCGCCGTCTCGGTCGCCAACGACGTCGCCGGTGGCAAGCTCGATGGCCATATCGACGTCAGCCGCCAGGACGAAGTGGGCGAACTGATGCAGGCCATGCAGCGCATGCAGCGCGACCTGCGCGAGCGCATCGAAACCGACCAGGCCGTCGCCCGCGAGAACCTGCGCATCCGCACCGCGCTGGACTACAGCTCGACCGGCGTGTACCTGACCGACACCAGCAACACCATCGTCTACAGCAACCGCGCCCTGCAGCAGACCCTGAGCCAGTACCAGGACGAAGTGCGCCGCGACCTGCCGGACTTCGACGCCCAGGCCTCGCTGATCGGCAAGCCGGTCACCGTGCTCGAGCACCGTGGCGAGATGGACCAGACCCTGCTGGGCAACCTGAAGGCGCACGGTGTCGCGCGTCGCCCGATGCAGTACGGCGATGCCCAGTTCGCCCAGGTGGTGTCGACCATCCGCAATGAAGGCGGCGACACCGTCGGCTACGTGGTGGAATGGCGCGACCGTACCCAGGAAGCGCAGGTTGAAGCGGAAGTGGCCCGCGTGATCGCCCAGGCCGCCGCCGGCGACCTGTCCGGTCGCATTGACGCCACCGACAAGGAAGGCTTCTTCCTGCAGCTGGCGCAGCAGATCAACGGCCTGCTGGACGCCAACGCCGGCAGCATCGAGCAGATCTCCGGCCTGCTTGCGGCACTGTCGCAGGGCGACCTGACCGTGCGCATGCACGGCGACTACCAGGGCGTGTTCGCCCGCATGCGTGACGATGCCAACGCCACCGCCGCGCAGCTGAGCGAGATCGTCACCCGCATCAAGCAATCCAGCCGCGCGATCAGTTCGGCCGCCGGCGAGATCGCCTCCGGCAACAGCGACCTGTCGCGCCGGACCGAGCAGCAGGCCGCAAACCTGGAAGAAACCGCGGCCTCGATGGAGGAACTGACCTCCACCGTGCGCCAGAACGCCGAACACGCCCGCCAGGCCAACCAGCTCGCCATCGGCGCGCACGGTGTCGCCTCGCAGGGTGGCGAGGTCGTCGGCCAGGTGGTCACCACCATGTCCGCCATCGAAGCCTCGTCGAAGAAGATCGCCGAAATCATCAGCGTCATCGACGGCATCGCGTTCCAGACCAACATCCTGGCACTGAACGCCGCCGTGGAAGCCGCGCGTGCCGGTGAACAGGGCCGCGGCTTCGCCGTGGTTGCCAGCGAAGTGCGCACCCTCGCCCAGCGCTCGGCCGCCGCCGCCAAGGAGATCAAGGGCCTGATCGACGACTCGGTCGGCAAGGTCAACGATGGCTCGGCGCTGGTGCACAAGGCCGGCGCCACCATGGGCGAGATTGTCGCCTCGGTGCAGCGCGTGACCGACATCATGGCCGAAATCTCCGCGGCCTCGCAGGAACAGTCCGCCGGCATCGAGCAGGTCAACCAGACCGTGGTGCAGATGGACGAGACCACCCAGCAGAACGCTGCGCTGGTGGAGGAAGCCACTGCTGCCGCGCGTGCGATGGAAGAACAGGCCGGCCATCTCAGCGAAGCGGTGTCGATCTTCGTGGTCGACGAGGCCGAGGTCGTCGCCGCCCCGCGCGTCGCCGCAGCCCCGGCCCCGCGAGCCACCGCGCCGGCCGCCCCGGCACCGGTCGCACCGCCGGCCCGCCGCACCGCTGGCGGTCGCCCGATGGCCACCGAACTGGCCGACGGAGACTGGCAGGAATTCTGATGCCGGCCTGACCTGATCCACGAACACGCCCTGGCCCCGTGCTGGGGCGTTTTTGTTTACGGGGTATCTGGATATCCAGCCAACGGCGAAGCCCCTCGGGGTGGTCACGGAAAGCTGCGGATTTCCTTCGCTCGGGCCGGGAGGGTGGGTCGCGCAGGGGACGCCGTGAACCCGTCCATGAAGTGACCCCCGGGAGTTGGACATCAGATCCGACCCCGAGGGATACATGAACAGATACGACGCGCGTTTCAAACTGCAGGTCGCCAAACAGGCCTGCAAGACCTCCACATCGGTCAAAGCCGTTGCTCGTCGCTACGGCCTGGAGTTCTCCACGGTCAGGCGCTGGGTGGCGACCTATCGGCTGCATGGTTGGCGGGGATTTCATCGCCAGTCCCAGTCCTATGACCTCGCATTCAAGCTGGCTGTCCTGAAGAAGATGGGCCAGGACGGCATGTCCGGGCGGGAGGCCACCACTTACTTTCAAATTGGCGATGCCGGCGCGGTGGGTCGGTGGCGTCGCCTGTATGCTCAAGGCGGTGCCCAAGCGCTGGCACCACCTCCGCCGCCGCCCCGAAAGCCGATGAAAAAGACCCGTTCGTCCAAGCCACCTGAGGAAATGAGCCGCGATGAGCTGCTCAAGGAAGTTGCCTATCTGCGTGCGGAGACCGACTACCTAAAAAACTCGATGCCTTGATCCGGGAAGAGCAGGCGGCGCAGGACGCAAAGCGCAAGCCATCCAAGGATTGAGGCAGGTTCATACGCTGTCGCTTCTGCTCGAAGCGGCAGAGCTGTCACGCAGTACGTTCTATTACCAGAACCATGTCCTGGCCCATCCGGATCAGGATGAGGCAGCCCTGTGCGAGCGCATCCGGGCAATCTACGATCAAAGCCAAGGGCGCTATGGGTATCGCACGGTGACGCTGGAACTGGCCAATCAGGGCCATCGGACCAATCACAAGCGGGTACAGCGCCTGATGGGGGAGATGGGCCTGAAATCACGGGTACGCGTGAAGCGCTACCGGTCCTTCAAAGGGGCCGCCAATGTTGTGGTTGGCAATGACCTCAATCGCCAGTTCCATGCCGAGCGGCCCAACCAGAAGTGGGTGACTGACGTCACCGAGTTCAAGGTGCAAGGCATGAAGCTGTACCTGTCGCCGATCATGGACCTCTACAACGGTGAAATCGTGGCTTATCAGATCAAGCGCCAGCCTGTGTTCGATCTGGTAGGTCAGATGCTGGAGGAGGCCATCAAGAAGCTTTCGCCGGATGAGCGGCCAATGATCCACTCCGACCAGGGCTGGCAGTACCAGCATGAGAACTACCGGCACATGCTGGAAAAGCACTCGTTGAAGCAAAGCATGTCCCGACGTGGCAACTGCTTGGACAATGCGGCAATGGAAAGCTTCTTCGGGACGCTGAAGTCGGAGTTCTTCTACCTGAACAGCTTTGACAGCATCGAAAGCCTGGAGGCCGGGCTGGTGGAGTACATCAAGTACTACAACCAAGAGCGAATCAGATTGAAATTGAAGGGGCTAAGCCCGGTAAAGTACCGGGAACAGGCCCAAGCAGCCGCCTGACCCCACCGTCCAAGTCTCGGGGGTCACTTCACCATGGGGGCTTGGCCGCGGCATCCATGCCGCGGACACCCCTGCGCAACCCACCCTCCCGGCCACGGACAGTTTCCGTGCGCGTCCACCCCGGATTGAAGAAAGAAGAGCAAAAAACAAAAGCCAGGTCACTTCCGGGGTCAGATCCGTTTTCCGCAGGAAAACGGATCTGACCCCTCTTTCCACCTGGAACCCCAACGCTCTTTCCGTCCGACACCGAAATGCCGAGAGGGCTGGGCCGGGGTGGGTAGGCAGGACCGTTGGCGCCATGGATGGCGCCATCGAGCCCCCATGGACGGGTTTACGGCGTGTCCTGGCTGCCCACCCCGGCCCAGCCACCTACTGACAATCCAGCGCCGACCAACTGCTGTTGCTGTTGCTGTTGCTGTTGCTTCAAAACCAGCCTGCCGCAGGCAGCGCCGCAGGCAGCGCCGCAGCCGCCGCTGCACGGAAACCTGAATACGTTCGGACACCGCACCTCAATCCCCCGCCCTGACGGCCGATAACGGGGTTGTCACCGCTTGTCCCGCCGTGACCGGCTCGGCGCCGCCCGCCTGCTTCAACCGGGTCCTGCTCGATGAATCTCCTGCATCGCTGGCAACACTACTTCCGCAATCTTTCCGTCCGGCGCAAGCTCAACCTGCTGACGCTGCTCATCGCGCTCGGCGTGATCGCGCTCTCGGTGATCGCCGCCCGCATGCAGTACCTGGATCTCACCGAGACCCGCAAGGCCGCACTGAAGACCCAGGTCGAGCTGAGCTACGGCATCCTCCAGCACTACCACCGTCTGGCCAGTACCGGCGAACTCAGCGAAGAGGCTGCCAAGCGCGCCGCGCTGCAGGCACTGGAAGTGATGCGTGCAGAGAACGATACCTACTATTTCAACGTCTACGACACCGGCTACCGGCTGCTGATGCACCCGTTCCGCAAGGACCTGGTCGGCAAAGACATGAAGGACTTCCGCACCGACGATGGTGTGCGCATCTACTACGACCAGGTCGAAGCGGCCAAGGCCGGTGGCGGCTTCGTCAACTACCGCTGGGCCAAGCCGGGCAGCAAGGGCGACGTGGAGAAGGTCGCGTACGCCGGACTGTTCGCGCCGTGGAACTGGGTGGTCAGCAGTGGCGTCTACATGGACGACGTGCAGAAGCAGGCGCTGGTGTTCACCGCCATCATGGCAGTCTCCGGCGGCGTCCTGGTGCTGATCGTACTGGCCCTGAGCTGGGTCATCGGCAACCGCATCGCGGTACCGCTGAAGCAGGCCACAGCCGTCGCCGAAGGCATCGCCGCCGGCAAGCTCGACAGCCACATCGGACCGCAGCCGCACGATGAAACCGGTCGCCTGCTGGACGCCATGGCCGGCATGCAGCAGCAGTTGCATGCGGTCATCACCGGCCAGCGCGAAATGGCCCGCCGCCACGACGGTGGCGAACTCAGCTACCGCATCGACGCCAGCGCCTTCCCCGGCGAATACGGGCTGATGGTGCAGGAAACCAACGCCCTGGTGGGTAGCCACGTGCAGACCCTGCACGATGTGCTGGACGTGGTGCAGCAGTACGCGGTCGGTGACCTGAGCCGCGACATCGCCCGCTACCCGGGCGAGAAGGCGGCGATGACCACCACCGTCGACACCGTCAAGGCCAACCTCGGCCGCATCAACGCCGAGATCAAGCAGTTGGCCAGCGCCGCCGCTGCCGGCGACTTCAGCCGCCGTGGCGATGCGCAGCGCTTCGACCACGATTTCCGCCTGATGCTGGAAAACCTCAACGCGATGATGGCGGTCAGCGATGACAACCTCGGCAAGCTGTCGCAGCTGCTGTCGGCCATCGCCGAAGGTGACTTGACCGCGCGCATGCACGGCGACTACCAGGGCGTGTTCGCCCGCATGCGCGACGATGCCAACGCCACGGTCGCGCAGCTGACCCAGATCGTCGGCCAGATCCAGGCCAGCGCCTCCAGCATCACCCTGGCCGCCGGCGAGATCGCCTCGGGCAACAGCGACCTGTCGCGCCGTACCGAGCAGCAGGCCGCCAACCTGGAGGAAACCGCCGCCTCGATGGAGGAACTGACCTCCACCGTGCGCCAGAACGCCGAGCACGCCCGCCAGGCCAACCAGCTCGCCATCGGCGCCCATGGCGTCGCCTCGCAAGGTGGCGAGGTCGTCGGCCAGGTGGTCACCACCATGTCCGCCATCGAAGCCTCGTCGAAGAAGATCGCCGAGATCATCAGCGTCATCGACGGCATTGCGTTCCAGACCAACATCCTGGCGCTGAATGCCGCCGTGGAAGCCGCGCGTGCCGGTGAACAGGGCCGCGGCTTCGCCGTGGTCGCCAGCGAAGTGCGCACCCTCGCCCAGCGCTCAGCCGCTGCCGCCAAGGAGATCAAGGGCCTGATCGACGACTCGGTCGGCAAGGTCAACGATGGCTCGGCGCTGGTGCACAAGGCCGGCGCCACCATGGGCGAGATCGTCGCCTCGGTGCAGCGCGTCACCGACATCATGGCCGAAATCTCCGCGGCCTCACAGGAACAGAGCGCGGGCATCGAGCAGGTCAATCAGACCGTGGTGCAGATGGACGAAACCACCCAGCAGAACGCCGCACTGGTGGAGGAAGCCACCGCTGCCGCACGTGCGATGGAAGACCAGGCCGCACAGCTTGCAGATGCCGTGGCGATCTTCCGGCTCGACAACCAGGTCTCGGCCGCAGTGAAGGCTGTCGCCGAGCGCGTGGAACCGGCGCGCATCACCACCGTGG
The DNA here is from genome assembly GCF_032025605.1 of Stenotrophomonas maltophilia group sp. msm4. Classification (NCBI taxonomy): domain Bacteria; kingdom Pseudomonadati; phylum Pseudomonadota; class Gammaproteobacteria; order Lysobacterales; family Lysobacteraceae; genus Stenotrophomonas; species Stenotrophomonas maltophilia group sp. msm4. The sequence goes on along the minus strand of NZ_JAVSKK010000001.1, from coordinate 949,640 downwards.
CACGTCCGCAGCCGACCAGCACCCCCGCGCCGGTACGTCGCAGCAGCAACGCCAGCACCTTCGCCGCCAGCGACAGCGACTGGCAGGAATTCTGAGACCCACCCGTGGCGGCTTCGGCCGCCGCCCCCGCCGATGGACACGTCCCCCGTGCAAAGTCCTACTCCCATCGTTACCGGCCCACGCGAATTCGAGTTCGCCGACCGTGATTTCCGCCGCGTCTGCGACCTGATCTACCAGCGCGTGGGCATTGCGCTTGCGCCGGCAAAGCGCGACATGGTCTACGGCCGCCTGTCGCGCCGCCTGCGCACGCTGGGCATGCGCAGCTTCCAGCAGTACCTGGACCATCTGGAACAGGAAGATGGTGACGAGTGGCAGGCGTTCACCAACGCCTTGACCACCAATCTGACCTCGTTCTTCCGCGAACCGCACCACTTCGACAAGCTGCGCGAAGAACTGCAGCAGCGCTCCAGCCGCACGCCGTTGCTGCTGTGGTCGTGCGCAGCGTCCACTGGCGAAGAGCCCTACTCGATGGCGATCACCGCGTGCGAGGCCTTTGGCACCCTGAAGCCGCCGGTGCGCATCATCGCCACCGACGTCGACACCCAGGTGCTGGCCACCGCCGGCCGCGGCGTCTACAACATCGATCGCGTCGCCAGCCTCGATCCGGACCTGCGCCGCCGCTACTTCCAGCGTGGCAGCGGCCCCAACGAGGGACAGTGCCGCGTACTGCCTGCGCTGCGCGAGCTGATCGAATTCCGCCCGTTGAACCTGCTCGCCCCGCGCTACGACGTCGGTGGCCCGTTCGACGCACTGTTCTGCCGCAACGTGATGATCTACTTCGACAAGCCGACCCAGCGCGCGATCCTCGGCCGTCTGGTGCAGCACCTGGCCGATGACGGCCTGCTCTACACCGGCCATTCGGAGAACTATCTGCACGCCGCCGACCTGATCCAGCCCTGCGGCCGCACCCTGTACCGCCGTGCGGCGAAGGCCGGCGCATGAATGCTTCGCTGCGTACCGACGATGTGATGCGCTACCAGGATGCGCGCTTCCAGACCATCGCCGCCAAGCTGCTGCCCACCCAGTACCTGGTGGTCGATGACACCACCGCGCTGACCACCACGCTGGGCTCGTGCGTAGCCGCCTGCCTGCGCGACCCGGTGCTGAAGATCGGCGGCATGAACCACTTCCTGCTGCCCGAGGGCAACGCCGGTGACGGCGCGCCCGCGCGCTACGGCAGCTACGCGATGGAACTGCTGATCAACGACATGCTCAAGCGTGGTGCCCACCGCAAGCGTATCGAGGCCAAGGTGTTCGGTGGCGCCAACGTGCTGAAGGGCTTCACCAGCAACCCGGTTGGCACCCGCAACGCCGAGTTCGTCCGCCAGTACCTTCAGGCCGAGCACATTCCGATCATTGCCGAGGACCTGTGCGGCATCCATCCGCGCAAGATCTGGTTCTTCGCCGATACCGGCCGCGTGGTGGTGCAGCGCCTGCCGCATGCGCATGAGGCCGAGGTGGCCGCCACCGAATCGGCGGTGCGTGCGCGCCTGTCCAAGGCGCCGGTCACCGGTGGCGTGGAGCTGTTCGAATGACCTTCACCGGCAACGCCCCCTGCCGGGTCCTGATCGTCGACGACTCCGCCGTCGTGCGGCAGATGCTCACGGAAATCCTGTCCAGCGACCCGGCCATCGACGTGGTCGGCACCGCGGCTGACCCGCTGCTGGCGCGCGAGAAGATCAAGCGCCTGCTCCCGGACGTGATCACCCTGGACGTGGAAATGCCGCGCATGGACGGGCTGGCGTTCCTGGAAAACCTGATGCGCCTGCATCCGCTGCCGGTGGTGATGATTTCCTCGCTGACCGAGCGAGGCGCCGACACCACCCTGCAGGCACTGGCGCTGGGCGCCGTGGATTTCGTCTCCAAGCCCAAGCTGGACGTGGCCCGTGGCCTGCAGGGCTATGCCGAGGAGATCATCGCCAAGGTCAAGATGGCGGCGCGCTCGCGCGTGCGCCCGCTGGTGCGTGCCAGCGCCCCCAAGCTCACGCTGGACGCAACGCCGGCGATGCGTGCTGCCTCGCCGCAGTTCCGCACCACCGACCGCCTGATCGCGATCGGCTCGTCGGCCGGTGGCACCGAAGCGCTGCGCGTGGTGCTGGAAGGCATGCCTGCCGATGCACCCGCCGTGGTGATGACCCAACACCTGCCGGCTAGCTTCAGCAGCGCCTTCGCCGAGCGACTGGACCGCCATTCGGCGATGGCCGTGCGCGAGGCCAGCGACGGCGAAGCAGTACTGCCCGGCCACGCCTACCTGCCACCCGGCGGCAAGCACCTGCGCATCATCCGCGACGGTGCGCGCTGGCGCTGCCGCATCGACGACGGCCCGGCGGTAAACCGGCACAAGCCCGCGGTGGACGTGCTGTTCCGCTCGGTCGCGCAGAGCGCCGGTGGCAATGCCATCGGTGCCATCCTCACCGGCATGGGTGACGACGGTGCGCGCGGCCTGCTGGAAATGCGCCAGGCCGGCGCGCCGACGCTGGTGCAGGACGAAGCGACCAGCGTGGTGTGGGGCATGCCCGGTGCCGCGTTCAAGCTGGGCGCTGCCGAGGAACAGGTGCCGCTGGAGCGGGTCGCCGAGCGGTTGCTCGCCCTCGCCCGCGGCTGACAGGCCCCTGTAGAGCCGAGCCCACGCTCGGCTCCGCTCCCTGCTGGACACCTCCAAGAGACGTCAGGCTCAATTGCCGATCCGCCGCCAGCACTTTCGACCATTGATGTTTCAACGGCGCTGATCGAGATCTGATCCTGCCGCAAGCCATGCGCGGCAAACGGGAGGCCCGCAGGACACCGACTGGAGCGCGGCTGGAGCGGGTCGTATAGTCAGGTATCGCACAGCAATGGAACGCCGATGAACGTTACCCCGCAAGGCCGCGCTGCTCGGGTACACAGGGTGGGAAGTCCGGGTAACGGACAATACCCACTGCGCAACCTGTCGCATTTGCCCAGATATGGCGCCATCGTCCGTGATGAGTCCGCATGTTCCAAGGATCAAGGACAATCCTGCAGCGACACGGACCGCTCATGCTGAAATTCGTCCCCAGCCTTGCTCATGTTGCGTTGATCGCCTTGATCACACTGGTTGTTGCAGGCTGCAACAAGGAACGCTCGTTCCCGGTCTATCGCGAGAATCCTGCGCCCAGAGATGCGCTGCCGATTGTGATTCGGGTCCACGATGCACCCGTGGATGTCCCCGTTCCTTCGGTCTTCGTCACGTATGAGATAGACCCACTCTGTCTGCCTCCGGTCAACAATTGGGAGGGGGTGCAGTACGAGCCGAACCAGCACAAGGTTGAGGTTCAGGCACAGCGCCTCAGTGCAACTGAATTCAGCAGTGCTGTTTTCAACGACGGTATGGAAGTTGCCGACTATTACGGTCGTGGCCCGTGCACTTGGACACCCGTGCTTGTGGAAGCTTCATTCCCCTTCATCATCGATGATCGCCCAATCCGAGCGTCCGTCGCAGCACTATTCACGGAAATTGAGGGCGGGAGAACCTTCACTGCTTACGTAAAGCGCGCATTGCCGCCCTTGACCACAGGACAGTCGACAGAGCGGACGCCAACCGAGCCTTCAAGTTGGTACGAAAAGATGCCCCCAGAGAAGCGCGAGGAATACTTTCCAATCGAAGTCTCCACACGGATTGAAGGAGCATCGCAATGAATCCTAAAGAAAGCGCGGCGCTTTCGGACGATGTCTATAAGGACCCGCTTCCGCCCGTCAGTTCCGACATCACCGTCGGCGGAACAAAGTATGAGGTCCTCGCTTGTCGTGACTCTGGGAGCGGATATCAGGGTATTGTCTACCTCAACATCAATACAAAGGAAGTCATCGTCGCCCATCGCGGTACCGAGTTTGATCGTCAGCCCATGCTTGATGGCGGCATCGACGCCGCGATGGTCACCGCCAGATTCAACGCGCAACTGACTGACGCGCTGGCGCTGACAAAGCAAGCCCTCAGGCTGGCCGAAGAAAGGGGAGCCGGGCCAGTACACGTCACCGGCCACTCCTTGGGCGGCGCGCTCGCGCAGATCACTGCACACCACTACAACCTCCCCGGCGACGCGTTCAATCCCTACGGTGCCGCCGGGCTGGCATATCGCCTTCCTGAAGGCCAGCCAGCCAACGCGGCCCCCTTCACCAACCATGTGATGGCAGGCGACCTGGTCAGTGCCGGCGGTCCCCATTACGGCAAGGTCGAGATGTATGCGCTGCCCAGGGAACTGGAGATCCTGCGCAACGCCGAGCACGGCCAGCGCATCGCCTCGATCGGAACACCCGGGATGAAGAGCGGCCATGTCATGTCCGCCGCGGTGGCGGTCCAGTTGGGCGACTCCCATCGAGTGGTTCATTTCCTTGATCGCATGACCGACAAGGGTCCGGTGCAATCTGTACTGGACAACCCACAGGCGCGGGTCACGGATCCTGAGGACCTGCGCCGGATTGCCGACTACCGCAGTGATGTTCATCAACTGCGTGCGGGTGCGACCGTGCTTGTCGGCGGCGGGCCCGGTCTGCTGCGCGACGGTATCAATTTCCTGCGCGGTGTCGAGGAAGCCGGTGCATACGCCCGCCGCGAGGCTGAAGCGGAGCAGCGGGCCCAGAATGCGCTCAAGCCGGGGGAGCAACTGATCCAGGATGCAACCGGCAAGGGCTCGCCCTCTCTCAGCAATCCCGCTTTCTCTCCCAAGAACCCTTTACAGGAGAGCATTGAATCAACCTTGGACAAGGCAGGCCAGGATCCCAGGAAGGAAGGCCATCCAGACCATGCGCTCTACCGGCAGATTCGCGAGGGCGTATCCACCGTGGATGCCAGGCACGGGCGCAGCTTCGATGAAACCAGTGAGCGCGTGACGGCCGGCCTGCTTGCGGCGGCCAAGGGCAGCGGCCTGGAACACGTCGATCATGTTGTACTGGGCAATTCACCCAGCGATGGCTCAGTCTCTCGCATGTTCGTTGTGCAGGGAGCGCTCGACAATCCAGCACACCTGCGGGCGTCGGTTCCAATCAGTGAGGCCGTCAATACGCCCGTAGAACAGTCGCTCGCCAAGGCCGAGCAGATTTCGCAGGCACAGCAGGTCGCCCAGCAGGACCTCGCCCACGAGCAGGTCCTCACGGCGAGGCGGATGGGCTAGGCCACCTGGCCGGGCACAATGAAAAACCCGGCTCTCACCGGGGATTTTTCATTTCAACGGGATGCCGGCCAGCGGCCGGCACTACCATGCGTCGTCCGCTCACAAAAAACCCCCGGCGCGAGCCGGGGGTTTTCCGTTACCGCATCAGGCAGCGACCGTGCTGGCCACGTCCTGGTATTCCTCGATCTGGTCGAAGTTCATGTAGCGGTAGATCTCCGCACCATTGGCGTTGATCACGCCGATGTCCGCCATGTACTCCTCCTTGGTCGGGATGCGGCCCAGACGCGAGCAGATCGCCGCCAGTTCCGCCGAACCCAGGTACACGTTGGTGTTGCGGCCCAGACGGTTCGGGAAGTTGCGGGTCGAGGTCGACATCGCGGTGGAACCTTCGCGGATCTGCGCCTGGTTGCCCATGCACAGCGAGCAGCCCGGCATTTCCATACGAGCGCCGGTAGCACCGAAGGTGCCGTACACGCCTTCCTTGGTCAGTTCCGAGGCGTCCATCTTGGTCGGCGGGGCCACCCACAGGCGGGTCGGCAGGTCACGCTTGCCTTCCAGCAGCTTGGCAGCGGCGCGGAAGTGGCCGATGTTGGTCATGCACGAACCGATGAACACCTCGTCGATCTTGGCACCGGCCACTTCGGACAGGGTCTTCACGTCGTCCGGGTCGTTCGGGCAGGCCACGATCGGCTCGTGGATGTCGGCCAGGTCGATCTCGATGACGGCGGCGTACTCGGCGTCCGCATCCGGCTCCAGCAGCTGCGGGTTGGCCAGCCACGCTTCCATCTTCTCGATACGGCGCTGCAGCGAGCGCGGATCCTGGTAACCCTCGGCAATCATCCACTTCAGCAGGGTGATGTTGCTGGTCAGGTACTCGATGATCGGCTCCTTGTTCAGGCGCACCGAGCAACCGGCCGCCGAACGCTCGGCCGAGGCGTCGGACAGTTCGAACGCCTGTTCGACCTTCAGATCCGGCAGGCCTTCGATTTCCAGGATACGGCCGGAGAAGATGTTCTTCTTGCCCGCCTTGGCCACGGTCAGCAGGCCCGACTTGATCGCGTACAGCGGGATCGCGTTGACCAGGTCACGCAGGGTCACGCCCGGCTGCATCTTGCCCTTGAAGCGCACCAGCACCGACTCCGGCATGTCCAGCGGCATCACGCCGGTGGCGGCAGCGAAGGCGACCAGGCCCGAGCCGGCCGGGAACGAAATACCCACCGGGAAACGGGTGTGCGAATCACCACCGGTACCGACGGTGTCCGGCAGCAGCATGCGGTTGAGCCAGCTGTGGATCACGCCGTCGCCCGGGCGCAGCGAAACGCCGCCACGGGTGGAGATGAACTCCGGCAGGGTGTGGTGGGTCTTGACGTCCACCGGCTTCGGGTAAGCGGCAGTGTGGCAGAACGACTGCATCACCAGGTCGGCCGAGAAGCCCAGGCAGGCCAGGTCCTTCAGCTCGTCACGGGTCATCGGGCCGGTAGTGTCCTGCGAGCCGACCGAGGTCATCTTCGGTTCGCAGTAGGTGCCCGGGCGCATGCCCTTGCCTTCCGGCAGGCCACAGGCGCGGCCGACCATCTTCTGCGCCAGCGAGAAGCCCTTGCCGGTATCGGCCGGCTGCACCGGCAGGCGGAACAGGTCGGTCGGGGCCAGGCCCAGCGCTTCGCGCGCCTTGCCGGTCAGGCCACGACCGATGATCAGCGGGATGCGGCCACCGGCACGCACCTCGTCGAACAGCACGTCGGACTTGACCTGGAACTCGGCGATCACTTCGCCGTTCTTCAGCGCCTTGCCTTCGTACGGACGCAGCTCGATGACATCGCCGTGCTCCATCTTCGACACGTCCAGCTCGATCGGCAGCGCACCGGCATCTTCCATGGTGTTGTAGAAGATCGGGGCGATCTTGCCGCCCAGGCACACGCCACCGGCGCGCTTGTTCGGGATGTACGGAATGTCATCGCCGGTCCACCACAGCACGCTGTTGGTGGCCGACTTGCGCGAGGAGCCGGTGCCGACCACGTCGCCGACGTAGGCGACCAGGTGGCCCTTGTCCTTCAGCGACAGGATCTGCTGGATCGGGCCGCGCTTGCCGTCTTCTTCCGGGGTGAACGGCGCGTCGTCGCGCTTGTTCTTCAGCATCGCCAGGGCGTGCATCGGAATGTCCGGGCGGGTGGTCGCGTCCGGTGCTGGCGACAGGTCATCGGTGTTGGTTTCGCCCGGCACCTTGAACACGGTGACGGTCAGGCTCTGCGGCACTTCCGGGTTGCTGGTGAACCACTCAGCCTCGGCCCAGCTCTGCAGCACGGCCTGGGCGTTGGCGTTGCCGGCCTTCGCTTTCTCCTGCACGTCATGGAACGCATCGAACACCAGCAGGGTCTTCTTCAGGCCGTTGGCAGCGATGGTGCCGACGCTGGCGTCGTCCAGCAGCTGCACCAGCGGTGCAACGTTGTAGCCGCCAAGCATGGTGCCCAGCAGTTCGGTGGCGCGCTCGCGGCTGATCAGCGGGTTCTGCTCGCTGCCCAGGGCGATCGCCGCCAGGTACGACGCCTTGACCTTGGCTGCGTCATCGACGCCGGCCGGCACGCGGTGGGTCAGCAGGTCGAGCAGGAACTCGGCCTCGCCCTGCGGCGGGTTCTTCAGCAGTTCGATGACATCGGCCGTCTGCTGCGCGCTCAGCGGCAGCGGCGGGATGCCAAGCGCAGCGCGCTCGGCGACGTGGTGGCGGTAGGCTTCCAACATGACAACTCCCGGGTAATGCGTAGGTTGAAAAATCAAAAGTGGGCTCAGGCGTGCGGCACGATCAGCTTCAGGCCCTTGAAGTAGTCGCGGTAAAACGTATCGTTCCAGGTGATCAGGCCATCGCACTGCAGCAGTGCATGGGCGCCGACCATGAATTCGTCCAGGCTGCGGCGGCTGCCACCGCGCTGGCGATGACGGCGGTGCATCTCGCCGGCGCGCAGCGCCGACTTGGCCTCCATCGGGTTGAAGTGCACGCCCATCTCTTCCAGTGCTTCGAGCACTTCGGCACCACCGCGCAGCGATGCGCACACTTCGGCCAGAGTCGCGCCACAGACCACCACGCGGCCACCGACCAGGCTCTGCCGGAGGATGGCCTCCACGGCATCGGCCTGCGGGCCGTTGCTGAGCAGTTCGACCAGTACCGGCGAATCGACGGCGATCATCACGGCTTACTCCTCGTCACGCACCGCGCGCACGGCCGCGTCGGACGACTCGAAGCCGTCCAGCGCGAACTTGCCGCGCGCCCGTGAAATGGCATCGTCAACACTCTTGCGCAGGATGATGCGGCTGCCGTCCAGCTCGACCTTCAGCAGCGTGCCCTTGGTCAGGCCGAGGGCATCGCGCACCGCCTTGGGCAGGGTGATCTGTCCGCGTTCTGCAACGGTGGCTTCCATGGGTAGGCCTCAAAAAGTATGTATGAATTATACATACCTGACGTAAACACCTCAAATCGGGCGAATTGTGACCTTGAACCAGAACCAGTCGCATTCGACCGCTAGACTGGCCGGGCAGCCCTCGCTGTACCGGGCCGGGACACTCCGGCACCGCACGCCCCCTCTCTCATAAAAGGACGTTCAATGCGCGCATTCATTCTGACCCTGGCTCTGGCCACCCCCCTGGCCCTGGCCGCAGGCCCGGCCCACGCCAATCCGTTCGCGGCCCACACCACCGGCACTGAGATCACCCAGAAGCAACTGGACGAGCTGGAGGTGGGCAAGGCGACCCAGGACCAGGTCCGCGAGAAGTTTGGAGCGCCGACGCGTCGTGAGCAGCTTGGCGACACCCAGGTCTGGTACTACGACTACGCCAAGATCAAGCACTTCGGAAAGAACGTGCAGGAATCGACCGTCTTTGAGTTCGGCAAGGACAACGTACTCAAGGTGAAATCCAAGGGCGCGGCTCCCGCCAAGACCGGCAATCCGTTCCTGGGTGGCTGATCGCCACTGACTGGCGCGCTGCCCGTCGGCGGCGCGCCCCCCGTGCCCGGTCAAGAACGCCTCGACCGCCACGATGACCATCGCTCAGCTCGGCTCCGCCCCCAGCGCCTGCAGCCCCCCCCATGCTGCCCTCCACCTGTCCCCCGGCGCCATACGGCACTGCCTCGAGCCTGTCAGCCCGCACTAAGTCCGGCGGCGCCATGACACGAAAACTACATACGAATTTATAACCTTGCGTTCTGAGCCCGCAGTTCTGCGGCCCCGACGGCATCGGCGATACTGGCCTTCTGCCCGGCGGCACGGACTGCCGGCCACCGCAAGCAGGCCTGCCCATGCGCGGGCCACTGCAAGCCATCCGCAAGAAGGAGTTAACCCGCATGAGCGATTCGTTCTCCACCCGCAGCCAGCTGAATGTCGGTGGCAAGACCTACGACTACTTCAGCCTGCCCACGCTGGGCCAGCGCTTCGATATCTCCCACCTGCCCTACTCGATGAAGATCCTGCTGGAGAACCTGCTCCGGCACGAGGACGGCGGCATCACCGTCGGCAAGGACCACATCGAAGCCGTGGCCCGCTGGAACCCGGCGGCCGAGCCGGACACCGAGATCGCCTTCATGCCGGCGCGCGTGGTCCTGCAGGACTTCACTGGCGTGCCCTGCGTGGTCGACCTGGCCGCGATGCGCGACGCCGTCGTCAAGCTCGGCGGCAAGCCGGAGCAGATCAACCCGCAGATTCCCTCCGAACTGGTCATCGACCACTCGGTGCAGGTCGATGTGTTCGGAAAGCCCGACGCGCTGGACCTCAACGGCAAGATCGAGTTCCAGCGCAACCAGGAACGCTACGGCTTCCTGCGCTGGGGACAGAAGGCCTTCGACAACTTCAAGGTGGTGCCGCCCAACACCGGCATCGTCCACCAGGTGAACCTGGAGAACCTGGCCCGCGTGGTGATGACCGCGCAGAAGGATGGCAAGGACATTGCCTACCCCGACACCGTGTTCGGTACCGACAGCCATACCACCATGATCAACGGCATCGGCGTGCTCGGCTGGGGCGTGGGTGGCATCGAAGCCGAGGCCGCCATGCTCGGCCAGCCATCGTCGATGCTGATTCCGCAGGTCGTCGGCTTCAAGCTGACCGGCAAGCTGCCCGAAGGCGCCACCGCCACCGACCTGGTGCTGACCGTCACCCAGATGCTGCGCAAGCTGGGCGTGGTCGGCAAGTTCGTCGAGTTCTACGGTGACGGCCTGCAGCACCTGCCACTGGCCGACCGCGCCACCATCGGCAACATGGCCCCGGAATACGGCGCCACCTGCGGCATCTTCCCGATCGACGCCGAATCGCTGAACTACCTGCGCCTGTCCGGTCGCAGCGAAGAGCAGATCAACCTGGTCGAGGCCTATGCCAAGGCGCAGGGCCTGTGGCACGAACCGGGCAGCCCGCACGCCCAGTACAGCAGCACGCTGGAACTGGACATGGGCACGGTGAAGCCGTCGCTGGCCGGCCCGAAGCGCCCGCAGGACCGCGTCCTGCTGGAAGACGTGCAGAAGAACTACCGCGAAGCGCTGGTCGGCATGACCGCCAACCGTGACAAGCGCAGCGAGGACGTTGCCACCTTCGTCAACGAAGGCGGCGGCGCCGCCGTCGGCAACGAGCAGCTGGCCAAAGGCTTCGCCGACATCGAGATCGAAGGCCGCAAGGTGCGGCTGAAGGATGGCGCGGTGGTGATCGCGGCCATCACCTCGTGCACCAACACCTCCAACCCGGCGGTGATGATCGGTGCCGGCCTGCTGGCCCGCAATGCGGCCGCCAAGGGCCTGAACCGCCAGCCGTGGGTCAAGACCTCGCTCGGCCCGGGCTCGCGCGTGGTCACCGACTACCTGGAAAAGGCCGGTGTGCTGAAGGAGCTGGAGAAGATCGGCTTCTACGTGGTCGGCTACGGCTGCACCACCTGCATCGGCAACTCCGGCCCGCTGCCGACCGAAGTCAGCGCCGGCATCGCCGCCGGCGACCTGGTGGTGACCTCGGTGCTGTCAGGCAACCGCAACTTCGAGGGCCGCGTGCACCCCGAAGTGAAGATGAACTACCTGGCCAGCCCGCCGCTGGTGGTGGCCTATGCCATCGCCGGCACCACCGACATCGACCTGACCACCCAGCCGCTCGGCACCGGCAGCGACGGCCAGCCCGTGTTCCTGCGCGACATCTGGCCGAGCAACAAGGAAATCGGCGACGTCATCGCCGCCACCATTGGCCCGGAGATGTTCAAGCAGAACTACGCCGATGTGTTCAAGGGCGATACCCGCTGGAACACCATCGCCTCGCCGGACGGCAACCTGTACGCGTGGAGCGACGCCTCCACCTACATCAAGAACCCGCCCTACTTCGATGGCATGACCATGCAGACCGGCAGCATCGACGACGTGCACGGCGCACGCGTGATGGGCCTGTTCGGCGACTCGATTACCACCGACCACATTTCCCCGGCCGGCAACATCAAGAAGGACTCGCCGGCAGGCCGCTTCCTGCAGGAGCGCGGCGTGCAGCCGGCCGACTTCAACAGCTACGGCAGCCGTCGCGGCAACGATGACGTGATGGTCCGCGGCACCTTCGCCAACATCCGCATCAAGAACCTGATGTTCGGTGGCGAGGAAGGCGGCAACACCCTGTACTACCCGGCCGGTGGTGGCCAGCCGGAGAAGCTGGCGATCTACGATGCGGCCATGAAGTACAAGGCCGACAAGGTGCCGCTGGTGGTGCTGGCCGGCAAGGAATACGGCACCGGCTCGTCGCGTGACTGGGCGGCCAAGGGCACCCTGCTGCTGGGGGTGAAGGCGGTCATCGCCGAGAGCTTCGAGCGCATCCACCGCTCCAACCTGGTCGGCATGGGCGTGCTGCCGCTGCAGTTCCGCAACGGCGAGAACGCACAGACGCTGGGCCTGGACGGCTCGGAAGTGATCGACATCACCGGCCTGCAGGACGGTGCCAGCAAGCGCGCCACGGTCACCGCGACCAAGGCCGATGGCACGAAGAAGACCTTTGAGGTCTCGGTGATGCTGCTGACCCCGAAGGAAGTCGAGTACTTCCGCCATGGTGGCTTGCTGCAGTACGTGCTGCGCCAGCTGGCAGCCAAGTAACGGCGCGGCTGCGCCCGATTGAGGAAAGGGCCGGATCCTTGCGGATCCGGCCCTTTGCGTTTGCGATGCCCTTGTAGAGCCGAGCCTGCGCTCGGCTGCTTCTGCGCCAACAGCAGCCGAGCATGGGCTCGGCTCTACAGAAGCGATCACCGGCGCGGCGCATCCGGGTCGGTGCGCAGGGCCTTCAACAGGCCCCACATGTAGAACGCCAGGGTGAACGAGAACGGCAGGCCGCACAGCACCACCGCGGTCTGCATCGCGCTGAAATTGCCAGCCAGCAGTAGGCCGACGCTGGCCACAGTGATGCCGGCGGCCCAGAACACGCGCAGCCAGATCGGCGCGTCATGGCCATCTTCCACGCCATCGTCAACGCGACGCGTGCACAGGTTGGCGATCATCAGCGTGCCCGAGTCGACCGGGGTCAGGAACAGCACGAAGCCGATCACCACCGCAGCACCGGCCACGTACGGCGCCGCAGGCAGGTATTCCAGCAGCTTGAACAAGGTCATCGCTGCATCGTGCTGGGCCACGTCACCGAGGATCGCCTGGCCATGGTTGAGCACCAGGTCGATGGCGGTGTTGCCGAAGATCGACAGCCAGGCCAGGGTGAAGCCGAGCGGGATCAGCAGCACGCCCAAGATCACTTCGCGGATGGTGCGGCCGCGCGAGATGCGCGCCACGAAAAGGCCGACGAACGGCGCCCAGGCGATCCACCACGCCCAGTAGAACAGCGTCCACGCCCCCATCCACTCACGGCCCTTGGGATCGTTGAGGTACATGTCGAAGCTCTTGCGCACGAACGCGCCGAGATAATCGCCGGTGTTCTGGATCAGGCCGTCGAACAGGTGCAGGGTCGGGCCGGTGACCAGCACGAACAGCAGCAGGCCGCACAGCAGGCGCACGTTGAGGTTGGACAGCCAGGCAATGCCTTTTTCCACGCCAGCGACCACGCCGATGGTGGCCACGACCATCATAACCAGCACGATCGCCACCAGCACCTGCGGTGTATCCGGGATGTGGAACAGGTAGACCAGGCCGGACTGCACCACCAGCGCGCCGATGCCGAGGTTGGTCACCATCGAGATCAGCGTGGCCAGGATGCCGAAGCCATCGACCATGTCGCCGATGCGGCCATGAATGCGCTCACCGAAGACCGGGTACAACGCAGAGCGCAGCGCCAGCGGCAGGTCCCGGCGATAGGCGAAATAGCCCAGTGCCACGCCGACCAGCGCATACAGCGCCCAGCCATGCAGGCCCCAGTGCAGGAAGGTCAGCACCATCGCCTCGCGGCCGGCGGCCACGGTGCCGCCGGGCTGCCCGGGCGGATTGAGGAAATGATCCAGCGGCTCGTAGGCGCCGTAGTACAGCAGCGCGATGCCGATGCCCGCCGAGAACAGCATCGAGACCCAGGCCACGTAGCCGAAGGCCGGTGATTCCTCGTTGTGGCCCAGGCGGATGCGGCCGTACGGCGAGAACGCCAGCCACAGCACGAAGCCCAGGCACAGCACGATCAGCAGCATGTACCACCAGCCGAACGCGGCCGAGACCTCGGCCTGCGCCCATTGCAGCCAGTGCTCGCTGCCTTCGGGATAGAGAACGGTGAGCAGCCCGAGGATGCCGATCGACACCGAGGAGCTGAGGAAGACAAAACGGTTCAAGCGCAGGGGCGAGCGCTTGGGATGAGCCAGGGAAGACATGGGGTCGTCTCATCAAGTCCGAGGGAGCACATGGGCGGGGCCGGACCGGTAAACCGGGCCCATGGCGTGGGGCGCGAGCGCATCCTAGGGTTTATTGATTGAACGTTCAATCAATAAAAAGCATAATGGCGGGCAGCCCGATCCTTCGGGTCGCAAACCGTGGAGAGACAATGCCGAAGAAAGGCGTGGAACCGGTACGGCGCGAACAGCTGATCCGGGCCACTTTCCAGACCATCGACGAGATCGGCATGGCCGATGCCACCGTCGCCACCATCGCGAAGAAGGCGGGGTTGTCCAGCGGCATCGTCGCCCACTACTTCGGCGACAAGGACGGCCTGCTCAATGCTGCAATGCGGCAGATCCTGCGCGAACTGAAGGACGCCGTCGCCCGCTACCGCGCCGACGCCAGCGACAACCCGCGCGAGCAGCTGCGCGCCATCGTCGATGGCAACTTCGACGACAGCCAGATCAACGGCACCGCGATGCGCGTCTGGCTCACCTTCTGGGCCGCCAGCATGCACCAGCCGGAACTGGCCCGGCTCCAGCGCGCCAACGACCAGCGCCTGTTCTCCAACCTGTGCCACCAGTTCAACCACCTGCTGCCCCACCCGCAGGCCCGCCTGGCCGCCCGCGGCCTGGCCGCGATGATCGATGGCCTGTGGCTGCGCGGCAGCCTGGTCGGCGGCCAGTTCAACGCCGAGAAGTCCCGGCGCATCGCTTACGGCTACATCGACTTCCAGTTGCAGGCTGCCGCGCTATAAGCGCTTCAGCACCCGCCCCCTTCCAAGGAGTACGCCCCATGTCCACCCTGCCCGTCCAACAGCTCTACATCCACGGCCAGCGCGTCGATGCCACCAGCGGCAAGACCTTCAAGACCGTCAACCCGGCCACCGGCGAGGTGATCGCCGAGGTGCAGGTCGCCAGCCAGGCCGACGTCGAACGTGCCGTGCAGAGCGCAGCCGAAGGCCAGAAGGTGTGGGCCGCGATGACCGCCATGGAGCGCTCGCGCATCCTGCGCCGCGCCGTCGAGCTCCTGCGCGAGCGCAACGACGAACTGGCCCACCTGGAAACCCTGGACACCGGCAAGGCGCTGGCCGAGACCACCACCGTGGACATCGTCACCGGTGCCGACGTGGTCGAGTACTACGCCGGCCTGGCCACCGCCATCGAAGGCATCCAGTTGCCGCTGCGCGAATCGAGCTTCTTCTACACCCGTCGCGAGCCGCTGGGCGTGGTCGCCGGCATCGGTGCCTGGAACTACCCCATCCAGATCGCCATGTGGAAGTCGGCACCGGCGCTGGCCGCGGGCAACGCGATGGTGTTCAAGCCGTCCGAAGTGACCCCGCTGACCGCGATCCGGCTGGCCGAAATCTACACCGAAGCCGGCGTGCCGGCCGGCGTGTTCAACGTCGTGCAGGGCCCGGGCCGCGAGATCGGCCAGTGGCTGACCGAGCACCCGGTGATCGAAAAGATCTCCTTCACCGGTGGCGTCGCCACTGGCAAGAAGGTCATGGCCAGCGCGGCGTCCTCGTCGCTGAAGGAAGTGACCATGGAGCTGGGCGGCAAGTCGCCGCTGGTGATCTGCGACGACGCCGACCTGGACCGCGCCGCCGACATCGCGGTGATGGCCAACTTCTTCAGCTCCGGCCAGGTCTGCACCAACGGCACCCGCGTGTTCGTGCCGCGCAGCATGCTGGCCGCATTCGAGGCGGCCGTCGTCGAGCGCGTCAAGCGCATCCGCATCGGCGACCCGATGGCCGCCGAGACCAACTTCGGCCCGCTGACCAGCTTCCCGCACATGGAAAACGTGCTGCGCTACATCGAGAGTGGCAAGGCCGAAGGTGCCCGCCTGCTGACCGGCGGCGGCCGTGCCACCGAAGGCGCGCTGGCCAACGGCGCCTACGTGCTGCCGACCGTGTTCTCCGACTGCCGCGATGACATGACCATCGTCAAGGAAGAGATCTTCGGGCCGGTGATGAGCATCCTCGCCTATGACGACGAAGACGAAGTGGTGCGTCGTGCCAACGACACCACCTTCGGCCTCGCCGCCGGCGTGGTCAGCAAGGACATCAGCCGCGCCCACCGCATCATCCATCGCCTGGAAGCCGGCATCTGCTGGATCAACACCTGGGGTGAATCGCCGGCCGAAATGCCGGTCGGTGGCTACAAGGAATCCGGCGTCGGCCGCGAGAACGGTATCTCCACCCTCGGCCACTACACCCGCATCAAGTCGGTGCAGGTCGAGCTGGGCGACTACGCCAGCGTGTTCTGACCGGCGCGCCCCGAGCACGCCCCATCGTCCGGCCTCCGCGCCGATCCGACATTCCGCCGGGACGCCTGCATGCAGCGCGCCCCGGCCTGCAGGAGACACCCATGAGCACCCATAACGAGTACGACTACATCATCATCGGCGCCGGTTCGGCCGGCAACGTGCTGGCGACCCGCCTCACCGAAGATGCCGATGTCAGCGTGCTGCTGCTGGAAGCCGGTGGCCCGGACTACCGGCTCGACTTCCGTACCCAGATGCCGGCGGCGCTGGCCTTCCCGCTGCAGGGCAAGCGCTACAACTGGGCGTACAAGACCGATCCGGAGCCCTTCATGAACAACCGCCGCATGGACTGCGGCCGCGGCAAGGGCCTGGGTGGCTCGTCGCTGATCAACGGCATGTGCTACATCCGCGGCAACGCGATGGACTACGACAACTGGGCCAGCATGCCGGGCCTGGAAGACTGGACCTACCTGGACTGCCTGCCCTACTTCCGCAAGGCCGAAACCCGCGACATCGGCCCTAATGACTACCACGGCGGTGACGGCCCGCTGCGCGTGACCACGCCGAAGGCCGGCAACAACGAACTGTTCGCTGCGATGGTCGAAGCCGGCGTGCAGGCCGGCTACCCGCGCACCGACGACCTCAACGGCTACCAGCAGGAAGGCTTCGGCCCGATGGACCGCACGGTGACCCCGAACGGCCGTCGTTCCAGCACCGCCCGCGGCTACCTGGACCTGGCCAAGCCACGCCCGAACCTGACCATCGTCACCCACGCGCTGACCGACCGCATCCTCTTCTCGGGCAAGCGCGCGGTGGGCGTGCAGTGGCTGCACCACGACCAGCCGCAGCGTGCCACCGCCCGCCGCGAGGTGCTGCTGTGCGGCGGCGCCATCGCCTCGCCGCAGATCCTGCAGCGCTCGGGCGTCGGCCCGGCCGACCTGCTGCGCAGCCTCGACATCGACCTGGTGCACCACCTGCCGGGCGTCGGCGCCAACCTGCAGGATCACCTTGAGATGTACCTGCAGTACGAATGCAAGAAGCCGGTGTCGCTGGCGCCGGCGCTGAAGCTGTACAACCAGCCGGCGATCGGTGCCGAGTGGCTGTTCCTGGGCACCGGCATCGGCGCCAGCAACCAGTTCGAGGCCGGTGGCTTCATCCGCAGCGACGCCGAGTTCGACTGGCCGAACCTGCAGTACCACTTCCTGCCGGTGGCGATCAACTACAACGGCTCCAACCCGATCAAGGCGCACAGCTTCCAGATGCACGTCGGCTCGATGCGCTCGCCCAGCCGTGGCCGCATCCATGTGCGCTCGAAGGACCCGCGCGAACATCCGAGCATCCTGTTCAACTACATGTCGCACGAGCAGGACTGGCGCGAATTCCGCGCGGCGATCCGCATCACCCGCGAGATCTTCGCGCAGCCGGCGCTGGCCCCGTACAGCGGCCGCGAGATCTCGCCGGGCAGTGCACTGCAGACCGACGCGCAGATCGATGCATTCGTGCGCGAGCATGCCGAGACCGCCTACCACCCGTCGTGCTCGAACAAGATGGGCCATGCCGATGACCCGATGGCGGTGGTCGATGGCCAGGGTCGCGTGCACGGCCTGGAAGGCCTCCGCATCGTCGATGCCTCGATCATGCCGCAGGTGGTGACCGGCAACCTCAACGCGCCGACCATCATGATGGCCGAGAAGCTGGCCGACGTGATCCGCGGCCGCACCCCGCTGGCCCGCAGCACTGCGCCGTACTACAAGGCCAACGGCGCACCGGTGCGCAAGCAGGGCTGACGCAAGCGGCCCGGTTGGCGCCACGGTAGTGCCGGCCGCTGGCCGGCACCAACCGGAATCCCGATCGAGCACAGATGCCGGCCAGCGGCCGGCACTACCCAGCAAAGAGGCCCTTCGGGGCCTCTTCGCGTTTTCCCTACGGCGGGGTATGCTGCAATGACCGGCCGTTGTCGATACGCTCAGGGCCGGAACCTAATACATCACGATTCCTGGAGGGGGAATATGAGTCTGGATCGTCCCTGGCTGCAGAGCTATCCGAAAGGCGTTCCCGCCGAGATCGACGTCAACGAGTTCCATTCGGTAGCTTCGGTCTTCGACGCTTCCGTCGCGAAATTCCGCGACCGTCCCGCCTACTCCAGCTTCGGCAAGGTCCTCACCTATGGCGAGACCGACGCGCTGGTCAATCAGTTCGCGGCCTACCTGCTGGGAGAGCTCAAGCTCAAGAAGGGTGACCGCGTCGCCCTGATGATGCCCAACTGCCTGCAGTACCCGGTGGCCACCTTCGGCGTGCTGCGCGCCGGCCTGACCGTGGTCAATGTCAATCCGTTGTACACCGCGCGCGAGCTCAAGCACCAGCTGATCGATGCCGGCGTGACCGCACTGGTGGTGGTCGACAACTTCGGCGACACCGTCGAGCAGGTCATCGCCGATACGCCGGTCAAGCACGTGATCACCACCGGCCTGGGCGACCTGCTTGGCGCCAAGGGCGTGATCGTCAACTTCGTGCTGAAGTACATCAAGAAGATGGTGCCCAACTACCATCTCAAGGGCGCGGTGCGCTTCCGCCAGGCGCTGAAGATCGGCAGCCGCCACAGCCTGCCCCAGGTCGAGATCGACCACGACGACATTGCATTCCTGCAGTACACCGGCGGCACCACCGGCGTGGCCAAGGGCGCGATGCTGACCAACCGCAACCTGATCGCCAACATGCAGCAGGCCTCGGCCTGGATCAGTGCGTCGGGCATCGAGATGGGCAAGGAGTGGATCATCACCGCCCTGCCGCTGTACCACATCTTCGCACTGACCGCGAACGGGCTGGTCTTCATGAAGTTCGGTGGCTGCAACCACCTGATCACCAATCCGCGTGACATGAAGGGCTTCGTCAAGGAGCTCAAGTCGGTGCGCTTCACCGCCATCACCGGCGTCAACACGCTGTTCAATGGCCTGCTCAACACCCCCGGCTTCGACACGGTCGACTTTTCCTCGCTGAAGGTCACCCTGGGCGGCGGCATGGCGGTGCAACGCGCCGTGGCCGAGCGTTGGAAGAAGGTCACCGGGGTGACCCTGGTCGAGGCGTATGGCCTGACCGAGACCTCGCCGGCGGCCTGCATCAACCCGCTCACCCTGACCGAATACAACGGCTCGATCGGCCTGCCGATCCCGTCCACCGATGCCTGCATCAAGGACGACAACAGCGCCATCCTGCCGCTGGGCGAGGTCGGCGAGCTCTGCATCAAGGGCCCGCAGGTGATGAAGGGCTACTGGCAGCGCCCGGAGGAAACCGCCAAGGCGATCGATGCCGACGGCTGGTTGCATACCGGCGACATGGCGAAGATGGACGAACACGGCTTCTTCTACATCGTCGACCGCAAGAAGGACATGATCCTGGTGTCCGGCTTCAACGTGTACCCGAATGAAGTCGAGGACGTGATCGCGATGATGCCGGGCGTGCTGGAAGTGGCCGCGGTCGGCGTGCCGGACGAAAAGTCCGGGGAAGTGGTCAAGGTGGTCATCGTGAAGAAGGACCCGAACCTGACCGCCGAAATGGTCAAGGAGCATGCCCGGGCCAACCTGACCGGCTACAAGCACCCCAAAATCGTTGAATTCCGAAAGGAGCTGCCGAAGACCAATGTCGGCAAGATCCTCCGTCGCGAACTCCGCGATACGCCCGCCCAGTAAGGGTTTGCGGCAATTTGAACGATGCAGGGCCCGGGGCGGAAACGTCCCGGGCCCTTTCGCATGCGACGCCCCTGGGGCGGTGTAGCATCGCCGCGTGTGTGGACCGTTCGGCCCGCCGGCCACCCACCTGACACTGCGGGCCGCATGCCGAGGACCCTTCCATGAGTACCATCGAAAAGCTGCCTTCAAGCGGCTCACCGTTCGCCACCATCCGCACCGAAGACAGCGCCGACGGCGCTGCCCACTGGCTGTTCATGCACGCCGATGCCGCCACTGGGATCCGCCCCTGCTGCCGCAAGGACATGCTCGACGAGATGTGGAGCTACATGGCGGCCATCACCCGCAGCCCTGCCGAACGCCACAGCGGAACATTGCGGCATTTCGTGCTGGCCTCCGATGCCGTCGCCTACAATCTGGGCGGCGACCTGGACCTGTTCACACGCCTGATCCGCGAAGGCAACCGCGACCTCCTGCTGAACTATGCCCAGCGCTGCGTGGAGGGCGTGCACCACCTGCACACCGGGTTCGGCGGCGACGTCCGTTCGATCGCGCTGATCCAGGGTGACGCCCTCGGCGGCGGCCTGGAAATGGCCCTGGCCTGCCACACCATCGTCGCCGAGGAAGGCAGCGGACTGGGCCTGCCGGAGGTGCTGTTCGGCCTGTTCCCGGGCATGGGTGCGTACTCCTTCCTGTGCAGGCGCGTGTCCCCCCACCTGGCCGAGAAGATCATCCTCGACGGCCGGGTCTACAGCGCCGAGGAGATGCATGCGATGGGCGTGGTCGACGTGCTGGTGAAGAAGGGCGAAGGCCGGGCGGCGGTGGAAGACCTGATCCGCCAGCAGCAGCGCACACCGCAGTCCTATCTGGCGATGAACGCCGCACGCGCCATCGCCCAGCCGGTCAGCTACGACGAACTGCTGGAGATCACCAAGGTATGGGTCGATTCCGCCCTGGCCCTCGGCGACCGTTCGCTGCGCACCATGGACCGCCTGATCAAGGCCCAGACCCGTCGCGCCAGCCTCGACGCGGCCTGATTCATCCCTCCCCCAGGATGGGTTCAAGCCCGGTTGGCCACCGGGCTTTTTTTATGCACCCTGCCGTGGTTCAACGCGCCTCGCCATCGTCGGCAGCGCCGCGCAGCCGGCGTTCGGCCCGTGCCTCCAGCGCGCGCCGGCCTTCCTTGATCGCCTCCTGCAGGATGCCCAGGCGCTGGCGCCATTCGGTCTTCAGCTGCCAGTCGGCCATCCGCATCAGCTCGCCGGCACGGTTGGACGCGCGCATCAGGCCAAGGTTGCTGGCCACGCCCTTGATCGCGTGGGATTGTTCGCGGAACACATCCCACTGCGTGGCCTCACCGGCCTGCTCGGCCTTGCCCATGCAGCCCGCCACGTCCTCCAGGCATTGGCGGATGAACTCACGTTCGAAGCCCTCGCCCATGCCCAGCGAGGCCAGCTCGTCCAGCACGCTGCTGTCGAGCACCCCATCCTGCAGCGCCATCGGTCGCACCACCGGTGCGGCCATGGTCTTCAGCTGGGCGTTGCTGGCGATCTCGGCCAGGGTATCGAGCAGGCGCACCGCCACCACGGGCTTGGCCAGGAACGCATGCGCCCCAGCCTGGGTACAGCGCTGGATCGCCTCGGGCGTGACATCGGCGCTGAGCACCAGCACCGGCGTGCGCGGTCCGCCGCCGGCCTGCATCACCCGCAACTCCTTCAGCATGTCCAGCCCGCTCATGCCCGGCATGTGCAGGTCGACGATGACCGCGTCGAACTCACTGTCGGCCAGCGCATCCAGCACCGCCTCACCGCCATCCACGCACAGCACGCGATGCCCGGCCTTCTGCAGCAGGCGCTGCAGGACCATGCGGTTGGCCTCGTGGTCGTCGGCCACCAGGATCTGCATGCTGCGCACGCGGGCGCGATGGCGCAGGAACGGGTCGGCAAATGCGATCACGTTGCCGCCCGGCCCCACGTCGTCGTCGCCGGTCAGGCTCGGCACCGCACCCGGCACCTGCGGCTGCGGCGGCGCGAACGGCAACTCGACCCAGAAGTGGCTGCCGCGCGGCGGGTTTTCCAGATAGCCGATGTCACCGTCCATCGCCTCGACCAGGCCCTTGGCGATGGTTGTGCCCAGCCCGGTGCCCTCGTGGCGACGCGCCATGCTGACGTCAGCCTGCTCGAAGGCATCGAACAGCCGCGCACGCATGGCCGGGGCCACGCCGATGCCGGTGTCGAGGATGTCGAAGCGCAGCCGCACCGCGCCACTGGTATCGGCCTGCACCACGCTGACACGGATTTCGACCCGGCCGTGATCGGTGAACTTGACCGCGTTGCCGGCCAGGTTCAGCAGGATCTGCCGCAGGTGCCCGACGTCCCCGCGCACGCGTGGCGGTACACCGTCAGCCACCTTCACCCGGTACTCCAGGCGCTTGGCCTTGGCCTGCGGCAACAGGATCAGCCCGATCGCCTGGATCACGTCGGCCACGGCGAAGTCTTCGGCCACCACGCGCAGCTTGCCGGCCTCGATGGCCGAGATGTCCAGCACTTCCTCCACCAGCGCCAGCAGGCTGCGCGAAGACGCCTGGATGGTGTTGAGGCACTCGCGCTGCTCATCGTCCAGGCGCGTGGTCGCCAGTACTTCGGTCATGCCGTTGAGGCCGTTCAACGGCGTGCGGAACTCGTGGCTCATGTTGGCCAGGAAACGGCTCTTGGCCTCGCTGGCACGGCGCGCCTCGGCCATCGCTTCGGTCAGCTGCCGCAGCAGCGTCGAGAAGTACAGCGGCACCGCCGCCAAGCCGAGCCAGAGGCCGATGGCCAGACGGAAATTCTGTTGCCAGTAAGGCGTCAGCAGCACCGTGCAACCGAAGCTCACCATCGCCATCGCCACCGCCACGTACAGGTAGTGGTTGCCGAAGCGCATGCCGTTGCCGACCGTCACCCACATCACCACGATGTAGACCCAGGCCAGGGGCTCGCCCATCTGCACCATGCCGGCAGCGATCAGGCCATAGTCGGCGAGCATGCCCAGCACGCGGCGGGGATCGGAACGCGCCGGCCGCCACAGCAGCCAGCCGAACAACAGCAGCGACAGGCTCAGGCCGGTCAATACGATCGCCAGCACGCCCACGTACTGCGTGTGCGGCAGGTCGTGGCGCGGCGCCGGCAACAGCACGTAGGCCAGGATCAAGCTGATCAGGACAATACGGACGATCTGCTGGCCGTGTTCGCTGTCCTGGCGCTGGGACAGGCGCAGCCGCAGCTGCGACAACAGCCGTTTCACGCGCCCAGCCCCGGGCGCGCGGACGCCATCGAATGCTCGGCGCAGATCTGGTCCAGCTGTTCGCGGCCGCGCAGCAGCGCGTCCACGCATCGGGGATCGAACAGCCGGCCACGCTGGGCGTAGAGATAAGCCAGGGTGGCTTCCATGGTCCATGCTTCCTTGTACGGACGGGGCGAAATCAGGGCGTCGAAGACATCGGCGACAGCCACGATGCGCGCTTCCAGCGGAATCGCATCGCCGACCAGCCCATCAGGATAGCCGCTGCCGTCGTAGCGCTCATGATGACGCAGTGCGATCAACGCGCCAACCTGGATGAAACGATTCTGGCTGCCGCTCAGCAGTTCATGGCCAATCCGCGGGTGCCGGCGCATGATCGCCAGCTCCTCCTCGTTGAGCTTGCCCTGCTTGAGCAGCACCGCATCGGGAATGGCGATCTTGCCCATGTCATGCAGCGGCGCAGCCATTTCGATCAGGCGCACCTCCTCCTCGGGCAGCCCGAGCTGTTCGGCAATCAGGCCGGCCACACGTGCCATGCGCTCCAGGTAGGCGCTGGTGCCGGCATCACGGAACTCGATCGCGCGCGCCAGCCGCGACAGCGTTTCGCGCTCCCGCTCTTCGACCTCATGCATGCTGGCCAGCAGGCGCTGCTCCAGCGACAGCGCCCGTTGCTTCACGTTCTCGGTCTGCTGGCGCAGCTGCAGCAGGTTGTAGCAGCGAGCACGCAGTTCGCGCGGGCGGATCGGCTTGACCAGGAAGTCGATGACGCCGGCTTCCAGTGCCGCCTGGCGGATCGGCTCGTCACCGACCACGGTGATCAGGATCACCGGAATGTCGCGGTGCTTGGGCAGGCGACGGAAACGACGGGCGAACTCCAGCCCATCCATCTCCGGCATACGGTAATCGAGCAGCAGCAGGTCGACCGGATGGGCTTCGCACCAGGCCAATGCGGTCAGCGGATCGCCGAAGTCATACACGCTCAGTTCCGGCGCGATGTCTTCGATGACGTGACGCAGCATCGTCCGGGCGGAAGTCTGGTCATCAACGATGACGATATTCAACGCGTACTCTGCCTGGTTTTTCGACCACGCTGGATCATCAGCAGGCGAGGATACTCTGCCGCTGCGAACGCTCGCACCCTGCATCGGCCTGACTCCCGTGTCATGCGTCCCGATTCATGATCGTCATCACAATGTGAAGCGGACTCCCCACACCGTGCCCTCCCCTGACGCCGATCAAGCCATAACAGGCGTCAAGGTAGTGCAATTACGATACGCCGAGTGCGGGACGCGTCAATCGCGCCGTCTCGTTTCGGGACGGCGCGCACAATCGGGAGTCAAAAACGCGACTTACTGCTCCGGACGCATGTACGGGAACAGCAGCACATCGCGGATCGAGCTGCTGCCGGTCAGCAGCATCACCAGACGATCGACGCCGATGCCGAGGCCGCCGGTCGGGGCCATGCCGTACTCCAGCGCACGGATGTAGTCGGCGTCGTAGTGCATGGCCTCATCGTCGCCACCTTCCTTCGCGGCCACCTGGGCCTGGAAGCGCTGGGCCTGGTCTTCCGGGTCGTTCAACTCGGAGAAGCCATTGGCCAGCTCCTTGCCGTTGACGAACAGCTCGAAGCGGTCGGTGTAGCCCGGATCATTGTCGTTGGCACGGGCCAGCGGCGAGACTTCCACCGGATGGTCGGTGATGAAGGTCGGCTGGATCAGGGTGTGCTCGACGGTGGCCTCGAAGATCTCAAGCAGCAGCTTGCCCCAGCCGTAGGACGGCTTGACGCGGATGTTCAAGCGCTCGCAATGGCGCAGCAGCGCGTCACGGTCGGTGCAGTCGGCAACCGAGATTTCCGGGTTGTGGTGGCGCACGGCTTCGTCCATGCGCCAGCGGCGGAACGCCGGGCCCAGGTCGATCTTCGCCCCGTCCCACTCGACCTCGGTGCTGCCGTTGACCGTCCTGGCCACGTCACGGATCACGCCTTCGGTCAGGTCCATGATCTCGTTGTACGTGGCATAGGCCTCGTACAGCTCCATCATGGTGAATTCCGGATTGTGGCGGGTGCTGACGCCTTCGTTGCGGAAGTTGCGGTTGATCTCGTACACGCGCTCCAGGCCGCCCACGGTCAGGCGCTTGAGGTACAGCTCCGGCGCCACGCGCAGGTACAGGTCCAGGTCCAGCGCGTTGTGGTGGGTGGTGAACGGCTTGGCCGCCGCGCCGCCGGGGATGTAGTGCATCATCGGCGTTTCGACTTCCAGGAAGTCGCGGTTGTCCAGCCACGCACGCATGGCGCGGATGATCTTCGAGCGCTTGATGAAGACCGCGCGCGACTCCGGGGTGACGATCAGGTCGACGTAACGCTGGCGGTAACGCTGCTCGACGTCGGCCAGGCCATGCCACTTGTCCGGCAACGGACGCAGCGACTTGGTCAGCAGGCGGATCGACTCGGCCTTGACCGACAGCTCGCCGGTCTTGGTCCGGGTCAGGCCGCCTTCGACGGCGATGATGTCGCCCACGTCCCAGCCCTTGAACGCGGTGTAGGCATCGCCCAGCACGGCCCCCTGCAGGAACAGCTGGATGCGGCCGGACTCGTCCTGGATCTGCGCGAAGCTCGCCTTGCCCATGATGCGCTTGGCCATCAGGCGGCCGGCCATCTTCACCTGGCGGCCGTTGCCTTCCAGCGCCTCGGCGGTCCACTGCTCGGCATCGGCGAATTCTTCCTGCAGGCGGCCGGCGAAGTCCTCACGACGGAAATCGTTCGGGTACGCGATGCCCTGCCCACGCAGCGCTTTGAGTTTCTCACGGCGCTCGGCGATCAACTTGTTCTCGTCGACGGGGGGGGTATCGGTAGCTTCGCTCATGGATCTGCGGGAATCGTGTAGTGAGGGGGATCTTGCGCCCGGCGCGGCCGGCTCCACAGCATACCAAAACCGCCCTGCCCCGGCCTGGAGAGGGGTCAGATCCCTTTGCGCTGCAAAGGGATCTGACCCCATCAGCGGATCGGCGCCTACGCGTTCCCGGGGAACGCCTGCCGCAGCTCATCCACCAGCACCCGCTGGTTCTCCGAGTAGTCGACCGGTACCGACACCAGGTGCACCCCGCCCTCGTTGAATGCCGCCTGCAGGGTCGGGATGAACTGCTCGATGGCGGTCACCTCATGCCCCTTGCAGCCATAGGCCTCGGCGTACTTCACGAAATCCGGGTTGCTGAAGGTCATGCCGTAGTCGGTGAAGCCATCCACCGCCTGCTTCCAGCGGATCATGCCGTAGGCGCCGTCGTTGAGGATCAGCACCACCAGGTTGAGCCCCAGCCGGCGCGCCGTCTCCAGCTCCTGGCTGTTCATCATGAAACCACCATCGCCACACACCGCCAGCACCCGCCGCTGTGGATACAGGATCGAGGCCATGATCGCCGATGGCAGGCCCGCGCCCATGGTCGCCAGCGCGTTGTCCAGCAGCAATGTGTTGGCCACCTGGGTACGGTAGTTGCGAGCGAACCAGATCTTGTACATGCCGTTGTCCAGCGCCACGATGCCGTCCGGCGGCATCACCTGGCGCACGTCGTGCACCAGCCGCTGCGGGGTGAAACGGGCCTCCTCGGCACGGTCGGCCAGATGCTCGAGGATGGTCGCGCGCAGCGGCAGCAGCGCGGCGGCATTCGGCACCGCGCCTTCGATGCGGTCGGCCAGCTGGGTCAGCGAACGGCCGATGTCGCCGATCACCTCCACCTGCGGGAAGTACACCTGTTCCACCGCCGCCTGCGAGTAGCCGATATGGATCACGGTCGGCCCGCCCGGGCGCATCACGAACGGCGGCTTCTCGGTGACCTCGTGGCCGATGGTCACGATCACGTCGGCCTGGTCGATCGCCATGTGGACGTAATCGCGCTCGGTGAGCGCTGCGGTGCCCATGTACAGGCCCGAGCCGCCGGCCACCGCGCCCTTGCCCATCTGCGTGGTGAAGAACGGAATGCCGGCGCGCAGCACGAACGCCGACAGCGCCTCGCTGGACTGCGGCCGCGACGCCGCCGAAGCGATCATCAGCAGCGGTCGCTTTGCACTGCGGATGGTCTCTGCCGCCCGATCCAACGCTTCCGGACTGGCGATGGAACGATCCACCGCGTGCGGCGGAACCAGCGCCACGCCCTCCACCTCATCGGCCGCGATGTCTTCGGGCAGCTCCAGCAGCACTGGGCCCGGGCGCTCTTCCTGGGCGACACGGAACGCCTCGCGGACGATGGTCGGGATCGTGCGCGCCGAGACGATCTGCCGTGCCTGCTTGGTCAACGGCTTCATCGTGCCGACGATGTCGACGATCTGGAAGCGCGCCTGCTTGCTGGCGACGATGCCCTTCTGGCCAGTGATCATGATCACCGGCCACGCACCGAGCAGCGCATAGGCGGCGCCGGTGGTGAAGTTGAGCGCGCCCGGACCGAGCGTGGCCAGGCACACGCCGGGCTTGCCGGTCAGGCGGCCATAGGTGGCGGCCATGAACACCGCTGCCTGCTCGTGGCGGGTGATGACCAGCTCGATGCTGGAATGACGAAGCGACTCGACCACGTCGAGGTTTTCCTCGCCGGGGATACCGAAAATGCGCTCGACGCCTTCGTTCTCAAGCGCGGCGACAAGCAGATCTGAACCCTTGGACATTGGAATGCCGTCCTTTTCGCTGGACTGATGGTGGATCGTTGCAGGAAGGAGGGAAGCTGCGCGTCAACGCTTGTCGAACCACACCGTCTGCGCGTTGACGAATTCGCGGATGCCGAAGTGCGAGAGCTCACGACCGAAGCCACTCTTTTTCACGCCGCCGATCGGCACGCGCGGGTCTGAAGCGGAGAAGCCGTTGACGAACACGCCGCCGGTCTGCAGCCGGCGCGCCAGCTGCATGGCCCGCGCGCGGTCGCCGGTCCACAGGTTGCCGCTCAGGCCGAATTCGCTCTGGTTGGCCAGTTCCACCGCATGGTCGGCGTCGCGGGCGCGACTGATCGAGGCCACCGGCCCGAAGGTCTCGGTATCGAAGGCCTGCATGCCCGGCTCCACGTCCGCCAACACGGTGGGCGCATAGAACGCGCCCGGGCGATCGAGCTGATGGCCACCGACGAGCAGCTTCGCGCCTGCGTCCACCGAGGCGCGCACCTGCACGTCCAACTGTTCCAGCAGGTCCTGGCGTGCCATCGGCCCGATGCGGTTGGCCGGGTCGCGGCCATCGCCGATGGTCAGTGCCTGCACCTTCTGGCAGAACTGCGCCACGAAACGATCGTAGACCGCGTCTTCGACGATGATGCGCTTTCCGGCGATGCAGACCTGCCCGGTGTTCTGGAAGCGCGAGGCTACCGCCGCATCAACGGCGGCGTCCAGATCGGCGTCGGCCAGCACGATGAACGGATCCGAGCCCCCCAGCTCCAGCACCACCTTCTTCAGCGCCTGCCCGGCCTGGGCGGCGATGCTGCGGCCTGCGGCCACGCTGCCGGTCAGGGTCACTGCGGCGATGCGATCATCGGCGATCGCGCGGCTGGTGCCCTCGCGGCTGATGTTGGCGGCGATGAAGGTGCCTTCCGGCAGCCCGGCATCGCGCCAGGCCGCGTCGAGCAGCTGCGCGGTACCGACGATGTTCTCGGCCGGCTTCAGCAGGAAGCCGTTGCCGCCCATCAGGATCGGCACCGCCGCACGCATCACCTGCCAGTACGGGAAGTTCCACGGCATGATGCCCAGCACCACGCCCAGCGGCAGGTAGGACACGTAGGCCTTGTCGTCGGGCACCTGGGTCGGTTCGTCGCGCAGGAACTGCGCGCCGTGGTCAGCGTACCAGTCGCACAGCACGGCACACTTCTCGATCTCGGCCAGCGATTCGGCCTGTACTTTGCCCATCTCGGCGGTAGCCAGCGCGGCCAGCTTTTCGCGGTCACGCCGCAGTACGGCGGCCATCGCACGCAGTACGTCTGCGCGCTGTTCGAGGCTCTTGACGCTCCAGGCCGCAAAGCCGACCTGGCCGCGATCGAGGATTGTTTCCAGCTCGGCATCGGTGGCGAAGGGATGGCTGGCGATCTGCTGGCCGGTGGCCGGATCGCGGGAAATGGCGGTGGTGGGGGCAGCGGACATGCAGGGCTCCTGTTGTCTCGGCAACGGGCAGCGGCCCGTCTTCTGCACAGGAATGTGGACCCGATTGGCGGAGGCAACAAGGCGTCTGCTTATCCTGTGACCCGCACTTACCTGTGTGAATGGGGTTATCGGCAGGGCTGCGCCCTGCACCCGCAGAGGCTTCAAGCCAAGCCGAGGCAACGGCAACGGCAACGGCAGAAGCTGGCATTCCGTGGGTTGGCGGGGTGGGTCCGGTTGAGGGGGACGCTGCAAGTACATCCATGTAAGCTCGGTCGCCGCATCCATGCGGCTCACGCCCCCGCAACCGGACCCACCCCACCTTCGACAGAGTTCTGCGATCTGTCGGGACGGCGCTCTGCGTTGCTGTTGGTGGGTGTCGACCTTGGTCGACACAGTAGATCCACGCCATGCGTGGATGACTCATTCGATATCTGAGAGAAAAATCGTGTCGACCAAGGTCGGCACCTACCAACAGCCGCGCGGAACAAAGCCGCAGTTGCCAACAGCCGCGTGAACCTGTCGAAGGCGGGGCGGTGTCGGAGTGCGGGGTGTCAGCCGCATGGATGCGGCTGCCAAGCCTACACGGACGTACTTGCGGCGTCCCCGCACCCCGACACCGCCCCGCCAAACCACGGAATCCAGCTCTGGCTCTGGCCGTTGCGTTGAGCAGGTGCAGGGCTGCAAGCCCTGCCGTAAACCCCTACCCTCGCGGCAGGTAGGTCACCAGGGACAGGTCGTGCCGGCTCTCCGGCACCAGCGCCACGTACTGCAGGTCCAGCAACCCCCGCGTGGGATGGTTGAGCTTCTTCGCACCTTCATCGAACCGACGCACGTCGTGCTCCGGCCACCATTGGCGAAACTCTTCGCTGTGCGCGGCGATGTCTTCCACCAGCGCCAGGAACGGGGCCTTGTCCGGGGCCTGCGCCATCGCCGCGCGGAAGCCCGCCAGCAGCCCGCGGGTCATTTCTTCCCAGTTGAGGATCAGCGTGCGGTACGGCGGGTACAGGAACATCAGCCGCAGCGTGTTGCGCTCATGCGGCGCCAGCTGGCTGTAGTCCACGAAAAGATCGGCGATGGCCGGGTTCCAGGCCAGGATGTCGAAGCGGGTATTGCGTACGTAGGCCGGGATCGGCTGCATCGCCTCCACCAGCTGGCGCAGGCCATCGGTCACGCTCTCGTCCGGCGATTCCAGCGGCACGCCGTAGCCGGACAGCGCGAACGCGTAGGCGCGTTCGTCGTCACTCATGCGCAGCACCTGTGCCAGGCGCTCAAGCACTTCGGGCGAGGCGCGCACTTCACGGCCCTGTTCGATCCAGGTATACCAGCTGACGCTGACCCCGATCGCCAGCGCCACTTCCTCGCGCTTCAGGCCCGGGGTGCGCCGGCGCCCGGCCGGGAGGCCGAGCGTGGCAGGGTCGACACGGGCGCGGCAGGCCTTGAGGAAGCCGCCGAGTTCCTTGCGTTCACTTTCGCTGCGCATCATCGGCCCGTCCTACCCTTTGTAGTTGTAGCGTTGAGCCATGCTCGACGCGTCTGCTACTGCGCCAACAGCAGCCGAGCATGGGCTCGGCTCTACCGGAAGCGTGATCAGCCACCCTCGGCGTTGCGCACGAGGGTGACGAAATACGCGCAGGCGCGTCGATCAGGCATCGGCGCGCTTGGAGCCCACGGCCAAACCGGCCTTCAGGCTGGCCTCGACGAACTCGTCCAGGTCGCCGTCCAGCACCTTCTGCGTATCTGAACGCTCGATGCCGGTACGCAGGTCCTTGATACGGCTCTGGTCCAGCACGTAGTTGCGGATCTGGCTGCCCCAGCCAATGTCGGACTTGGTGGCTTCCACCGCGTCCTTCTCGGCGTTGCGCTTCTGGATCTCCAGTTCATACAGCTTGGCGGCCAGCATCTTCATCGCGTTGTCGCGGTTCTGGTGCTGGCTGCGGCCGGTCTGGCAGGCCACAACGATGTTGGTCGGGATGTGGGTGATACGCACCGCCGACTCGGTCTTGTTCACGTGCTGACCACCGGCACCGGACGAACGGTACACGTCGGTACGCAGGTCGGCCGGGTTGATGGTGATGTCGATGTTGTCATCGATTTCCGGCGACACGAACACCGAGGTGAAGCTGGTGTGGCGGCGGTTGTCCGAGTCGAACGGCGACTTGCGCACCAGGCGGTGGACGCCGGTCTCGGTCTTCAGCCAGCCGTAGGCATAGTCGCCTTCCACGCGCAGCGTGGCCGACTTGATGCCGGCGACGTCGCCACCGGAGACTTCCATCAGTTCGGTCTTCCAGCCGCGCGACTCGCACCAGCGCAGGTACATGCGCAGCAGGATCTCGGCCCAGTCCTGGGCTTCGGTGCCACCGGCACCGGCCTGGATGTCGACGAACGCGGCCGCATTGTCCATCTCGCCGGAGAACATGCGCTGGAACTCCAGCTTCTCCACGTGCGCCTGGTGCTTGTCGAGGTCGGCGACCACCGCCAGTGCGGTCTCCTCGTCCTGCTCGGACTCGGCCAGCTCCAGCAGTTCAGTGGCGTCGTTCAGGCCATCGAGCACCGAGGCGATGCCGCCCACGGTCTTTTCCAGGCTGGAACGCTCGCGGCCCAGGTTCTGGGCGTACTCGGCGTTGTTCCAGACGTCGGGGCTTTCCAGCTCCCGCGTTACTTCTTCAAGACGCTCTTTCTTGGCGTCGTAGTCAAAGATACCCCCGAAGCGACAGCACGCGATCGGTCAGATCGGTGATGCGCTGGCGGACAGGATTCAGTTCGATCATGTCGGCGGTTATGCATTCAAAAGATGACTGGTAATGATACCGCAGGCCGGGGATGCCCGGAATGAGGGCCTGGGCCTGCGCCGGGGCTCCAGCATGATGCACTGGCGCTGCATTCAGGCAGGCGATGCCCGCCTTGGCGCGGGGAGCCGGCCGGGCCGCGGCCGACCCCACACAGGACCTCCTTGCCCAGAGCGGCGTCGACGAGGGTCTTCCTTGGCCCACCCTCGGACGGCCACTTGGGGCAGTTGACTACTTCACCTCGAACTCACCCACCAGCACGGTCTCAGCACGGTCCTTCAGCCGCATCGTCACCATCTGATCCTTCTGCTTCGGCGTGCCCCAGTGGGTGGTCAGCCGCAGCATCAGGGTTGTCGCACCGGTCACCAGCTGTTGGCGGCTGCCAAAGTAGTTCGCCTCCACCTTGTACTTGCCCGGCTTGGCGTTGCGCAGCGAGAACTGCTCGGGGCCATAGCCGCCGGTGAAGTCCTGCGACATCTGCCCGCCCTGGTAGGTCATCCGGTTGCCGTAGTAGGCGCGCTCGCCGTTCGGGTCGGTCACCCACAGGTCCATGTCGCTGTTGTCGGCGTCCCACGACAGCACCACGCGCAGGTCCAGCGGCATCGCCTGCAACAGGCGCGGGTCGATGCCGGTGGTATCCAGCCGGGGCGTGCTGCCGGCCACCAGGTTGGTCAGCTCATCCAGCGCGATCAGGGCGATGCCATCGAAGCGGCTGTCCCACGGCCGCACCACCACCTGGTACAGCGGCGCCAGTGCCTGCTGTGGCTTGCCGGCCGCTGCCAGCGCCAAGCCCAGGTCGCGGAAGCTCTGCGGTTCTTCCTGGCCCATCGCCAGCACCTGCTCGAACACCGGCACCGCCAGTGCGGGAGCATCGGCCTGCATCAGTCGGTAACCGAGCACGCGCAGCAGGTGGCGGTTGTCCAGATCCATTTCGGCCAGGTTCGACAGCACCCGCAGTGCCAGCTCGCGCTGGCCCTGCTCCAGCAGCAGGTCGGCCACATCGAGGAAGAAGGCGCTGCTGTCGGCGTGGGCATCGCGCTCGGCCAGATAGCGGTCATAAAGCTGCGATGGCGGCCCCTGGCGCAGGCGCCGGGCGACGGCCGAGTCCGGCTGCCAGGCCGCCAGCTGGATGCCGAGCTGGCCATCGTTGGCGGCTGCAGCGGCATCGACCGAGCCGCCGGTGACCACAATCGAATCCAGTGCATTCTCCGACGCGGGCGCCGGACGACGCGCGCGTGCGCTGCTGGCCTGCATGCGCTGTTCTGCCGCCGCGGCCATCGGTGCAGGCGCGGGCGGTGCCGCGGGCGCCGGTGCGACGAGCATCGCCATCGGCGCTGACTCGGCAGGATAGTCGGCCGAAGCAACGTCCAGCGCTGCTTCCTTGGCCCGCGGCGGCGCACCCTTCGGCCAGCTGCGGTTCCACCACTGCTGGCGCTCCTTCCAGCGGGCGGCCACTTCATCCAGGCGCTGGCGATCAGCAGCGGCGCGATCCCTGACCTGCACTGCAAACCTGGCGTCGTACTCCGCGCGCAGCGTGTCCGAAGGGCGGATCGCATAGCGCAGGTAGTCCTCCAACGTCTCCAGCACGATCAGCGAGGTATCCGGCCCCACCAGGCCAAACTGCTGGGACAGGCGCTGCATCGCCTCGCGGTTGCCACGGCGGTCGGCGGCCAGCTGCTGCAGGCGCGCCTGCGCCCACAGGCCGGACAGCAGCTCTCCGTCGTCGCTCTTCTGCGTGGCGGGCAGCGCCTGCCATTCGCCGCCACCCACGCGCACCCGCATCGGCACACCGTCGGCCGCCAGTCGTGCATGCAGCCACAGCCAGCCCTGGGCTTCACTGCGACGATCGATCACCACGTCCTGCACGCCGCGCCCCGCATCGACCTGCACATCCAGCGGCGACGACAGCAGCGCGCGCGCCGCCGAATCGACATCCTTGCCCAGCGCAACGAAGCGACCGCCATGCGCCTCACTCCAACCACGCAGCCGCACGGCATCAGTGCGCGCACCGGCACTGCTGATCGCAAACAGGCGCTGATCCGACGCCATCGCCGGCAGCTGTTCCGGCCCATAGGTCAGCAGGCCATCGCTGACCAGCAGGTATTCCTTCACGCCCGGCTGCGGCTGCCACTGTGCCAGCGCGCTGGCACCGTCCGGGCGCACGGCCTGCAGGGCTGCGCGCAGTTCACTCCAGTTGCCGGCGCGGATGCGGAACCGACGTACCGGCTCGGCGCGGTCGCGCAGCACGGTCAACGCCACGGTGCCGTCACCCAGCGCTGCGAAGTAACGGTCCAGCAGTGCGAACTCGCGCGTGCGATCGCGCTGACCCGCCGAACCGGAGCCGTCCCACAGCAGGCCGATCTCGCTGGGCAACGTGCGCGGCGTACTGCTGGCCGCCACCGGCAGCTGCGCCAGTAGATAGTGGCCATCCTGCCAGGGCGCCACCTGCACCTGTGCCTGGCGGGTCGCCGGCAGATCCCACTGCAGCTGCTTCGGCAGCTGCGCCCCCTCGCCCTGCCACTGCAGCTGGCCCGCGCTGATGCGGAATGGCGCCGTACCTGCGGTGGTCGTGCCAGGTGCCTGCAGTTTCAGTTCAACCGAGGCTGC
This sequence comes from Stenotrophomonas maltophilia group sp. msm4, assembly GCF_032025605.1. Classification (NCBI taxonomy): domain Bacteria; kingdom Pseudomonadati; phylum Pseudomonadota; class Gammaproteobacteria; order Lysobacterales; family Lysobacteraceae; genus Stenotrophomonas; species Stenotrophomonas maltophilia group sp. msm4. Next base: position 914,949 of record NZ_JAVSKK010000001.1, on the reverse strand, counting down.
ACCGGCGGCAAACTGCAGCGGCAGCGTCCACTGCCAGCCTTGGCCGGCGAAGGCCAATGGCTCGCGGATCACCAGCTGCACGCGCCGGCTACCACCGGCCGGCAGCGGGTAGATGCGCAGCCGGAACTGATTGCCGGCGGTCTGTTCCAGCAGGCCCGGGTCAACGCCGCGGCGGGCAATCTCCTCGAACACCTGGCGGCCGCGGTCCTTCGGCACCGGCACCGCGTCACGCATCTCGCCGTTGATATCCAGCGCGAAGCCGCTGATCTGCTGGCCCTCGGCCAGCGGGAACTGCAGCTCGCCCTCCAGCACGCGCCGGTTCGGGTTGTGGAATTCCAGGGTGATCCGGGTCTGGGCGATGCCGGCCTGGATCTCGCCCTCGATGCGGGCGTGTTGCAGTTGGACCGCCTGCTCAGCCGCCGGTGCGATCAGCAGCGGGGTGGCGGCCTGCGGCCGGGAGATCGGCGGCAACTGCGCGCCAGCGGGCCAGGCCGCAAGGGCCAGCAACAACACAGTGCAGCAACGGGCGAAGACCATGACCGGACTCCAGTGGGATCGTGGATCGTTGAACGCACCAGCAGCCGTAACGGGGTTGGGAGACCCAAAAAGGGGACGGAGGGGATTAAGTCGCAACTGGCAAACAAGGCACAAGCGACTTAATCCCCTCCGTCCCCTTTTTCTCAGGCGGGCAGGCAGTGCTCGACGATCAGCTGGATGGCGCTGCCGCCGCGATAGTCGTCGCAGGCGAGCCGATAGGCGAGATGCACGTGGCGACTCGGCGCGTTGCCGTGCCAGCCGCCGAAATGGATGGCGTTGATGGTGCCGGGTACGCCGGGCAGGCGCAGTTCCAGCTTCAGGTGACGCTCCTTCAAAACGCGCCAGTTGGCTACTTCAAAGTGGCCGTCGAACAGGGGCTCGGGGAAACCCTGGCCCCACGGGCCGGCCAGGCGCAACGCATCGGCGTGGCGATGGTCCAGCTCGTCCGCCGCCAGCTCGCCGTCACTTAGCACCTGCTGCTGCAGTGCCGCCGGATCGAGCATCTCCAGCACCACCGCGACGAAGGCGGCCTTGAAGTCATCAACGTGGTCACGCCGCAGGCTGAGCCCAGCCGCCATGGCGTGGCCGCCGAAGCGTTCGATCAGGCCCGGATGGCGCGCATCGACCAGCGCCAGGGCGTCACGGATGTGCAGCCCGGGAATCGAGCGCGCAGACCCGCGCAGGGTATCGGCGCCGGGTTCGGCCGGGGCGAAGGCGATCACCGGGCGATGCAGGCGATCCTTCATCTTCGAAGCGACCAGGCCGACCACACCGGGATGCCAGTCGGCATCAAACAGGCAGGCGGCCACCGGCCGTTGACCGGCCGTGTCCAGCACCACGCGGGTCAACACCTGCTCGGCGTCATCGGTCATCGACTGCTGCACCGCGCGACGTTCCGCATTGATCTGCTCCAGCGTCTGCGCGATCTCGCGCGCCTGGCGCGGGTCTTCGGTCAACAGCAGCGCGATGCCCAGCGCCATGTCTTCCAGCCGGCCTGCGGCATTCAGGCGCGGGCCGAGTGCGAAGCCGATGTCGGTGGCAGTGAGCCGCGCGGCATCACGGCCGCTGGCTTCGATCAGCGCACGCAGGCCGACACAGCCCTGCCCTGCGCGCAGACGGCGCAAGCCTGCGCTGACCAGCGCACGGTTGTTCGGGTCCAGCGCTACCAGGTCCGCAACGGTGCCCACCGCCACCAGATCCAGCAGCGTGGTGAGGTCTGGCCCCTTGCCATCGGCAAAGACACCGGCCTCGCGCATCTGCCGGCGCAGCGCCATCAGCACGTAGAAGATCACGCCGACGCCGGCCAGTGACTTGCTGGGGAAGGCATCACCGTCGAGATTGGGATCGACGATGACATCGGCCGGCGGCAACTGCGGCCCGGGAAGGTGATGGTCGGTGACCAGCACCTGCCAGCCGCGCGCCTTGGCCGCGGTCACGCCCGCATGGCAGGCAATGCCGTGGTCGACGGTCACCAGCAGGTCCGGCTGCAGCGCGGCCAGCTCTTCCACCAGCGACGGTGACAGGCCATAGCCATGCACCATGCGGTTCGGCACCGCGTGGAAGACGTGTTGCGCGCCGAGCATGCGCAGGCCACGCACGCCGACCGCACAGGCGGTCGCGCCATCGCAGTCGAAATCACCGACCACCAGGATGCGCTTGTCGTTGGCGATGGCCTCGATCAGCAGACCCACCGCATCATCGATGCCGGTCAGCAGCTCGGGCGCGTGGAGGCTGCCCAGTTTGGGCAGCGCCAGCTCTGGTGTACCCGCACCGCGGCTGGCATAGAGTCGCGCCAGCAATGGCAGCGTGCCCTCTGGCCAGCTGCCGGGCACGACCGCATCGCGGCGGCGGATCAGCGGTATATCAGAGGGCGGCTGCGCAGCATCGGCGGCAAGGGACATCGGCATCGCCGGTTACAAAAGACCCGCACATCATAACGTGCACCGCTCCCCCGGTCGGCTGCCGCCGCTGACGAGGCCCCTTGGCCCTTCGGCCAGCAGCATTTGGATTTCACGACCGCATCTTCCATGCTTGCCTGCCCTGGAACGGACTTCCATCCATGACCCGCACCCTGCTGACCGCGCTGATGGCACTCGCCGTGGCCCCGGCCGCTCACTCCGCGACGCCTGAACCCAGGCCCGGGGTCGAATTCGAACACAACGACTGGTCGCTGGCCTGTGACAACACCCGCACCTGCCGCGCGGCTGGCTACAGCCCGCAAGCTGCGGGCAACCTGCTCAGCCTGATGCTGGAGCGCGCCGGCGGCCCGGGTACGAAGGTGCTCGCGCGGCTGCGCAATGGCGAGGATGGCGAAAGCCCGACGCCGACCGGGGCGCTGCGCCTGCACCTGAACGGCAAGGACCTGGGCCCGGTGCGCGACACCGGCGACGGGGACACAGTGTTGTTGCAGCAGGCACAGACCGATGCACTGGTCGCCGCACTGCCGCGCCAGGCACGCATCGAGATTATCGACGGCAAGGCCAAGGCGTGGCCGATCTCCGACAGCGGTGCAGCGGCCGTACTGCTGAAGATGGACGAGGCCCAAGGCCGGCTGGGCACGCCCGGTGCGCTGGTGCGGCGTGGCGACAAGGCTGAAGCGAGCGTGCCTGCGGCGTTGCCGGTGCCAGTGATCATGCGCGGCACGCTGGTGGCACCGCGCGCCTCCGACGCGGCACTGGCGATCGCACCGGGCCTGCGCAAGGCACTGATCGCCAGCCTACCGAAGCCGGATGAGTGCGGCCGCCTGAGCGATGGCGGGACAGATGAGATCGAGATCCAGCGACTGGACGCCCAGCATGTGCTGGCAAGCACCAGCTGCTTCGTGGGTGCCTACAACTTCAGCAGCGGCTACTGGGTAGTGCAGGACAAAGCACCGTACCAGGCGAAGTTCGTGACCTCCAACGCGGAGGACTTTGATCGCGATGACGCGACGCTGCGCGGGCGCTTCCGTGGGCGCGGCATCGGTGACTGCTTCTCCGGCCACGACTGGGCTTGGGATGGCGCGCGATTCGTGAAGAGCAGCGAGTTCACTACCGGGCAGTGCCGGGGCGTCGCGGGCGGGCACTGGACGCTGCCAACGGTGGTGAGCGAGGTCCGTTGAGGCGCCGCTATCTGCGGTAGTGCCGGCCGCTGGCCGGCAACCCCGACAAACCCTGGGGGGTCAGAGCCGTTTTCCGATGGAGAACGGATCCGACCCCGGTCAGTCGTGAAGCTGGCGCGGCTTCTTCCAGAACTGCCAGCGCTGGCCACGGTCCAGCTGGAACTGCAGGCCATCCTCGAAGTCCAGTACCAGCCGCTGCAGTTCGCCACGCTTGAGCGCGGCCAGCAGCGGCCGGATCGCATCGTTGCCGAGCTGCTGCAGCGAACGCAGCTGGCGCAGATCAACGAGTGCATCCACCGCTTGTTCGCCATCCACGGCCACACCGGCCGCCAGGGCCAGGCCCTGCAGCAGGGCATCGCGGCTGCGCACCTGTGCGTGCGGCGTGCTGACCGATACCGGCATCACGCCACCGCCCCAGAACCACAGCGAATTGATCGGCTGTTGTCCTTGCGCGGCGCGCTGCTGGTTCCAGGAATGGTTGTGCAGCAGTACCTGCGCCTCGGTCATCAGCGCCCGCCAGCGACGGCCGTCCTGCCCTTCCGGCAGGTGCGAGAACAGGTCATCGCCGAGCACCTCGTCCGGACTGTCGAAGTCCGGCAGGGCCAGGTCGATCGGCAGGCGCAGGTACCAGCGCGAGGGATCGGGTGCGTCGAGCACGAAGCCGGCATCGGCAAACAGCGGCTGCAGCACTGGCAGCAGGGCGAGGCTGTCGGCCACCGTCGGCCGCAGTGTTTCGCCGTAGGCCATCATCCGCGCGCCGTGCATGTCCGGCACCATGCAGGCCGGATCGGCACGCAGCCAGCTGGCGCCGGCGGCATCGCCGACGTCGCGCTGGCGGGTCAACGCGGCCACCGGCCAGTGCGGCGCGGCAACCGAGAAATGGCGTGTCAGCTGCGCGCGCTCGCCCGGGACGACCTGCACCGTCGTGGCACGACCGAGCGCGCGTGCCACATCGTCCGGCAGCGCAGCCGCGGCAAAGCGGCTGCGTGCCGGCAACAGCAGGGTCGCCGTTGCCACCGGGTCAGTCCACGTAGCTGACGCTGACGATCTCGTACTCGCGTTGGCCGGCCGGGGCGTCGATCACGATCGAATCACCTTCCAGCTTGCCGATCATCGCGCGCGCCACCGGCGAGGAAATCGCGATCAGGCCCTGCTTGATGTCCGCCTCCAGGTCACCAACGATCTGGTACTTCTTCTCTTCGTCGGTTTCCACGTCGGCCAGGGTCACGCTGGCACCGAACACCACCTTGGAGCCGGCATTGAGCTTGCTCACGTCGATGATCTCGGCGTGCGACAGCTCGCCTTCGAGCTGCTTGATGCGGCCTTCGATGAAGCCCTGTTCCTCGCGCGCGGCGTGGTACTCGGCGTTCTCCTTCAGGTCGCCATGCTCACGTGCTTCGGCGATGGCCGCGATCACCTTCGGGCGCTTGACCGACTTCAGGTGATCCAGTTCGTCGCGCAGCTTCTGCGCGCCCTTCATCGTGATGGGGGCTCTCATGCATTCAACTCCTTGTGCAGCTCCTGCAGCGACCAGACGGGGCCGGTGCCGCGGAATTCCAGTGAATCCACCAGCGCCTTGGCGCCGGCAATGGTGGTCGAGTAGGTGACGCGATGCTGCAGCGCCTCGCGACGGATCGAGAACGAGTCGTTGATCGCCGAACGACCTTCGGTCGTGTTGACGATGTAGACGATCTCGCCGTTCTTGATCGAGTCGACGATGTGCGGACGGCCTTCGACCACCTTGTTGATGATCTCGCAGTCCATGCCGTGCTGCTGCAGCCACGCGGCGGTGCCACGCGTCGCGACCAGACTGTAGCCACGCGCCAGCAGCGCCTTGGCCACCGGCAGCACGCGCTTCTTGTCCGGATCGCGGACCGAAACGAAGGCCTTGCCGACCGGCGGTGCCTTGATGCCGCCGGCTTCCTGCGCACGCGCGAAGGCGGCGTTGAAGCTGCGGCCCACGCCCATCACCTCGCCGGTGGAGCGCATCTCCGGCCCGAGGATCGGGTCGACGCCCTGGAACTTGGCGAACGGGAAGATCGCTTCCTTCACCGAGTAGTAGTCCGGCACGATTTCCTTGGTCGCGCCCTGCTCGGCCAGCGTCTTGCCAGCCATGCAGCGGGCGGCGATCTTGGCCAGCGGCATGCCGGTGGCCTTGGACACGAACGGCACGGTGCGCGAGGCACGCGGGTTCACTTCCAGCAGGTAGATGGTGTCGGCACCTTCGTCGCTGGTCTGGATCGCGAACTGGGTGTTCATCAGGCCGACCACGTTCAGGGCCTTGGCCAGCTCCACCACCTGGCGGCGCAGTTCGGCCTGGGTTTCAGCCGACAGCGAGTACGGCGGCAGCGAGCAGGAGGAATCGCCCGAGTGCACGCCGGCTTCTTCGATGTGCTCCATCACGCCACCGATCAGGACGTTGCCATCCTTGTCGGCGATGATGTCGACGTCGCACTCCACGGCGTTGTCGAGGAAGCGGTCCAGCAGCACCGGCGAATCATTGGACACCTTCACCGCGTCGCGCACGTAGCGGGCCAGGTCGGCTTCGCCGTAGACGATTTCCATGGCACGGCCGCCCAGCACGTAGCTCGGGCGCACCACCAGCGGGTAGCCGATCTCGCGGGCCAGCAGCAGGGCTTCCTGATCATTACGGGCGATGCGGTTCGGCGGCTGCTTCAGCCCCAGCGTGTCGACCAGCTGCTGGAAGCGCTCGCGGTCTTCGGCCAGGTCGATCGAGTCCGGGCTGGTGCCGATCACCGGCACGCCGTTGGCTTCCAGCGCGCGCGCCAGCTTCAGCGGGGTCTGGCCGCCGTACTGCACGATCACGCCCTTCGGCTGTTCCAGTTCGACGATCTCCAGCACGTCTTCCAGGGTCAGCGGCTCGAAGTACAGGCGGTCGGAGGTGTCGTAGTCGGTCGACACGGTTTCCGGGTTGCAGTTGACCATGATGGTTTCATAGCCATCCTCGCGCAGCGCCAGCGCCGCGTGCACGCAGCAGTAGTCGAACTCGATGCCCTGGCCGATGCGGTTCGGGCCACCGCCCAGGATCATGATCTTGTCGCGGTTGCTCGGCGCGGCCTCGCACTCGTCCTCGTAGGTCGAGTACAGGTAGGCGGTACCGGTGGAGAATTCACCGGCACAGGAGTCCACGCGCTTGTAGACCGGGCGCACCTTGTGCGCACGACGCAGCGCGCGGATGGCGGCTTCGTTGGTGCCGGTCAGCTGCGCCAGGCGCGCGTCGGAGAAACCGGCGCGCTTCAGCTTGCGCAGGCGCGCAGCGTCCAGTGCGTCGATGCCACCGGCGGCGACTTCGCCTTCGGCCGCGATGATTTCCTCGATCTGGTCCAGGAACCAGTGGTCGATGAAGGACAGCGCGTAGATCTCTTCCACGCTCATGCCGGCACGGAAGGCGTCGGCGACGAAGAACAGGCGCTCCGGACCCGGTGCCTTCAGTTCGCGGCGCAGGGTCTGCAGGTCATCTTCGTTGCCCAGGTCCAGGCCGGTCGGGTCGAAGCCGACCTTGCCGGTTTCCAGGCCACGCAGGGCCTTCTGCACCGACTCCTGGAAGGTGCGGCCCATCGCCATCACCTCGCCCACCGACTTCATCTGGGTGGTCAAGCGGGCATCGGCGGCCGGGAACTTCTCGAAGGCGAAGCGCGGGATCTTGGTGACGACGTAGTCGATCGACGGCTCGAACGAGGCCGGGGTCAGGCCACCGGTGATTTCGTTCTTCAGTTCGTCCAGGGTGTAACCCACGGCCAGCTTGGCGGCGACCTTGGCGATCGGGAAGCCGGTGGCCTTGGAGGCCAGCGCCGAGGAACGCGACACACGCGGGTTCATCTCGATGACGACCACGCGGCCGGTCTTCGGGTTGATGCCGAACTGCACGTTCGAGCCGCCGGTGTCGACGCCGATCTTGCGCAGCACGGCGATGGAGGCATCGCGCAGGCGCTGATACTCCTTGTCGGTCAGGGTCTGCGCCGGCGCCACGGTGATCGAGTCACCGGTGTGCACGCCCATCGGATCCAGGTTCTCGATCGAGCAGACGATGATGCAGTTGTCCGCGGTATCGCGGACCACTTCCATCTCGAATTCCTTCCAGCCCAGCACCGACTCTTCCACCAGCACTTCGGTGGTCGGCGACAGCTCCAGGCCGCGGCTGACGATCTCGACCAGCTCTTCGCGGTTGTAGGCGATGCCGCCACCGCTGCCGCCCAGGGTGAAGCTGGGGCGGATGATGGTCGGATAGCCGACGCGGGTCTGGATTTCCAGCGCTTCGTCCAGGGTGTGGGCGACGGCGGCGGTCGGGCACTCCAGGCCGATCTCACCCATGGCCACGCGGAACAGCTCGCGGTCTTCGGCCATGCGGATCGCTTCGCGCTTGGCGCCGATCAGCTCGACGTTGTACTTCTCCAGCACGCCGTTGTCGGCCAGGTCCAGCGCGCAGTTCAGCGCGGTCTGGCCACCCATGGTCGGCAGCAGCGCATCGGGCTTTTCCTTGGCGATGATCTTCTCGACCGTCTGCCAGTTGATCGGCTCGATGTAGACGGCGTCGGCCATCTCCGGGTCGGTCATGATCGTGGCCGGGTTGCTGTTGACCAGCACCACGCGGTAACCCTCGTCACGCAGGGCCTTGCAGGCCTGGGCACCGGAGTAGTCGAACTCGCAGGCCTGGCCGATGACGATCGGGCCAGCACCGATGATGAGGATGGTCTTGAGGTCAGTGCGCTTGGGCATTTTCTTCTCTAAGTCAGTACAGCGTGACAAGGGGGAGTGATCGCACGCTGTCGATCAGGAATCTTGATCCGCAGCGCCGCGCCAGTGGCAGCAGCGATGCGGGGTTTACGGTCCATCGCGACGCCACCGGGGGGCCGGCGGCGTACTGATCACGCCTTGGCCTGCTCCATCAGCGCCACGAAACGGTCGAACAGCGGACCGACGTCGTGCGGGCCCGGCGATGCTTCCGGGTGGCCCTGGAACGAGAACGCCGGCACGTCGGTGCGGGCGACGCCCTGGTTGGTGCCGTCGAACAGCGAACGGTGGGTCACGCGCAGGGTCGGCGGCAGGGTTGCTTCATCGATCGCGAAACCGTGGTTCTGCGAGGTGATCATCACCCGGCCGCTGTCCAGGTCCTGCACCGGGTGGTTGGCACCGTGGTGGCCGTGGCCCATCTTCATGGTCTGCGCGCCCGAGGCCAGGCCGAGCAGCTGGTGGCCCAGGCAGATGCCGAAGGTCGGGACCTTCACGTCGATGAAGGTCTTGATCGCTTCGATGGCGTAGTCGCACGGCTCCGGGTCACCTGGGCCGTTGGACAGGAACACGCCGTCCGGCTTCAGTGCCAGCACCTCGGCGGCCGGGGTCTGCGCCGGCACCACGGTCACTTCGCAGCCGCGCTCGGCCAGCATGCGCAGGATGTTGGTCTTCACGCCGAAGTCGTAGGCCACGACCTTGAACCGGGCCGGCACGCTGACGAAGGCGTTGGCATCCAGGTCCAGCTGGCCCTCGGTCCAGGTGTAGGTCTTCTCGGTAGTGACGACCTTGGCCAGATCCATGCCCTTCAGCCCCGGGAACTTGCGGGCGGCTTCCAGTGCCTTTTCCACGTCGATGTCGCCGGCCATCAGCGCACCGTTCTGCGCGCCCTTCTCGCGCAGGATGCGGGTCAGCTTCCGGGTGTCGATGCCGGCGATGGCGACCACGCCACGCTGGATCAACCAGTCCTGCAGCGACACCTGGCTGCGCCAGTTGCTGGGACGGCGCGGAACGTCGCGCACGATCAGGCCGGCCGACCACACCTTGGACGCTTCGTCGTCCTGGTCGGTCATGCCGGTGTTGCCGATATGCGGATAGGTCAGCGTGACCATCTGCCGGGCGTAGGACGGGTCGGTCAACACTTCCTGATAGCCGGTCATGGCGGTGTTGAACACCACTTCACCGACGGACAGGCCGGGCGCGCCTACGGATTCGCCCTCGAATACGGTGCCGTCTTCGAGGACGAGGATTGCGGCTTGGGTCACGGGAATCTCACTTTGGCTACCGAGGGGGCTGCCGAAGTCACGCCTGCGCTTCACGGAAATCCGGTTGCAAAAAAGCGCGGACGTACGGTCTGGGACCGGTCCGGCTTTCGTGATTCGGCGAGTGCGAATTGTAGCGCTGCCGGGGCGCTCGCGCCAGCGGTTATCGCGCTTCATGAACAGGCGATTGCGCATTCATTTCGATCCGGCCGGGTATGCGGCACCCGCCACCCGGTAGTGCCGGCCGCTGGCCGGCAACCCCATTGGCTCCCGTCACCCAAGGTTGCCGGCCAGCGGCCGGCACTACCGCCTTACGCCAGCAGGTCCCGCACCCGGTAGCTGCCCGGGGCCCGGCCCTGCAGCTGGCGGGCGGCGAACAGGGCGCCGCGGGCGAAGATGTCGCGGTTGGTGGCCCGGTGTACCAGCTCGATGCGCTCGCCCAGCCCGGTGAACTGCACCAGGTGCTCGCCGACGATGTCGCCGGCGCGCAGGCTGGCGTAATGCGGTTCCGCCCCACCCCGCTGGGCGGCCGCGCCCAGGGTCAGTGCAGTGCCCGATGGCGCGTCCTTCTTCTGGGTGTGGTGCAATTCGACGATGTCGCAGTCCCAGCCGGCCAGCGCCTGCGCCGCGCGCTCCACCAGTTCGTCCAGTACGGCCACGCCCAGGCTGAAGTTCGAGGCCCATACCAGCGGGATCTTCGCCGCTGCCGCATCCAACGCCTGGCGCTGCGTGCTGGAAATGCCGGTGGTACCCGACACCAGTCCTGCCCCGCGATCCACGCACAGCGCCAGCAGCGGGTCGAAGCCCTCCGGCAGGCTGAAGTCAATGGCCACGTCGAACACCGGCGCACCGGGCAGTTCGCTGGCCGCGAAGAACGGCACGCCGTCGACTACGCGCTGGGCCGGCGCGCGACCGGTCACGGCGGCCACGATCTGCAGGGTTTCGGAATGTTCGGCGGCCAGCCGCAGCAGGGCTTGGCCCATGCGCCCGGAGGCACCGTGAATGAGCAATCGCAGGGGAGTCTGGTTCATGCCTGCAGGCTAGCGGCAGCACGCCCGCTCCGGCAAGCGCCATCGCTGCGATGCTGCTTGCCCCTGCGGTGACGGGTTTGCCACTGGACGCGGCAACGCTCCCCTTCAAGTCTGTGGCCCTTCCCTCAGCCCGGGCAAAACCCATGAAATCCTCGACCGTCTTCAGCAAATGCGCCAGGAAGACCGGTTATGCCGGGACGTCGACCACGCGCTACCGCTTGCTGGATGCCGCCCTGCTTGTCGTTAATCACCAGCGCGCCAGCGAAAGCCGGGGCTTCTATGTGAATGCTGGACTCTACTTTCCAGAGCTGCTCGCGTATCCCCTCGCACCTGACGATCTTGAAACGGCTTTCCGGTACCGCTCCAGCATTCCCACGCCCCATGTCGACTGGCGGATCGAAGAAACGCCAGGCCTGCGCCGGACCTTCATCCAGCAGGACCTTGAAGATCTGCTGGAGGCCGGCAACCGCGACGCGTTGAAGGCCCTGCTGCTCGATGCCCTGGCCGACGTGGCGGGTTTCGCAGCAGCCCATGGAAACCGCGAATCGGTGCGGCGATTGAATCAGGACGGGAACTTCCGCGCGATCATCCGCAGAGAGGTCTGAACCCTGGAAAGCGTGCGGGTCGAAAGTTCGCACCCTCCGGACAGCCGCGGTCGAGCATGGCTGGACGCTACTTCTTGGTCGGCCCGCAGCTGTCGCACCCCCCACAGGCACCGCCACCACCGCTGGCCGGCGGCGCGATCTTCCGCCCCAGCGCCTGCAGCCAGGCCGCGCGACCCGGCTTCAGCAGGGCCAGCGCCAAGGCCCCGCGCAGCGTGCGCACGGTACCCGGGAACTGCTTCTTCAGTACCACCCAGGCACTGACCAGCACGGCCACCGCGATGATCAGGTACTGGATCAGCAGCCCGGTATCCATCAGCCGCCTCCCAGCGCCTTGGTCACCTGATAGGTAATCAGCGCGGCCACGTAAGCCGCGGCAAACAGGTAGAACGCGGCAAAGCCCATCTGCTTCCACGAGTTGGTCTCGCGTTTGATGGTCGCCAGCGTCGAGATGCACATCGGGGCGTAGATGTACCAGACCAGCAGCGACAGGGCCGTGGCCAGCGACCAGCCATCGCTGATCAACGGGGTCAGCGCCTGGCTGGCGGCATCGTCATCGGCGGCCGACAGCGCATACACGGTGGCCAGCGAAGATACCGCCACCTCACGCGCGGCCAGGCCCGGGATCAGCGCGATGCAGATCTGCCAGTTGAAGCCCAGCGGTGCGAAGAACACCGCCATCGCATGGCCGATCCGGCCGGCGTAGCTGTAGTCGATGGCCGGCATCGTGGCATCGGCCGGGGCCGCCGGGAACGACAGCAGCACCCACAGCAGGATGGTCAGCGCCAGGATGATGCCGCCGACACGCTTGAGGAAGATCATGCCGCGCTCATACAGGCCCACCGCCAGGTCACGCACATGGGGCAGGCGGTACGACGGCAGCTCCAGCATCAGCGGATGCTCGCTCTTGTCGCGGCGCCACTTCTTCATGATCCACGACATCGCCAGCGCACTGAGGATGCCGGCGGCGTACAGGCCGAACAGGACCAGGCCCTGCTGGTTGAATACCCCCCACACCGTCTTCTGCGGAATGAATGCACCGATCAGCAGGGCGTACACCGGCAGGCGCGCCGAGCAGGTCATCAGCGGTGCGACCAGGATGGTGGCCAGGCGGTCACGCGGGTCCTGGATGCTGCGCGTGGACATGATGCCCGGCACCGCGCAGGCGAAGCTGGACAGCAGCGGGATGAATGAGCGGCCGGACAGGCCGGCGGCGGCCATCATGCGGTCGAGCAGGAACGCCGCACGTGGCAGGTAGCCGGATTCCTCCAGCACCAGGATGAAGAAGAACAGGATCAGGATCTGCGGTAGGAACACCACCACGCCACCGACGCCGGCGATGATGCCGTCGGTCAGCAGGCTGGCCAGGGGGCCCTCCGGCAACACGCTGCCAACGAGAGCACCGAGCCAGGCGAAGCCAGCCTCGATGCCATCCATCAACGGCGTCGCCCAGGCGTACACCGCCTGGAAGATCAGGAACATCACCACTGCAAGGCTGATCAGCCCGAACACCGGGTGCAGCAGCCAGCGGTCCAGCGCGTCGTCGATCTTCGCGGTCCGCGCCGGCATCCGCACGGCGACCGACAGGATCTCGCGCACCTTGCCGTGGTAATCGATGCCACCTTCCGGACCCGGCACCGGCGCATCCAGGTGCGGCACCATCGCATCGAGGCGCTCGACCAGGGCCTTGGCACCCTGCTTGCGCACCGCCACGGTCTCCACCACCGGTACGCCCAGCTCGCGCTCCAGCGCGGCCACGTCCACCTGGATGCCACGGCGCTGGGCCGCATCGACCATGTTCAGGGCGACCACCATCGGCTTGCCCAGCTCACGCAGCTCCAGCGCGAAGCGCAGGTGCAGGCGCAGGTTGGTGGCGTCGATCACGCACAGCAGCACGTCCGGCGCAGCTTCGCCCGGGTAGAAGCCCCGGCACAGGTCACGGGTAATCGCCTCGTCCAGGCTGGCCGGATGCAGGCTGTAGGCGCCCGGCAGGTCGAGCACGGCGAATTCGCGGCCGGACGGCGCACGCAGGCGGCCTTCCTTGCGCTCGACGGTGACGCCGGTGTAGTTGGCGACCTTCTGCCGGCTGCCGGTCAGCTGGTTGAACAGCGCGGTCTTGCCGCTGTTGGGGTTGCCGACCAGCGCGATGCGCAGCGGTGAGGCGGAGACAATGGCGGTCATGCGCGTCGTTCCTGACTGACGGCGTCGACCACGACGCGCTTGGCTTCACTGATCCGCAGCGCGAACCGGGTGAACCCGACCTGCACCAGCAGCGGCTCGCCCCCCACCGGGCCCTTGGCCACCAAGCGTACTTCCTCGCCATTCACGAAACCCAGCTCGCGCAGGCGGCGGGCAATGGCATCGTTGGCATGCAGGTCCTGCACGGACTCGACCACGGCCGAGGTGTGCAGCGGCAGTTCGGACAGCGTCATCTAGCGTGTTCTCTGCTGGATGTAAATGGTTCTCGATTCTAACATTCCCGCGTCGCGTCATGGCCCATGACCAATGGCCCGCTATGATCCATACAGGTATGGAGTGACCCTGGAATCCCATGAACGATGCTTTGCAGATCGAGCGCCGTGGCGCTGTCCTCACCCTCTGGCTGAACCGGCCGGAGCTGCACAACGCCTTTGACGCCAGCCTGATCGCCCGGCTGACTGCCGCACTGGAAGCCGCCGGCGGCGATGATTCGGTCCGGGCCGTGGTGGTCGCCGGTCACGGCGCTTCCTTCTCGGCCGGTGCCGACATGCAGTGGATGCGTGGCATGGCCGCGGCCAGCGAGGCCGACAACCGCGAGGACTCGCTTGCCCTGGCGCGGCTGATGCGCACCCTGGACGAGCTGCCCAAGCCGACCCTGGCCCGGGTCCACGGCGCGGCCTTCGGTGGCGGCGTCGGCCTGGTTGCCTGCTGCGACATTGCCATCGCCAGCACCGCGGCCCGCTTCGGCCTGACCGAAAGCCGCCTGGGCCTGCTGCCCGCCGTCATCTCGCCCTACGTGATCGAGGCCATCGGCCCGCGCCAGGCCCGTCGCTGGTTCGCCACCGGCGAGCACTTCGATGCCGACACCGCGCTGCGCATCGGCCTGGTCCATCAACTGGTCGAACCCGAGCGCCTGGACGAGGCGCTGGAACGCCAGCTGGCCCTGCTCGACAAGGCCGGCCCGATCGCCTCGTCCACCGCCAAGCAGCTGGTGCGGCAGGTCCGCGACAGCCATGACCGCGACGCACTGGATCGCGATAATGCGGCCCTGATCGCGCGCCTGCGGGTCTCCGCCGAGGGCCAGGAAGGCCTGGGCGCCTTCCTCGACAAGCGCGCCCCCCACTGGGTCACGGAAGCCTGAACATGCTCGATCATCTTGGTTTGACCAGCGCCGACCTGGCGCGCAGCAGGACCTTCTTCCTGCAGGCACTGGCGCCGCTGCAGATCGGCGTGGTGATGGAAGTGACCGCCGAACAGACCGGCGACCACGACCACGTCGGCTTCGGCAGCGACGGCAAGCCGTTCTTCTGGCTCGGCAATGGCGGCACCGCCAGTCACGGCGTACACGTGGCCTTCGCCTGCGCCAGCCGTGCGCAGGTGGATGCCTTCCATGCCGCCGCGCTCGCCGCCGGCGGCCGCGACAACGGCGCGCCGGGCCTGCGCCCGTGGTATCACCCGGATTACTACGCGGCCTTCGTGCTCGACCCGGACGGCAACAACATCGAAGCGGTCTGCCACCGCCCCGCCGATGGGGCAGCCGCATGAGCGATTACGTCCGCATCGTCGAGGTCGGCCCGCGTGACGGCCTGCAGAACGAAAAGCAGTCGGTGTCCACCGCCGACAAGATCGAACTGATCAACCGCCTGTCGGCCACCGGCCTGCGCAGCATCGAGGCGACCAGCTTCGTCGGCCCGAAGTGGATCCCGCAACTGGCCGACGCCGCCGAGGTCTATGCCGGCATCCAGCGCAGGCCGGGTGTCCACTACCCGGTGCTGGTACCGAACGAACAGGGCTACGACCGCGCCCGTGCGGTCGGCGTCGAGGAGGTGGCGGTGTTCACTGCCGCGTCCGAGGCGTTCAACCGCACCAATACCAATGCCGGCATCGACGAGTCGCTCGCCCGGTTCGAGCCCATCCTGCGCCGCGCCGCCGCCGATGGCGTGCGCGTGCGCGGCTACGTCTCCACCGTGCTCGGCTGCCCCTACCAGGGCGAGGTGCCGCTGGCCGACGTGGTGCGCGTGGCGCGCGCGCTGCACCAGATGGGCTGTTACGAAATCTCGCTGGGCGACACCATCGGCGTCGGCACCCCGCGCAAGGCACGGGCGATGCTGCAGGCGGTGGCGGCCGAGATTCCGATGACGGCACTGGCCGTGCACTTCCACGACACCTACGGCCAGGCCATCGCCAACATCGCCACCTGCCTGGAAGAAGGCGTGCGCGTGGTCGACAGTGCCGTCTCCGGCGCCGGTGGCTGCCCGTATGCGAAGGGCGCCAGCGGCAATGTGGCCAGCGAAGACGTGGTCTACCTGCTGCAGGGCCTGGGCCTGGACAGCGGCGTGGACCTGCCGGCACTGGCCGAGACCGGCCGCTGGCTGGCCGGCCTGCTCGGTCGCGCCACCGCCAGCCGCACCGGGCAGGCGCTGGCCGCCGCAGGTTGACCGCCGCACTGCGCCGCCCTGCTGCGGCGGCGCAGTGCACAACAGCGACGGTCGCGGCTTCCGTTAGAATCGGCGGTTCTCGAACCTGCAGGACCGTTCAATGCAGCTGTCTTCCGTACGTGCCGTGATCACTGGTGGCGTCTCCGGCCTCGGCCTGGCCGTGGCCCAGCACCTCGTCGCCCAGGGCGGCAAGGTGGCCCTGTTCGATCTCAACGACGACAAGGGTGCGACCGCCGTTGCCGGGCTGGGTGCCGACAACGCCCGCTATTTCAACGTCAACGTCAGCGATGAGGCCGCCGTGGCTGCGGCCATCGACCAGGCCCACGATTTCCTCGGCGGCCTGAACGTGGCAATGAACTGCGCCGGCATCCTCGGCGCCGGCCGCGTGCTGGGCAAGGACGGCCCGATGCCGCTGGCCGGCTTCCAGGGCACGGTGATGGTCAATCTGGTCGGCAGCTTCAATGTCGCCAAGGCCGCGGCCAACCGCATGCAGCACAACGAGGCCGGCATCGATGGCGAGCGCGGGGTGATCATCAACACCGCCAGCATCGCCGCCTATGAAGGCCAGATCGGCCAGGCCGCCTATGCCGCCAGCAAGGGCGGCGTGGTGTCGATGACGCTGCCGATGGCACGCGAACTGTCGCGCTTCGGGATCCGCGTCAATACCATCGCCCCGGGCGTGTTCTGGACGCCGATGGTCGATGGCATGCCCGAAGCCGTGCAGCAGTCGCTGGCTGCCTCGATCCCGTTCCCGTCGCGCCTGGGCAAGCCGGAAGACTTCGCCAGCCTGGTCGGCTTCATCCTTGGCAACACCTACCTCAACGGCGAGACCATCCGCCTGGACGGCGCTACCCGCCTCGCTCCGAAGTGATTCCCCCGGGCGCCGGGACGGCGCCCTCCCCCAACGACCTAGATCACCATGAAAGCCAACGACATCAAGAAGGGCAACGTCGTCGAGTATAACAACGGCGTGTACCAGATCCGCGACATCGAGCGCAGCTCGCCGCAGGGTCGCGGCGGCAACGTCCGCTTCCGCTTCATCATGTACAGCGTGCCGGGCGGCAACAAGCTCGACGCCAGCTTCGATGCCGACGACAACCTGGTCGAGGTCGAACTGCTGCGCCGCCAGTCCACCTATTCGTACAAGGACGGCGATGCCTTCGTGTTCCTCGATGACGAGGACTACACCCCGTACACCCTGGACGCGGACGTGATCGGCGACGACGCCGGTTACATCACCGACGGCCTGACCGGCATCTACGTGCAGGTGATCGACGAGCAGCCGGTGGCGATCCAGCTGCCGGCCTCCGTGGTGCTGGAAGTGATCGAGACGCCGCCGGAACTGAAGGGTGGCACCGCCACCAAGCGCCCGAAGCCGGCCAAGCTCAACACCGGCATCGAGATCATGGTGCCGGAGTACATCGTCAACGGCGAGCGCGTGCTGGTGAACACCGCCACCGGCGAATTCGCCGGCCGTGCCGACTAAGCACCCTGCGCCGATCGTCTGCCGATCGCTGCCTGCGGCAAGTTCGCCGCAGGCAGCAAGCGGCGCATCGCTGACAGCAGTTGTGTAGAGCCGAGCCCGCGCTCGGCTGCGGTGGGTTGGACAGGTGCTGCAGCCGAGCGTGGGCTCGGCTCTACAGGAAACTTACGGCTGTTTCGCACCGAAGTTGCCGCAGCCATGGTACTGGCGGGTACCGACAGTCAGCATCGCCTTGGCCTCGAATGCCTCGCCGCTCATGTCATCCTGGCAGGTGGTGCGCTGGAAGCTGAGCTTGACGTCGGTGCCGTCGGACGCCTTGCCGCTCCATCCATCAGCGCCCTGGGTGGGCCTGGCCACGTCAAAGCGGCGCTCGCCGTAGTCAACTTCCACCTGCAGGCCCGGCATATCGCCATCGACGACTGCTAGCCATCCAGGTTCATTGCCGGTGGCACGGAACGCGGCATTGCCGGCGCTGCCATCGCCTTCGGTGGCTTCCACCGCATGGCACTCGCGATCCGGCTCGCCCTTCAGGCTCAGCAGGCCATCATCGCTGCCCTTGGTCCAGAAGCTGTTGCCAAGGCCATCGCTGTACTTGGCGCCGGATGCCGCGCGCTCGGAGGTCATGGCGAAGCGACGCTCGCCGATCACCAGCGTGGCAGCATCCTCGCCATTGAAGGTCGCGCCCACACTCAGATCACCACACTGGTAGGCGGTCTCGCTGCCACCTTCCGTGTTGGCGCTCGGCTGCAGCGTGGCAGGCGAGGCGTCATTGCTGCCCGCCGCGGGTGCCTGGGCCGGCTGGCACGCGGCCAGAACCAACCCCAGGGACGCTGCCAACAGACTGGGAACTACACGCATGGCTCGACTCCTTGTCGACACTACAGGAATGCTCGACCCTACCACCTCGCGGTGAGCGGGGCCTGAAAACGGCCTGACCGCACTCATGCGGCCAGCACCGCCATCGACAGCAGCTGCGCGCCACTGCCGCCGGAACTGCAGGTCCAGACCCGCAACAGGCGCAGCTTCAGTTCGCGCTCGCGGCCCTGCTGCCAGACCGACATCCGCACGTTGCTGGACAGCAGTGCCAGCCGACCACACAGCAGCGTTTCAACGGCGTGCAGCTGCAGGCCTCGCACCTGCAGGCTACCCGCCAACCAATCACCCAGCCACGGCAGATCGAGCATGCGGCCACCGTGGCCGTCCATCATGAACAAGGCTGGCGATACCAGCGCGTTCAACGCATTGTGATTGTTCTCCAGCAGCGCTGCGCACAGGCGCTGCTCCAGCGCCAACAACTGCTGCTCATGCAGATCTTCAACGATGTTCCGTTCCATCCACGGTTCCTCCCGGCATCGGCCGGCGCCTGCGCAGGCGCTGCGCGATCCACTGCCGCGCGCCCTGCACCACTACATAGAAGACCGGCACGAAGAACACCGCCAGCACGGTCGCACTGACCATGCCGCCGAACACACCGGTTCCAATCGCCTGCTGGGTTTCCTTCGACGCGCCCTGCGCCAGCATCAGCGGCACCACGCCCAGCGCGAACGCCAGCGAGGTCATCACGATCGGGCGCAGGCGCAGCCGCGCCGCCTCCAGCGCTGCTTCAACCAGACCGCGCCCCTGCTGCTGCAGCTGGCGCGCGAATTCGACGATGAGGATCGCGTTCTTCGCCGACAGCCCGATCACGGTGATCATGCCGACCTTGAAGAACACGTCGTTGGGCATGCCGCGCAACAGCACCGCGGCGACCGCGCCAAGCAGGCCCAGTGGCACCACCAGCACCACCGCCAACGGAATCGACCAGCTCTCGTACAGCGCGGCAAGCACCAGGAAGACCACCAGCATCGACAACAACAGCAGCCACGGCGCCTGCGCCCCCGACTCACGCTCCTGCAGCGACTGGCTGGTCCACTGCAGGGCAAAACCGGACGGCAGCTTTTCGGCCAACCGCTCCATCTCCGCCATGGCCTGGCCGGTCGACACGCCAGAGGCCGGGGCGCCGGACAGGTTCAGCGCCGGGAAGCCAAGATAGCGCTGAAGCTGCAACGGCGCTTCGGTCCAGTGCGGGGTGACCAGCTCGGACAACGCCACCATGCCGCCCTCGCTGTTGCGCACGTACAGCTTCAGCACGTCTTCCAGCTCCATCCGGTGCGGCGCATCGGCCTGCAGGATCACCTGCTGCAGCCGTCCCTTGTTGGGGAAGTCGTTGACGTACTGCGAGCCCATGGCTGCCGACAGCGTGCTGCTGATCTGCTCGAAGCCCACGCCCATTGCCTCGGCCTTGGCCCGGTCGATGTCCAGCCGCACGCTGGTGCCGGCCGGCAGGCCATCGGCATGCACCTCCGACAGCAGCGGGCTGGCTTCGGCCAGCTTCAGCAGCTGCTGCAGGGCCGCGCGCAGTTCGGCCTGGCCCTGCCCGGTGCGCGCCTGCAGCGCCAGCGAGAAGCCGGACGAACGTCCCAGGCTGTCGATGGCCGGCGGCATCACGCTCATCACCTCGCCCTCGGCAATCGTGGCCATCGCCTGCTGCGCGGCCTCCACCTCACCGGCCGCGGTTGCGCCTGCGCGCTCACCCCAGTCCTTCAGCATGGTGTAGGTCAGCGCCGCACTCGGGCCGGAACCGGAAAAGCTGTAGCCGAGGATCGACTGGTTGGAGCCGATGCCCGGACGCGAGGCCACGTGCCGTTCGTAGGCTTCGACCACGGCCAGCGTACGCTCGGCCGTCGCCTCGGCCGGCAGCTGGATCGAGGTCATGAAATAGCCCTGGTCTTCTTCCGGCAGGAATGCGCCCGGCAGCCAGTGCAGGCCCAGCAGCAACGCCGCCACCAGTGCGGCGAACACGCCCATCACCCGCCCGCTCCGCTGCAGCACCGTCGCCACACCACGCTGGTAACGCCCGGTCATCCGCTCGAAGCCTTGGTTGAAGGCGCCGAACAGCCCGCCGCGACCGTGATGGCCGTGGTTGGCCTGGCGCAGCAGGGTCGCGCACAGCGCCGGCGTCAGGCTCAGGGCCAGCAGCGCCGAGAACAGGATCGACACCGCCATCGCCACGGTGAACTGACGGTAGATCGCGCCCACCGAACCGCTGGCGAACGCCATCGGGATGAACACCGCGGTCAGCACCAGGGTAATGCCGATCACTGCGCCGGTCAGTTCACGCATCGCCTTGATGGTGGCCTCGCGCGGCGGCAGGCCCTCCTCGGCCATGATCCGCTCCACGCCCTCGACCACCACGATCGCGTCGTCGACGATGATGCCGATGGCCAGCACCATGCCGAACATGGTCAGCACGTTGATCGAGAAGCCCAGCGCCAGCATCACCGCGAACGTACCCAGCAGCGCGATCGGTGCGACCAGCGCCGGGATCAGCGTGTAACGCCAGTTCTGCAGGAACAGGTACATCACCGCGAACACCAGCAGCATCGCCTCCAGCAGGGTCTGCACTACCTTCTGGATCGAGATCTTCACGAACGGCGCGGTGTCGAACGGGATGCTCGCTTCCACCCCGCGCGGCAGCAGCGGCGCCAGCTCAGCCACGCGCTCACGCACCGCCGCAGCGGTACGCACCGCGTTCGCGCCCGGGCGCAGCTGCACGCCGGCGGCGGTGGCTGGATGGCCGTCCTCGCGGGTGCCCCAGGCATAGCTCTGCGCGCCCAGCTCGACGCGGGCGACATCACCCAGCACCACCCGTGAACCGTCGGCGCCGGCACGCAGTACGATCGCCGCGAACTGTTCCGGCGTGGACAACTGGCCGTCGGCACTGAGCGGCACGGTGATGCGCTGGCCTGGAACACCCGGCGAATCACCAATGCGTCCTGGCGAAATCTCCAGGTTCTGCTGTTCGATGGCGGTTGCCACATCGCCCATGGTCAGGCCGTAGCCGGTCAACCGGGTCGGGTCCAGCCACACGCGCATCGCCTGCTCGGCACCGAACAACTGCACGCGGCCGACGCCATCGATACGGCGCAGCTCTTCGATGATGTTGCGCGCCATGAAATCGCCCAGCGCGGCCTCGCTGACGCTGGCATCGGGCGAACGCAGGCCGACCAGCATCAGGAAGCCGGAATCAGCGGCCTCCACGAACAGGCCGTTCTGGCGCACGCTGCGCGGCAGCCGCGGTTCGATCGCCTTGATCCGGTTCTGCACGTCCACCTGCGCCAGCTCCGGATTGGTGCCGGGCTTGAAGGTGGCAGTGATCGACGCTTCGCCGGACGTGTCCACCGACGACTCGAAGTACAGCAGGTGCTTGACGCTGGACAGCTCGCGCTCGATCAGGCCAACCACGGCATCATTCAGCGTCTGCGGGCTGGCACCCGGGTAGCTGGCATAGATGCTGACGCTGGGCGGGGCGACTGCTGGATAGCGCTCCACCGCCAGCCGCGGGATCGCCAGCACGCCGGCCAGGATGATGAAGATCGCCAGCACCCAGGCGAACACCGGGCGATCGATGAAGAAACGTGCCATGTTGGATTTCCCTGGAGGGACCGGCCCCGGAAAGGCTCAGCCCTTGCTGCCGGCCTGCACTGCACCGGCGCTGGCGACCGGCATCTGCCAGTCGCGCGCATCGACCACCACACCTTCCTGCAGGCGCTCCTGGCCCTCGACCACCACCTTCTCGCCGGCCTTCAGGCCCGTGCGCACCAGCCACTGGCGATCGACACTGCCGTCCACTTCCAGCGTGCGGATCACCGCCTTGCCGTCCGCGCCGATCACCCAGGCATAGGCCTGGCCACCGGCGCTGCGCAGCACCGCCTGCTGTGGCACGGTCAATGCACTGGCCGGCGCGCCACGTGGCACCCTCGCGCGCACGTACATGCCGGGCAGCAGCTGCCGCTGCGGGTTGTCGACCAGGATGCGCAGGATGACATCACCGGTTCGCGCATCGACATTGATGCCGGAGAACAGCAGCTGGCCGCGTTCGGGCAGTGGCTTGCCGCTGGCACCGATGATCGTCACCGGCAGCTCGCCGCCACCGGCGGCACTGCGCTGCAGAGACTCCAGCTGCGCCGCCGGTTGGCGCACATCGACGTAGACCTGGTCGATCTGCTGCACCACCGCCATCGGCTCGGCATCGGCCACGCCGACCAGCGCACCTTCGGTCACCAGCGCCTGGTCGATACGGCCGGCAATCGGCGCACTGACCGTCGCATAGCGCAGGTCGAGCTGGCGACGGGCCAGGATCGCGCGCGCCTCGTTCACCGCGGCACGGGCCTGTTCGTACTCGGCACTGGCATCGTCGCGATGCTGCTGGCTGACGGCCTGTGCGGCGGCCAGTGCATGCAGGCGCTGCGACTGCACGCGGCTGCGGCCCAGCGCCGCTTCGCTGCGCTGAAGGGCTGCCAGTGCCGAATCAACATCTGCACGGAACGCCGCCGGATCGATCTGGAACAGGGCCTGGCCGGCGCTCACTTCGGCCCCCTGGTCGAACAGGCGGCGCTGCACGATGCCGCTCACCTGGGCACGGATCTGTGCGGTGCGCACGGCAGCCACGCGGCCGGGCAGTTCGTCATCGCGCTGTACCACCTGCGGGCCGACGGTGACCACGCTGACACGCGGTGCGGCTTCGGGAGTGGCTTCGGGGGTTGAGCAGGCCGTCATGGCCAGGGCGAGGGCCGCGATCAACGCGACCGGAGTCCTGAAGGTTCTCATTGCTGTGCACAATGCCGCGCAGGCGGCGGATAGGTTCTGAAGCGCGCAGTGTGCGTGGCAATGATGGGGTTTCGATGGAGGAACTGTGGAGATACGATGGAGGCAAGCACCTTACGGCCCCGCCCCTGCATGCATGCCTCCCCCGCCCTCGCCGCCCTGGTCCTGATCGTCGAGGATGAGGCCGAGATCGCCGATATTCTCAGCGCCTACCTGGAACGGGAAGGACTGCGCACGCTGCGCGCGGCCGATGGCCATAGCGCACTGGACCTGCATCGCAGCGCCCGTCCTGACCTGGTCCTGCTCGATGTACAGCTGCCACGCCTGGATGGCTGGAGCGTGCTGACCCAGCTGCGCCAGCGTGGTGAGACGCCGGTGATCATGCTGACCGCGCTGGACCAGGACCTGGACAAGCTGACCGCGCTGCGCATGGGTGCCGACGACTACGTGGTCAAGCCGTTCAACCCGGCCGAGGTGGCGGCGCGCGTGCGCGCGGTGCTGCGGCGTACGCTGCGCGCCTCGCGCGTGGACGCGCCCACTGCGCTGCGCGTCGGCCCGCTGCTGATCGACTCGGCCACCCACGCCGTGCACGTGGAGGGCGAAGGCTATAGTCACGAAGTGCTGCTCACGCTCACCGAGTTCAAGCTGCTGCACTGCATGGCGCTGGCACCGACCCGCATCTTCAGCCGCAGCGAGCTGATGCACGAATGCCTGCCGGAAAGCGAAGCGCTGGAGCGCACTGTCGACAGCCATGTCAGCAAGCTGCGCCGCAAGCTGGACGAAGTGGGCATGGTCAATGTTCCGGCCAGTGTGCGCGGCGTCGGCTACCGGTTGATGGCTGACCGCTGATGGCCCGACTGCGCCGTTCCGGGCTCAGCCGCCACATCATCGTCTCGATGTCGCTGATGGTGATCGGCGTCATCGTGATGATGATCCTGTCGTCGTGGCTGCTGTACGCGGTGCTGGTCGAGTTCTTCCCCGGAAGTACCGAAGAGCCGGAAAGCTGGCTGCCGACCGGGCCGGAGCTGGCATGGATGGTGGGCGTGATCCTGACCGGCCTGGCGCTGGCCATCGCCGCCTCGTTCCGCCTCGCCCACCGCATCCTGTCGCCGTTGAATTCGCTGGTGGACAGCGTGCGTGCGCTCGCCAGCGGTGACCTTGGGGCGCGCGCCAGCGTCGAGGAGAATTCTCCGGGCGAAGTGGCAACCCTGGTTGAGGACTTCAATGCGATGGCGCGCCGCCTGCAGCACATGGAGAGCGAGCGCGCGATGTGGCATGCGGCCATCGCACATGAGCTGCGTACTCCGGTGACGATCCTGCGCGGCCGCCTGCAGGGACTGGCCGAGGGCGTGTTCCAGCCGGACGAGTCGCAGTTCCGCAGCCTGCTCGCCCAGGTCGAAGGGCTGTCGCGACTGATCGAAGATCTGCGCGTGCTGAGCCTGTCCGACAATGCGCGGCTGGACGTGCGTCGCGCACGCACCGACGTGGTGGCCGAGGTGCATTCGGTGATGACGCTGGTCGACCCGCAGTTCCGCGCTGCGGGCTTCGTGCTGGAACTGGAAACCAGCCGCGAGGAACACAACGCGCACTGTGATCCCACGCGCCTGCGCCAGGCGCTGCTGGCGCTGCTGGAAAACGCGCGTCGCTATGCCAGCCCAGGCAAGGTGCGGATCGCCGTGCATGACACGCCGGGCCATGTGCAGGTGGCCATCGAGGATGAAGGCCCGGGCATCGATCCCGGACTGCATGCCGACATCTTCACTCCGTTCATGCGCGCCGACGGCTCACGTTCGCGCCAGGGCGGTGGCAGCGGGCTCGGCCTGGCGGTGGTCAAGGCCATCGCCGATGCACATGGTGGCCATGCTTACTGCACGCCCGGCAGCTGCGGCGGCAGCCGTTTCGTCATCGAACTGCCGCGCCAGTAGCCGGACCAGCGGCCTGCGTGCGCAGGTGTGCTCCCAGCGCGGCCAGATTGGCGTCGATCGCATCCATTTCCTCACGCTGCTGCGCCGGCAACTGCTGGCGAAGCTGCACACGCAATGCCTGCCATGCCGGTACCGCGTGCGCACTGGCAGTGGCCACGGCCGCAGACAGCAGTACCTGCTCGTCGCCCAGCGGCAACCCATAGCCGCCGTCCTGCAGCAGCGTCCCCGGGCGCAACCACTGCCCACTCTGCGCCAGCAGGCCGCGCAGGCTGCGGGTTTCCGCGCTGTTGGCAGCAGCCAGCAGCTGCCGCTTGAGCACATCGCGTGCCCGCAGCTCGGCACGCCGCTGTGCGGCCTGTTCCAGCAACAGCAGGCCGGCACTGGCGCGCAGGTCGCCCTTCAGCAGCCACGGTGCCCGTTGTTCTGCCGGCAGCTTCAACCAGCCGCGCACATCGCGCGCGGGCAAGCTCAGCTGGGTCGCTGCCACTGTGAACAACTGCTGATAGTGGTCGCGCGCGGAAGCGAAGTAATAGCCCTGTGCCTGCGCGGCGTTGCGGTCCGTGAGTACCCGCTCGTCGAGCATGCCCAGCCGCGCCAGCCGGCGCTTGAGACCACGCGGACTCAGCTGGGCCAGCCCGGCCTCGCCCAGCCGCGGCACTCCGGCCTGCAGCAGCTTGGCGGTCTCCACCGCACAGTTGTTGCTGACGAAGTAATAGCGCCCGTCATAGCTCCAGTGCACCTGGGCGGTGCGCTCGAGCAGGCTGGCGATCTCATCGCGCTGCAGCCGCAATGGCAGCGACTGCAGGCCGCGCAGTTCGACCTTGGTGTACTCGTCCACCACCTGCTGCAGCGGCAGCACGAACAGCCGCGACGGGTAGCCGCCGGTCAAGCCGCGCCAGTTGGATATCTGCACGTCGCCCACGAACGCGCGGAAGGACAGCACGCGGTGGTGTTCGAGATCCAGCCTGCAGTCCGGCCCCGGTGCGCGCCCGGGCCTGCAGATCACCAATCGCAGCATGCTGTGGCCCCAGCGGCTCATCGGCTGCGCGCTGCCTTCGGCGAACAGGTAATCCACGGCGTAGACACGCGCGGGGTCGAGCTGCAGCAGCGATGCCGCCCCCTCTTCCGATTCGGCCTGCAGCAAGGGCAACGCGGTCGCGCAGTGCGACTGCGGCAGCGATGGCGGGGTTCCGAAATGGGCCTGGTACCACCGCGCCAGTGCCGGGCGCCGGCAGGCGAACTCGCTGTCGAGCACGAAATGCTCGGCGTTCACTGCCAGGTACTCGGCCGGGTCCTTCAGTTCATACGCATCGGGGCTGCGGTCACGGAAGTCGTTGTCGCCACGGCCGAGATGCCAGGGCTTGCGCTGCCAACCCGCGAGGTCACGCCATCGCATGCTCTGCGACCAGTTCGCACCGCCACGGTCGGCGACGTGCGTCAGTTCGTGTACCAGCGCGCTGCGGCGTGCGCGCCGGGCGCCCGGCGCACTGTCGCCCAGCAGACTCCGGCGCAACGCGATACGGCCAGCGAAGGTGCGGCCATGCACATCGGCCGGCAGGTCATCCGTCCAGCGCACCCGTACCTGCGCCGGCAACGCAGCCAGCAGGCCGTCCGGCAATAGTGACTGCACGTCGGCCAGGGTCTGGCTGGCGAGCCGCTGCTGCGCCGGATCGAGACCGGACGGATCAAGCTGCAGGCGATCAGCTGCAGACGCGACGTGGGCGGTCAGCAGTAGAGCCACGCCAAGCGTGGCGGCGTTCCGTGCAGATGTCATGGAATTGCCGGCCAGCGGCCGGCACTACCCGAAGGCCGGATCAACGCGCCAGCAGTGTGCGGGCCAGTTCCAGGTCGCTCTGCTGCTGCGCGGCGGCGCTCTGCTCACGCAGGTGGGCCAGTGCGGCCTGCAGGCGGGCGCCACGGATCTGGCCGTCGCTGGCAACGAACGCAGCGGCATCGTCGCGCGCGGCCAGCACCACCTTGTCGTCACCCGAGCTGCTGCCCGAGGAGCCGGAGGAAGCACCGGTGGCAGAACCGGCCGAGGTGCCGGCGAAGCTGGAAGCAAAGCCGGCCAGCGGCAGGGACAGCAGGGCGAGCAGTAGAAGCGGACGGGTCATCGGTTCGAAGCCGGTTGTGAGGATGCGTGGAGCGTAACGGGTGCGTGAAGGATTTGCCCGGCTCAGGCGTCAAACAGCTTGCCGGGATTCAGCCGCGCTTGGGGATCGAACGCGCGTTTGACCGCTTTCATCAGCGCGATTTCGGCCGGGCCGCGGGTGCTGTCCAGGTAGCCCTTCTTGACCAGGCCGATGCCATGCTCGGCCGAGATGCTGCCGTCGAAACGCGCCAGCACCTGCGCCAGCAGCTTGGTGACGTGCTCGCACTGCGCCACGAAATCGGCGTCACTGGTGTCGTCGGGCTTGAGCACGTTGATATGCAGGTTGCCGTCGCCGATGTGGCCGAACCAGACCACGTCGAAGTGCGGGTAGGCTTGCCCGATCAGCGCCTGGGTCTCGGCCAGGAACGCCGGCATCGCCGAGATCCGTACCGAGACGTCGTTCTTGTAGGGTTTGCAGCGCGCCAGCGATTCGGTGATGCCTTCGCGCAGGCGCCACAGCTGGGCGGCCTGGGCGTCGCTGGCACTGATCACCCCGTCGCTGACCCAGCCGTTGCCCATGCAGTCCTCGAAGGCCGCCATCGCCGCCGCTTCCTGCGCTTCGTCGTTGGCGGCGAACTCGGTGACCACGTAGTACGGGTGCACCTCGTCGAACGGCGCCTGCGCGCCGTGCGCCAGCACATGTTCCAGCGCGCGGTCGGTGAAGAACTCGAAGGCCTGCAGCTGCAGGCGCGCGCGGAACGCGGCGAACACCTGCATCAGCACTTCGAAGCTGGGTACGGCCAGCAGCATCACGTTGCTGGCCGGCGGCGGATCGGTCAGCTTCACCGTCGCCTCGACGATCACCCCCAACGTACCTTCCGAACCAATCAGCAGCTGGCGGAAGTCATAGCCGCTGGAGTTCTTGATCAGGCCCTTGTTGAGCTCGAGCAGTTCGCCACTGGCGGTGACCACCTTCAGCCCGGCGATCCACTCGCGGGTGTTGCCGTAGCGGATCACGCGGATGCCGCCGGCATTGGTGGCGATGTTGCCGCCGATCGTGCACGAGCCGCGCGCGGCGAAATCCACCGGGTAGATCAGGCCGTGGTCCAGCGCGGCGTTGTGCACGGCTTCCAGCGGCATGCCGGCCTGCACCACCAGGGTGCGGTCGACCGCGTCGTAGGCCAGTGCCTTGTTCATCCTCTCCAGGCTGAGCACCAGCTCGCCGTTGGCCGCCACCGCGCCACCCGAGAGGCCGGTGCGGCCGCCCGACGGCACCACCGCCACGCCCTCGGCGGCACTCCAGCGCATCACCGCCTGTACCTCCTCGACCGTGGCCGGCAGTGCGACCGCCAACGGCGCAGGCGTCCAGCGCCGGGTCCAGTCGCGCCCGTAATGCTCCAGGTCGGCCGGGTCGGTCTTCAGCTTCAGGCCGGGACAGGCCTGCTGCAGCGAGGCAATGCGGGAATCGGTCATGACGGTCCAGCGCGGGGCGTGAAGAACGGGCAAGCGTGCCAGCGGCACGCGCCAGCGTCCAGCCCCGCAGCCGGGCCGATAGCTACGGATGCAACCAATTGCGCACTGCACCATGAGCGCCGTGATCTGGCATAGTGGTCAGCCCCTGTCCCACTGGCCGTGTTGCCCCATGTCGCCGAAGAAGACCTCGTTCCCGAAGCAGGATATCCGCGTGCTGTTGCTGGAGGGGGTCAGCCAGACCGCCGTGGAGGTGTTCAGCGCCGCCGGCTACAGCCAGATCGAAGCGCACACCAAGGCGCTGCCCGAGGACGAATTGAAGGCACGCATCGCCGAGGCGCACATCGTCGGCATCCGCTCACGCACCCAGCTCAGCGCCGAGGTGCTGGCCGAGGCCAAGCGACTGATCGCGGTGGGCTGCTTCTGCATCGGCACCAACCAGGTCGACCTGGATGCGGCCGAACTGGCCGGCATCCCGGTGTTCAATGCGCCCTATTCCAACACCCGCAGCGTGGCCGAGCTGGTGATCGCCGAGGCGATCATGCTGACCCGCGGCATCCCGCAGAAGAACGCCGAATGCCATCGCGGCGGCTGGTCGAAGTCAGCCAGCGGCAGCCATGAAGTGCGCGGCAAGACGCTGGGCATCATCGGTTATGGCCACATCGGCACCCAGGTCGGCGTGCTTGCCGAATCGCTGGGCATGCAGGTGATCTTCCACGACGTGGAAACCAAGCTGGCACTGGGTAATGCGCGTGCAGCGGCCAGCCTGGACGACCTGCTGGCACGCGCCGACATTGTCACCCTGCACGTGCCGGAGACGCCGGCCACGCAGTGGATGATCGGCAGCACCGAGCTGGCGAAGATGCGCAAGGGCGCGCACCTGATCAACGCCGCCCGCGGCACCGTGGTCGACATCGATGCGCTGGACGCTGCGCTGGCCAGCGGCCACGTCGGTGGTGCCGCGCTGGACGTGTTCCCGGTTGAACCGAATGGCAACGGCGATATCTTCGAGTCGCCGCTGACCCGTCACGACAACGTGATCCTGACCCCGCACGTCGGTGGCAGTACGCTGGAAGCGCAGGACAACATCGGCGTGGAAGTGGCGGCCAAGCTGGTGCGCTACAGCGACAACGGCAGCACCTTGTCGGCGGTCAACTTCCCGGAAGTGACCCTGCCCGAACACGAAGACAGCCTGCGCCTGCTGCACATCCACCAGAACGTGCCGGGCGTGCTGTCCAGGGTCAACGAGATCTTCTCGCGCCACAACGTCAACATCGACGGCCAGTTCCTGCGTACCGACCCGAAGGTGGGCTACGTGGTGATCGACATCACCGCCAGCGAGGAACAGGCCGCCGCCGTCCGCGACGAACTGGCCGCCATTCCAGGAACGTTGCGTACGCGCATCCTGTATTGACGCGCGCTGTATTGACGCGCGTCCCGCCTTGCACGTGTAGAGCCGAGCCCATGCTCGGCTGCGGTTCCGGCCTGCATCGAGCCGAGCATCGGCTCGGCTCTACAGGTTGCTAGCGCGCCAACCACCGGCGCGCCATGCGCTGCATCGATTCATCCGATTCGGGGTCGACCGCGACTTCGGTCACCGCCCGCCAGGCCAGGTCGAGCGATTCCTCGCTGAGCACGAAGGCCTCGCCACCCAGCGCCCGGATCACGAAACGCACGTCGTAGTGCCAGTGCCCCGGCACGTCCTTGCGCTCGGGAATCCAGTGCTTGTCCAGATCGAAGATGGCCGGGTCTTCCAGTACCAGGCCGCTCAGGCCGGACTCCTCCTCGGCTTCCTTCAGCGCCACCTGCGCCAGATCACGGTCGCCGTCGGCGTGACCGCCCAGCTGCAGCCAGCGCTGCAGCTTTCGGTGATGGGTGAGCAGCAGGCGCTGGCCGTCGGCACTGACCAGCCAGCAGCTGGCGGTGAAATGCCCGGCCAGCCGTTCGCGACGGAACGGATCTTCTGGATCGTCCAGCAATGTGCCGAATTCGGCAGCCAGTGCGTCGTGGGCGGGCTCGCGGCGGGCATAGTCCCGCAACAGGCCGCGTAGGCGATCGTCAAGCACGGCAAGGGTTTCGGCGGTCTGGCGCATGAATGGGGGCGGTTCGGAAAAATACTGCTCATTATCGCCGTTCATTGTTGCGATTGCGCTTGTGCGTTGGCTTCAGCTTTGGCTAAGGTACAGCGGGCCGTTCGCACGGCCTTCACCGTTCAAGGTTGCCGGCAACGTATCGGCGGCCCACCCCATCCGATCATTAGGAAGTACTGCATGCTGAAAGCTCTGTTGAGGGTCAAGCCGGTCCAGCCGGCCGGGCACGTCGATGCCGGCGAACCCATCGAAGGCAGCCTGGACGGCGAAGCCACGCTGAAACGGACCCTCACGGCTAAACACCTCATCCTGCTTGGCGTGGGTGCGGTGATCGGCGCTGGTATCTTCGTGCTGACCGGCCAGGCCGCGGCCAACCACGCCGGCCCGGCGGTGATGCTGTCGTTCGTGCTGGCCGGCTTCGCCTGCGCCCTGGCGGGCCTGTGCTACGCCGAGTTCGCGGCGATGATGCCGGTCTCCGGCAGTGCCTACTCCTATTCGTATGCCACCCTCGGCGAAGGCATGGCCTGGTTCATCGGCTGGTGCCTGGTGCTGGAGTACCTGTTCGCCTCGGCGTCGGTCGCGGTGGGCTGGTCGGCCTACCTGATCAGCTTCATCACCACCACGCTGCACATGCCCTTCCCGGACCTGCTCAGCGCCGCGCCCATCGCCTGGACCGGCAGCGAGTTCGTCTCCTCCGGCAAGCTGTTCAACCTGCCGGCGGTGCTGATCGTGGCGGCGGTGTCCGGCCTGCTGTACGTGGGCGTGACCCAGTCGGCGTTCGTCAACGCCATCATCGTGGCGATCAAGGTCACCGTCATCTGCCTGTTCATCGGCATCGGCGCGGCCCACATCGATCCGGCCAACTGGCAGCCCTTCATTCCGGAAAACACCGGCGTGCCGGGTGAGTTCGGCTGGAGCGGCATCTTCCGCGCGGCCACCATCGTCTTCTTCGCCTACATTGGTTTCGATGCGGTCTCCACCGCCGCCGGCGAAACCAAGGATCCCCAGCGCAACATGCCGATCGGCCTGCTCGGCTCGCTGGCCGTGTGCACCATCGTCTACATCATCGTCTGCGCGGTGCTGACCGGCATGATGCCGTACCACCTGCTGGGCACCGACAAGCCGGTGGCCACCGCGCTGGAGCCCTACCCGACCCTGTCCTGGCTGAAGACCCTGGTCGAGATCGGCGCCATCGCCGGCCTGTCCTCGGTGGTGCTGGTGATGATGATGGGCCAGACCCGCATCGCCTACACCATTTCCCGCGACGGCCTGCTGCCGAAGTTCTTCGGCAAGGTCCACGCTCGTTTCCGCACGCCCTATTGGGCCACGATCGTGGTCGGCGTGATCGCCGCCGCACTGGCCGGCCTGGTGCCGCTGAACGTGCTGGGCGAACTGGTCTCGATGGGTACCCTGCTGGCTTTCGCCACGGTCTGCATCGGCGTGCTGGTGCTGCGCTATACCAAGCCGGAGATCCATCGCCCGTTCCGCGTGCCGGCGGTGTGGATCATCTGCCCGCTTGGCGCTGCGGCCTGCCTGTTCCTGTTCTGGCAGGCGTTCGTGGTGCACTGGCACCTGTTCGTCGGCTGGACCGTGCTGGGCATGCTGATCTATCTCGGCTATGGCATGCGCAACAGCAAGCTGGCCAAGTCACCCTGATCCGCCTACGGGCCGGCCCTGTGCCGGCCCGTCCGTTTTCCCCGCGCGCCAGACACGGCGCGCTTCGACAAGACCACCACACATGTTCAAGCAACTGTGGGCCACCAAGCACCCGCATGCCGCCCATGAAGACGCCAACGGCCTGAGCCTGCGCCGCCACCTCGGCCCCTGGGGCCTGACCGCCCTCGGCATCGGTGCCGTGATCGGCGGCGGCATCTTCGTCATCACCGGCCAGGCCGCCGCCAACCACGCCGGCCCCGCGATCATGCTGTCGTTCGTGCTGGCCGCCATCTGCTGCGCCTTCTGCGCGCTGGCCTACGCCGAGTTCGCCTCGATGGTGCCGGTCTCCGGCAGCGCCTATACCTATACCTACGCCACCTTCGGCGAACTGTCGGCCTGGTTCATCGGCTGGATGCTGGTGCTCGAATACGGCGTCTCTGCGTCGGCGGTGGCGGTCAGCTGGACCGGCTATTTCCTCAGCCTGCTCAGCCAGTTCGACATCCATCTACCGGCGGCGCTGGTCAGTGCCCCACTCGATGCACAGCTGCGCCCCACCGGCGCGATCGCCAACCTGCCGGCCGCTGCGCTGGTACTGCTGCTGACCTGGCTGTGCTACGTCGGCATCAGCAAGTCATCGGCAATGAACATGGCGATGGTCGTGCTCAAGACCGGCCTGATCCTGCTGGTCATCGTGGTCGGCTGGAAGTATGTGGACACCAGCAACTGGACGCCGTTCATTCCCGCCAACGAAGGCCCCGGCAAGTACGGCATGGAAGGCGTACTGCGTGGCGCGGCGATGGTGTTCTTCGCCTACATCGGCTTCGAGGCGGTATCGGTGGCGGCGCAGGAATCGAAGAATCCGCAGCGCGACATGCCGATCGGCATGATGCTGTCGCTGGTGGTCTGCACCGTGCTCTACATCGCGATGGCCGCGGTGATGACCGGCCTGGTGCCGTTCCAGCTGCTGGGCACCGACGAACCGGTGGTGACCGCGGTGGCCGCGCATCCGCAGCTGGGTTGGCTGCGCTGGGTGGTCGAGGTCGGCGCGCTGGTCGGCCTGTCCTCGGTGGTCCTCGTGATGATCATCGGCCAGCCGCGCATCTTCATGATCATGGGCCGCGACGGCCTGCTGCCGCCGGTGTTCACCAGGATCCACCCGAAGTACCGCACCCCGCACATCAACACGGTGATCACCGGCATCGGCATCGCGCTGCTGGCGGCGCTGTTCCCGCTGGACATCCTGGGCGAGCTGACCTCGATGGGCACGCTGATCGCGTTCGCGGCGGTGTGTGCCGGCGTGCTGATCCTGCGCCGCACCCAGCCGGACCTGCCGCGCCCGTTCCGCATGCCGATGGCCTGGCTGATCTGCAGCCTGGGCGTGCTGAGTTGCCTGGCCCTGCTGTCGGCGATGACGATGCACAACTGGATGCTGATGGGCGTCTGGACCTTCGTCGGTTTCGTGATCTATTTCTGCTACGGCTTCAGGCACAGCCGTCTGCGGGGTAAGTGAGGTTTTCTGCATTGCAGGGCCTGCGGCCCTGCACCCGCCTTTGAAGCCGGAGCAACGGCAAGAGCGGGACTGTGGGTTTGGCGGGGAGGCATGGGTTCGCGGGGGACGCCGCAAGTACGTCCATGTAGGCTTGGCAGCCGCATCCATGCGGCTGACACCCCCGCGAACCCATGCCTCCCCGCCCCTGACAGTCTCCCGGCGCGTCCGGTAGATCCACGCCATGCGTGGATGAAGCGTTCCCGGAAACGAATGTATCGGGACGAATCTTCTGTAGAGCCGAGCCATGCTCGGCTGCGAGCAAGCGTAGCGCCGCGACCCGCTTTTCGCTCTTCCTTCTTCACTCCGTGGCCGGCCGCACGCCGGAACCTGTCCGAGGCGGGGCGGGTGGGCCGTGCAGGGGCGTGAGCCGCATGGATGCGGCGACCGAGCTTACAGGGACGTACTTGCAGCGTCCCCTGCACGACCCGCCCGCCCCGCCAACCCCATGAACCGCTCTACACGACCCGCCACGAGGGGCTCAGCCGTTGGCCGAATCCAGTAAAATCGTCGGCATGAACGCCCCCACCTTCCCCTACGACACCGCGCGCCTGAGCGAACTGGCCCAGCTGCTGATCGACAACGTCCGCGAACTGGCCCATGCCGGCTGGACCCCGGCCACCAGCAGCAACTTCTCCCACCGCCTGGACGATCGCCACGCGGCGATCACGGTGTCCGGCAAGGACAAGGGCCGCCTGATCGAGGACGACATCATGGTGGTGGACTTCGACGGCCAGGCCGTCGGCCGTCCGCTGCGCCCGTCCGCCGAGACCCTGCTGCACACCCAGTTGTACCGCCGCTTCCCGGAGGTCGGCTGCGTGCTGCATACGCACTCGCCGGTGCAGACCATCGCCTCGCGCCTGTACGCGCCGCAGGGTCATGTCCGCCTGGAAGGCTACGAGCTGTTGAAGGCCTTCGCCGGCAACAGTACCCACGAAATGGCCATCGATGTGCCCGTGTTCGCCAACACCCAGGACATGAACGTGCTGTCGAAGCAGGTCGATGACCTGCTCGACCGGCGGAACCTGTGGGGCTATCTGATCGATGGCCACGGCCTGTACGCCTGGGGCCGCGACATGGCCGAGGCACGCCGCCACCTGGAAGCGTTCGAGTTCCTGTTCCACTGCGAACTGGAGCTGCGCAGGCTGCGCGGCTGAACCGGCGCGCAGGTGCAGATGCCGATCCGGAATCTGCGCCCTACACCCACCCTGCTACCCTGTCTTCCCCCCGAGACGTTCAAGCTGCCGCCATGAGCCGACTGCGCATCTACGACGACACCCGCCCCGATTCGCCGCTGCTGGACACCCAGGACGGCGCGGTCATCACTGCCGAGCTGCAGAAGATCGGCGTCACCTTCGAGCGCTGGCAGGCCACCGCGCCCGTCGCACCGGGCGCCAGCCAGGAGGAAGTATTCGCCGCCTACCGCGCTGACATCGACCGCCTGGTCGCCGAGCGCGGCTTCAAGAGCGTGGACGTGGCCTCGATCGCCCCGGACAACCCGAATCGCGCCGAGCTGCGCAAGAAGTTCCTCGACGAGCACTTCCACAAGGAAGACGAAGTGCGCTTCTTCGTCGCCGGCTCGGGCCTGTTCACCCTGCACGTGGGTGACAAGGTCTATGAGATCGAGTGCGTGAAGGATGACCTGATCGCCGTGCCCGATGGCACCACCCACTGGTTCGACATGGGCGAGGAACCCAGCTTCGTGGCGATCCGCTTCTTCACCGAGCCGGATGGCTGGGTCGGTCACTTCACCGGCACCGACATCGCGCAGAAGTTCCCTCGTTACGTACCCACCCAGGCGTCCTGATCCATGCAAGCCCGCGTCATCCTGACCGATATCGAAGGCACCACCAGCAGCATCTCGTTCGTCAAGAACGTGCTGTTCCCCTATGCGCGCAAGGCATTGCCCGCGTTTGTCGCCGAGCATGGCCAGCAGCCGGACGTCCGCCGCTGGCTGGATGCGGTGGCAACCGAGATCGGCGGTGCCTGCCAGGACAGCCTCGTGGCCGAGACGCTGCAGGGCTGGATCGACCAGGACCGCAAGCACACCGCACTGAAGGCGCTGCAGGGACTGATCTGGGACGAAGGCTACCGCCGTGGCGACTACACCGCGCACTTCTACCCGGAAGTAGCGCCGGTGCTGAAGGGCTGGCACGCCTCCGGGCTGCCGCTGTACGTGTACTCCTCCGGCTCGGTGCCGGCGCAGAAGCTGTTCTTCGGCTTCAGCGATGCCGGGGACCTCAGCCCGCTGGTGTCGGGCTGGTTCGACACCGAAGTCGGCGGCAAGCGCGAGGCCGACAGCTACCGCCGCATCGTGCAGGCCATCGGCGTACCGGCCGGCGAGATCCTGTTCCTGTCCGATGTGGTGGAAGAACTGGATGCCGCCCGCGAAGCCGGGCTGCAGACCCGCCTGATCGATCGCCTGGATGATTACCCGATGCCGCGTACCGGGCAGGCCGCCAACGGCCACGAACGGGTCGAGAATTTCCAGCAGATCCAGCTGTAAGCAAGAAAAAGGGGACGGAGGGGATTAAGTCGTTTGTGGCACACATGGGCCACAAACGACTTAATCCCCTCCGTCCCCTTTTTTGCTCAACGGTCGTTGAGGGTCTTCACCTTCAGCGCTTCGCGCAGGGTAACCAGATCCACCGGGCCGCGCACCGCGATATCGCGGGTTTCACCCGGCAGCAGGTCCAGCAGGTTGTCTTCGACCTGCACATCCAGCGCGCCGAAGTCGATCCACGCCGCGCGCACATACGCCGCGCTTTCCAGCCGCAGACGATAGTGGTCCCCTTCGATGGACAACGTGGCCTTGAGTTTCTGCCGCGGCAACACCTGGTCCTTGGCTTCAACGAAACCGACCACCTGCCGCGCACTCACGTTGCCGTCCTGCAGCAACTCGAACACCGCCACCGTACGCATCGGGTCGGCACCGGCCAGCAGCTCCGCATCGCTGAAATCGCCCATCGGGGTGACACCCGCCGCCGCCAACGTCACCGTTTCCTCGCGACGACGCAGCACCTTCCCTTCCACGTCCATCACCCGCAGACGCCAGCGCGCATCCAGTGCGGCACCGTCGTTGATCAGGCGCACCCGCGTGCTGCCCTCGTCGCGCAGCGCTGCCACCGTCACTGGCGCGAAGAAACGCCGCGCGGCGAAGTGCAGCGCCTTCCAGCGGCCGAAATAGTCCACGCTGGACCACGAGGCGCCGGGCCAGACATCGTTGAGCTGCCAGTACAGCGAGCCCATCGTGTACGGGCGCGAGGCGCGATGGTGCAGTGCCGCCAGAGCGATGCCATCGGCCTGCATGACCTGGCTGAGGTAGACGAAGTCCTCGAAGTCCTTCGGCGTACCGTAGCCCAGCTCGATGTAGTGCAGCAGGCGGCTGTTGCCCTCGCCCGCCATGAACTTCTGGTGCGCACGGATCACCGGGCTGTCGATGCGCTGCTCGGCGCGGGTGGCGATCTGGTCCACCGTCGCCACCGACGGCCACGCCTGCAGCCCGTACTCGGACATGAAGCGCGGCGTCTCACGCAGGTAGGCCTGCACCGGCAGCGCCGGATTGCCCCAGACCTGCCAGTAGTGCTTGTCGCCGCGGGTCGAGTCGTTGGCCTTTTCGTCAAGATCGTTGCTCGGTGAACTGGACCAGTACGGCACGCCCAGCCCTTCCTCGCCCACCACCGCGCGCAGATCGTTGCCGAACAGGTCGACATAGCCCTGCCAGACCTTCGCTGCAAACGCCGGGTCGGCCGCCTTCAGGTCGCGACCATGGCCCCAGTCCTTCCAGGCGGTTTCTTCCTCGTTGTTGCCACACCACAGCACGATGCTGGGGTGGTGGCGCAGACGGCGCACGTTGTCGCGTGCTTCGGCCACCACGTTGGCACGAAACGCCGGATCGTAGCCCGGCTGCATGCCGCCGCCGAACATGAAGTCCTGCCACACCAGCAGGCCCAGTTCGTCGGCGATGTCGAAGAACGCGTCCTCCTCGTAGTAGCCGCCGCCCCAGTTGCGCAGCATGTTCATGTTGGCGTCGCGCGCGGCCGTCAGCACCTGGCGCAGGCGTGCGGCATCGACGCGCGCGGGGAAGGCATCGAACGGAATCACGTTGGCGCCCTTGGCGAAGATCTCCACGCCGTTGATGACGAAGGCAAAGCCCTGCCCGCCCTTGCGGTCTCCCTCGCGGCGCAGTTCGACCGTGCGCAGCCCGATGCGCTGCTCGCGCGCCAGCTCCGGCGCGCCACCTTGGTCCAGGCGGGCCTGCACCGTGTAGCGGTCCTGCGCGCCGTAGCCGACTGGCCACCAGCGCCGCGGATCGGCCAGTTCAACCGGAACCTCGATGCTGTTCTGGCCGGGCTTCAGCAGCACCGTGCGCTGCACCTGGGCCACGCTGCGACCCTGCGGATCGCGCACATCGACATTGACCACCGCAGAACCGGCAGCGTCGCCCTGCTCTACTTGCAGCAGCACGGCCAGCTTCGCCTGCTCCGCGCTCAATGCATCCGTGCGCACCGCAAGATCGGTCAGGCGGTGCGCGTCCCAAGCCTGCAGATCGATTCCGCGCCAGACGCCGGCGGTGACATAGCGCGGACCCCAGTCCCAGCCGAAGTGGTAGGCCGGCTTGCGCGCGAAGTTGCCGACCATCGCGTCCTTCGGCTCATCGCCATACGGCGACGGATAGTTGCCAGCGATCTTGTGCGGCATTGCCTGCACGCCCGGCAGCAGGGTGCGGATCGGCGAACGGAACACGATCTGCAGTTCATTGTCCCTGGCCCGCAGGCGCCCATTCACGCGCGCGCGCCAGGTCCGGTGCGCGTTGTCCGCACGCAGCAGCGGCTTGCCGTTGAGGCTGACGTCGGCGTAGGTATCCAGACCGTCGAAGCGCAGCTCGGCATTGGGCTTGGCCAGCGTCGCCGCATCCACGTCGAAGCGCGCGCGGTACTCCCAGGCGGCCAGGCCGATCCATTGCAGTTCGGCCTCTGGTGCGCCGACATACGGATCACGGATCAGTTCGTGAGCGAGCAGGTCGGTGTGCACGCTGCCCGGCACCGTCGCCGCCCGCCATTGCTGCAGACCTGGATGAGCGGCGCCCTGCGCGTCGCCGGGCAGCATGCGGAACTCCCACTGTGCCTGCAGCGGCGTGGCAGCGACCGGGAAGGCGGACGCCGCGATCAGCAGCAGGAGCAGGCGGACAACGAGGGGAAGGCGATGCACGGGATGCTCCTGTTATTCCGCCGGGCATGGTCGGGCGCTACCTGCAAGTCCAGTTCACGGCAGTGCCGGGCCATGCCCGGCGCGCCAACCTCAACGCACCACGTTCAACACTTCGTAGCACGCACCCATGGTGTGGTAATCCACCTTGCCGGCCGGGCTCTTCTCGTCGCTGTACTTGCGATTGTCGGCATCGAGGATGCGGAACCAGGCGCCGTACCGGTGATCGACGAAGTGTTCCCACGAATACGCCCAGATACGCTCGTACCACTGCCAATAGCGGTCATCGCCGGTACGCTTGGCCATCAGTGCGGCGGTCGCAAGCGTCTCCGCCTGCACCCAGAAATACTTGTCGTCGTCGCAGACGAAACTGTCGCCACCGATCGGGGCGCCATCCATGCCCGGCTGCCGGCGCGACTCCGGCGCGAAACCGTAGTACAGGCCACCCCGCGCCTCGTCCCAGCTGCGCGCCACGGCCACGTCGAACAGGTGCTGCGCGGTCGGCACCAGCCAGTCGACCTGCACATGGCGGTCCAGGATCAACAACAGCTTGGCCCATTCGGTCTGGTGGCCCGGCTGGAAGCCCCATGGGCGGAACAGGTGCTTGGGGTCGTCCAGGTTGTAGTCCCAGTCGATCTCCCAGTTGGAATCGTAGTGCTCCCACACCAGGCCACCGGCCTTGGCGGCCTGGCGACGGGTCATGTTGTCGGCCAGCTGCAGCGCGCGCTCCACATAGCGCTGTTCGCCGCTGGCCTCGAAGGCGGCCAGCATCGCCTCGCACATGTGCATGTTGGCGTTCTGGCCACGGTAGCCGGTGAAATTCCACTGCCCATCGGCTTCGTCCTTGTAGAGGCCGTGCTGGGGCTCCCAGAAGCGCGCCTCCAGCAGCTGCCAGGTCTCGTCCATCCATGCGCGGGCCTGTTCGAGACCGGCCTTCAGTGCGCAGCTGTAGGCCAACAGCACGAACGCCACGCCGTAGCAGTGGTTCATGTCGTCCTCGACCTTGCCGTCGCGCAGGGTCCAGGCGTAACCGCCGGTGGCCGGGTTGCGGTGCACCTCGCGCAGGTAGCGCACGCCGTGCTCGACCGCCTCACGGTACTCGGCGTTGCCGAATTCGCGGTAGGCCATCGCGTAGTTGAAGACGAAACGCGTGCTGCTCACCAGATGGCGATGGTTGGCGTCGTAGATGCTGCCGTCGTCACGGAAGTAGTGGAAGAAGCCACCGTTCGGATCGATGCACCGCGGATGGTAGAACGCCATCGTATCGGCGATGTGCGCGCGCAGGAACGCGGGCGAACGGAAGTCGGGGGAGGTGCTCATGCGTTAATGTCCTGGGCCTGCAGCAGCTGCTGCACTTCATCGAGCGAGGGCATCGCGGCGAACGCGCCCTTGCGGGTAACAGCCAGCGCACCGACCGCAGCACCGAAGCGCAGCGTGGCGGTGATCGCCTCCGGGTCCTGGCAGAAGGCGGCAAAACCGGCACCGGCGCCGCTGCGCTCCAGCAAGCCGACCAGCACGCCACCGACGAAGGCATCACCGGCCGCGGTGGTATCGACGGGAGCCACGCGGAAGCTGGTGACCGTGCCGTGGTTGTCGCGCGTGTACCAGTGCAGCGTGGCCGCACCGTCGGTGACGATCACCCAGCGCACGCGCGCAGCGAGCAGGCGCCGCAGTACCGCAGCCTCGCCATCGGCACCCAGCGGCGCGGCCAGGTAGTCCAGCTCCTCGCGCGACAGCTTGACCAGGTCGGCGCGTTCCAGCGCCTGCCACAGGCGCGGTGTCGGGTCCTCGTTCGCCGGCCACAGCGCCGGACGCAGATTGAGGTCGAGGCTGACCACCGCACCAGCCGCACGCGCGCGATCCATGCCGGCGAAGGTCGCCTCGGCGATCGCCGCTTCGGTCAGGCTGTTGGAACAGACATGGAAGCACTGTGCGCTGTCGAAGCACGCCGCCTGGAAGTCGCTGTCACGGAACAGCAGGTCGGCTGCCGGCGGGCGATAGAAGCTGAAGCTGCGCTCGCCGCTGGCATCCAGTGCGACGAAGGCCAGTGCGGTCTTGGCCGCATCGGTACGCACGATGTAATCCGTGCCCACGCCGTGCTCGACCAGGCTGTCGGCCAGGAAGTCGCCGAACATGTCGCGGCCCAGCGTGCCGACGAACTGCGTCTTCGCACCCAACCGGGCGGCCGCAACGGCAACGTTGGCCGGTGCACCACCGGCGTACTGCAGGAAGGCGCGCGGCGTGTCGGCCGAGGCCGGCGGCTGCGCTAGTAGATCGATCAAAATTTCGCCGAAGCAAACGATGGCACCCATTCCGGACTCAGCCTCCCTGCGGAATGCGGGTCGACGGGCGCGAGCCCACCAGACCGTAGAAAATAATGTAGAGGTAGCAGGCGATAGGCAGCAAGAAACTCAAGTGCAGGCCAATGCGATCGGCCAGCATGCCCTGCAGCAGCGGGATCACCGCACCACCGACAATGGCCATGATCAGCAGGCTTGACGCCTTGTTGGTCAGCGGCCCCAAGCGTTCGATTGCCAGCGAGAAGATGGTCGGGAACATGATCGAGTTGAACAGGCCCGTGGCCACGATGCCGTACATGGCCGCCTTGCCGCTGGCGGCCAGAGTCACGCCCAGCAGAATCACATTGGCGACAGCGAAGCCAGCCAGGAGACGCCGCGGCGAATACTTGGCCAACAGCCAGGAACCGGCAAAACGGCCAACCATCGCGCATCCCCAGTAGGCCGACACATACTTCGTGGCCTGCTGCTCGCTCATGCCACCGATCTCCGGCAGGGCGAGATAATTCACCATCAGACTGCCGATGGAGACTTCGGCGCCCACGTAGAAGAAGATCGCCAGCACACCGAACAACACGTGCGGCTGCTTCAGCGCATCCAGCAACGTGTGATGATTCGTATCGGCCTTCTCGGTGGTCTCGGCCAGACTGGGCAGGCGGAACAGGTAGACGAACACTGCCAGCAGCACCAGCGCGATCGCCAGGCCCACGTATGGCCCCTGCACGGAGTGCGCTTCAGCGGCGCGATAGGCCACCTGCTCGGCCACGGGCAGGGCGTCGATCTCGTCGCCGCTCTTCACCGTGGTGCTGAGGATCAGGAAGCCTCCGAACAATGGTGCCAGCGTGGTACCCAGCGAATTCAGCGCCTGGGCCAGGGTCAGGCGGCTCGAGGCGGTCTGTTCAGGCCCCAGCAGCGCTACGTACGGATTGGCAGCAACCTGCAGCACGGTGATGCCGGTGGCCAGCACGAACAATGAAGCGAGGAACGCGTCGTACGTGCGCAACGCCGCTGACGGCCAGAAGCCGAGCGCGCCGACACCGGCGATCAGCAGGCCAGCGATGATGCCCTTCTTGTAACCAAGGTGGGCCACCAGCCGGCCTGCCGGCAACGACATCAGGAAGTACGCGCCAAAGAAAGTGAACTGCACCAGCATCGCGCGCGTGTAGTTCAGCTCGAACACCGCTTTCAAGTGCGGGATCAACACATCGTTCAGACTGGTCAGGAAGCCCCACATGAAGAAGATCGTGGTGGCCACCGCCAGTGCGGCACGTGCGTTCATCACCGGCGCGGTGCCGCTGGAAGAAGAACCCGATGGACGGGGCGTTGCGGAGATCGGCATGCGGTACGCGCCTCGATGCGCGGAAGGTCGTTGTTGCGTGGAAGGGGGTATGCAGAAGGAATCAGTTCGGTCGTGCGGCACTGCTTTCGCGGATGCGCAACTGCACCGGCGCAACCGTGCGCCGTGGCGGCGCGTCCGGTTCGTCCAGCCGCTGCAGCAGCAGCGCGGCAGCCTGGCGGCCACGCTCGCGCGGGTCGGCGGTGAGCGTGGTCAACGGCGGAACCGCGACCGACGCCTCGGAAATATCGTCGAAGCCTGTCACGGCAAAATCACCGCCCGGACGGATACCGCGCGAGTTCAAGCCCAGCATCAGGCCAAGCGCGAC
This sequence comes from Stenotrophomonas maltophilia group sp. msm4, assembly GCF_032025605.1. NCBI lineage: Bacteria > Pseudomonadati > Pseudomonadota > Gammaproteobacteria > Lysobacterales > Lysobacteraceae > Stenotrophomonas > Stenotrophomonas maltophilia group sp. msm4. Next base: position 871,954 of record NZ_JAVSKK010000001.1, on the reverse strand, counting down.
GGTGTCGTTGTAGCAGACCGCCGCACTTGGGCGATGGCCATCGGCGAACAGCTCATCGGTGCGCGCTGCCGCTTCCAAGCGATTCGGGGCCGATTCGATCATCCAGCCCGGCGGCAGCGACAGGCCGGCCTCGGCCAGCGCCTGCTGGAAACCCGCGCGGCGCTGGTGGCAGGAACTGGATGCGGCGTGGCCCCCGAAGAAGGCGATCTGGCGATGGCCGCGCTCGATCAGGTGGCGCGTGGCCAGATAGGCGCCGTGCTGGTTGTCCAGGGTCAGGAAGTCCCAGTCGGCCCCGGCCAGTTCGCGGTTGAACAGCAGCACGTTGGCATTGGCGCCCAGTGCCTGCCGCAGCTGTGCGGTATCGCTGCCCTCGGCCGGCGACAGGATCAGGCCGGCCGGGGTGTGCTCCATCAGCGTGGACAGCACCGCCTGCTGCCGCTCCGGCGATTCACCCGTGCTGCCGAGCAGGGTCACGTAGCCACGCCCGCCCAACGCCTCGTCCACGCCCGATGCGAACTCGGCGAAGAACGGGTTGGAGAGATCGTTGATCACCAGCGCGATGCTCGACGAGGTACGACGGCGCAGGTTGGCCGCCGCGCGGTTGTAGACGTAACGCTGGCGGCGCAGTTCGGCCTCGACCTTGGCCCGGGTATCGACGTTGACCAGCGGGCTGCCACGCAGCACCAGCGACACGGTTGCCCGTGACACGCCGATCGCGCGCGCGATGTCGGTCACCGTCACCGCCTTGCCGGCGCGCTTGCTGGGACTGTTGCCGTTGTCGTTCATCGTCTTCCCGGACTCCGCTGGAGGCTCAAGCCTAATGGATCAGGGCCGTGTCGTGCCGTGCCGTTCGCTGGGTCAGCGCGAACGGCACAGTCCGGCTCAGCGCAGCTGGCTGCCCGGTGCCGCGCACCAGGACACCGGCAGGTCCTTCACCGCCGTGCCCCAGCCCTGCTCCGGCGCCTTCGCGTCGAGTGCGAACTGCAGGCGCGGGCCCTGCTGCAGGCGGTCCCAGTCCAGCCACACCGGTGCATGCGGCTGGCCGTCGACCCGCACACCCTGCACGTACTGCAGGCGGCGGCCATCGGCACCCGGCGCGTCGATGCGCAGGGTCCGGCCATTGCCCATGTCCACTTCGACCTTGCTGAAGCGCGGCGTGTGCAGCAGGAACTGGCCGCTGCCCGGCACCGCCGGGTACACGCCGATGGCGCTGAACAGGTACCAGGCCGACATCGTGCCGAGGTCATCGTTGCCGGTCACGCCATTGGGGGCATTGGTGAACAACTGCTGCGCGGCACGCACCACGGCCGCGGTCTTCCACGGCTGGCCGATCAGCGTGTACAGCCACGGCGAGTGCAGGTCCGGCTCGTTGTTCGGGTTGTAGCGGAACTGGTTGTAGTAGCTGTACGGCCCGACCACCCACGCCTTGCGGGCGGCATTGAGCGGATCGGCCTGCAGCGCGTCCATCGCGAAGAACGCATCCAGGCGGCGACCGGCCTGTTCGCGGCCGTCCATCGCTTCGACCAGGCCCGGCACGTCCTGCTGCGCCAGCCACTGGTACTGCCACGCCGTGCCCTCATGGAAACCGTGGTGCGAACGCGGACTGTAGTGGCCATCGGCCGGCGTGTACCACTGGCCATCCTCGGTGCGCGGGCGCGGGAAGCCGGTGAAACCCGTCTCGGCATCGCGCACCTGCGGGTCCCACACCTTGCGCCAGTTGCGGCCACGCTCACGGAGTGTCGCCGCATCCTGCGCATGGCCCAGGCCATCGGCCATCTGCGAGAGCGCGCAGTCGGCCAGCGCATATTCCAGCGTGGCCGAACCACCATGGTGCGGATCGACATCCATGCCCTTGGACGGGAACGCGCGGTCGTAGGCCACATAGCCCTTGTCCAGGTAGGTCGGGTTGCCGGAGCGTCCGGCCATGCGCGAGTTCAGTGGTGGCGTGCCGAAGGCATTGCGGCGCAGTGCATCCCAGGCTTGCGATTCACGGCCCTTGAGCGCGCCGAAGCGCCACAGGTCGACCATGAACGGCGTGACCGGATCGCCGGTCATGATGTTGGTCTCGAAGTTGGCATAACCCCAGCGCGGCAGCCAACCGACCTGTTCGTCGATCGCCAGCAGGGTACGGCCGATGTCGCGCGCCACGTCCGGGCGGGTCAGCGCCAGCCACTGGTTCTGCGCGCGGTAGGTATCCCACAGCGAGAAGTACTGGTAATAGGTCCAGCCATCAGCGCGGTGGATACCGTCGTCATAACCACGGTAGCGGCCGTCGGCGTCGTTGCCGGTCATCGGCTGCAGCAGCGCGTGATAGACCGCGCTGTAGAACACGGTGCGGTCATCGGCGGTGCCGCCCTGCACGCGCACCCGGCCCAACTGCTCACGCCAGGCCTGCTGGGACAGCGCGCGCATGCGGTCGAAGCCGAGCAGCGCCCCACCCTGCATGCCCTCCGCGCGCAGGTTGGTGCGCGCGCCTTCGGCATCCACGTGCGAGATCGCGCTGACCGCTGTCACCGACTGGCCCTTGGCCAGGTCGAAGCTGAGCCAGGCACCGTTCGGCTTCTGCTCGCCTTCCATGCTGTGGCGCGCGCCCGGCAGGCCACCGCCCTCGCCCCAGGTGCCATGCGCCTTGAACGGACGGTCGAACTCGATGCGGAACCAGGTGGTGTACTGATGACCGCCGCAGAAACTCTTGGTGACCAGCTTGCCCTCGACCACGCGGTCGCCGACCACATCGACCACGCTGCCGATCACCGAATGGCGCTCGTTGGCCTGGCCGACGTTGACGAGGACGTGGCCATCGCCGCTGCGCTGGCTGAAGGTGTAGCGCTCGGCCGCGGCACGGGTACGCGCGGTCGCCTCGGCATCGATGCCACCGTAGCTGGTCAGGCGCACCTTGTAGTAGCCGGCCTGGCCGACCTCGCCATCGTGGGTGTAAGCCGACGCATAGGCCTTGTGGTCGAACTGCTTGGCATTGCCGGTATCGAAATCGCCACCCGGACCGATCGAGCCGGTCACCGGCAGCACCGACACCTGCCCGCCCTGTTCCCAGCAACCCGCGCCGGACAGGAAGGAGTGGCCGAACCCGCGGATCTTCTCGTCGTCATAGCGCCAGCCCGAGTAGTGGCTGCCGATCGGACTGACCTGGATCAGGCCGAACGGTGCCGACGCACCCGGGAACGTGTTGCCGTCGTCCTTGCTGCCGATGAAGGTGTTGACCTCGCGCTCCAGCGCTGCCGGGGCAGCCTGCAGCAGCACCGGCACTGACGACAGCGCGAGCAGGCAGGCCAGGCGCACCAGCGGGCGCGAGGACAATGGGACGGCGGGAGCGGACGGCACTGGGCGCATGTCGGGTTCCTGTAGTCGATGACGCGGAGGCAGACGGCCGGGGGCGTTCGGCACCGTTCCGCTGAGCCCTGCCCTGACCTGCAGAGAGCTCCCCCTGGAATGACGCCCGACCCACCAGACCGTGAATTTAGATCGATTCAAGTAGAGCATGCAGGTTCAGCCGAATGCATTCTGCGGCGCAGCATGAGATGGGGTGTTCGGCAGGGCTGCGCCCTGCACCTGCTACGAGCTGGAGCAACAGCAACCGCAACAGCAGAAGCAACAGCAGAAGCCGGTTTCCTGTGGGGAGTCGGGGTGGGTCCGGTTGCGGGGGACGCCGTAAACCCGTCCCCGCAGTCCGACACCGCCCCGCCAAGCCACAGACAACCCAGAGCCGCTTTGGCTTTGGCTTTGGCTGTTGCCGGCCAGCGGCCGGCACTACCGCGGGTGCAGGGCGCAGCCCTGCCGACCCACCCTCCCCTGCGCACGAAAACGATTTCACTGTTTTCAGCAAACCGTCATCCCTTCGCCACGCCAGTACCATATTGCGGAGCAGCATGCGCCCACGGGCGACCCGTGCTAAAAATCGCCCGCCCATCGCTTAGATCGATCCAAGAGCGACACTGCGATGGCCGGGAGTTGGGGGAGCAGCAACAGGACGTACCAGGCCACGCGCGCGGCGCCACTGGCAGTTGCTTGGCGACAGCGACAAAGTCACTTCAAATTAGATCGATTCAAGTTGTCCGTGCCACGTCACCGGATCAATCCATGAGAGAGGGAGAGATGGGAATGAAGCATTCAACACGTACGCATGGCCAGGACGCATTGTCGTTGGCCATCGCGCTGGCCTTGGCCGCCGCCGTCATTCCGGGTGGCGCCGCCGCGCAACAGGCCGCTTCCACCGGCTCGCAGGACGCCACCACTCTGGACAGCGTCCAGGTCACCGGCTACCGCTACGCCATTGAAAAGAGCCTCGAGCAGAAGCGCGACGCCAACGCGGTGGTCGAGGTGATCACCGCCGAGGACGTCGGCAAGTTCCCCGACAAGAACGTGGCCGACGCACTGCAGCGCGTGCCCGGCGTGGTCATCACCCGCAGCGGCGGCGAAGGCAAAAGCGTCAGTGTGCGCGGCCTCGCGCCGGACCTGACCCTGACCCAGTTGAACGGCAACTTCGTCGCCTCGTCAGAGACCAACAACGAAGCGACACGCTCCTTCAACTACACCCTGCTGCCATCGAACATGTTGTCCAGCGCGGAGCTGTTCAAGTCGCCGGAAGCACGCATCGACGAAGGCGGCATCGGCGGCACGGTCATCCTGCATACCCGTCGCCCGCTGGACATGGAATCCAACTCCGGCTACGTGAACCTGGAGGGCACCACCTCCGATACCAGCCACGATGTCGATCCGCAGGCGTCCGCGCTGTACTCGTGGCACAGCAAGGATGAGCGCTTCGGCGTCCTCGTCGGCGTGACCCAGCAGAAGCGCACCACCCGCACCATGGAAGCCAGCACCGAGGACTACCAGTGGTACGGCAATGGCACCACGGCCCGCGATGCCAACGGCAACCTGCTGGAGCAGGATGGCATCCACTACTGGTGGGGCCAGTCCGGCTTCAACAACCAGGCTGGCAAGAACTACAGCGAATTCTTCATGCCGACCTCGGTGAACTTCGCGGTGAAGGAAGAAAAGCGCGAGCGCAAGGGCGGCCAGCTGACCTTCCAGTTCAAGCCGGTCGACAACGTCACGATGACCGCGAACTACTTCCGCTTCGAGCTGCAGGGTGACTACACCCAGAACATGCTGAAGGTGCCGGAGTGGAACCTGGCCCGCTACAACCAGGACGGCAACTGGGCCGGCGGCCGCCTGCTCAACGGCCTGGATTTCGACCCGAGTGGCAGCATCGTCACGGGTGCGCAGTACCAGAAGCTGGCCGGAAAGACCTATTACTGCAGTGAGGAAGAAGCAGCGGCAGCCGGCCTGGAACCCGGTGGCTGGGGCCCGGACGACTGCACCATCCCCACTCCGCAGCTCACCGGTGGATACAGCAAGGAAAAGGCACTGTCGCAGACCGCCGACCTGACCATCGACTGGGATATCAGCCCGCTGTGGAAGGCCTCGTTCACCGGCGGCCGCACCTGGTCCGAAGGTGGTCCGTCGATGAATTTCCGCATGTCGGCCAAGCCGCGCCGCAAGGTTGGCAACCAGTGGCAGTCCGGCAACCAGTACACCGCCTGGGACCTGACCGGCACGCCGTCGGTGCAGTTCTCGCCGGACCTGCAGCAGCAGTTGATGGCGGGCGTGGCCGAAGTCGATACCGGCTCGACCGATTCGTCGTGGATGCAGACCGAGGTCAAGCAGAACTACTTCCAGGCCGACGTCACCAAGCTGTTCGAGGCCGGCTGGCTGGATTCGATCCAGTTCGGCGCCAAGTACCGCGATGGCAAGGTCCACCGCAACACCGGCAACACCTATTGGGTGTGCCCGGGCCTGGATCCGTCCGACTATGACAACAATCGCTACCAGGCCGGCTGCGATCCGACCGCAGGCGATGCGCAACCGGGCTTCTTCCTGTCCAACCCGATCAGCAACATCACCGGCGCGTTCAACGCCAACGTGTTCCCGGGCATCAACTACCCGGCCTACATCGACTACCTGAACAAGACCTACGGTGGCTCGCACAACCGTACCGAAGAAGACTTCGTCTACGACGTCAACGAGAAGATCCATTCCGGCTACTTCCAGGCCAACTTCCGCACTGAGCGGGTACGCGGCAACATCGGCGTGCGCGTGGTGCGGACCAAGCAGTTCGCCCAGTCCAGCGATTCGGTCGAGCGCTTCAACGACTATTTCGTCGACAACGCCAGCGGCGCGCCGATGAGCTGCGATGATCCGGCCGCCGACCCGAACCTGCGCTGCCAGGGTGGCTTCGTCCGCCTGCCCGACCCGCAGGTGCGCGACAAGGTGTATGCCCTGTCGTCGCTGGAAAAGACCTATACCGACGTGCTGCCCAGCTTCAACATTGCCTGGGACATCACCGACAACCTGGTGCTGCGTGGCGCGGCATCGAAGGTGGTCGCGCGCCCGAGCTACACCAGCATCGCCTATCCCGGTGGTCTGCGTTACATCAGCGAAGAGTACGCCAACGACCGCCGCGTCACCGGCGGCACCGACACGCCCGGCTGGTACGGCTCGGGCAGCAACAAGGCGCTGGAACCGTTCAAGGCAGTGCAGTTCGACCTGGGCCTGGAGTGGTACTTCAAGCCGGGCGCGGTCGCAGGTGTTTCGCTGTTCCGCAAGAACGTGGACAACTTCACCGTGCCGGTGGTGCGCGACCAGCAGATGAACGTCGGCGGGCAGTCGGTCACCGTGCAGAAGTACGAGACCCAGGCCAACGGCCGCGATGGCGTGTCGCAGGGCGTGGAACTGTATGGCCAGTACACGTTCGACTTCGGACTGGGCGTGCAGGCCAACTACACCTACAACGACACCAACCTGGCCTCGATCGTGCTGGATGGCGAGGAAATCGGCTCCTCGCCGCTGGTCGGCAGTGCCAAGAACCAGGCCAACGTTACGGTGTTCTACGAGAACGACAAGTTCCTGGCGCGCGCCTCGTACAACCGTCGTGGTGAAGTGGTCGGCGGCCTGAACAATGGCATGACCACCTACACCAAGCCTTACAGCCAGCTTGACCTGAACGTGGCCTACAACCTCACCCCGGACTGGACGGTGACCGCCGCCGTGCTGAATGCCACCAAGTCCGAGCTGCGCAGCTACATCGGCAACGACAGCCAGGCCCGCCTGCTGTCCAATCTGTACGCCGGGCGCCAGCTGTATTTCGGCGTGAACTGGAAGTTCTGAGGCAGCGCCGGGCCTGGCCCGGCGTAGTCTTGCCCGCCCCGACGGGAATGGTCCTCCACGGCAGCCGCGCTGGTACAGGCGGCTGCCGTTTTCATGGGTGCCTGCGCCGCCGTTCAGCCACCTGCTTGACCCTGCCATCGTTGGAAGGTGCACACTGGTTTCATCTCACGAGCACCGAAGGAGCTACAGATGGAATTCCATGTTGACGGCATGACCTGCGGCGGCTGCGCGCGCAGCGTGACCCGCGCGATCCAGCAGATCGATCCGAGCGCCAGTGTGGTGGCCGATCCGCCGACCGGCCTGGTCAAGGTGCAGACCACCGCATCACAGGAGCAGGTGTTCGCCGCGCTGAACGATGCGGGGTTCCCGCCGCGCACTGCCTGATCCCCTGCTTTCTGCCACAGCGGAGCCCGCCCCCTGCACTGTCACTGGGCGGGCTTTTCAGTGCATGCGAACATGAAAACTCAGTGCTTGCGTGCGCGGCGGCGCACCGCGCCGGTCTTGGCCGCTTCCACCGGCAGCGGAGCCTCATCGTCTTCACCCAGCCGCTGCAGGATCGGGCATTCCGGGCGCTCATCGCCGGCACAGCAGCGGATCAGCGATTTCAGCGTGTCGGCCATCTGCCGCATGTGCTCGATGCGCTGTTCCAGGTCGGCGATGTGCTGCTCGGCCAGCTGCTTGACGTCGGCACTGTGGCGCGACGTGTCGTTCCACAGGCCCAGCAGGTCGCCGATCTCGGCCACCTGGAAGCCGAGATCGCGCGCGCGGCGGATGAAGCGCAGGCGATGGATGTCGGCCTGCGAATACGCCCGATAGCCCGACTCCGTTCTATCCGCCGCAGGAATCAGGCCGATCTGTTCGTAGTAGCGGATCATTTTCGCCGACACGCTGGAGGCCTTGGCGGCGTCACCGATATTCATGCGATTCTCCTTCAGTGGGTCGCAACGGCGGCATCCGCCATCGGCGGCTGGAAGCGGCGCAGGCGCAGTGCGTTGCCCAGCACGAACACACTGGACAGCGCCATCGCACCGGCCGCGAACACCGGCGACAGCAGCACGCCCCAGGCCGGGTACAGCACGCCGGCGGCCACCGGAATCAACGCGGTGTTGTAGGCGAAGGCCCAGAACAGGTTCTGCCGGATGTTGCCCAGCGTCGCCTTCGACAGCGCAATGGCATTGGGCACGCCCTGCAGGTTACCCGACATCAGCACCACGTCGGCCGACTCCACCGCGATATCGGTGCCGGTACCAATGGCCAGGCCGACATCGGCTTCAGCCAACGCAGGGGCATCGTTGATGCCGTCGCCGACGAAGGCGACGCGCCCATGCGTGGCCTTCAGCCGACGCACTGCCTCGACCTTGCCTTCCGGCAGCACCTCGGCCACCACTTCATCGATGCCGAGCTGGCGCGCGATCGCCTGTGCGGTCCCGGCGTTGTCGCCGGTGATCATCGCCACCTTCAGGCCCAACCGATGCAGCGCCGCGATCGCTGCGGGGGTGCTCGGCTTGATCGGATCGGATACCGCAATGATCGCGGCCAGGCGTCCATCGATGGCCACGTACATCGGTGACTTGCCCTGCGTGCCGAGTTCCGCCGCCAATGCTGCGAATGCGGTGATGTCCACGCCCAGGTCGCGCATGAAGCGATCGGCACCGACCTCCACGCGTGCACCCTCGACACTGGCCCGCACGCCCATGCCGGTGACCGATTCGAAGTCGACCATGCCCGGCAACGCGATGCCCTGCCCGGTCGCGGCATCAACAATCGCGCGGGCGATAGGATGCTCCGAGCGCGACTCCACCGCGGCCACTGCCGCCAGAACCCTGTTGCGATCGAAGCCGGCAGCAATCTCCAGATCGGTCAGGCGCGGGCGGCCTTCGGTCAGCGTGCCGGTCTTGTCCACCGCCACCACCTGCGCGTCCTTCAGCAGCTGCAGGGCCTCGCCCTTGCGGAACAGCACGCCCATTTCGGCGCCACGACCGGTTCCGACCATGATCGAGGTCGGCGTGGCCAGGCCCATCGCGCACGGGCAGGCAATGATCAGCACCGCCACCGCATTGACCAGTGCGAAGCTCAGTGCCGGCGATGGTCCGAAGATCAACCAGACCGCGAAGGTCGCCAGCGCGGCCAGCATCACCGCCGGCACAAACCACAACGTGACCTTGTCGACCACCGCCTGGATCGGCAGCTTCGAGCCCTGCGCCTGTTCGACCATGCGGATGATCTGCGCCAGCAGGGTCTGCGCGCCCACGGCCGTGGCCCGCACCGTCAGTGCGCCCTTCTGGTTGACCGTGCCACCCACCACGTTGCTGCCGGGCAGCTTCTCGACCGGAATCGGCTCGCCGCTGATCATCGATTCATCGATGTAGCTGCGGCCTTCAACCACCTCGCCATCCACCGGCACGCGCTCGCCCGGGCGCACTTCCACCAGGTCGCCGCTCTGCACTTCATTGATCGGGATGTCGACCGCGCGGCCGTCACGGACCACATGGGCCACCTTGGCCTGCAGGTTGACCAGGCGCTTGATCGCTTCGGAGGTGCGGCCCTTGGCCCGGGCCTCCAGGAAGCGGCCGAGCAGGATCAGCGCGACGATCACCGCCGCCGCTTCGTAGTAGACGTTCACCGTGCCCGGCGGCAGCAGCCGCGGTGCAAAGGTCGCTACCACCGAATAGCCGAACGCCGCGGCGGTGCCCACCGCCACCAGTGAATTCATGTCCGGCGCCAGCCGCAGCAGCGCCGGGAAGCCCTTCTGGTAGAAGCGGCGCCCGGGGATGGCCAGCACCAGGAGCGTCAGTGCGAACTGCAGGTACCAGCTGGCCTGCATGCTGAGGGTGGACATCACCCATGCGTGCATGCCGGGGATCAGGTGCGAGCCCATTTCCAGTACGAACACCGGCAGTGCCAGCGCGGTGGCCACGATCAGGTCGCGCTTCAGTCCGGCGCGCTCGGCATCCTTCTTTTCCGCAGCCTGATCATCGGACTGCACACCCGCCTCGATCACACGTGCGTCATAGCCGGCCTTGTCGATCGCGGCGACCAGCGCAGCCACGTCCGCCATGCCACGCACCGTGGCGCGCTCGGTGGCCAGGTTGACGCTGGCCTGGCTGACGCCGGGCACGGCCAACAGCGCGCGTTCGACACGGCCCACGCAGGAAGCGCAGGTCATGCCTTCGACCGCCAGCTCGGTGGTCGCCGCGGGCACGTCATAGCCCACCCGCTCCACCGCCTGGACAAGCGCCGCGCGATCCACCGGGCCCGACGGACGAATGTCCGCCCGCTCGGTGGCCAGGTTCACCGAGACACTGCCCACGCCCTCGACCCTGGACAGTGCTGCCTCGACCCGGCCCACGCAGCTGGCGCAGGTCATGCCCTCGATGGGCAGGCTGATGGTGGAGGGGCTGGCGGGGGCGGCAGCGGCGCGCGGCGTGCTCATGATCGGATTCCCGGGTTTCCTTCTGGATGCGGACAGGCTAAACCTTGCCATCGTGGGAAGGTCAAATCCAGCCTGTCCGCATGCCTGAAGGGAGCGCCGCCCCCGCCGTCCCGTTTCCGCATCCACGCATGGCGTGGATCCAGCGGCGGAGGTCGGTCTCCTCAGAAGGTGAACACATACTCCAATGCGAACTCGCGGCCGACCGCGCTCAGCAACCGGGTCGGGGCGAAGTCATAGTCCAGCTTGTACGGGTCCTTGTGGTTCCAGCTGGCCGAATTGAACACGTTGTTGACGTAGACATTGACCTTGGCGTGCTCGGTCACCTGGTAACCCACGTTGACGTTCCAGGTGATGAACGGGCCGACCCGGCCGAAATAGCGCGAGGTCTGCTGGCCCGCGTTGGGGTTCGGGTTCACCGAGCCATCCGGCAGCTGTGCCGGTTCCAGGCAGTTCAGCGACGGGCTGTCACTGGGCACGTAGCCGTCGGCGAACGGCAGGCAGCCGCCGGGATTGTCCAGGCGGTCGGTGCCCCAGTGATAGCGCACGCCCGGCACCGAGCCCACGCGGTCGGCATAGACGTTGGCGTTCCAGTTGCCGCGCTGCCAGGCCAGGCTCGCGCGCAGCTTGCTGCGCAGGTCCCGGTCGCGCCGTTCCGGGTTCGGGTCGTTGGCGTAGCGCTGTTCCTTGGTCGAGATCTGGTTGGTGTAGTTCAGGCCCAGCTGGAAGCTGCCCCACTGCGCGGTTTCCAGGCGATAGCGTGCAGTCAGGTCGATGCCGCGCACTTCCCGGCTGGCCAGGTTGAACGGGCCGCGCTCGATCGATACCAGGCGGCCGCTGCTGTCGCGGTTCACGCGGGCCAGGATGCCGGCGCAATAGTCGCCACCGGCCGGATTGGCCCACGGCGTGCCATCGATGTTCTTGCCGGTCAGGCAGCCGGCCTCGCTGGCCAGCACCTCGTCGGCGCCGACGTCGACGATCATGTCTTCCAGCTTGATCGCCCAGTAGTCGGCGCTGAACGACAGGTTCGGCATCACGTCCCAGACGAAGCCGACCGTCCACGAATCGCCGGTTTCCGAACGCAGCAGCGGCGTGCCACGCCGGTTCACGTCGAAGGTGTACCAGATATCGGTGTTGCCCACGCCACAGTTGTTGACCAGGTAGGCACCGCTCTGGATGCAGCGCAGGCGGTCATAGGTCTGCACTTCGGAACTGCTCGGCTGGCCCAGCAGGTAGTGCATGTCCGGCGCGTGGAAACTGGTGGCATACGAGCCACGCACCAGCAGCGATTCGACCGGGCGCCATTCCAGGCCGACGTTCCAGGTGGTCTCCTTCTGGCTGCCGATATCCAGCGCTTCACTGCTGTCATCGGCCTTGTAGTTGCCATAGCGGTCGTAGCGGGCGGCGGCGGTGGCCGTCACGCTCTCCAGCAGCGGGATCTTGAACTCGACGCCGGCCGAGTAACGGGTGCGCTCGCCGCCACCGCGATCGACGTTCTGCAGATCGAAGTCGATGCCGGCGCGCGGGTCCGGGCTGAGGTGATAGCCCTGCTGCGCGACTTCGGCCACGGCGGCGAACGAGATCGGGCCGGCCCAGCCCTGAAACAGCTCGCCGGTGATGTCCGCCGAGGCCTGGTTGACCCACGATGACGCGCGGTTCCTGGCGACCGTGCCCATCTGCCAGTACTGGTCCGGCGTGAGCGGATTCCACCAGCGCGATTCGTTCAACGCGTAGATCGCCTCGCCATCGGCGGTGGTACCCAGGCGCGGGCCGAGGAAGAAGTCGTACGACTTCTGCTCGTCCACCACGTTCTGCCGTTCTTCCACGCGATAGTAGGAACGCCCCACCGTGGCGCTCCAGTCGAAGCGGTCGGCAAGGCGGCCACGCAGGCCCGCGCTCCAGTCCCATGACAGCTCGCGGTTGGTGTTGCGCAGGGTGTCCAGGCCGCCGACTTCGTTCGGGGTGAACTGGCGCACGCCCAGGATCGGGCGGTTGCGGTTGGCATCCCAGTAATAGCCGTTGTCGTCGTCGATCAGCGAGACGCTGGGCGGGTTGGTGCCCCAGATCGCTTCGGAGCGGTACACCGCCAGGTTGGTCCAGGCCTGCAGGTCGCTGCTGAAATCGAAGGTGGCATACAGGTTGCCGTACACGTTCTCGGCACCACCGGTCAGCAGCCAGTTGGCGTAGTCGGCGCTCATGCCGCACAGGCGGCCGGTGTTGGTGATGGTGTTGGTAGCGTAATTGTAGACGAGCCGATCGGCAGTGTAGTACTCGCCGTCGAACTTCTCGCAGGTGCCTGCAGGCGGTGCCAGGCGCTGGCCGTTGGTCGGGTCGATCAATGCCAGGCCCGAGGTGGGGCGGAAGCCGACCTTGCGCTGCTCCATGTTCCAGGAGGGATACGGTGCGTCGTCGGCGTCGTCCATCTGCGGTCGGTCGCGTCCGAACAGCGGATCGCGCTTGGTGTACTGCAGCGCGTAGGTCACGCTCCAGTTGTCGCCGGTCTTGCCGCCGGCCCAGGACAGGTCCCAGGTATCTCGCCCACCTTCTGTGGAGGTACCGCCACGCACGCGCACTTCGTCGCCGTCGTAGTTGGTCTTGAGGATGACGTTGACCACGCCGGCGATCGCATCCGAACCGTAGATCGCCGAGGCGCCGCCGGTCAGTACTTCGATGCGCTCGACCGCGGCAGCGGGAATGTTGCCGTAGTTGGAGAAGTTGGTTTCACCGCCATACGGCAGCGGGTAATCGGCCACGCGACGGCCGTTGACCAACAGCAGCGAGCGGTTCGGGCCCATGCCGCGCAGGTTCAGGCCACTGGCGTTGGGCGTGTGCGAGCCCCATTGCGAGGCGGCTTCAACGGTGCCGGTCGCTTCGGTGAGCGTCTTCAGCGCGTCATACACGCTGACGAAGCCCTCTTTCTGGATCTGCTGCGCGGTAATCACGTTGACCGGGGCCGGGCCTTCGACCGCGGCGCGCTTGATGCGCGAACCGGTAACGGTGACCGCATCCAAGTCTTTGGTGGACGAACTGGCCGCTTCCTGTGCGCCCGCGGCCAGGGGCAACAGGGCCAGGACCAGTGCCTGGGACAGCAGGTGACGACGCTTGTGGACGATCTGAGCCATGGGTGGTTGCTCTTCGAAGATGTGGACGCACGGGCGGACGGTGGCGCGGCACTACGACGGATCCAGGCGCCTGGATCGGTTCACGACCGATATGGCACCTCCCCTGTGGATCGATCCAAACTAAAGCACAGCTGAACCACGCCGGGCATGCGGCGATGCAGCAACACCCTACGCAATGCCGCTATCAGCCGCAGGTATCAAGAACAATCAAAGGGTTGCGAAACATCGCTGAGAGAACAGCGCACACGTCAATGACACGATCACGACAACCGCGCGCGGAACGGTTTTGTCCGCGTCGTCGCGTGCGACTGTAGAGCCGAGCCCGTGCTCGGCTGATGTCGTTTGCCGCAAAGCGCAGCCGAGCGTTGGCTCGGCTCTACAGCAGAAGCGGGCTACCTTGCGCCGTCCAGCGCCTGCCGCAGCGCGGCCACGGTCGCGGTGGCGGTCTGGCTCCAGTCCGGGTCCAGGCCGCGCAAAGCCGGGTTCTGGAACTGCATCGCCGAGCGGCGCAGGCCCTTGGCCGAGGCGTGCAGTTCGGTGCAGCCGGTCCGTCGCGCAACGGCGGCGATGTTGGCCGGGCCCAGCCCGGCGCCGGCCATCACCGTGATACGTCCCGCCGCCTGGGTGACCAGACCCGCCAGCACATCGGCGCCGGCCTCGGCGCTGACCTGGCCGCCCGAGGTCAGCACGCGCTGGCAACCCAGTCCGATCACCTGCTCCAGCGCCGCCGGCAGATCGCGGGCCGCGTCGAAGGCACGATGGAAAGTCACCTGCAGCGGCCCGGCGGCCTGCACCAGTTCACGGCACAACGCCAGGTCGATACCGCCCTGCACATCCAGCGCACCGATCACCACGCCATCGCAGCCCAGCGCGCGGCACTGCGCGATGTCACGCAGCATCAGTTCGGTTTCCAATGCGTCGTAGTGGAAATCACCCGGGCGCGGGCGCACCAGCACGAACAGCGGAATCGACAGGCGTTCGCGGGCGATCGCGATGGTGGCAAACGACGGCGTGGTGCCACCCTCGGCCAGGTTCTCGAGCAGTTCGATGCGGTCGGCACCGCCGGCCTGCGCGGCCAGCGCCGAGGCCAGCGAGTTGCTGGCGATCTCCAGGGTCAGCCGCGTGCTCACGCCTGAGTGCTCATGTAGATCGACGGCGAGTCGCGCAGGTCGTCCTGGCGCTGTCCATCGCACACGGCGTATACGAAGCCGCGGTGCAACGCGTAGGCACCCACCTCGCCCTGCTTGTTCATGGCCAGGAAGCACACCTGCAATGTTCTGCTCGCTTCGGGGCGCTTGCGCACCACGCGGTCGATGGCTTCGCGGCAGGCCTGCGCGGGCGAGCGCCCTTGGCGCATCAGCTCGACCACCAGGAACGAGGCGGCGTTGCGGATCATCTCCTCACCCACGCCCGAAGCAGTGGCCGCGCCCACTTCGTTGTCGACATACAGGCCGGCGCCGATGATCGGGCTGTCGCCGACCCGGCCGTGCAGCTTCCAGGCCATGCCGCTGGTGGTGCAGGCACCTGCAAGATGGCCCTTGGCATCCAGCGCCAGCATGCCGATGGTGTCGTGGTTGTCGCTGTTGCCGGGAATACCACGGCGCTCGGCATTGATCTGCGGCTGGTACTTCTCGGTCTTCAGCCACTCGCGCCAGGCCGCTTCGGCCTGCGGCGTCAGCAGGTGCCTGCGTTCAAAGCCCTGCTGCACCGCGAACTGCTGCGCGCCCTCGCCCACCAGCAGCACGTGCGGGCTGTTTTCCATCACTTTGCGGGCCACCGACACCGGATGCAGGATGTCGACCAGCGCGGCCACCGCACCACAACGGCCATCGCCATCCATGATGCTGGCGTCCAGGCTCAGCACGCCGTCGCGATCCGGGTTGCCGCAATGGCCGACGGTGGGGTTGCACAACTCGCTCTCGGCCCAGCGTGCACCGGCTTCAACTGCATCCAGTGCGCTGCCACCCTGCGCCAGCACCTTCCACGCGGCCTGGTTGGCCGGCACGCCGAAGTCCCAGGTCGAGACCACCCTGGCCCCACCCTGCGTGCGCGCCTGCACGCCCGGCAAGGCCACCATGCCTGCGGCCAGTGCGCCGGCCTGCAGGAACTGCCTGCGATCCACCATCTTCCCCTCCCAGTCTGCAATACACGGCCGGCCCGATGCCGGCCACGCCGATCAGTCGTGCGTGGGCTGCCGTGCGGCGTACCAGACCGCTGCGCCGAGAACGCCCAGCTGGCCATGCTCCACGCGCCATACCGGCACCTGGCGCAGCACCTCGGTCAGCACGCCCTTGTTGAGGAAGCGCTCACGGAAGCGACCATCGGCCAGGAAATCCTGCACATGCGCAGAAATACCCCCGGCCAGGTACACCGAACGCGCACCCACCGCGATCGCTGCGTCGCCGGCCAGGCTGCCCAGCCAGGCACAGAACACCTGCAGCGTTTCCACCGCCAGCGCATCCTCACCGCTGCGCGCGGCACCGATCAGTGCCTCGGTACTGCTCCACACCGGAGTGACGCCGCGCAATTCGCACAGGCACGGATACAGGTTCATCAGGCCACTGCCGGACAGCACGCGCTCGTTGTCCACGTGCGGCCAGCGCTGCAGCAGCTTGTCCAGCACCTGCAGTTCCAGCGCGTTGCCGGCGCCGAGCGCGGCATGGCCGATCTCGCTGGCCAGCACCGGACGCTCGCCGTCGGCAAAGCGCAATGCTGCACCCAGACCGGTACCGGCGCCCAGCACCAGCGCCGGGAACGCCTGCGCCGGGTCAGCATCGCCATTGAGCGGCACCAGGGTGTCAGGCTGCAGGTAGGGAATGGCCAACGCCACCGCTTCAAAATCATTGATCAGCTGCAGCTCATGCAGCCCGGACTGCACCCGCGTGGCCGACAGCGAGACCGTCCACGGCAGGTTGGAATTGATCAGCACATCGCCATCGAGCAGGCCAGCGATGGCGACCACGGCGGCCTGTACCGGCTGGCCGAGGCCTGCGGTGAAATCAGCAAGGATCGCGGCCAGGCTGGGATGCTCGGCGCAGGCGTAGGTGCGATGGCTGCCCAGCAGTGGTGCCTGGCCGGCTTGCGTTTCAGCCAGCGCCAAACGGGCGAAGGTGCCGCCGACATCGGCGACAACGAGACTGCGCGGAAGACCGCCGCGGGCGGAGTCGGTGGAAACCGGGGACGCTGCTGCGATGGTCACGCTGGCCTGCTTGGATCGATTGAATCGCCCCGATTCTCAGGCATCCGGGCGGCTTTGCCTAGCGCGCCGGCGGTTCAGGTTGGCCTACATGCCTTCCTGTTCGGCCACCTGCACGCCATCCACCAGCACGCGCAGGCGCTGCGGGCGGAAGCCGGCGAACAACAGCGGCCGGGTGCGCTCGACCAGCACCTCATGGCCGGCGATGTGGCGCAGCCACGACTGTACCAGTGAGAACGAGAAGTGGGTGCCCGGATGCAGCGGATGCTGCACCCAGACCTTCTCGGCGGCGCTCTGCAGCAGCATCGCGCCGGTGAACCAGTGTCGGCTGAGGGTCACCGGCGTGGTGCCGGCCATGAAGCGGATATCCATGCGGGGTCCTTTCGCTGGAGAGGCCTTGCGGCGTGTCAGGGCTGGGCCGTCTGCAGGCTGTAGCGGGTGGTGGCGGTGAACACCACGCCATCGGGCTGGGTGGAGCGTACCTCTACCTTGTGGCTGCCCACGGCCAGGTCGGTCGGCAACGCCCCACGCCACAGGTGCGGCGAAGCGGTGGCCTCCGGCGAGCGGTCGTAGCCACGCAGGCTGTCAGCCAGATCGTCGGCCACGTTCTCTACCATCAGGCGCGGGTCGGGCTGGCTGACCTGCTTCATCGGCTGCCATGCGCCGCCATCAACGCGGTACTCGACCACGCTGGCGTCCTCGCCCATGTAGACGTTGGCGTACACACCCCACGCCGGATAGGCCCCCTGGCGCAGCACCTTCGGCGCATGCAGGCCGATCTGCTCGCTGGCCGGCTTGCCGGCCACCCGGTACTGCAGTCTGTAGCTGCCATTGGCGGCGACGTCCAGCAACGCGTAGCCCTTTGGCGTGCCATCACTCATGGTGCTGTCCGGCACGCCGGCGGCATCCTTCACCCCCGACCAGAACGCGCCGCAGTTGGCACCGACGTTGTATTCGTGCAGCGGCTTGTCACCGTTCCAGCCGTCGGCCTTGCCGTGGTAGACGTGCTGCTGGGTGTGGCTGTGGCCACTGAGCACCAGCACGTTGCGGAAGTCCTTCAGCAGGTCGAACAGGCGCTGGCGGTCAGCATGACGGAAGGTCTCGCGCCCCGGCGCGGCGTCGAACAGCGGGATGTGCATGCCCAGCACCAGCAGGCGGTCCTTGTGCAGGCCCTTCAGGTAGCCGGCAAGGAAAGCGAACTGGTCTTCGCGCAGGCCACCGACATACTTCGGCCTTGCGTTGGGGTCATACACCACGTCGTCGAGGAACACGAAACTGGCACCGCCCTCTTCCACCGCGTAGGTATCCGGGCCGTAGATATTGCGCCAGCTGTCCAGCGAATGCTCATCGCTGGCGGCATCGAAATCGAGATCGTGATTGCCCGGCACATGGAACCACGGCACGCCCAGCGACGTAGTGACCTTGTTGATTGCCGGATACAGGGTCAGGTCATCGTTGACGATGTCACCCAAGGCGGTGCCCATGCGCGCCTTGGTCTGGCCGACCAGCGGCGACACGATCGACTGCTGGTAGTAGCCGATGTCCTTCAGGCTGGCGGTCTGGGAGTCGGTGAAGACCAGCATCTGGAAGCCGCGACGGCTGTCATGGCGATCCGGCTGCAGCGCGAAATCCCAGTTGCGGGTGACATCGCTGGTGGCGGCGATGCCGCCGTACTTCAGCGCCGGCGAGCCGTTCGGGCGGAAGTGGCGCCAGAACGAAGGCAGGCCGTCTGCCGCCTTCGGGAACGAATACGCATCGGGCTTGATCACGAACACGGTCTGGCCGTCGCGCACCGGCAGGCTGTAGCTGCCGTCGGCGGCGGTCTTGACGATGGCCTCGCCGTTGGAAACCTGCACCCCGGCCAGGCCCGGATCGGTCGCACCGCGGCCCGGCTTGCCGTCACGCTCCAGATAGACCTTGCCGGTGACCACGGTGTCCGCAGCCCAGGCCGGCGAGGTCAGCAACAGGCAGCACAGCCAGGCGGCAGGCAGTTTCATGGGAGGCATCCGGAGAAAGGGATCCGGTATTGTAGAGCCGAGCCACGCCCGGCTGCATTTCCAGCGGGTAGTGCCGGCCGCTGGCCGGCAACCCCTCGATGCCCGAAGATGATGAGGTTGCCGGCCAGCGGCCGGCCACTACCACGCTTCAACGATGGCGTTTTTCCAGCACCGCCCGCGCATCGTCCAGCGACAGACCGCGCGCGCGCAGCAGTACCAGCAGGTGGTACAGCAGGTCCGAAGCCTCACCGAGCAGTGCCTCGTCATCCTGCGCCACCGCCGCCAGCGCGGTCTCCACCCCCTCCTCACCCACCTTCTGTGCGATGCGGCGGATGCCGCCCTCGAACAGGCGGGTCGTATAGCTGCCCGGCGGGCGCTGCGCCTCACGCATCGCGACCAACTGGTCCAGCCCGCCCAGGAAGTCCTTCGGCGCCTGGTCGAAACAGCTCTCCGCACCCGTGTGGCAGGTTGGCCCCGCCGGGCGGGCCATCACCAGCAGCGTGTCGGCATCGCAGTCGACGCTGATCGACTGCACCACCAGCACGTTGCCGGACTGCTCGCCCTTGGTCCACAACCGCTGCTTGCTGCGGCTGAAGAACGTCATGTGGCCGATGGCCAGCGTGGCCGCCAGCGATTCTGCGCTGACATAGCCCAGCATCAGCACCTGCAGGGTATCGGCATCCTGCACCACGGCCGGCAGCAGGCCGTCGCCCTTGCCCCAGTCCAGCGCCTGCAGCGCATCCAGCGATGGCCTGACTTCAATAGACATCCCGCACCTCGATCTGCTGTGCGCGCAGGTAGCGCTTCAATTCCGGAATGGCGATGGCGCCGCTGTGGAACACGCTCGCCGCCAGCGCACCATCGACGTCGGCCTGGTCAAAGGCTTCGGCGAAGTGCTGCATCGCACCGGCGCCACCGGAGGCGATCAGCGGCACCTGGCACAGGGCCCGGGCCTGCTGCAACTGAGCGACATCGTAGCCGCGGCGCACGCCATCGCTGTCCATGCAGTTCAGCACGATCTCACCGGCGCCCCGACGTTGCGCCTCGACAATCCAGTCCAGGGTGCGCAGTGGCACCGCCTGGGTCTTGTCCGGGTCTCCGCTGAAGCGGCGCACCCGCCATTGGCCATCCGCTTCGCGCACCGAATCGACACCGACCACCACGCATTGCACGCCGAACTCGTCGGCCAGTTCAGTGATCAGTTCCGGGCGGCCCAGCGCGGGGGAGTTGATCGACACCTTGTCGGCACCGGCGAACAACACGCGACGCGCGGTTTCCACGCTGTCGATGCCACCGGCCACGCAGAACGGAATGTCGATCAGCCGCGCGATGCGCTCGATCCAGGCAACGTCGACCGAACGCGCCTCGGGGCTGGCGCCGATGTCATAGAACACCAGCTCGTCCGCCCCTTGGTCGCGATAGCGCTGCGCCAACTCAGCGATGTCGCCCATGTCGACGTGGTCGCGGAAGCGCACGCCCTTGACCACGCGGCCATCGCGCACGTCGAGGCAGGGAATGATGCGGCGGCTCAACATGCCAGCGCCTCCGCCAGGTCCATGCGCTGCTCCAGCAGTGCCTTGCCGAGAATCGCACCACCGCAGCCAGCGGCACGCGCCTCGGCCACATCGGCCACGTCACGGATGCCGCCGGACGCCTGCACCGCCACCCCCGGCAGCAAGGCCGACAGGTGCTGGTAGAGGCCGATATTGGGCCCGGCCAGCATGCCGTCGCGGGCGATGTCGGTGCACAAGAGATGGCGCATGCCGGCGCGCGCGTAGCGCTGGGCCAGGTCATCCAGGGTCACCCCGGCGTTCTCGGTCCAGCCGTGCACCGGCAGCTGCCACTGCCCCTGTGCGTCCTGGCGCGCGTCCAGCGCAATCGTGATGCGCTCGGCGCCGAATTCCTCCAGCCAGCCGACCACTTCATCGGGACGACGCACCGCCAGCGAACCGACCACCACGCGGCCGGCACCAGCATCAAGGATGCGCGCCACATCGTCGCGGCCACGCACGCCACCACCGGTCTGCACCTGCAGCGGCGCCTGCGCGCGGATCGCCGCCAGCAGCGGCGCCAGCGTATAGCCACCAGCGCGTGCAGCATCCAGGTCGACCAGATGCATCCACTGCGCGCCCTGCGCGGCGAAGGCCTGCGCGCGCGGCAGCGGATCGTCGCCGTAGGAGGTTTCCTGCGCGTAGTCGCCCTGGCGCAGCCGCACCACGCGGCCATCGCGGATATCCAGCGCGGGGTAGACGATGAAACTCATGCAGCAGTGCCCTCGAGGAAATTGCGCAGCATCAGCGAGCCGGTTTCGCCGGAACGTTCGGGATGGAACTGCGCGCCGTAGTAACGCCCCTGCTCCACCACGGCGGTGAACAGCCCGCCGTGGTCGCAGGCAGCGACGGTGTGGGTATTCAAGGGTGCCGCATAGCTGTGTACGAAGTAGGCGCTGGCGCGTTCCGGCACACCCTGCAACAGCAGCGACTCACGTAGCGGCAGCAGGCGGTTCCAGCCCATGTGCGGCACGCGGATGCCACAGGCCGGCACCAGCTTGCGCACCACGCCCGGAATCAGTCCCAGTGTCTCTACGCCCGCTTCCTCGGAGCGTTCGAACAGCAACTGCATGCCAAGACAGATGCCCATCAGCGGCACCTCCAGCCGCTGCAACGGCTCCACCAGGCCCTGCGCGTGCAATCGCTGCATGCCGGGACTGGCGGCGCCGACGCCGGGCAGGATCACCCGCCGCGCCCCCACCAGGCCGTCCGCGTCGCGCACCAGCCGCACCGTCGCGCCGAGCCGCTCCAGTGCGTAGCGCACCGAGCCCAGGTTGGCACCACCGGCATCGATCAGCGCGACGTCGCTCACAATGCCCCCTTGGTGCTCGGCAGTGCCGTGCCCTGCCGGGCCAGCGCCGGGCGCAGTGCGCGCGCCAGCGCCTTGAAGCAGGCCTCCACCTTGTGGTGATCGTTGTCGCCGCGTACCTGCAGGTTGAGGTTCAGGCCACTGGCATCGCACAGCGAACGGAAGAAGTGCGGCACCAGCTCAGTCGGCATGTCGCCCACCCGCTCGCGCTTGAACTCGCCCTCGAACACGAAGTACGGGCGGCCGCTGAAGTCCAGCGCGGCGCTGGCCAGGGTCTCGTCCATCGGCACGGTGAAGCCGTAGCGGCCGATGCCGCGCTTGTCGCCCAGCGCCTCGCGCAGGGCCTGGCCCAGGGCCAGCCCGGTGTCCTCGATGGTGTGGTGCTCATCGATGTGCAGGTCACCCTCGGCCTGGATATCGAGGGCGAAGCCGCCGTGCTTGCCGATCTGTTCGAGCATGTGGTCGAAGAACGGCAGGCCGGTGGCGATGCGCGCATCACCAGCGCGATCCAGGTCCAGCTCAACGCGGATCTTCGTTTCTTTGGTGTTGCGCTGGACCACGGCGGTGCGTGGCGCGTCGGCCAGTGCGTGCGCGATGCCCGGCCAGTCCCACTCGCCACCGAACTGTTCGGTACGCAACTGGAAGCCCCGGATGTTGAGGTTGTCGGCGAACTGCAGGTCGGTGATGCGGTCGCCAACCATGGCCGAGCGTGCCCAGTCGATGCTGCGGTCCTGCAGGTAGCCAGTCATCAGGCCGATGCCCGGCTTGCGGGTCGGCGCATTGTCCTGCGGCCAGCTGCAGTCGATCAGCACGTCACGGAAGGTGATGCCCTGGCTCTCGAAGATCTGCAGCATCAGGTCGTTGGGGCCATCGAAGCTGGCGCGCGGGTAGCTTTCGCTGCCCAGGCCATCCTGGTTGGTGACGATCACGAACTGGTAGCCGGCATCGCGCAGCTTCAGCAGGGCCGGGATCACCTGCGGCACGAAGCGCAGCTTTTCGTAGGCGTCGATCTGGAAATCGGCCGGCTCCTCGATGAGGGTGCCGTCGCGATCGATGAACAGGATCGGGGTCATGCTGCGGCCCTCCGCGCCGACAGGGCCGCAAGCACGCGGTCGTTTTCTTCGGGGCTGCCGATGCTGATGCGCAGGGCATCGCCCAGCTGCGGCGCGGCGCGCTGGTCACGCACCACCACGCCCGCAGCCAGCAGCGTATCGAACGCGGCCTGGGCATCGGCGAAGCGGACCAGCAGGTAGTTGCCGGATGAGCGGTAGACGCGACGCACGCCGGGCAGGCCCAGCAGCGCCACGCGCAGGCGTTCGCGCTCGGCAATCACCGTGGCTACGCGTTCGGCGGTCCTGGCCAGCGTGGCGGGTTGCAGCGCCTGTACCGCCAGTTCCGCGCACGGCGTCGGCACCGGGTACGGCGCCTGGCAGCGGCGCAGCACAGCAATCAGCTCCGGGGCGGCCATCAGGGTTCCAATGCGCGCGGCGGCGAGAGCGTGCGCCTTCGACAGCGTGCGCAGTACCGCCAGGTTGGCGTGTGCGGCCAGAAGCGTGGTGGCCGATGCGCGCCCTGCGTACTCCACATAGGCCTCGTCCACCACCACCAGCGCCTGCCCGCGCAGCGCAACCGCCACACGCTCGACCTCTTCCAAGGCGATGTCACTGCCGGCCGGGTTCGACGGTGCGCACAGGAACACCAGCTTGGCACCCTGCGCCTTGGCCGCGTCGATCACCGCATCCAGATCGGCGCGCAGGCCATCCTCGCTGTCCACCAGCGGTACTTCAATCAATGCGGCGCCCTGCAGGCGTGCGCAGACGGCGTACATGCCGAACACCGGCGGCGTGACCAGCACGCCATCGCGACACGGCACGCACAGCGCGCGTACCAGCAGATCAATGGCCTCGTCGCTGCCGCGGCCGACCAGCAGTTGCTGCGGCGTCACGCCGTACAGCGCCGCCAAGCCTTCGCGCAACGCCAACGGTTGCGGCTCCGGATAGCGCCGGCTGCTGCCAGCCGCATCGGCCGGATTGGCCCAGGCC
Source organism: Stenotrophomonas maltophilia group sp. msm4 (assembly GCF_032025605.1). Lineage (NCBI taxonomy): Bacteria > Pseudomonadati > Pseudomonadota > Gammaproteobacteria > Lysobacterales > Lysobacteraceae > Stenotrophomonas > Stenotrophomonas maltophilia group sp. msm4. Next base: position 848,123 of record NZ_JAVSKK010000001.1, on the reverse strand, counting down.
GACTCGTTGGCGTTCAACCAGACCTCGCCCTGCACCGCTGCGCTGCGTGCCGAGCTGTAGCCGGCGAACGCCTGCAGATCCGGGCGCACCAGCGCCAGCACCCCCTCGATAGCCGCGCTCATGCCGCCACCTCCATGCGCAATGCCACCGCACGCTCGTGGGCATCCAGGCCTTCGGCGCTGGCGATGATGCGCGCGCAGCCGCCGATTGCCGCCAATCCCGCAGCGCTGGCGCTCTGCACGCTGATCAGGTTCTGGAAGCTGGCAACACTCACGCCGCTGTAGGCACGTGCGGCACCGGCGGTGGGCAGCACGTGGTTGGTGCCGCTGCAGTAGTCACCCAGTGCTTCGGGCGTGTAATCCCCCAGGAACACCGAGCCGGCCGCCTGCACCTTGTCCAGCCACGCGCGCGGATCACGCAGTGCCAGGATCAGGTGCTCCGGCGCATAGCGGTTGCTGATCGCGAAGGCTTCCTCCAGCGAATCGACCTGGATCAGGCGCGACGCTGACAGCGCCTGGCGCGCAATCTGCTCGCGCGGCAGCAGGGCCACCTGGCGCTCGACCTCAGCCTCGATCGCCGCCAGCATCCCGGCATCGTCGGTCAGCAGCAGCACCTGCGAATCCGGGCCGTGTTCGGCCTGCGACAGCAGGTCGGCGGCCACGAACGCCGGATTGGCACCGGCATCGGCAATCACCAGCACCTCCGAAGGACCGGCCGGCATGTCGATGGCGGCGGCGCCCTCCTGTGCGACCTGCTGCTTCGCTTCGGTCACGAAGCTGTTGCCCGGCCCGAACAGCTTGTCGCAGGCGGGAATGCTTGCGGTGCCATGGGCCATGGCAGCGATCGCCTGCGCGCCGCCCAGCTTGAACACGCGCTGCACGCCGGTCAGCCGCGCCGCCACCAGTACGGCCGGGTCTGCGCTGCCATCGGCTCGCGGCGGCGTGCACAGCACCACCTGCGGGCAGCCGGCCAGCTGTGCCGGAACGCCCAGCATCAGCGCGGTAGACGGCAGCGGCGCGCTGCCGGCCGGCACGTACAGGCCCACCCGCCCGATCGGACGCAGCATGCGTTCGCAGACCACGCCTGGTGCGGTTTCAACTGCGTATCCCTTGCCCACGCCGGCGGCGTGGAAGCGGGCGATGCGCTCGGCGGCGTCCACCATGGCCTGGCGCAGTTCGGCGGGGACAGCGGCTTCGGCCGCCGCGAACTCGGCTTCGCTCACTTCAAAGGACGACAGTTCGACACCATCGAAGCGTGCGGTGATCGCACGCAGCGCGTCGTCGCCCTGCGTGCGTACCTGTGCGATCAGCGTTGCCACCGCGTCGCGGGTCTGCTGCGCCACGGTCTGCACCGGGCGGGTCAATGCCGCGCTGCGCGCGGCCTCATCAAGTCGGGACCAGATCAGACGGTTCATGCCAGCGACCGCTCCACGCTCAGTACCATCAGGCCCTGCGCACCCGCGCGCTCGAGTTCCTCCATGCGCTGCCAGCTCAGCGGGCCGGGGCACATGGTCTGCAGGCGCAGCGCACCGCCATCGGCGGGCAACCGCACCAGCGGCTCGGCATCGGCCAGCAACTGCGCCAGCGCGTCGACGCGATCCTCGCTGGCGCGGAACATCAGCAGCTTGCGGTCCTGGCGCTGCACCACGCCATCGAGGCGGCGCAGCAGCATCGCGCGCAGCGAAGCGCGTGCATCATCCGGCACCCGTACTGCACCGGCCAGCACCGCCTCGCTGTCGAGCAGGTTGTGTACCGGGGTCAACTGGTTGGCGCGCAGCGTGGCACCGCTCGAGACCAGATCACAGATCAGGTCGGCAGTGCCCAGGCGCGGGGCGATTTCCACCGAACCGGACAATTCGACCACCTGCGCGTCCACGCCCTGCTCCGCCAGCCACTGCGTGAGGATGGCCGGGTAGCTGGTGGCGATGCGGGTACCGGCCAGCTGCGCCGGACCCTGCCACTGCCATTCCTCCGGCACCGCCAGCATCAGCCGGCACTGGCCGAAGCCCAGCCCGCGCAGCGCCTGATAGGCGTCAGGCAGGCCGATCTGGCGGCGTGCCGCGGCCTGCTCGTCCAGTTCATTGCGGCCGACGATGCCGAGGTCGCAGACTCCGTCAGCGATCAGGCCGGGGATGTCGTCGTCGCGCACCAGCAGCAGGTCTACCGGCAGCGATTCACCGTAGCAGAACAACTTGTCACGGCTTTCGCGCCAGCTCAGGCCACAGGCGCTGAGCAGGTTGCGGGCGGGCTCGGCCAGCCGGCCACTCTTCTGGATGGCGATACGCAGCCGGTCTCGTGCCGGCGCTGCCTGGGTTGCACTCATGGGGGAGGTCTCGAAGTTCGGAACGGGGCGCGGATCAGCGCGAAGCAAGGCGGTCGATGGCAGCGGCATAGCCTCGATGGCCATGCTCAAGCGTGCGTGCCACCCGTCCGGTGGTGGTCACGCTCACGCCGGTGCGCTCGTGGATCTCGCGATACGGCACGCCCTGCTGCAGCAACGGCACCACTTTCCAGCGGTCGGCCATGGCTTCCAGTTCGGCCGGCGTGCACAGATCGCGCAGGAAGGCTTCCACCTGCTCCGGCTCGCGCAGGGCGGCAAAGGCCAAGGCCAGGGCTTCCAGGTCGGCCTTCGGGTCTTTGGCGGCAATCTCGGGGCGGGCTTTCACGGGGCTGTTTCCATGCATCAATGTAATAGCGCGTTAGTACATTAGCGCATTCTTGCGCAGTGCGTCAAATCGTCAGTTGGGGTACGGCAGGGCTGCTGCCCTGCACCCGCAGAGGGAAGAGCCAGAGCAACAGCAAAGCTGGTTTCCGAGGGTTGGCGGGATGGATCCGCTTGAGGGGGGCGCTGCAAGTACCCCTCCGGGGCCCGGCCCAGCCGCTGGCGGCTGTGCGTTCGGGCGCTTGCGAAGCAGTGCTTCGCAAGCAAAGCGCCCTCCCCCATGTAAGCTCGGTCGCCGCATTTATGCGGCTCACGCCCCCTCAACCGGACCCACCCCGCCTTCGACGGTTGGCCGCGAGCTGTCGGGACGGCCGGGGCCCGGAAACGAAAACGCCCACCGGTTGGTGGGCGTTTCCTTGAAGCGTTGCATGCTGCCAGTGGCCGTTACATCACCTTGGATTGCTCCAGCTCGACCTGCAGGGTGCTGGCCAGCTCGTCGCGGGAGACTTCGAACTGCTGCTCGCGCACCAGGTCCTTCACCGCCACCACGCCGCGCGCCAGCTCGTCCTCACCGGCCAGCACCACGAAGCGGATGCCCGCCTTTGCGGCGTACTGGAACTGCTTGCCGATCTTCTTCGGCTCCATCTGCACTTCGGTGTTGATGCCACCGGCGCGCAGGCGGCGGGCGATGTCCAGCGACTGCGGCATGCCCTGCTCGTCCATCAGTGCCACCAGTGCCTGCACGCTGCTGGCCTCGATGCCATCGATCAGGCCGGCTTCGCGCAGCTGCCAGAACAGGCGCGACAGGCCGATGGAGATGCCCACGCCCGGCAGCTTCGACTTGCTGTAGTGGCTGGCCAGGTCTTCGTAGCGGCCGCCCGAACAGATCGAGCCGATCTGCGGATGGTCGGTCAACGTGGTCTCGTAGACGGTGCCGGTGTAATAGTCCAGGCCGCGCGCGATGGAGAAATTCAGGCAGTACGCGCTCTCCGGCACACCCAGCGCCTGCACCAGCTGCAGCACTTCGCGCAGCTCGGCCACGCCGGTGCGCAGGATTTCCGAAGAGCCGCCGTCGGCTTCAAGCGTGGCCAGCTGCGCCAGCGCATCGGCATGGCCCTGCGAACGCACGGCCACAAAGGCCAGGATCTTCTCGACCTGCTCGCCCGGGATGTTGAAGCCCTCGCCCACCAGCGTCTCGCGCACGTAATCGGCGCCGCGCTTGTCCAGCTTGTCCACTTCACGCAGCACCGCCAGCTGGCGCTCGCCTTCGGCCACGCCCAGGCTCTCGAAGAAGCCGCGCATGAGCTTGCGGTTGTTCAGCTGGATGCTGAAGTCACCGATGCGCAGTTCCGAGAACACGGCGTGGATGACCGCCAGCACTTCGGCATCATAGCGAACGCTCAGGCTGTCCTTGCCGATCACGTCGATGTCGCACTGGTAGAACTCGCGGAAACGGCCGCGCTGAGCACGCTCGCCGCGGTAAACGCGCTGCATCTGGTAGCGACGGAACGGGAAGGTGAGTTCGTGTTCGTGCTCGGCCACGTAGCGTGCCAGCGGCACGGTCAGGTCGAAGCGCAGCGCCATCTCCGGCAGCGAACGGTCGCCCGATTCGGCCGCATTGGCCAGCGCACCGGTGGACTGCACGAAGTACACCTGGCGCTCGGTCTCGCCGCCGGACTTGGTCAGCAGCACGTCGGACAGCTCGAACACCGGCGTCTCCACCGGCAGGAACCCGAAGCGCTCGTAGTTGCGGCGGATCACGTCCAGCATGCGCTGGAACGCAATCTGCTCGCGCGGCAGCAGTTCAAGGGTGCCGGGCGGGGTACGGGGCTTGATCACGGGCGGAACTCCTGCTGGAACGGGACGTGGGAGGGGGCGACATTCTAGCGCCCCCGCCTCGGGCAGGGTCGAACGGCCGCTTGAAGTATCATAAGGCCCTCCCCCGCCCGCGATACGCCCCCGCAACATGTCACGGCCTTCCGGCGCTCCGCCCGCCACCAACGATCCCGCCTCGCCGTCCTGCACCACGCTGGACTGCCTGCACTGCTCGGTTCGCCACCTTGCGGTGTGCTCGGCGCTGTCGCCCGATGAAGTGCAGGCGCTGGAACAGGTCACCGTTTCGCAGCAGGTCAGCATGGGCAGCACGCTGGCCCGCACGGGTGAAGAACGCGACCATGTCTATACATTGACTGCCGGCGCACTGCGCCTGGTACGCACCCTGGCCGACGGCCGCCGCCAGATCAACGGCTTCGTGCTGCCCGGCGACTACCTGGGCCTGAGCGGCAGCGACCATCACCGCTACGACATCGAAGCCATCGCCGACAGCCGTGTCTGCCGCGTCGCGCTGCCACAGATGAAGGCGCTCCGCAGCCGCTTCCCGCACCTGGAGCGCAAGCTGCTGCAGCGTGCCTGCCAGGAACTGGATGCCGCGCAGGACGCTGCACTGGCGCTGGCACGCCTGCAGCCGGCCGAGAAGCTGGCTGATTTCCTGCTGCGCCTGGCCGCGCGTGAAGCCAGGCTGGGCGGCGACGGCCTGCGCGTGTCGCTGCCGATGGGCCGAGGCGACATCGCCGACCATCTGGGCCTGACCATGGAAACGGTCAGCCGCACCTTCACCAAGCTGCGCCAGCAAGGGCTGATTGCCCTGCCCCACCTGAACGTAGTGGAGATCCTCGACGAGGACGGGCTGCGCACGCTGGCCGGTGAAGGGTTGATCTGACCGCACTGCGGTTGCTGGGATTGCCGGCCAGCGGCCGGCAATCCCATCCATCTCCGATCAACGCAACAACACCTCGCGCAACGCCGCGTAATCGGCGGCCAACGGTTCGGCGTGCGCCGCCCGTTGCAACAACGCATCCAATGCCGGCGGCACGGCCACAGGTTCGCCGATCAACGGCTCGACCACGGCCTCGAACTTGGCCGGATGCGCGGTGGCCACCACCGCCCAGTCGCCCTTGGCACCACGGGCGCGCAGGTCCTGCAGCACCTTCACCGCCGTAGCCGTATGCGGGCAGAACAGCTCGCCCCTGCTGGCATGCGCGGCGGCAATGGTGGCCCGGATGGTCACGTCATCCACCGCAAACGCCCGGAAGGCAGCACGCAGTTCGGCATCGTCACCCTGGTAGAGCCAGCGCAGGCGCTCGAAGTTGCTGGGCGCCCCCACATCCATGGCATTGGCCACGGTCGCCACGCTGGCCTGCGGGTGGTACTCGCCACCGTTGAAGTACGCCGGCAATACGGCGTTGGCATTGGTGGCCAGCACGATCTGTCCGATCGGCACGCCCAGCGCGCGCGCCAGCACTGCGGCCATTGCGTTGCCCAGGTTGCCGGTCGGTACCACCAGGTTGAGCCGGCGACGATGCAACGCGTAGTGGCTCAGTGCCGTATGTGCGTAGTAACTCATCTGCGGCAGCAGGCGACCGAGGCTGATGCTGTTGGCCGAGCTCAGCGGCACCTGTGCCTGCAGTTCGCGGTCGGCCAGCGCCTGCTTGACCATGGCCTGGCAGTCGTCGAAGGCACCGGCCACGCACAGCGCCTGGATGTTGTCACCGAAGCAGCCGAGCTGGTGCGCCTGGCGCGGTGACACGCGGCCATCCGGATACAGCACCACCACGCGTACGCCTGGCTGGCGATGGAAGGCCGCGGCAACGGCGGCGCCGGTATCGCCAGAGGTGGCGACGACGATGGTCAGTTCGCGGTCCTTGCCGGCCTGCAGCCGCGACAGCGTACCGGCCAGGAAACGCGCACCAATGTCCTTGAACGCCGCCGTCGGTCCATGGAACAGTTCCAGCACGTGGTCACCGTCACCGAGCGCGCGCAGCGGCACCGGGAAGTCGAACGCCTCGCGGCAGATCGACGGTAATGCGGCCTCCAGCGCATCCCCGGCGAAGAACGGTGCCAGCAGGTCTGCAGCGGTATCGGCCAGGGTCGCACCGGCTTCCAGCTCACGTGGCGCCGGCAGTGCCTGGGGCACGTACAGGCCACCATCGGGTGCCAAGCCTGCAGCGATGGCCGCGCTGAGGCCAACGGCCGGGGACCGGCCGCGGGTCGAAACGAATTGCATGGGTTCAGTATCCAAAGAGGGAGAAGGATTCAGCACAGCCGGGCTCCCGGCGCATCCAGCGGCGACACCCAGGCATCGCTGTCGAAGCCGGCAGCAGCGAATGCGGCCTGCACCGGCGCCGCGGCAGCGTGGGCCTGGTCGGCATCTTCGAACCAGGCGAATACGCTGGGGCCGGCACCGGAGATGCCCGCGCCCATTGCACGGGCTGACAACGCCGCATCGCGAGCCATCTCGAAGCCGCCGATCAGACCCGCCCGTCGCGGCTCCACCAGCACATCGCGCAGGCCAGCGCGCACCAGCGCCGCGTCGCTGCGATGGCAGCCGCTGAGCACCAGCGCAAGATTCGCACTCTGCGCCACGAATTCACCCAGCGCATAGCTGCCTTGCAGCGCCTGGCGTGCCAGACGGGTTTCCAGCACCGCGTGCGGGTGCACCAGCAGGCTGTGCCAACTGGCTGGCACAGGGATCGTCAGCAGGCGGTCAGCCGTGCACAACGCCAGCCCGCCGAGCAGCAGCGGCCCCACGTTGTCACCATGGCGGCCCCCACTGGCCACGGCCTCGCCATCCAGTGCAAACGGGTACAGCGCCTCGCGCGAGAGCGGCGCATCCAGCAATGCATTGGCAGCAACCAGCGCAGCGACGGACGAGGCTGCCGAGCCCCCCATGCCGGAGCCGAATGGAATGCCCTTGTCGATCTCCACCGCGAAGCCGAAGTGCAGGCCCAGCCCTGCGCGCAGCGACATCAACGCCGCACCTGCCGTGTTTCCGGCCGCCTCCAGCGGCAGTTCGACCGCACTGCCGCGGATCGCCTCGATGCGCACCACCGGCTCATCGATACGCCGCACGCTCACCGTATCGCCAACGCCTGCAATGGCATGCCCCAGTATGTCGAAGCCCACCGCCACATTGGCCACCGAGGCGGGCGCAAATGCACGTGCGATCACAGGCGTGCTCCCTCGCCAGCGGCTACCCGCAGCAGGTCGGCGAACACGCCCGCCGCCGTCACTTCCGGTCCAGCGCCCGGTCCCTGCACCACCAGCGGGTTGTCGCAGTAGCGGCGGGTACGGAACTGCACCACGTTGTCGGTCAGCCGCAGGTTGGCGAAGGCATGGTCGGCCGGCAGTTCCTGCAGGCCCACCGAGGCGCCGTCGGTGCCCAGCCGTGCCACGTAGCGCAGCACCGCGCCACGCGCCCGTGCATCCTGCAGGCGCTGCAGCAGGCTAGCGTCGGACTCGCCCAGCCGTGCCATGAAGTCATCCACGCTGCCGTCGCGCAGCAGTGCCGGCACCAGGCTTTCCACCTGTACCTGTTCCAGGCTGAGCGCGTGGCCGGCCTCGCGTGCAAGGATCACCAGCTTGCGTGCCACGTCCACACCGGACAGATCATCGCGCGGATCCGGCTCGGTATAGCCCATCGACCGCGCCTGCGCGACCAGCTGCGAGAACGGCTGGCTGCCATCGAAGCGGTTGAACAGCCAGGCCAGCGTGCCGGAGAAGATGCCCTCGATGGCCAGCACCTCGTCACCCGTATCGACCAGATCGCGCAGCGTGGTGATCACCGGCAGGCCCGCGCCCACCGTGGCCTCGTAGCGGAAGCGCGCACCACTGGCCGCTGCGGCGGCGCGGATGCGCTGGTAGCGCGGCAGCGGCCCGGCACCCGCCTGTTTGTTCGGGGTGACCACATGGATGCCTGCCGCCAGCCAGCCCTCGTAGCGCTCGGCCACCTCGGCACTGCCACTGCAGTCGATCACCACCGCATGCGGCAGGTGCGCAGCCAGCAGGTGCTCGGTGAAACGATCAAGATCGCTGGATTCACCCGCGTCCCGCAGGGCCTCGCGCCAGTCCGCATGCAGGCCGTCCACTTCCAGGCGCATGCGCGAACGCGAGGCCAGCGCACGCAGGCGAAGATCCACATTGGCCTTGGCCAGCAGCTGCGGGCGCGCGGCCAGCAACTGGTCCAGCAGTGCGGCGCCAACGTTGCCGGGCCCGATCACACCGACCGCGAAGGTCTGCGGCGACAGCCAGAAGCCTGCATGCGCCGCGCGCAACGCACGGGTGGCATCGGCACTATCCACGGCGACCGAGATGTTGCGTTCGGACGAGCCCTGCGCGATCGCCAGGATGTTCACCTGCGCACGCCCCAGTGCCTCGAACAGGCGCGCCGCCACACCTGGCTGCCCGGCCATGCCGTCACCGACCGCAGCCAGTACGCTGACGCCCTCACTGACCTGCACGCGCTGCACCTGTCCCGCTGACAGCTCGTGCGCAAATGCGTGCAGCAGTGCCTCGCGGCCGCGCGCAGCTTCGGCGGCGCGCACCACGCAGCAGATCGAATGTTCCGAGGAACCCTGCGAGATCATCACCACAGAGACCTGCGCCTGGCGCAGGGCGGCAAACACACGCTCGGCGGTACCCGGCACGCCGATCAGGCCAGTGCCCTCCAGGTTCAGCAGCGCCAGCCCGGGACTCAGGGTCAGGCCCTTCACCGGCCCGCGCGGCGAGCGCTCGGCGCTGATCCGCGTACCCGGATGCGCCGGCTGGAACGTATTGCGGATGAAGATCGGCAGGCCGAGTCGGATCGCCGGCGACATCGTCTGCGGATGCACCACCTTGGCGCCGAAGTACGCCAGTTCGCAGGCCTCGTCGTAGCTCAGCGCTTCCAGCTGCACCGCCTCGGGCACCAGCCGTGGGTCCGCCGACAGCACGCCATCGACATCGGTCCAGATGTGCAGCTCGTCAGCGTTGAACAGCGCGGCAAAGATCGCACCGGAATAGTCGCTGCCGTTGCGACCGAGGGTGGTGATGCGGTCATCGCGATCGCGTGCGACGAATCCGGTGGCAACCAGGCGCGACTGCGGATGCTGCAGGCGCCACTTGGCCAGGCGGTCGGCACTGGCTTCCCAGTCGACATCCACGCCGAGTTCGCCATGCCCGACCACCAGCACATCGCGCGCGTCGAGTACCGCGCAGTCTTCGCCCAGCGCGCGCAGATGCGTGCCGAGCAGCTGTGCGGAAAACACTTCGCCCAAGCCCTGCACACGGTCCAGCACCTCGCGCGGCAGCTCGCCGATCACTTCCAGCGCGGCCAGCACTTCGGCCAGCTGATCGAAGCGGGCGTCGATCCATTCGACCGTCTCGCCCACCTGCTCGCCCAGCAGCGCCACGGCAGCGCCGCGATGGCGTGCGCGCAGGGCATGCCAGGCCTCACGCCAGCCTCCATCGCCCTTGGCCGCCAGCTGGGCCAGTTCGATCAGCGCGTCGGTGACGCCCTTCATCGCCGAGACGACAGTGACCTGCAGCGATTCGGGACGGGCCAGCAACAGGCCGCCCACATGGCGATAGCGTTCGGCATCGGCCACCGAGGTGCCGCCGAACTTGTGCACGACGGTGAACGCGGCAGCCAGGTCGGCCGGGGCAACGGAATGAGCGGGGGCGTGGGGAGACATGCAGACCTCGGTAGGAGGCCCCGTCGCATGCAGGTGTCGAGTTTCCCCGCCACCTGTAGGGTGCGGGGCCGTGGTTTTCGGGAGTTACACGAAGACGACGGGCCGCACCAGGGCAGTGGTGGCGGTGGTGGTGGTAATGGTGGTGATGGTCGCGACCGGCGCAGTCGAACGGCCGGCAATGGCGGGGGCGATCAGGCTGGCGTGGGCGGCATCAAGAACCATGGCGCACAGAAAACACCGTGCGCCTGCCGCTGTCAAGTGCTGCGATGCAAAAAACCGATGCAGCGATCATCGGCCAACGTGCCGACATTTGGTTGCAACTGAGACAAAGCCGGCATCAGCACGCTTGACGACTGCATTCAGCCGGCATGTTCGGCGATCGCCCGTGGTGTGCGATGCGCATGCGCGCACAGCATCACACCGGCCACCAGGAACACGATCGCCAGTGCTTCCAGCAGCGAGGGCCAGCGCTGCTGCCAGGCGAAGGCATAAAGCAACGCGAACAAGGTCTCGAACACGATCATCTGGCCGGTCAGGGTCAGTGGCAGCAGGCGGCTGGCGCGGTTCCAGAATGCGTTGCCGAGGATCGAGGCCACCACTGCCACGCCGGCGCTGATCGCCCAGAACCCGCTCCATTGCGCCGCCGTATGGCTGCCGGTGTGCCCGCTGAAGGCCATCGGCACCAGCAGCAGGGCCAGGCCGCCAGTGGTGACGCCGGTCAGCAGCGACCAGTCATGGCTGGACAGGTCTGGCCTGCGCGCCAGCCAGCGGCTGTTGCCGATCGAGTACAGCGCCCACGAGAACAGCGCACCGAACGCGCACAGCAGCCCGATCAGGCGCTGCCGCCACGGGGTGACCAGGTGCTCGGACATCAGCGCTTCCCAACCCACCAGGGCGACCCCCAGCACGCACAGCCCCAGTGCCGGCAGCAGCTGTTTCAGTGGTACAGCGCCCGGCTCGCGCACGCCAACGAGGGTGACCACCACCGGTATCAGGCCGACGATCAGCGATGCCGCAGCGCCACCGGCCCACTGCACGGCGGTCGCCAGCAGCAGGAAATACACCAGGTTGCCTGCCAGGCTCAGCCACAGCAGGCCGATCCATTCGGCACGGCCCAGCCGCAGTGCCAGCCGCTTCCATCGCGGCAGCAGCAGGGCGACTGCCATCAGGCCATAGACCAGGTAGCGGCCGGCGGACAGTTGCAGCGCATTGAACGACTGAAGCACGGCAGGCGCGAGAAAGACCACGCCCCACAGCGCGCCAGCGGCCACGCCATTGGCGATGCCCACGGCCATCGGGTTGTTGCGCATTCGGGTTGTCCGGGGGGATGGAACGGGCCGCGCAGTGTAAGCGCTGGCCGCTGGGCGCTCTTGACCCAGGCTGCTGCCTTGTCACCTCTGTAGAGCCGAGCCAATGCTCGGCTGCGATTCGCCGTTGTGCAGACAAGGGCAGCCGAGCATCGGCTCGGCTCTACAACTCAGCCGGCACCCCTGCGCCACGCAGCGGGGGTCTGGCCACATTCGCGGCGCAGCGCACGGGTCAGTGCGCTCTGCTCGGAATAACCTGCAGCCAGTGCGATATCGCTGATCGGCGCGGCAGTGGTGCGCAGCTGATGCTTGGCCCAACGCAAGCGGCACGCACTGAGCCAGGCCTGCGGGCTCAGCCCGAACTCGCGCTGGAACAATGCGTGCAACCGGCCCTCGCTGACACCGACAAATCCGGCCATCCGGGCAACCGGCCAGGCCCGGCCGGGATCGGCCTGCACCGCCGCGCACAGGCCCTGCATGCGCGCCCCACTGCCCGCCGGTGCAAATACCTGCAGCAACTGCGGCAGCAACGCCGGCATCGGCTGCCCTGCCTGCACCTCGGCCAGGCGCAGACGCAATGCCAGCGGCAGATGCAGCCAGCGCTGGCGGCACAGATGCTCCTGCGTGCCGTCATCCAGCACGCCTGGAGGACAATCAACGATCACGAAACCATTGGGGCCGTCCGCCATCTGGTCATGTGCTTCGCCGGCGGCCACAAATGCCCCCTGCAGCAGGTCCAGCCGGCCGCCGCGCCCTTCCATCTCGAACTGCAGTTCGCCCTGCAGCGGAAGCACCCACTGCGCGTAGTCATGGCGGTCCAGGCCGGTGGCCTGCCCGTAGTGCCGCAGATGGAAGATGGCGCCCATCCGGGCAGTGTGCGCGTGTAACAACGGCCGTGCAAACCGCTGCTATAGTCGATCCGTCATCCAACGCAGGGGGTGCAGGTCATGACCCATCAGCAGCTGTCCCTGGTGCTTGCCACCAGCCTCGGCCTGGCGCTCACCGCCTCGGCCTCCGCGCAGGAACGTACGCCACCGGCCCCGCACTGCATGGACGCGGTCGGCGTCCAGGAAGTGGAGCAGGCTTCATCGCGTTCAATCGCCCTGCGAGCCGCCTCGGGCCAGGCCTATCGGATCGACTTCAGCGAAGAGTGTCCCGGCGTCCGCGGTGCCACCACGCTGAAACTTGAAGCACCCGCCGGCTGGGCCTGCGGTCGCCCCAGCGAGCGTGTGGTGGTCGATGGCCGCAGCTGCGCGATCAGCGCGGTGACCCCCGTGCAGGATCGCGACTACGCCAGCGTTGCCCGCGACAGCGATCGCCTGCGCATGGCCACCCTGCCCGCCCTGACCATCCGCGAGCGCAGGGACATCCGCCGCAGTTTCGGTGGTTCGCCGTCGTACTGCTTTGCCACGCGCAACGTGCGCGCGTGGTCGTCCGACCCGCAGGGCATGCTGGTGGAGACCAATCCGCATCGCAATGGGGGTCACCGCTACTATCGCGTGGAGCTTGGCAGCCACTGCCGCCAGCTCGACCGTGCGCCACAGCTGAGCTTCCACTCCGGCATGCAGAACGGCCTGATCTGTGGCAATCCGGGCGATCGCATCCTCACCGCCGGATTCGAGAATGGTGACCTGCGCAACGACGCGCTGGCGCCGCTGCCGCAGTACACCCGCGGCGGCTGCACGATCCAGGCGGTCTATCCGGCTTCCAGCCAGGCGTCGAACTAACCGTCGACGCCGAGGAACGCAAACGGTGCGCTGGGCACGAAGTGGCCCAGCGCGTCGCCGGAAAAGGTATTGCGCTGGTCCGGACCGAGATCGAGCTTGAGCACCTTGCCGCCGAAATCGACCTTGTTCAGGTCGACCCAGAAGGTGTTCGGTGTCAGTGCCGATTCGAAGAAGTACAACCGCCGCTTGTGGTCGGCCACGGTGCGCCAGCGCGTGGATGAAATATTCGGTTCGCCCGGGGTGGTGATGCCATACGGTACCGAGGCGTTGCGGATCACGCTGAACACACTGGCCAGCGCCACCACCGGGTCTTCCGCCTTGGGAATGGCGTTGATGTAGAACGAGGCGCGCGCGAAACGGTCGGCTGAGCGGTTGGTGCCCGGCAGCATCACCGTGCCGCCGATCTGCTGCCAGTAGCTGTTGAGTGCCAGCTGCTGCTCGAAGATCGGTGAGTTGGTCATCACCTGGTAGCGCCGGTCATGGTGGATCACCTGGCGACCGCCGATGTATTCGACGATGGCGCTGTCGCCACTGGCATCTGACAGCGACAGGTGCAGCGTGGCCTGGCGGTCTTCGCCCGGCACCTTGTCGGTGACGATCGAGTACGGCTCGCGCTGCAGCGCCGCGACCGCCTCGTCTACGGTGGCGAAGTTGTCCAGCACATACTGCGCCCATAGTGAGATGGCCAGGCCCGGCTTGTTGCCGCGCTGCTTCGGATACTCCGATTCGACCAGCCACAGCAGGTTGGCCACCAGGCCTTTCTCGTTCATGCCATCGGTGGTCGATACGTCATAACCGGTGGCCACCACCGAGCCGTAGCGCGCCGTCCAGGCCACGACTTCGGCCCGGCCTGGCCGGTGCGCGCGATGCCGCGCGGCAGCACGTAGAGGTTGGTCGCCACATCGACCTTCCAGTCCATCGAGCGAGCGGTGATCACATCACCGTTGTCGCCCAGGTAGACCGCGCGCGTGCAGGCCAGCGCCGGTGCCACTGCGGCAGCCAGCGCGACCGCCAGCAGTGCCCTTTCCTTCCACTTCATCCGTGCCATGTCGTTGCGCTCCTTTCCCCGTGATCCGTGGATATGACGCGATTCAGGGTGACACAGCGGTGAAGCCCGGGCGAACCAGGCGATCGTGCAGCCAGAAACCTGCAAGCATCGCCGGCACCAACCAAAGCGCTTCGCGCGATCCCACCGCCAGCCCGGCGATTGTTCGGGGGTGAGATATTCCAAGGGGGCCGGGCGGGATAATTGATGCCGGACTACCCGGGATGTGGCGGGACTACCCAGTGCAGATCCGACGACGTGGCGCCAGCGGCAATCCATGCCAAGCGGCGGCGATTGTTGCGACATCGCAACATTTGAGCCAGCTTCACCCTCGATCCAAATGCCGCGCCGGCGCGGCATTTGCCTGAGTGAAATGCGTCGACGTCGACGCATTTCGGACACAATGTCCGTTTTGGCGTAGCAGCGTCACTGCACCGCTGGCCCAGCCCGGGCTATACCACACCGCCTGCTAAGCACCCAAAAGCGACATCGTGTCGCTTTTCGAGCCTCGTCATCAGATGACACCAGTCCTTGATCGTGGCGACCGTCGCCGGATTGCCGCTGTCGTCGGCGTAGGGCGCCCCGACGTAAGCCTTTGATTCAACAGTGCTCGCGTACTGTTCGGCGATGATTTTGTCGGCGACCGTCGCCGCGACGAGCGCCGACTGGATGCACCCGACGCGCATGGCGACACTTGCCCAGCCCGGGCTATGCCACACCGCCTGCCAAACTGCCAAAAGCGACTCAGAGTCGCTTTTCGAACGCCGCCATACGTTGCGCGGGGCCGTCCACCAGGGCAAAACGGCCGACGTCGGCCGTTTTCGTAAGGCCCATTGAATCGCGTGAAATGTCGCGACGTCGCGACATTTGGACAATACAGAAATCATGCGAATTCGCATGATTTGGCCGATACAGTGCCGATCACCAAAAGTGCCACTGTGGCACTTTTGCCAGTCATTGCCGCCTGTCTCACGCCCCAAATCGTGCGGCGCCGCACGATTTGCCTGCCATCCCCATAGAGGAAAAACGCTCGGCGCCGAGCGTTTTGAGCGAAATCTCATTTCTAGAAACTGGTTTCAGGGAATTGCCTCGACGCCACCGGAATACTTTCGTCACCCGGACAGCTGTCCGGTTTCATGAATGTCAT
This sequence comes from Stenotrophomonas maltophilia group sp. msm4, assembly GCF_032025605.1. Lineage (NCBI taxonomy): Bacteria > Pseudomonadati > Pseudomonadota > Gammaproteobacteria > Lysobacterales > Lysobacteraceae > Stenotrophomonas > Stenotrophomonas maltophilia group sp. msm4. The sequence continues at coordinate 832,728 of NZ_JAVSKK010000001.1, read as the reverse complement.
CTGGAGCAAGAGCGTGTCGGCCAACAGAACCTTTTTCGATGAGGTTACGGACGTGATCCGTCTTGTCCTCAGTAGCGCGGATGTTCCGCATGCCGACGCCCTCGCGGTATCCAGCCAAGTGTGTGGTCGGATCAAGTCCCAATTTGGAGGCAGCACGATCTACCTGCCGACGAACCGGTCCAAGGCAGGAGGGCATGCCAGCAAGCTGGGGATGGAACTCCTCGACCTGGTTGAGGACGAACTCTCTCATCAACTGCGCCAGGCGGCCCTGCTGGATGACCTGGAGCTCGCCGCTGCGACCGAAGACGTTCGCCAGGAGCTGCTGGCTCGATGCTGCTCTCTTTGCATCTACGTACCCAGCGGGCAACGGGATGCCGCATTGGCAAGGGCACTACAGGCTCACTCCCACCTTCAGAACAACAAGAGCAGGAGCGAAATCGCGACGATGCTGAATGTATCGACCCAAGCCGTCTGCAAGATGATCAGGCGTGCAGAGAAACACCTCCAAGCGACGAACAAGCTAAAGGACGGTGAGCACCACAAGGAGTGCCAGGTATGACGCTTCGTTCATTCCAGATGCTTGCCATCGAGAGCGGCAAGCGGACCCTCTACTCGCTTTCCGTACCGTGCGCACCCGGACCCGGGTCCTCATGAGACAGCTGTCCGCTTCTGTTTCAATTCGCTCACAGACCCTGAGGTGAAAAATGGCTAAGAAGATTGGAAACGTGGATGCCGAGCTGGGCACCAGCGAGGCGACGCAGATGACTGAAACCGGCAGTGAAGGCGGCCAGGCTGAACTGGAGATATTGATGGGCGAAGGCCAGGTTCGGGTGGCCGGCCAACAGCTCTCTGTACGTGAGTACACCTTCGCCGAGGGGCTTTTCATCCAGGCTACCGCTCGATCCTTCCTGGAAGATCTGTACGGCGTGTTCAAGCCAGGCAGCACCGTTCCCAGCTTCGAGCAAGTGAGTGCGATCTGCGCTCGCAATGCCGATGTGATTCTGGACCTGATGGCGAAGTCAGCCAATGTCGAACGCAGTTGGGTGGAGTCTCTGGCTGAGGCCGAGGGTGAACTGCTGATGCTTGCCTGGTGGAGAGTGAACTCCGGTTTTTTTATCCGTCGGGTCCTCCGGCGCGCAATCGCAGAGGCGCCCCAAAGCAACCCGTGAGCTGGGCCAAGGTCTTCAGCGCCTTGACCCAGGCGGGCTATGGGCCTTGCCAGCAACTGAAATCAATGACGGGACGTCAGTTGCAGCTTCTCTACCGCGAATCGCAGCTACAGCGCCGTCGCTTTCGCGCTGAACGCATCAACGACATGAATGCCGCCGTGAACGGCGCACCCAAGGAAACCGCAGCGCTGCTCAGGCATCTGCTGTCAGAGGAATAGTCATGGCAAGCAAGCGCAGCATGGAACTGGCGATGCGTATCGCCGTGGATATCGAGCAGGCGCAAAAGGCGCTGCCGGTATTGCAGCGTGGCTTGAGCTCGATTAAGGATGCTGGCAGTGCTGCTGGTGTTGGCTTTGACGCGTTGGCGCAGAAGTCCACCAAGGTTGCACAGGCCTTGGACAAAGCCAGCAGGAGCAGCTCTGAGTCCGCAGGCCGCATGGAAGAGGCGGGGGCAAGTGCTGCCAAGGGTGCCGCTGGCATGGAGGCAGCGGGCGGCTCGGCCAAAGCCATGTCAGCAGATGTTGCAGCTGCGGCAGATCGCGTGCGTGCATCTGGCACCGCCGTTCAAAAGACGGTTGCTGACGAAATTCGCATGATTGGAGAGCTTGATGCCCGGTTGCAGCGCGGTGCAGCAAGCATGGCCGACCTGGCTGAAACGGAGACCCTGCTCGATAGGGCGATGTCCAGAGGGTTGCTCAGCACCGAGGACTACAACAACGCAATCAAGACTCTGGATAAGCAGGGTGGCGCGCTCGCGCGCACTGAGCGACAGCGCGAGCAGGCCGTGGATGGGGCTGTAGGGCGCTACGACAAAGCCTCGGTCAAGCTCCAGAAGCTCGAGCAGGATGAGCGTGCACTCAAGGTTGCAGTAGACTCCGGCCGAATCAGTCGTGAGCAGTACAATCGCGCGTTGTCGGACCTGACCGCGCAACGCAATGCGGTCAAAAACGCTGATGCGCTCTCGCGCTCAATGGGTGCTGGGGCCGTATCTGCGGGCCAGTATCAGGCCGCCATGCGGCAGTTGCCTGCGCAAATCACCGATATCACCACCAGCCTGGCAACAGGCATGCCGATCTGGATGGTGGCGGTGCAGCAGGGCGGCCAGATCAAGGACTCTTTCGGCGGCATCGGCCCTGCTGCGAGGGCGGTGGCGGCGGCCATCAACCCGATGGTGCTGGCTGTCGGCGGTACCGCTGCGGTGCTGGGCTCTATGGCGTATATGGCCCACCGTGGCTACACGGAATTGCTATCGCTGGAGTCGGCGATCATCGCCAACGGTGGCAGCTCGGGCAGGACTGCTGGCCAGCTGAACCAGCTTGCCGGTGAGGTTGGCGGGCTGGTCAAGGACTACGACCTGGCGCGCGCGTCGGTGGAGCAGCTCACTCGAAGCGGTCAGCTCTCAGGAAAGACCCTGGACGATGCCAGTCGCGCAGCAGCTGCGATGGCAAAGCTGACGGGTGATTCCATCGATTCGACCACCGCCAAGATTTCCGAAATCGCCAAGTCACCTACCGAAACGCTGCGCAAGCTCAGTGACCAATATGGCTTCCTGACCGTTGAAGTCTACGAGCATGTGCGTTCTCTCGAAGAGCAGGGGCGCGAGACCGACGCGGTTCGGGTGGCGGTGGAGTATATGGCCGACGTCTACACCGAGCGGCTCAAGCGCGTGCAGGATGCCACTCGCGGCCTCACTGGCTTTGTGAGCCAGCTTCGTCAGGAGTGGCAGGCCTTTACGGCAGACCTGAAGAACATTTCCAACCCAACGCTGGAAATCGATATTGCCAAGACTCAGCAGCAGCTTGCGGCGCTGCGCAGTGGCGCTTTCGTTGCACCTCGATATCTGAGCGATCAGAACCGGGCCAACGATATCGCCGAGCTGGAGCGCCGACTGGCGCTGTTGAAGGCGCAGAAGGAAGACCAGGACGAACTCGCGTCGGGCGAGGCTTTTGTGACAGGACTGCGCCGAAAGGGTGTTGCCGTAGCAGATGACCTGGCACGTGCGCTCGATAGTGGTGCCAGCAAGGCCGAGAAGCTGAGAAAGGCCACTGCGGAGGTCGCCGATCAGTTCCGTACGCTTCGTGCGATCAGCCCCGGCAGCGACCTGCTCAAGGGAGTGGTGTTTGGGGACGATGGCAGCGTCAGCGGCGGTGCCTATGACCGGCGCGTCAAGCAGCTACAAAGTCAGTTTCGGGAGACGACGCCCAAGGCTCGAAAATCCGACGCGCAGAAGGATGAGGCCGCTGCACAGCGAGAACTGGAGCGGCTAAAGCAGCAAATTCAGCTGGTTGGAACGCTGGATGAAATGCACAAGAAGGCTACCGAAAAGGCTCGTATCGAGGCCGCTATTGCCGAGGGTGAGTTCAAGAATGCCACTGCGCGCACAAAGCAAGAGCTGCTGGACAAGGCAGCGGAGAAAGACCTGGCTGACCAGCGCCTTGATGCTGAGCGGCAGCTGCTCGGGGTCAGGGATCGAATTGCCCAATTGCAGGGGCAAGGCCCGGATGCGGAACTGGCGAAGACCCGCCGAGAGCTGAACCTGCTCAAGCAGGAGCTGGAGCGGCTGGGCGAAACAGCCAAAGCGGCCGACGTCACCAAACTACTCAACTTGAGCGAGGCGAGCACACGCTTCAAGACGTTGCAGGAGACCTACAACCAGACGATGGGTGCGATCGCGCTCGAGCAGCAGCGCATCCAGGTCGAGCTTCAGGCGGGGCTCATTACCGAGGCGCAGGCTCAAGATCGCATTGTGGCGGTCTACCAAAGCAAGCTCAGCACCATCAGGGAGATTCTCCCGGAGATGCGTGCCATCGCGTTGACGCTCAAGGACCCGGCAGTCATTGCGGCGGTGGATCAGATTCAGCTGAAGCTCCAAGAGATGGGGCAAACAACCAGCCTTCTGCAACAGTCGATCCGCAACACCCTGGAAGGGTCATTCAAGAACCTGTTCATGTCCCTGGTTACGCAAACCGATTCACTGAGTGATTCGATTGCCAACTTCTTCTCCAGCTTGGCGCTGGGTATTGCCGAGTTCGCCGCAGCTCAGCTTGCTCAAGCCGCAGCCATGCGTCTTATGAGCCTGTTCCCCGGTTCGAGTGGCGGTGGAGATGGGGCGCAAGAGATGACCAAAGCAGCAACGGTTGCGGCAGCAGCCGGTGCAGCTATTGGCCTTGGTGCCGCGAAGCTGGAGACCTCTGCAACCACTCTGGGGTCCTCGGGACTCGGCCTGGTCATCGGCGCGCAGGCGGTCAGCAAGGCCGCTAGCCAGATGCAGGCTGCTGCCGCGGCTATGGCTGTGTCCAGTGCAGCCAGCTTTGCAACTGGTGGTTGGACCGGGCCTGGTGGTAAGTACCAGCCTGCCGGCATCGTGCATGCCGATGAATTCGTCTTGCGCCAGGAAGTGGTTCGTCAGTCTGGTGCCAAGACATTCCTCTCAGCATTCAATCGAGTGGGCATGGCTGCCATCGGCGGCTGGCGCGATGGCTACGCGGAGGGCGGCCCGGTCAGCCTTGGACAGCCCATGTCGGTCTCACAGCCAATGGCGAGGATGGTGGCTACTGGCGCTCCCGCGAGCCAGGCACCGCGCATTGGATTGCGGATGGTGAATGTGGTGGAGCCGAGCTTGCTGGCGAACTACCTGGATGACCCCGGGAGTGACCACGTGTTTATTAACAAGATCAATCGCAATTCCGAGGCGATCCGCCAGGTGTTGGGAGGCTGACGTGCAAGATAGACGCTCAAAGACTTGTGATCATCCGCTCAAATGCGGCTGCGCGCCCGCAGACGCGTGTCAGACACCAGCGGGCAGGGGTGCGGCTGACGATGGGCAGGGTCAGGGGTGGGCGACAAAGGTGAGCGACTTGGCGCCATTCTCAAATGAGGGCTCGGGTGTGATGGAGGGCCTTGCTGCCGCTCTTGCGCGTGCATTGCACAAGCTGAATTCAGAGGTGGACGTTCCTGCGGTAGTTGGAGCGGCTATTCAGTACGTCGCGCGGGAGCATGGCGGGGTCAATCTGTGCTTTCCGGTCTCCGCCGAAGGTGCGGGACGCCGCAGCGACACCAAGGCTCGCCGGGACGGATTCATTGCCGGATTGAAAGCGGAGGTCATCCGCCAACTGGTAATCCGTGGGTGCGACCAGGACAGACGCGAGGCGGCTGGTGCAGCGGCCGTGGCGTCTGTGCTGACGGCATTCTCTGGGGGATCGGTCTATATCCCATCGATGGCGGCTTACCGCCAGGCCGAGCAACACGCGGCAATTGTTTCCCGCTACCGAGCCGGAGAGAGAACTCATGAAATTGCTGCGTCCTGTGGCATCTCCGAGCGCTCGGTCCGTCGAATCTTGCAGCGAAGCCGCGAACGCAATCGACGTGAAGGTCGGAACTGGAAAGCAACAACTGATAGGCCGTAGAAGCACGTGATTGCTGCGTATGCAGCTCTCTATTCCTACCCTGTGACAGGCATTTCAAAATGGCATTGCGTGCATTTCAAATCTTCCGAGCTGGAACATGGAACTCTCAGTCTGGCTCGGTCACCATCGACAAGCGGGCCGTCACCGCCGTTGCCCTCAACTATAGCCAAGCGGTAAAGGCTGCCCCCTTGGTGCTCGGTCACCCTGAGGTCGAGACGAACACCTATGGTCAGGTGCGAGGCTTGGCTGAAATGGATGGCGAGCTCTACGCCTTTGCCGATGTGGATGACAGCCTGATCGGCTCGGTGCGAACTGGCTCCTACAAGAGCGTCTCAGCCTCGATTTACCTTCCCAACTCGCCAGGCAACCCCATGCCGGGTACCTACTACCTCCGGCATGTCGGCTTTCTGGGTGCTCAAGCCCCCGCTGTAAAGGGAATGCAGCCGTTGAGCTTTGCAGAACCTGCGCATGGCGGCACTCCCTCTGTTGCGAACTTCTCCGCACCCATCGGGTACCAGGTTGATCGTGCACAGATGCAGTTGTACGAACTGGCGCGTGATGTGCAACACGCCAACCCATCTATCGGCTTTATCCAAGCCGCGATCATGGCCCAAAAGGCCATTCAACGATAAGAGGTCCCCATGAACACCATCACGGAAATCCAGTCCAGCATCGAAAGCCTGGGCGCGATCAAAGAGAAAATCACTGCCGCCGTTTCTGAGCGCTACCAGCGCTTGGAGGTGCTGGCCGGGGAAAGGGGCAGGATCGTCTCGCAGCCCGTGTCGCGCAGGGACTACACGACGCTCGTGTGGCGCATGCTGGATCTGAAGGCTGATCACTATCGTCAGAGGCTCACCGATGAGCTCAGGAAATCCATCTTTGGGAACGGTGACCCCGGCCAGATGAAGGCCACTGTAGGGTCGGCCATGCGGGTCAACACGATGAAGCCCGACGATATGCTTGGCATCCTGCCGGGACAGCTGCGCGGAGCGGTCTACGGCGGTGATTTTGACAGGGAGCCGCTCACCCAGCTTGCCGCTACCTACTTCCTCCTGGATGAGATGAAGCTGGCGACTGCCGACGCCCTGGATGGCATCGCAAATTGGCCCAAGGCCCTCCCGCTCAAGGCTTCGCTGGCGAAGATCGGCGAGATTGATCGGGAAATGCTCAGCATTGAGTCCGAGCTGGAGTTGCTGAAAAAGGATGCGCACCGCATCGGCCTGACCCTGCCACCGAAGCCGGTGAAGGTGGAGCCGATCCAGCCGGGTAGCTGGGAGTGGTTGAATCAGCTGACTGAGAGCGTGGAGCGTCGCCGGCGACAGGAGGCGATTGACGATCCCCTGCGCGCTCGGTCAATCGTTGTGCGGGATGGCGTCAGGGGCTGGATGCGCATGAATCTGGAAACCGGCCAGGAAGAGTTTGTTCCCGAGCGCTGAGCCAGGCGCTAACGGACAAGCGGTGCGTGTCCGTGGGCCTCGGCCTCAACAACGACCGCAGGGTGGGCTGCTCTTCCGGCCGTTGGCCGTTCGCCAGATTCTCCGAGGGCGAAGTCACGGGGCGGTGACCACCCAACCCCAGAGCTGTTGCATGTGCAGCCTCGGGGGTGTAATGTCTGTCCCGTCGCCCCACATGGGCGTCCGGGATTGCAGTCCCATCAACCTGAGGCGCATAAAGCGCCCATCGCCCGATGAAGGCGCTTTTTTGTTGTCCCGCATCGGGCGGGGGCGGCCAGTCAGTTTTATGGCGGGCGGTGCGCGGGGGTCGAAAGACCCACCGGTCCTCAGGCCGGTACTGCAACCGTGCATCGTCCGCCACCATGATTGCAGTCCGGGTGGCGGTCACTCACAGACCTGAGGACCCGACAATGAACATGACCAATTCCGCCAGCCAGCCCCCTTCCCGCTCGCTCAAGCTGGCAGCATCCCAAGCCCATGATGACCTTGACACCATTGCCGGAGCGCTGAATGGCCTGCGCGACGCGCTGGAAGTCCGGGGCAACAACGACGCCATCAACCGGGATAACCTGGCGATGCTCTTCCACGCCACTGAGGCACGCAACTTGCCGGAGGGCGTCAGTGATGAGGGGATTGGCGAGGCCCGCGCTGCGATCATCGACCTGATCAGCCCCGAGGCCAACTTGAACGGCATCTCTCGCGCCCGTGTGTGGTCGCTGGTCTGCCTGCTGGCCAAGCTGCAAGAGGTTGCCGTCCACCGGCTCGGCGAGATCGTGCACGGCCATCCAGCTCTGGATGCTTGACCGCCCTATTCGGTCCACAGCAGCCTCAACCTGACGCCCCGGCCATCCGGGGCGTTTCTGCATCTGCAAATTCGTTACACGCTACGCAATCTGCGGCAGCATCCATTTATCGCGCATTCCACGCCCCATTTATCGCGCGCCGTTACAGGCGATGGCAGGGCCCGGGCAATAGCCTGCCCATCCCCAACCCATTCCGAACAATGCCGCGCCCAGCACGAGGCGTACATCGACACCGCGCGCAGCGGGCAGTTGGAAGCCCGTTGCGCATGACGGCCGCGGGCGCCGCAGCACCCAGCGCTGGCCGACCGCGCTGACCAGCAGTGCCGAGGCCAGCACCCAGGCCAAGGTGGGATCGAAATCGCCGGCGATGTCGAGGAAACCGAGGACGCGGCGCGGATCGGTCATGCCGGCCAGCGCCAGGCCCGCGCCGAACAGCGCCCCTGCCGCGCCGGCGGCCACCATCACGCGGCTCATGCGAAGCCGCCGCCATGACGGATCAGGAATGTGGTCAACATTGCGCAGGCCATGAACACCACCACCGCCAGCAGTGACCGCATTGAGCCGCGGGCCAAGCCGCACACCCCATGACCACTGGTGCAGCCGTTGCCCAACCGCGTACCGAATCCGACCAGCAGGCCGGCGCCAACCAGCTGCCACGCCGGCAAGGCGTCACGCAACAGGTCGCGGGGCGCTTGGCCTGGCACGGCCTGCCAGTACAGCACACCCCCGCCAGCGGCAAGCAGGCCGAGCAGGAATGCCCAGCGCCAGCCGCGATCGCCCGGCGTTGCGCGCACGCTGCCAGCGGCGATGCCGCTGATGCCGGCTACCCGGCCCGTGGTTGCCAGCAACACCACCGCCGCCGCACCGATCAATGCGCCCCCCGCGACGGCGGCCCACGGCACGGTCATGACCTGCCTCCACTTGTTCCGTTCATTCGCTTGCCTTTTGAATTAGATTTGTCTAAATTAGCTTCTTCTAAAACAAAAGGTCAACCATGACCCGCATCGAGCTCGACAGTGCCGCGATGGCCGGGCATGCCGCCCAGGCCGCTGCGCTGCTCAAAAGCCTGGCCCATCCTGCACGGCTGCGCGTGCTGTGCCGGTTGGTTGAAGGCGAGGCGCCAGTACCGGAACTGCAGGCACTGACCGGGCTCAGCGCATCAGCGCTGTCCCAGCATCTGGCGGTGCTGCGCGGACTTGGCATCGTCGCGACCCGGCGCGAAGCGCAGGCGATCCACTACCGGGTGGTGGAAGGGCCGGCGCTGGGCGTATTGCAGGCGTTGCACGCCGCCTACTGCGGAAATGCAGCGCGCTGAACCTTCCACGCGGGTTCAACCTGCGTGCAGCACCGGTTGCACGACCTGATCGAGCAGATCCACCGGGGTCGGCGCCGACAGGTCACCATGCAACGCGCGGGTGAAACCTGACCAGTCGCTGGAAGACAGTTGCCGCAGCAGCGCCTCCTCCACCGGCAACGCGCGCATCGACCAGTACGGAAACTGGCGCTGGCCGAGGCGGCCACGCGCCAGTTCGATGATGTCGATATGGCTACCGGCCTGCAGGATGCGTTCGTACACCGAATCGATACCATCCGGCGGCCCTTCGATGTACTGCAGGAATCGCCCGCCGTCATGCAGCAGCACACCGGTCACGCCCGCCATCTTGTTGAAACGGGCTGCATCATCGACCAGCGCCCGCAGCCGTTCAGCGGAAAGATCCGGCAGCGCCTGGCTGACGTAGGCGATGGCACGCAGTGGCATGGCGCTTCCTTGACAAGATGTACAGCCACGGTAGCAGCTGCGGACGAGTCCGTCTCAGTGCCCGCGGGTGTTTCCTGAAGAATTCAGGTAGCGGCCGCCGGCAGCGCCTCTACGCGCCTCGGCAACCGGGCTTCGAACACCACCTGACCGGCTTCATTGCGCGCTGCGATATGCCCGCCGTGCGCGCGCACGAACTGATCGACGATATACAGGCCCAACCCCAGGCCATTGCTGGGATGGAAGCTGGCCTTGAACGGCTCGAACAGGCGCGGCAGCAGCGCGTCGTCGATCCGTCCCGCGTTGCTCACCCGCAGCAGCACGCTGCGCGGATCACGGCCGTCCACCTCCACCCGCGCCTCACTGCCATGGGTGAGCGCATTGCCGATCAGGTTGGCGGCAACCTGTCCCAGCCGATCCAGATCACCCTGCAGGCGGGTATCGCCCAGCATATCCAGATGCACCCGTGCGTGGCCGTGGGCGCTGCCCGCTTCGGCCACCACCGCACGCGTGACCTCGGCAAGATCACAGGCGCTGGCCTGCAGGCGCAGCCCGCCGCTGCGGATCCGCGAAAAGTCCAGCAGCTGCTCGACCATGCGCGCCATGCGCAGCGTGCTGGCCTCCAGGTGCTTCAGGGTCTGCTGCGCGCCGTCATTGCCCGCAGGAAGCTCCAGCGCCAGCTTGTCGGCACACAGCAGGATCGCCGACAGCGGCGTGCGCAGATCGTGGGTGAGCACCGCCGCCATCGTCTCGTTGAGCTTGAGCGAGCGCTCCAGCGCCTCGTTGCGCGCCTTCAGCAGCTGCCGCTGCTGGTACAGCTCGATGAAGACATTGACCTTGCTCAGGATCACCTGCGGCGCCACCGGCTTGTGCAGGAAGTCGACCGCGCCGGTTTCGTAGCCCTTGAACGCGCGCAGCGGGTCGTCCGGCGAGGCGGTCAGGAAGATGATCGGCACATCCCGGCTGCGGTGTGAACCGCGCATCAGCTCGGCCAGGGTGAAGCCATCGATCTCCGGCATGTGCACGTCCAGCAGGGCAAGCGCCACCTCATGCTCGAGCAGCAGTTCCAGCGCCTGCGCGCCCGAGCCCGCCAGCAGCAGGTTCACGCCTTCGCGCTGCAGCAGCGCCTGCATGGCCACCAGGTTCTGCGGCACGTCATCGACGATCAGCAGGTTGACCGGGGTCTGCGACTGCGCAGGGTCCGGCGGCAACAGGTTCATGCAAACAGCTCCTTCAGGCGACGGCACATCAGTTCGAGGGGCAGCACGGCATCGGCGCCGGCGTGCTGCAGGGCGGAGGCCGGCATCATCGATGCCTCGGCCTCCTCGGGACATTGCAGCCAGGCGCGGCCGCCGGCGGCGCGCACCGCGGCCACCCCTTCACTACCATCGCTGCTGGCACCGGTCAGCAGCAGGGCCAGTACCTGCGCGCCGAACACGGCCGCAGCCGACTCGAACAATGGATCGATGGCCGGGCGGGAAAACAGCACCGGTGCGTCCACCGACAACGCCAGCGAACCGGCGTCTTCCACCAGCAGGTGATAGTCCGGTGGCGCAAAGGTCACCGTGCCAGGCTGCAGCGGCTGCTTGTCTTCGGCCTCGCGGACCGGCAGCGCGCAGTACGGCGCCAGCACGTCGGCGATGCGGCTGCTGCGATCGCGCGGAAGGTGCAGCACGGCCAGCACCGGCGCCGGCAGAGCCGCAGGCAGCGCACCGAGCACCGCCTGCAGGGCCGCGACGCCCCCCGCGGAGGCCCCGATCACCAGCACGGCCGGTCGTGTCGGCGGTGCCATCAGGCAACCTTCCGGTACAGGCGATGCTCCCGCGAGCAGGTCTCGAACGCGCCGTGGTGGCGCCCGAACTGCAGCGACTCCTTGCTGCCCAGGCCAAGGAATCCGCGATGCACCAGCGCTTCACGGAACAGGCCCACCGCGCGGTCCTGCAGATCGCGGTTGAAATAGATCAGCACATTGCGGCACGACACCAGATGCACCTCGGAGAACACGGTGTCGGTGGCCAGGCTGTGGTCGGCGAACACCACGTTGCGGCGCAGCTGGCGATCGAACACCGCGCCATCGTAGGCTGTGGCGTAGTAGTCAGACAGCGAGGCGCTGCCACCGGCCGCCAGGTAGTTCCGGCTGAACTGGGCCATCCGGTCGATGCCATAGGCGCCGGCCTCGGCGGTGGCCAGGGCTGCCGGATTGATGTCGGTGGCGTAGACGATGCTGCGCTCCAGCAGGCCTTCCTCGTGCAACAGGATCGCCAGCGACCACACTTCCTCGCCGGTACTGCAACCGGCCACCCACAGCTTCACCGACGGGTAGGTGCGCAGCACCGGCACCACCTGCTCGCGCAGCTCACGGAAATAGGCCGGGTCGCGGAACATCTCCGAGACCTGCACGGTGAAGAACTGCATCGCCTGCGCGAACAGGTCCGGCTCGTGCAGCAGGCGGTGCTGCAGGTCGGCCAGCCGCTCGCACTCATAGCGCTGCATGGCCTGGCGGATCCGCCGGCGCAGCGACGACACCGCATAACTGCGGAAATCGTAGTGGTAGCGCTGGTAAAGCGCTTCCAGCAGCACCTTCAGCTCGAGGTCGAACAGGGCCTGCTCGTTCATTGCCGCGAGCACCAGACCCGGCACAGCGAGACCAGCTTGTCGACGTCGATGGGTTTGGCGATGTAGTCGTTGGCGCCGGCCTGCAGGCAGCGCTCACGGTCGTCCGGCATGGCCTTGGCGGTCAGCGCGATGATCGGCAGGTCCCGCAGGTGGCGCTGCGCGCGGATTTCGCGCATCGCAGCAAGGCCATCCTTCTCCGGCATCATGATGTCCATCAGCACCAGGTCGACCTCGCGCTCGGCCAGGCGATCCACCGCTTCCTGGCCATTGCGCGCGATCTCCAGCGTGACGCCGAGGGGTTCGAGCACGCTGGACAGTGCGAAGATGTTGCGCACGTCGTCCTCGGCCAGCAGCACCGTCCGACCGTCGAGCACGGTGTCGCGACGGCGGGCCTCGCGCAGCAGGCGCTGCTGGTCGCTGGGCAGGTTGGCCTCCACGCTGTGCAGGAACAGGGTCACCTCGTCCAGCAGGCGCTCGGGCGAACGCGCGCCCTTGATGATGATGCTCTTGGAATAGCGGCGCAGTCGCTGCTCTTCCTCGCGGCTGAGTGCGCGGCCGGTATAGACGATCACCGGCGGGAAACCGACATCGTCGTTGCCGGCCATGTGCTCGAGCAGGTCGTAGCCACTGCCGTCGGGCAGCGACAGGTCCATCACCATGCAGTCGAACGTGACCGTACTGAGCTGTTCCAGTGCGCCGGCCAGGGTGCCTACGGCGACGATCTGCAGCTGGTCGCGGCCCAGCAACAGTTCCAGGTTGTGGCGCAGCTCGTTGTCGTCCTCCACGATCAGCAGCCGCCGCATGTCGCGCTGGCTGGTCTGTTCCAGCTGTTCGATGGCCGTCACCAGCCGCTCGCGCGTGGTCGGCTTGATCGCAAAACCGATCGCGCCCAGCTCACGCGCCACCTGGCTGCGGTCCGTGGCCGAGACCACATGCACCGGGATGTGGCGCGTGTCCGGGTTGCGCTTCAGGCGTTCCAGCACGCTCAGGCCCGACACGTCCGGCAGGCCGATATCGAGCAGGATGCCGTTCGGCCGCAGTTCGCTGGCCAGCGCCAGCGCCTCTTCCGCCGTGCCCGCCACCACGCAGTCGAAGTCCAGTTCATGGGCCAGCGCCACCAGCGCTTCGGCGAACGTGGCATCGTCCTCGACCGCCAGGATCAGGCGCCCGGCACGCTGGCGGCGACCGCGGTCGTCGGCTACGCCGGCCATCGCAGTGACCGGCGCTGCCGCGGTCGCAGCGCGTGCGGGCGCGGCCGGCAGCACGGCCGGCGCCGTCGGCGGCGCAGCCACGGGAACCTCGGCAGCGTCGGCTGCGCTCGCCGCGGGCGCACCCTGCAACGGCAGCTCCAGGATGAAGCAGCTGCCGCGCCCGGGCTCACTGTCGACCTGGATGCCGCCGCCCATGCGCTCGGCCAGATCGCGCGAGATCGACAGGCCCAGGCCGGTGCCGCCGTAGCGACGGCGGGTGCTGCCATCGGCCTGGCGGAACGCTTCGAAGATGACGTCCAGCTGCTCGCGGGCAATGCCGATGCCGGTGTCACAGACCTCGAACCGGATGCGACCGTTGCCGCCGGCACGCACGTGCAGGCTGACCTTGCCATGCTCGGTGAACTTCACCGCGTTGGCCAGCAGGTTCTTCAGGATCTGCTGCAGCCGCTGGCTGTCAACCACCATCTGGGTCGGTGCCAGGGCGTCGGCTTCGATCTGCAGGGCCAGGCCCTTCTGCCGCGCCATCGGCTCGAACGTCTCGCGCAGGCGCTGCAGCGCGCTCTCGACCACCACCACTTCATCGGACAGTTCGACATGACCGGCCTCGATGCGCGACAGGTCGAGGATGTCGTTGATCAGCGCCAGCAGGTCGTTGTTGGACGACAGGATCGCACGCGCGTACTTCACCTGTTCCTCGGTCAGCGTGCCGTCCTTGTTGTCGGCCAGCAGCTTGGCCAGGATCAGCGAGCTGTTCAGCGGCGTGCGCAGCTCATGCGACATGTTGGCCAGGAATTCGGACTTGTAGCGCGAGGTCGCCGCCAGCTCGTTGCTGTTGCGCACCAGCTGGCTCTGCGCAACCAGCAGTGCCTGCTTCTGCGCCTCCAGCTCGTGGGTGCGCTCTTCCAGCTGCACGTTGCTCTGTTCCAGCTCAGCCTGCTGTTCTTCCAGGTGGCTCTGCGACTGCAACAGGCTGCGGCTCTGCTCTTCCAGTTCCTCGTTGGCCACACGCAGCTCTTCCTGCTGGGCCTGCAGCTCCTCGCCCTGGCGCTGCGACTCTTCCAGCAGCACCACCAGCTGCGCACGCAGCAGCGATGCGCGCAGTGCCATGCCGATGGTGTCGGCGCAGCGCTCAAGCAGCTCGCGATCCAGATCACGCTGTTCACCCGCCCGCGCGCGGCCCAGCTCGATGACACCGACCACCGTACCATCGCTGCTGATTGGCGCCAGGATGCGCTCGCGCACCGGCAGCCGGCCCAGGCTGGTCTGCAGTTCGAGCACGGCAGCGTCTTCGCCGTGCAGGTGGCGGATGCGTTCGTCCCGCGCAACCTGCCCGGCCAGTCCTTCGTGCAGGGCCAGGGAGGCCGGCGTCCCAGTGGGCAGCGCCACGCCACCGGTCAGCTGCAGCCGGCCGCCGTCCAGGCGATAGACCGCACCGACCTCTGCATCCAGCTGCCCGGCCAGGCTTGCTGCTGCCGCCTCGGCGATCTGCTCCGGCCCAAGGTCACCGCGCAGGCTCAGCGCCACCGCGTTCTCGGCCTCCTGCAGCCAAAGCGCGCGCATCGCCTGGCGCCGGGCCTGGATCGCGCGCGAGACGATCAGTGCGATCATCAGGAAGGCGCAGCCACCGACGGTACGGTTGACTAGCGAGAACGACGAATTGTTGCTGGCTGGCGCAACGTTGAAGCCGATCACCAGCAGGACACAGGCGATCATCGCGACCACGAACGGCGCGCGTGCACTGCGCTGGAACACCGTCACGCCGACCGCGAGGAAGTAGGCCAGCCATACCGCATAGCCGAGCGGGACGACCAGTTCCAACACGATGGTCGCGGCCAGCAGCACGGCGGACGTCATCCAGATCCAGCGGTCACGCGTAGTCGCACCAGGACGCATGCAGGTCGGTTCCAGAAGGCAAAGGGTGGAAGATGGTACTCCGTGTCGCATTCAGCCGCACAGGACAAATGGCACGTGTCAGGTGTGCACGCATCCTTCACACTTGAGTGCCTAGCTTCACGTCCCTCACAGGGGTAACACTTATTTACACGTGGACGCAGCCGCTTCTACGACGTCCGTGCTGACGGACCCTTCCCGACAACTGCGACTGCTGATCGACAGCGTGCGCGACCATGCGCTGTACCTGCTTGATCCTGAAGGCATCGTGTGCAGCTGGAACCCGGGCGCCGAACGTATCAAAGGCTATTCAGCCGATGAAGTGGTGGGAACGCACTTCAGCCGCTTCTACCTGGCCGCCGACCGCGAGGCCGGCGAACCGCAGCGCCTGCTTCGCGTCGCAGCGCAGCAGGGGCATGTCGCCAGTGAGGGCTGGCGCGTTCGCCGCGATGGATCGTCGTTCCGCGCCAGCGTGGTCATCGAACCGGTCGTGGAAGCCGGCGAACTGCTCGGCTTCGTCAAGATCACCCGTGACATCACCGAGCAGTGGCAAGCGCAGCGGCTGCTGCGCGATGCCCAGCGTGCGCTGCGCAATACCCAGCAGTTCGAGACGGTTGGCCGGCTCAGCCGCGGCCTCTCACATGAGTTCAACAACCTGCTGACCACCATCGGCAACGCCCTGGACCTGCTGTCGCTGCGTGTCAGCAGTGACGATGCACGCGCAGCCGAGCTGCTGGATGCCGCGCAGGCAGCCACCGACCGCGGCGCGCTGCTGACCCGCCAGCTGCTGGCCTTCAGCACCGGCCAGACCCTGATCCGGGAATCGGTGGACATCAATGCACTCGTACGGCAGTGGCTGCCGGACCTGCAACGCGCCTGCCCGCCCACGGTGGTACTGGATGCCGATCTCACCCCGGGCCTGCCGCAGGTGAGCACCGATGCGATGCAGCTCCAGACCGCCCTGGCGAACCTGGTGGCCAATGCCGTGGAGGCCACCGCCGATGGCGGCCGCATCCTGATCGGCACCGCGTTGGAACATCGCCTCGATCCGGATGCGGACACCATGCTGCAACGCGGCTATGTCACCCTCAGCGTCTGCGACGAAGGCCACGGCATGGCCGCCGACGTCGCCGAGCGGGCCAGCGAGCCCTTCTTCACCACCAAGGACATCGGCAAGGGCAGCGGCCTGGGCCTGAGCCAGGTGTTCGGATTCACTACCCAGAGCGGCGGCTTCGTCGATGTGTCCACCACGCCCGGTGTCGGCACCACGGTCAGCCTGCTGCTACCCGCAACCGAGGAATTTACCCATGACCGATGACCCGATCCGCGTACTGATGGTGGAGGACCAGAACGATCTGCGCGAGATGATCGGCATGGCCCTGCGCGATTTCGGCATCGAGGTGTCCACCACCGCCGACGGGCATGAAGCGGCTGCGTTGCTGAAGGGCGACGCACGCTTCGACGTGGTGTTCAGCGATGTCAGCATGCCCAACGGCATGTCCGGCATCGAACTCAGCGAGCACGTCGCGCGTGAGCAGCCGCATGCACGCATGATCCTGTCCTCCGGCTATGCGCGTTCGCAGCTGCCGCCGCTTCCGGAGCAGGTGGAGTTCCTGCCCAAGCCCTATCGCCTGCGCCAGCTGGTTGAACTGCTCAGGCAGGACTGAAGGCGTACCGGCCTGCGTGGCCATGCTCAGCGCCGGGCCCGCTGCATGAACAGCAGCGCCGGCGTGGATGCAGTGTTCACCGGCTCGAAGCCGAGGGTCCGGTACAACGCAACTGCGGCGGCATTGTCCCGATAGACCCGCAAGGTCAGCCGTTCAACGGCATCAGACTGGAACGCCTGCTCGATCAGCGCCTGCACCAACCCACGCCCGAGACCGCGGCCCCGCGCCTGCGGGGCAACCAGCAGACGGCCCAGATGCATCGTACCCGGCTGGGTGCGCCAGGCCTGGCCGAAACCCACGCGCACGCCGTTTTCTGCCAGCAGCAGCCATCCTGGGCGTTCGCGCAGCTGCAATACCTGCTCGAACTGCTCGGGTCGCAGTGGATAGGGTACGCCCGGTCCAGCCCAGCGCAGCGTGCCTGCGGCCGAATCCAGCCACCCGGCGATGAGCGCGTAGTCGTGGGGTTGCACGGGCTGCAGGCGGTGGTCCATGGCGGCCGGATCGAGGTGAGGCGCCAGCATATCCGAGTGACCTCGCGGGCAGCGCGCGGACGTGGCGCCGCGAACATGGTGACCCCGGCCCGATTCGAACGGGCGACCTTCCCCTTAGGAGGGGGACGCTCTATCCAGCTGAGCTACGGGGCCATGCAGCCGGGAAGTTTACAGGCAACGTGCCCTGCCCTCCAAGCATTCATGTTCCACCCGGTTCCCCTGGCGCGTTGCACCATGGCCGGTCGGGGCGCTCTGCTACCATCGGCGATTCAGTTCATCGCGTCCCCCACCTGCCCGCGATGGCGCCAAACAACGTAACGAAACACAGGAGTCTGCATGTCTTCCGAGCTGCTCAAGTCCCTTGGCCTGGACGCGATCAACGCTGGCACGTACCTGGGCAACGGGGAGTGGTCGAGCGCGACCAGCGGTGAGCTGATCACCCCAGTCAACCCGACCACTGGCGAGCCGATTGCGCAGGTCCGCGCCACCACTGAGGCCGAGTACGAGACCGTCGTCGCCCGCGCCCAGGAAGCCTTCAAGGTCTGGCGCACCACGCCGGCGCCGCGCCGCGGTGAAGCCGTGCGCCTGTGCGGTGAAGCACTGCGCAGGCACAAGGACGCCCTGGGTTCGCTGGTTGCCCTGGAAATGGGCAAGAGCAAGCCGGAAGGCGATGGCGAGGTGCAGGAGATGATCGACATCGCCGATTTCGCCGTGGGCCAGAGCCGCATGCTGTACGGCTACACCATGCATTCCGAGCGCCGCGGCCACCGCATGTACGAGCAATACCACCCGCTGGGCCTGGTCGGCATCATCTCGGCCTTCAACTTCCCGGTCGCGGTGTGGAGCTGGAACTCGTTCCTGGCGGCGATCTGTGGCGACGTGTGCATCTGGAAGCCGTCCAACAAGACGCCGCTGACCGCCATCGCCTCGCTGAAGATCTGCAACGATGCCCTGCGCGAAGCGGGCTTCCCGGACATCTTCTTCCTGATCAACGATGCCGGCACCGCGCTGTCGGAAAAGATGGTCGATGACCGCCGCGTGCCGCTGATCAGCTTCACCGGCTCGACCCAGGTCGGCCGCACCGTCAACGAGAAGGTCGCACGCCGCCTCGGCCGCTGCCTGCTGGAACTGGGCGGCAACAACGCGATCATCCTGGACGAAACCGCCGACCTGAAGCTGGCGGTGCCGGGCATCGTGTTCGGCGCCGTGGGTACCGCCGGCCAGCGCTGCACCACCACCCGCCGCCTGATCGTGCACCGCTCGATCTACGCCGACGTGCTGGCCACCCTGGTCAAGGCCTACAAGCAGGTGGAAGGCAAGATCGGCGACCCGACCGATGCCGCCAACCTGATGGGCCCGCTGAACAGCGAAGGCGCCGTGCAGCAGTTCCTCGATGCCATCGCCCAGGCCAAGGCGGCCGGCGGCACCATCGAGACCGGCGGCACCCGCATCGACCGCGCCGGCAACTTCGTGCTGCCTGCAATCGTCACGGGCCTGAAGAACAGCGACGCCGTGGTCCAGCACGAGACCTTCGCACCGATCCTGTACGTGATGCCGTACGACACCCTCGACGAAGCCATCGACATGCAGAACGGCGTGCCGCAGGGCCTGTCGTCCTCGATCTTCACCCAGAACCTGAAGACCGCCGAGAAGTTCCTGTCGGCCGCCGGCAGCGACTGCGGCATCGCCAACATCAACATCGGCACGTCCGGTGCGGAGATCGGCGGCGCCTTCGGTGGCGAGAAGGACACCGGCGGTGGCCGCGAGTCCGGTTCGGATGCCTGGAAGGTCTACATGCGCCGCCAGACCAACACCATCAACTATTCGGATTCGCTGCCGCTGGCGCAGGGCATCAAGTTCGACCTGTGATGGCAAACGACGCGGACACGTCTGTGGGTCAGAGTCCCTCCGGGGATCTGACCCGTGCCCAGGGTCGGATCCCCGCAGGGGCTCCGATCCTCGATCTCAGCGGCCGCCGCGTGCTCATTGCCGGCGGCAGCAAGGGCATTGGTCGTGAAATGGCACTGGCCTTTGCTGGTGCCGGTGCACAGGTCTCGGTCTGCGCGCGCGGCCAGGCCGGCCTGGAGGCCCTGCGCGCCGATGCACAGGCGCAGGGCACGCCATTGCATGCGTTTTCCACCGATCTGGCCGATCCCGGCCAGATCCAGGCCTGGCTGCAGGCCGCCGCCGATGCCCTCGGCGGCATCGATGTGCTCGTCAACAATGCCACCGGCTACGGCATGGCCGACAATGAGGAGGGCTGGGCCGCCAGCCTGCAGATCGACCTGATGGCGGCCGTGCGTGCCTCGCGCCTGGCCCTGCCCTGGCTGCGTGCGTCCGGCGATGCCTGCATCCTCAATCTGTCGTCGATTGCCGCGCAGCAGCCGCGTCCCGGCGGCGCACCCTACGCCGCTGCCAAGGCCGCGCTTTCGCACTACACCACCTCGCAGGCGCTGGCACTGGCCAAGGACCGGATCCGGGTCAACGCCATCGCACCGGGCTCGATCGAGTTCGATGACGGGCTCTGGGACC
Organism: Stenotrophomonas maltophilia group sp. msm4; assembly: GCF_032025605.1. Classification (NCBI taxonomy): domain Bacteria; kingdom Pseudomonadati; phylum Pseudomonadota; class Gammaproteobacteria; order Lysobacterales; family Lysobacteraceae; genus Stenotrophomonas; species Stenotrophomonas maltophilia group sp. msm4. The sequence continues at coordinate 812,733 of NZ_JAVSKK010000001.1, read as the reverse complement.
GTCGCCGCATCGAGGATCCAGCGCTGTACCACGGCACCCTGGCGAAGATCCCGTTCGGCCGCTTCGGCCATCCGCGCGAGATAGCCGACGCGGCCCTGTTCCTGTGCTCGCCACTGGCGCGCTGGGTTACCGGCAGTGTGCTCAACGTGGATGGCGGTCAGGTGTTGATGGGCTGAATTTGTAAAGCCGAGCCCATGCTCGGCTTGCACGCAAGACGCGGTCGATCCCGCATCAGCCCAAGGGGGCAGCCGAGCATGGGCTCGGCTCTACAGGGCACTGCCCATGGGATTGCCCGGGCAGAGGCACTATCATGTGCACACTGCCAAGGAGGACCCGATGAGCGTGGCACCCCGACAGACAAGCGCCCTGGCCGTGGTCAGCCTGGTCATGGGCATCGCCAGCTGGACCGTCCTGCCCTTCGTGGCCAGCATCGTCGCCATCATCACCGGCCACATGGCCCGCGCCGAGATCCGCCGCCGCCCGCATGAACTGGAAGGCGACGGCCTGGCCGTTACCGGCCTGGTGCTGGGCTGGGTCATGGTCGGCGCCGTGCTTGCCGCCATCCTGGTCTTCATCCTGTTCTTCGGCGGCCTGGCATGGCTGGCGGCAGTGTCGAACTGACGCCATGACCGCCTCCGACAGCACTGAACGCTTCAGCAGCCGCGTCGCCGACTACGTCCGCTATCGGCCCGATTATCCGCCCGCCCTGTTGGAGTGGCTGCATGGCCCGATGGGCGTCAGCCGCGAGGCCGTGGTCGCCGACATCGGCGCCGGCACCGGTATTTCCAGTCGCCTGTTTCTGGCCAGCGGTCATCCGCTGGTGGCGGTCGAGCCCAACGCTGCCATGCGCGCCGCCGCCGAACAGTGGCTGGCGCCGCAGTATCCGGACTTCTCCGCTGTCGATGGCCGTGCCGAGGCCACCGGCTTGGAGGACGCCAGCATCGATCTGGTCAGCGTCGCGCAGGCCTTCCATTGGTTCGACACCGTGGCGGTGCGCGCCGAGTGGCAGCGCATCCTGCGCCCCGGTGGCCAGGCACTGATCTACTGGAACTCGCGCCTGCTCGATGCCAGCCCGTTCCTGATCGGCTACGAACAGTTGCTGCTGGACTACGGCACCGACTACACCGCTGTGGCCGAGCGCTACCAGGACGATGCCACCATGCAGGCCTGGTTCGGCCCCGGCCTGCGCGGCAGGGTAGAGCTGCCGAACGTGCAGCATCTGGACTTCGACGCCCTGCGCGGGCGCCTGCTGTCCTCCTCCTACGCACCCCAATCCGGTCATCCCCGCCACGCGGCGATGATCGACGCTCTGCAGGACCTGTTCGCCGCCCATGCGGTGGACGGCCAGGTCGCGTTTGAATATCGAACCCGAGCCTTCCTCGGCACGCTGGACTGAACCGACGCATGTATTCGCTTGCCCGCCCCTTCCTGTTCTCGCTCGACGCCGAGCGCGCCCACGGCCTCGGCCTGTCCGCACTGGACCTGGCCTATCGCACCGGCACCACGCCGCTGCTGGCCGCACGCATCGCGCCGATGCCCAGCACGGTGTTCGGGCTGACCTTCCCCAATCCGGTCGGCCTGGCCGCCGGCCTGGACAAGAACGGCGAGCACATCGATGCACTGTTCGCGCTCGGCTTCGGCTTCGTCGAAATCGGCACCATCACCCCGCGCCCGCAGGCCGGCAATCCGCAACCGCGCCTGTTCCGCCTGCCGGAACACAACGCGATCATCAACCGCATGGGCTTCAACAATGCGGGCGTGGACGCGCTGGTGCGCAACGTCGAGCGCGCGCGCAACCGCCGCGGCCTGCTCGGCATCAACATCGGCAAGAACAAGGACACCCCCAACGAACAGGCCGTGGACGATTACATCGCCTGCCTGGACAAGGTCTACCCGCTGGCCGATTACATCACCGTCAACATCTCCTCGCCCAACACCGCCGGCCTGCGTGAGCTGCAGGAAGAGACCGCGCTGCGCCAGCTGGTCAGCCAGCTGCGCGACCGCCAGGAAGACCTTGCTGCCCGCCACGGCCGACGCGTGCCGATGCTGGTGAAGGTGGCGCCGGACCTCAGCGAACGCGATATCGACGCCGCCGCCCGCGTGCTGGGCGAACTGCAGGTGGACGGCGTGATCGCCACCAACACCACCATCGACCACAGCAAGGTGGCCGGCGACCCGCTGGCCAATGAGGCTGGCGGCCTGTCCGGTGCACCGGTGCTGGAGCAGTCCACGTTGGTGCTGCGCCGCCTGCGCGCGCGCCTGCCCGAATCGGTGCCGCTGGTCGGCGTCGGCGGCATCCTGTCCGGCGCCGATGCGGTAGCCAAGATGGCGGCCGGTGCCGCACTGGTGCAGTGCTACAGCGGCCTGATCTTCCGTGGACCGGCGCTGGTTTCCGAATGCGTGGAGGCGATCCGTCGCCGCCGTGAAGCGCCGAGCCGCGGCGCGGTGGCCCCGCTGTGAGCGCGCCCATGGATACCATCGACGGCAACGCCCCGCTGCGCTGGACGCTCACCCGCAATGCGCCGCTGCAGGCGCTGAATACCTTCCATGTGCAGGCCAGCGCCGCGCAGCTGCTGGAACTGCACGATGCCGCGCTGCTGCCGGACGTGCTGGCCTTGCCCGAGGTGGCCAGCGGCCCGATGCTGGTGCTGGGCAGCGGCAGCAACGTTCTGATCGCCGAGGACCTGCCCGGCACCGTGCTGGTGTTCGGCAACCGTGACATCAGTTTCCTTGAACACCGCGCCGACCATGCGGTGATCCGTGCCGGTGCCGGCGTGCCGTGGCATGGCCTGGTGATGTGGTCGCTGCAGGAAGGCCTGTCTGGCCTCGAAAACCTGGCCCTGATTCCCGGCACGGCCGGTGCCGCGCCGATCCAGAACATCGGTGCCTATGGCGCGCAGGTCGGCGAGTTCATCCAGGCGGTCGAAGCGTGGGACTGCCAGGAGCAGGCCTGGGTGCGGCTGGACAACGAACAGTGTGGCTTCGCCTACCGCGACAGCGTGTTCAAGCAGCAACCCGATCGCTATCTGATCTCCGCCATCGAACTGAAGCTGCCACTGCTGCATGATCTGCGCATGGACTACGCCGGCATCCGCGAGGAACTGCAGGCACAGGGCGTGGAGCTGCCGAGCGCAGTGGACGTGGCCAATGCCGTGATCGCGATCCGCCGCCGCAAGCTGCCCGACCCGGATGTACTGGGCAACGCCGGCAGCTTCTTCAAGAACCCGGTACTGCCGCTGGAACAGGTCGACGTGCTGCTGCAGCACTTCCCCGACCTGCCGGTGTTCCCGGCCGAGCAGGACGACAAGCGCAAGGTCTCCGCTGCCTGGATGATCGAATCCTGCGGCTGGAAGGGCTTCCGCGAAGGTGATGCCGGCGTGGCGCCAAGCCACGCGCTGGTGCTGGTCAACCACGGCAATGCCAGCGGTGCTGAGCTGCTGGCGCTGGCGCGCCGCATTTCGGCCTCGGTGCTGGAGAAGTTTGGCGTGCCGATCGAACCGGAGCCCCGCCTGCTCGGCGCACAGTGGTGAACACCCCCGCCCTTTCCCCAAGCGCCCCGATGCGGGCGGCGCTGCTGATGCTTGGCAGCACGATGGCATTCGGCCTGATGGCGGTCGCGATCCGCTACGCCACCCGGTACGTGCCAACCCAGGAAGTGGCGTTCTTCCGCAATGCCTTCGGCTTGCTGGCGTTGCTGCCGATGCTGCTGCGGCCGGGCCGTGCTCCGCTGAAGACGCAACAGCTGCCGCGCTATTTCGTGCGCAGTGCGATTGGCCTGGGCTCGATGCTATGCGCGTTCTGGGCACTGGGCCACCTGCCGTTGGCGCAGGCGGTGTCGCTGTCGTACTCCACGCCGCTGTTCGTCACGATTGCCGCCGTGCTGTGGCTGGGTGAAACCGTGCGCGTGCGCCGCTGGGCCGCAGTCGTGGTCGGCTTCATCGGTGTGCTGGTGATCGTGCGACCCGGTACCGCCGGCTTCACCGCGGGCAGCCTGGTCGCCGTGGCCGCCGCGGTGCTCAGTTCGCTGGTGGCGATCCAGATCAAGCAGCTGACCCGCGTCGACAGCGCCGATACCGTGGTGCTCTACACCTACGTGTTCTGGGTGCCGCTGTCGCTGGTTCCGGCGCTGTTCGTCTGGGTCTGGCCGAGCGGCATGGCCTGGCTGTGGCTGCTGGCCACCGGCGTGCTCGGCACCATCGGCCAGCTGTTGTGGACGCGGGCGCTGCGCCTGGGTGAAGTCTCGGCGCTGACCCCGATCAGCTTCCTGCAGCTGCCGCTGGTAACGCTGTTCGGCTGGATGCTTTTCAACGAAAGCGTGGACCGCTGGACGATCATCGGCGCCGGCATCATCCTCGCCGCCAACGCCTACATTGCCCACCGCGAGGCCGTACTTTCGCGCCGCGCCGCCAGCGCAGCCGCCTCGTCAGCGGCGAAGCCCGCCGAGTAAATCCGCGCCACGCGTGGATGACGCTGCACTCCTCTGTAGAGCCGAGCCTACGCTCGGCTGCTCTTCGCGCCTCCACCGTTGACTGAGCGCGCAGGGTTCATTCACGCATGGCGTGGATCTACAGCGCGCGATACACCCGCTCGGCCGCGTCGAACACATTGCCCGGGGCGAACTGTTCGCTGAGGAAATGCAGCGACTGCCGGCGCAGCTGCGGCGACCGGTCCTCTCCATCGCTGCCCAGCAGGACCTGCTGGAACTCGATCAGGTCCTGCAGGATGCGCCAGTGACGGTACCAGGCGATCCAGCGAGGGTCGCCGCGGTCACTGCCATAGCCCTCCTCGAATCCCACCGGGTTCTCGCGGCCCCAGCGCCCGCCGACAGCGCCACCGATGAACATCAGGTCGCGCTCGCGCGGTGCCAGCGACAGGCCATCCCAGTCGATCAGGTGCAGGCCGCCGTCATTGCCCATCAGCAGATTGCCGGCATGAAGGTCGGTGTGGCACAGGTGCAGCCGCACCGGCACATCCTGCAACGCCGCGTGCAGCTGCAGTGCCTGCGCGTGCAGCGCCGCGATGCGCGCGTGCTGCTGGTCCCAGACGGAGACGAAGGCACGGCCCAGCCCATCCTTGGCAGCAGCCAGGCCTTCGCCGGCCAGCCACTGCCCGACGGTATCAAGCGCTGCGGTTTCCATCCGGATGCTTGGCAGCGCTTCCTGCAGCGCCGGTGGCGGGCACGCCTCGTGCAGGCGCCGCAGCACCTCGCCCAACCGTTGCCATTGCGTGCGGCTCAATGCCGCCTCGAAACCGGACTGGCCTTCCACATACGGGAACAGGGTGAACTGCAGGCCCCAGCGCTGCACCGATGCCCCGCCGGTCAGCGCCGGCCAGGGCGCAACGATTTCCTCGACACCCAGCGTGCCGCGCAGCCAATGCAGGGTGTCCCAGACGGCTGGGGCCACCTGGTAGCTGCGGCATTTCAACCACCACTGCCCGCGCCGTGCATCGATGCGATACACGCTGGCGTTGGCATCGGCGCCAACCGGGCGTGGCACCACAGCGGTCGCGGTGATGCCATAGGACTGCTGGAGGACTTCGCCGAGATGCTGCGCCGAAGCGGATGACATGGATGCAAGCGGAAAGTGTTATCTGCGACAACTATCGCAGATGTGCCCGCCACGACACAGACATGACCGTCACAACATCGTGCCCGCGCGACCAACGTGCTAGCCGGCGACGCGACGCATCACCGCTTCCAATGGCCCCCGCGTGAACCGCCACGACCACAGCCACGCTGCGCCCGTGGCCAGCATCAGGAACAACAGCGCCCACAGCAGCACGGTCGGTAGCGACGCGCTGCCATCGAGCAGCCCCAACCATTCCAGCGTACCCATGCCCAGCAGGATGTGGCCGACGTAGAGGGTCAGGGTCATTCGCCCTGCTGCAGTCAGCGGTTCCAGCCAATCCCCCGGATAACGGCGGCTGATCCAGAGGCACGCGGCAATCGCGCTGCAAGCTGCCCCCGCACCGGTCAACACGTAGGCCGGTCCCGGCGGCATCGGCTGCGTTCCCAGCCACGGCTGCCAGGGCGTTCCCTGCGCAAGGTGCTGCACGGCCTGGCCTGCGCCGATCAGCAGCAGGCCCACCAGCAGCAACGCACGCTGCACCCGCGGTTGTGACAACGGCAGGCGCGCCAGCAGCATGCCCAGCAGGAAGAAGCACATCCAGGGCAGCAAGGGATGGAAGCCGTTGAACAACAGGTTGCGCGCGGCACCCGGCCATTGCCAGAGACCGGCATACTCCAGCGTCTGCCAGTTCCAGCCCTGGCTGTAATTCCAGTGCAGCAGTGCCCAGGACGACCCGGCCGCGAGGCCGGCGATGCTGGCCAGCAGCACCCGTGGCGACGCACGCAGCCACAGCACCGCCAGCGCGAAATACACCGCGTAGTAGTGCAGGATGTCGGCCGGGAACAGGGTCAGGTTGAGCAGGCCCAGCACCAGCAGGAACAGCGCGCGCCGCCAGGTCTGCGCGCCGGCCCGCATCCAGCCAAGGCGCTGCGTGGCCAGTACCAGGCCAAGTCCGGCCAGGGTGACGAAGGTCGCAGAGGCCTTGCCTTCCAGCAGATGGAAGAAGCCGGCCAGCCAACTCGCACCCTCTGCCGGCACGGCCATCGCCAGGCGGAAATTGACCAGCACCATGCCTGCCAGCGCCAGATACCGTGCCAGATCAAGGCCGTGCAATCGCCGCTCAACCGCGCTCATGCGCGTGCACCGAGCAGCAGCGCGAGCAGGCCTGGGTCCAACGGAGCCTCATCGGTGCCACCGGCTTCGCCCAGCCCCCGGCGCAGCGCATCGCTTTCGATGGCATCCAGCAGCACCTGCGCCTGCAGTGCCGGGGCCAGTACGGGACGCCGACGTTCACGCTGTGCCACCTGCTGCAGGGCTTCGGCCAGCACAGCCTGCAATTGCCTGCGATTGGCCGCAAATGCCTCGGCCACGGCCCGATTGCGTGCGCTCTCGGCCAGCACTTCGACGGCGAGCGTCGCCCATTCCGGCTGGCTGCACAGTGCGTGGAAGTCCTGCAGGAACGCCAGCACCTGCGTGCGATCACCGTCGGCCGCGGCCAGTCGCTGCAGCAACGGCGCCACTTCTTCGCCCTCGGCCACGGCCACTGCAAGGATGATCGCTTCCTTGCCGGGGAAGTGATTGTAGAGATTGCCCAGGCTGACGCCGGCCGCCTGCGCGATGTCACGCATGCTGGTCTGGTGGAATCCCTTGGCGAGGAAGCACTGCAGGGCGGCCTGCAGGATCTGCTCGATGCGTTGCGCGTTGCGGTCGGCTCGGTTCATGGCGCCAATAGTGAACGAACGTTCGTCCAACTTGAAGATGGCAACCCGTTCATCAGCGAGTTCCGTTCAGCCGGCCCTTGACCTCAACAGCGGTTGAGGCCCGATGCTGCGTGGCCCGTTCCAAGCCCAACCCGGAGAGACTTCATGCCACGGATGATCACCGCCCTGCTCGACAGCCGCCTGCTGTGGTTCCTGGCCCGACTGCTGCTGGCGGTGGTGTTCCTGTCATCGGGTCTGGCCAAGCTGCTGGCGTGGGACAACAGCGTGGCCGAAATGCAGGCGGCCGGGCTGCAACCGCCTGTGCTGTTCAACCTCGCCAGCGCCGTGGTGCTGCTGGGTGGCTCACTGTGCCTGCTGCTTGATCGCCTGCTCTGGCTGGGCAGCGGCGCGCTGGCGGTATTCATGCTGCTGACCATTGCCATCGTGCATGCCTTCTGGACCAAGCACGGCGCGGAACAGCAGCTGGCCCTGTTCTTCGCACTGGAACACCTGAGCGTGGTCGGTGGCCTGATCTGCGCGGCCATCGCCAGCCGCGCGCGGGCTCAGAAGAACTCGTCGAGCAGCCGGTAGAACGCCAACCGGCGCTCGTCGGCCACAGCGCCGTAGCGTTGGAACAACGGCGTGACCCAACGCGTATCTCCGAAGTTGTGGACCAGGCTGCGCGCGGCCAGCGCCAGGTCCTGGTAACGGTCGGCCACGCCCAGCCGCCCACAGTCGATGAACCCGCTGAAACGCCCCTCGGACACCATCAGATTCGGAAGGCAGGCATCGCCATGACTGACCACCAGATCTTCATGATCGGGACGGGTGCTGCACAGTTGGGCGAAGACCTGCTGTGGACTCTGTCCCAGGCGTTCGTCATCGAAGTCATCGGCATCCACGCGCCCCGCCTCGACCCGTGCCTGCGCGGCCGGCAGGCGCGAGGCCAGCCGCTGATCGAACGGACAGGCTGCTACCGGCAACGCATGCAGCCCGCGCAGCGCGTCGGCCAGTATCTCCACCCGTTGCTGCGGCGCGAGTTCCGGCGACGAAGCCAGATCGCGGCCAGGCAGCGCGCTCATCAGCAACCAGTGCCGGCCCGCTTCTTCGGCCGTGGCAATCACCGTTGGCGCCGGTTGTCCCTGTGCCTGCAACCAGCGCAGGCGCGCGATCTCATCGCCCAGCTCACTGAAGGCGTCGATCAGTTCCGACTTGAGGAAGGCATCGGGGCGGCCCGGCCGCAGCACGCGGGCAACGTCGGCCCGCGAGACACCCATCGACTGCCGCTCGATGCGCGCATCGGCCAACGCCTTCTGCCACGCCAACGGCAGCGGCATGCCATCAGGGGTGGCGTTGTGCTCGTCCATGCCAGGAGATTCCTGTTGCCGGTGACCCTGTGCATTCTCGCTCATCCTGGCGCACATCGACCCGCGGGCGGCCGGCAGCCACTACGCCCCAGCGCCTGCAGCAGCGACGGCTGCTGCCACGGTGCCGGTGCCAGTTCGACGACACGGCCTCGACCCTTACCGCCGAACGCGGCGGCCTGCGCGCGTTCGCCAAGTGGGGCACCGTTCTGGCAGCCGATCGTGGCTGCCGCAGTACAACGAGGAAGCAACATGAAATTGATGGTCATCGGCGCCAGCAAGGGCCTGGGACGCGCGTTCGTGGAAGGCCTCTGTGCTAGGGGTGACACTGTGATTGGTGTCTCGCGCAACCGCCCGTGCGGCATCGCCTGCGCTGACGGCGTCACCCTGCAATGGATCGAAGCAGACCTGTCCCGGCCGACCGTGGCTGCCGACCACATCGCAGCGCAGGCACCGGCCGATATCGATGTGCTGATCCACAACCTGGGTATCTGGGAAGACAAGGCCTTCAGCGACGAGTACGCCTTCCTCGATGAAAGCGATGCTGCACTCACGAAGCTGGTCGACGTCAACATCACCGCGACCCTTTTACTGCTGCAACGCCTGCTGCCCCGCGTACTGGGCGCAGCGCGCCCGCAGCTGGTGCTGACCGGTTCGACCTCGGCCCTGCCTCGCAGTGGCCGCCCGGAAGTGGCGTTCGGCGCCTCGAAGTTCGCCCTCAACGGCATCGCCGATGCGCTGCGCGAAGGCTTCCGCGATCGCCGGCTGGCGGTGACCAGCCTGCAGTTGGGCTACCTCAACACCGACGACGCCTTGTCGGTGCCGGTGGCCGAGGCCGCAGCGCGCGGCGACGGTGAGCAGGTGCCGGTCCACGATGTCATGGCCATGGTAAGCGCCCTGTTGCAGCTGTCATCCTCCGGCTTCGTGCGCGAACTGGTGCTGCCCGCCATCGCCGACCCGCGCTACTGACCTTGCCGGCCGCGGCAGAGCACCCTCAGTGGCCGCGCGCGCGGTCGTGGTTTACCCTGCTCGTCACTGGCCGTCGGTCACAGGCGGGAACCTGCTATGGATGCGCTTTCACGGGTCTCGGCCCAGGTCCTGGACAGCGCCCTGCCCAGCCTGCCGCTGTATCTGCTGCAGGCCACGGCAGTGATCGGCATGATCGGCGTGCTGCTGATCGCCACCCGTCGCGCCGGGCACGCCATAGAAGGCCGTCGCCTGTATGTCGGCGTAGCGCTGGGCCTGATCTACCTGTTCAATTCCTGGTTCGTGGCCCGTTATTCCCAGGGTGTCGTCAAACTGCACCTGGGCTTCGACATCCTGCTGGTCAGTGGCCTGCTGGGCGGCTGGCGCGGCGGCTTGGCCTGCCTGGCTGCCGCCCTGCTGGTCCGCTACCAGTTCGTCGGTATCCCGTTCTTCCTGCCTGCCAGCCTTGAGGCCGTGTTGCAGATGGTGGCGGGCGTCTGGCTGCGCAGGCACCTGTACCCGCGCATGCTCAACGAGCTCTCGCCGCGCATGATCCTGCAGGCATGGTCCGTGCGCATCGGGGTAACCGCTCTGGGTTTGGCGCTGGGTGTGGCGATCATTGGCGCCGATCAACTGCCGGTGGCCGAGCTGGCGATCCAGCGCGCGCTGGCACTGCCGGTCTCGCTGCTCGTGCTCGGCGCCGTGTTCGCGCTGGTCTACAACGATGCCCAGATCGATGCGCAACGCCAGCGCGAACAGGCCTGGCTACGCATCGATCCGATCAGCGGGCTGCCCAACATGCGTGCGCTCGGTGAACGCCTGCAGCAGTACTGGCGGGATAACGACGGCACCGGCAAGGCCTGCCTGATCGTGGCCGAGATGGGCAACCTGCGCGATCTGCGCCTGCGCTACGGGCCGTTGCAGGACAACGGCCTGTGGCAGCGCGACAGCACCGAGGAAGTGCATCGGTTGCTGCCGTCGCTGCCGGCTGCGCAGCTGGAGATCTACCAGTTCGGCGATGCCGCGCTGGCGATCCTGGTGCGCGGCCTGACCTTGTCCACACTGCGCACGCAACCGCAGATCACTGAGCTGGCCAGCAACCTGGCCGATCGGGTCGGCCGCGATTGGCCGGGCTTCCGGCCGCTGTTCCGCTGTGCAGTGGTTGAATTGAAGCCCCCTGCTGATGCCGATGAAGGACATCTTCCGTTCCGCGCCATCACCGTGGCACTGAGCGCGATCGAGTCGGGCGTGGTGTTCTTCGATGACCCGATCCAGCGCGACAGCGAGATCGACGCCCTGATCGAGGTTGCCCTTGAGCACTGGCTGCAGCAGGGCAATGCGCCGCTGTGCTACCAGCCCAAGCATCGCCTGCAGGATCGCCAACTGGTCGGCGCCGAAGCACTGCTGCGCATGCGCGACGGCGAAGGCCGGCCGATTGCCCCGATGCGGGTGATCTCGCTGCTGCGCCGCCAGGGGCGGCTGGCAGACCTGGAATGGGCCACGCTGCGGTCGGCGGTGCACTTCCTGCAGCACTGCCGGCGGGACGGCGCGGCGCTGACCATTGCAGTCAATGTTTCAGCCGAATCGCTGCGCCTGCCCGACTTCGGCCTGCGCCTGCAGGAGCTGCTTCAGCTGCATGACATCCCCGGTGCGATGCTGCGCCTGGAGATCGTCGAATGGACCGAAATCGTCGAGCGCGACGTGGTCGATGCCAACATCGCACAGCTGCTTGCAGCCGGGGTCACCCTGTCGCTGGATGATTTCGGCGCCGGCTATTCAACCCTGATCCTGCTCTCGCGGCTGGCCATCGCCGAGGTCAAGATCGAGCAGGCGCTGATCGCCACGCTGTCCGACGCCAAGTCGCAGTCGATCGTGCGCTTCATCGTCGAGGTCGCGCACCGCTGCGGCGCGATCGTGGTGGCCGAGGGTACCGAGACCTTGGCCCAGGAACAGAAGCTGCGCGCACTCGGGGTGGATGTCGGCCAGGGCTACCTGTACTCGGCGGCGCTGCCGGCCGACGAGTTCCGTCGCTTCGCAGCCGGCTAGACCGCGTAGAACCCCAGGAACATCGCCACCGCCGATTCGGCCACGCGCGCACGTTCCTGCGCGGTCAACGGTGGCTGCCCCATCGTGACCTGCGGCCAGAACGCGAAGCTCTTCACCAGCCCATGCAACTGGTGGCCGGCAAAGTCCGGATCCACCTCGCGCAGGCGGCCATCGGCAATTGCCGCGCGGATCCAGGCACTCTCGCCGCTTTCCTTCTCGCCCATGCGGCAGACGATGGCCTGCGCGCGCTCCGGTGAATGGATGATCTCGGCCATCGCGACCCGCGCCAGATCGATGAAATTCCCATCGCTGAGCAGGTCCAGCTTCTGGCCCAGCAACTGCAGCAGCTGCGTCTGCAGCGGCTGGTCGGCGCGGTATGGCAGTGCGTCGCTGGCCACGCTGCGCTCCCACAGCTCCTCCAGGATCATCGAGAACAGTGCTTCCTTGCTCGGGAAATGGTTGTAGACGGTGCGCTTGGAGACCCCCGCCGCCTCGGCGATGCGGTCCATGCTGGTCGCCTCGTAGCCCGATGCACGGAACTCCTCCACCGCCGCACGCACGATGGCGTCACGTTTGCGGTCGGTCAGGCGTTGCGGGGCACGGGACATGGCGGAAACCGGATAACTGAACGGATGCCTCCATTTTACACTCGACAGTGTACTTTTGAAAAACACGAAACTACACTGTGCAGTGTACTCAGCGGACGTCGCCCATGAAGCGCTTGCTCCTTGTCCTACTGCTCGGAATCCTCGCCGTGACCGCCTACACCTTCTGCAAGTCCTGGTCCCTTCCCGACTTCCCCGATTCGCCGCAGTACCGTGATGGCAAGTTCCGCAATGCCCTGCCCCGTCCGGCGATGGGCCTGCGCGACGGCGCGGAGATCTGGTGGACGTTCCTGTTCAACAAGCCCAAGGGCACCGTGCCCGCGCACCCGATTCCGGTGAAGCCGCTGGACCGCGCCGCGCTGGACGCCGCACCAGATCGCAGCCTGTTCCGGCTGGGGCACTCCACGATCCTGCTGAAGCTGCGTGGTCAGTACTGGCTGACCGATCCAGTGTTCTCCGAGCGCGCCTCGCCGGTGCAGTGGATGGGGCCGGCACGCTTCCATGCACCGCCGATCAGCATCGACGCGCTGCCGCCGATCGCCGGTGTGATCCTCTCGCACAACCACTATGACCACCTGGACCATGCCGCGGTCATGCAGCTGGCCGGCAAGACCGCGCGCTTCATTGCACCGCTCGGCGTCGGCGACCAGCTGGCCGCGTGGGGGGTGGATGCGCGCAAGGTCGAGCAGCTGGACTGGTGGCAATCCACCGAAGCCAACGGCCTGCGCCTGACCGCGACCCCGGGCCAGCACTTCTCCGGCCGCGGGCTGGGTGACAGCGACCGCAGCCTGTGGGCGTCGTGGGTGATCCAGGACGGTGACTTCCGCATTTTCTTCAGCGGCGACACCGGCTACTTCGACGGCTTCAAGGCCATCGGCGAGAAATACGGTCCGTTCGACCTGACCATGATCGAGACCGGCGCCTATGATCCGCGCTGGGCATTCGTGCACATGCAACCGGAACAGACGCTGCAGGCGCACCTGGACCTGCGCGGCAAGTGGCTGCTGCCGATCCACAACGGCACCTTCGATCTGGCCCTGCATGCATGGCAGCAGCCGTTCGAGCGCATCACGGCGCTGGCCGCTGCAAACAGTGTTCCAGTGGCTACGCCGATGATGGGCGAAGCACTGGACATGCAGGCGCCGCAGGCGGGTACGCGCTGGTGGGAGACGGTGGAGCTGTAATGCGGTCGGCTCCGATTCTGGCCGCCGCTACGTCTTCGGGTGAAGCCTGCGCCCTTCCCGGGCCAGATTGATCTGTAGCGCAGCGGCGGCGAGCTCGGTCATTTCCGTCGTGACTTTCCCGCTGCCGCGCGCTCGCAGCCAACCGAGAATGTCGACGAGATGCCAGATCGAGGTCGAGCCGTCATGCACGGGGGACGGAAACGACTGCGGGTTGGCCAGCATGAGCTTCCGCATGTTCTGGCGCGACATTCCGAGCAGGTCTGCGACGTCAGTGAGCCCAACCAGATCGGGGCTCACTTCAACCAGTTCGGCACCGGGCACGGCCCGCTGCACATCGTCCAGCGCCGAACGCAGGGCAGCCCCTGCGCTATCTGCTTCGCGGCAGAACGCCAAGGCCAGCCGTCCCGGCAGCCCAAGGCCCACAAGCGCGTCGTCACAGCCGCCTTCGGCCAGGCGCTGCTCGAGGACGCCGATTTCAATACCTGTGTCCGGCAAGCGGTACTTCAGGGTGAAGTCGAACTCCATGATTGACCCCCTTCGCTTCTGACGAAGCGTGATCTCATTGCTCACGACTGCAGTTCTCGACCACACGCCGCAAGGCTCTTGCATGATGGCTGCCGCTACGCGGTGTGCTCCAGATGCTCACGATGCAGAACTCCCCGCATCGGCAATCGGTGTCGTTGCAAGGGCAATACATCCGGCCCCACGCATGGCCGCCCGCCATACGGAGCCTCCACCCACGATCCTCCGCGAACTGCAACGCCGCTTCGATGTCCTTGTCTGGATGACGCGCTCGAGACCTTCCTTGTTCTCCATAGTCTGCACACGGTTCACATTGGTTGTCAGATGACAACCCACTTAAAAGGACTTTCGACGTGACCCTAGCCAATTCGCGCTACACGTCCAGAGCCACATCCGTCAGCCCTCCCGTGATGGCAGCGGCAGCGTCCAGCGGCGCTGCAGTGCGTCATGTAACCGGTTACATCCCTTGCTAGCGTAGCGCTCGCCCGATTCCGGCCGAACCTGCGAGGCTGTCCGTAATGACGTTGCGCGCCGAACGCTCCAAGGTCTCCACACCGCCTTTCCCGTTGCGCCCTGCCGCTGCCCTGCTGTTGGCCGCCCTGGCCTCCAGCGCACAGGCACAGACCCTTCCCCCGCGCAGCCAATGGCAGGCCAGCAGTTCCTCGCAGCAGGTGCCGGCGATGGCGATCAGCCACCTGATCGACGGCAACCCGAAGACCGTTACCGGCGGTGCATTCAGTCCGGGCCACTGGTTCCAGATCGATCTCGGCGCGCCTGCAATGCTGGCCGGCGCGCGGCTCACCTGGGATGTCTCCAACCCGGAAGGCTATTCACTGCAGACCTCACTGGACGGCAGGCAGTGGCAGACCGCGTACACGATGGCCGATTCGCTGGGCGACGTGGAAACGCTGTACTTCGCGCCACGGCAGGCGCGCTACCTGCGGCTGGCCAGCCCGCAGCGCACTTCCGACTGGGGCGTGTCGATCTTCGAGATGGAGCCGCTGGACAGCACGCTCAGCGCACGCGTCAGCGGTATCGATGCAGCGCAGGCGGCGGCGCTCTGGCAAGGCGGCGGCACCGTCGCGATGCCGGCCGGGGCAAATGGATCCCATACGTTCGAGATCACGCTGCCGCAGGCCCAATCAACGGCTGGCCTGGTGGTCGACTGGGCCGATGGCGCACGAGGCGCTGCCCGACTACAGGCGCAGGATGCACGGGGCCGTTGGCAGGACCTCGCATACGATGCACAGACGGCCAGTCACCGGCAAAGCTGGCTGGCCGCCACTGCAGCACAACCATTGCGTGCTTTCCGCCTGAGCGTGGACGGCGCTGCGCCGCAGATCGCACGCCTGCGCCTGCTCGGTCCGAAAGCCGTGATGACGCCGATGAAGCAGTATCAGATCGTCGCCAGCGGCGCCCAGCGCGCATTGTTCCCGGCCTCGCTGCAGATGCAGCAGACCTACTGGACGGCCGTGGGTGTGCATGCAGGACGACAGAAGTCGATCTTCGACGAGTACGGCAACCTGGAAGCCTTCAAGGGCGCACCGCTGGTGCAGCCCATCTGGCGCAATGCCGATGGCCAAACCGCCGGCGCCGCCGGGCAGGCCATGCAGCATGCCCTGCGCGACGGCTGGAAGCCGATGCCCTCCGCCACCTGGTCACCGCAACCCGGCCTGCAGCTGCGCAGTGAAGTGTTCGCCATTGAGCGCGATGGCCAGCCGGTGACCTTCCTGCGGCATCGCCTGCAGAACACGGGAAGCACGAAGATCGAAGGCACGCTCAGCCTGGTCGTGCGCCCGATGCAGATGAATCCGCCATGGCAGAACGGCGGGCTGTCCCCGATCCGCGAGGTGACCATCGATGGGCAGGCCCTGCGTATCAATGGCCGCACGCTGCTGCAGTCGCTTACTCCAGTGACCGCATCCGGCGCGGCGCCATTCGGCAAGGATGGCGCAACGGAGATCACCGCAAGTCTCGCTGCCGGCCAGCTGCCTTCCACACAACAGGCGCGTGATGACCAGGGGCTTGCCTCGGCTGCGTTGAACTACCGCGTCTCGTTGGCGCCGGGAAGCAGCGATGCCATCGTGGTCGCGTTCCCGTTGGGCACCGCCGCCGCCGATGCCAATGGCGTGCTGCCCGAAGCGCCTGCGCTGGATCTGGCCACGCTGCCCCGCGATGCCAATGCGGCGTTTGATTCACTGGCCACGCAGGCGTCTGCGGACTGGCAGGCACGGCTGGGCCAGGTCGGCCTGCGCCTGCCCGATCCGTCGCTGGTGGACATGCTGCGCGCGCAGGCCGCCTACATGCTGATCAACCAGACCGGTCCAGCCATGCAGCCCGGCCCGCGCAACTACAACCGTTCCTTCATCCGCGACGGCATGGCCACCTCGGCGGTGCTGCTGCGGATGGGCGAAGCCCGCGTGGCGCGCGACTACCTGGCCTGGTACAGCGAACACGGCGTGCATGCCAACGGCCTGGTCTCACCGATCCTCAACGACGATGGCAGCGTCAACACCGGCTTTGGATCGGACATCGAGTACGACAGTCAGGGCCAGTACGTCGCGCTGGTGGCCGATGTCGCGCGCCTGGACGGCGGACCCGAGTCGGTGCGTGACTACCTGCCGAAGGTGAAGGCCGCGCTGCGCTTCCTGCAGGAGCTGCGCGAGCGCACGCTGGTGCCCGGTTACAAGGCCGACCAGCCTTCGCCGGAACGGTTCGCGGGCATTCTTGCGCCGTCGATCAGCCATGAGGGCTACCCCTCGCCCACCCACAGCTATTGGGATGACTACTGGGGCCTGAAGGGCTGGCACGACGGCGCCTGGCTGGCCGAATCGCTCGGCGACCACCAGACCGCAGCCTGGGCGCGCGAACAATACAAGCTGCTCTACGACGCACTGCATGCCTCGATCCGGGCGACGATGGCGTGGAAGGGCATCGACTTCATTCCCTCCTCGGCCGACCTGGGCGATGGCGATCCCACTGGCGTTTCGATCGCACTGGACCCGACCGGCGCACAGAGCGTGTTGCCCGCCGAGGCGCTGCGGACCACCTTCGCGCGCTATCTGGACGATGTGCGCAAGCGCAGCCAGCCCGGTGCGCTGTACGCCTACACCCCGTACGAGATCCGCAACGTGCTGAGCTATGTGCACCTGGGCCAGCCGCAGGTCGCCGATGAGCTGCTGCAGGGGCTGCTGCATGACCGGCGCCCGCTTCGGTGGCAGGTGCTGGCCGAGGTCGTGCATTCGCGCCTGCGCTTCCCGCGCTACCTGGGCGACATGCCGCATACCTGGATCGGCGCCGAATACGGCCGCACGCTGTTCGGCATGCTGATGCGCGAAGACGATGATGCGCTCTCGCTGCTGCCGGGCACGCCGCCATCGTGGGTGGCGGGCGATGGATTGGCGGTGGAAGGCCTGCCCACCGCGTATGGCACGTTGCAGATGCAGGCACGGCAACGCGACGGCACGCTATCGATCACGCTGGGCAAGGGCCTGCGCAGTGGGACGGCGGTGAAGGTCTGGTGGCCGGCGCGGACGATGCCGAAGACCGTGCGTGTGGATGGGCGCGACGTTACCGCGTTCGATGCAGAGGGCGTGCGCCTGGCAAGACCATTCAGAACGCTGGAGGCGCGTTGGTAGAGCAGCCGAGCATGGCTCGGCTCTACAGAAGCAGCGGTAGCGCCGGGCCACGCCCGGTGTCATTGCAGCGTCGGCAACCCCGGCGGATTGGTCTGCGATTGCGGCACCGCCTCCTCGGCCACGTTCCAGCGCTTCAATGCCTGCGCATAGGTGCCGCTGCCGATCTGGGTGTTCAACGCCTGCGTCACCGCATCGGCCAGGCCGCTGCCCTTGCGCGTGGCCACCGAGATCGCCGCAGCGTTCGGCCAGCCACCGGGGAACAGGCCCACGCGCCGCACCTTGCCATCGCGTGCCGAGTAGGCGCCGGTGGCATTGGGCTCGAACGAGACATCGGCGCGGCCAGTGATCACCGCCAAGCGGCCGACCACGGCGTCATCGAAGTACTGGTACTCCACCGGTTTCAGGCCGGCCGCAATGTTCTGCCGGTCCCACTGCCGCAGGATCTGGTCCTGGTTGGTGCTGGCGCCCACCACGACCTTCAGCCCGGCCACATCAGCGGGTTTCTCGATCTTCTGGATGGGCCCATCGCTGCGCGTGTAGATGCCCAGAAGATCGTAGCGGTAGCTGGAGAAGTCGAACTTCTTCTTGCGCTCTTCGGTCACCGTCACGTTCGACAGCACCGCATCGTACTTGCCCGATTCCAGCCCCAGCGGCCAGTCCGCCCACGCGACCGGCACGATCACCAGCTTCAGGCCCAACGCATCGGCAATCAGCCGCGCGATGTCGGGCTCGATGCCGACCACGTCCTTGCTGTCCGCGCCGTAGTCGGCCAGCGGTAGCTGCCCCGGATGGGTCGCCACGGTGAATGCGCCCGGCGTGACGAAGCGGTAGCCCGCAGGAATCAGGGCCTGCGCCTTCGGGTCGAGCGTGCCCTTCAGCACGGCGGTGTTGGTACCGGCCAGGCTGGTCGCGGCCACAGTGGCAGCCTCCGGGGCCTGGCGCACGCGCGAGTAGACGATGCCGGCGATGCCGATGACCAGCACCGCCACGATCAACAGGGTGCTGCGCGAGGGGCGACGCGGCGCTGCAGGGCTCATGGTGTTCCTTCCGGGGTTACAGGGTCTTGGCCAGGAAATCGGCGGTGCGTTGCTGGCGCGGGCGCTCGAACAGAGCCTCGGGCGTGCCCTGCTCGATCACCCGGCCCTGGTCCATCATCACCACGTGGTCGGCCACGCGGCGGGCGAAGCTCAATTCATGGGTGACAATTACCAGCGTGGTGCCGGAGCGGGCCAGCTCTTCGATCACACTGAGCACTTCGGCCACCAGTTCCGGGTCCAGCGCAGAGGTGGGTTCGTCGAACAGCAGCACCTTCGGTTGCAGCGCCAGCGCGCGGGCAATCGCGATGCGCTGTTGCTGGCCACCGGACAGCTGGCGCGGGAAAGCATCGGCCCTGTCGGCCAGGCCGACCCGCTCCAGCAGCGTGCGCGCCTGTTGTTCGGCCTGCACACGGGGCACGCCACGCACCGCGATCGGTGCCTCGATGATGTTCTCCAGCGCGGTCAGGTGCGGGAACAGATTGAAGCCCTGGAACACCATGCCCACCTCGGCACGCCGACGGCGGATCTCACGCTCAGGCAGTTCGTACAGGGTGTCACCGTCACGGCGGTAGCCGATCAGCTGGCCGCCGACGGTCACATAGCCGCTGTCGGCACGCTCCAGGTGGTTGATCAGCCGCAGCAGCGTGGACTTGCCGGCGCCCGATGGGCCGATCAGCACCGTCACGCTGCCGGCGCGCAGGTCCAGGTTCACATCCTCCAGCACCGGCTGGTCGCCAAACACCTTGCCTACGCCGTGCAGCGATACCGCCGCGCCCTCGCCCGCTTCGACCTGGGGGGCGATGCGCGGGCGGTGGATCGAGCGCTGCGCAGCATCGCTCTGCACGCGCAGCGGCGATGACACGCGCGACGCCGTGCGCTCGCGCTGCAGCTGGCCGCGCGCGAAGCGCTGCTCCACCCGTCGCTGCAGCAGTGAAAGTGCGGTCAGGATCACCAGGTACCAGACCGTGGCCACCATCAGCAGCGGCACCACCTCCAGGTTGCGGCGGTAGATCACCTGCACCGTGTAGAACAGCTCAGGCAGCGCCAGCACGTAGACCACCGACGTGCTCTTGGCCAGGCCGATCACATCGTTGAACGCGGCCGGCAGGATCGAGCGCATCGCCTGCGGCAGGATGATGCGGCGCACCTGGCGGCCACGTGGCAGGCCCAGCGCGGCCGCGGCCTCGTGCTGGCCGTGGTCAACCGACAGAATGCCGCCGCGGATCACTTCGGCCGAGAACGCGGCCTGGTTCAGGGTCAGGCCCAGCACCGCGGCAGTGAACACACCGATCAGCTGCGTGGTCGGGTACGAGAACAGGTTGATGCCGGTGAACGGCACGCTCAGTTCGATGGTGCTGTACAGGTAGCCCAGATTGTTCAGCAGCAGCAACAGCACCAGCAGCGGGATCGAGCGGAACAGCCAAACGTAGCCCCACGACACCGCCGACAGCAGCGGCGAGCCGGAGACGCGGGCCAGCGCAAGCAACGTGCCCAAGGCGAAGCCGAGGCCAGTACCGAGCGCGGTCAGCAGCAGCGTGCGGCCCAGTCCCTCAAGCACCGGGCGCGCGAAGAACCATTCGGCGAAGGTGCCCCAGCCCCAGCGCGGATTGCCCAGCACGGACTGCAGCCCGATCAGGATCAGCGCCAGTGCCAGCACCGTGCCGAAGACCTGCAGCGGATGCCGGGCCGGCACGATCTTCAGCGCCGGCGCTGGCGCCGGCCGGGTTGCAATGCCATCCAGCGCGGTCGAAGGCGTGCTCACGCGTGGGCTCCTTGCAGCTGGGTCTGTGCAGGCACGATGGGGGGCGCCGGTGCCCGCAGGTGCTTTTCGAACGGCAGGTGCGCAATGGTTTCGGGATCCGCATCCAGATCGAACAGCGCGGTGTAACCATGGCTGAGGTACAGGCCAACAGCTTCAGGCTGGCGGAAGCCCGTCGTCAGGAACACCCGCCGATACCCTTGCCGCGCCGCCTGCTCTTCCAGCTCCTGCAGCACGCGCCGCGCAATGCCCTGGCGACGCAGCCCGGGCAGCGTCCAGATGCGCTTGAATTCGGCGGTATCCGGATCACAGTGCGGCATGAACGCACCGCCGGAAATCGCCACCCCGTCGCGCAGCAGCAGCACGAAGGCGCCCACCGGGGCCGCAAAGGCCTGCGCCGGATAGCGCTGCAGCTCCTCGCGGGCGCTGCCACCGATGCGTCGACGCACGTCGGCGTAGCGGCTGTCGTACTCCTGCTCCAGGCCGTCGAACAGCGGCCGCGCCAGTGGGTCATCCACCGAGGTGTACAGGAAGCGTTCGTTGCTGCTCATGCCACGTCCTTCACCAGATAGTCTTCGGCCAGCCGTGCCCACAGGCTGGCAGCGGGTGCAATGGCGGCGTCGTTGAACACATAGCGTGGGCTGTGCAACGGTGCGCTGTCGCCGTTGCCGACGAACACGAAGCTGCCGGGCCGCGCCTGCAGCAGGAAGGCAAAGTCCTCACTGGCGGTGCGCGGTGCGAAGTCGGGCACCACCTGTTCGGCGCCGAAGCCCTGCACCGCCACCTTGCGGACGTAGGCGGTCTGCTGCGGGTGGTTGATCACGCTGGGGAAGCCGCGCGGGAACTCAATCTCGGCGCGCGCGCCGAACGCGGCGGCGGTCTGCTCGGCAAGTTCCGTGACCCGGCGTCGCAGCGTGTCGCGCACCTCGGGCAGGTAGGCGCGCACGGTCAGCTTCAGCTCGACCACGTCCGGAATCACATTGGCGGCCTGGCCGCCGTGGATCGAGCCGACGGTGACCACGCCCATCTGCCGCGGATCGACATTGCGCGACACCACGCTCTGCAGCGCGGTAACGATGTGCGCTGCCGCCAGGATCGGGTCGATGCTGCCCTGCGGCTCGGCACCGTGGCCGCCCTTGCCGATCACCTTCAGCCGCGCCCAGTCCACCGACGCCATCGCCGGGCCATCGACAAAGCCGAAGTGCCCCACCGGCGCGCCCGGCCAGTTGTGCAGCCCATAGATCGCATCCACCGGGAAGCGTTCGAACAGGCCATCGGCAATCATCTTCGACGCGCCCGAACCCGTCTCCTCTGCAGGCTGGAATACCAGCTGCAGGGTGCCGTCGATATTGCCGTGATGGGCCAGGTAATGCGCGGCGGACAGCAGGATGGCGGTATGGCCATCGTGACCACAGGCATGCATCAGGCCCTCGGTCTGGCTGGCGTAGGCCAGGCCGGAGTCCTCGCGGATCGGCAGCGCATCGATGTCGGCACGCAGCCCCAGCCGACGACTGCCCTGCCCGCGCTGTAACGTACCGACCACGCCGGTACCGCCGAGGCCAGTGGTCACGTCATAACCCCATTGCTGCAGAAGTTCGGCCACACGTGCGCTGGTGCGATGCTCCTCGAAGGCCAGCTCCGGGTGCCGGTGCAGGTCATGGCGGATCGCAATGGCGGCCTCGGCATGTGCTGCGATTTCGGGCAACACGCCAGTCGCTGGGGAACTCCGCCGGGCCTGGCCCGGTGCTACTGCGGTTTCTCCGCTCATTGCCCTACCCCACCTTCCGCGCCGGTTCGGCGTCGGTCGCATACCGGCTGGCCTTGTACGGCAGGCCCAGATGCTCGCGCAGCGTCTGCCCTTCCAGCGCGCGCTGGTGGTAGCCCCGCGCCTGCAGGATCGGCAATACCTGGGTCACGAAATCGTCCAGGCCCTCGCGCTGCGCGGCAAAGCCGAGAATGAAGCCATCGCTGGCACCGGCATCGAACCAGCGGATCAGCTCATCGGCCACGTGCTCCGGCGTACCGATGAAGTTTGGTCGCGGGCTCACTGCCTCCAATGCCACCTGGCGCAGGCTCAGGCCCTTCTCACGCGCATCCTGCTTGATGCGGTCGGTGGTGGAGCGGAACGAATTGCTGCCAATGTCACCCAGCTCCGGGAAGGGCGCGTCCGGATTGTACTGGCTGAAATCGTGGTGGTCGAAGAACCGGCCGAGATAGGCCAGCGCATCCTCCAGCGTTGCCAGTGCGGCAATCGCCTGGTACTTGGCTTCAGCCTCCTCGGCAGTACGGCCGACGATGGGGCCGATGCCCGGAAAGATCTTCACGTCATTGCCGCTGCGGCCATGCGCGATCGCCGAATTCTTCACCTTCCGGGTGACCGCGCGGGTTTCCTCCAGCGACGGCGAGTGGGTGAACACCGCGTCGGCGTACTTGCCGGCCAGCGCGATGCCGTCGTCGGACGAACCGGCCTGGAAGATCACCGGCTGGCCCTGCGGCGAACGCTGGATGTTGAGCGGCCCTTCCACCTGGAAGAAGCGGCCCTTGTGGTCGAGGCGGCGGAACTTTTCCGGCGCGAAGAAGATACCGCTGTCGCGCTCGCGCACGAAGGCGTCGTCGTCCCAGGAATCCCACAGCCCCTGCACCACCTCCAGATACTCGTCGGCGATCTGGTAGCGCAGCGCATGTTCCGGGTGTGGCCGGCCATAGTTGCGGCCCGAACCCTCCAGTGGCGAGGTCACCACGTTCCAGCCGGCACGGCCGCCGCTGAGCAGATCCAGCGAGGCGAACTGGCGGGCCACGGTGAACGGATCGCTGTAGGACGTCGACAGCGTACCCGCCAGGCCGATCTTCTTCGTTGCCGTGGCCAGCGCCGACAGCAGCGAGATCGGCTCGAAGCGGTTGAGGAAATGCGGGATCGACTTCTCGTTGATATACAACCCGTCGGCCACGAAGCCGAAGGCGATACCGTTGTCCTCGGCCGTGCGCGCGATGTCGATGTAGAACTGCAGGTTGACGCTGGCATCAGCCGGATTGGACGGATGCTTCCAGGCATGCATGTGGCTGCCGGGGCCCTGCAGCATGATGCCGAACGGAATGTGGCGCGGGGTCGTGCTCATTGGGAATCGCTCCTGCAGGTCAGGCCACCGCCGCGCGCGGCGCAGGCGACAGCAGTTCGAGGGATGTCAGGCGTGCGTCAAGGTCGGCCACCGGCGCGTCGAGGATGAATTCGCCCACGCCGAAACGCCGGTGCAGCGCGTCCAGTTCGCCGCGCACATGCTGCGCATCACCGGACAGCACGCTGGGGCGCGTTTCCTCGATGCGGAAGTCGGCCAAGCCCACCTGGCGCGCGTACTCGGCAGCCGCCTCGGGGCTGGGCAGGTTCACCGCCTGCCCCGGACCGAGGTGCAGCTTGTAGACGCGCAGCGCGCCGATATGACGCGCTGCTGCTTCGGCAGTCGGTGCGGCGAAGGCCACCGTGGCCAGCAGCGGGGGCTGCGAGGAGACGCTGCGGTAAGCGTCGAACGCAGCCTCGATATGTTTCGGGTCGCCATCGAAGTGCGCGGCGTACACGAAGCGCCAGCCCAGCTCGGCTGCTTGCTTCGCGCTCTGTGGGCTGGCCCCGAGCAGGAAGCGCTCAGGCGCCTGCTGTGGAATCGGGCGCGCCAGCGCCTCGGTCGCGGCACCGGACAGATAGCCCTCCAGGTCTCGCAGCTGCTGGTCGAAATCGGCGAATGCCGGGCGTCCCGCCGCCAGCGCGGCGGTCGACGCTGGCAGGCCACCGGGCGCCTTGCCCACCCCCAGATCCACGCGCCCCGGCGCCAACCCCGCCAGCAGGTTGAAGCTCTCTGCAACCTTGTACGGCGCATAGTGGCGCAGCATCACCCCGCCACTGCCGATGCGGATGCGCCGGGTCTGCGCCAGCACCCAGGCTGCCAGCACTTCCGGCGCCGGGCTGGCAAGCGCCGGGGCAGCATGGTGCTCGGCGAACCAGTACCGGTGGTAACCCAGCTGCTCGGCACGCTGCGCCAGCTGCAGGCTGTTGCGCAGCGCCTGTTCGGGCGAAGCACCTTCGGCCACCGGGCTCTTGTCCAGCACACTGATGAGATAGCTCACGGTCGCGTCCTCGCTCAGGGGTGGGCTACAGGAATGCCAAGCAAGCCGTTCAGCGCGGCCAGGATTGGCTCGGCACCGGAGATGTACTGGCGGTCCTGATGCACGCCACTGGCCAGCTCGCTGCGCACACCCTGCGGCAGCACCAGCTTGGGCAACGACTGGTCCTGCTCGCCGATCTCGGCGATCACCTCGCGGCGTGGCCGCGCGAAGCCGATGCGGCGCACATCCAGCTGCGCGTCGAGGCCGTCGATACTCGACAGCGCCCCTTCCAGCAGCAGGCTGTGCCGGCAGAAGAAACGCTGGCCAGGAATCAGGCCATCCTCGAACTCGCGGTCGAGCAGGAACAGGATGGGTTTGCTTGCTGCGTCCAACGCCACGGGAGTGTCCTCATCAGGGCCGGCAATGCGATGCCGCTTCGATTTCGATGCTAGGGATGCCGGTGCTTGCGGTGGCGGTGCCAGGCGACAATCGGCGGTCAGATCCGGCCACGCAGATGCGCCTTGGCCATATGCAAAGCGCCGCCGGTTATGGCATCAGGCGATGCGTCGCAGTGGCGCCGCTACCGCCAGCGCCTGCGTAGCCAGATGCCCGGCCGCACGCTCGGTCGCCAGCGCGATGCGGGCCTGCAACGCTGCACTGTTGATGTGCTCGCCATCAAAGTCGGCAGGCGTGGCATACACCCCGATCGGCAGCGTGTGCGCCTGCAGGAAACTGAACAACGGCCGCAACTGATGGTCGATCACCAGTGCATGGCGCTCGCTGCCCCCGGTCGCCGCCAGCAGCACCGGTGTATCCACCAGCGCCTCCAGCTCGATGAAGTCGACCAGGTGCTTGAACAGCCCCGGATACGACCCCCGATACACCGGCGCGGCCACCACCAGCAGCTCGGCCGCCTCGATCGTCTGCAACGCCTGCTCCACCGCAGGCTCCGCCTCATCGCGAGACAACGACTGCCCCAGCGAGCGCGCGATCGGCGCCAGCTCCACCACCTCCACGCTGGCGTGTACCCGCTGCTGCAACGACGCCAACAGGTGCCGCACCAGCAGCAACGTGCGCGACGTCGCCGAGCTGGTCGGTGACCCTACCACTGCAACCACCTTCAATGCAGAAGACATGAACTGCTCCTCGATGATGCCGAACCCCGTCCGGCCGCCTTTCGCGTTCTGTAGAGCCGAGCCATGCTCGGCTGCTGTTGCCTTTGTAGAGCCGAGCCATGCTCGGCTGCTCCACCTCAGAACCGGTAATTGATCCGCCCGTACCAGAACGTCCCGATCCGGCTCAGCACATCGCCCGAATCCCACGTCGTCTCGATGCTGGCCACATCGGTAGCACTGCGCGCGTACTCCGGCACCTTGCGCGTGCGCTTGTCGAACACGTTGTTGACGCCCAGCGCCGCGCTCCAGCCCGCACCCAGCTCCACCGCACCTGAAAGGTTGGTCACCAGCACCGGCGGCTGCCTGTATTCCACGCCGTTGTTCAGGCGCTTGATCGGGCCGTAGTAGGTGAAGTCGACATTCGAGCGCCAGCGCCCGTTCTGCCAGCCCAAGCCCGCCACCTGGGTGTAGCTGGGCGTGCGGAAGCGCAGTGCGTACTCGCTGGATTTGGTCAGCAGGTTGATATTGGGCAGCCCCTGCAGCGCCGCCGGAATATCACTGACCTTCCGGATCGTGGTGCGGCCGACGTTGGCCGCATAGCTCCAGCGCAGCTTGCCCCACGCCGTTTCCTGGTTCGCTTCCAGGGTCAGCTCGACACCGCGTGTGCGGGTATTGCCCACATTGGTGAAGTAGCTGGCGTAGAACGCATCACCCGGCAGGATGCTGATGCCGGCTGAACCCAGCAGCGCATCGATGGTGTTCTTCTGCGCCGCACTCAACACCGTACCGCTGTTGTCGGTGATGCGCGCTGGATCCTGCGCGTTGTAGCCGATCTGGCTGGACTGGCCGAGCTGGCCGCGGATGTCGATCTGGTAGGCATCCACGGCCAGGTGGAACGCAGGGCTCGGGTCCCAGGTCACGCCCAGGCTGTAGTTGGTGGCCTTTTCCGGCTTCAGCGGTGTGGCACCCAACGCAATCGCCGCCGGCGAAGACACCTGTGCCACCAGCGTGGTGCCGCACGGGCAGCTGCCGGTGGCCTGGTAGAACTGCGCGCCCAGGCTGGGCGCATGGAAGCCGTTGCTGACCGTAGCGCGCACACCCAGCGCATCGGTGAAATCGAAGCGGGTGGTCAGGCGGCCGGTGGACACGCTGCCGAAGTCGGAATGATCTTCCCAGCGTGCAGCCGCATCCAGATACCAGCGCGCGGTGATGTTGCTGGCCGCGCCCACATAGACCGCCTTGCTGTTGCGCGTCGCCTTCACCGCATCGGCGGTGGAATAGCCCACGAACGCGGCGGCACCGAAGCCGGTGTACGACTCCCACTGCCCGGCGCCGCGTTCGTACTGTTCGTGCTGGTACTCGGCACCTGCGCTCACTTCCAGCGGCGAAGCGAATGCCGCCACCTCGAAGCCACGGCGCAGGTCGAGGTTGGCGATGCCCTGCTGGTAGTCCAGCTTGCCATCATAGAAGTCAGTGGGCGAACCAGGGTACGGCAGCGAGTAGTTCACCGAGTTGCGGGTATAGGTGCGTACCGTGCTGCGGTTGCCGGTCAGGCTGGCGTCGTAATCCCAGCCCGCGATCTGGCCTTTCACACCTGCGGTGCCGGTGTACTGCTTCTCCTTGGTTTCCAGCAACGGCAGGAAGCCATCGGGAAACACGCTCAGCACACCCGGCGCCTTGTAGGTGGTGAAGATGGTCGCCGGCAGGCGGAAATTCTGGATCGCCTGCGCGGTTCGATCACTGGCGGTGGCATTGGCGTAGAACTGCGCGCTCTCGCCCAGGCCATGGCCCACGTTCACCGCAAACGCCTTCAGCGCATACGATGGCGAACTGAGGATGGTGTTGGCCTCGGCATCGCGGTTGGCCTCGGCCGGGTTCGGCGATGCGCCGGCCGGCAACCGGTTGTTCGGTCGCAGCGCGACCAGATTGCCGTTGGCATCTACCGCCGGATAGCTCAGATAGCCATCAATGTAGCGGCGGGTACGGATCGCGTGGTGCTGCCGCGTGGTTTCGCCCGACAGGTTGACGAAGCCATCGGCGCCCCACGGCAGGCCCACGTTGGCACGCAAGCTGGTGCGCGCGCCATCGCCATCAATGCTCTGCCCGCTTTCCACGGAAAGCTCGCCACCGTGTGCCTGCGATTTCAGGATCACGTTGACCACGCCGGTGATCGCGTCCGAACCATAGATGGCCGACGCGCCATCGCGCAGCACTTCCACATGGTCGATCGCCGAGACTGGAATCAACGCCAGGTCAGCCCAGGCATGGCCGGGGAAACCGCCGCCGTTGGCACCGCTCACATAGGCACTGGCATTGCGGCGCTTGCCGTTCACCAGCACCAGCGTGTAACCCGGCGAGAGATTGCGCAGCTGGTA
Source organism: Stenotrophomonas maltophilia group sp. msm4 (assembly GCF_032025605.1). Classification (NCBI taxonomy): domain Bacteria; kingdom Pseudomonadati; phylum Pseudomonadota; class Gammaproteobacteria; order Lysobacterales; family Lysobacteraceae; genus Stenotrophomonas; species Stenotrophomonas maltophilia group sp. msm4. The sequence goes on along the minus strand of NZ_JAVSKK010000001.1, from coordinate 784,760 downwards.
GCCACGGATCAGGCTCTCCTGGTCGCTCTGGTAGCCACCGATCTGGCTCAGCGACGGCAGGCTGCGCTGCAACGCTTCCAGCAGGTTGGCCTGGCCGGTCGCAGCAAGGTCCTCTGCGGAAATCACATCGATCGGGGTGGAACTGTTCTTCACCGTGCGCGTGCTGGTGCGCGACCCGGTAACGACCACCGCATCCAGCGTGGACGCTGCCACGTTGGCCGTTGCAGCGGTGGCAGCAGGATCCGCATCGGCGTCAGCCGCATTGCCAGGCGATGCGGCCAGAACGCTGGCGATCAGGACGGCGAGAGTGTTCAGCACAGGGGCGTGGGCAGCAGGCATGGGGGCTCGTGGGGGTGGGCCGGAAACACGCTTCCATTCAAGGGCCTGTTCACCCACCGCGACAGGCGCGATCGCGTCACCCAGCCGTAACATCCGGCCACCCACATGACCGCTGGTAATGACGTTAGGTGGCCGCAACGGTGCGCTGCTGCCTGTAGAGCCGAGCCCACGTTCGGCTGCTCTTCGCGACGGCGTCAGATGCATCCACCCCGCCGGCACTGAACCGAGTGTGGGCGCGGGCCTACAGGAAGGGAGCGACCGCTCCATATGCCTGCCCGGCATCACCTCATGCCCTCGCACCACGCAGCGCCACGCGTCTGCATCCGTAGCATCAAGCCATGCCCAGCCCACCCGCCGATCCCACCGCACCGCTCGTCGCCATCGTTGCCTGCCACGGCCAGGGGCTGTTCGAATTCGGTTGTGCGGTTGGCCTGTTCGCACCGGTGCGGCCAGAACTGGGCGTGGCCTGGTACCGCACCCAGCTGTGCGCGGGTGAACCCGGTGCACTGCGCATGCTCGGCAATGCACAGGTGCAGCTGCCCTACGATCTCAGCACTGTTGATGACGCCGACATCATCGTCATTCCCGGATGGCGCGAACCCAGCGAGCGTCCGCCACAGGCGCTGCTCGATGCACTCGTCCGCGCCCACGCGCGTGGTGCGCGCATCGCCTCGATCTGCTCTGGCGCCTTCGTGCTGGCCTGGGCCGGGCTGCTCGATGGCCGCCCGGCCACCACCCACTGGCGCCTCACCGAAGCGCTGGCACGCGACTTTCCGCGCATCGATGTGCGCGAGGACGTGCTGTACGTCGATACCGGCAGCATCATCACCTCGGCCGGCTCGGCCACCGGCATGGACATGATGCTGCACATGGTGCGCAAGGACTACGGCGCGCGCGTGGCCAACCTGGTGGCCGAGCGGCTGGTACTGGCGCCATGGCGTGATGCCGAACGCAGCCAGCGTGTCAGCCGCGCCATTCCGAATGGCGAGCCCTCGCGTCTGGCAAAACTGATGGAATGGATGCGCCGCAACCTGCGCGAGCCGCACTCGCTGGGCAGTCTTGCCGAGCAGGCCGCGCTCAGCCAGCGCACGCTGCAGCGGCAGTTCCTGGAAGCCACCGGCCTGTCACCCATCGACTGGCTGATCCGCGAGCGCGTGGCATTCGCCCGCGAGCTGCTGGAAACCACCGACCGGCCGCTGCAGTGGATTGCCGAGCAGGCCGGCTTTGGTTCGCAGGAGTCGTTCCGCCGGCACTTCCGCGGCCAGGTGGACGCCAGTCCTACCCAATACCGCAGCCAGCATCGCGGCGGAATTGGCGCGGATCGGTTGGTGGGCTGCTGATCCAACGCATCACTCCCCGGTGATGCGTGAGGAAAGGCTCACGGCAGGCTATGGCGACCCACGTATAGTGACGGGCGTCACAAGAAGCCCCTTCCATGCTCCACGCATTTGCCTACTCCAGCCACATGTCGGCTGGGCTTTCCGATGAAATGCTCCGGCAGATCGTCTCCCGCTCTGCCACGTTCAACCGTCGCGTGGACGTTACCGGAGCGCTGCTCGTCGACGGGCAGCGGTTTTTCCAGTACGTCGAAGGTCCGCCCGACGGCCTGGAGGCGGTCAAGCACCGCATCCATGACAGTCGCTCGCATGCTGCCGTCGTGCCGGTACTGGACATGGCCATCAGCGCGCGTGCTGTTCCCTATTGGGCCATGACCCGCATCGACACCGGGCAGGTCGTGGTGTCCGGCCTGGTCAATGCGCGATGGGACGAATTTGGCCATGCCGTTCCGGGCATGGATCAGCTCGTCGGCCTGCTGCGTCCGCACTTTCCGCGCATCGGCCCGCTCAGTGCGCACCATGCGTCCGTCGGATCCAGCTGAACCGCCGCCCTGCGCGCGTAGTCCCACGCGGCCGCGTACTCCCTGCACACGTCATCATTCAAGCCGCGTTACCCATCGTTCCTGCCAGATCCACAGCATGCCTGTACCCGCTCAACCTTCAACGGAAACACGTCCCTCGCCCGCCGAGTTGTTCGAGGTTGTCGTCCTGCGTGCAGGCACCGCCCTGTTCGCGATCGACGTACAGCTGGCCGTGGAAATACGCGGCCCCGAGACCTTCGGCCCTGCGGACCAGCATGGCAGGCGGAGCCTGGAGGTACGGGGGCAGCCGTTGCCGGTGGCCGACCTGCGCAGGCTCAGCGGGCAACCGGCATTCGATGGCGGCAGCCCAGCCATGCTGTTGATCACCGCCGGCACCGCAACCCTGGCGCTGGCGGTAGATGAAGTGCTGGAAATCGAAACACCGGACGCAACGCCAGACGTATCCGCGCCTGCCGAGGGTCGGGTGTTCAATTTCTGCAGCGGGCACGTTCGGGTGGATGCCACACGTTCGGCTGCGCTGATCGAACCGCAGTCGCTGCTGGCCGCGCTCGCGGTGCGGGACTGAGGCGCCTCTGCTCAAGGGCGCCTGCGAACCGGTTCAAACCGCATGCGCCAGCACTGCGCGGCAAAGCCGATCACAAACACCACCGCCAATCCCAGCAACGTGTGCAGCACCACCGGCGCCATCGGCGCCGCAGCAATCGGATGCGCTGCCGGCAACCGTGTCAGCGTTTCATTCACGCCTGGCACCAGCGACAGCAGGAAGCTGAAGGACAGCGCAAACGTCGACACGTAGGGTGCGGCGCCACCCAGCCAGCGCAGCCGGCCGGCCAGCACGCCGCCGAAGGCGATCAGCAGCACGATCACTCCGAATGCGTGGCCCGGGTTGATCCCGCCCGTACTGGAGACGGTGAACGACGTTGCCACCGACAGCACAAGCCCGAGCAGGTACAGCTTGCCGGAGCGTGTCGCGGGGTCGATCGCGCGATGGCGAATGAAGGCATACAGGGCGGCGAACACCGGTACAAGGCTGACGGCCGTGTGGATCACGCCCAGCGTGGACAGAGAGTGCGACATGGAACATCTCCAAGGGTTGATTGAACCTACTAGTAGGTAGACTTCTGAACCAAAGAAAAGGCCTACGTTGCCGCAGGCCCACCACACATCTATCAGGCAGCCGCGCTCACCCGCGCGATGGCCAGCCGTGCCAGCGCAGCAAACGTCGCCGCATCGCCGAAACCGCGCGCGGCCAGCATCGCGCCATGCACCGATGACATGAACGCCTTGGCCTCATCGGCCACCGAACCCTGCAGGCGCAGTTGACCCAGCGCCGCGCCCTTTTCCAACGTGAGCGCCAACCAGCCACTCAAATCATCGAAATGCCCGCGTACTTCTTCGGCAATCTCCGCAGGGATCATCGGCGCCTCTGCCGCCAGCATCGCGCAGATGCAGAACGAAGACGTGCCACCGGCAATACAGCTCGACCAGTAGTCCACATACGCGTTGAGCTCCTGCAACGGGTCGTCCAGCTGCCGGTCCAGCAGCGCCAGGCCTTCGCGCGCCTCGGCCCGGTACAGCTCAACCACCGTGCGCACCAGGTCCACCTTGCTGGGGAAATGGTGATGGATGCTGGCCTTGCTGATGTTCACCCGCGCCGACACGTCGGCGTAGCTGAAACCGTTGTAGCCACCGGCCTCCAGCAGCGAACGGGCGTGGGCCAGGATCTCCTGGGCTTTGGGCGAGAGCGACTCTTTCATGCAGCCAACCTACTAGTAGGTTGAAGCGCTGTCAACTCCCCGCAGCCGGGTGGGCAGCATCTGGTAGTGCCGGCCGCTGGCCGGCCACTGCACGCACCCAACTCCACCGGGATGCCGGCCAGCGGCCGGCACTACCACATCCGGGCGTTCGTGGCCGGTTTTGACATGCAGGTATTTACCTGCATATAGTCCACTCAAGGGCGGCGCCTGCCGGCCCATGCGAGGAACCTGCAATGGTGGATATCGCACACCGGGTCGGCATCAAGGTCCCCGCAAGCCAGGTGTATCAAGCACTGGCCACCCCACCAGGCGTCCCTGGCCGGCCCTGCCGAATGGATCGGCACCCACGTGCGCTTCGCGCTGAAGCAGGAAGGCGACTACTGCATCGTCCTGTTCACCCACGAAGGCTGGAAGGAACGCGTCGAGTTCACCTCCCACTGCAGCACCAAGTGGGCGGTCTTCCTGCTGAGCCTCAAGGCCCTGCTGGAAACCGGCAAGGGTCAGCCCAATCCACACGACATCAGGATCGACAACTGGAACTGAAGACGCCCCGCATGAATGCAGACAAGGTGTTCAAGGCACTGGCCGACCCCACGCGTAGAACGCTGCTGGACCTGCTTTGCGAAGACAACGGCCAGACCCTGGGCCAGCTCTGCGAACACCTGGACATGGCCCGGCAATCGGTCACCCAGCACCTTGGCCTGCTGGAAGACGCCAACCTGATCAGCACGGTGCGCCGTGGCCGCGAGAAGCTGCACTTCATCAACCCGGTGCCGCTGCATGAAGTCTACGAGCGCTGGGTACGCAAGTTCGAGCAGCAGCGCCTGAGCCTGCTGCATGACCTGAAACGCGAACTGGAAGGAGAATGACGATGTCCGCAGAGACCACCCGCTTCATCCACGTGATCTACATCGCGTCCACGCCACAGAAGGTGTTCGAGGCCATCACCCGCCCCGAGATCGCCAGTCGCTACTGGGGCCACGAGAACGTCTCGGACTGGAAACCCGGCTCGCGCTGGCAGCACGTGCGCGCCGACGAAACGCGCTCGGTCGAGCTGGTCGGCGAAGTGGTGGAAAGCACCCCGCCCTCGCGGCTGGTCATCACCTGGGCCGCCGCCTCGCAGGCCGACGACCCGGACGCCTACAGCCGTGTGACCTTCGAGATCGTGCCCTACCAGGACATGGTGCGGCTTACCGTCACCCACGACGAATTGGAACCCGGCAGCGGCATGGATACCGGCATCCGCCAGGGCTGGCCGATCGTGCTGTCGAGCCTGAAGTCGCTGCTGGAGACCGGCAAGGGATTGGATGTGTTTGCGAAGCCGAGCTGAGTCGTGCCGCTATCGGCGGCGGAGCGCCATCCGCCGCCTGCGCCACCATCCGCTCAATCGCTCACTGTGCGCGCGCGCCCGTATTGTCCGTGCACATCCTGCTTGATCCAATCCGCCAGCAGGCGCAGATAGCCGTCGGTGATCCGCGTCGACACGCGGTTGCCCTCGGCATCGGTACGGAACTCGACCATGCCATGGTCGGTGTCGGGGAACAGGTAGGTCTCGATCGGCCGCCCTGACGCGCGCAGGCGCCCCAGGATGGTGCGCGTGGCCGCAATCGGTGCGGCCCGGTCCTGTTCGGCCAGCACCCATAGCAACGGCACCTTCAGGCGGCGCAGCGCAGCCTCGGCGTCGTAGTCCCAGATCAGCTCCAGGTTGTCGAAGCGCGCGCGACCGATCCGGCGCAGGTCAGCGTCGCTCATGCGCAGCATGTCACCGCTGTATTCACCACTGATCGTCTTTGCCCACGGCGCGTCACCGATCTTCGCACGCACCCTGGCCAGCGCCTCGAAACCTTCACTGAAATGCGTGCGCATCAGCTGCGCGGTGGCCTCTGACAGCTGCCCGACCTGCTTCATGGCCGCCGGATCCAGTTGCAGGCGGTGCGCCTCGTCGAACAACTGCTCGCGGTCCTCCTCGATGGGCGAGACCACCAGCCCGAAACCGATCGCCACGAAATCCGCCTGCGAACGCGTGGCCGCCAGCGGCGCGATCCAACCGCCCTGGCTGCCACCGAAGTACCCGGCACGGCCGAAGCGACCTTTTGCCAGTTCCCGCGCCTTAGCAAGCGCCGCCGCTGCGTCGTCAGCGAGCAGCTCGAAGTTCTGCGTGTACTCGCCTTCCGAATCGCCGGTGCCACGCTTCTGGTAGGCGAACACCGAGATTCCCTGCGCCACCAGCATGCGTTGGTAGATCGCCGCCACCGCCATCGTGCGTTCCGAGCCATGCACCAGCACCACCAGCGGCCGATTGGGATCGGCCGGACCGGCGGGTTCGATCAACTGCCCGACCAGCTTGGTTCCGGCACTGGTGAAAGTTGCATCGGTATCGCGGGTGGGCAGTCGTTGCCAGCGCTGCGTGGCCCCCGCAGGCGAGCTGACGCTGACCACATCGCCGCTGCAGCTCACCGGCGCGTTGGCATCGCCGGTGGCGCCACGTCGCCCGTCCAGCATCAGATAACGCTGCCCCGTGGCCGGTGCCGCGGCGGGTGCGCCCAGCACCACGATGTTGCCCTGCCCGTCACCGTAGGCACTGACCGTGCACAGCTCGGCGGCTGCAACCGGCAGGCCCGAACACACCAGCACCGCGCTCAACAACGAACGACTCTTCCACCCTGCCATGCCCGTCCCCATTACAGTAAACCCGCGTCGCGCAGGCGCCGGGCGCAGCCTAGCGCGTTCGTTCGCCAGATTCATGCTGCACCCGCTCGCCGTCGCCTTCTGCCATAGCCATACTGGAAGGACGATACGGACTTCAGAACGCCATGCACCCACACTTGGAACACATCGGCACCACCCGCATCCTGCGCGTGGAGCCGCAGGGCCCGATGCTCGATGCCGGCGCCCTACGCAACCTGGTCGGCGATGCCCTCGGGCACCAGGCCGAGTGGATCGCCGTGCCGGTGCAACGCCTTTCGGCGGACTTCTTCGAGCTGCGCTCCGGCATGGCCGGGCAATGGCTGCAGATGCTGGTGAACTACCGCCTGCACTTCGCCGTACTGGGCGACGTCAGCGCCTACCGCGCACAAAGCCCGTCGCTGGATGCATGGATCACCGAGTGCAACCGCGGCCGCGACGGCTGCTTTGTCGCCGATTGGGATGCCCTGCTGGCGCGTCTTCCCGTGTCGGCCAGCTAGCGCGCCGTCCAGCCCCCATCCACCGGCAGCGCCGTGCCGGTGATCTGGGCAGCGGCATCCGAGGCCAGGAACACCACCATCCCGCCCAGTTGCTCGGGCGTCACGAACTGCAGCGAAGGCTGCTTCTCGGCCAACAGCGCGCGAGCGGCGGACTCCTGATCCGTGCCTTCCTTCTCCGCCAACGCGGTGATCTGCTGCTCGACCAGCGCCGTTCGCACCCAGCCTGGGCAGATCGCGTTTGCGGTGATGCCGGTGCCCGCATTCTCCAGCGCGGTCACCTTGGTGAAGCCCACCACGCCATGCTTGGCCGCCACATAGGCCGACTTGTTCACCGAGCCGACCAGCCCGTGCACCGACGCGATGTTGATGATGCGGCCGGCGCCCTGCTGCTTCATGTGCGGCAGCGCCGCCGCCGTTGCATGGAACACCGCCGACAGGTTCAGCGCAAGGATCGCATCCCACTTGTCGACCGGGAATTCCTCGATCGACGCGGTGTGCTGGATGCCCGCATTGTTCACCAGGATGTCGATGCGGCCCATCGTCGCCACGGCGCGGTCGATCATCCCGCGCACCGCCTCGCCCCGGGAAAGGTCCGCGCCATCGTGCACCACCCGCACGCCGAACTCAGCTTCCAGGCGGGTACGGATGCGTTCGATCTCCGCCGCATCGCCGAAGCCATTCAGCACGATATCGGCACCTTGCCGCGCCAGCGCCGTGGCGATGCCAAGACCGATACCGCTGGTGGAGCCGGTGACCACCGCAACCTTTCCACTGAACATGGGTGAGCTTCCATTGGGCGTAGGTGGCCAGTGTAGCTTCACCGGCGCGCCCCTTTAAGCGACGCTACCTTGGTCAATCAACGGTTAGAACGCGTTGGGTACCCGCGGAGGGAAGTGTCCAGCGTTCATTCAAAACGGTACACCTCAGAGGGGGCGCAGTCGTGGCCTGCTAGCGATACTGTCCGACTCCCACATAGGGCAATGCATCCATGCTTTGCCCGGCGGATCGAAATCGAACAGGTCCGAAAATAGCTTCTGCAGCCGTTCTACTCCCCCCACCGCCAACCGGGGGGGGGCGCCTTTCATCCAGCAGATGAGGACGAGGACCAACACTACGGCCCACGTGTAGAGCTGAAACGCGATGGGCTCGCGAAATGGAGAGAACAGAAACGGACCCGCCAGCAGCAGGCCGAATGCGACTGCGTACACCAGCCAGCCCTGCCACGCGCACGGCATCCCCCAACCCCATCCGTACTTTTTCCTGGTAAACCAGTACTTCCTGCTGATCATTGCAATCTTCCTCGATGGCCGCCGGTCTCACGTACCTGATCCAAGCATGCTTTGAGCTGTTCGTGAAGACGTCGGTCCAGAATCAAGTCAGTATCCCCTCTGGTTGTGACGAGAACAGAGCTACGGTCCGTGCGCAGCACGAAGACGTTGCGACCGTTCTGCATGCGGAACTTGCCAAGTTCAACGCCCCCTGTGCTGGTCCCAAGTTGCCGGTGAGGCAGCGTGATCCTTGAAGCATCGGAAGCGTCCTGCCACGAGACACTGGAAAGCGGGAGCTGCAGTCGGACAAACGCTGCTGACCCAATCAGCTGGCCATCTGTAACGGCGATGTACGCTGTTCGCGCTTGATATACGAGGCCAAAGGCAACTAAGACAACAACGGCCAGCGCCGAGCCGAGCGCAATATTCCTGGCTGGCACCCCGCCAGAGCGGGATGCAAACCATATTGCGATCAGAACCACGGCTGCTGCCACGCATATGCCGAGAGGAAGCGCATAGGCGTGAATCAGGGATACGTCCAGCGTGGATCGGCACATCATCAGGAACTACTCCGCAGAGATTGACCGCATGCCATAAACGTAAATCGTCTCGACAATTGCCTCAAATGCGTCTTCGTCACGGGTGACAAGGCCCACGCTTCGCATCGCACGCAGAAACGAGCGGACCTCGTTCCATGTTACGGGCTTTGCGTGTTCATCGCAGATCATACTTGCACTGCCACGCATGAGAATGCTTCGGCATCAGATACCGCGCAACAAACGCCCATCTCTCATCGATCACATCGGTCGAACATGGGCTGCGCGCTGTGATGCCATTTCAGTGACACTGTTCATACCGAACTTCAAACACGCTCTAGAAGAGAACGCTCGCTCGATCAACGGTCGCGAGCGGGTTGGCCTTTCGCACCGCCTCCAGAAAGAGCAGGAAGTCGCGGTTGAACAGCGACAGGTTGTTGGTGAACGTCACGCACTTTCTACCCGATGCTCTGCTGAAGCACACCTGCCAGACATAGCGCCCGTAGATCCTGTCGGACGTTCGCGTGACTGAGGTGATCTGCGAAAGCGGAACCGCCGTAGGCACCGGCCCACGCTGCAGGTAAAAGGACGCCGCATCGAAGAAGTAGTGCTCGCGATCCTCTTTGCCATCCACCATCACCAAGGTCATGGACCTGCCGGAAATCCGGCGCGGAGCATGCAAACGCAGCCCCGAGTTCACGGACGAGCGAGCACTTGCTGCCATTCGCCGAAGGGTGAACCAGAGGATCACCAACGGAAGCGCCGCGAGCACAATGAAACCCACGGTCTTCAAAACAGTTTCCAGCGTGCTGGACACACAGATCTCCAGGATGAACTTTCAAGCGATGCCCAAGTAGATCCACGCCATGCGTGGATGCTCTGGCTTCGATGCCCCATCACTTCCAGTGATCCGGCCCCAGGAACGGCAGGCTCAACACGAACACCGGAACCGCCACAGGGATCAGCGCCGCGCCGAGCACCTTGCCGGCCGCCGAACCCACACCCGGCTTGTCCTCCCTCTCCGGCAGGATCCGCTGCGCCCGTGCATTGATCGGCTGTGCCAGCTTTCCCTTCTCCGCCAGCGCCGCAGCATCCGGCAACTTCACCCGCTCGCCGTCGCCCTCGAACAGCGCGCTGTAATAGCTGCCGCCCTTCCTTGAAAGATTGCAGGCGCGGTCAAACGCCAGCGCGTAGCGGGTCCGGTCCATCGGCAGGTAGTAGCGCGCCCGCTCCTCCACGGCCTTGGCCTCACGCGAGGGGACCTCAATCCGCTCCAGCTTGAACTGCGCGGCCTGCTCCGCCGTCACCTGCTCCGGCCGCAGCAGCAGCGCATAGCTGCCATGCACCTTGGCCTTGTTGGCCGGGTCACGCCAATCCTCATGGAAGTACATCTGGGCGCAGGCCACCGCCTCGCGCAGCGGGCTGTCCATCAGCGCGCGGTACTCACGGAACGGCGCGGCATTGAAACGCATCGGCTCGTCATAGCGCGGCAGCAGGTACAGCTGGCCGTCGTCGGCCACGAACGCACTGGTGATCTCGCGGCTTGAGGCGTGCTCCTCCGGGCCACTGGCACAGCCGGACAGCAAGCCAAGGCACAGGGCGGAGAGGATGAAGAAGGACGTTCGCATGTCGTGTTCGAGGGCTTCCCTGGGAAAACGGCCCCGCCCGAAGGGACGAGGCCAGCCCGTCATGGTGCCATGCCGGGCTTGCCATGCCCAATCAGTGCGACTCCACCACACCCACGACACGGTCAAACCTGCAGTTGCGCAGATCCTCACGACTCAACCAGAACGTGGCCTGGCCACAATCACCAAAGACCAGGTCAATCGCCGGATCACACGCCAACTGCAGCAGGCAGACCGCGTCGCCCTCGCCTTCCACGTCGGGCACGGTGCCGTGCAAGCGCGGTACGTGCCCCAGCATCTGGTGCACCCGCGTCTCGGCGCAGCGCTTGCGGCCATCAGGCAACGTGCCCAGGCTTTCATCAAACGGCAGATGTTCGTCCTGCAGGTGGCGGTACATCAGTGCAGGTATGCGCGCGGCCGCAGCCGGCGAGCCCGCCGCGTAGGCAACTGCCGCCAGCAGTCCCTTGGTGAACGCCCGGCCCATGCCCAGGTCGGTCAGCGTCATACGCTCGAAGTCGTCGCTGATCTGTCCGATAATCCACTCACGGAATGCCTCCCGCGTTGCATCATCCGGGGCTTCATCCAGACCAACGGCGGCGGCGCGCTTCACCCACGCGCGTACGTCGGCGTAATCGATTTTCCCGCGCTTGCCTGCACGCCGTTCATTACCGATCACCCGCGAAAGGCGGTCAATGATGATGCCTACCTGGGGAAAATCGGTCTGGTAACGCAGCCATTGCACCGGGAACGTCCACGCAGGTGACTGCGGGCGCTCCCATTCCGTGGCGGCGTCCGCGCGCGGAAACAGGCCCGTGGCCGCCACCACCGCACCCAGCCGCATTTCGTCCCGGCGCGAGGGGTAGATCTCGTAATACGGCCGATCCTCCTCACCCGGCGGCAGCTCCAGCTCATCCGGCCAGGTATCCATGTGCCGCGCCACCAAGGGCCATTGAACATGCACGCACGGCCCATCTTCCTCAGGCAGCAGCCATGCAGGATTGCGGTGCGCATGGTCCGAGGGACCTTCATCCAGAATCGGCCGCATGCCGTCCGGCAGCGCACGCACGTGCTGATCGACCGCGACCTCGGGCGCGTACAGCACACGCACGCGTTGCTGCGGTTCGTCCGTGTCCCATATCTGCTCTTCGTCGTTCATGGCGAAGAAGAACAGCATGCCTTGCGAGGGCATATCGGGATCCACGCGTGGCAGCTCGGCGCAATCGATCTGCGCCAGGAAGTGCATCGGCGCCGCTTCGCCGTAACTCTCGCCAACCGGCCAATCCATCCCATCGGGCAATTGCGGCAGACCGCCTAGACGGCTGCGAACCCTGGGGAATGCCGCCGGCGGGTAGAAACGCTGCAGCACCAGGGCCGGGGTTCGGTGCTTGGCGAAGAAGGCCTCAAGCACGGCTTCGGCATGGTGGTCGCGCTGGTCGGCGTGGTACATTGAATCTGCCTGAGCATCCATTTCAGTGACGTCCTTTTGAGTCTGGATCGAGCACCACAGGTATATCACTACCCGGCCTGCCTGTAGCGCCCGGCGATGATCCACTCACCAGCGCGCCAGATTGCTCCTTGGTTGGCGGAATGAGCCAGCAGCTGCGGGCCGTGCACCTTGCCCAAGGGCCAGGTCAGCCACCCGGCAGGCCTTTGAAGAAGCGCCGCGACATAAGCCGCATTTCCAGCATGCCGATTGCGGCATCCGTGGGTCGCCGCCCCCTTCAGCCGTGCCGGCGCAGTCGGCATCGCGATTGCCGCCACGTCTGTCGCAATCGCCAAACACTTTGCCCCGCTACTGGGGAACCGATGAAGAAGAAAGCCCACTCTTGAGAGGAGAGCGCGTAAATGAACGCTGATGATGTGAAGTCAATACCGATGATGGACCCGCTCGCGAACCAGCACACCGGTGGATCGAGTGCATCCAGACGCACCATCTACGTAGATCTTGATGGCGTAATGGCCGACTTCGACGCGGCATTTCCCGCCCTGTTTGGCCTGGACCACCGCGTGCTTGCCGACGATGAAATGTGGGGGAACATCAACAACCACCCGTCATTCTTCCGCGACCTTCCGCCGATGCAGGGTGCAGTGGAGTTCTTCCACAGCATCCACCACTTGAACCCGGTGATTCTCACGGCCTGCCCGAAATCGAACTATCCACTCGCTGCCATGCAGAAGCGGCAGTGGGTTCGCGAACACCTGTCAGCGACCTGTCTGGTGTTGCCTGTGCTCGGCGGCAGGCACAAGCCTCTCTTCATGCACCAGCCGGGCGATGTTCTGATCGACGATTTCGAAGCGAACTGTGATGCCTGGACAGCGGCCGGAGGCGTGGCGATCAGGCACGCCGGCGATTGGACCGCGACGCGTCACTCCCTTTCCCAGATTGAAGATCTGTCAGGAGCAGCGCTCGCGAAGGGCTGATGCCCTCTCTGCCGACCACGTTGGCACTTCCATGGACAGGCCGAGGCGCTGGCCCCTCGGCCCAGAGCTGGCAACCTGCTGTGCAGCCCTACTTCAACCGCTCCACCAACCGCTGCCCCACCTCCAGCGCCGAAGCCGGGTTCTGCCCGGTAATCAGCTCGCGGTCCACCACCACATGCCCGGTCCACGGCGTGGTGTTACTGCTGAACGTCGCACCCGCCCGCTGCAGCGCGGTCTGCGGGTAGAACTTCATCTCACCGCCGCCCAGCAGCGGCTTGGCCTGTTCTTCTTCCTGGTTGCTGATCACCGTCATCTGGTAGCCGCTGTAGATCCACTTCGGCGTGGCCGGCGTGGCACCCGCCTCCAGCTTCGCCACGAAACCTGCCGCATCCGGCAGCGTGGACAGCAGCGCGATCGGCCCGTGGCAGACCAGCGCGGTAGTCTTGTTGCGCTGGTGGAAGTCGGCCAGCAACCGGCCCAGCGCCGGGCTCTTCAGCAGGTCCTGCATCGGCGCGTGGCCACCGGGAATGTAGACCGCATCGAAACGCGCGTAACCCTGCTGCTCGATGCGCGCCAGGCTGACCACCGGCGAGGCCGTCGGCGAGGTCAGCGCCAGCTTCTCCAGCAGCTCCTTGTGCAGCGTCAGCTGCGCCGCATCGTTGCCGAAGTACGCCGGCGTCACCGAGGACGCATCCACCGTCGGCACCCGCCCCTGCGGCGTGGCGAAGGTCACCTGGTGGCCCGCGTCCAGCAGCAGCTTCACCGGCTGCATCAGCTCGTTGAGATAGAAGCCGGTGGACAGCACCTTGCCGTCCTTCAGGTCCAGGTGGTTTTCGTCGGACAGCACCACCAGCACGTTGGCGGCCTGCGCGCCGCTGGCGGCCAGGGTCAGGGCCAGCGCTGCGGCCAGCCGGGTCATCAGGTTCATGGGGTAGCTCCTATCGGGGAATGGCCGCCACTTTATTCATAGCCACAACGGCGATAAATTGGCTCCATCGCAAAACATCTATTCCCCGGAGAGCCAAATGAGCCGCAAGTTCGACTATCTGGGCGATGTGGAGGTGTTCCTGGCGGTGGTGGAGCACGGCTCGTTCACCGCCGGCGCGGTGGCGCTGTCCACCACACCCTCGGTGCTGAGCCGCGCCGTCACCCGCCTGGAAGCGCGGCTGGGCCGGCAGCTGCTGCAGCGGACCACCCGCCGCGTGGGCCTGACCGACGCCGGGCGGCTCTATCTGGAACAGGTGCGCACCGCCTTCGGCCTGCTGGACGACGCCGAGCGCGACGTACTGGCCCAGGACGGTGCGCTGGCCGGCCGCGTGCGCCTGAGCGTGCCCACCACCTATGGCCACTACCGGCTGCCGCCCGTGCTGGCGCGCTTTGCGCAGCAGTACCCGCAGGTGCAGGTGGAACTGAACATCACCAACCGCAACGTGGACCTGGTGGCCGAAGGCTTCGACCTGGCCATCCGCCTGGGCCAGCTGCCGGACAGCGGGCTGGTGGGGCGGAAGCTGGAAGATGCGCCTTTGGTGCTGGTGGCCGCGCCGGACTACCTGCAGCGCCGCGGCACGCCGCAGACGCTGGAGGATCTGGAGCAGCACCTGTGCCTTCCCTTCGTGATGCCGCGCACCGGGCGGCTGGCCCCGTGGATCTTTCACGACGACGGGCGCGATGTGGACTGGCTGCCGCGTTCGTCCATCGAGACCTCCGACGACGTGCTGGGCGTGGTCTCGCTGGCCGAACAGGGCATCGGCATCTGCCAGAGCTATGAGTTCATCGTGCGCGGCCGGTTGCAGCGTGGGCAGTTGGTGGAAGTGCTGCCGCAGCTGCGCGGGAGATTGCGGCCGTTCTCGGTGATCTATGCGCCGCATCGGCGGCAGTCAGCGGCGGCGCGGGCGATGATTGAGTTGCTGGTGGAGAATGCGGGTGAGGATGGAGCTGGTTGAAGCCCCAAGGCTCGCTGGCGGTGTCGGGTTTGAACCGATTTTCGGGGTGTGCAGCTGATCGCACGCCGTTGCGTGGCGAGGCTGACTAAGAACTTTTGCAAAGAAGGCCGTCGCGCTATGCGCTTGTGGCGTGGGCGATTGCGCCACTTTGATTCGGAATCAACAGAGCAGCTGCGCGAATGCGTCTTGCGGTGTCGCGTGCCGCACGAATGCCACGTGCAACAATAGTTCTTCGCTCTCGGATTCCGCGATTCCTTCGCGAATTTCTATTGGCATTCGAAGCGGCAGCGTAAACACCATGGCGCGCCACCGACAACGGGTGGCAGCGGGCGTCCAAACCCGAGACAGATAGTTGTTTACGCTTGCCCGTCGGCACCGTCCTTAACCGGTGCCGGCGGGCAATCCGTCGGCCTTTATGGCGGGCGGTGCGTGGGGGTCTTCGGACCCGCCGGTTATTGACAACTGTCTGTCCCGGTTTGGAACCCGCACCGTCCGCCACCTCTTCGCGGTGGCGCTGTTAAGCACAGCCACGGAAGCCGACGCCATGAATGAACCCGACACCTTCTCCTCGTACAACGTTGTTGAGCCCATCAACGACGAGACTCCCCTGCCCGACCTGAACTCCCTACTTGGCATCCTCAAGCGCATGCGTGGCTGCGAGGGTGCAGATGGGCATCCTTGGCCGGACGCCGATGTCTCGCCCGGCCGCCGCGTGAGCCTGGCGAGAACCGAACGCGCGTTGGTGGGGCTGCTGACGGTGCTGGAGGTTCTGCATTCGGCCGACCGCTGCCGGGTAGCAGCGGAGCCAGAGCGGCATCTGGATGAGGGGATTGTGGATGGATTGTTTCTGGCTTGCCGGGGATTGGCTGAGTGGGCTTGTCGGGAGGTTAGGCCGGAGTGACTTAAGCCTACTCCTGGCAGCTTCTGTCCTTAAACGTGATCGGCCAGCGAGTGAAGACACTTAGAGACTGCTCACCATCCCACTTACCGATTCGCTGAGCCCGCCGCCAGCATCGGCACCGGACAAAGCCAGAAGGCATCCAAATACGACAAGCAATGTCCATGCCAAACTACGCGAAGGCCCTCTCATTCCCCCTTAAGGGCTACCGACCAGCGCTTCTCAACCTGTGAGAAGCGAGAAGAGTAGCCTTCATACCCAGCACTTCGTAAGGAAGTGCCTGACGGGTTAAAGTTGGCAATTGGAAATCGCCAAGTCAGGGGACCAGATGGAATTGTTGAGAGGAGCTGTGATCCATAGCCTTCAGAAGGAGGCCCACGCAAACACCGCAGAGATCAAGTGGGCTCAAAAGACTCTGAATCCGTGCGACGACATGGTCTTGAAGCTGGCCGAACAGCTTGCCGACCTGGTGGGCAAAGACGGAAACTCAGTTCTTTGGGGACAATTTCAGCGCGCCTCTCGTCAAGGCGACTTCCCGGGCGCCGTGTCTGGCTTGATTGATCCCAATGACGATACATCACTAATGGGACTTTCCAAGGTGGCAATGATCGAGCTTCGTGATCAGGCGAGATTCAAGCCTGGCGCCACGGGTGGCCACATCTTCTTCGGTCACTACCAGAGACAGGGCAAAGACTATTTGCTCGTGGCGATGATCAAGCAAAAAGGGGCCATCACTCTTACCCCTGACATGCGGCCAACTGCCATCAAGGAAATTGACATGTCTAAGCTGCACCAAGCAGCTCGCATCAATCTGGACCGCTTCCGCGATCATCTCGCCACTGAAACTGTTATGACTTCGACTTCGTCGGAGTTGTCTTCCCCAACTGGTACAGCGGCCAGCGGGAAGTCGAGTGGCAGCAATACGTCCGACACAGCGATTGAGAAGACTTATCTTTGCTTCGTGAACAGAAAAGGAAGAGAAGAGGTTGCTGACTACTTCATTGATGCGCTTGGATGCCGAAAAGGAACCTCCTCCTCGCAAATGACGACCGGACTACTGCGGAGTCTTCGGAACTTCGTTCGCTCGAGGCCGAACATTTCCCATGCGCAGGTCGAGATCAAGCAGGGCGTGGTTGATTACATGCAATCCCTCCCTGAGGACATGCCCTTGGTCCGACTCGACGAAGTGGTTCAAGCGGCAAGAGCGAAGGTCGCCCCTCAGTTGCACTCTGAATTTGATGACCTAAAGAGCTACCTCAATAGCGAGGCGCAAGGGATCCACGCGGAATTCACCCTCAGCAGAGCGGCCCTGAAGGCGCACATTCGAATTAATGCCAAGAAATCGAATTGGGGACTTTGGTTCGAGACATCGGCTGTCGGCACACAGAACTCAGAACTCCTCTATAGCGTTGAAAGAAAAACCCTTACTCTTACTTCCCTACCGACTGATACAGTCGAGGGTATCGAAGAAACACTGCGAGCCCGTGGTCAGATGTGAACGCCTTCCATTCGGTCGTAGAACTATATCGGGCAGCAGGGCGCCCTAACATCATAGAAGACCGCTTCTCCTTCGAAGGGAGCGGCTGCGACAGGCTGCGTTCGGCGCTCGATGTTTGCGGCTCGCTAGAGCCCCGATTCGGGCGCTTTGACGACGCCCCGTATTGGCATGACGGCACGATTGATTTCTCGTGGTCATTGGCAAGCAATGAGTCTGGCCGATTCTACCTATCAGTAGATGACTTCGTCAGGCGGTGTGAGTCATTGCATCGCGGCGTGGTTCCCGGCAACTTTTACATCGCTGACATCGACCATCTATCCTCTCAATCTCCTCCGAACGAAAATTCCTGCGTCTCCGATCAAGACAAACTGGCAGCTCTCCCACCGATGCTTGTAAGAGTTTTCCAACTTTGCCAATTGATTCGTCTACTTGGAGAACTCAGCCTTACAGGCAGCGTAGTTTCGGAGGCAGGCAAACCGTCGCACCTGGTCTTTGTTAAGCCTGCATCAACTGGCGCGGCGCCGCTCACCGTGGAAGTAGTAACTCGAATCAGCGCCGACATGATCTCTGACAGCTGCGCACCAGACCTATTAATTCTCACCGACCTTCTTGGAAACCAAGAATCTGGCAGGGTAAGAAATGAAGAATATCGCGCCGTGTTTCGGCTAGCCATTGCAAACATCGGCGCCGAAGAGATCACCACATCAAGTCGATTTAAGTGGCTCGTCGATAATTGGGAACGAATCCTCGCGCGCTTTCGCTACGATGTTGAATGCCTTGTAGATCGACTATCATTTGAGGGAGTCAAAAGAGAAATACTTGACGCCGAATTACTATTCATTGGCAAAATTAATTCATCCATTGTCGAAAATGCGGCGAAATTTCTTGGCATTCCACTATCACTAGTAGCCCTAACGACCATCTTGTCCAGCAACTCCGCATCGAGCGACATTGTCGTTTGCCTCGGAGCCCTTCTAGTTAGTTTAATAATCAGCGGGACTGCAAAGGCAATCGGCTATCAGATGGGCTCGATCGACAGCGCATTTCAGGGCACTCTGAAGAGCTTACGCGCGCGAGCCGCCTCAGATGGCGAAGTTTCCTGCAAGCTGGACGGCCTGCAGGAAACCTTCCTTGATCGACTCAGGTTCGCTAAACGAACGGTACTGACCTTTCGAATGCTGGCTTGGATTCCACCGTGCGTAGGATTGGCACTCATTGCGTGGAAATACCCACCCGAATGGCTGAAGAACTTGATGCAACTCTTAGCAAACCTTCTAGATCACTAGTCGCATCAGCGAGCTGTCTAACACTATTCTTACGGCACAGGCTCTTACGGCAACCGATGCTTGGACATGTCAACGGCTCTTAGATTGATCCCCTAAGTTTGGGGCTCTACGGAAGCACGGGCTGCGATGGTGACAGCTCGAGAAAGCACCTCTGCATGCACTGGCGACTTCTCGCGCAGCACTTCTGCACTTATCTTCAGTTGGCTAATGAATCCCTCCAACTGTGCAGCCGGATTGTGGACAATCGCAAAGTGATCAATTGCCTCACCAACGACTCTACCAAGATCGGCGGTGATTTCAGCACCGCTCTCGGCTTTGCAAGCCAGCTGATTAACACGCGTCAAATACTGATTGACTAGTCCGACATCTACATCACCCATGATCTTTCTCCAAGGTCTGGCTGACATCAAGTAACGCCGATGTCCCATGCAGGATTGAGAATTCGGACGAACGCGTCCGCCCGCGCCCTTTCACGACATTTGCCTACTTTACTCAATCTACTAATAACGCACTGACCCATTACGAACTTCGAGCCCTTGCGACTAGCGAGCCGCGCATTCTTATTGGAGTGCGTCGCCAGCAGGATCAAGGAAAGCTAGAATCGCAATCAACGCCCCCCCACGTCAAATCTCAGCAAGCCAGACGTTAACATCCAGTAGTATGAATTGGAGACACAACAATGGCCACCAGGAAGTCCAACGCTGCGACGCCCGTCGCAGCTGCTCTTACACTCGAGCAAATGCGCTCTGCAATCCCCAAGCTAAAGCGCCGAATCAAGGACCTTGAGCAACTTGACCCCAAGTCGCTGACTCACAGGTCCGACCCGCGGCTCGACGCAATTGAAAGGAAGCTCCAGGATACCCTTGCAGAAGTTTTCGGACATGGCACGTTAGAGTACAACCGATTCAGTCCGGGGGCGCTAGACAATGCCGGCTACAACATGATGCATGAAACTCCATTTCATGAGGTGATTGCCAGTGTTGAGGAAAGTAGGCAGCGGGAAATTTCCAATCTTCAGACCGTAATTGATTTATTTGAGGAGAAGCTTGAGGACGGCGAAGACTCGCCGGCAATCAGGGGACGTCGAGCGTTCGGCGACCTGTCGCTGCACCCGGAAATCGCTCGAGTATGCTTCAAGCTATTTGAAGATGGCCATTACGCGCAGGCTGTCGAAAACGCCTGCAAAGTCTTGGATGCGCTGGTGAAGCTAAGAAGCATGCGCTCGGAGCCAAGCGGCACTGAACTCATGCAGCTTGTTTTCAGCCCCAGATCACCAATACTGAAGTTCAACGATCAAACGAACAGCAGCGAAAAAAGCGAGCAGCAGGGAATGATGTACTTGTTCGCCGGCGCTATGCTTGCCATTCGAAACCCTCGGGCACACGGACTAGTTGAAGATCACCCTGATAATGCCGTTGAGTACATCTCATTCATCAATATGCTGGCAAAAGCGCTAGATCGAACCAGCACCAACTTGACGGAATAACCGCCTAGAACAGCGGATTTAGGCGAACTCTTTCAACAAACAACAAGGGCGCCTCTCGGCGCCCTCGTTCTTTCAACTCATTCCCACTCAATGGTCGCTGGCGGTTTCCCCGAGATGTCATAAACAACCCGCGACACCCCCCGCAACTCATTGATGATCCGGTTGCTCACCGTCCCCAGGAACTCATACGGCAGATGGGCCCAATGCGCCGTCATGAAGTCGATCGTCTCCACCGCACGCAGCGCAATCACCCACTCATAAGCGCGCGCGTCACCCACCACACCCACCGACTTCACCGGCAGGAAGACGGCAAAGGCTTGGCTGGTCTTGTCGTACAGATCCGCCTTGCGCAGCTCATCAATGAAGATGGCATCGGCCTTGGCCAGCAGTTCGGCGTATTCGCGCTTCACCTCGCCCAGGATACGCACGCCCAGGCCCGGGCCCGGGAACGGATGGCGGTAGACCATGGTGCGCGGCAGGCCCAGCTCGACGCCCAGGCGGCGCACTTCGTCCTTGAACAGTTCGCGCAGCGGCTCCACCAGGCCCAGCTTCATGTGCTCCGGCAGGCCGCCCACGTTGTGGTGGCTCTTGATCACATGCGCCTTGCCGGTCTTGCTGCCGGCCGACTCGATCACGTCCGGGTAGATGGTGCCCTGCGCCAGCCACTTGGCGTTCTTCAGCTTGTTCGACTCTTCGTCGAAGATCTCGACGAACAGGTTGCCGATGATCTTGCGCTTGGCTTCCGGGTCGCTCACGCCTTCCAGCGCGGCGAAGTAACGGTCGGCGGCATTCACGCGCACGACCTTCACTCCCATGTGCTCGGCGAACATCGCCATCACCTGGTCGCCTTCCTGCCAGCGCAGCAGGCCGGTATCCACGAACACGCAGGTCAGCTTCTCGCCGATGGCCTTGTGCAGCAGCGCGGCCACCACGGACGAATCGACGCCGCCGGACAGGCCCAGGATCACTTCGTCATCGCCCACCTGTTCGCGCACGCGGGCGATCTGGTCGTCGATGATGTTGGCGGCGGTCCACAGGGTCTGGCAGCCGCACACATCCACCACGAAGCGGCGCAGCAGCGCCTGGCCTTGCAGGGTGTGGGTCACTTCCGGGTGGAACTGCACGCCGTACCAGCGCTTTTCTTCGTTGGCCATGGCGGCCACCGGAATGCGGTCGGTGGTGGCGGTGATGGTGAAGCCCGGCGGTGCAACGGAGACGTGGTCGCCGTGGCTCATCCAGACATTCAGCTTCGGCTCGCCGCCGTGGTCGCTCAGGCCCTTGAACAGTGCATCGGGGTTGATCACGTTCACTTCGGCGTGGCCGAATTCGCGCTGGTCAGCCGCTTCGGTGGCACCGCCCAGCTGCGCGGCCAGGGTCTGCATGCCGTAGCAGATGCCGAAGATCGGCAGGCCGCTGTCGAACACTTCCTGCGGCGCGGCCGGGGCGCCCGGCAGCGTGGTCGATTCCGGGCCACCGGACAGGATGATGCCCTTGGCGCCAAACGCGGCGATCTCGGCCGGGTTGTGGTCCCACGCCCAGATTTCGCAGTAGACGCCCAGCTCGCGGATGCGGCGGGCGATCAGCTGCGTGTACTGCGCGCCGAAATCGAGGATGAGGATCTTGTCGTTATGGATGTTGGTCATGGCGCCCCGGCAATGCAGTAGGGAAAACGAAATCAGATTTACGGCGGCAGATGGAGAAAGAGGAACGGGAAGTGCTTCCCCGTTCCTCTTTGCTCGGCCCGCATCAGGCGCGGTAGTTCGGCGGCTCTTTGGTGATCGTCACGTCGTGGACGTGGCTCTCACGCTGGCCGGCGCCGCTGATCTTCACGAACTTGGGCTTGCTGCGCATCTCGTCGATGGTGGCGCAGCCCACGTAGCCCATGGTGGCGCGCAGGCCGCCCATCAGCTGGTGGATGATGCCGCCCACCGGGCCGCGGTACGGCACGCGGCCTTCGATGCCTTCCGGCACCAGCTTGTCGGCGGTGGCGGCGTCCTGGAAGTAGCGGTCCTTCGACCCCTTCTCCATGGCAGCCAGCGAACCCATGCCGCGGTAGCTCTTGTACGAACGGCCCTGGTACAGCTCGGTCTCGCCCGGCGATTCCTCGGTACCGGCCAGCAGGCCGCCGACCATGATGGTCGAGGCACCGGCGGCCAGCGCCTTGCCGATGTCGCCCGAGTAGCGGATGCCACCGTCGGCGATCAGCGGGATGCGGTCCTGCAGCGCTTCGGCCACCAGATCAATGGCGGTCACCTGCGGCACGCCGACGCCGGCGACGACGCGGGTGGTGCAGATCGAGCCCGGGCCGATGCCGACCTTGACGGCGTCCGCGCCGCTGTCCAGCAGCGCCAGTGCGGCTTCGCCGGTGCAGATGTTGCCACCGATGACCTGCACGTTCGGGAAGTTCTTCTTGACCCAGCTGACGCGGTCCAGCACGCCCTGCGAGTGGCCGTGTGCGGTATCGACCACGATCACGTCCACGCCGGCGGCGACCAGCGCTTCCACGCGGCGATCGGTATCGCCACCCACGCCGACGGCCGCGCCGACCAGCAGGCGGGTCGACAGATCCTTGGCGGCGTTCGGGAAGTCGGTGTTCTTCTGGATGTCCTTGACGGTGATCAGGCCACGCAGTTCGAACGAGTCATTGACCACCAGCACCTTCTCGATGCGGTTGCGGTGCAGCAGCTGCAGCACTTCGTCAGACGCGGCGCCTTCCTTGACCGTGATCAGGCGATCCTTCTTGGTCATGATGTGGCGGACCGGATCGTCCAGCTCGGTCTCGAAGCGCATGTCGCGGTGGGTCACGATGCCGGCCAGCTGGCCGTCGCTGCCCACCACCGGCACGCCGGAGATGTTGTGCGCCTGGGTCAGGGCCAGCACGTCGCGGATGGTGGTTTCCGGGCCGACGGTAATCGGGTCGCGGATGACACCGGCCTCGAACTTCTTGACCTTGGCCACTTCCGCGGCTTGCTGTTCCAGGCTGAGATTCTTGTGGATGATGCCCATGCCGCCGAGCTGGGCCATGGCGATGGCCAGGCGGGCTTCGGTGACGGTATCCATGGCGGCGGACAGGATCGGAAGCTTCAGCTTCAGGTCTCGGGTCAACCGCGTTTCGAGGTTGACGTCCTTGGGCAGGATGGTCGAGTGGGCGGGGACGAGCGAGACGTCGTCGTAAGTGAGTGCTTCAGCCTGGATGCGCAGCATCGGCATACCCGAGATGTGGGGAAGCGCGACATTTTACCCTGTTTTCGCGTCGCGTGGCAGGGGGTAGATGCGACGCAGTGTCGCGCCGGCGGTGATTGGTTCAGGGGCCCGCCTACCACTTTGGTGGGTGCGGACCGTTGGTCCGCACTACCCTTCAGACACCTGTGCCCCAGCATTGCGCCGACCAACGGTCGGCACCCACCTTAAGAGGATCACTCGGGCCAGCACTGGAGCGCCTGTGGTAGGTGCCAACTTTGGTTGGCACCTACCAGGAGCGAGTCATCGGCCTGCCTTTGGTGGGTGCGGACCGTTGGTCCGCACTGCCCTTCAGACACCTGTGCCCCAGCATTGCGCCGACCAACGGTCGGCACCCACCTTAAGAGGATCACTCGGGCCAGCCCTGGAGCGCCTGTGGTAGGTGCCAACTTTGGTTGGCACCTACCAGGAGCGAGTCATCGGCCTGCCTTTGGTGGGTGCGGACCGTTGGTCCGCACTGCCCTTCAGACACCTGTGCCCCAGCATTGCGCCGACCAACGGTCGGCACCCACCTTAAGAGGATCACTCGGGCCAGCCCTGGAGCGCCTTTGGTGGGTGCGGACCGTTGGTCCGCACTGCCTTCATATACCTGTGCACCGGCATTGTGCCGACCAACGGTCGGCACCCACCTTGAGAGGATCACCCGAGCCAGCCCTGAAGCGCCTTTGGTGGGTGCGGACCGTTGGTCCGCACTATCCCTCAGGCACCTGAGAACAGCCCCAGGTGAGGTCAGCTCAGCGCTTCCGCCGCTTCCAGGGTGTTCTGCATCAACGTGGCCACGGTCATCGGGCCCACACCACCCGGCACCGGGGTGATCCAGCTGGCCCGCTGGGCCGCCGCCTCAAACCCGACGTCGCCCACCAGGCGGCCGTCATCCAACCGGTTGATACCGACGTCGATCACCACCGCGCCCGGCTTCACCCACTCGCCCGGCACGATGCCCGGGCGACCGACCGCCACCACCAGGATGTCGGCGTTGCGCACGGCCTGTTCCAGCACGTCCTTGGGGGTGAACTTGTGGCAGCTGGTCACGGTGCAGCCGGCAATCAGCAGCTCCAGGCCCATCGGGCGGCCGACGTGGTTGCTGACGCCCACGATGGTGGCGTTGCGGCCACGCACCGGCTGGTCGGTGTGGCCCAGCAGCGTGGTGATGCCGCGCGGGGTGCACGGGCGCAGGCCGAACTCGCGCAGGGCCAGGTGGCCGACGTTTTCCGGGTGGAAGCCGTCCACGTCCTTGCGCGGGTCGATGCGCTGGATCAGCCGGCGCGCGTCGGGGATGCCCGGCAGCGGCAGCTGGATCAGGATGCCGTTGATCTTCGGATCGGCGTTGAGCTGGTCGATCAGGTCGAGCAGCTCGGCCTCGGTGGTCCCGGCCGGCAGGTCGTAGTCATGTGCCTCGATGCCGACCTTCTCGGCGGCACGGCGCTTGTTGCGCACGTACACGGTCGAGGCCGGATCGCCCCCCACCAGCACCACGGCCAGGCCCGGGCGGCTGCCGCCGGCGGCCACGCGGGCGTCGACGCGCACCTTCAGGCTGTCGAGCAGGTCCTCGGCGATTTGGCGGCCATCAAGGATGCGGGCAGGATGCTGGGGGGCGGAATCGGTCATCGGGGGCAGGCGTGGGGCGGCGGGGACGCTATTGTCCCTGATTCAGGCCCCCTCGCCCACCGCCGTGCGCCGACTCCGCGCACCGGTAGTGCCGGCCGCTGGCCGGCAACCTCATGACGTCGGAACGTTCGCGCATCTGCCGGCCAGCGGCCGGCATTACCAACCGCCGGCTTCGGCAATTCCCCACACGGTAGTGCCGGCCGCTGGCCGGCAACCTCATGACGTCGGAACGTTTCCGTATCTGCCGTCCAGCGGCCGGCACGACCGGGCTTTATTCTTCCTCTTCCGGCACGTCCTGCGGGTTCAACGTCTTGCTTGCCCGCTTCGGCGCGGTGAACGGCGTCGGCGTCGGCACGCCCTGGCCGGAATTGCCGAACACCATCTTGGCGCCGGCATTCAGACCACCACCGGCAATCTCCAGCTCGAAGCGCTCGGCGTCGCGGCGACGGATCTGCTCGGCAATTTCGATCGCATCGTCCTCGTCCGCACCCAGTTCCACCAGCGCGGCCTGGCCGAACAGCACCGCCGACTCGAACGTCTCGCGGATCTGGAAATCGACACCGGCATGGATCAGCCGCAGCGAATGCTCGCGGTCGAACGAGCGCACCATCAGCTTGGCCTGCGGGAACTCGTGCGACACCAGCTCAACAATGCGATCAGCCGCCTCGGCCTTGTCCACGCACACCGCAATCGCACGTGCGGTGGCCGCGCCCGAGGCATGCAGCACGTCCAGTCGCGTACCGTCGCCGTAGTAGATCTTGAAACCGAAGCGCGCCGCGCTCTGGATCATCTCCACATCGTTGTCGATGATGGTCACGTCCACGTCGCGCGCCAGCAGCGACTGGCTAGCGACCTGGCCGAAGCGGCCGAAGCCGATCAGCAGCACGCTGCCGGACAGGCCGTCGGCCTCGTCCACGCCGTCCATGTTCACCGTCGGCTTCGGCGCGATGCGCTTGTAGAGCAGCACCACCAGCGGGGTCAGCGCCATCGACAGCACTACCACGGCGGTGAAGTTGGCATTGATCTCCAGGTTGATCACGCCGGCCGAGGCGGCGGCGGAGAACAGCACGAAGGCGAACTCGCCACCCTGCGCCATCAGCACGCCCCGGTCCAGCGCCTGCGCGTGGTCGCTGCCCATGATGCGCGCGACCACGTAGATGCACAGCGCCTTGGCTGCCATCAGCGCCAGCACCAGGCCGAGGATCAGCTGCCAGTTGCCCGCCACCACGCCCAGGTCCAGCGCCATGCCGACGCTGAGGAAGAACAGGCCCAGCAGGATGCCGCGGAACGGCTCGATGTCCGCTTCGATCTGGTGGCGGAAGGTGGATTCGCTCAGCAGCACGCCGGCCAGGAACGCGCCCATCGCCATCGACAGGCCGGACAGCTGCATCAACAGCGCGGCGCCCAGCACCACCAGCAGCGCGGCGGCGGTCATCACCTCGCGCGCCTTCGACTCGGCCAACACGCGGAACAGCGGATTGAGCAGGAAGCGGCCGACCAGCACCAGGCCGACAATGGCGCCCACGCCGATCGCCACCGACAGCCAACGCGAACCCTCGCCGCCGGCACTGCCCGCGCCCGGCGCCATCCAGGCCACCAGCGCCAGCAGCGGCACGATCAGCAAGTCTTCGAACAGCAGGATCGAAACGATCTTCTGCCCCGACGGCAGCGCGATGTCACCGCGCTCGGCCAGCAGCTGCATCACCACTGCGGTCGAGGTCAGCACGAAGCCTGTGGCACCGATGAAGGCGACCTGCCAAGGGAAACCGAACAGCTTGGCGATGCTGGTCAGCACCAGCGCACAGGTGACGATCTGCAGCGTCCCCAGCCCGAAGATTTCCTTGCGCAGGCTCCACAGGTGCGAAGGCCGCATTTCCAGGCCGATCACGAACAGGAACATCACCACGCCGAGCTCGGCGGTATGCAGGATCGCCTGCGGGTCGGAGAACCAGCCCAGCCCGAACGGTCCGATCGCCAGGCCAGCGGCGAAGTAGCCCAGCACCGAGCCCAGGCCGGCCCGGCGGAACAAAGGCACCATCACCACCGCCGCGCCCAGCAGGGCGACGACCTTGACCAGCTCGCTGGTCGCTGCTTCTACCGCCATGCGGTGTGTTCCCCGAGATCCAGAATCGGGTTCAACAATAGAGCAATGCCGATGACGGCAATAGCACGCATGTTGCGCCGGATTGTCTTGGCGATGGAACGATGCAGGGAGCGATCCCCAGCATCATCCCGAAACCCGATACATCCATCCACGCATGGCGTGGATCTACTAATGCGTCGGTAGATCCACGCCATGCGTGGATGATGCCCCGGCCGGGTTCAACCACCTCGGCAGAACGCGGCGTAATCGATATACCCCGGGAACGGCACGCCCGGCGCGCACACCGGGCAATGCGGGTCCGGGCGGATGCCGGTCTCGCGGAAGCGCATGCCCAGCGCATCGAAGCGCAGCAGCCGACCGACCAGCGGCTCACCGATGCCCAGCAGCAGCTTCAGCACCTCGGTGGCCTGCAGCACGCCGGCCAAGCCAGGCAGCACGCCCAGCACACCGGCCTCGGAACAGTTCGGCGCAAATTCCGGCGGCGGCGGCTCCGGGAACAGGCAGCGGTAGCACGGCGCCACGCCACGCTGGCGGCCAGCGTCAAACACGCTTACCTGGCCGTCAAAGCGCTCGATGGCGGCATACACCAGCGGTTTGGCGTGCTTGATGCAGGCGTCGTTGAGCAGGTAGCGCAGCGGGAAGTTGTCCGAGCCATCCAGCACCACGTCCACACCCTCGAGCAGCGCATCCACGTTCTCAGAGGTCACCCGCTCCGGCACCGCCTCGACCTCGATGGAGGGATTCAGCGCCAGCAGGCGCTCGCGAGCGGAATCGACCTTGAGCTGGCCGACGCTGGCTTCGGTATGCACGATCTGCCGGTGAAGGTTGCTGCGCTCCACGCGGTCGTGGTCGGCAAAGCGCAGGTGCCCTACCCCGGCGGCGGCCAGATAGAAGCCGGCTGGCGCACCCAGGCCGCCCGCGCCCAGCACCAGCACGCGTGATTGCTGCAGCCGGCGCTGGCCGGCCTCGCCCACCTGTGGCAGCAGCAGATGCCGCGAATAGCGATCAAAGAAATCGCGGTCGGCGGCGCTGGCCAGCGGCTGCACCAAGGGCAGCGACTGCTCGCGCCAGGCCACGGTACCGCCCGTCACGGAAGCGACGTTTGTGTAGCCGGCCTCCAGCAGGAACTGCACGGCATCGGCCGAGCGCTTGCCGCTCTGGCAGATCAGCAGGATCTCCTGGTCGCGCCGCGGCAGATGCGCGGCCGGGTCGGCCTGCAGCTCGCCCTTGGCCACGCCGCGCGCGCCCTCGGCCATGCCGCCGGCCCGCTCGTGCGCCTCGCGCACATCGATCAGCACGGCGCCATGGGCCAGGCGCTCGCGTGCCTGCGCGGGGGAAAGCTCTTGGATGCTCATGGCCGCATTATCGCGCACGTGGCGGCAGGCCGCCTTGACCGATACCTGCAAACATGGGGTAGTGCCAGCCGCTGGCCGGCATGGCCATGAACGCACCGGACGACGCGAGGTTGCCGGCCAGCGGCCGGCACTACCGGTGGGAGCGCGAACGAAGAAGGCGGCCCTGCGGCCGCCTTCCCGTGAATCACTTGCCCTTGACGTGCTTCATCAAGCGCCGCTTGGCCTTGACCTGCCGCTCGGTGAGGACGTTCTTCTTGCCCTCGTACGGGTTGGTACCCTCGCGGAAGATGAAGCTCACCGGCGTGCCGATCAGCTTGAAGCGCTTGCGGAAGAAGTTCTCCAGGTAGCGCTTGTACGACTCCTGCAGCTCCTTCAGGCGCGTGCCGTGCACGATGAAGGTCGGCGGGTTGGAACCGGCCGGGTGCACGTAGCGCAGCTTGGAGACATGGCCCCGGATGGTCGGCGGCGGGTTGGTCTCGTAGGCCACTTCCAGCGCCTTGTTCACTTCGCTGGTGGTGAAGGTCTTGTTCGCCGATTCGTGCGCACGATGCACCGCACGGAACAGCTCACGCAGGCCCGAGCCGTGCTTGGCCGAGATGCGCACCGATTCGGCCCACGGCACGAAGCCCAGCTTCAGCGACAGCATGGTCTCGGCCTGCTCGCGCTGGTACTCGGTCAGGCCATCCCACTTGTTGATGGCGATCACCAGCGCGCGGCCGGCATCGAGCACGGCACCGAGCACGGTCGCGTCCTGGTCGGTCACGCCTTCGGTGGCGTCGAGCATCAGCACGGCCACCTGGCACTGCTCGATCGACTGCATGGTCTTGACCACCGAGAACTTCTCGACGACCTCGTCCACGCGCGAACGGCGGCGCAGGCCGGCGGTGTCGATCAGGCGGTACTCACGGCCGTCGCGCTCCAGGTCCACCGCGATCGAGTCGCGGGTGGTACCCGGCACGTCGGAGGCGATCATGCGCTCCTCGCCGAGGATGCGGTTGACCAGGGTCGACTTGCCCACGTTCGGGCGGCCGACGAAGGCGATGCGGATGCGGTTCGGGTCGTTGTCCAGCTCTTCGCCGCTGCCTTCTTCCGGCAGGCGCTGGATCACTTCGTCCAACAGATCGTCCAGGCCCTGGCGATGCGCGGCCGAGACGGTCAGCATCTCGCCGAAGCCATAGCGGGCGAACTCGGAACGCACGCTGTCCTCGTCGGTGCCGTCGATCTTGTTGATCAGCAGCAGCGTCGGGCGCGACAGCTTGCGCAGCCAGGCCAGGATCTCGTCGTCCAGCGCCGACGTACCCTCGCGGGCATCGACAACGAACAGGATCAGGTCCGCTTCGGCAGCCGCCGCCCGGGCCTGGCGCGTGGTGGCGCCGGCCAGGCCTTCGTCTTCCCCGGCGATACCGCCGGTATCCACGACGAGGAAATGGTTGTCCTCGTCGAGGCGGCAGACACCGTAGTTGCGGTCGCGGGTGACGCCGGGCTGGTCGTGGACCAGCGCGTCACGGGTGCGCGTAAGCGCATTGAAAATAGTCGACTTGCCGACATTCGGCCGTCCAACCAGGGCGACCAGAGGCAGCATCGCGATTACTCCAATTTTTTAGTTTGCCAACCGGAAGGCGGTCAGCTTGCCATCCACGTTCTGCACCAGCAGCACACCGTCTACGACGACCGGCTGGGCCAGCAGGGCGTCGCCGCCACTTTTTGCCCGTGCCGCCATCGCACCATCGGAGGCCTGCAACCAGTGCACGTATCCCTTGTAGTCACCGACCACGACGTAGTCGCCGTGCAGTGCCGGGCCGGTCAGGGAGCGACGGGCCAGTGCCGTCTGCGACCACATGGCTGCGCCGCTGGCCTTGTCCAGGCCGAACACGCCGCCCTTGTTGTCGGTCACGAACACATTGCCCGACGACACCGCCACGCCACCTGCGCCGCCATGGTCGCGCGCCCACAGCGGGCGACCGGTCGGGCCTTCGATGGCCATGGTCTGGTTCTTGAAGCTGCTCACGTACAGGGTGTTGCCATCGAGCACCGGTGCGCCGTCGACGTCCGCCATGCGCTCCAGCTCGGTGCGGCCTTCGCCGTTGCCGAGGTTCTGTTCCCACAGCGTGCGGCCATCCTGCTGGGCCAGGGCCGCAACCGCGCCCTCGTCCTTGCCGATGAACAACACGCCCGGGCCGGTCACCACCGGCGCGTTGCCGCGCACGGTCAGCGCCGGCAGCTCGCTCGGGTTGAACCACTTCTGGGTGCCGTTGCCGACATCGAAGGCGGTCACGCGGCCGTCGTTGCTGCGCACGTAGACCATGCCCTGGGCAACGGCCGGCGCGGCGATCACTTCACCCGGAACACGGGCGCGCCACTTCTCGCTGCCGTCGTTGATGTCCAGCGCGATGACCTGGCCATCCAGCGTGCCGATCACGACCAGGTTCTCACCGACACCCGGGCCGCCGGACAAGCGCAGCTTGGCCTTCTTCTTTTCCTTCTTCGGCTCCCAAGTCCAGACCTTCTTGCCGGTCTGCAGGTCGATGGCGTGCACGCCACCGGTGATCGCCGCAGCGAACACGTGGCCGTTGGCCACCGCCGGGCCCTGGCGCACACCGATGCGACGCTCGCCCTTGCCGAGGTTGACCGACCAGATCTTGCTGACCTTCACGGTCGGCTCGAACTTGACCAGCTCAGCCGGTTCCTGTGCCTTCTTCGCCGCCGCGTCCTTGCCGGCGAACCAGCCCTTCATGGTGCCGCAGCCGGTCAGGGCCATGCCCATCAGGAGCACGGTGGCGACGCGGGTGATCATGACCTTCTGACTCATCAAACCGACTCCGCAGGGGCGGCAACGGTGCCGCCGGCGTCCATAACCTTGGTTTCCAGCAGGCGCCGCTGCGGCGCTGCCACGTCCAGCGTCTTCAGCGCCTTCTCGTACTGTACGCGGGCCTCATCGCGCTTGCCCTGCGCCATCAGCGCATCGCCATGGATTTCCAGGCTGCTGCTGTCGGTGGCGCTGCCCAGCAGCTTGATGGCCTCGTCGCTCTTGCCAGTGGCCACCAGCAGGCGGGCCACACGCTGGTCGACCACGCGCTGCAGGTCGCCTTCGACCTTCACGTTGCGCAGGGTGGCCAGTGCCTCTTCGTTCTTGCCGGCGTCGACCTGGGCCTTGGCCAGCTGCAGCGCCGCGAGGTCGCCGTAGATGCTGGACGGGCCGGCTTCGAGCGCCTTGACCGCCTTGGCGGCGTCGTCAAGCTTGTTCTGCTGCAGGCCCTGCAGGGCCTTCTGGTACTCGACATTGGCCGAGGCCAGCTTGCTGCCCTGATCCTTCTGGTACCACTGCCAGCCGGCAATGGCACCGATGGCGATGACTACGCCACCGAGGATGCTGGCGCCATTCTTCCGCAGCCAGCTGCGGACGCGTTCACTTTGTTCGTGCTCGTCGAGCAGATCGTCGATCGCCATGCGTACTCTCGCCCCGCCCGTCGGGAGGGACCATTGGGTTTAATCGAAGGTGGTGAAACCGCGCCTCAGTGCGAAACCGGGACTACGGAGCCTTCAGAGGATACCTGAAAGCGTGCCACGTTGGCTCGCTGGTAGGGGGTCAGATCGACGATAGCGCCGTTCTGCTGAACCTGGACCGCCGAGGCGTTGCCCAGGGTCACCCGGGTCACCTGGCCCGGCGTGAAGCTGCGGGTCTCGCCGGACTTGATCAGTGCCTTCTCGACGGTGCTGCCGTCCGGGCCGCCGATGTCGACCCAGCTGTCGCCGCTGAACTGCATTTCCAGCGCATTGCCGGCAGCCGGGGCCGGCGCCGGGCGCGGCACCGGGGCCAGCGAGGCGACGTAAGGGGTGGCCGCCGGCTTGCTGGCCGGGGCCATGGCCGCTTCGGCCGGGGCGGCCGTCTCGCTACCGGCTGCGGACGGAGTGACTGGCACGGCGGCCGGGATCACGTCCAGCGAGGCGGTGCTCGGCGACGGGGTCGCGCTGCCGTCGAAGTGGCCACGGGTGGCGAACCACACCGGCACCGCCAGCACGGCGGTGATGCCGACATACAGCACGCGCCGGCCGAGGTTCTCGGCAATGCGGCGCGCACGCGGGGTATGGGTATGGCTGACCAGGGTGGGCGGAACCACCGGGCCGACCTGGGCCTGTTCCAGCAGCTCGCCCACGTCCACGTCGAGCAGGCGCGCATAGCTGCGCAGCTGGCCGCGCACGAACACCGGCGCCCCCAGCTTCTGCCATTGTTCCTCTTCCAGGGACTTGACCACCTGGACCGGCATGCGCAGGCGCGAGCCGACATCTTCGAGGGTCAGTCCGGCCGCTTCACGGGCCTGGCGCAGGCGGGTGCCGCAGCCGGCCGCAGTCTCGAGAGCGCTCACAGTCTGGTCATCAATCACAATGCATCAACCCTGGAGTTAGGAGCCCGCATCCTGCGGAAATTCCTGTCGAATCCGCTGCAGATAGCGATCAGATGCCGCCCGATCGCCCAGCCTCGCTTCGATTTGAGACGCAAGTTGTAACACGGAACGCGTTGCGGGTGCAGCCGCAATCCTACGTTCGGCGAAGGCCCGGGCCTCCATGTAGCGGCCCTGGCGGAAGCTCAGCTGGGCCATCGACTCCAGCGCCACCGGGTTGGCCGGCGCCGCGACGAGTGCCGCGCGCAGGTCGCGCTCGGCACGTTCGAGCTGCCCAGCGTCCAGTGCGCAGCTGCCGGCATTGGCCTGCGCTTCGCCCGGGGTGGCATAGCCCGGCGCCTGCAGCGCCCGGTCGAACCAGACCAGCGATTCGGCCGGCTGGCCCTGCTGGCACAACCAGGCACCGTAGTTGTTGAGCACGTCCCCGCGCTGCGGCGCCAGCTCGGCGGCCTTGCGGAAATTCTCGCCCGCCTGGCGGGTGCGGCCACGACGGTCATCGATGCCGGCCTGCAGCACCAGCGCATCGGGCGCCTCGGGCGCCAGCTTCAGCGCTTCGCGCACCTTGCGCTCGGCGGCGTCGAGATTGCCGACCTGCAGGTCACGGGTCGCCAGGGTCAACAGGTCGCGCCAGCGCACTTCGCGCCGCACGCTTTCCGGGTCAGCCACCGAATAGACCGGCGCCTGGCTCGGCCCAAGCTTGGCCTTGGGATGGGATTTGCAGCCGCCGACCGCAACGGCCAGCACGCCCGCGAACAGAACCAGCCAGAGGCGGTCAGGCCGCGGCATCGCTCCCCTTCCCCGCCTGCAGCGTCTTGTTGAACTCCGCTTGGCGGCGGGTGCGGTCCATCACCTGGCCCTTGAGCTGGCCACAGGCGGCATCGATGTCGTCGCCACGGGTGCGGCGGACCATGGTCAGCACGTTGCTGTCGAGCAGGATCTTCTGGAAGGCGCGGATGTGCGCTTCTTCCGATCGCTCGTAGCGGGTGCCCGGGAACGGGTTGAACGGGATCAGGTTGACCTTGCCCGAATCCTTGGCCTGCACCGCGTTGTCGAACTGGCGCATCAGGCGGGCCAGCTCCCGGGCATGCTCAGGCTTGTCGTTGATGCCCTTCATCAGGGTGTATTCAAAGGTGACCGACTCGCGGCGCTTGTTGGCGCGCAGGTAGCGTGCACACGAGGCCATCAGCTCGGCGATCGGGTACTTCTTGTTGAGCGGCACCAGCGTCTCGCGCAGCGCGTCGTTCGGCGCATGCAGCGACACCGCCAGCGACACGTCGCTTTCGGCAGACAGGCGGTCGATCTGCGGCACCAGGCCAGAGGTCGACAGGGTCACGCGCTTGTTGGCCAGGCCGTAGCCCAGGTCGTCGCGCATCACACTCATGGCGCGCACGACGTTGTCGAAATTCATCAGCGGCTCGCCCATGCCCATCATCACCACGTTGGTGAGGCGGCGCATCTGGTGCGGCACGTTGCCCAGGTGGCGTGCGGCAACCCACACCTGGCCGATGATCTCGGCGGTGGTCAGGTTACGGTTGAAGCCCTGGGTGGCGGTGGAGCAGAACGTGCAGTTCAGGCCGCAACCGACCTGCGAGGACACGCACAGCGTGCCACGGGTCTTGTCCGGGATGTACACGGTCTCGATGGCGTTCTTGCCATCCACGCCCATCGCCAGCAGCCACTTGTGGGTGCCGTCGGCGGAGGGCTTGTCGAACACGATGTTGGGAACCAGCACCTCGGCATGGGCCTGCAGCTTGGCGCGCAGGACCTTGCCGAGGTCGGTCATTTCATCGAAGTCGGTGACGTAGCGATGGTGGATCCACTTCATCACCTGATGGGCACGGAACTTCTTTTCGCCGAGGACCTCGACGAAAAACTTCTCCAGGCCCGCGCGATCGAGGTCGAGCAGGTTCTGCTTGCCAGCCGTGGGTGCCGACTTCGGCAGCGGCTGGATGGCGGGGGACTGTACGACCTCGTTCACGGCATTACTCTCAGCGCGAGACGACTTCGGTGGCGGCGAAGAAGTAGGCGATCTCAATCGCGGCATTCTCGACCGAGTCCGAGCCGTGGGCGGCATTGGCATCGATGGATTCGGCGAAGTCGGCGCGGATGGTGCCCGGCGCGGCTTCCTTCGGGTTGGTGGCGCCCAGCAGGTCGCGGTGGGCCAGGACGGCGTTCTCGCCTTCCAGGGCCTGGATCATCACCGGGCCGGAGATCATGAACTCGACCAGCGCGTTGAAGAACGGACGCTCGCGGTGCACGGCGTAGAAGCCTTCGGCTTCACGGCGGGACAGCTGCTTGTACTTGGCGGCCACGACCTTCAGGCCGGCCTTCTCGAAGCGGGCGTAGATTTCGCCGATGACGTTCTTGGCAACGGCGTCCGGCTTGATGATCGAAAGGGTGCGCTCCAGCGCCATGGGATGTCTCCAATGGAATCGGGCCGCTGATGGCCCGAAGGGTAACATGAAAAAAACCCGCGTCGGGACGCGGGCTTAGCCTGATAAACGTAGGCGAATTGTAAAAGATAACGCGGCTGGGTGGTAGAGGGCCTGCGGCCCTCCTGTAGAGCCGAGCCCATGCTCGGCTGACCTTTGGAAAGAGCAGCCGAGCATGGGCTCGGCTCTACAGGTTCAGATCCACCCATTCACCCACCTGAGTGAAATCTGACCGGCCCGGGCAATTTTGCTGCACTGCAAAATGCCATACGCTACCGTCTGGTTCTAGTATCAAACAATCGTTTGATTAAGGTCCGCCCACCGATGGCCAAGCCCGCACACTTCTCGACCAAGGACCGGATCCTCGGCGCGGCCGAGGAGCTGTTCGCACAGCACGGCTTCGCCGGCACCTCGCTGCGTCAGGTCACCAGCCAGGCCGACGTCAACATCGCGGCGGTCAACTACCACTTCGGTTCCAAGGAAAACCTGGTCAACGAGGTATTCCGCCGCCGCATGGACGAGATGACCGGCGCCCGCCTGTCTCAGCTCGAACGCGCCCGCGCCGAGCACCCTGGCGAACTGCGCCCGGTGCTGGCCGCCTTCGTCGAGCCGGCCCTGGCGCTGGCCCAGGACCGCCAGAACGGCGGCGCCTTCGTGCGCGTGATCGCCCGCGCCTATGCCGAGAAGAACGACAACCTGCGCAAGTTCCTGTCCGACCACTACGGCCACGTGCTGCGTGCATTCGGCAAGGCCATCGGCGAATGCGTGCCCGGCCTGAGCAAGGAAGAGTTGTACTGGCGCCTGGACTTCCTGGCCGGTTCGCTCACCTATGCCATGGCCGACTTCGGGCTGATCAAGCGTCCCGCCGGTGTCACCGAAGCGGCGCATCGTGCCCATGCCGCCCACGAACTGATCCATTTCGCCGAAGCCGGGTTCCGCGCCGCCGCACGCGCCAGCGCCCTGCCCGCTTCCGTTTGATTCCACCCAGTAACTGCTGACCAACAAAGGCCCTACACCATGTCCAATTCCCTGCTAGTCCGCCGCGCCGCCGTGCTGGGTGCCGGCGTCATGGGTGCCCAGATCGCCGCCCACCTCACCAACGCCGGCGTCGACACCGTGCTGTTCGACCTGCCTGCAAAGGAAGGTCCGGCCGACGGCATCGTGCTGAAGGCGATCGCCAACCTGGGCAAGCTGAGTCCCGCGCCGCTGGCCAGCAAGTCGCTTGCCGAAGCCATCACCCCGGCAAACTACGAGTCCGGCCTGGAGCAGCTGAAGGACTGCGACCTGATCATCGAGGCCATCGCCGAGCGCATGGACTGGAAGCAGGACCTGTACAAGAAGATCGCCCCGTTCGTGGCCGACCACGCGGTGCTGGCCTCCAACACCTCGGGCCTGGGCATCAACAAGCTCGCCGACGTGCTGCCCGAGCAGCTGCGCCACCGCTTCTGCGGCGTGCACTTCTTCAATCCGCCGCGCTACATGCACCTGGCCGAGCTGATCCCGGCCACCACCACCGATGCCGCCGTGCTGGAAGGCCTGGAAGCTTTCTTGGTCACCACCCTGGGCAAGGGCGTGGTGTACGCCAAGGACACCCCGAACTTCATCGGCAACCGCATCGGCGTGTTCTCGATCCTGTCGACCATCCACCATACCCAGCAGTTCGGCCTGGGCTTCGACGAAGTGGACGGCCTGACCGGCCCGCTGGTCGGCCGCCCGAAGTCGGCCACCTACCGCACCTCCGACGTGGTCGGCCTGGACACCATGGCGCACGTCATCAAGACCATGGGCGACACCCTGCCGAATGACCCGTGGCATGAATTCTTCAAGTCCCCGAAGTGGCTGGACGCGCTGATTGCCAAGGGCGCGCTGGGCCAGAAGACCGGCGCCGGCATCTTCCGCAAGGTCGGCAAGGACATCGTCGTGCTGGACCTGGAGAAGCAGGACTACCGCCCGGCCGACCGCACCGCCGCCCCGGAAGTGGTCGAGATCCTGAAGATCAAGAACCCGGCCGAGAAGTTCGCCAAGCTGCGGGAAAGCCAGCACCCGCAGGCGCAGTTCCTGTGGGCGACCTTCCGCGACCTGTTCCACTACAGCGCCTACCACCTGGCCGACATCGCCGAGACCGCGCGCGACGTCGACCTGGCCATCCGCTGGGGCTACGGCTGGTCGCTGGGCCCGTTCGAAACCTGGCAGGCCGCCGGCTGGAAGCAGGTCGCGCAGTGGATCGCCGATGACATCGTGGCCGGCAAGAGCATGAGCAACGCACCGCTGCCGGACTGGGTGTTCGATGGCCGCGATGGCGTGCACGCCGCCGAGGGCAGCTACAGCCCGTCGCGCAACGCCAAGCTGCCGCGTTCGTCGCTGCCGGTGTACCAGCGCCAGCGCTTCCCGGATCCGCTGCTGGGCGAGAAGTTCGCGCCGGGCGAGACCGTGTTCGAGAACGACGGCCTGCGCATGTGGCACGACGGTGACGGCATCGCCGTGGTCAGCTTCAAGACCAAGATGAACACCGTGTCCGACCAGGTGCTGGATGGCCTGCAGGAATGCGTCAGCCGCGCCGAGAAGGACTTCCAGGGCCTGGTGATCTGGCAGCAGAAGGAACCCTTCTCCGCCGGTGCCGACCTGGCCGGTGCACTGGGCCTGCTGCAGGCCGGCAAGGTCGACCAGTTCGAAGAGATGGTCGCCAACTTCCAGCGCACCAGCCAGCGCATCAAGTACTCGCTGGTGCCGGTGGTGGCCGCCGTGCGCGGCCTGGCCTTGGGTGGTGGCTGCGAGTTCCAGATGCACAGCGCCAAGACCGTGGCCTTCCTGGAAAGCTACATCGGCCTGGTCGAAGCCGGTGTCGGCCTGCTGCCGGCCGGTGGCGGCCTGAAGGAACTGGCGGTGCGCGCCTCGCAGGCTGCGGGCCCGGGTGGCGACGTGTTCGCCGAACTGAAGAAGACCTTCGAGACCGTGGCGATGGCCAAGGTGTCCAACTCGGCGGTCAACGCCAAGGAGCTGGGCCTGCTGCGCAGCACCGACAAGGTGGTGTTCAACAGCTACGAGGCCCTGCACATCGCCAAGGCCGAAGCACGCGCCCTGGCCGAAGCCGGCTACCGTCCGCCGCTGCCTGCACGCCGCATCCAGGTCGCCGGGGACGTGGGTATCGCCACCTTCAAGATGATGCTGGTCAACATGCTGGAAGGCCGCTTCATCAGCCCGTACGACTACGAGATCGCCGAGCGCATCGCCACCGTGCTGTGCGGCGGCAAGGTCGATCGCGGCACCCTGGTGGACGAAGAGTGGCTGCTGACCCTGGAGCGCAAGCACTTCGTCGAACTGGCCCAGCAGGAAAAGACCCAGGCCCGCATCGCGCACATGCTCAAGACCGGCAAGCCGCTGCGGAACTGACGGAAGACATCGGTAGTGCCGGCCGCTGGCCGGCAACCTCTTCCAACCCCTATTCAAGAGATCATTGCAATGACCAAGCAAATCCAGGACGCCTACATCGTCGCCGCCACCCGTACCCCGGTTGGCAAGGCGCCCAAGGGCATGTTCCGCAACACCCGCCCCGACGACATGCTTGCGCACGTGCTGCGCAGCGTCGTCGCCCAGGCCCCGGGCGTGGACGTCAACCGCATCGATGACGCCATCATCGGCTGCGCCATGCCGGAAGCCGAGCAGGGCATGAACGTGGCGCGCATCGGCGTGCTGCTGGCCGGCCTGCCGAACACCATCGCCGCACAGACCGTGAACCGCTTCTGCTCCTCTGGCCTGCAGGCCGTGGCGCAGGCCGCCGACGCGATCCGCCTGGGCAACGCCGACCTGATGCTGGCCGGCGGCACCGAGTCGATGTCGATGGTGCCGATGATGGGCAACAAGATCGCCATGGCACCGAGCGTGTTCGACAACGACCACGTCGCCATCGCCTACGGCATGGGCATCACCGCCGAGAAGGTGGCCGAAGAGTGGAAGGTCTCGCGCGAAGACCAGGACGCGTTCGCCCTGGCCTCGCACCAGAAGGCCATGGCGGCGATCCAGAACGGCGAGTTCAAGGACGAAATCAGCCCGTACGAGATCGTCTCGCACCTGCCGGACCTGGCCGATGGCCAGCGCATCATCACCCGCAACAAGATCGCCGACACCGACGAGGGCCCGCGCCCGGATTCCTCCGCTGAAGGCCTGGCCAAGCTGCGCCCGGTGTTCCGCAACGGCCAGTTCGGCGGCACCGTCACCGCCGGCAACTCGTCGCAGATGAGCGATGGCGCCGGTGCCGTGTTGCTGGCCTCGGAGCAGGCGATCAAGGACTACGGCCTGACCCCGCTGGCCCGTTTCGTCAGCTTCTCGGTGGCCGGCGTGCGCCCGGAAGTGATGGGCATCGGCCCGATCGCCGCGATCCCGAAGGCTCTGAAGCAGGCCGGCCTGACCCAGGACCAGCTGGACTGGATTGAACTGAACGAAGCCTTCGCCGCGCAGTCGCTGGCAGTGATCCGCGATTGCGGCCTGGACCCGAGCAAGGTCAACCCGCTGGGCGGCGCGATCGCCCTGGGCCATCCGCTGGGCGCGACCGGCGCGATCCGTACCGCGACCCTGCTGCACGGCCTGCGTCGTCGCCAGCAGAAGTACGGCATGGTGACGATGTGCATCGGCACCGGCATGGGTGCGGCGGGTATTTTCGAGGCGCTGTAAGGTTCAAAGCGTTTCCGGCTGATTGTTGGTTGGCTGTGGGGCCCGGGTGGGTGAGGCTGCCCGGGACACGCCGTAAACCCGTCCCTGAAGTGACCCCCGGGAGTTGGACATCAGATCCGACCCCGAGGGATACATGAACAGATACGACGCGCGTTTCAAACTGCAGGTCGCCAAACAGGCCTGCAAGACCTCCACATCGGTCAAAGCCGTTGCTCGTCGCTACGGCCTGGAGTTCTCCACGGTCAGGCGCTGGGTGGCGACCTATCGGCTGCATGGTTGGCGGGGATTTCATCGCCAGTCCCAGTCCTATGACCTCGCATTCAAGCTGGCTGTCCTGAAGAAGATGGGCCAGGACGGCATGTCCGGGCGGGAGGCCACCACTTACTTTCAAATTGGCGATGCCGGCGCGGTGGGTCGGTGGCGTCGCCTGTATGCTCAAGGCGGTGCCCAAGCGCTGGCACCACCTCCGCCGCCGCCCCGAAAGCCGATGAAAAAGACCCGTTCGTCCAAGCCACCTGAGGAAATGAGCCGCGATGAGCTGCTCAAGGAAGTTGCCTATCTGCGTGCGGAGACCGACTACCTAAAAAACTCGATGCCTTGATCCGGGAAGAGCAGGCGGCGCAGGACGCAAAGCGCAAGCCATCCAAGGATTGAGGCAGGTTCATCCGCTGTCGCTTCTGCTCGAAGCGGCAGAGCTGTCACGCAGTACGTTCTATTACCAGAACCATGTCCTGGCCCATCCGGATCAGGATGAGGCAGCCCTGTGCGAGCGCATCCGGGCAATCTACGATCAAAGCCAAGGGCGCTATGGGTATCGCACGGTGACGCTGGAACTGGCCAATCAGGGCCATCGGACCAATCACAAGCGGGTACAGCGCCTGATGGGGGAGATGGGCCTGAAATCACGGGTACGCGTGAAGCGCTACCGGTCCTTCAAAGGGGCCGCCAATGTTGTGGTTGGCAATGACCTCAATCGCCAGTTCCATGCCGAGCGGCCCAACCAGAAGTGGGTGACTGACGTCACCGAGTTCAAGGTGCAAGGCATGAAGCTGTACCTGTCGCCGATCATGGACCTCTACAACGGTGAAATCGTGGCTTATCAGATCAAGCGCCAGCCTGTGTTCGATCTGGTAGGTCAGATGCTGGAGGAGGCCATCAAGAAGCTTTCGCCGGATGAGCGGCCAATGATCCACTCCGACCAGGGCTGGCAGTACCAGCATGAGAACTACCGGCACATGCTGGAAAAGCACTCGTTGAAGCAAAGCATGTCCCGACGTGGCAACTGCTTGGACAATGCGGCAATGGAAAGCTTCTTCGGGACGCTGAAGTCGGAGTTCTTCTACCTGAACAGCTTTGACAGCATCGAAAGCCTGGAGGCCGGGCTGGTGGAGTACATCAAGTACTACAACCAAGAGCGAATCAGATTGAAATTGAAGGGGCTAAGCCCGGTAAAGTACCGGGAACAGGCCCAAGCAGCCGCCTGACCCCACCGTCCAAGTCTCGGGGGTCACTTCACCCTGGGGGCTTGGCAGCGGCATCCATGCCGCTGACAGTCCCGGTCAGCCTCACCCACCCGCGCCACCCGGCATTCCGCTCGGCGGAAGGGTAAGCAAAGGCAAGGCAAGAGCCGGGGTCAGAGCCCTTTGCTACGCAAAGGGCTCTGACCCCAACAAGCAAAAAAGGCAGCCTATGGCTGCCTTTTTTGCTTTTGCTTCTGCCTTTGATTCCGCCCTTCCCGTCCGCGCCCGCAGGAAACTGTCGAGAGGGGGCGGATGGCCCTCTCCAAAACCGTTGGCGCCAGGGATGGCGCCATCGAGCACCATGGAAGGGCTTTGGCGTGTTTTGGAGAGGGCCATCCGCCCCCTCCCCCATGTATCAATCAAAGCGCTGACGGAGCGCTTGATAAACCCCTTATTCCGCCAGCATCGCCGCCAGCTTCTCCCGCGCGGGGCCGGCCAGCTTCGGGTTGTCCAGCGCGAAGCGGATCGTCGCCTCCACCAGCCCCAGGTGCGTACCGCAGTCGAAGCGGGTGCCCTCGAAACGATAGGCATCGACTTCTTCGGTCTTCAGCAGCTCGGCAATCGCATCGGTCAGCTGGATCTCGCCACCGGCACCAGTCCGGGTCTGTTCCAGTAGTTCGAAGATCTTCGGGCTCAGCACGTAGCGGCCGACCACCGCCAGGTCACTCGGCGCGTCCTCCGGCTTCGGCTTCTCGACGATCTGCGAAATGCGGCCCTTGCGGCCATCGAACGCCTCAGTGGCGACGATGCCGTAGCTGGCGGTCTTTTCGTGCGGGACGTCTTCGACCGCGATCACGCTGGCACCGCTGGCTTCATTGAGGTCGGCCATCTGCTTCAGCGCACCGGCACCGCGGTTCCAGATCAGATCGTCGGGCAGCAGCACCGCGAACGGCTCGTCACCGATCACAGCCTTGGCACACAGTACTGCGTGCCCGAGGCCCAGCGCCTCGGCCTGGGTCACGAAGATCGCGCGCACGCCATTGGGCAGCACATGCCGGATCAGCTCCAGCTGCTCCTGCTTGCCGGCGCGCTCGAGCTTCTGCTCCAGCTCGTAGGCCTTGTCGAAATAATCGGCGACCGCGTGCTTGTAGCGGTTGGTGATGAACACCAGCGTGTCGCAGCCGGCTTCGATGGCTTCATCAACGGCGTACTGGATCAGCGGCCGATCAATGATCGGCAGCATCTCCTTCGGCACAGTCTTGGTTGCTGGCAAAAAACGCGTTCCCAGTCCTGCCACCGGGAAAACTGCCTTGCGAATTCGCTTGCTCATTGGTGCCTGTTTGCCTCACGTGCCGGAAAGGGCACGACTTTAGCGGATGAAATGTAAGCATCCTGTTCGATTGGCGAGAATTCCGGCATCGTCGCAAACAGGATTTCCTGGATGCTGGCAGTGTCGTAGCTGGCAATCGCCTCGCGCAGGCGCGGAACATTGCCCAGCACCAGGTCGCGCGAGAACGTACGCACGCCGGCCTCGAGAATCTTCGGGTGCGC
The DNA here is from genome assembly GCF_032025605.1 of Stenotrophomonas maltophilia group sp. msm4. Lineage (NCBI taxonomy): Bacteria > Pseudomonadati > Pseudomonadota > Gammaproteobacteria > Lysobacterales > Lysobacteraceae > Stenotrophomonas > Stenotrophomonas maltophilia group sp. msm4. Next base: position 741,821 of record NZ_JAVSKK010000001.1, on the reverse strand, counting down.
GGTCGAACGGTAGTCTTCGTCCGAATAGAACAGGGTCTCGTGCAGCTTCTCGCCCGGGCGCAGGCCGGTGTAGATGATCTGGATGTCCTTGTACGGCTGCTTGCCGGTCAGGCGGATCATCTGCTCGGCCAGCACACGGATCGGCACCGGCTCGCCCATGTCCAGGGTGTAGATCGCACCATGCGACGCCGACGCGGCCGCCTGCAGGATCAGCTGGCAGGCCTCGGGGATGGTCATGAAGTAACGGCTGACTTCCGGGTCGGTGACCGTGACCGGACCACCGCGCAGGATCTGCTCGCGGAACAGCGGCACCACGCTGCCGGCCGACGCCAGCACGTTGCCGAAGCGCACCGTGACGAAACGGGTGTGGGTGGACTTCTGGTCCAGGCTCTGGCAGATCATCTCGGCGTAGCGCTTGCTCGCACCCAGCGCATTGACCGGGTCGACCGCCTTGTCCGTGGAAATGAACACGAAATGCTCCACGCGGGCTTCCAGGCACGCGCGGGCGACGTTCTCGGTCGCCAGGATGTTGTTGCGCACCGCTTCGCGCAGCTGCCGCTCCAGCACGGGCACGTGCTTGTAGGCGGCGGCATGGAAGGCGGTATCGACCGGGTGCAGCGACAGCGCGTGGCGGATCACCGCCGGGTCACCGCAGTCGCCCAGCACCGCCTCGATCTCGACATCGGGGAAGCTGCGCCGCAGCTCGCCTTCGATGGTCAGCAGCAGCAGCTCGCTGATTTCCAGCAGGATGATGCGACCTGCACCGTGCCGCGCGCACTGGCGACACAGCTCCGAGCCGATCGAACCACCGGCGCCGGTGACCATCACAGTGCGCCCACCCAACCAGCCGCGGATCAGGTTCCAGTCCGGCATGATCGGCTTGCGGCCCAGCAGGTCTTCGATCGCCACTTCCTTCAGCTGGCCTGGCAGCGACTGGCCCTGCAGGATGTCGCTGAGCTTGGGCACGGTACGGAACGGAACGCCGGTGCTTTCGCAGATCGCGACAACGCGCTGCATGCCTGCGGCGTCCAGTGACGGCATGGCAATGACCAGCAGCTTGGCAGCGGTCTCGCGGACCACCGTCGGGGCGTCATCCAGGGTGCCGAGGATCGGCAGGCCCTGCAGCTTGGCGCCCCGCAGGTGCGGTGCATCGTCGAGCAGGCCGACCGGCTCGAAGTTGCCGGAACGACGCAGGTCGCGCACCAGTGTTTCCGCCGCCTGGCCGGCGCCGAGGATCAGCACGCGGCGGGCGCTGGAATCGGACTGCAGTGCCTGGTAATCCTTCCAGGCCCGGTACAGCAGGCGCGGTGCGCCCAGCAGGGCCGACAGCGCGAACGGGTAGATCACCAGCACCGACATCGGCACGCCGTCGAAGCGCTTCCACATCAGCACCAGGACGATGGCGACCATGCCGATGAAGCTGGCCTTGAAGATGTTCAGCAGGTCGCTGACGCTGGCGAACCGCCATAGCCCGCGATACAGGCCCACGCGCCAGAACACCAGGCCCTGCAGCAGCAGCACCAGGGTGGTATCGACGTTCCACAGGGGCAGCGCCGGAGCGTTGGGCAGGATCGAGTAACGCCCTGCATGGAGCAACTGCCAGCATGCCCAGACCATGAAGAGGTCGTGGCAGACGATGGCCGAACGCGGCATCAGGCCGAGGATTCTGTCCCGCCAGGGTGAAGCCATAAGTCAGGTATTTCCTTGTCGGTAGCGCATTCCATTGCGCAGGAGGAGCCAGAGGACGCTCAGCGCGGTGAACCACGCGATCGCCACGGCAGCCTCCCACCTCGGCTGCAAATTGGAGCAGACATTGAACACTGTAATACTGAACAGGCCCAAAGCAAAGTACATCCCTGTCACCTGGGGGTGACTGGCTCCTGCCTGCACCGCGCGCTGGTAGACGTGCTGGGTATGGGGTTCCATCCAGCGTTGTCCCGAAATGATGCGCGCCAGCAGTGTGAAGCCCGCGTCCACGAGGAACGGCGAAACCGGGACCAGCAGCAGGATCCAGTTGATATCGGTACGCACGCTGGCGAGCGCCAGCACCGCTGCGACCGCGTACCCCAACGCGCCGCTTCCGACATCGCCCATGAAGATCCGGGCCCGAGGGAAGTTGAACGGCAGGAATCCAAGGCAGGCCAGGCCCAGGGCCACGGCAGCCAGCGAGTACGGCCACGGCAGCACCGGCGCCAGCCCCAGCATCGCCACGACGGCCTGGCTGGCGGCAATGCCGTTGATGCCGTCCATGAAATTCCAGATGTTGATCAGTGAGGCGGTGAACAGCAGCACCAGCGCCGCCAACAGCCAGCTGCCGCCATTCACCTTCACCAGGCCGGCCAGCAGCGTCGCGGCGATGAAATGCACCAGCAGGCGACGCATCGCTGGCAGGGGCTTGTGGTCGTCCCACCAGCCGATACCGGCCACCAGCACCAGCCCAAGGCTGGCCACCAGTACTGTCGGCGTGCTCTCGGGCCAGGCCCAGATGGCCACGGCTGCAGTCACCAGCAGGCTGATGACGATGGCGATGCCGCCACCGCGCGGTGTAGCGACGCTATGGCTGCGGCGTTCGCCGGGCTGGTCCATCAACTGCTGGCGCAGCGCATAGCCACGTGCAGCCCAGGTCAGCACCGCACTCAGCAGGGCGAGCCCCAGCAGCGCGCCCATCACAAGCCAGGGCATGGATCAGAGCACCGCGTAGTTCAGCAGTGGCTTGACCGTTCCCCACTCCTTGCAGCTCGGGCACTGCCAGTGGTGGGTACGCGCACCGAAGCCGCAGCGGGTGCAGCGATAGGCCGGGTTACGCACCAGCAGCTGGTCAGTGATGTGCTTGAGGTCATGCAGGGTGGCGGTGGAATCGGCGCCCTCGGCGAGGGTGAGGTCGATCAGCGCGGACTCGCCACGCACCGACGGGCGATCCTTCAGCTGGCGGCCGAGGTAGGCACGCGCTGGGGCCACGCCTTCCTGCTCCTCCATCAGCCGGGTCAGCGCCAGCACCGGGGCAATGCCACGGTAATGCTCGGTCATCTCCGACAGGAACGCGCGCGCACCTGCCAGATCGCCCACCTTGCGATAGTTCTGCATCAACGCCGGCAGCAGTTCCGGCAGGTATTCGGGATCGTTGCGCGCGGCGCGCTCGAAGGCGCGCACGGCGGCCTCAGGATTGCCTGCGTCGGTTTCCAACCGGCCCTCGATGATGCCGGCGCGCACCGACATCGCGTCGGCCTGATAGGCGCGGGCGATCGCTGCCCTCGCCTCTTCCAGCTTGCCGGCGCCACGGAATCGCTCGGCCAGTTCGCACTCGAACTGCCCGATCAGCTTGCCCATCGGCTCGCCGGTGACATCCTCGAAACGGGTGGCGTTGTCGATCGCCTTTTCCCAGTCACGCTCGGCCTGGTAGATGCCGATCAGGTGCTTGAGCGCCTGCGGTGCGCGCTGATCCAGCTGGGCCAGCTCGGTGAACACGGTCTCGGCACGGTCCAGCAGGCCGGACTTCATGTAGTCCTCGCCCAGGGCCAGCAGGGCCTGCACGCGTTGTGCGTCACTCAGGTCATGGCGATTGACCAGGCCCTGGTGCAGGCGGATGGCGCGGTCGACCTCGCCACGACGGCGGAACAGATGGCCCAGCGCGACCTGGGTCTCGAAGGTTTCCTTGTCCAGCTCGGCGATGTGCAGGAACAGCTCGATGGCCTTGTCCGGCTGCTCGTTGAGCAGGTAGTTCAGGCCACGGAAATAGGTGCTCGACAGGCGGCTGACCTGGCTGTCACCGTGGCGTTGGCCACCACGCCGCCCGATCACCCAGCCGGCCAGTGCGGCCAGCGGTACGAACAGGAAGAACCAGAACCACTCGGTGACGAAATCCATCTTCGATCAACGTCCATCAAAAGATTGGGGGGAAGCAACCGGTGCCGGCGAAGCGGCAGCGGACTTGTTGGCGCGACGCAGCTGGCCGTAGAGCGGAATGACCACGCTCACCAGCACCAGGCCAGCACCGACGATGACGCCGATCAGCAATGCGGCAATGATTGCCACGCCGACCGAGGTCTTCAGTTGGGTGAAAACAAGGTTGATGGTCATCTCGTCCATGTTCATGGCACCGATGATCAACCCAAGAATGAGTACCGCCAGCAGGACCAGCAGACGAAAAACCTTCATGCGACAGCTCCAGTGGCAGGAGTCCGTAGCTTATCCGACTCGCGGCTGGATTCGCACGCGGTGGCGCGACGGCAGGCTCAGGCCGGATCGGCGTCCAGCGGCAGCACACTGCTGACCCGCTCGCGCAGTTCCTTGCCCGGCTTGAAATGGGGGACATGCTTGCCCGGCAGGGCAACCGATTCGCCGGTCTTCGGGTTGCGACCCAGGCGCGGCGGACGATAGTGCAGCGAGAAGCTGCCAAATCCACGGATTTCGATGCGATCCCCGGCGGACAGCGATCCGCCCATCATTTCCAGCAACGACTTCACCGCCAGATCGACATCATCGGCCTTCAGGTGCGCCTGGCGGCGCGCAAGGATTTCGATCAGTTCGGATTTGGTCATTACCGGCTCACATCAGGGGCATCTCAGCCTGAAACGGCCCCGGCAATGCCCGGGCCGTCCAGGAAACATCAAACAGCCTAAGGCCGATTACTCGGACTTGTTGCCGTTCAGCTGTGCACGCAGCAGCGCGCCCAGCTGGGTGGTGCCGCTGGAAGCCGAAGAGGACTGGTATTCCTCCAGCACTTCGCGCATTTCAGCGTCGTCCTTGGCCTTGATCGACAGCTGCAGGGTACGGCCCTTGCGGTCCATGCCCACGAACTTGGCTTCGACCTTGTCGCCGACCTTGAGGTGCTGGGTGGCGTCGTCAACGCGCTCGTTGGCGATGTCGCGGGCCGAGACGTAACCTTCGATGCCGTCAGCCAGCTCGATGATCGCGCCCTTGGCGTCGACTTCCTTCACCACGCCTTCGACCTTGGAACCCTTCGGATTGGCAGCCATGTACTGGCCGAACGGATCCTGCTCCAGCTGCTTCACGCCCAGGGAGATGCGCTCGCGCTCCGGATCGACGGCCAGGACGACGGCGTCCAGGGTATCGCCCTTCTTGAAGTTGCGAACGACGTCTTCGCCGGTGGTGTTCCAGCTGATGTCGGACAGGTGGACCAGGCCGTCGATGCCGCCGTCCAGGCCGATGAAGATGCCGAAGTCGGTGATCGACTTGATCTGGCCCGACACCTTGTCACCCTTCTTGTGGGTGGCAGCGAAGGTTTCCCACGGATTGGCGGCAACCTGCTTCATGCCAAGCGAGATGCGGCGACGCTCTTCATCGACGTCCAGCACCATCACTTCGACTTCATCACCCACCTGGACAACCTTGGACGGGTTGACGTTCTTGTTGGTCCAATCCATCTCGGAGACGTGCACCAGGCCTTCGACGCCCGGCTCGATCTCAACGAACGCACCGTAATCGGTGACGTTGGAGACCTTGCCGAAGACGCGGCTGTTGGCCGGGTAACGACGGCCGATGTTGTCCCACGGATCCTCGCCCAGCTGCTTCAGGCCCAGCGAAACGCGGTTGCGCTCGCGGTCGAACTTCAGCACGCGGACGTCCAGCTCGTCGCCGACGTTCACGACTTCCGACGGGTGACGCACGCGCTTCCACGCCATGTCGGTAATGTGCAGCAGGCCGTCGATACCGCCCAGATCCACGAACGCGCCGTAATCGGTCAGGTTCTTGACGACACCCTTCAGGATCGCGCCTTCCTGCAGCTTGTCCATCAGCTGCTCGCGCTCTTCCGAGTGCTCGCTTTCGACGACAGCGCGGCGCGAGACCACGACGTTGTTACGCTTGCGGTCCAGCTTGATGAGCTTGAACTCGAGTTCCTTGCCTTCCAGGTAGGCCGGATCGCGCACCGGGCGCACATCGACCAGGGAACCCGGCAGGAAGGCGCGGACATCCTTGATGTCCACGGTGAAACCACCCTTGACCTTGCCGCTGATGCGACCGGTGATGGTTTCGTTCTTTTCCAACGCTTCTTCCAGCTCGTCCCACACCATCGCGCGCTTGGCCTTCTCGCGCGACAGGACGGTTTCGCCGAAGCCGTTCTCGATCGAGTCGAGGGCGACCTTGACGATGTCGCCTTCGGCGACGTCGATTTCGCCAGCGTCGTTACGGAACTGTTCGATCGGCACGATGCCTTCGGACTTCAGGCCAGCGTTGATCACCACGACGTCGCCGCGGACTTCAACAACGGTACCGCTGACGATGGCGCCCGGCTTCAGCTTGGCCAGGTTGGCCTGGCTGGCTTCAAACAGTTCGGCAAATGATTCGGTCATTAGATTTACTCTGTTGGACACATGGGTCGGTGGCGTCCCTTCAGGGGAATGGCGACCGCCCGCCTGTTGGTCGACCCCGGAAACGCAGGTCGTGTGTAGTAGGAAAACCGCCACGCATCATTGCGCGACGGGGCTGGTACAGCACTGCTATGCGCGACCACTGCCGATGCGGCTGGCAGTGCTCCCGCGCGAACGGATCAGGCAGCCGGAACCGGAAGCAGATCCATCACTCGGGCAACGACATCATCGATGCCGATGCCTGTGGTGTCGATGAGGACAGCATCGTCTGCCGGCTTCAGGGGCGCCACGGTACGCTGAGCATCACGGGCGTCGCGGGCCATGATCTCGCGCAGGAGGTCATCAAAGTTAACAGAAACCCCCTTGTCTTTCAACTGCTTATGCCGGCGCTCGGCGCGCTCCTCGGCACTGGCGGTCAGGAAGACCTTGTAGGGGGCGTCCGGAAAGATCACCGTGCCCATGTCGCGGCCGTCGGCGACCAGGCCTGGCAGTTCCCTGAATGCGCGCTGCCGCTCCTTCAAGGCGGCCCGGACCTCCGGGATGGCGGCAATGGCCGAGGCCAGCGCCCCGGTGGTCTCCAGGCGCAGCTCGTCGGTGGCATCGGTGCCGTTGACCATGACCCGCATGGCATCGCCCTGCTCGACAAACTGAACGTGAGTGTCAAAGGTGCAGCGGACCAGCGCGGAGGCGTCGGAGGTGTCGATGTCGGCCCAGCTTGCGGCCACGCCCACCGCCCGGTACAGCGCGCCCGAATCCAGGTAATGCCAGCCCAGCCTGCGCGCGATGATGCGGCTGATGGTACCCTTGCCGGCCCCGGATGGGCCGTCGATGGTCAGGACGGGAGCGAGTGGATTCATGGGGGTCCCAGAGCGTGTGAAGAGGCCATTCTAGCCCCTGCCAGACGCCCCCAGCGGGATCTTTTGTGCAACCACTTGAAACCATGAGGAAAAGCCCGGTAGAATGGCGGGCTTGAACGAGCGTCAACTGCCGATTGTCTTTCGCATATCGCGGCCACGCTCCACCCGAACAACTACTGTTTACGCCGAGGTATGCCATGAAAGTCCTGTCCTCCCTGAAGTCGGCGAAGGCCCGTCACCGTGACTGCAAGGTCGTGCGTCGTCGTGGCAAGATCTTCGTCATCTGCAAGTCGAACCCGCGTTTCAAGGCGCGTCAGCGCTAAGCCTCACAGCCTTCCGGCTGCGGCTGGCCCTACGCGGGGCCGACCCGATGCAAGAAACCGCCTTCGGGCGGTTTTTTGTTTATGCGGCTTTTTCCTGCCGTTTTTGCTGTAATCGCCTTTCTTGACCACTGGGGAGTAGATCGAGATGAAGCGTTACCTGTCCGCCCTGGCCGTAATGGCCACCCTGGCCGCCGCCACACCGGCACTGGCCGATACCCTGCTTGTCGACCGTGCCCGCGAGAAGCCGGCCGGTGCCCTGCCCGTGCGCGGCCAGAGCATGCAGCAGGTGCAGGCGCAGTTCGGCGCGCCCAGCGAACAACTGCAGCCGCGTGGCGGGCAGAAGCGGCAGTGGCCGACCATCAACCGCTGGGTGTACCCGCAGTTCACCGTCTACTTCGAGAAGCAGAAGGTGATCGACGTGGTGGCCAACCAGGCGGACCCGAACGAAATCGGCCCGAAACCACCGATCCGTTGATCCCTTTACCCGCCGTGGGCGGGCCTGTGTAGCGAGACCATGAACCAGACCCTTCGTTTTCCTGCCGAGTGGGAAGCCCAGAGCGGCGTCCTGATTGCCTGGCCCACCGCCGACACCGACTGGGCCGACCGCCTGGGCCAGGTGGAAGAGACCTACATCGCCCTGGTCGCGGCCATCACCCGCTTCCAGCCGGTGCTGATCTGCGTGGCCGACGACGATGTGGAGACCTATGCCGAAATGCGGCTGCGCTCCAACCGCATCGACATGGACAAGGTCCACTTCACCACGGCCGCCTACGACGATACCTGGCTGCGCGACTCCGGCCCGATCACCCTGCGCCGCGCCGACGGCGGTTTCCAGCTGCTGGACTTCCGCTTCACTGGCTGGGGCGGCAAGTTCGACGCCACCCTGGATGACCAGCTGGTGGGCGTGCTCGACCAGGCTGGCGTGTTCAACGACGCCCCGGTGCGCAGCATTCCGTTCGCGTTGGAAGGCGGTGGCATCGAAACCGACGGCGAAGGCACCCTGCTGACCACCTGGAAGTGCCTGCACGAACGCCACCCGGACCGCGACCGCGCCAGCCTGAGCGCCGACCTGGCCGACTGGCTGCAGCAGGACCGCGTGCTGTGGCTGGACCACGGCTACCTGGAAGGCGACGACACCGACGCCCACATCGACACCCTCGCCCGCTTCGCCTCCGCTGACAGCATCGTCTACCAGGCCTGCGACGACGAGAGCGATTCGCACTACGCCGAGCTGCAGGCGATGGGCAATGAGCTGGCCGCGCTGCGCACCAAGGACGGCCAGCCGTATCGCCTGTTCCCGTTGCCGTGGGCGCGGCCGGTGATCGACCAAGGCCGCCGTCTTGCTGCGTCATACGCCAACTACCTGATCGTCAACGGCGCGGTGCTGATGCCGGCCTATGGCGACCCGGCCGACGACCTGGCCCGTGATGTGCTGGCCCAGGCGCATCCGGGTCGCGAGATCGTGCAGGTGCCTTGCCGCTCGCTGATCTGGCAGAACGGCAGCCTGCACTGCATCACCATGCAGCTGCCGGCCGGGTTGTTGAAGGTCTGAGAAAAAGGGAGTGCCGGCCGCTGGCCGGCAACCAGGCAATGCCTGACGGATTGATGGGGATGCCGGCCAGCGGCCGGCACGACCATCACCCATTCAGCGCGCAACACGCCGTCGCCGCCCATCCGCGCTAACATGCAGGTTTTCCCCCGCAGGAACGCCCCGCATGAACTCGCGCAGCCCCCTTACCGTCGCCCTGATCCAGGAGCGCAACCACGGTGATGCCGCCGCCAACCTGGCGGTGATCGAAGCACGCGTGGCCGAGGCGGCTGCGCAGGGTGCCAAGCTGGTGCTGCTGCAGGAACTGCACAACGGCCCGTATTTCTGCCAGCACGAATCGGTGGACGAATTCGACCTGGCCGAATCCATTCCGGGCCCAAGCACCGAGCGCCTGGGCGCACTGGCGAAGAAGCATGGCGTGGTGCTGGTCGGCTCGCTGTTCGAGCGCCGCGCTGCCGGCCTGTACCACAACACCGCCGTGGTGTTTGAAAAGGACGGCAGCCTGCTCGGCAAGTACCGCAAGATGCACATCCCGGACGACCCGGGCTTCTACGAGAAGTTCTACTTCACCCCGGGCGATATCGGCTTCAAGCCGATCGATACTTCGGTGGGCCGCCTGGGCGTGCTGGTGTGCTGGGACCAGTGGTACCCGGAAGCGGCACGCCTGATGGCGCTGGCCGGCGCCGAGCTGCTGCTGTACCCGACCGCGATCGGCTGGGACCCGGACGACGTGCAGGACGAGAAGACCCGCCAGCGCGACGCCTGGGTGCTGAGCCACCGTGGCCACGCCGTGGCCAACGGCCTGCCGGTGCTGAGCTGCAACCGCGTCGGCCACGAGGCGTCGCCGCTGGGCGCGTCGGGCATCCAGTTCTGGGGCAACAGCCACGTGCTCGGCCCGCAGGGCGAGTTCCTGGCCGAGGCCGGCACCGAGGCCACCGTGCTGCTGTGCGACGTCGACCTGCAGCGCAGCGAGCATGTGCGCCGCATCTGGCCGTTCCTGCGCGATCGCCGCATCGATGCATACGGCGACCTGCTCAAGCGCTACATCGACTGAGCCGGAGCCCGCGCATGGCCGTCCTCATCCGTGATGCCGGCCCGGCCGACATCGACGCGATCACCGCCATCTACGCGGTGGAAGTGACCGATTTCGTCAACACCTACGAGTACGACATCCCGGACGCGACCGAGATGCTGCGCCGCATGCGCGACATCATCGATCGTGGATTCCCCTACCTGGTCGCCGAGATCGACGGCCAGGTGGCTGGCTATGCCTATGCCAACACCTATCGCACCCGCATTGCCTACCAGTGGACCGTGGAGAACTCGGTCTACGTCGATGCCGCGTTCCAGGGCAAGGGTGTCGGCACCGGCCTGCTGCAGGCCTTGATCGACGCCTGCGTGGCACGTGGCTACCGGCAGATGGTGGCGGTGATCGGCGAACCGACCAACACCGCCTCGATCAAGCTGCACGAACGCTTCGGATTCGAGCTGGTGGGCGTGTTCCGTGGCCTCGGCCGCAAGCATGGCCGCTGGCTGGACACCGTACAGATGCAGCGCGCGCTCGGCGATGGCGCCGACACCGCACCCTCCAATGAATGAACCCATGACCGAAACCCTTCCCGAGACCGGCGACGACCTGTTCGCCGGCCAGCCGGTGCGCGTCGTCGAACGCGACGGCGTGCGCTACACCCTGCTGGGCACCGCCCACGTCTCCCGCGCCAGCGTCGAGGCCGTTGAAAAAGCCATCGACAGCGGCCGCTTCGATGCCGTTGCCGTCGAGCTGGACCCGCAGCGCCTGCAGGCGCTGAGCGACCCCGACACACTCGCCAAGCTCGACCTGGTCGAGGTGATCCGCAAGGGCCGCGTCGCCCTGTTCGCCGCCAACCTGGCTCTGTCCGCCTATCAGCGCCGCCTGGCCGAGCAACTCGACATCGAGCCCGGTGCCGAGCTGAAACGTGCGGTGGAACTCGCCCGCGAACGCAACCTGCCGGTGCACCTGATCGACCGCGAGGTTGGCCTGACCTTCCGCCGCGCGTCGCAACGGCTGGGCTTCTTCGGCAAGCTGAAGCTGGTTGCCGGCCTCGGCGCCGGCCTGTTCTCGTCCGAGGAAGTGGGCGAGAACGAGATCGAGAAGCTCAAACAGGGCGACATGCTGGAATCGAGCTTCGGTGAGTTCGCCAGCGAGAGCCCGGCGCTGTACGAAACCATCATCGGCGAGCGCGACCGCTACATGGCCACCCGCCTGCGCGAAGAACACGACCCGCACCAGCGCGAAGTGCTGGCAGTGGTCGGAGCCGGCCACCTGGCGGGTCTGGCACGCCACCTGGAAACCGACACCGAGGCACCGGCGCCGCTGCGCGCCGAGCTGGAGGCGGTGCCGAAGAAGCGCAACATCCCGTGGTTCACGCTGGGCATCCTGGCGATCGTGGCGACCGGCATCGGCGTAGGCTTCTACCGCGGCGGCCTGGGCGTAGGCACCGAGCTGCTGGCAACCTGGGCGATGTATACCGGCGGCCTGGCCGGCCTGGGCTGCCTTCTGGCCGGCGGTCACCCGCTGAGCATCCTCACCGCGATCGCGGTGGCCCCGTTCAAGCCGTTCCGCCTGAGCATCCCGACCGGCGCCTTCTCGGCACTGGTGGAAGCGCGTGTGCGCAAGCCAGCCTACGAGGACTTCCTGAAGCTGCGCGACGATGCGCAGAGCCTGAAGGGCTGGTACCGCAATCGCGTTACCCGCGTGGTGCTGACCTTCATGCTGACCAACATCGGCAGCATGCTAGGCCTGTGGCTGACCACGTTCAAGGTGTGGGGCAAGGTGGCGGGGTAAGCCTCAACCGGCCACAGAATCTGTAGCGCCCGAGCCCATGCCCGGGCGATGCCGCAACGCGGCGAACAGCAGCCGAGCATGGCTATGCCGGCCGTCCTGGCCGACACCCTCCGGGCCGTCGCAAGCGACGTTGGCAGCGGCTCCTGCCGCTGCCTTCGGCTCTACAGAGGCAAGCAGACGCGGCGAGCAAAAAAAGGGGGAGACCGCCCCACTACGACCGGCCTCCCCCACACCACAACACGTTGACGTGCGTTACAGCCGGGCAGCGCCCGGCTCTACCATTTCCACTCCACGCGCACGGCGGATCAGGCGCGTCACGGCATTACGCAGGTCATCGAGCACCGCGTAGATCGTCGGCAGGAACAGCAGGCTGACCACGGTCGAGAACGCCAGGCCGCCGGCAATCGCACGCGCCATCGGCGAGTACTCCGGGCCATTGCCGAACATCTGCGTGTCGGTCAGCGAGATCGGCACCATCGCCAGGATCGCCGTGCCCATGGTCATCATGATCGGGCGCAGGCGTTCGCGTGAGCCTTCCACCAGCGCCTGGGTACGGCCCATGCCGCTGCGCCGCAGGTTGTTGATGTGCTCGATCATCACGATGCCGTTGTTCACCACCACGCCCATCAGCACCAGGATGCCGATGAAGGACATGATCCCGAACGAGGTGCCGGTGATCCAGAACAGCCAGAACACGCCGAAGATCGAGAACAGCACGCCACTCATGATTGCCGCCGGGAACAGCAGCGACTCGAACACCGCCGCCATCACCACGTAGATCATCACCAGCGCGATCAGCAGGTTGAACACCATCTGCTGCATGGCTTCATCATCGTTGCCGTAGTCGCCGCCATCGAAGGTGAAGCCGTAGCCGGCCGGGAAGTTCATCGGCTTGAGCACGGCTTCGATCGCCTTGCGCCCGTCCGGCGCGGTGACCTTCCCGGCCAGGTTGGCCTTGATGGTCAATGTCGTCTGACGGTTGGTACGGCCGATCTGGGTGGCCGACGAACCAACGTCCACGGTGACCAGGCTCAGCAGCGGCACGCTGCGGCCATCGCCGGTACGCACGCTGAAACCGGCCAGGTCTTCCGGGCTGCTCTGCTCGGCGCCGGCAAAGCGCACCCACACCGGCACTTCATTGTCACCGCGGCGGAACTCGCGCATCGGTGCGCCGCGCAGCGCCAGGCCGACGAAGCTGGCCACCTGTTCGGCGTTGAAGCCGAACGCTGCGGCACGCTCACGGTCGACGCGCACCTTCAGCTCGCCGCCCTTCTCGCCATTGTCGATGCGCACGTCCCGCAGTTCGGCACGCTGCGCCAGCAACGGCACCACTTCCTGGCCGATCTCCTGCAGCATCGAGCTGGAATCGCCCACCAGCTGCACCTGCACGCCCTGGTTGCCGCCACCCCCACCATCGCCGCCCTGGTTGCCGACGAAATAGTCGGTGCGGGCGGACTTCGGCAGGCCCTTGCGCAACTCTTCCTGCAGCGCCTTGATGTCCTTGGCGTACTTCTCGTCCAGGGTGACCACCGTGGAGCTGCCTTCCTGCTCGCTGTACCAGGAGTACACCTGCTTGACGTGCAGGCGCTCGCGGTTCTGGTCGATCCAGCTCTCCACGCGCGCCACTTCCTCGGACATCTGCCGGTAGGTGTAGGCGCCCTTCCACATGTAGCCGATGAAGATGTCCTTGCCGCCCTCGCCACCGAACATGTCGACCTTGGTCAGCTTCATCGGCACCAGGCTGACCAGCACCACCAGCAGGATGCCGAGCAGGCTCCAACCGCGGTGATGCAGCGACCAGTCCAGCAACTGTGCATAGCGCCGCTGCAGGCGCGCGATCAGGCCGGTCTGCGAGTGCACCAGCTTGGGTGTGGCCATGCGTGCGGACAGCATCGGAATCAGGCTGACCGCGACCAGCCACGAGGCCAGCAGCGAGACCGAGATGGTGATCGCGATCTGCGCCATGAAGATGCTGATGTTGTTGGTCTCGCCGAACAGGTTCGGCACGAACACGATGCAGTGGCACAGCGTACCGGCGCTGAGCGCGATGGCCACGTTGCGGGTGCCGATGATCGAGGCCAGCCGTGGCTGCCCCGGCATGCGCTCGCGCTCCTGGTAGATGCTCTCCACCACCACCACGGCGTTGTCGACCAGCATGCCCACGGCCAGCAGCAGGCCCATCATGGTCAGGATGTTCAGCGTCACCCCGACGAAGTACATGAAGCCCAGGGTGATGGTGAAGCAGATCGGAATGGCCAGGGTCACCATCAGCGTCGACGGCCAATGGCGCAGGAAGAAGAACAGCACCGTCACCGACAGGATCAGGCCGACCGCACCGGCTTCGGCCAGCTCCAGCAGTGACGAGGTCACTGCCTTGCCCTGGTTGTCGATCACCTTGATCTGCACGTCGCGCATCGACGGCTGCGCGCGGATCGCCTCGACTTCGGCCAGCGCCGCACGCGAGACGTCCACCAGGTTGGCACTGCGCTCCTTGAAGATATCCAGGCCCACCGCCGGGTTGCCGTCCAGACGGCGCCCGTAGTTCATCCGCGCCGGCTTCAGGCGCACGTCGGCGATATCGCCCAGGCGCAGGCCCTTGGCGTTGATCACCAGGTCGCGCATTTCCTGCAGGTCGGTGATCTCGCCCACCGGCTGCACGCGCACGCGCTGGCCGTTGTCGTCGATCTGACCGGCCGAGATCGAGAAGTTCAGCGTGCGCAGGCGCTCGCTCAGCTCGTTGATGCTCAACCCATGCGCGTTGAGCCGGTTCGGATCGATGGCGATCTCCACCTCGTTCGGCGGCGCACCGGTGATATCGACGCGGGCCACACCCGGGATGCGCTCGATGCGCCGCTTGAACTCACGGTCGAGCATGTCATAGGCAGTGGTCAGGTCGGTGGTGCTGGCCAGGCGCACCTTCAGTACCGGCTGGTCACTGCTGGACCACTTGAAAACGTTGTAGCGCTGCAGGTCGTCGGGCAGGTCGCTGCGGATCGCATCGATACGCTCGCGCGCGTCGGACGCGGCAATGGCGATGTCGCGGTCCCAGTCGCTGAACTCGATGTAGATCAGCGCCGCCTCGGAGGTGGCCGATGAGCGCATGCGTTTGATGCCGGTCATCGTCGCCAGCGACTCCTCGACCGGGCGGATGATGGTCCGCTCCACTTCCTCGGGCGTCGAACCGGTGTACGGGATCTGCACGAACAGGAACGGCGCGGAGATGTCCGGCAGCGCCTCCAACGGCAGCCGGAACGAAGCGATCAGGCCGATCACCACCAGCGACACGAAGCACATGATGGTAGTGACCGGGCGGCGGATGGAGAACTCGGCAACGCTCATGCCGGCTCCTCCACACCCGCCGCGCTGCCTGCTGCGCCCGGCTCGATCTCGCCGGCGTGCTTGCGGCCGCGCTCACGGTAGTAGGCGTCGCCGCGACGATCCATCAGGTCGTACACCACCGGGATCACCAGCAGCGTCAGCAGCGTCGACACCAGCAGGCCACCGATCACGGTGATCGCCATCGGTGCACGCACTTCGGCGCCCTCGCCCATCGCCACCGCCAGCGGCAGGAAGCCGAACAGCGTGCACAGCGTGGTCATGATGATCGGGCGCAGGCGCGAGCGCGCACCTTCCACCAGCGCCTCATGCTTGGCCACGCCGGCTTCGCGCAGCTGGTTGACCTTGTCGATCAGGATGATCGCGTTCTTGGTGACCAGGCCGACCAGCAGGATCAGGCCGATGAACACCACCACCGAGATGGGCTTGCCGGTCAGCATCAGCGCCAGGATCGCGCCGACCAGCGCCAGCGGGATGGTGAACAGGATCACGAACGGGTGCAGCAGCGACTCGAACTGCGAGGCCATCACCAGGTAGACCAGGAAGATCGCCAGTCCAAAGGCGAAGATCAGCGACTTCGCCGCCTGCGCCAGCTCCTCGCCCTGGCCACCGATGTGCAGGCCAACGCCCGCGCCCAGCGGCTGCTCGGTCACCATCTGCTGCACTTCGCGCATGGCGGCGCCAAGGTCGATGTCGCGCAGGTTGGCCGATACCACCGCCACCCGGGTCTGGTCGGCACGATGGATCTCGCTGGGGCCGGTGGTGGCGACCACGTCGGCCACTGCGTCCAGGGTGACCGGGCGGCTGCTGCCCGGATTGACGATCAGCCGGCGGATGCTCTCGACGCTGGCGCGGTCACCTTCCTGGGCACGCACCAGCACGTCGATCTTGCGATCACGGAAGCTGTAGCGGGTGGCGACGTCGCCGCGCACCTTCTTCACCACCACGTCGGCGATCTGGCGGGTGGTCAGGCCCAGCGCACCCGCGCGTTCCTGGTCGAAGCGGATCTGGATTTCCGGGAAGCCCTCTTCCACCGTCGATTTCACGTCGGCGTAGTGCGCATTGCCGCGCAGCATCGCCGCCAGGCGTTGCCCGGCCACTTCCAGGGTGGCCATGTCCTGCCCGCGCAGTTCGATTTCCAACGGCGTGGAGAAGCTGAACAATGCCGGCCGCGCGAAGTCGACCTGGGCGCCCGGGTGCTGGCTCATGGTGCCGCGCAGGCGCTCGGTGATTGCTGCTTCGGTGCGCGCGTTGCCACCACCTTCCATCACCACAGTCAGCTTGCCGATGTTCTCACCGCTTTCGGTCGGACTGGCATCCAGCCGGGTGCCGCTGCCACTGACGCCATACAGCGAGGCCACGCCCTCCCCCTTGCCGTGCGCCAGCTGCAGCTCGCGCACCAGCGCATCGGTCTGCTTCAGCGGCGTGCCGGCCGGCAGCTTCACCGTCATTTCGAACCGGTCCTGCGCCAGCTGCGGAATCAGGTCCGCGCCAAGCATCGGTACCAGCGCCATGGTCGCCACGAAGATGATGGCTGCCACGCCCAGCACCTTGCCGGGATGCGCCAGCGCACTCGGCAGCAGGCGCAGGTAGCCTCGCTCGGCGCCTGCATAGGGCTTCATCGCCAGATCACTGGCCTTGCGCATCACCGGGCCGACCACTGCCACCACGCCACGCCACACGCGCACGACAAGCCAGGCCAGCGCATAGAAGCTCCAGCGCACGCTGGCAACCACGCCACGGCGGCCCAGCGCGACCGGCTTCTGCCAGCGCTTCTGCGGCTGCCATGCTGCGTTCGGCGCCTCTTCCGGGAACGCCAGCGGTGGCCGCCCCTTCAGCGAGCTCAGCATCGGGATCAGGGTCATCGACACCAGCAGCGAGATCGCAATGGCGATCGCCACGGTCAGCGCCTGGTCGCGGAACAGCTGTCCGGCAATCCCGTCGACGAACACCAGCGGCAGGAACACGGCGATGGTGGTCAGGGTCGAGGCAACCACCGCCATGCTCACTTCGCGGGTGCCGGCAATGGCCGCCTGCAGGATGCCCAGGCCACGCTCGCGGGCCTTGGCGATGCTCTCCAGCACCACGATCGAGTCATCCACCACCAGGCCGGTGGCCAAGGCCAGGCCGCCCAGCGACATCACGTTCAGACTCAGGCCGAGCTGGCCCATGAAGAAGAACGTGGCGATGATCGAGACCGGCAACGACAGGCTGATCACGAACGTGCTCCAGCCATCGCGCAGGAACAGGAAGATGATCAGGATCGCCAGCAGGCCACCGATCACCGCATCCTTCTTGACGTCGGCGATGGCGTGCTCGATGAAGCGCGACTGGTCCTCGATGGTGGTCAGCTCGACATCGGACGGGAACGTGCCCTTGATCTGCTCCAGGCGCTTGCGCAGCGCTTCGGCGGTCGACACGGTGTTGGCATCACCTTCCTTGTAGATGGCCAGCTCGACCGCCTCCTTGCCGCCCAGGCGGATGATCGCTTCGCGCTCCTTGTAGCCCTGGCGCACGGTGGCCACGTCCTTCAGGCGCACCGGCACGCCGTTGGCGACCACGCTGGAGCCGCCGCCGGATGATGCGCTCTGTGCCGCCGACGCCGCCGCGATGGCTGCCGCCGAACCGGTCGACGCGGCGATGTTGAACATCTGCTGCAGCGCCGAATCCGCTGCGCTGCCGTTGGCGGCCTGGGTGGTGACCAGCAGGTTGCGGATTTCCTCGAGGTCAGCGAACTGGTTGACGGTACGCACCAGGAAGCGCTGGGAGCCCTCTTCCAGGCGGCCGCCGGAGATGTTGATGTTCTCGTCCTTGAGACGCTTGATGACGGTGTCGATCGGCAGGTTCAGCTGCGCCAGCTTCTGCTGGTCGATGTCGACCTGGATCTCGTCTTCCAGGCCACCGCCCACCTTCACTGCTGCCACGCCGGTGACCGGCTCCAGCTTCTTCTTCAGGTCTTCATCGGCATAGCGGCGCAGGCCGGTCAGCTCGCGGACCGCATCGGCATCGCTGGTCGGCGCGACCTTGTTGGACAGCACCAGGCGCATGATCGGCTCGGTGGACGGATTGAAGCGCAGCAGCACCGGGGCCTTGGCCTCCAGTGGCAGGTTCAGCGCTTCCATCTTGTCGCGCACCTCCAGGCTGGCCTGGTCCATGTTGGTGCCCCAGGCGAACTCCAGCACCACATCGCTCTGGCCGGTGCGCGAGACCGACTTCAGCTTGCGCAGGTTCTTGACCACGCCCACCGCTTCTTCAACCGGCTGGGTGATCAGGGTTTCGATTTCGGTCGGCGCCGCACCGGTGTATTCGGTGCGCACGGTCAGCGTCGGGTAGCTCAGGTCGGGCAGCAGGTTGACCTTGAGGTTGCCGAGCGCGATCAGGCCGAACAGCAGCAGGGTGACCGTGCACATGGCGATGGTCACGCGGCGGCGCGTGGCGAATTCCACCAGGCCGCCGCGCATGCCGGCGGCGGCGCCGTCGCTCGCCGGCGAGGCACCGTGGTCGTGGCCCGGGGCAGTCATTGCTTGCTCCCGGCCTTGTCTGCGGGCTTGGCGGCCGCCGCGACCGCCTTCGCCTTCGGATCGGCAATCACCTGCACCGTGGTGCCGTCGCGCAGGGCGACCTTGCCGGCGGTGACCACCTGATCACCGGCCGCCAGGCCATCACGGATCTCCACCCACGGGCCCTCGGCGTAACCCAGCTTGACCGGAACGCGTGCGACCTTGCCTTCGCGCACGCGGAACACCGCAGGTTCACCGTCATCGAGCAACGCCAGGCGCGGCACCACCAGCGCATCGGCACGCTGGTCGTAATCGATGCGGATGCGGCCGAACATGCCGGGCTGCAGCGCGTGGGCGGCGCCATCGAAGGCACTGACCACGCGAAACGTGCCGCTGCCCGAGTCCACCACCGGCGCGATGCGGTCAACGGTGCCGGTGAAGCTCTGGCCCGGCAGTGCGTCGGCCGCCAGCGTCACCGGCTGGCCGGCACGCAGGGTGGCCAGCTCACGTTCGGGTACGTTGAGCGTGGCCTCCAGCCGCGAGTTGTCAACGATGCGGAAGATCGGTGTATTGATCTGCACGAAGTTGCCGGTCTTGATCGAGGGTGAGGCGATCACACCCGAGATCGGTGCCACGACCGTGGTGTAGGACAGCTCCAGCGTGGCCAGGCGGTACTGCGCACGGACGTTCTCCAGGTCGTAGCGCAGCTGGTCGACATCGGCAGCGCTGACCATCTGCTGGCCGACCAGCTTCTGTGCGCGCTGGTAGTTGTTTTCCAGCTTTCGCATCTGCGCTTCGCTCTGCGCCACGGCCAGGCGCGCGCGGTCCGGGTCCAGCCGCACCAGCGGCTGGCCGGCGGTGACCCGCTGCCCTTCCTCGACCAGCACCGCCAAGGCCACGCCGGAGGTTTTGGCGACCACCTGCGACTCTGCACGTGGCTCCAGCGCCGCGGTGCCGGTGTAGCTGGCTGCGACCGCACGATGGCTGGCCACCGCCACTTCGACCGGGACTGCGTCGACCTTCTTCTCCTCCTTGGTCTCGGCAGCCTTGGCTTCGGAATTGGGCCCTGCGGCGCAACCGCCCAGCAGCAGGGAGGTGGAGATCAGCAGTGCGGCAGCGCAGATTCCGCTGCGACGGCCGGACAGGAAGGTTGGGTGCGACATCGTCAGGTCCCTGGAGGATGCGTGGACAGGTGTGGTAGCAAAGTAATGCACCACTTCACGGCAACACCATATCCCAAAGGTCATGGTGTCTTCACGCCGCTGGTCGGCCCGCCCCCATTTCAGCTAGATGAAACCTGAGGCTATACTCGGGTCGTTCCGTACCCCACGCCGGAACGACCAGACCCGAATCCCCGGAAACGACACCATGCGCCCGCAGCCGCTCGCCGCTTGTCTCGCTCTGGCCGTCCTCCTGCCCCTTGGGGCCGCCGCACAGCCCGCTCCCGCTCCTGCCACACCCGCCCCGGCGCCTGCCGCCGCGCCGGCGCCTGCCACGCCCACCGGCAACTTCGACAATGGCCGTGTCCTGGCCTACACCTGCCAAGGGTGCCACGGCATCACCGGCTACAAGAACGCCTACCCCAGCTACCGGGTGCCGAAGATCGGCGGCCAGACCCAGCAGTACCTGGCCCAGGCCCTGACCGAGTACCGCCAGGGCAAGCGCCGGCATCCGACGATGCAGGCACAGTCGATGAGTTTCAGCGAACAGGAGATCGCCGATCTCTCTGTTTACCTGTCCACCGTCAAGTAAGGCCCGCCCATGTCGAAAGCCGCGCATCCGATGCGTCACGCCATCGCCCTGTCCGTTGCCCTGCTGCTGGCGGCCTGTTCGCAGTCGCAGGTGGAAAACAGCGAGAAATCCGCCGCCGACCCGGGCCATGCCAGCGGCGAACACGGTTCTTCGTCCTCCGCTGGCCTGCCGGCAGGCCGCGAGGCCGCCGGTGAAGCCCGCGCCAAGGTGAAGGGCAAGGCCACCAACCAGAGCTGCATCGACTGCCATGGGGCCGACGGCAATGCGCCGATCGATCCGACCTATCCGAAACTGGGTGGCCAGTACGGCGACTATCTGGCGCATGCGCTGCAGGCCTACCGCGCCGGCGACCGCCAGCATGCGCTGATGACGCCGCAGGCGAAGGACCTGAGCGATCAGGACATCGCCGATCTGGCGGCGTATTTCGGCAGCCGGCCGAGCCAGTTGCGGGATCTGCACGGGGTCAAATGACCGCTCTGCGCGGATCATGACTGCTGCAATCTGATGCGTTCATGGGCGTTACTTTTCTTGATGACGCACATCCTTGTGCGTCACCCTGCGGGCCGGCTATGCCGTTCCGCTCTGCTCCTGCAGTGCGGTGCTCGCAAAGAAAAGTAACCAAAAGAAACGCTCCGCCGTCCGCGAGCCGATGCTACGCACCGGTACCCTGCGCTCCTCGGTCCACCGAGGGACGGCGCGGGAACTCGCTGCGCTCAGACACCCGCGCCTCTTCGCCCTCGCCGGACCTGCGGTGCTCGGCTCGCTTCAAGGCGGAATCAGATCAAAAACCACAGCCGCCCGCAGGGCGAGACGGCCGTGGTAGCCGCTCAGCCTTCCAGCTCTTCCCAGCGCGCGTACGCGGCATCCAGCTCGGCCTGCACCTTGGCCAGCTGCTGGGTGTGCGCGGTCACTTCGGCACTGCTGCGGGTGTAGAACGACGGATCGTTCATCGCCGAGGTCAGCCCTTCGACATCGCTTTCCAGCTTCTCGATGGTCTTCGGCAGCTGCTCCAGCTCGCGCGCTTCCTTGTAGGCCAGCTTGCGCTTGGGCGCAGCCGGGGTGGCAGCAGCCGGCGCGGCAGGTGCTGCGGCTGCCGGCTTGGCGGCGGGGGTCGCGGCAGGCGCTGCCACGCTGGCCGCATAACGCTGCCAGTCGCTGTAGCCACCGACGTACTCGCCGATCACGCCGTCGCCTTCCATCACCAGCGTGGAGGTCACCACGTTGTCGATGAAGTCACGGTCATGGCTGACCAGCAGCAGGGTGCCGGTGTACTCGCCCAGCAGCTCTTCCAGCAGCTCCAGGGTTTCCACGTCCAGGTCGTTGGTCGGTTCGTCCATCACCAGCAGGTTGGACGGCTGCGCGAACAGCTTGGCCAGCAGCAGGCGGTTGCGCTCGCCACCGGACAGGCGGGTGATCGGCGCACGCGCGCGTTCCGGGGTGAACATGAAGTCCTGCAGGTAGGCATGCACGTGCTTGCGCTTGCCGTTGAACTCGAGGAAATCGCGGCCTTCGGCCACGTTCTCGATCGCGCTCCAGTCTTCGCGCAGCACCGCACGGTACTGGTCGAAATAGGCGATCTGCAGGTTGGTGCCGGCGTTGACTTCGCCCTTGGCCGGCTGCAGCTCGCCCAGCAGCAGCTTCAGCAGCGTCGTCTTGCCGCTGCCGTTGGGGCCGATCAGGCCGATGCGGTCGCCGCGCATGATGGTGGTGGTGAAGTCGCGGACCATGGTGCGCTCACCGAAGGCGAACGAAATATCCTTGACGTCGATGACCTTCTTGCCAGAGCTGATGCCCTGTGCGGCTTCCATCTTGACGTTGCCGCTGAGATCACGGCGCTGCGAACGCTCCACGCGCATCGCCTTCAGGCGGCGCACGCGGCCCTCATCGCGGGTGCGGCGCGCCTTGATGCCTTGGCGGATCCAGACTTCTTCCTGCGCCAGCAGCTTGTCGAAGCGCGCGTTTTCCTGCGCCTGCGCGTTGAGGCGTTCCTCCCGGCGACGCTCGTAGTTGGCCCAGTCGCCCGGCCAGCTGGTGACCTGGCCACGGTCGATCTCGACGATGCGGGTGGCCAGTGCGCGCAGGAAGCGGCGGTCATGGGTAACGAACACCACGCTGCCGCTCCAACCCTTCAGGAACGCTTCGAGCCAGTCGATGGCTTCGATATCGAGGTGGTTGGTCGGTTCGTCCAGCAGCAGCACGTCGGGGCTGGACACCAGCGCACGGGCGAGCAGCACGCGGCGCTTCATGCCGCCGGACAAGCGGCCGAACTCGGCCTCGCCGTCCAGGTCGAGCTTGGTCAGGGTTTCGCTGACGCGCTGATCGAGGCCCCAGCCGTTGGCGGCGTCGATCTTGGCCTGCACGTTGCCCAGGGCTTCGCCATCAAATACTTCGGCGTGGCTGAGGTGATGGAATTCGGCCAGCCACTGGCCCAGTTCACCGAGGCCATCGGCGACGACGTCAAACACCGAGCCGGCGGCGCCATGTGGCACTTCCTGCTCCAGGCGGGTGACGCGCACGCCCTGCTGCACGCGGACTTCGCCGTCATCGGGCTTGTGGTCGCCGGACAGCAGCTTGAGCAAGGTGGATTTGCCGGCGCCGTTGCGGCCGATCAGGGCGATGCGTTCACCCGGCTCGATCGACAGTTCGGCCTTTTCCAGCAACAACGGGCCGCCGACGCTGAAGTCGACGTTCTGCAGAGTAATCAGAGGCATCCGGATATTGTACGGGTTGGGGGCGTCGGCCGGGTTGCACCCGGCACCCGCGGTAGTGCCGACCGCTGGCCGGCAGCCTCAACGGCAACGTCAAAAAGCTGGTTTCCTGTGGGACGGCGGGGCGCGGATCCCGTCGTGGAATTCGCGCTGTGCGGATGGATCCCGGCTACCCCACCTCCCCCAGCAACGCCTGCAACCCCGGCAGCCATTGCTTGCCGGGGTGGCGTACCAGCCACAGCGTGCGCTGCAGCGGAGGCAACGGGGTTTCGAGCACGCGCAGACGACCCAGCGCCAGCGGCTCTTCCAGCGCGTGACGCGAGAGGCAGGCCAGGCCGAGGCCGGCGATCGCGGCCTGCTTGATCGCTTCGGTATTGCCCAGCTGCAGCGTCTGGGCGAAGCCACGCAGGTGCGGCAGCAGGGCCTGTTCCACTGCTTCACGGGTGCCGGAGCCCGGTTCGCGCAGCAGCCAGCGGGCGCGGCGCAGTTCGTCCAGCGACCAGCGCGGGAGAACGTCGGCGGCGCCGACGATCACCAGCGGATCCTGCTGCCAGGCCGTGACCTGCAAACCGCGCTCATGGCACGGGCCTTCGATCAGGCCGGCGTCGACGTCCAGGCGCTGCACGGCGCCGACTACGCCAGCACTATTGTCGATGCGCAGGTCGACTTCGGCCTGCGGCGCCTGCCGCAGCAGTTCAGCGATGCGCTGCGGCAGCAGGTAGTTGCCGATGGTGGTACTGGCGGCCAGCACCAATCGCAGCGGCGCGCCCTGCGACGGGTCGCCGCCGGCGGCCAGCTGCCGCTCCAGATCGGCGGCGTTGACCAGTAGGGTGCGCGCCGGCTCCAGCAGCGCGCGGCCATGACCATTCAGGGCCAGGCGGCGGCCGATGCGGTCGAACAGTGGGGTGCCGAAGTGCGCCTCCAGCTCCTGCAGGGCGGCGCTGCTGGCCGACTGCGAGAGCGCGATGGCCTGGCCGGCGGCGGTGGTGCTGCCGTGGTCGGCGATGGCAACGAAAACCTGAAGCTGGCGTAGGGTCAGGCGCATGCAGATTACCCATCTTATAGGTAGCTTTTACCCATAGTATTCGTTTTACAGGTCATGAACGAAGGCGCACGCTTGCCTCGTCACCACAGCCCTGCCCTGCCATGAACGCCCCCGCCCTCTCCCCCTGGTCCCTGCCCGCCCTGCGCCAGCGCTGGCAGCCGCGCCTGCCTGGTCTACTGCTGGTGGGCCTGATCGCGGCGGTATCGCTGTACCTGGCCGAGCTTTCCTGGCTGCAGGCGCGTGGTCTGAGTGCACTGACGGTAGCCATCGTGGGCGGCATCGTGGTGGGCAACACGCTCTACCCGCGGCTGGCACCGAGCAGCGCGGCCGGCGTCGGTTTCTCCAAGCACTGGCTGCTGCGCGCCGGCATCGTGCTGTACGGCCTGCGCCTGACCTTCCAGGACATCGGCCATGTCGGCGTCAGCGGCGTGCTGATGGACGTGCTGGTGGTCGCCAGCACCTTCGGCCTGGCCTGCTGGCTGGGCGTTCGTGTGTTCAAGATGGAACGCGAGGCGGCAATGCTGATCGGCGCCGGCAGCGCGATCTGCGGTGCGGCAGCGGTGATGGCCGCCGAACCGGTGGTGCGCGGCCGCGCTGCGCAGGTCACTGTCGCGGTTTCTACCGTCGTGGTGTTCGGCACGCTGGCGATGTTCCTGTACCCGGCGCTGTACGCGCTGGTGCAGTCGCACGGCTGGCTGGCGATGGACGCGCGGCAGTACGGCCTGTTCACTGGTGCGACTGTGCACGAAGTGGCGCAGGTGGTGGCCGCCGGCCGCGCGGTCAGCGAAGCCGCCGCCGATACCGCGGTGATCACCAAGATGGTGCGGGTGATGCTGCTGGCGCCGTTCCTGGTCGTGTTGTCGTTGTGGCTGGCGCGTGGCGGCAAGGCCAGCGCCGACGGCAGCAAGGCGCGCATCGTGGTGCCGTGGTTCGCGTTCGGTTTCGTGGCCGTGGCCGGTTTCAACTCGCTGCATCTGCTGCCGGCCGGCCTGCAGGCCGGGCTGGTGCAGCTGGACACGGTGCTGTTGGCGATGGCGATGGCCGCGCTGGGCCTGACCACCCACGTCTCGGCGCTGCGCCAGGCGGGCCTGAAACCGCTGCTGCTGGCGCTGATCCTGTTCGCCTGGCTGCTGTTCGGTGGCCTGGCGATCCACCAGGGTGTGTTGGCGGTGCTGGGCTGAGCAGGAGCGTACCGACCAGGGTCGGCGCCCACCCGTAGATCCACGCCATGCGTGGATGACGGCACCGTTGGGGTCAGATCCCGTTCCTGAGGAAAGGGATCCGCCCCCGGGCCCACCAGGCGGGACCAGCCGCGCAGGCAGGTACAATGCGCCATGACTGATTTCTCGACCCTGCCGCTGAGCCCGGCCCTGCAGCCCGGCCTGGACGCCCTCGGCTACACCACCCTCACCCCCGTGCAGGCGCAGAGCCTGCCGGCCATCCTCGATGGCCGCGATGTGATCGCACAGGCGCCGACCGGCAGCGGCAAGACCGCCGCCTTCGGCCTGGGCCTGCTGCAGGCCATCGACCCCAGCCTGATCCGCGTGCAGGCGCTGGTCCTGTGCCCGACCCGCGAACTGGCCGACCAGGTCGGCAAGCAGATCCGCAAGCTGGCCACCGGCATTCCCAACCTGAAGCTGTTGCTGCTGGTGGGTGGCGTGCCGCTGGGCCCGCAGCTGGCGTCGCTGGAAGGCCACGATCCGCACGTGGTGGTCGGTACGCCCGGCCGCGTGCAGGAGCTGGCACGCAAGCGCGCGCTGAATCTTGGCGCGGTGCGCACGCTGGTGCTGGACGAGGCCGACCGCATGCTCGACATGGGCTTTGAGGAGCCCATCCGCGAGATCGCCGGCCGCACCCACAGGGATCGCCAGAGCCTGCTGTTCTCCGCCACCTTCCCCGACAGCATCCGCGCCATGGCGCGTGACCTGCTGCGCGACGCGGTGGAGGTGACCGTGGAAGGCGCCGACCAGGCACCGGCCATCCGCCACCTGTTCTGCGAGGTGGAACCGGCGCATCGCCAGAAGGCGCTGGCCGGCCTGCTCCTGAAGTACGCGCCGGAATCGGCGGTGGTGTTCTGCAACACCCGCAAGGATGTGGACGAAGTGGCCAACTCGCTGCAGCAGTTCGGCTTCTCCGCACTCGCCCTGCACGGCGACATGGAGCAGCGCGACCGCGAGGAGGTGCTGCTTTTGCTGGCCAACCGCAGCTGCAACGTGCTGGTGGCCAGCGACGTGGCTGCACGCGGCCTCGATGTGGAAGAGCTGGCGGCGGTGATCAATTACGAGCTGCCGACCGACGTGGAGAGCTACCAGCACCGCGTGGGCCGTACCGGCCGTGCCGGTGCGAGCGGCCTGGCGATCAGCCTGGTGGCTGGCCGCGAAAAGACCCGCGCCGAAGCCATCGAAGCGCAGATGGGGCAACCGCTGGATTGGCAGAAGACGCCACTGGCGACCTCGCGCCCGGCCGAGTTGCCACAGGCGGCGATGCGCACCCTGCGCATCGACGGCGGCAAGACCGACAAGCTGCGCCCGGGCGACATCCTCGGCGCACTGACCGGCGATGCCGGCCTGTCGAGCAAGTTCATCGGGAAGATCGCGATCTTCCCGACCCGCTCCTATGTGGCGATCGCGCGTGAACAGGCCAACAAGGCCGTCACCAGGCTGGAAGCCGGCAAGATCAAGGGCCGTCGTTTCCGCGTACGGATGATGTGATTGAAGCCGCGTTGCCAACCACGGTTGGCAACGACCGGCTCCCGGCCCTTCGCTCTGGT
Organism: Stenotrophomonas maltophilia group sp. msm4; assembly: GCF_032025605.1. Lineage (NCBI taxonomy): Bacteria > Pseudomonadati > Pseudomonadota > Gammaproteobacteria > Lysobacterales > Lysobacteraceae > Stenotrophomonas > Stenotrophomonas maltophilia group sp. msm4. The sequence goes on along the minus strand of NZ_JAVSKK010000001.1, from coordinate 714,828 downwards.
AGATGCCAACCCTGGTTGGCATTCACCCTTCGATCAGAACACCAGTTCGGTGTGCAGTGGCAAGCCCGCCTCCCAGCGGGCCCGGCCGCCCAGGCCGTCGAGCTCGACCAGCACGCCTGCACCGACCACTTCAACACCCAGGCGGCGAACCAGCGACAACGCAGCGATCAGCGTGCCGCCGGTGGCCAGCACGTCATCGATGATCGCGACGCGGGCACCGGACGGCAACGCGTCGGCGTGCACTTCGATGCAGTCGCTGCGGTACTCCAGCGTGTATTCCTCACGCAGCACCTGGCCCGGCAGCTTGCCCGGCTTGCGCACCGGCACGAAGCCCACGCCCAGCTCCAGTGCCATCGCGGCGCCGAGGATGAAACCACGCGATTCGATGCCGACCACCGCGTCCAGCTTCTGGTCGCGCCAACGGTCGGCCATCGCGGTGATCGCGCCGCGGAAGTCCTCGCCGTGGGCGAGCAGCGGCATGATGTCCTTGAACAGGATACCGGGCTTGGGGAAGTCGGCGATGTCGCGCAGGCGGGAGGCCCACTGCGGAGCGACGAGGGCGTCGGTCATGTCACATTGGCTATCTGATGGCGGCATAGGGTACCTGTTCCGGGCGCCGGCTGCCTGTTGGGGGTGTCGGCAGGGCTGCGCCCTGCACCTGCGGAGGCTTCAAGCAACGGCAACGGCAGAAGCTGGTTTCCTGTGGGATGGCGGGGTGGATCCGATGGCGGGAGACGCCGTAACCCGTCCATGGGGGCTTGGCCGCGGCATCCATGCCGCGGACACTCCCGCCACCGGACCCACCCCGCCTTCGACAGTTTCCTGTGATCTGTAGTAGATCCACGCCATGCGTGGATGAATCTCAATCGAAATCGAATATTTCGAGAATTGAACGAAAAGCATCCACGCATGGCGTGGATCTACCGTGTCGACCAAGGTCGACACCTACCAACAGCCGCCGGAATCTGTCGGAGGTGGGGCGGTGTCGGAGTGCGGGGTGTCAGCCGCATGGATGCGGCTGCCAAGCTTACAGGGACGTACTTGCAGCGCCCCCGCATTCCGACACCGCCCCGCCAAGCCACGGGATCCAGCTCTGGCCGTTGACTTGGCCTCTGCAGGTGCAGGGCGCAGCCCTGCCGAAACCCACCCTCAGGAACTGCAGGACAGCATCGAGCAGCCGGCGCGGTTGTCGGCCCACGCCGGGCGCTTGCCGGCGAAGTGTTCAAGCCCCGGGCGTTCGGTGTATGGGTCGCGCAGCACGTCCTGCAGCGCATGCACACCGCCGAGGTCACCCTGCTCTGCGCGGTCGATCGCCTCCTGGGCCAGCCAGTTGCGCAGCACGTACAGCGGGTTGGCCGCTGCCATCTTCGCCAAGCGTTCGCGGGCCGACAGCGGATCGCTACGCAGGCGCGCTGCGTAGTCCTGCAGCCATTGCTGCAACGGCGCCTGCACCGAATGCTTGCGCGCCTCGTCGTAGTACACCGCGTCCAGAACCGTAGCGTCCGCTGCCGACGGGTCGATGCGCATCAGTGCACGCCAGGCCAGGGTCATGTCCATGGCGCCCTCCTGCATCAGCTGCTGCCAGCGCTGGTAGAGCTGCAGGTCGTCATCGTCGGCAGCAGCCAGCCCCAGCTTCGATGCAGCATCGCGACGCGTGCAGGCCACGAAGGTGGACTGGTAGGCCGCCAGGCCCGCCTGCAGCGGTGCGACATCGGCGAACAGCGGCGACAGCGCCTGCGCCAATCGGCTCAGGTTCCAGTACGCCACCTGCGGCTGGGTGCCGAAGCGGTAGCGGCGCCCCTGGGCGTCGGTGGTGTTCGGCGTCCACTCCGGATCGAAATCCTCGACCCAGCCATAGGGGCCGTAATCAAGTGTGAGACCGAGCACGGACAGGTTGTCGGTGTTCATCACACCATGCACGAAGCCGACACGCATCCAGTGCGCGATCATCTCGGCGGTGCGCACCGCGATCTGCGCGAACCAGTCGCCATACAGTGCCTCGCCCTGCCCCTCCAGCCCGGGGAAATCACGGGCGATGCAGGTGTCCACCAGCTGTTGCAGCAAGGCCGTCTCGCCACGCGAGGCCGGCAGCTCAAACGAACCGAAACGCAGGAACGACGGCGAGACCCGGCACACGATGGCGCCAGGCTCGGCACGCGGGTGGCCGTCATAGAACATGTCGCGCACCACCTCCTCGCCGGTACCGACCAGCGACAACGCGCGCGTGGTCGGCACGCCCAGGTGGTGCATCGCTTCGCTGCACAGGAACTCGCGGATCGACGAGCGCAGCACTGCCCGTCCATCGGCACCGCGCGAGTACGGGGTCGGGCCGGCCCCCTTCAGCTGCAGCTCCCAGTGGCGGCCATCGGGTGCCACCAGCTCGCCCAGCGAGATCGCACGTCCGTCGCCGAGCTGGCCGGCCCAATGGCCGAACTGATGGCCACCGTAATTGGCGGCCCATGGCTGCATGCCGGCGTACAGCGCGTTGCCGCCGAATACATCGGCGAAGCCTTCGCTCTCGATCTCGGCAGCATCGAAGCCGAGCATCGTGGCAACCTCAGGCGACCACGCCAGCAACGTGGGCGCCACCACCGGGGTCGGCATCACCGGCGACCAGGCCGCGCCCAGCACTTCGCGCCTGCGCGGGCCGGATTCGGGGTCGCCCGGCAGGGTGTGCAGCAGGCGGTTGTCGAAACGGAGGCTGTCGGTATCCATGGTGCTGAAGATGGGGACGACGGCCGCCCGCCTCAATTGCCGCTGAGCGCCTGCAGGTGGCCGCCGTGGGCCTCGGCACGCTGGTAGGCCGGGCGCTCACCAATACGCTTGAGAAAGCCGCGCAGCGCCGGCTTGTCGTCGAGACCGCCACCGCGCGCGGCAGCAGCCTGGATCGGGAAGCTCATCTGGATGTCGGCCGCACTGAAGCGCTCGCCGGCAAACCACTGGCTTTCAGCCAGGCGGCGCTCCATCCAGTCCAGATGCAGCCGCCGCTGCGGGCCGATGAAGCCGCGCTCGGCCTTGTCGGCAATGCTGCGTGCCATCGGGCGCGCAAAGAACGGCATCGGCGCGTTGCGTATGCGGCCCATCACCAGGGTCAGCAGCAGCGGCGGCATCGCCGAGCCTTCGGCGTAGTGCAGCCAGTAGCGGTAAGCGATGCGTTCGGCCCCGTCAGCCGGCATCGGTGACGGCGACAGCTGGCGTTGCGTGTCGTAACGGTCAGCGAGGTAGTCGAGGATCGCACCGGACTCGGCCAGTACCAGCTCGCCATCCTGCAGCACCGGTGACTTGCCGAGCGGATGCACGTTGCGCAGTTCCGGCGGCGCCAGCAGCGTCTTCGGATCACGCGGATAGCGGCGCAGTTCGTAGTCCAGCCCCAGCTCCTCCAGCATCCACAGCACGCGCAGGGAACGGGAGTTTTCCAGGTGATGAACGATGCGCATGGGGACGGTCCTCGGGAAGGTCTCCATCCTACCGCGCCCGCTGCATGCCCTTTGTAGAGCCGAGCCATGCTCCACTGTCTTTGAGAACTGTCGAGCGTGGCTCGACTCTACAAAAAACAGCGGGCAATAAAAAACGCCGGAAGCTCTCGCTTCCGGCGTTCTCTGGCTACCCAACGGTAGCAGACGGATTAGACCGCCTGCACCTGGTCAGCCTGCATACCCTTCTGACCCTGGACGGCGATGAAGGTAACCTTCTGGCCTTCCTGCAGGGTCTTGAAGCCGGTGCCCTGGATCGCGCGGAAGTGCACGAACAGGTCCGGGCCGCTTTCCGGGGTGATGAAGCCGAAGCCCTTGGCGTCGTTGAACCACTTGACGGTGCCGGTCTGACGTTCAGACATTTTACTAACTCCTGAAACACATGTTGAAAAAAATCGCAGCCACCGGGTATCGGGGCCGAGACTGAGTTGCAGGCGTTGGTAAAGCGGATCGATGAGCGGATCGTGAGATCAACTGCACCAGGCCACGATTCACGGTGACCCTAGCAAACACAGTGGGTCGCACGATACGCGTGTTTTCCGCAAAAAGCGATAGTCCCGACGTTCATGGGAACAGGTCACCCGCTAGGCGTGACAAGGGTTGGCAGCCGTTCGCGGCTAACCCCGAGCCCCCATTCAGGTTTTTCCTACCCTACACTGGGGAAATGACTGAAGCTGAAACCCCCGCTGAATACGCGCCCTCTCGCATCTGGGTGGACGCGGACGCCTGTCCCACTGTCATTCGCGACATCCTGTTTCGTGCGGCTGAACGGGTGGGGATCGAACTGACCCTGGTCGCCAACCAGTGGATCCGCACCCCGCCCTCACGCTGGCTGCGCTCGATCCAGGTGCCGCAGGGCCTGGACGTGGCCGACAGCGCCATCGTCGAGCGGGTCGCCGCCGGAGACCTGGTCGTCACCCAGGACATCCCACTGGCTGCGCTGGTGCTGGAGAAAAAGGCCGTGGCGCTGAACCCGCGCGGCCAGCTGTACACCCCGAACAACATGGCCGAGCGGCTGTCGATGCGCAATTTCATGGAGGAACTGCGCGGCGCCGGGGTCCAGACCGGCGGACCGCCGCCCTTGGGACCCCGCGACCGGCAGCTGTTCGCCGCCGAGCTGGACCGCTGGCTGGCGCGACGCCCGGCCCGCTGAGCGCCTGGCCGCCCTATGCCGGAAGGCTCAGGCTGCGGCCGCTGCTGAACATCCGTCGTGCGCCACTCAACGGGTCGTCGAAGGCCAGGCCCCGCGCCAGCAGCTGCAGCGGTGACTCGGCCACATTCAGTGGCCGTTGCCGAAGCTGCGGGTACAGGTCGTCACCCAAGATCGGCGCCCCCAGCATGGCCATGTGCACGCGCAACTGATGCTTGCGGCCGGTCTCCGGCAGCAGCCGGTAGCGCCAGATCGCCCCTTCGGCCTCGATCAGCTCGATCCGGCTGCGCGCATTGGGCTGACCGGTCACTTCGGACATGCGGAAGAACGGCTCGCCCGGCACCAACCGGCTGTCCCGCTGCAACGGAAACGCCAGCCCCGGCAGCGCCGGTGCCAGGGCCTCATAGGTCTTCTCGATGCGCCGCTCACGGAACAGGCGCTGGTAAGCATCGCGCGACCCTCGCTGGGTCGAGAACAGCACCAGCCCGGCCGTCAGCCGATCCAGCCGGTGCAGCGGTACCAGATCAGCATTGCCGGTGCGGGCGACCAGCCGCGCCAGCAGCGTCTCGCGCACATGCCCACCCGCAGGTGTCACCGGCAGGAAATGCGGCTTGTCGGCTACCAGCAGGTGCGCATCCAGATGGACGATGGTCTCGACAAAGGGAATCACCGGTTCGTCGGCCACCTCGCGGAAGTACTGGATCTCCCGCCCGACCTGCCAGGGCATGTCCGCAGTGAGCGCCCTGCCCTGCGCATCCAGCACACGGCCACGCGCGAAGCGATCCTGCCATTGCGCGCGCGCGATGCGCGGGAAACGTGCACACAGGCCATCCAGCAGGGTGGCCCAGGGCCCGGGCGGCAACTGCAGTCGGCTGGGCAAGGTCATGGCGTCCACTCCGGCCACGGGAAAGAACGCAAGCGTGCCACCGTTGACGCTGCGCAGACAGCCCGGCCACGGACACCCCCGGAGCAAACCTCTATCATTGTCCTCTTTAGTCCACGGATCCCCCATGGCTCTTACCGCCACCATCCGCAAGGCCGAACTGCAGATCAGCGACATGGATCGCGGCTACTACGCGACCCACAACCTGACCCTGGCCCAGCATCCGTCCGAGACCGACGAGCGCCTGATGGTGCGCCTGCTCGCCTTCGCGCTGAACGCCGGCGACCGCCTGGAGTTCGGCCGCGGCCTGAGCACCGATGACGAACCCGACCTCTGGGAACACGACTACACCGGCGACATCCTGCAGTGGATCGACCTGGGCCATCCGGACGAATCGCGCATCCGCAAGGCCAGCAACCGCAGCCGCCAGGTGCAGGTGGTCAACTATGGCGGCAACGCCTCGGAGATCTGGTGGGGCAAGCAGAGCAAGGGCCTGGCGCGCTTCGACAACCTCTCGGTGGTCGACCTCGACGGTGCCTTCGTAGAGCTGTGGGGCCAGCAGATCCAGCGCGCGATGCGCTGGAGCGTGCTGATCCAGGACGGTGAAGTGCAGCTGCTCAACGATCAGATGCAGCTCGACGTGATCCCGACCTGGCGCAAGCGCGCCAAGGCATGAGCACGATCCGTTGTGACGTGGTGGTCATCGGCGCTGGCGCAGCCGGGCTGATGACCGCGATCACTGCCGGCCAGCGCGGCCGCCAGGTGCAGGTGATCGACCATGCCAACAAGGTCGGCAAGAAGATCCTGATGTCCGGCGGTGGCCGCTGCAACTTCACCAACACCGGCACCACACCGGCCAACTTCCTGTCGGCCAACCCGCATTTCTGCAAGTCGGCGCTGGCCCGCTACACACCCTGGCATTTCATCGAGCTGGTGCACAAGCACGGCATCGCCTATCACGAAAAGGAACTGGGGCAGTTGTTCTGCGATGTCTCCTCCAAGCAGATCGTGAAAATGCTGGTGGACGAATGCCAGGCGGCCGGCGTACAGATCCGTACCGACTGCAGCGTGCAGCGCATCGAGCATGGCAGCGATGGTTTCCGCGTGCACACCACGCACGGCCTGTTCCATTGCGCCTCGCTGGTGGTTGCCACCGGTGGCCTGTCGATTCCCAGCATGGGGGCCAGCGGCTTTGGCTATGAAGTGGCCCGCCAGTTCGGTCACCAGGTGCTGCCGACCCGCGCCGGGCTGGTACCGCTGACCCTCAGCGGCAAGCACCAGGAGCGGCTGGCCGACCTCAGCGGCGTCGCACTGCCGATCGAGGCGCGCTGCAACGGCAAGAGCTTCCAGAACTTCATGCTGCTGACCCACCGTGGCGTGAGCGGCCCGGCCATCCTGCAGATCTCTTCGTTCTGGCAGCCCGGCGATGCGCTGGAGCTGGACCTGTTGCCGGGCCAGGATGCGGGCGAGTGGCTGCGCCAGATGAAGCGCGACCGCCCCGCCGCCGAGCTGCGCACGGTGCTGGGCGAGGTACTGCCGAAGCGGCTGGCACAGCGGCTGTGCGAGCACTGGCTGCCCGACCGCCCCGTGCGCCAGCTGGACGAGCCGGTGCTGCGCCAGGCTGCGCAGCTGCTGGGCGCATTCCCGCTGGTGGCCAGCGGCACCGAAGGCTACCGCACCGCCGAGGTCACCCTGGGCGGCGTGGACACCGCCGAAGTGTCATCCTCAACGATGGAATCCAAGCGCGTCCCCGGCCTGCACTTCGTTGGCGAGGTGCTGGACGTGACCGGCTGGCTGGGCGGCTACAACTTCCAATGGGCCTGGGCAAGCGGGCACGCAGCGGGCGGCGTGGTGTGAACCACTTCGCCGTTCCATGCGCGCAAGGGGGACGCGCATGGACGGTTCGCCGCGCATCGTGTATCTAGATTCGCAGATTGGGGAGCAGTGCATGCAGAACGCGAACGACATCACCATCCGCCTGCTGATCGTCGATGACAGCGGCGAGAATGCCGAAGCCATCGTCAGCACCCTGCGCAACAGCGGCATCGCGGTACGCCCGTGGCGCCCACAGGATGCAACCGAGCTGGCCCAGGTGCTGACCAGCCAGGCCATCGACCTGGTGCTGGCCTCGCCGTCGCAGGGCATTCCGCTGCAGCTGGCAGCCCAGCACATCGCTGCCAGCGGCAAGGACATCCCGCTGGTGCTGCTGGCCGAGCGCATCGACGAGGACGAACTCGTGCAGGCCAGCAGCCATGGCATCCGTGCCCTCGCCCTGCGCCAGCGCCCCGAGCACCTGCTCGCCGTGGTCCGCGACCAGTGGGTCGACCTGCAGGCACGCCGCGGCCTGCGCCGCATCGAGGCGCAGATGCGCGAGACCGAGCGCCGCTGCGACGCGCTGATCGCCTCCTCGCGCGACCCCATCGCCTACGTGCATGAAGGCATGCACATCCGCGCCAACGACGCCTACCTGGAGATGTTCGGCTACGAGCATTTCGACGACATCGAAGGCATTTCGCTGCTGGACATGGTCGCCGCCCAGCACGTGGAGGGCTTCAAGCAGCTGCTGAAGGGCCTCAGCCGTGGCGAGGCGCCGCCGCCCCAGTACCAGCTCGACGCGCGCCACCAGGACGGCAGTGCGTTCCCGGCGACGATGGAATTTGCGGCGGCCACCTACGAGGGCGAGTCCTGCCTGCAGGTGGTGCTCCGCCGCCGCATGGAGTTCGACCCCGAACTGGCACGCGAGGTCGAGGACCTGCGCCAGCGCGACCAGGTCACCGGCCTGCTCAATCGCCCGACCTTCATGCTGCAGCTGGAAAGCGCGGTGGCCCAGGCCGGGCGCAGCGAGGGCCAGTTCGGCCTGCTGCTGATCGAGCCGGACCACTACGCGCGCCTGCTGCCGGATATCGGCCTGGCCTCGGCCGACACCCTGATCGGCGCCCTCGCCGCCCTGCTGGCCGAAGTGGTTGGCGAGGACGCGCAACTGGCCCGTTTCGGCGAGCACAATTTCGCCGTGCTGCAGGCCGGGCCCTACGCACAGACCGTGGCGCTGGCCGAGCGCATCCGAGAAGCCTACGCCGCACACGTCTTCAGCATCGGCGCACGCTCGGCCACGGTGACGGTCAGCATCGGTGGCGTGCAGGTCGGTGAGAAGATCGCCAGCATCGGCCAGGTGCTGGCGCGCGCCAGCGAATGCACCCAGGCTGCAGCCGAGCTGGGTAACACCTGCCGCATCTTCGACCCGGCTGCTGCCGACCGTGTCGAGGAAGAGCGTGTGCAGCGCTGGGTGGCGCGCATCCGCGAGGCGCTGGCCGGCGACGGTTTCCAGCTTCACTACCAGCCGGTGCTGAACCTGCAGGGCGAACCACTGGAGCTGTACGAAGCCTATCTGCGCCTGGAAAACAATGGCGAGCTGCTGAGCCCGACCGCGTTCCTGGGCATCGCCGAGGAACACGGCCTGCTGGCCGACATCAACCGCTGGGTGGTCTCGCAGGCGATCGCGGTGCTGGGTGAACGCGCACGTGCGGGTCATGCCACCCAGGTGCTGGTGAAGGTCACGCCGGAATCGTTCGATGACCCACAGATGATCGCCACCCTGCGCCGCGAGCTGCAGGCACAGGGCGTGCCCGGCGAACGGCTGTGGCTGCATGCACCGGAAGCGAAGGTGTTCACCCACCTGCGCAGTGCACAGCAGTTCCTTGCCGAAGTGGCGCCACTGGGCTGCCGCATCGGCCTGGAGCAGTTCGGTTCCGGGCTGGACTCGTTCCAGCTGCTGGCCCACTTCCAGCCGCAGTTCCTCAAGCTGGACCGGGGCTTCACCAGCGACTTGGCCGCCACCCGCGAGAACATCGACCGCATCAGCCAGATCACCGCGCGTGCTCAGGAAGCGGGCATCTGCACCATTGCCGAATTCGTCAGCGATGCCAACTCGATGACGCTGCTGTTCAGTGCCGGCGTGGATTACGTGCAGGGCGATTTCGTCGGCCCGGCGCTGCCGGAGATGGGCTTCGAATTCGGGTGATGCCTCTCTGTAGCCGAGCCATGCTCGGCTGCGGGACTCAAGCGAAGAGCAGCCGAGCATGGCTCGGCTCTACACAAACCAGAAGGCCGGCTTTCGCCGGCCTTCTGCTTGATCAGGTCATGTCGACGAGATTTTCGATCTTCACGTCCGGATTGACGTCGGCCTCGTAGTCGACGCCCTCCACGCCAAAACCGAACAGGCGCAGGAAGTCGGCCTTGTAGCCGGCCAGGTCGCTGATTTCGTACAGGTTCTCGTTGGTCACCTGCGGCCACAGCGCGACCACCTTGCCCTGCACGTCTGCGGCCATTTCCTTGTAGTCCGCACGCAGGCGGCCTTCCTCATCGACCAGCGCGACGGTGTGGCCGCCGCCATCGACCAGGTCATGGCGCAGGCGATCAACCGCCGTGCCATCAGCCTTGCCGCCGTAAAGGATGTCGTACAGCACGTCGAGCTGCTCGATGCAGCCTTCGTGAGCGCCTTTTTCCTTCATCACCTTGAACAGCAGCGACAGGTACAGCGGCATGGTCGGAATGGCCGAGCTGGCCTGGGTCACCACGGCCTTCAGCACCGACACGCGCGCGTCGCCGCCGATTTTCGCCAGCTTTTCGCGCAGGCCCAGCACCTTGGTGTCCAGGTCCTTCTTGGCCGCGCCGATCGAGCCATTCCAGTAGATCGCCTGGGTGATCTCTTCGCCCACGTAGGTGAAGGCCGTGGTGGTACAACCATTGGCCAGCACGCCGGCATCGGCCAGTGCATCGATCCACATCTGCCAGTCCTCGCCGCCCATCACCGCGACGGTGCCGGCGATTTCTTCCGGGGTGGCCGGCTGCAGGGTGGTTTCGGTGATCACTTCCTTGTCGGTATCCAGCCCGCGCAGGGTGATCGGCTCGCCGATCGGCTTCAGCGTGGAGCTGATGATCTCGCCGGTCTTCGGGTGCTTGCGGCGCGGCGCGGCCAGGCTGTAGACAACCTGGTCGACCTGGCCCAGATCGGCCTTGATCATTTCGATGGTCTTCGCCTTCACTTCATCGGAGAAGGCATCGCCATTGATGCTCTTGGCATACAGGCCGGCTTCGTCGGCGTACTTGTGGAACGCGGCCGAGTTGTACCAGCCCGCGGTACCCGGCTTGGTTTCACTGCCCGGTCGTTCGAAGAAGATACCGAGGGTGGCAGCGCCACTGCCGAAGGCAGCGGTGATGCGTGCGGCCAGGCCGTAGCCGGTGGAGGCGCCGATCACCAGCACACGCTTGGGACCGTTCTGGATCGGCGGGCGCGCACGGATGTAGTCGATCTGCTGCTTGACCGCGGCCTCGCAGCCGGTCGGGTGGGTGGTGACGCAGATGAAGCCGCGGACGCGCGGTTTGATGACCATGGATACCTCGGGTTGGCAGATGCGGCGCACGGGGCGCTCAGCAGGAGTACGGGCGCGCACGCGCGCGAACCGCAGGATCGTAGTGCGCGGGGGAAGATTGCACAACCGACGCTGGCGTAGGGTGGTGTTTCTTTTGCAGGGTTGCACCCTGCACCCGCAGAGGCCTGAGCAACGGCCAGGGCCAGAGCAACGTCAAAAGCTGGGTTCCTGGGGGTGGGCGGGGTGGGTCCGGTTGAGGGGGACGCTGCAAGTCCCCCTCCGGGGGCCGGCCCAGCCGCTGGCGGCTGTGCGTTCGGGCGCTTGCGAAGCAGTGCTTCGCAACCAAAGCGCCCTCACCCATGTAAGCTCGGTCGCCGCTTGCTCGTGTGCGCTGTCCTGCGCACACGGCAAGACCGGGGTTGGGCGTCCTGCCCAACCCGCCCGAGGCATGCCTCGGGCCCATGCGGCTCACGCCCCCTCAACCGGACCCGCCCCGCCTTCGACAGTTCTCTGCGATCTGTCGGAACAGTTCGTTGGGTATCGATATCGGACAGATTTCATCCAAGCATGGCGTGGATCTACCCGATCGCGGGAATCTGTCAGAGGTGGGGCGGTGTCGGAGTGCGGGGTGTCAGCCGCATGGATGCGGCTGCCAAGCCTACACGGACGTACTTGCGGCGTCCCCGCACTCCGACACCGTCCCGCCCACCCATGGAATACACGCTGTTGCTGTTGCCGGCCAGCGGCCGGCACTACCGCGGGTGCAGGGCTGCAAGCCCTGCAAACAAAAAACCCCGCTTGCGCGGGGTTCTCTGTGTGTTGCGTGCAGCGCGAACGCTTACGGGCGACGGGCCAGGGCCTCGACGTCCTTCGCCTTCGGCAGCAGGTCCTGCTTGCTCACGCGCAGCACACCAATCGTCAGCATCGGCACCGCCACCAGGATCGAGGACAGCACCACGATCACCGCGCCGATCATGTGCGTCTCGGCCAGCCCTTCCATCGAGCTGCCACCGTACAGGTACAGGGCAAGCGCCGACAGGAAGAACATCACGGCAGTGATCACCGTACGCGACAGCGTCTGGTTGATTGAACGGTTCAGCACTTCCATCGAGTCCACGCGCAGGCTGCGGAAGTTCTCACGAACGCGGTCGAAGACCACGATGATGTCGTTGATCGCAAAGCCCATCACCGACAGCAGGCCGGCCAGCACGGTCAGGTCGAACTCACGGCCCAACAGGGACACGTAAGCGACCGTCACGATCAGGTCGAACATCGCCACGATGCTGGCGGTGACCGCGAACTTCCACTCGAAGCGCACCGCGATGTAGATCAGGAAGCCGGCCAGCATGAAGATGGTGGCATACAGGCCATTCATCGCCAGGTCCTTGCCAATCTGCGGGCCCACGAACTCGTTGCGGAGCACGGTGGCCTGATTGTCGGCAGTGGACAACGCCTTCACCACGGCAGCGGCCGTGGCCTTGTCCTCGTGGGCGGCATCGCCGGTACCCGGAGCATGCTCGCCGTGCGGGGCCAGGCGGATCAGCAGGTCGGTGTTGCCACCGACGCTCTGCACCTGGGCGCCTTCGAAGCCACTCTGCTCGAGCTTGGTGCGGACCTGCTCAACATCCACCGCCTTGTCGAAGCGGGCTTCGATCAGGGTGCCGCCGGTGAAGTCCAGTGCGTAGTTGAAGCCCTTGATGCCGATGATGGCGACCGAGGCCAGGAACACCACGATGGTGACTGCCATGGCGACATGGCGCCAGCGCATGAAGTCGATCTTGGTGTCGTTCGGGAGGATGTGCAGCGGAAACAGTTTCATTGTGCGTGTCGTCCCGTCAGATGGCCACGTTCTGGAGCTTCTTGCGGCGGCCGTAGATCAGCGTCGCCAGCGCACGCGACACGGTGATCGCGGTGAACATGGAGGCGAAAATACCGATGATCATGGTCAGCGCGAAGCCCTTCAGCGGACCGGTACCGAATGCAAACAGCGCCACACCGACGATCAGGCCGGTCAGGTTGGCGTCGAGGATGGTGCCCGAGGCACGCTCGTAACCGGTCACGATCGCCGTCTTGCCCGGCACGCCGGCTCGCAGCTCTTCACGGATACGCTCGTTGATCAGCACGTTGGCGTCCACCGACAGGCCGACCGACAACGCCAGGCCGGCAAAGCCCGGCAGGGTCATGGTGGCACCGAACAGCGACATCACCGCCACTACGATCAGCAGGTTGAACAGCATCGCTGCCGAGGTGATCACACCGAACATGCGGTAGTACACGCTGAAGAACACCAGGGTGAACAGGAACGCGAACACCACCGCGCGCATGCCGTTCTTGACGTTCTCGGCGCCGAGGCTCGGGCCGACCACGCGCTCCTCGACGAAGTCCATCGGCGCAGCCAGCGAACCCGACTTCAGCAGCTTGGCCAGGTCTTCGGCTTCCTTCTTCTGCAGGCCGGTGGTCTGGAAGTTCTTGCCGAACACGCCGTTGATGTTGGCCACCGAGATCACTTCCTCGTTGACCTTGAAGCCACGCACTTCCTGGCCGTCGACGACGGTTACGGTTGGCACGCGCTCGGTGTAGACCACCGCCATCGGCTTGTTCACGTTGGCGCTGGTGAAGTCGAACATGCGCTGGCCACCGACGTTGTTCAGCGTCACGCTGACGGCCGGCGAGCCGCTGTTCGAATCGGTCACCGCCTGCGCACCGACCATCTGGTCGCCGGTGACGATCACGCGCTTGTTCAGCAGGATCGGGCCGCGGCCGTCACGCTGCTGGTAGACCTTCGCTTCCGGCGGAATGCGGCCGGAGTTGATGGCGTCCTGCGCATTGCCTTCAACCACCGCACGGTACTCCAGGGTGGCGGTGGCACCGATCATGCGCTTGGCTTCGGCGGTGTCCTGCACGCCCGGCAGCTGCACGACCACACGGTCGGCACCCTGGCGCTGGATGATCGGCTCGGCCACGCCGAGCTGGTTCACGCGGTTGCGCAGGGTGTTGATGTTCTGCTCGATGGCGCCGTTGGCGATCTGCGTGATCTCGGTCTCCGGCACGGTGACCGTGATGCGGTTGCCGCTGACGTCATAGCCGAGGGTCGGCTGCGCCTTGACCAGCGCGGCGCGGGCGCGCTGCGCGGCGTCATCGCCGGCGGATGGGCTCAGGTTGGCCACGATGCTGTTATCGGCGCGGCGTTCCACCGACTGGTAGGCGATGCGCGCGTCACGCAGGGTGCTGCGCACGTCTTCGGTATAGGCATCCAGGCGCTTGTCGAGGGCAGCCTTCTGGTCGACCTGCAGCACGAAATGCACGCCGCCCTGCAGGTCCAGGCCCAGCACCATCGGGCGACCGCCGAGGTTGGCCAGCCAGTCGGGTACGGTCGAAGCCAGGTTCAGCGCCACGGTGTACTTCTCGCCGACGGTGTCACGCAGGACGTCGCTGGCAGCGGACTGCGACTTCAGGTCCGACAGGCGGACGATCAGGCTTTCCCCTTCCTTTTCGGCACCGATGGTGGCGATGCCGGCCTTTTTCAGATCGGCCAGCACACGGTCGCGCAGCGCATCGTCGATCTGCCCGCCACGGTTGGCGGTGATCTGGATGGCCGGGTCCTTCTGGTAGATGTTGGGCAGCGCATACAGCGCGCTGAGCGCCAGTACGATCAGGATGACGACGTACTTCCAGCGTGGAAATTCGAGCATTGCTTGGGTCCCGCGCGGCGCCATCCCCGGCGCCGCGGTTGTGCTTCGGAAAGGGAGTGGCTTACTTGGCCGAATCCAGGGTGCCGGTCGGCAGCACGCTGCCGACAGCGCCCTTCTGCACGCGGATGCGCACGTTGTCGGCCACTTCGACGGTGATGAAGTGGTCGCCAATGTCGGTGACCTTGCCGGCGATGCCGCCGTTGGTCAGCACTTCATCGCCGCGCTTGATCTTCTCCAGCATGGCCTTGTGCTCCTTCTGCCGCTTCATCTGCGGGCGGATCATCAGGAAGTACATGATGGCGATCAGGATGATCGGGAACAGCAGCGTGGTCAGGCCCATGCCCTGCGGTTGGCCGCCGGCGGCCTGGGCGTGGGCGGCGGGAATCAGGAAAGCAAGCAGGTTCATCGTTGGTCCTTTGGTTGGGCGGCGCTCCCGTCCCTTGAGGGGCGGGGGTGTCGACCGCGGATCTGGGTCAGCCTTGAAGTATGCCACGGCCCCGGGCGTTCGTCCTTGGGCCGTTCGGCAGGGGGGCGTCGGGGTTACAGCGGCGGGGCCACCGCTCCGCGTGCCGCGTAGAAGGACTCGCGGAAGGCCAGGAAGGTTCCCGCCTCGATCGCGGCACGGATGTCGGCCATGAGCTTTTCGTAATAGAACAGGTTGTGCAGGGTGCCCAGCATCGGCGCCAGCATCTCGTTGCAGCGGTCCAGGTGGCGCAGGTAGGACCGGGTGTAACCGCCGGTGCAGGCCACGCAGCCGCAGCCCGGCTCGATCGGGTCCATGTCCCGCGCGTACTGGGAATTGCGGATGCGAACGGTGCCGAACGAGGTGAAATAGTGGCCGTTGCGCGCATTACGGGTCGGCATCACGCAGTCGAACATGTCCACGCCGCGCGCCACGCCCTCGACCAGGTCCTCCGGTCGGCCCACGCCCATCAGGTAACGCGGCCGGTCGCCCGGCAGCTCCGGATCCAGGTGGTCGAGCATGGCATTGCGCTCGTGCTCCGGCTCGCCCACGGCCAGGCCGCCGATGGCGTAGCCGTCGAAGCCGATCGCCTGCAGGGCGTCGGCCGAGCGGCTGCGCAGGTCGGTGTGCACGCCCCCCTGGACGATGCCGAACAAGGCCGCGTCGTTGCCCAGCTCGTCATGCGCGTTGCGGCTGCGCTGGGCCCAGCGCAGGCTCAGCTCCATGGAACGGCGGGCAACGTCTTCGGTGGCGGGGTACGGGGTGCACTCGTCAAAGATCATCACGATGTCCGAATCGAGCACCTTCTGGATCTTCATGCTCTCCTCGGGACCGAGGAACACGCGGGCGCCGTCGGTGGGCGAGGCAAAGGTCACGCCCTGCTCGGTGATCTTGCGTCGATGGGCCAGCGAGAACACCTGGAAACCACCGGAGTCGGTCAGGATCGGGCCATCCCAGCGGCAGAAGCCGTGCAGCCCGCCGTGGTCGGCGATGATGTCCAGGCCCGGGCGCAGGTACAGGTGGAAGGTGTTGCCGAGGATGATCTCGGCGCCCAGCGCCCGCACCTGGTCCGGCAGGATGCCCTTGACCGAGCCATAGGTCCCCACCGGCATGAAGGCCGGCGTTTCCACCGTGCCACGCGGGAAGGTCAGGCGGCCACGGCGGGCACGGCCGTCGCGGGTCTGGAGCTGGAACTGCAGTCGGGACATGGAGCGGTCATTCGGGCAAATAGTTGTCTATTGTCTCCCAAGAAGGCGTACGCACCAAGGTGCGCACCCACGCACCCATAAGTACCCCGGCTTCCCAGGCGCTCTGCCCTCCCAAGGTGCCCTGCCTGCTCAGCCCGCCTGCGGGAACAGCAGCATCGCGTCGCCGTAGCTGAAGAAGCGGTAGCGCTGCTCGATCGCGTGCCGGTAGGCCTCGAACACGCGGTCCTTGCCTGCAAACGCCGAGATCATCATCAGCAGCGTGCTTTCGGGCAGGTGGAAATTGGTCACCATCGCGTCGACGCTGCGTATGCGGTAGCCCGGGGTGATGAAGATCTGGGTCTCGCCGGCGAACGGCAGCAGTTCGCCATCGCGCATCGCGCTTTCCAGCGCGCGCACCACGGTGGTGCCGACGCCGATCACCCGGCCACCGGCCGCGCGCGTGCGCCGCACCTGCTGCACCAGCTCGGCGCCGACGTTCAGCCACTCGCGGTGCATCACGTGGTCCTTCAGGTCATCGGCGCGCACCGGCTGGAAGGTGCCCGCGCCCACGTGCAGGGTGACGTGGCCGAACTCCACGCCCTTGTCCTTCAGCGCCGCCAGCAGCGGTTCGTCGAAATGCAGGCCGGCGGTCGGTGCCGCCACCGCGCCCACTTCGCGCGCGAACACGGTCTGGTAGCGCTCGCGGTCGTCCACGCCCGGTTCGCGCTGGATGTAGGGCGGCAACGGCAGGCGGCCGGCATGCAGCAGCCACTGCTCCAGCGACTCCGGCACATGGAACTGCAGCACGTAGAACTCGCCATCGCGGCCCAGCACCTCGGCTTCGCCACCGGCATCCAGCGCGATGCGGCTGCCGGCCTTCGGCGACTTGCTGGCGCCGACCTGCGCACGCGCCTGCTGAGCGCCGAGCAGGCGCTCGATCAGGATCTCCACGCGGCCGCCGCTGGCCTTCTGCCCGAACAGGCGCGCCGGAATCACCCGGGTGTCGTTGAACACCAGCAGGTCGCCCGGCTGCAGCAGCGACGGCAGGTCGCGCACCTGCAGGTCGGTGAAGGCACCGGGCGCCGGCGGTACCACCAGGAGGCGGCTGGCGGAACGTTCGGCCAAGGGAGCCTGCGCGATCAGTTCAGCCGGCAGGTCGTAATGGAAATCGGACTTCTTCAAGGCGGTGGGCGGCAACAGGTCGACAATGGCGCGCATTGTACGTCCAGCGTCTGCGAGCCGGCGCACTTCGCGGCGAACGTCGCGCAAAATGCTGCTATGCAGCAGGTTTCTGCGGGGTTATCGCGCAAAAAAACAAGTGCTAGCATCGAACCGGAAGTCCGCTGCACGAGCCTGCCCCAAGCGCGCGTGATGACGCGCGTTTTGCTTTTGATGGCCCGTGCGACCCATTGTTTCAGGAGATCTGCAATGAGCTTCATCAAACGCCTCGCCCCCCTGCGCAACCAGCCCGGCACCCGCCTCACCACCGGCCTGGACGATGCCACCCTGACCGCCCTGTCCGCCAACCACCCGCAGCTGATCGCCGCAGTGGACGCCGCCGCCGAGGAATTCGCGCGCGTGCAGGCCGACCTGGGGCCGCTGCTGGCGCAGGACGAACAGGCACAGATCGACGCGATGCAGGACGGATTCGTCAATTTCTATGCCGATGACGCGGTGACCCCCTACGTGGCGCTGGCCGCGCGCGGCCCATGGGTGGTCACCCTGAAGGGCGCCGTGCTGTACGACGCCGGCGGCTACGGCATGCTCGGCTTCGGGCACACCCCGGACGCCGTGCTGGAAGCCATGGCGCGCCCACAGGTGATGGCCAACATCATGACCCCCAGCCTGTCGCAGCAGCGCTTCATCACCGCCCTGCGCGCCGAGATCGGCCACCGCCGTGGCGGCTGCCCGTTCGCCCGTTTCATGTGCCTGAATTCCGGCTCCGAAGCCGTCGGCCTGGCCGCGCGCATCGCCGACGTCAACGCCAAGCTGCAGACCGATCCGGGTGCACGTCACGCCGGCGCTGCGATCAAGCGCGTGGTGGTCAAGGGCAGCTTCCATGGCCGTACCGACCGCCCTGCCCTCTATTCGGATTCCAGCCGCAAGAGCTACATGCAGCACCTGGCCAGCTACCGGGGCGAGGACTCGGTGATCACCGTGGCGCCGTACGATGAGGCCGGCCTGCGCAAGGTGTTCGAGGATGCCGCGCGCAACCAGTGGTTCATCGAAGCGGTGTTCCTCGAACCGGTGATGGGCGAAGGTGACCCGGGCCGTTCGGTGCCGCCGTCGTTCTATGCCGTTGCCCGTGAGCTGACGCGTGCACACGGCAGCCTGCTGCTGCTGGACTCGATCCAGGCCGGCCTGCGTGCGCATGGCGTGCTGTCGGTGGTCGACTACCCGGGCTTCGAAGGGCTTGACCCGCCGGACATGGAGACCTACTCCAAGGCGCTCAACGCCGCGCAGTACCCGCTGTCGGTGCTGGCGGTGACCGAGCACGCCGCGCAGCTGTACCGCAAGGGCATCTACGGCAACACCATGACCAGCAATCCGCGTGCGCTGGACGTGGCCTGCGCCACCCTGGCCCAGCTGACCCCACAGGTACGCGCCAACATCGCCGAACGTGGTGCCGAGGCCGTGCGCAAGCTGGAACAGCTGAAGAACGAGCTGGGCGGGCTGATCACCAAGGTGCAGGGCACCGGGCTGCTGTTCTCCTGCGAGCTGGCCCCGCAGTTCAAGTGCTACGGCGCCAACTCCACCGAGGAATGGCTGCGCCAGCACGGCATCAACGTGATCCATGGCGGCGAAAACTCGCTGCGCTTCACCCCGCACTTCGGCATGGACAGCGAGGAGCTGGACCTGCTGGTGGGCATGGTCGGCCGCGCCCTGCGTGAAGGCCCGCGCCGCGAGCAGGCTGCGGCGGCGTAAGCCGCCGCTTGCGTAGAGCCAAAGGCAGCGGCAGGAGCCGCTGCCAACGTCGCTGGCGACGGCCCGAAGGGTGCCGGCCAGGACGACCGGCATAGCCCTTGCTCGGCTGGCCTTTGCCGCGATCTGAACGAAGAGCAGCCGAGCATGGCTACAGAAGGGCTCATAATCCAAGGGCACCCCGTCTCTGACCGCCTTGCGGTCGGTGACGGGGCGTTTTCGTTTCCGGTCAAGAGACAGAAGATCCATGAAATCGATCTGTGTGTACTGTGGTTCCAACGCTGGCAGCAAGCCGGCCTACACCGAACGCGCCATTGCCCTGGGTGATCGCATCGCCCGCGATGGCCTGCGCCTGGTGTATGGCGGCGGCAACGTTGGCCTGATGGGCACCGTGGCCAACGCCGTGCTCGCCGCTGGCGGCGAGGTGACCGGCGTGATCCCGCGCCAGCTGGCCGACTGGGAAGTGGCCCACCGCGGCCTGACCGAACTGGAGATCGTCGGCTCGATGCATGAGCGCAAGTCGCGCATGTTCGACCTCGCCGATGGCTTCGTTGCCCTGCCCGGTGGCTTCGGCACCATGGAAGAGATCTTCGAGATGCTGACCTGGCGCCAGCTGGGCATCGGCAACAAGCCGTGCGCGTTCCTCGATGTGGAAGGTTTCTACGCGCCGCTGATCGGCATGATCGACCGCATGGTGGAAGAGCGTTTCCTGCATCCGGACCAGCGCCAGGACCTCTGGTACGGCTCGGACATCGAGGAAATGCTGGTGTGGATGCAGAACTACCAGCCGGCGCAGGCCTCGAAGTGGATCGACGAGAAACGTCGCTCGGCTCTGCGCTGAAGTGAACCGTCGCGGTGGCTCACGCCAGCGTCCGCGCCCACGGTGCGGGACGGCCCAGCAGGTAGCCCTGGCCATAGTCGCAACCGAGTTCGCGCAGTGTCTGCCGCTGCGCCTCGGTCTCGATGCCTTCGCCAATGGTTTCGATGCCCAGAGTGCGGGCCAGTGACAGCACGCCTTCGACCAGCGCGCGCGTGCTCTGCACTTCCGGCCCGTGCAGGCCGGCGATGAAACTCTGGTCGATCTTCAATGTACTGATCGGGAATCGGTGCAGGTAGGACAGCGCAGAGAAGCCGGTACCAAAGTCGTCCAGCTGCACCTGGATGCCACGCTCGCGCAGGCCCTGCAGGATGCGCAGCGTGTGCGGCGCATCGTCCAGCAGCGCGACCTCGGTAATCTCCAGCCGCAGCCGGCGCGGATCGGCGCCACACGCGTCGAGCAGGCCGAACAGGCGGTCGCTGAACTCGGCCGAGCGGAAATGGCGCGGCGAAACGTTCACCGAGACATAGCTCTGCCCACCTTCGGCCAGGCGCGCGATGACCTGCTCGTAGATCAGCCAGTCGACCTGTTCGATCAGGCCACTTTCCTCTCCCAGCTCCAGGAACGCGCCGGGCAACAGCAGGCCACGACGCTCGTGCTGCCAGCGGAGCAATGCCTCATGTCCCACCACTTCGCCATCGGACAGGCGCACGATCGGCTGGAAGAACGGAACGAAATCACGGTTGTTGATTGCGCGGCGCAGATCGGCTTCCAGGTCGAGGCTGCGCATGGCCTGTTCACGCATGTCCTCGTCGAAGATCGCGCAGCGGTCATGGCCCTGTGCCTTGGCCCGGTACATCGCCGCATCCGCATCACGCAGCAGTTCCTCGCCGGTACGGTAGCGCGGATTCCACAACGCGATACCCAGGCTGCCGGACGGGAACAGCTCGCGGCCGGCGATCCATATCGATTCCTGCAATGCCAGCAACAAGCGCTGGCCGAAATCCAGCGCCTGTGCCAGGCCCTGCGGGCATTGCAGCAGCACCGCGAATTCATCACCGCCCAGCCGTGCCACCACGTCATCGGCGCCGGCCATCGATACGATGCGCTTGGCGACCTCCACCAGCATGCGGTCACCCGCGGCGTGGCCGATGCTGTCGTTGACCAGCTTGAAGCGATCCAGGTCGAGGAACAGCACGGCGAACACCGGCCCACCCTCGCGCTTGGCCAGCGCCAGCGCATCCTGCAGGCGATCGAGCAGGTGCAGCCGGTTGGGCAGGCCGGTCAGCGCATCGTGCATGGCCTGATGGGTCAGGCGTTGCTCGGCCCGCAGGCGCTCGCCGATCTGGCCGAGCAACTTCTCGTTGACCTCGGCCAGCTCACGCGTGCGTTCCTCCACGCGCTTTTCAAGTTCGGCATGCGCCAAACGCAGCCGTTGCTGGTCGCGCTGGCGCGCCAACCCGGTTCCGATGTTCTGCGCAACGAACGTCAGCAGCCGCTGATCGTGCACGCTGAACGTACTGTTCTCGCTGTAACTCTGCACCACGATCGCACCGACCACCTCGTCATCGCGCAGCAGCGGCACGCCCAGCCAGCAATGCGAGCGCGCGCCGGATTCACGCACCTCGCCACTGGCCAGCAGCGCATCGATCTGGGCGCGTGAGGCCAGTAGGGGCCGCCGGTTGCGCACCACGTATTCGGTCAGGCCGCGACTGAACGGACGAGGTGCACGGCTGGCATTGTGCTCGTCCACCGAATAGACGAAGTCCAGGCCGTTGCCGCTTCCGTTCACCAGCGCGATATAGAAGTTGCGCGCATCGAGCAGGCGCCCGACCACGCCATGCACCTGCCCGTAGAACTGGGCCAGGCTGTCGGCCGACATCGCCATTTCGGCAATGTTGTACAGCGCGGTCTGCAGTTGCTCGGCGCGCCGGCGCTCCGCCACTTCATCCTGCAGGCTGCGGTTGGCACGCTGCAGTTCCAGCGTGCGCCGCTCCACCTGTTGCTCCAGCCGGACCTGCGCCTGGCGCCGATCCATCGCAGTCTGCACGTGCTGCGCGACAAAGCCCAGCAACGCCCGCTCGGCCTCGCCATAACGGGCCGCCAGCTCATAGCTCTGCACCACGATTGCGCCGCATACCCGGCCATCGCGCAGCATCGGCACACCCAGCCAGTCCAGGCTCTCGGGGCCACGCTGCGGGTCGTGCTCCTGCTCGACCACGCGTGCCAGAAGTTCGCGCGAGGGTCCGCTGAGCGGCTTGCCGTGGCGCAGCAGCGCGACGGTCAGGCTGCGCGGCATCTCGGCGGCGTCATGGCTCTGCGACGGGTCGGCGACGAAATCGTCGACCTGGTCGGCGAAGTACAGGAAGCGGATCTGGTCACGCACATCATCGTACTCAACGATGTAGCAGTTCTCCGCATACATCAGCGTGCCGAGCACGCCGTGCACGTGACGCAGCATCTCCGACATCTCCAGATCGGCGCCGGCCAGATCGGCGATCTGGAACAGCGCCTGCTGCAACCGTTCAGCCTCTTCCAGCGCCTTGATCTGCCCGGCCTGGCGGCCACGCTGCAGTGCCAGTTCCATGGCCTGACGGGCCAGCCCCCACCACGCCGCGGAAGGCACGGCGCCTTCCACCGACAGCTGCAGGCGTGCACCGTCATGTTCCCAGCCATGGCAGCCGTCGCCGATGCCCGGCGCAGTGAACGCGCCTGCCGCCCCATCGGCCGGCCACCCGTCCTGACCCCGCCCGAGCTGCGGGTCGTCCCAGCCGACGCGGACCACAGCCGTTTCCGGCAAAAGCGCATGCAACGCGCGCACCAGCGCCGTGCTCAGCACGGCCTCGTGTGGTGGCTCTTCCGCCGGTTCAGCATGCGTGGACAAATGACAATCTCTTGGCGCCGTCTATGCGTCGCCTCCCCTGAGCCGCCGAGCATAGCGCGCCACCCGGGGGGCAATGGAAGCCCGTAAACCCCGAATCGTGCGCCCGTACGTTTTTCCTGCTGTCCGCAGCCCCTTCCGAGCCATGACCCTCGCCCTGCCCGCCCCTGCCACCGGCTATGCGCCATCGCCTGCAGGCCTTACCCTGTACGCCGTGGAAGCCAGCGCACTGCCAACCGATGAAGCCTTGATGCTGGCCTGGGCCGGCGGCGACCTGCACGCGTTCGAAAGCCTGTATGCGCGCCATCGCAAACGACTGTTCGGCTTCCTGCTGCGCCAACTGCGCGACAACGCGCTGGCCGAGGAGATCTTCCAGGACGTCTGGCAGCGGGTGATCAGCGCCCGTGCCGGGTGGCAGCCCGAAGCGGCGTTCAGCACCTGGCTGTTCCGCATCGCCCACAACCGCCTGAACGACCATTGGCGCGCCGCCCGCCATCGCCCTGCCGCGCCGGCCGACGCCGACCTGCGCCTGGCCGCGATCGAGGACGGGCAGACCCCGGAAGCCGAACTTTCCGAATTCGAACAACGTCGCCGCATCCAGCTGGCGATGGAGCAATTGCCGCCGGAGCAGCGCGAAGTGCTGCAATTGCGGCTGGATCAGGAACTGAGCCTGGAGGAGATCGGCCAGATCACCGGCGTAGGCCGGGAAACCGTGAAATCGCGGCTGCGCTATGCGATGGACAAGCTGCGTGCGGGATTGAACGCATGAACCGAGACGAACCGCTGACGCCGGAAGAACGCGAGCTGGCCCGGCTGCTCGGCCGTCGCGCCGAGCAGGCACCACCGGCCGCACTGGACGCCGCCATCCTGGCTGCGGCGCGTGCCGCCGTGGACGCTCCGGGTACAGATGTTGCCGCCTCTCCCGAGGCGCCGCGCAAGCAGCGCACAGGCCCGCGTTGGCCAGCGGTGTTCGGCATCGCCGCTTCGATGGTGTTCGCCATCGGCATCGCCTGGCAGCTGCGTCCTGAACCGCCGCCGGTTCCGGCGGGCGAGACTGCTGTTGCCGCAGCACCGGCTGCGGCAGAAGACGTCGCGACTGCCGATCAGGCCGCTGGAAGTGGTTCGGCCCACAGCGCAGTGGCGGTTGCGGAACCAGCCGCTGCGCCGGCAGCACCCGAGTCCGCCCCTGTTTCCGCTGCCCCGGCACCGGCCATCGCGCGTGCGCACAAGCCTGCGCCGGCCAAGACCGCTGAAGTGCCGGCCCAGGCCGCACGATCCATGGCTGCGGATGCGGCCGCCGACACCTCCTTTACGACGCTCCCGCCCGCTCCGGCTGCAGCACCGCCCGCGCCACCTGCACCGACCGCCTACTCGGCACCCGCACCGGCATTCGCGCCAGCAGCGTCCGGGGCAATGAAAGCACGCACGGCGGCGGCACCGGCAGCCAATGCCACCGAGGCCGAGCGGGCGCAGGCGCTGGATCGGGTGGAGATCACCTCGATGAAGCGTGAGGCGCCCAGCCGTTCCGCACCGGGCGTCATGCGCCGCGGCAGCGATGCGGGCCTGAGCGCGGATGCCGTGCAGGCCGAGGTGGACGCAGACGCGCGACTGCCGCGCCGGCAGTGGCTGCAGAAAATCCGCGCGCGTCGCGACGATGGCCAGCGCGATCTGGCCCGCGCCAGCCTGGAGCGCTACGTGCAACAGTATCCGGAAGCCCGCCTGCCGCGCGACCTGCGCCCGTTGCTGGACGACTGAAGCAGAACGTGATCTCCGGCGACCCCGTAGAATGACGGGAATGCTCGATACCCTCGCCCAGCCTGTCAGCCACACGCTGGAAGTCAAACACAGTCGTTTCATCGCCCATGCTGCGCCGATCGACAGCGCCGCAGCGGCCATGGCGATCCTGCAGCAGGTTGCAGCAGCCGACGCGACCCACAACTGCTGGGCCTACCGGTACGGCCAGGACTACCGCTCCAGCGACGATGGCGAGCCCGCCGGAACGGCCGGACGACCGATCCTGGCGGCGATCGATGGCCAGGGGTTCGACCGCGTGATGGTGGTGGTGACGCGCTGGTTCGGCGGCATCAAGCTGGGCGCCGGTGGACTGGTGCGCGCCTACGGTGGCGCTGCCGCCGAGTGCCTGCGCACCGCCCCCCGCCTGCCCCTGGTGGCGATGGCCCGGCTGCAGCTGCTGGCCGGCTTCGAGGACCTGGGCACCCTGCACGCCACCCTGCCCGCCTTCGGCGCCGGGAAGCTCGATGAACGGTTCGATGCCAACGGCGTGTGCCTGCGGGCCGAATTGCCGGCCGATCAGGTCGATGCATTGAAAATCCGCCTGCGCGACGCCACCCGTGACCGTATCCGCATACAAGACGACACCCAGGATGACTGACAAGGACGACGCCCCTGCCTCGACCCCGCCGCTGCGCCGCCTCGGCAGCCTGCGGACGTTGTGGCCGTTCGTGCGCCGCCATAGCGGGTTGTTCACCGCCTGGCTGCTGGCCCTGGCGGTCTCTTCGGCCGCCACGCTGAGCCTGCCCCCCGCCGTGAAGCAGATGATCGACCACGGCTTCACCAGCGGTGGCCAGATCAACCGTGCCTTCGCCCTGCTGATGCTGGTGGCGGTGGTGCTGGCACTGGCGACGGCCGCACGGTTCTTCTTCGTGTCGCTGCTGGGCGAGAAGGTCGTCGCCGACCTGCGCAGCCGCCTGTACGCACACCTGATCCAGCTCGGCGCCGGTTTCCACGACCGCAGCCGCAGCGGCGAACTGGTCTCGCGCCTGACCGCCGACAGCGAACTGCTGCGCAGCGTGGTCGGTTCGACCATGTCGGTCGCCCTGCGCAGCAGCGTCACCGTGGTCGGCAGCCTGGCGATGCTGTTCGTCACCAGCCCGCGGCTGGCCGCGTGGTCACTGCTCGGCATCCCGCTGGCGGTGCTGCCGATCATCATCGGCGCGCGCAAGCTGCGCACGGTTGCGCGCAGCAGCCAGGACCGCATCGCCGATGCCAACAGCCTGGCCAGCGAGACGCTGGGCGCCGTGCGCACGGTGCAGGCGCATGCGCGCGAGCCCTATGAGCGCGGGCGCTTTGACAAGGCGCTGGGCGATGCCATCGGTGCCGCACGCCGGCGCATCGGTGCGCAATCACTGGTTACCGCCAGCGCCATCCTGCTGGTATTTGGCGCCATCGTTGGCGTGCTGTGGCTGGGCGCGCACGATGTCATCGACGGCCGCCTCAGTGCCGGCACGCTGGGCCAGTTCGTGTTGTACGCGCTGATCGGCGGCGGCTCGGTGGGCGCCCTGGCCGAAGTGTGGAACGAGCTGCAGCGTGCGGCCGGTGGCATGGGCCGTATCAGCGAGCTGCTGCAGGAAGACATCGAGATCCGTGCGCCCGCGCAGCCACATGCACTGCCGCAACCGCTACGCGGCGAAATCCAGTTCGACGACGTGGTGTTCCACTACCCGCAGCGCCCGGACCAGGCCGCGCTGGACCACTTCAATCTGCATGTCCGCCCGGGTGAGACCGTGGCCCTGGTCGGCCCGTCGGGCGCAGGCAAGAGCACGGTGCTGTCCATGCTGCTGCGCTTCCACGATCCGGCCAGCGGCCGCATCTGCGTGGATGGCATCGACGTGCGCCAGGTCGATCCGGCCGAGCTGCGCGCGCAGCTGGCACTGGTACCGCAGCAGCCGACGCTGTTCGCAGCCAGTGCACGCGACAACATCCGCTACGGCAGGCTGCAGGCCAGCGACGCCGAGGTCGAGGACGCCGCACGTGCAGCAGAGGCCGATGGCTTCCTGCGAGCATTGCCGCAAGGCTACGACAGTGAACTGGGCGAACGCGGTGCGCGCCTGTCCGGTGGCCAGCAACAGCGCGTGGCGATCGCCCGCGCGTTGCTGAAGAATGCGCCGATCCTGCTGCTGGACGAAGCCACCAGCGCGCTGGATGCGCAGAGCGAGCATGGCGTGCAGCAGGCACTTGAGCGGCTGATGGCCGGTCGCACCACGCTGGTCATCGCCCACCGCCTGGCCACCGTGCTCAAGGCCGACCGCATCGTGGTGATGGACCAGGGCCGTATCGTCGCCGAAGGTACCCATGCGCAGCTGCTGGCCGAAGGCGGACTGTACGCTGAACTGGCCCGACTGCAGTTCATCGATTGATGACGGCCGGCTAACATCGGCAAGACCAAGCTGGCCGCGCACCCGCAGCATCCGCTGAAGGAGGTACGCGATGTCGTTCCGTCAGTTCCCCGCCGTCGACAGTAATGGCGAAAGCCACATCATCATCGAATTCAAGCCCGAGGCGAACGGCAGCGGGCACCACTCCGAAGCCACGCCGCGCTATGAGCTGGATGACGGGCGCCAGCTGGTGCGCAATGGACGCGAGTTCACCACCAGTGGTGGTGAACTGCGGTTGACGATTTGAGGTTCGCCGGGCATGGCCCGGCGCTACCGCATTCGTGCTGCTCCGCGCTCGCGCTACCGGATCTCCATCCTCCGCTCTGGTAGGTGTCGACCTGGGTCGACACGCTTGTCGCCAAAAGGAGTCGAGCATGGCTCGACCCAACAAAGAAGCGTGGCCAATTTTTCGCCAGGTATCTTGACAGCCTTTGCCAGCAAGGGCTGAGCGAGGTTATCCACACATTTGCTCAGGATCCATCCACACCACCTGTGGATGAATGTGGTCAGCCGAGCACCCGCCCGATGCCGCTGGCATCCACTTCCGCAGCCGCCCGGGTGATCGCGGCCGGATCACTGCCGGCGATGAACCCGATGCGGAAGTGCACTTCGCCGCCGGGCGTACGTGAGGAATGGATCGAGGCCAGGCTGATGCGATGCTGCTCGAATACATTCAGCAGCTCACGCAGCGAGCCCGGCCGGTCTTCCGGCAGGTGCACCGACAGCGCGTTGCGCTCGGTCAGATCGGCCAGCAGATAGCCCACGCGTTCGAACGTATGGTTGCCGTCCGCCAGCGCCTGCTCACCGAAAGCACTGCGATTGGCCGACAGGAGCTGCTCGCGGAAGGCATCACGTGCACCGTCGTCCCCCTGCCCGACCTGCGCCTGCAGGGCCTGCAGCTGGCCCACCAGCCGCTCCAGCATCGGCGCCACATACGGGTTGCCGAACTGGATGTCTTCGTAGATCGCCGGGTTGAGCGACAGGATGCGCGAAATGATCGCCGTATCCAGCTCGAACGATGCCGAACGGTACGGCATCATCGCAGCCAGATCGCCCAGCTGCGGCTGGTACTGGCGCAACACGCCGGCCTGGGCCAGATGGGTGGCATGCACCATCGCCTGCACCAGCGCCATCATCTGGTCGTGGTGCTGCGGCGTGGCCCGCACGCACTCGGCCTGCAGCGCGGCGCACAGCGTATCGACCCACGCCTGCCAGAGCTGCAGCCGCGCTTCGCAGACCACCATCACCCGCCCCTTCAGGGTCGGCGCCTTCGGTGGTGCGGTCATCGGGTGCAGGCCAACCACTTCGGCCTGCGAGGCCAGCATCGCCTGCACCGGCGCCTCCTTTACCGAGGTCACATCCAGCCACAGCCTGCCCTGCTCGCGGCCCGCCGATTGCCGCACGTACTCGGCGATCAACGCCGGCGTGTGCCGGATCGGTGCCGAGAACACCAGCACATCGGCCTGCGCCAGCAGGTGTTCCGGCGTGTGCGAACCTCGGTCGGCCGGATCGTGGCCGATCACCTGCAGCTGCAGGTGCTGCTGGAAGAAGCGGGTCAGCCAGCGCCCGTAGGCGCCAGCGCTGCCGATGATGCCGACCGTGCGCGGCGTGCGTGGGTCCAGGCCGCTCATGCCACGCGTTCGGCGCGGAAGCGCATTCCTTCGGCCAGCGCCGCCGGCGCGGCGGCGACCACGTCGAATTCCTCGAAGCCGTTGTCCAGGGTCGCCTCCAGCGCCGCATGGGTGCCGGCAATCGCACGCGAAATCGCCTGCTGCATCGATTCGCCGCGCAGCAGGAACGACACCACCAGCGACATCAGCACATCGCCGGTACCGGCCACGTCCACCGGCAGCAGCGGCGAGGTCCAGCGCCAGGTTTCCTCGCGGCCGACGGCCAGGGTCACCAGTTCACCCGGGGTGCCGCCCACGCTGTGCGCGATCACCCAATGCGGGCCGCGATCCAGCAGCGTGCGCGCGGCGGCGAGGGCATCGGCCTCGGCCAGCGCCGGCATGCCGGTCAGGCGATTCAGTTCGAAAGCGTTGGGCGTCACCAGCCAGGCATGCGGCAGCAGGCGCTCGGCGAAGATCGCTTCCAGCCCGGGTTCCACGTAGGGGCCGGTGTGCGTGTCGCCAATCACCGGGTCCAGGCAATAGCGCAGCTGCGGGCAGCCCGGCAGGATGTCGTCCAGCCAGTCTGCGAAGGCGGCACCGTTGGCGGTGCTGCCGAAGTAGCCGGAGACCAGCATCTTCGCCCGCTGCGGCAGGCCGCGTTCGTGGGTGCCCAGCAGCAGGTCGGCGAACCAGTCAGCCGGCAGCACGCGGCCACGCGTGGTGTCGTAGAACGGCGCGTTGCTGAGAAGCACCGTCGGAATGCTTGCCACGCGCACGCCCAGCGCGCGCATCGGCGGTACGGCAGCGCTGTTGCCGGCGTGGCCGTAGACAAGTTGCGACTGGACCGAGATGACATCGATCGGCGACGGGCCGTCGGGCCGCTGGCGGCGGCCGTGGACCAGGTGGTTATCAAGGGATTCGCTCATGGTCGCATTCTACGCCCAAGGGGGTTTTCGGCAGGGCTTGCAGCCCTGCACATGCCGAAGCTGCAAGTAACGGCAACGGCAAAAGCGAGCTATCCGTGGGGTAGCGGGGCGGTGTCGGAATGCGGGGACGCCGCAAGTACGTCCCTGTAGGCTTGGCAGCCGCATCCATGCGGCTGACACCCCGCACTCCGACACCGCCCCGCCTTCGACAGGTTCACGCGGCTGTTGGTAACTGCGGCTGTTGGTGGGTGTCGACCTTGGTAGACACATCTGTCAGATATCAAATGAATTCATCCACGCATGGCATGGGTCTACCGTGTCGACCAAGGTCGACACCTACCAGAGCAGTACACCGTTCCGACAAATCGCAGGAAACTGTCGAAGGCGGGGTGGGTCCGGTTGCGGGGGCGTGAGCGCCATGGATGGCGCGACCGAGCCTGCAGGGACGTATTCACGGCGTCCCCCGCAACCGGACCCACCCCGCCAATCCACGGATAGCGCGCTTCGGCTGTTGCCGTTGCCTCTGCGGGTGCAGGGCTGCAAGCCCTGCAACCCAACCCCCTCAGCGAGCAGCAGGCCGCGACGGCGGCAGCCACGCCGCCACGATGCCCAGCAACGGCAGGAACGCGGTCAGCTGGTAGACGTACTCGATGCTGGTCCTGTCCGCCAACAGGCCGAGCACGGCGGCACCCAGCCCGCCCATACCGAACGCGAAACCGAAGAACAGGCCGGACACCATGCCGATGCGGTGCGGCATCATCTCCTGCGCGTACACCACGATGGCCGAGAATGCCGAGGACAGCACGAAGCCGATCAGTACCGCGAGCACCGTGGTCCACAGCAGATCGGCATGCGGCAGCATCAACGCAAACGGCGCCACGCCGAGGATCGAGGTCCAGATGATCGGCTTGCGGCCGATCCGGTCACCCAACGGGCCGCCGAGGAAGCCGCCAGCGGCGGACGCCACCAGGAACGCGAACAGGTGCAGCTGCGCCTGCGCCACCGGGATGCCGAAATGGTGGATCAGGTAGAAGGTGAAGTAGCTGCCGATGCTGGCCATGTAGAAGTACTTGCTGAAGATCAGCACCAGCAGGATCGCCAGCACCTTGGCCACCGTGCGTGGTGGATGGCGCGGCGCCATCGAGGCGGTACTGGCTGGGCGCGGCGTGCCCAGATGCAGCGCGTACCAGCGGCCGACATAGGTCAGCAGCGCGATGCCGATCAGGGCCGCGCCTGCGAACCACGACGCGGCATGCTGGCCGTACGGCACGATCACTGCCGCCGCAATCAGGGGGCCCAACGCGGTACCGAAATTGCCCCCCACCTGGAACACCGACTGCGCGAAGCCATGACGGCCGCCCGAGGCGAGCCGCGCGATGCGCGAGGCCTCCGGATGGAAGATCGCCGAGCCGATGCCGACCATTGCCGCTGCCAGCAGCACCATCGCGTAGTTCGGCGCGAAGCCGAGCAGCAGCATGCCGCACAAGGTCGAGGCCATGCCGATCGGTAGCGAATACGGTGCCGGGCGGCGGTCGGTGGCTACACCGATCAACGGCTGGAAGATCGACGCAGTGAGCTGATAGGTCAACGTGATCAGGCCGATCTGGGTGAAGCTGAGACTGAAGCCACCCTTGATCACCGGATAGATGGCCAGGATCAGCGACTGCATCATGTCGTTGACGACGTGCGAGGTGGAAATGGCGGCCAGCACGCCGGGGGCCGCCGGGCGTGAGGTCGTTGCGGGAGAAGCCAGGGTGGACATGGACGCAGTCAGGTTGGGGGCGAGCCCCGCATGCTACGGTTGCCCTTCCCTCCCTTCTGCCGCGTTCAGGTCATGCCCTATCGCAAAAAGGACATAGCCAGTGACGTCGATCCGGCCGCGCCCTGGCGGGAGGTTCCACTGCATCGCCCGGTCACCTATCGGGTCACCCAGTACCCCGTAGGTACCCACATCCCTGGTCACAAGCATCAGCGCCACCAGCTGGTCTACGCCATCTCCGGCCTGATGGTGGTGCGGTCGGAAGTCGGGCGCTGGGTGGTGCCATCGAACCGCGCGATCTGGATGCCGGCCGGCATGGTGCACGCGGTGGACTGCATCGCCGCCGTGCACATGCGCAGCCTGTACATCGACCCGCCGTTTGCCCCGCACCTGCCGACCGAGCCGTTCGCGGTGCAGGTGTCGCCCCTGCTGCGCGAGCTGCTGCAGGCCGCCACGCTGGTCAAGGGCGAGCACATCGAGGACAGCCGCGATGGCCGCGTGGTGCGCCTTCTGCTGGACGAACTGCATCGCATGGACGTGCTGCCTCTGCACCTGCCTGCGCCAAGCGACCCGCGCCTGCTGCGGATCTGCCAACACCTGCAGAAGCACCCCGGCGACGACGCCACACTGCAGGACTGGGCACAGGCGCTGGAGGTGGACGTGAAAACCATCCAGCGGCGCTTCGCCACCGAGCTGGGCATGACCTTCGGCCAGTGGCGGCAGCAGGCACGGCTGCTGGCCGCGATGGAACGGCTGGCGGTCGGTGACAAGGTCATCGATGTCGCGCTGGCGACGGGCTACGACAGCCCCAGCGCGTTCACCAGCATGTTCAAGCGCCAGCTGGGGCAGACACCTGCGGCGTTTTTCCGGTAACGCCGTCCACGCATGGCGTGGATCCACCATCGCGGCGCATGCCCGGCGGAAACCATCGCAGATCGCAAACGAGAACGCCGGGCATGGCCCGGCGCTTCCGCTTAACGCTTCGGTTGAAAAACTCAGGACGTCATCCGGTCCCAGAAGCCCTTCACGCCGTCGATGAAGGTGGCCGACTTCGGCGAATGCTTGCGCGCTTCCTCGCCGACGAAGGTGGCTTCGAACTGCTCCAGCAGCTTGCGCTGTTCGGTGGTGAGGTTGACCGGAGTCTCCACCACCACGCGGCAATACAGGTCGCCTTCGCTGCGGCTGCGCACCGAACGCACACCCTTGCCGCGCAGGCGGAACAGCTTGCCGGTCTGGGTCTCGGCCGGAATGCGGATCTCCGCTTCGCCGCCGAGGGTAGCCACGCGCACGGTGTCACCCAGTGCCGCCTGCGAGATGCGGATCGGCACTTCGCAGTGCAGGTCGTCGCCATCGCGCTGGAAGATCGCATGCTCGCGCACGCGCACTTCCACGTACAGGTCGCCCGGCGGCGTACCGGCCGGCCCGGCTTCACCCTCGCCCTGCAGGCGGATGCGGTCACCGGTATCGACGCCCGCCGGCACCTTCACCGACAGCACCTTGTCTTCCTCGACGCGGCCGTTGCCGTGGCAGGTCTTGCAGGGCTTGGCGATGATCTGGCCACGGCCGCCGCAGTTGTGGCAGGCCTGCTGCATGGCGAAGATGCCGCGCTGGATGCGCACCTGGCCGCGGCCATGGCACACGTTGCAGGTCTCGACCTTGCCGTCCTCGGAGCCACTGCCATCGCAGTCGCCGCACTCGGCCAGGGTCGGAATCTCGATGCGGCGCTCGACGCCGCGCACGGCCTCTTCCAGATCCAGCTCCATCACGTAGCCGATGTCGGCGCCGCGACGGGCCTGGCGCGGACCACCGCCGCCACCGCCAAAGATGTTGCCGAAGATATCGCCGAAGATATCGTTCATGTCCGGGCCGCCCGGGCCGCCGCCGCCCATGCCGTGCTCGAACGCGGCGTGGCCGTGGCTGTCGTACATGCGGCGCTTGTTGCCGTCGGACAGCACTTCGTAGGCTTCCTTGCACTCCTTGAAGGAGGCCTCGGCCGCCGCATCACCCGGGTTGCGGTCCGGATGGAACTTCATCGCGCAGCGACGGTACGCCTTCTTCAGCTCGTCGTCGGTGGCGGTGCGGGCAACGCCCAGCACTTCGTAGTAATCGCGCTTGCTCATATCGTGAATCGGGTTCCGGAAAGTCGGGATTCGTCAAAGCGGAAGAGCGGAACCAGGTCCGCTCTTGCGTCGGGCGCCCCGACACGCCGGTGGGCGGTCAGGAC
This sequence comes from Stenotrophomonas maltophilia group sp. msm4, assembly GCF_032025605.1. Taxonomy (NCBI): domain Bacteria; kingdom Pseudomonadati; phylum Pseudomonadota; class Gammaproteobacteria; order Lysobacterales; family Lysobacteraceae; genus Stenotrophomonas; species Stenotrophomonas maltophilia group sp. msm4. The sequence goes on along the minus strand of NZ_JAVSKK010000001.1, from coordinate 681,297 downwards.
CCTGATGCGACAACGGGACGCTGGTGGCCAGCGTCCCGCGTCGGTCCGGATCAGGACTTCTTGTCGTCCTTGACTTCGGTGAACTCAGCGTCGACCACGTCATCCTGCGCCTTGCCGGCATTGCCGGCGTCGGCACCCGGGGCACCGCCCTGGTCGGCCGAAGCAGCGGCGAACAGCGACTGGCCAGCTTCTTCCAGTGCCTTCGACTTGGCTTCGATCTGTGCCTTGTCGTCGCCCTTCATCGCGGTTTCCAGGTCGGCCAGCGCCGCCTCGACCTTGCCGATGACATCGCCGCCGACCTTGCTGCCGTGCTCGGTGATGGCGCTGCGGGTGCCGTGGATCAGGGCGTCGGCCTGGTTGCGGGCCTGCACCAGTTCCTGGAACTTCTTGTCTTCCTCGCGGTTGGCTTCCGCGTCGGCGACCATGCGCGCGATCTCTTCCTCGGACAGGCCCGAACCGGCCTTGATCTCGACCTTCTGTTCCTTGTTGGTCTTCTTGTCCTTGGCCGACACGTGCAGGATGCCGTTGGCGTCGATGTCGAAGGACACTTCCACCTGCGGCAGGCCACGCGGGGCCGGCTCGATGCCGGACAGGTCGAACTTGGCCAGCGACTTGTTGAAGCGGGCCTGTTCGCGCTCACCCTGCAGCACGTGCACGGTCACGGCCGACTGGTTGTCCTCGGCGGTGGAGAACACCTGCGAGGCCTTGGTCGGGATGGTGGTGTTCTTCTCGATGATCTTGGTGAACACGCCACCCATGGTTTCGATACCCAGCGACAGTGGGGTCACGTCCAGCAGCAGCACGTCCTTGACGTCGCCGCCCAGCACGCCACCCTGGATCGCCGCACCCAGTGCCACGGCTTCGTCCGGGTTGACGTCCTTGCGCGGTTCCTTGCCGAAGAACTCGGTCACCGCCTGCTGCACCTTCGGCATGCGGGTCTGGCCGCCGACCAGGATCACTTCGCTGATGTCGCTCGAACGCAGGCCGGCATCGTTCAGGGCGACGCGGCACGGCTCGATCGACTTCTTGATCAGGTCGTCCACCAGTGCTTCCAGCTTGGCGCGGGTCAGCTTGATGTTCAGGTGCTTCGGACCCGACGCGTCAGCGGTGACGTACGGCAGGTTCACTTCGGTCTGCTGGGCGCTGGACAGCTCGATCTTGGCGCGCTCGGCAGCATCCTTCAGGCGCTGCAGGGCCAGCGGATCCTTGCGCAGGTCGATGCCCTGGTCCTTGTTGAATTCTTCAACCAGGTACTCGATGACGCGGTTGTCGAAGTCTTCGCCACCCAGGAAGGTGTCGCCGTTGGTGGCCAGCACTTCGAACTGCTTCTCGCCGTCGACATTGGCGATCTCGATCACCGAGACGTCGAAGGTGCCGCCGCCCAGGTCGTACACCACGATCTTGCGATCCTTGTTGTCGCCCTTGTCCAGGCCGTAGGCCAGCGCAGCCGCGGTCGGCTCGTTGATGATGCGCTTGACGTCCAGGCCGGCGATGCGACCGGCGTCCTTGGTCGCCTGGCGCTGGCTGTCGTTGAAGTAGGCCGGCACGGTAATGACCGCTTCGGTGACCTTCTCACCGAGGAAGTCCTCGGCGGTCTTCTTCATCTTCTCCAGCACCTTGGCCGAGATTTCCTGCGGGGCCATCTTCTTGCCGTCGCTGGTGGCGACCCAGGCATCGCCATTGTCATGGGCCAGGATGCTGTACGGGACGTGGGCGATGTCCTTCTGCACCTCGCCATCGGTGAACTTGCGGCCGATCAGGCGCTTCACCGCGTAGAAGGTGTTCTTCGGGTTGGTCACGGCCTGGCGCTTGGCCGAGGCACCGACCAGGACTTCGCCGTCCTTGGTGTAAGCGACGATCGACGGGGTGGTGCGATCGCCTTCCGAATTCTCGATGACGCGGGCCTTGCCGCCGTCCATGATCGCCACGCACGAGTTGGTGGTGCCGAGGTCGATACCAATGATCTTGCCCATGGGGGAGACTCCTGAGGATGCTTGTTGGGGTCAGTCCGGCCGTTCGGCCGGTGGATGAATACGATGTGGGGGAGGCCCGTGGAACATTCAAGCCACCTCCCGAACGCTGTGTTTCCGGTCGCCCGGCGCGTTCAGCGTCGGGCCGGGTCGCAGGTCATTCCCGCCGCCCGGCCCGGCAGGGTCAGTCGGCGGCCACCACCACCAGCGCCGGCCGCAGCAGGCGCTCGTTGAGCAGGTAGCCCTTCTGGAACACGGTCACCACGCTGCCCGGGGCAGCGCCCGGGGTCGGCGCCTGGCTGATGGCCTGGTGGTGCTCCGGGTTGAACGGCTGGCCGATCGGGTCCAGCAGGACCAGGCCGTTGTCGGCAGCGACCTTGAGCAGCTGCTTGTAGGTCAGCTCCAGGCCTTCGCGCAGCGGGTGCGGATCGTCGCCGGCGGCCTTCAGGCCGGCATCCAGGCTGTCGAACACCGGCAACAGCTCGCCCAGCAGCTTCTCGTTGGCGAACTTGCGGGCCTGCTCGATGTCACGGGCAACGCGCTTGCGCTGGTTTTCCAGGTCGGCGCGCTCACGCAGCGCATCGGCCTTGACCTGCTCGACTTCGGCGCGCAGGCGCTCGACTTCGTCGTTGACGCCGGCGGTGGCAGCCGCATCGGCGGCACTCTGCTGGGATTCGATATCTGGATGTTCGTGGTTCATGTCTGGGTCCCTGGCGGTCACTCTCCGCCTCCACCCACCCTAGTGTGGGCGGGATGCTGCGTTTCAAGCGTCGGATGTTCCCGGCGTGCGTCCGGCCGGCGAAAAGGCCGCGCCAAGCACATCGGCGGTGGCCTGGACCAGTGGGATCACCCGGTCGTAGGCCATCCGCTTGGGACCGATCACGCCCAGCACGCCCAGCACCTGGCCATTGGCGGTATACGGGGCAGTGACCAGCGAGACGCCCTGCAGCGGCATCATTCCGGTCTCTTCGCCGATGAAGATGCGCACCCCCGGCGCCTGGATGGTCCGCTCCAGCAGCTGCAGGATTTCGCGCTTGCTGGAGAACAGCTCGAACAGTTCGCGCAGGCGCTCCAGGTCGGACAGGTCCTGCACGCCCATCAAGCGGGTCTGCCCGGCCACCAGCATGTCGTCGGCCGCCGGCTGCAGGGCCTGCTCGGCCAGTTCGATGCTGTGGGCCAGCAACTGCTCCAGTTCGGACCGGGCGTCGCGCAGCTCCAGCAGCAGGCGGGTACGGATCTCGGCCATCGGCAGGCCGGCGAAATGCGCATTGAGGTAATTGGCGACCTGCTCCAGCTGGCCTGGCGCAAACTCCTGCCGGGTCTCGATCACCCGGTTCTGCACCTCGTTGTCGGCAAATACCAGGATCGCCAGCACCCGGCGCCCGTCCAGCGCCACGAAATCGATCTGGCGGAAGGCGAACTGCTCACGCCGCGGGGCGCTGACCACGCCGACGAAGTGGCTCATCGCCGACAGCAGCTCCGAGGCGCTGCCGAGCAGGGCCTGGGTACTGCCGCCGCCGGCCAGTTCCTGGCGCAACCGGGCCAGCTCGCCCTCGCCCGGCGGCTGCATCTGCAGCAGGCTGTCGACGAACACCCGGTAGCCATGCGCGGTCGGGACGCGGCCGGCCGAGGTATGTGGCGAGGCCAGCAGGCCCAGATCCTCCAGGTCGCCCAGGATGTTGCGGATGGTGGCCGGGCTGACCTCCAGGCCGGCCACGCGCGCCAGCGTCTGCGAGCCGACCGGCTCGCCGTCCTGGATGTATCGCGCGATCAGCGTGCGCAGCAGGTGGCGCGCACGCGGGGCAAGCTGGTCGGGAGAACCGTGCATGGAATCAACCTGTGAGACACGGACACTAGATAATGGCGGCGCATCGCCTTGGCAAGTCATTGGACCTCCCGCGCCCGCGTGCTAGCGTTGCGCGGCTGCTGACACCCCCTTACCCATGCTCAGACATCTTTCGATCAAGGATTTCGCCGTCGTCCGCGCCACCGAACTGGAGTTCGGGCCAGGCATGACCGTGGTTTCAGGCGAGACTGGCGCCGGCAAGTCGCTGATGGTCGACGCACTGGGCTTCCTGTCCGGCCTGCGCGCCGACAGCGGCGTGGTCCGCCATGGCGCCGCACGCGCCGAGCTTTCCGCCGAGTTCGCGCTCGAGCAGCTGCAGGCCGCCCGGCAGTGGCTGGCCGACAACGAGCTGGACGACGAGGACCAATGCCAGCTGCGCCGCGTGATCCGCGCCGACGGCGGCTCGCGGGCCTGGATCAATGGCCGCCCGGTGACGCTGGCACAGCTGGGCGACCTGGCCTCGCTGCTGGTGGAGATCCACGGCCAGCATGAACAGCAGGCGCTGCTGGCGCGCCCGTCGCAGCTGGCCCTGCTGGATGCCTATGCCGGCAACGAGAACGAGCGCCGCCAGGTGCGCCACGCCGCCGCGGCCTGGCAGGCACTGGTCGATGAATCGCTGGCGTTGTCGCAACAGGGCGACGTCAGTGACCGGATCGGCTTCCTGGAGCACCAGCTGCGCGAACTGGACCGCGAGGACCTTGAACCGGAATCGATTGCCGCGCTTGGCGCCAGCCACCGTCGCCAGGCCCACGCCAGCGCCCTGCTGAGCGCCTGCCAGGCGGCCAGCAACCAGCTCAACGGCGACGACGGCAGCTCTGCGCTGGACCTGCTGCAGCAGGTGCGCCACGAGCTGTCGCGGCTGGTCGAGCACGACCCGCGCCTGGGCGAGGTGGACGGCCTGATCGAGAACGCCTCGATCCAGCTGCACGAAGCCCTGTCGCTGCTGGACCGGGTGCATGACGACCTCGACGCCGACCCGGAACAGTTCGAGGAGAACGAGCGCCGCCTCGGCCGCCTGCACGACCTGGCCCGCAAGCACCGCGTGCCGATGGACGAACTGGGCGCGCAGCGCGAGCGCATGCATGCCGAAGTGGAGCAGCTGCGTGGCGCCGACGAGCGCCTGCAGCGCCTGGCCGGCGAGATCGACAAGGCCGCCGCCGCCTGGCGCGTACAGGCTGAAGTGCTGACCGCCAGCCGCCGCAGCGCCGCCGCCGAACTGTCGGCCACCACCACCAGCATCATCGCCGAGCTGGGCATGGGCGGCGGCCAGTTCCTGATCGAACTGGAGCCACAGGACAGCGGCAAGCCCGACCCGCAGGGTGCCGAGCGCGTCGAGTTCCTGGTGGCGGCCAACGCCGGCCAGCCGCCGCGCGCCCTGCGCAAGGTGGCCTCGGGCGGTGAACTGTCACGTATCTCGCTGGCCATCGAAGTGGCCGCGCTGGACCTGGATGCCGTGCCGACCATGGTGTTTGACGAGGTCGACTCCGGCATCGGCGGCGCGGTGGCTGACATCGTCGGCCAGAAGCTGCGCGCGCTCGGCGAGAAGCGCCAGGTACTGTGCGTGACCCACCTGCCGCAGGTCGCTTCCAAGGGCCATGCCCATTACCGGGTCAGCAAGGCCCCGGTGGAAGGCATGACCCAGAGCGCAGTGGAAAAGCTGGACAACAAGGCGCGCGAGGAAGAGCTGGCGCGCATGCTCGGCGGCGTGGAAGTGAGCAAGGAAGCGCGCGCCGCCGCCCGCAAGCTGCTGCAGGCCTGAGGCCTGTTCACGGTTATCCACGCATGGCGTGGATCTACAACCCACCCGCACGGTAGTGCCGGCCGCTGGCCGGCAACCCAACACCGGTGGACGATGATCGTGAGGTTGCCGGCCAGCGACCGGCATTACCCCCGTGGCCGCGCCAGATCCACGTTCTCCACCAGGAAATCGAGGAACGCGCGCACCCGCAGCGGCAGGTAACCGCCCTGCCCCAGGAACACCGCGTGCACCTCTTCCAGGTCACCGGGATTGGCCTCTTCCAGCACCGGCAGCAAGCGCCCGGCAGCAATGTCCTCCTGCACCTGGAATGCCGCCAGCCGCGCCATGCCCAGCCCGCCCAGCACCAGCTGGCGCAGCGCATCGCCGTTGCTGGCGCGGGCATTGCCACTGGGCAGCAGCATCCGCTCGCGCCCCTCCTGCAGCAACGGCCACCCCTGCATCGCACGCGCGTGGCCGATGTCCAGCCGGTTGTGCGACTGCAGTTCCTCGGCAGTGCGTGGCAGCCCGTGCCGCTGCGCGTAGGCCGGTGCAGCCACGATCATCATCCGCGTCGCGCCCAGCCGTCGCGCCACCAGACTGGAGCTCTTCAGCGGCCCGGCCCGCACTGCCACGTCGGTGCGCTGCTCAAGCAGGTCGATCACCTCGTCGTTGAGGGTCAGGTCCACGCCCACCTGCGGGTTACGCTCAAGGAACGCCGGCAGCAGCGGCAACAGGAAATGGCGGCCAAACGGCACGTTGGAGTTGACCCGCAGCCGCCCGCGCGGCTCGGCATGGGCGCTGGCACAACGCTCGGCCTCCTCCAGGTCGGCCAGCACGCGCAGGCCACGCTCATAGAACGCGCAGCCTTCCGGGGTCAGCTGCAGCTGGCGGGTGGAGCGTTGCAGCAGGCGCGTGCCCAGCCGATGCTCCAGCCGCGCCACCAGCTTGCTGACCGCCGACGGCGTCATGTCCAGCGTGCGAGCCGCAGCGGAAAAGCCACCGGTCTCGATCACGCGCACGAACACTTCCAGTTCGCCGGATCGGTTGATGTCAGGTCGCGCCACGGCAATGAATCCAGTTCACAGATGATTGTCCATGCGCAGTCTAGTTCACAGATAAGCACGGAATCACCATGGCGGTCCCTCCACTCGGGACTGCCCGATGAACCGCTTGAGCCAGCTCACCGCCACCGCCCTGCTCGCCGTGTCCGGCGCCGCCAGTGCCGCATCCGCCCCGCACTGGGTGGCCAGCTGGCAGGCCAGCCCGCAGCCGGTCTGGAACGCGGATTTCCTGTTCCCGACCCTGGTCCCGGCCACACTGCAGGACCAGACCTTCCGCCAGACGGCGCGCATCAGCCTGGGCGGCCCGCGGCTGCGGGTGCGGCTGAGCAATGCCTACGGCACCCAGCCGCTGCGGATCGGAGCAGCCAGCGTGGCCGCACGCGCGGGCGCCATCCCGCAACCGCTCAGCTTCGGCGGCCAGCCCGGGGTGTTGATCGGGCCCGGTGAGGAACAGCTGAGCGATCCGCTCCCGCTGGCCACGGATGACCGCCAGGCAGTGCAGGTCAGCGTCTTTGTGCCGGGGCCGGCAACCGTTCAGACGTTCCATTGGGCAGGCCGCCAGACCAGTTGGATCGCCCCCGGCGACCAGAGCCGGGCCCAGGCCCTGAACGCAGCCAGCAGCACCACCGCCCGCCTGCTGCTGACCGGAATTGACGTCGAGGCCGGCGCCGACGCGCGCAGCGTGGTGGTGATCGGGGATTCGATAACCGACGGTGCCACCGCCAGCCTCGACCAGGACCAGCGCTGGACCGATCATCTGGCCGCGCGCCTGGCAGCGCGGGGCATAGCCGTGGTGAACGCCGGCATTTCCGGGGGGCGGCTGCTGCGCGACGGCATGGGTGAATCCGCCCTGGTCCGCTTCCGGCGCGACGCGCTGGACCAGCCTGCGGTATCCAGTGTGATCGTGCTGATCGGCATCAATGACATCAGCTGGCCTGGCACTGCATTCGCCCGGAACCAGGCCCGGCCCACGCTGGCCGAACTGCAGGCGGGGTATCGCACGCTGGCAGAACAGGCCCGCCGCCGTGGCGTGCGGATCATTGGCGCCACCCTGCCGCCGTTTGCCGACGCCCTGCCCGGCACGCCACTGGACGACTACTACCACCCGGACAAGGATGCCCTGCGCCAGCGGATCAATGCCTGGCTGCGCACGGACAGCCCGTTCGACGCAGTGATCGACCTGGACGCGGCGCTGCGCGACCCGGCCGATCCCTCACGGATGGCCGCCGCCTACGACTCCGGCGACCACCTCCACCCGGGTGATGCCGGCAACCGGGCCATGGCCGAGGCGGTCGATCTTGAGGTGCTCATGGGGCCATCCACGCATGGCGTGGATCTACCGTAAGCAACGAAAAACCCCGGCCAGGCCCGGGGTTTCGTCGCATCCAGCTGGCCGGAACGGCTTACTTGCGCTTCTTGCGCACGTACAGCACCAGCGAGTGCTCTTCCAGCTCGTAGCCATGGTCTGCGGCGATCTTGCGCTGCAGCTCCTCGATCTCGTGGCTTTCGAACTCGATGATCTTGCCACTGTCCACGTCGACCATGTGGTCGTGGTGGCCGCCACGGTCCAGTTCGTAGACCGCCTGGCCGCCCTCGAAATTGTGCTTGAGCACGAGGCCGGCGGCCTCGAACTGGGTCAGCACCCGGTACACCGTGGCCAGGCCGATCTCGTCGCCGTGCTCCAGCAGCTGGCGGTAGATGTCTTCGGCGGTCATGTGATGCTGGTGGTGCTGGGCATTGCGCTGCTCGAGCAGCGCCAGGATCCGCATCCGCGGATGGGTCACCTTCAGGCCGACTTTACGCAGGTCGTGGGTTTCCATAGGTCTCCGTTCATTGGCGATTTAGCGCCAGCTGCCTCGGATTGGGTCGCGGTGGCACGCCGGGAGTGTATCATCGGTTTGATTTCCCCAACCGCCAGTCCCGATGCGCAATCTCCTGTTGGTCGCCGCCGTCGCCCTGTCCACCACCGGGTGCGGCATCATCTACAAGCAACCCATCTATCAGGGCAACCTGATCCGGGAAGATGCCGTGGCCAAGCTGCAGGTCGGGCAGAGCAAGCAGCAGGTCACCGCGCTGCTGGGCACCCCGTCCATTCCCGACCCGTTCCACGCCCAGCGCTGGGACTACACCTCCAGCCAGCGCGTGAACCGCCTGGGCCGTACCGAAGTGAAGAACTTTGTGGTGTTCTTCGAGAATGACACCGTGACCCGCTGGGAAGGCGATTACTTCCCGGGCAACGACAAGGCCCTGGCCCAGCAGACCGTGCGCCAGTTCGGCCGCAATCTGCCGAAGGACAAGAAGAAGAAGGGCCGCTGAGCCCCCTGCCCGTCCGCAGGTACGGCTGCCGGAATCAACCGCCGAGCGCGCGACGCCGGCGGTTATCCTTCGGATCTGCCAGCAGCGGGCGCAGCAGTTCGATGCGGTCGCCGTCCAGCAGAACCTGGTGCGGGCGTGCCACTACGCCATGCACGGCGACGGCGGGACAATCGGCACTGCCTTCCAGTGCGGCCGCCGCGACAGCATCGGCGACGGTGGCCCCCTCTTCCAGCTGCAGGCGGCACGACAGCACCCGCTGCGGCCAGGCCAGTACCACCTCGACCTCGATCATCGCTCAGCCCTCGTCGGCGACGCGGACGAAATCGTTGACCATGCGATCGGCCAGCCCCTGGAAGCCGATTGCCAGCGCCGGACCGAGCAGGCGCGAGCTGGGTTCGAACTCCAGGGTCAGGGTGACCTTGCAGGCATCCTCGGCCAGCGCATGGAATTCCCAGCGGCCGTGCAGCTGCTTGAACGGGCCATCGCGCAGCTGCATATCAATGCTGTGCGGTCGCCGCAGCGTGTTTTCGGTCTGGAACCAGGTGCTGAAAGAGCCCAGGCCGAGGTCCAGGCGCGCCACCAGGCGGTCCTCGCCCTGCTCCATGATCTGGGCAGCCGAGCACCAGCGGAAACGGCTCGGATAGGCCTGGACATCATTGACCAGGTCGAACATGCGCGCGGCCGAATGTTCGACCAGGGCGCTGCGGCGGATAGTAGGCATGAATACAGGACGTTTCGGCAATCGACCGGGCGGGCCCGAATCGGAGACAATACGGAAATGAGCAAGAACAGCGGCAAGGATAAAGCAAAGAGCGCGACGGCCAACAAAACCATCGCGTTGAACAAGCGTGCCCGCCACGAGTACCACATCGAAGAGCGCTTCGAGGCCGGCCTCGCCCTGCAGGGCTGGGAGGTCAAGTCGATCCGCGCAGGCCGCGGCAACATCATCGACGCCTACGCCTATGTGAAGCGCGGCGAGATCTACCTGATCGGCGCACAGATCACCCCGTTGATCCAGGCCTCCACCCACGTGGTGGCCAATGACCGGCGCGAGCGCAAGTTGCTGCTGCACCGGAACGAGATCGACAAGCTGATCGGCAAGGTCGAGCGCGATGGCTACACGATCGTGCCCACTGCGATGTACTGGAGCAAGAACAAGATCAAGCTCGAAGTCGCGCTGGCCAAGGGCAAGCAGACCCATGACAAGCGCGATGCCGCCAAGGACCGCGACTGGGCGATCGAGAAGCAGCGTGTGATGCGTCGCGGCAACCGCGACGCGTAAGGCTGTAGCGCCGAGCCATGCTCGGCTTCGGCAAGAAGGGCAGCCGAGCGCAGGCTCGGCTCTACAAAAGGCGGGTCACCCCGCCAGCATGCCCTGCCCGCGCATGCGCGGTGCCAGCGCCGCGTGCATCACGGCCAGGTGCATCACCACTGCCAGTTCCGGGGCATGCCGGTCATCGCCCGCGCGCCACTGCTGTGCCATCTGGGCCGCATCGGCCGGCAACAGGGCCAGCAACTGGGCGTCATCCAGCGAATCGGCAGCGCCCTGCAACTGGCGCGCCAGCTGCCGCGACTGCCACACATGCACGCCGATGCTGAGGCTGGCCAGCGACATCAGGACCACGGCCAGCCCGTGCTCGAACCACTGCGACAGCACTTCCGGCCCCCACAGCAGGGCCGCCAACACCGCCATGCCGGGCAGACGCCAGCCCAGCCAATGGATGCGACCGCGTTGCGACCAATGCACCACCACCGCACTGGCGACCAGTGCTGCGGCCGCTGTGGCCGGCAGTTCGGTCAGCGCGGTGGCCGCAAGCAACGCCGCCAGTACCGCCCAGACCCAGCCGGGCGGCAGCGCGCGCCGCTGGTAGTCGGCCCCGACGGGCCCGACCAGCTGTCGCAGGCTGCGTTGTTGGCTTGCCTCGGTCACCCACAGTCTCCGTGTTTGTCCTGGCCCGGATGGTCGCCGCCAGTGTGTCGCAAATTCGTGCCCATGACGTTACCAATCCGCTATGACGGAGGCTCTACAACTTGTTGTGGATTGCCAAGGTGACTGTTCAGCTGTTTTGCCGTAGCATTGCCACTGTTGGGCAGGCACTGACCGTGGCGACACGAAACAGGCCTTGTACCTTGCAGAACTTGAAGAAACCGGGGGTGCATTGGTTTCGACGGGGGTTGTGAAGTCGCCTGGCGCATGCCGAGGGGGTAGCTTTCCTCGTAAATCCAGCTGCAAAACTCTAGTTGCCAACGACGACAACTACGCTCTGGCCGCTTAAGGCCTAAGCCTCGAAACCGCTTGTGTCCATGCTCGCGGTGTAGAGTCACTATCATGGAATCGCGCTGGACGGCTGCCTGTCAGTCCGGCACTAGAACACAACAGGCTGGTTCCCGGATGCGCTTTGCGCACCGTGCTGTTCGGGGACGAGATCCAACGGTGAGCTAAGCATGTAGTGCTGGGGATGGAGTGCCTTCGGACGGCGGTTCAATTCCGCCCACCTCCACCATCTGTAAGGCCTGTCGAGGCCGCAAGAAGCCGGATCTCCCGTCAACTGGGGTTCCGGCTTTTTTGTGCCTGCACGTCGCGCAGGAGGTGTGGCGCATAATCGGGATGACACCTCCAACACAGCAGTCCCTCCATCCGCGACCGCCAGAAGGATCTGCCATGAAAGCCCCCCTCGCGATGTCCCTGCTCCTCACCGCGCTCGCCGCAGCCCCAGCCACGCACGCCGCAGCCCCGGCCATCGCGCCGCCCGGCATCGCCACGCTGGAGGCGCTGCTGGCCTGCAAGGCAGGCTCGGATTTCAGTGCGGCCGACGCCATCGATGCGCTGCAGGCGGCCGGCCTGGCCAAGAAGCCGGGCGGCACGTTCGAGCCGGAGGACAAGCCGGTCGCGCTGTTTGGTGGCACGGTCACCAGTGCCGATGTGAACGTGGCCGAAGGCGAGAGGAGCCTCTTCGTGTACTTGAACGGCGTCGATCCCAAGCGCCTGGCCAGGGCCTGGTCGATGACCGAGGTCAACGAGCATGCCAATACCGAGGAACCTTCCTACGTGAAGCGCATCGACAAGCGCCACACCCTGCACGTGATCGCGGGTGACGACTACGAGGGCTATTCGGCGGCGGTGAAGTGCCAGATCAGCCGCTGATGGCGTAGCCGACGCTACAGCCAGCGTGGCACGCGATGACGGTACTGCGCGTACGCCTCGGGAAAGCGGACCATCAGTGCCCGCTCCTCCGGCAGGATCTGCAGCCAAGTGATGTACGCCAGGAACAGCGGCACCACCAGCAGCGCGATCAGGTTCTGCAGGTACACCATGGCACCAAACAGGACCAGCGCCTGGCCGAGATACATCGGGTTTCGGGTGCGGCGATAGATTCCGCTGGTAACCAGCGCGCTCGACGCCGAAGGTCGCAGAGGATTGACGGTGGTACCGGCGCGTCGGAAAGAGATCTTGGGCAGCAAGTTGAGCACGACACCCAGCGTCACCGTCACCCCTGCCAGCAGAACCGGCACCGGCACCCGAAGGTGCAAACCCGGCCACAGCCAGCGTGCTGCAAAGCCCATAGCGGCGAACAGCAGCATTACCACGGGCGGGGGAATACGGGTTTCCAGCCAGACCATCGCGATCACCGTGTCCTTTCCATTGGCCGCAGTGTCACACGGGAATGGCTGAATCACCCAAGGCGGCCAGGCCCAAACCGACCGTCCGGTCTATTCCGCTTTGACAGGCCCACCGCTAGAGTGGCGCCACCGCGCAGGAGCATCGCATGGCTACCACGGGCTTGGGCTTCATCGGCCGCACGACACTCATCATCACCGTGCTGCTCACCTTGGGCGGCTGCGCGACGCTTCGCCAGTTCGGGCCGTCGGTGCAGGTTGCCTCAGTCACGCCCGGCCAGTACATCGCGCTCAAGCGCGGTGACATCCTGACCTCCGGCAAGCTCAGCGCGGCGACCATCGAGACCCTGCGCGTGGCCGGGCTCGACGAGGGCGTCTGTGCCAAGCCCGGCCTGCCCTGCATCGAGGCGATGGAAGGCAGCATCGTGGTGCGCGAGGAAGACAAGCGCTCCAGCCTGGCCGAGTTGTGGCTGCAGTATGCGATGACCCTGCCGGCGCCAAAGCGCGAGTACTCGGCATCCGGCCGTGCCAAGACCGCCGTCACCGAGCTGGATGCCGACTTCCAGCCACGCCTCGATGCGTGGATGCAGGTCGCGCGCCAGGCCTATGCCTATCTGTTCTTCACCGAGCGCACGGCGAACCAGCGCGGCTTCGAAGACCGCCAGACCCAGGTGCGCGACTACTACAACCTGGCTGTGCAGGAAGCCTCGGTGCAGCTTTACAACGCCTATGCCACCGGGCGCGTGCACGGCCAGGCCAGCCATTTCCAACTGGGCCGCTGGACCTTCGTGCTGGCCCCTTCAGACGAAGCATCGGCGCTGGACCAGCGTACCCCCAGCGAGCTGGTACCCGCCGCCTCGCTCTCGTTCACCGGCACGCTGCGAAGCGTGCATCGCCGCGATGGCTTCGGTGCCGAACTGGTGGCAGTGATGGATGACCCGGCCGGCAGCACGGCCACCACGCCTCCGGCAGCGGCGCAGGCAACGCAGGCCAGCACTTCGGCCACGCAGAGCTGGAGCGAGATGCCCTCGCCATCGATGACGGTGCTATTGCGCTTCTCGGGGAAAAACCTGTGGGAGGTGCTGCACGATGACGAGCCGGAGCTGGAGATCCACGATCCCTACCAGGTTTCGGAAGTGACCCTGCACGGCCAGCAGGTGCCACTGGCGGCCAACTTCACTGCCGGCTATGCGCTGTGGCTGGCCCGCTCCAACTTCAGCCGACAGTCGCTGCGCACGCTGTTCGGCGGCAAGGGCGGCATCGACACGCCGCATCTGTACATGATGCAGCCCTATGACCCGAACCGCCGCGTGCTGCTGATGATCCATGGCCTGGCCAGCAGTCCGGAAGCGTGGGTCAACGTGGCCAACGAACTGCTGCGCGACGACGAGATCCGCCGGGACTTCCAGGTCTGGCAGTTCTATTACCCGACCAACATGCCCATCGCGATGAGCCACGATGCGATGCGCCACACGCTGGCTGAAGTGTTCAAGCACTTCGACCCCAGCGGCAAGGCGCAGGCCTCGCATGACATGGTGCTGGTGGGGCACAGCATGGGCGGGGTGATCGCACGGTTGATGATCTCCTCCTCCGGCGACCACCTGGTCGACACCCTGCTGGCCACCGCGCAGATGACGCCCGCCCAGCGCGAACTGCTGCGCACCAAAGGCGCACCGGTGCTGACCTTCCTGCCGGAGCCGGAAGTGTCCCGCGTGGTGTTCATCGCCACGCCGCATCGCGGCACCGACGTGGCGGGCACCCGCCTCGGCCGGTGGATCGGCCGGCTGGTGCGGTTGCCACTGACCGTGCTGGAAGACGTCGCCACCATCGCCAACGACGGCCAGATCGACCGCAATGACGGCAAGCACGGCTACCAGATGAACAGCATCCAGAACCTGGACAAGGACGACCCGTTCGTCCGCGCCGTGGCTGACCTGCCGATGTCACCGAAGGTGCACTACCACTCGATCATCGCCCGCGCCAAGGCCGATGGCCCACTTGAGAAGACCGATGACGGGCTGGTGCCCTACTGGAGTTCGCACCTGCCGCACGCGGATTCGGAGAAGGTGATCGTGTCCGGACACAGCGTGCAGGAAGCTACGCCGGCCATCGTCGAGCTGCGGCGGATCCTGCATGAGGACATGCAGGCACACGGGCGAACGGGAAAGTAAGCCGCCGTCCCGACAGATCAGGCACCGGCCGTACGCCGCGAGAACGTGCCATGCAGCGCCGCCGGAATCGCAAAGCCCTCCATGCGCACCTCGGGCCGATAGTCGGCGCTGGGGGTGAAGCGGAACTCGCGTGCCAGCAGCGCGCACAGCAGTACCAGCTGTGCATTGCCGACCGCCGACCCCACGCAGGAACGCGTTGGGAAGCCGTAAGGCACATAGATGCCGGCGGTACGCTTGCGCCGTTCGGGCAACCAGCGATCAGGATCGAACTGCAGCGGGTCATCCCAGTACTTCGCCGAGCGGTGCTGGATGAACGAACTCAACTCGAACACTGTGCCTTCGGCGATGGCCTCCCCTTCCACCTGCAGATCGCAGGCGGCCACCCGGCGGTTGTTGAAGGGCGTGGAGTACAGCCGCATCACTTCCTTCAGGAAGCGCATCGTGCAGGGAATCCTGGCGATCGGCAGCGCATGGATCTCCGCATCCGAGAGCGGCGCGAATTCCTCCTCGATGCGCTGGCGCCAGTGTGGATGCATCTGCATCGCCAACAGCAGGCAGGCGGCCATCATGCCGGGCACGCCGGAAATGGCGATCAGCTGCACGGTGACCAGGTAGGTGACCTTGTCCAGGCCGATGCGCTCTCGCAGGCTCAGCAATGACTGCGCGTAGTCCAGCGCCGAACGTCCGCTGCGGACCCGGCGCTTGAGTTCGGCGGCGATCGCCCGTGATTCGGCACGGCCGATGAGGAAGTTGCGCAGCAGGTGGCGCCGATGGATGACCTGCTCGACCTGGGTGGTGTAGCGCAGATGCAGGGCGCGTTCGATGGCTGCGGTGCCGCGTGCGTCGAGCCCATCGATCACCAGTGGCACCAGCGGATGCGCCATCACCTTCCACACGGCTGGCGTGGCATCCAGCTCGCGCCCGCACAGTGCGTCCAATGCCTGCCGCATGCGCGACTGCAACGCCTCCAGAGTCTGTGCACTGGTGAGTTCAGCACTGCGCGTGGCAATCAGGCTGCGCACTTCGCTCCAGCGCACGCGTTCGTGCCGGCGGAACAGGTCGGCCAGCGACTCGACCACGAACAGGTGCTCGGAATTCTCCTTATCGACCTTGCCGGCCAGTTCCGGGCAGAAAACCCCGATACCGCCGGTTTCCAGTTTCAGCACCGGCCCTTCGCGCTCCACGCGCGCAGCCAGGCGCTCGGCAGCAATGGCGCTGCCTTCATTCGACATCCCTTGCATGCAGTGCGTCTCCGGCAGGAAGGGACTCGAAAGACGAGTCCCTTCGTCTTGCTACCGCTAGATCGCGGGTTTGGCCCGCAGGATCAGAATTCGACCCACAGAGGCCAGGTATTCCACACGCTGCTCTTTTCGTTCGGATGAATATTCAGAGTGACGCGCAATGCTCGGGCGAATCTTTTCATTTTCATTCCTTTGCTTGCTGTGTGGTTATGCCGGGATTATCCCGGCACCGGCTAGATAACACGACATAATCCCGCTGTCCAACCGGCCGGGTGGCGCACTGCAGCATCCTGGTTGCGGCCGATTGAGGGGAATCCCTCATCGCGCCTGCGCGTCCGGCCTCCTATGCTGGGCTCACTTTCCCCCAACGGAGGTCTGCATGAACACGCAAGAGCCCAGCCGCCAGCCCAGCCCCGATCCGGCCGAGCGCGATGCCTTCTTCCCGTCGCCGTATTCGCTCTCGCAGTTCACCTCGCCCAAGAGCGACCTGTCCGGCGCCGACTATCCGGATGCGCGCCGCGATGGTCGCTGGAAGGTGCTGATGATCGCCGCCGACGAGCGCTATCTGCCGACCGCCAATGGCCACCTGTTCTCCACCGGCAACCATCCGGTGGAAACCCTGCTGCCGATGTACCACCTGGACAAGGCCGGCTTCGACATCGACGTGGCGACGCTGTCCGGCAACCCGGTCAAGTTCGAATGGTGGGCCTTCCCACACAAGGACAGCGAGATCGGCGCCCTGTACGAACGCTACCAGGCACGCTTCCGCCAGCCGTTGCAGCTGGACCAGGTGTTGGCCGGCCTGGGCACCGATTCGGACTACGCCGCTGTCTTCATTCCCGGTGGGCACGGCGCGTTGATCGGCCTCCCGGAAAGCCGCGCTGTGAAGGCCACCTTGCAGTGGGCCATGGCCGAGCAGCGCCACATCATCACCCTCTGCCATGGCCCGGCGGCGCTGCTGGCAGCGGGCGTCGACGAAGCCGAGGGTGACTCGTTGTTCCGTGGCTACCGCATCTGCGCCTTCCCCGACGCAATGGACCGGCAGACACCGGAGATCGGCTACATGCCCGGGCAGCTGCGTTGGTTCTTCGGCGAACGACTGGCCCAGCAGGGCGTGCAGATCGTCAATGAGGGCATCGATGGCAGCGTGCTGCAGGATCGCCTGCTGCTGACCGGCGACAGCCCGCTGGCCGGCAATGCGTTGGGCAAGCTGGCCGCGCGTACGCTGCTCGATGCACTGGCGGGGCGCTGAGCCCATGCCTGCGCTGGTGCCCGCGCTGCTGGAACTGGAACAGGCTCGGTCATTGCCTGCGGTGGGCGGCGTGCTGCGCGCCGCCGCCTCACCCTTGGGCTACGACCGCCTGCTGGTGTTTGCCACCGGAACCGGGCTGGAGCGCGGCGCACAGCGCGTGTACTGGATCGAAGGTGACTGGTTCGGTGACGGCAGCGATACCGCACTCGCCCGCTACCTGCATGCCTGCCCGGTCAACCGTCATGTGCTGGACAGCACTGCGCCGTTCTTCTGGAGCAAGCGCCAGGGCGTGCGCGGCGAACGCTATCAGGTGGTGAAGCAGCCGCGCGGCGATGGCCTGCATGGGCTGCAGGTTCCGGTGTTCGGCCCGACCGGTCTGGAGGGTGCGGTCAGTTTCGCCGGCACCTCGATTGATGCATCCGCCAGCGCGCGTGTGCTGCTGGACATGGTCGGCACCTCCGCCTTCCGTGCGGCGCGGCGTCTGGCCGAAGCGCCGGCCGACATCCGCGCGGGCGCGCTGAGCGCACGCGAACGCGAGGTGCTGCGCTGGGTCGCCGCTGGACGGCGCCAGGCAGAGATAGCGGCCACGCTGGGGCTGTCTGCGCGCACCGTTGAGAACCACCTGCGGCGAGCACGGCAACGACTTGGCGTGGCCACCACCGCTCAGGCAGTGCGCGCGGCAGGCCGCCGTGGCGAGATTGAAGACTGATCAGGATGGAGACACTTCCTGCTGCCTGATCAGCGTGCTGCATACGCGCTGGGCATCTGCGCGATTGCAGAAGGCAGGCGACGGGATGAGCTACGACCCGTGATCGCCGGTGCGCGGTCCACCGGGTGGGACGTTCATCGCCCGCCCGGCATCCGCGAGCCACCCATCCCTGCATAACGCTGTCCGCGCATTCGTGGCATGCTCTGTGAAACCGTTTTCATGGAATGGAGGGATTCCACGATGTTGTCGCGTTTCCGTCGCCCCGTACTCTGTGCCCTGCTGGCGCTTGCCCTGCCTGCGACCAGCGCCTGGGCCGCAGCCCCTGCGCCGTTGAAGGTGATGTCGTTCAATGTGCGCACCCCGGCCGATACCGAGCCCGGCAAGCGCTGGCCCGATCGTCGCGATGCGATGGTGAAGGTCATCCTCGATGCGCACCCGGCGGTGATCGGTACCCAGGAGCTGGTGCAGGAGCAGGCCGATTACCTTGCCCAGCACCTGCCCGGCTACCGCTGGTTCGGCGAGGGCCGCCGCGGCGGCAGCGGCGACGAGCACATGGGCGTGTTCTACGACAGCAAGGTGCTGGCGATCGAGGAATCAGGCAACTTCTGGCTGTCTGATACGCCCGATGTGCCCGGCAGCATCACCTGGGGCAACCTGTATCCACGCATGGTCACCTGGGCGCTGTTCCGCCGCATCGATGACGGCCGCCGCTTCTATTTCATGGATACCCACCTGCCCTACCGCGACGAGGACGAACCACGACGGGTGAAAGGTGCCGAGCTGATCGGCAGGCGCGTGGCCGGCCTGCCGGCCGACCTGCCGGTGGTGCTGACCGGTGACTTCAACAGCGAACCCGGCGGCGACACCTACAAGGCATTCACCCGCGTATTGCACGACACCCGTACCCAGGTGAAGACACCGCAGGGCCCGCGACTGACCTTCCACGATTTCACTGGCAAGGCCACCGCGCAGCTGGACTGGGTGCTGGTGCGCGGTTTCCACGCGCGCAGCTTCCTGACCGATGACCGCCGCATCGATGGCGTGCTGCCATCGGATCATTTCCCGCTGGTGGTCGAACTGGACTGGCCACAGCACTGACCCCGCACGGCAGCCGCAGCTACAGCGGCGGCTGCCGCGACAGCAGGCGATACAGGGCCTGATGCTGATCGCGCGCCTGGCAGATGCGGGCCCCTATCGCCAGGAACACCGCCACGCCGATCAGGCCCAGTCCCAGCATCGAATCCTGCAGGCGCAGGAAACCGACCGCTGCGGCCATCGTCGCCAGCACCAGCAGTACCACGACTGCCACTGACAGCCCCGCACCCGGTGGACCCGGATCGCCGAACAACATCCGTTGGGTATCCCGCCTTCCGTCCGCCATCGCCTTCCTCCCGAGTGCCTGACCCACTAGTTACACGGCGGGCCCGAAATCCGGCAGAGTCAGAAACGTCACGAAGGTGAAGACGTACGCGGAATGCACCGCGCTACCCTGCCGCGTACCCCTCGAAGTGCGGAGCAGCACATGGCACACCAGAGCCGGCTGGCTGGATTCATCATCGACTGCCAGGACCTTCCCGCCGACGAAGGCGCCCGTTTCTGGGCCGCCGCGCTCGGCCTGCAGGCACAGGCGGCGCGTGCCGAAGGGGGCGCCGAGTATGCCGACCTGCTGGGCGCACCGGCGGGCCTGGACGTTGAGGTCCAGCGGGTCGATCACCCGTCACGGGTGCATCTGGACATCGAGAGCGACGACATCGATGCCGAAGCCGACCGCCTGGAGAAGCTCGGCGCGCGACGGATAGGCTTCGTCAAGCGCTGGTGGGTGATGGAAGCACCGACCGGCCATCGCTTCTGCATCGTGCGCATGCGCGAGCGCGAGGTGCCGGCCAATCAGTGGCCCTGAAAGAGCAAAGGGACGGAAGCCACGGCCTCCGTCCCCCCTGGAGTCATTGCACCTGCGCCACGCTCGGTTGCTGCGGTGATTGCCCCCAGCCGCCCAGCGCCTTGTACACGCCCACCACGCTGACGTTGACCTCGGACTCGGCCGCCGCCAACGCATCATCGGCTGCCAGCTGCGTGCGCTGCGCATCCAGCAGGGTCAGGAAGTCCTCGGAGCCCTCGCGATAGCGAATCTGCGCCAGCGATTCGGCACGCCGTGCCGCCTGCGCCTGCTCGACCACGATCGCCAACCGTGCCTGCTGCTTGGAATAGCGGGTCAGCGCGTTCTCGGTGTCTTCCAGGGCCAGCAGTACCGCCTGCTCATACTGCGCGGCCACGCCTTCGGCTTCAGCCTTGCTGGCGCGCAGGCGTGCACGCACGGTGCCGAAGTCGAATGCCGCCCAGCTCAGCGACGGGGTCAGCGACCAGGCCTTGTTGCTGCCATTGACCAGGCCGCTGGCATCGCCGCCGAGGAACCCGACGAAGCCGGACAGCGACAACCGCGGGAACAGGTCCGCCGTGGCTACGCCCACGCGTGCGGTCGCAGCCGCCAGGCGACGCTCGGCCACGCGCACGTCGGCACGCTGGCGCAGTAGTTCGCGGGTATCGCCCAGCGGCAGTGCCTTGGCGAAGGCCGGTACGTCGTGCGGCGCGAGCATGTCAGTCAGCACTTCCGGGCGCTGGCCGAGCAGCACGGCCAGCCGGTTGCGCGACTGCGCCTCGGCCACTTCCAGCAACGGGATGTCAGCCTCGATCGCCTTCAGGCGGGCACGGCTGCTCTGCACATCCAGCTCGCTGCCTGCGCCCAGCTCCCAGCGCGCCTCAGTCAGCTTCTGCGTATCGCGCAGGTTTTCCAGCGTGTGCTGGGCCACCGCGATGCGCTTCTGCGTACCACGCAGCTCGAAGTAATTGCGTGCCACTTCAGCGGCGACCAGGACCTGCGCATCGGCCAGGTTGGCCTGCTCGGCACCGAGGTCGGCGCGCGCGGCTTCAGCAGCACGGCGCTTGCGGCCGAACAGATCCAGCTCCCAGCCGGCGTCGAAGCCGAGCTGGTAGCTTTCACTGAACACCCGCTGCCCACCCAGCTGCGGATCGGGTTGCTTGCGGCGGTCGTAGCTGCCGCCAGCGGTGACGTGCGGAGCCTGGTCGAGGCGGCTTTCCACGAACACCGCGCGGGCCTGGCTGACGCGGGCCACGGCCACGCGAAGGTCCAGGTTGTCCGACAGTGCGCCGTGCACCAGCTGTTCCAGCACCGGATCATCGAACTGCGCCCACCAGCTGGCGACCGGCGAAGCGGTACTGAACACCGGCTGCTGTGCACCCTGCAGGACCACCGGTTCCTGCACCGGGGCCTTGTAGTTCGGGCCGACGCTGACACAGCCCGCCAGCACCAGGCTGGAGACGGCCATCGCCAACGTGCGGATCACCATGGCAGCACCTCGCCCAGGTAGGTGAAGCTGCCGTTCGGGCCTTCATGGCCGATCAGCGCCATCTGCACGCTGGAGCGCGCGCCTTCGGCGATTTCGATTTCGCCGTGGCCGCCGTTCATGTCGGTCTTCACGTAGCCCGGGTGCACGGTGTTGACCTTGATCGGCGTGTTGCGCAGTTCGTGCGCCAGTGCCAGGGTCCAGCTGTTCACAGCGGCCTTGGAGGCGTTGTAGGCCGGAACCTTCATGTCGTAGATGCCCGACGCCGGATCGGCATGCAGGGTCTGCGAACCGAGGATGCTCGAGACATTGACGATGCGGCCTGCCTTGGCCTGCTGCAGCAGCGGCAGGAAGGCCTGGGTCACCGCGACCAGTGCGTAGACGTTGGTCTCGAAGGTGCGGCGCCAGGTGTCCAACGACTGCTCCGACGGCCGCTGCGCCGGATTTTCCAGCAACACGCCCGCATTGTTGACCAGGATGTCGAGGCGGCCGTGGCGCTCGCGCACCTGCTGCACCGCCTCGGCGATGCTGGCGCTGTCGGTGACGTCCAGCTGCAGTGCTTCCACCGGCAGGCCCTCGGCCTGCAGCTTCAGCGCCTGCTCCACGGCGGCCTCACGCTTGCGCCCGGCCAGCAGCGTATGCACGCCGTTGCTGGCCAGCTGGCGTACCGTTTCGGCGCCGATGCCACGGGTGGCGCCGGTAACCAGTGCGATCTTGTTCTGATGGGAGTTCATGGAGTCATGCCTTGATGAGGGGGAAAACCGACACCGACCGGGCGGCCAGTGTCAGCAACGTTCCCTGTCAGTGATGGATGGTCGGTTCGCCGTGCTGCACCAGCTGGCCACCACCGTTGCGGGTGACGAACTTGCGCAGGGCCACGTAGAACACGGGGGTGAGGAACAGGCCGAACAGCGTCACACCCAGCATGCCAGCAAACACGGTGATGCCGGTCACCGAGCGCACTTCGGCGCCTGCACCGTGAGACAGCACCAGCGGCACCGTGCCGGCGATGAAGGCGATGGAGGTCATCACAATCGGGCGCAGGCGCAGGCGGCAGGCTTCCAGCGCGGCTTCAACGATACCCTTGCCGCCCATCTCCAGCTCTCTGGCGAATTCGACGATCAGGATCGCGTTCTTGCACGCCAGGCCCATCAGCACCACCAGGCCGACCTGCACGAACACGTTGTTGTCACCGCCGGTCAGCCACACGCCGAACAACGCGGACAGCAGGGTCATCGGCACGATCAGGATCACCGCCAGCGGCAGCGACCAGCTCTCGTACAGCGCGGCCAGCACCAGGAAGGCCAGCATGATCGCCACCGGGAACACGATGAAGGCGGCCTTGCCCTGGGTTGCCTGCTGGTAGCTCAGGTCGGTCCATTCGGTGGTCATGCCCACCGGCAGCACCTTGCCGGCGATCTCGGTCAGCTTGGTCATCGCTTCGGCCGAGGACAGAAGGCGCGGGTCGGCTTCACCGGCCAGGTCCGCTGCCGGATAGCCATTGAAGCGCAGCACCGGGTCCGGGCCGAAGGTCTGCTTGATGGTGACCATCGAACCGATCGGCACCATCTCGCCGCGGTCGTTGCGGGTACGCAGCTTGCCGATGTCCTCGACCGTCTCGCGGTACGGACCATCTGCCTGGGCGATCACCTGCCAGGTGCGGCCGAACTGGTTGAAGTCGTTGACGTAGGCCGAACCCAGGTAGGTCTGCAACGTGTCGAACAGCTCGGTGAGCTGCACGCCCTGTGCCTTGGCCTTGACGCGGTCGACCTCGGCATCGAGCTGCGGCACGTTGGCCTGGTAGCTGGAAATCGGGAAGGCCATGCCCGGCGTCTGCGCAACGGTGCCCTGCATGGCCTGCACCGCATTCTGCAGCGCGCCGTAACCCAGGTTGCCACGGTCCTCGATGAACATCTGGTAGCCATTGCCATTGCCCAGGCCGAGGATCGGCGGCGGCATCATCGCGAACGCGAAGCCTTCCTGCAGACCGGCGATCTTCTGGTTGATCTCGGCATTGATCTGCGCGGCGGTGCGGCCATGGCGCTCGGCGAACGGCTTGAGCGGGATGAACGCCACACCGGTGTTCGGCGTATTGGTGAACTGCAGCGCGTTCAGACCGGGGAACGAGATGGTGTGAGCGACGCCATCGGTTTCCTGGGCGATCTTGGCGACCTTGCGCAGCATTTCATCGGTGCGGGCGATCGACGAACCTTCCGGCAGCTTCACACCGGCAATCAGGTACAGCTTGTCCTGGGTCGGAATGAAGCCCGGAGGCACCAGCTTGAAGATCACGCCGGTACCGACCAGCAGGATCGCGTAGACCACGAACACCGCACCGCGGCGGCCGAGGATGCGGGCCACGCCACGCTCGTACTTCTCCGAGCTGGACTTGAAGAAGCGGTTGAACGGACGGAACACCCAGCCGAACAGGCGGTCGATCAGGCGGCTCGGGCCGTCCTTCGGAGCGCCATGGGCCTTCAGCAGGCGCGCGGCCAGGGCTGGCGACAGGGTCAACGAATTGATCGCCGAGATCACCGTGGAAATGGCAATGGTGACCGCGAACTGCTTGTAGAACTGGCCGGTGACACCGGACAGGAAGGCCATCGGCACGAACACGGCACACAGCACCAGCGCGATCGCCACGATCGGGCCGGACACTTCGCGCATGGCCTGGTGGGCCGCGGCGGTGGGTGACAGGCCTTCCTCGATGTTGCGTTCAACGTTCTCCACCACCACGATCGCGTCGTCGACCACGATGCCGATCGCCAGCACCAGGCCGAACAGGCTCAGCGTATTGATCGAGAAGCCCAGCAGGTACAGCGCGGCGAACGTACCCACCACCGACACCGGCACCGCGATCAACGGAATGATCGACGCACGCCAGGTCTGCAGGAACAGGATCACGACCAGCACCACCAGGGCGATCGCTTCCAGCAGCGTGGAGACCACGGCCTTGATCGAGTCGCGCACGAAGATGGTGGTGTCATACACCGCTTCGTACTTCACATCGGCCGGCATGGTCTTCTGCATCTCGTCCATCGTCGAGATGACCTGATCGCGGATTTCCAGCGCGTTGGCACCCGGCGACTGGAAGATACCGATACCCACCGCGTTCTTGCCGTCCAGCTGCGAGCGCAGGGTGTAGTCGCCCGCACCCAGTTCCAGGCGGGCCACGTCGGACAGGCGCACGATCTCGCCATCGGTGCCGCTCTTGAGCACGATGTCGCCGAATTCCTTTTCGGTCTTCAGACGGCCCTGGGCATTGATCAGGGTCAGGAACTTGCTGTCCGGCAGCGGTTCGGCGCCGAGCTGGCCGGCCGAAACCTGCACGTTCTGCTCGCGCATGGCACGCACCACGTCGCTCGCGGTCAGGCCGCGCGAGGCCACCTTGTCCGGGTCCAGCCAGGCACGCATGGCGTAGTCGCCGCCACCGAAGATCTGCGCGTCACCCACGCCCGGAATACGCGCCAGCGCATCCTTGACGTGCAGGCGCGCGTAGTTGCGCAGGTACAGGGTGTCGTACTTGCCTTGCGGCGAGGTCAGGTGCACCACCATCAGGAAGGTCGGCGACTGCTTCTGCGTAGTCACGCCCTGCCGGCGCACGTCCTCGGGCAGGCGCGCCTGCGCCTGCGCCACGCGGTTCTGCACCTTCACCGCCGCTGCGTCCGGGTCCGTGCCCGGGCGGAAGGTGACGGTCATCTGCAGCACGCCGTCCGAGCCGGCCACCGACTTCAAGTACATCATGCCTTCGACGCCGTTGATGGCCTCTTCAAGCGGCGTGGCGACGGTCTCGGCAATGACCTTGGGGTTGGCGCCCGGATACACCGTGCGTACGACCACCGACGGCGGCACCACTTCGGGGTACTCACTGATCGGCAGGATTGGAATCGTGATCAGGCCTGCGGCGAAGATCACGATCGACAGCACCGCCGCGAAGATCGGCCTGTCGATGAAGAAGCGGGAAAAGTCCATGGAGGAATTCCTGGGAAAGGCATTCGGCGGGCAACAGCCACCCCGCCCCTCGCCGGGATGACGAAGGCAGGGAAGGCTGCCGCTGGCGCCGGCAGCTAAGCGGAAACGCGGATCAGGAGACGGCGGATCAGTGCTTCAGGGCAGCGGTGGCATCGCGGCCCGGTGCCGGCGCCGGCTGTGGCTGCATCGCCACCGCCTTGGCCTGCACCGGCATGCCCGGCATGAAGACCTTCTGCACGCCATCGATGATCACCTTGTCACCGGCGGCCAGGCCGTGCTCGACGATACGCAGGCCGTCGGCGGTGCGGCCGAGCTGGATGTCACGGCGCTGGGCCTTGCCATCCTTGTCGACCACGTACACGTACTTGCGGTCCTGGTCGGTCAGCACGGCCTTGTCGTCGATCAGCAGCGCCTGGAACTGGCCGCTGCCAAGCAGCTGCACGCGGGCGAACAAGCCCGGCGTGAACTGGCGATCGGCGTTGTCCAGCAGCGCGCGGACGCGGATGGTCCCGGTACTGCGGGCGACCTGGTTGTCGAGGAAGTCGACCTTGCCCGTGTGCGGGTAGCCTTCTTCACCGGACAGGCCGACCTTCACCGGCAGCGCGCTGTCACGCTCGCTCGAGCGCTCACCCTTGCGTGCCATCTGGGCGTAGCGCAGGAAGGTGCTTTCGTCGGCATCGAAGTAGACGAACACCGTGTCCAGCGAGACCAGCGTGGTCAGCACGCTGGCGCTGTCGCCGGCGGTGACCAGGTTGCCGGCGGTGACCATCGCGCGGCCGGCACGGCCGTCGATCGGTGCCCGCACCTTGGTGAACTCAAGATTGAGGCGGGCGGCATCCAATGCTGCCTGCGCGGCCTGCACGGCGGCGCCGGACTGGTCGGCAGCCGCACGGCGCTGCTCGGCGGTCTCGGTGGAGATCGCCTGCTGCTCGGACAGCCGCTTGGCGCGCTCGGACTCGCTGCGGGCCAGCGTGGCCTGGGTACGGGCGCGGGCCAGTTCGGCGGCTGCCCGATCGTACTCGGCCTGGTAACTGCGCGCGTCGATGGTGAAGAGCACTTCGCCCTTCTTCACTTCCTGGCCTTCAACGTAGTTGACCTTGTCGATGTAGCCGGACACGCGCGGACGCAGTTCAACGCTCTGCACCGCTTCGACGCGGCCACTGAACTCGTCCCACTGGCTGACCTGCTTGACCAGCACCGGCGCGGCGCTGACCTGCGGCGGCGGCGGTGCACCGCCTTCTTCGGCATGGCCGCCGCTGCAGGCTGCAAGCACGGCCGCGGCGAGGATCGACACGCCGGCCATCGCAATGCGATGGCCGAAACGATGTGGGGTGGTATTGGGGGAAGTCATGGCATGCATCCGTACGGAGGGGTGGTACAGCGATATGAGAACGTGTTGCAAAAATCGGCGGCGAATACTGCGACCTCAACCATGGTCGAGGTCAAGCGATGCCTGCGGTGTCGCGCCACAGCGGAGGAACTTCCAGGTGCAGCAGGCCACGCGGCAATTCGGCATCGCTGCTGTCGCAGCGGACGATGGCGCGGTTGTCGCGGCACCCATCAAGCAGGGAGACCACACGACGACCGACCAGCAGCGAGCTGGGCCACTCGATGCAGGCATTGGCCGCGTTGGCCGGGGTACACACCGGGCTGCAGACTTCCAGCATCTGCGCGCGCACGCCCAGCGCCTGCGCTTCCTGGTGCACCACCTGCGCGTACATGCGCAGTGCGGCGGTGGTGATCGAGGTCTCGCCGTAGCCCGCCCAGGGCTTGGCGTTGGCCGGGCTGCCGATCATCACGTAGCGGCGCGCATGCACGTTGTCCTGCAGCAGCGGCAGCAGGTGGCGCACGGCGTGCACGTGCGGCATCAGGTCGGCCTGCATCGCGCCCAGCAGCTCATCGCCCTTGCGGTCGATCACCCGGCCGCGACGGTAGGGGCCACCCATGGCCGCGATCACGGCGGCCAACGGACGCGGGCGCTGCGCGATGCGTTCGGCCAGCGCGCGTGCCGAGCCGTCATCGCTGAGCGAACCCAGCAGCGTCTCCAGTCCGGGCTCATCCGCGAACTGCTCATGCAGCGCGGCCAGCCGGCCCGGATCGCGGCCAACCACCAGCACCGGGCTGCCGGCTTCCAGCAACGCGCCGACCACGCCCTGGCCGACGGCACCGGTACCGCCAAGGACCAGGACTTCGGGCGTCAGTATCCCATTCACGGGACATTTCCTCCCAAATCCGGGATAGTCCCGATTCGACGCAGCCGGTCGCCCTTGTGCGGGACCAGGCGGATGGCACCGCCACGCTGCTGACGCATGGGCGCGGTAAACTCACGAAAGTCCTTGTGTACCAAGGAACTCGGACGGGCTTCGACGGTCATCGCCAGGTCCAGGGTGTTCTGGCCGGCGTTCCGGAGTCGGGCAAGAATGTTGCGCAGGCTCATGGCGGACGGGCTCCAATTAACGAATGGCGCCACGATAGACCTCAAACCTTTACTTGATTAGTCCTGATTAAGGGGAATAATCATCCCGCACCCGGTCCAATCGTTCTGTCACGATTGTCCCATCCCCGACGTCCAGGACCCCCGACCATGTCCCACGATCTCAACGAGACGCTGATCTTCGTCAAAGTGGTCGAGCAAGGCAGCTTCATTGCTGCTGCCAAATCGCTCGGCCTGCCCAAGACCACGGTCAGCCGCAAAGTGCAGGAGCTGGAAACGCGCCTGGGCGCGCGCCTGCTGCACCGGACCACGCGCCGCCTCGGCCTGACCGAAGCCGGTTCGATCTATCACGAGCACTGCCAGCGCATCGCGCGCGAGCTGGAAGAAGCGGAGAGCGCGGTGAGCCAGCTGCAGTCCGGCCCGCGCGGCTGGCTGCGCTTCACTGTGCCCTACTCGATCGGCATCACCTGGATTGCGCCGCTGCTGGGCCAGTTCCATGCGCAGTATCCAGAGATCCGCCTGGACATGCACATGGGCAACGAGAAGCTGGACCTGATCGCCGGTGAAGCGGACCTGGCACTGCGCGTGGGTGCCCTGCCCGATTCCAATCTGGTCGCGCGCAAGCTGGGCAGCCTGCGCACGCAGGTGTTCGCCAGTCCGGCCTACATTGAGCGCTATGGCGAACCGCTGCATCCGGAAGAGCTGCAGTTCCATCGCATCCTGGCGATGCGCAAGCCGTACCATACCGGCAACTCGCCGCGCTTCACCTGGCAGCTGGGCGAGAACGGGGGCGAACTGCGCGACTTCCCGGTCACCCCGCTGATGACCGCCAACGACATGTCTGCGTTGAATGGTGCATTGGTCTGTGGCGAAGGCCTGCTGCTGACCGGTGATGTGATGGCCAAGCCGTTCGTCGAATCGGGCATGGTGCGCCGCGTGCTGGCCGGCTGGACCGGCCCGGAAGTGGATTTCAATGCCGTATTCGCCGGCGGCCGCCTGGTCTCGCCGAAGGTGCGTGCATTTGTCGACTTCCTGGTCGAGAAGCTCAACTTCGATGCCAACTACATGCTGGCGCAGTGCCCCGGCGCGAAGCTGGCACAGCAGCAGAAGGCACAGGAAGATGCCGCGCTGGAGAACAGTGGCAAGCGGATCCTGGAGAAGGTGGCCGCTTCGGCGGCGTAACCTGCAACAAGAGCGCCTATCCATCTCCTGGTAGATGCCGACCTTGGTCGGCATGGCTTACAGAGGGAGTCGAGCGCGGCTCGACTCTGCATGCGCTGTCGGCGTGCCGAGCAACGCTCGGCACCCACAAAAATGCCGCCTGCAAGGGCGGCATTTTCGTTCCGGCCGATGGCCGGACCGGCTCAAGCAGCAACGCTACGCGTTATTGCTTGAGCGGAATCACCCGAATCTCGACGCGGCGGTTCTTGGCGCGGCCGGCGTCGGTGCTGTTGTCGGCAATCGGGTACGCCTTGCCGGCGCCCAGCGTTTCGATACGCACGCTCTGCACGCCCTGGCCGATCAGGTACTGCGCGACCGAGTCGGCGCGTTCCTTCGACAGGCGGTTGTTGACCGCGTCGCTGCCGATGCTGTCGGTGTGGCCAACCACCTCGATCATGGTCTGGTTGTACTCACGCAGCGTACCGGCCACGCCGTTGAGCGAGCCATAGAACTGCGGCTTCAGGGTCGCCTTGCCGAAGTCAAAGGTAATGCCGTCCGGGAGGTTCAGCATGATGTTGTCGCCCTGGCGCTGCACATCGATGCCGGTGTTGGCGGTGCGCTCGCGCAGTGCGCGTTCCTGGCGATCCTGGTACTGGCCGACGGCGGCACCGCTGAGTGCGCCGATACCGGCACCGATCAGCGCGTGCTGGCGCCGCTCGGTAGCACTGTCGCCGGTCAGCAGGCCGGCCGCCACGCCGATGGCGGTACCGATCAGCGCGTTGCGGCCGGTCCGGTTCTGCTGTTCGGTCGGGTTGCCGTACTGGTCACTCTGCACATAGGAGCCGCCGGTGGCGCAGGCCGACAGGACGGCCGCACTCATCAGGGCCAGTGCGACGTTGCGGGTGGTGTTGCGGATCATGAGGTTCTCCTTGGTTTCCGGTCGGCCGGCGGCTTGCGGGCGCAGAGAGGATAAACAGCCGAATGCGATGTCGGGATGATGATCCGGTGCGCCGACAGGGCCGCGTTCAGCTAACTGACCGGATCGCTCGGGTCACCCTTTACCCCGCCCCCGACTGGCGGTATGCCGCCAGCGCAGCATCGCGGCCCTCTGCCAGGTCCACCATCGGCGTGCGTGGGTAGTCAGGCGCGTGTGCGGCCAGGAGCAGAGGATGCTGCCACGGCGCAAACCGCGCCTTCACCGGCAGCGCCGCCAGCTCGGGCACCCAGCGGCTGATGTAGCGGGCCTGCGGATCGAACTTCTCGGCCTGGGTGACCGGGTTGAACACCCGGAAGTACGGCGCGGCATCGGCGCCGGTCCCGGCCACCCATTGCCAGCCCATCGTGTTGTTGGCCAGATCGGCATCGACCAGGGTGTCCCAGAACCAGCGCGCGCCATGCAGCCAGTGCGCGCGAAGGTGCTTGCACAGGTAACTGGCCACGATCATCCGAACCCGGTTATGCATGTAGCCGGTGTGCCTCAGCTCGCGCAGTCCGGCATCAACGATCGGCACGCCGGTGTTGCCGCGCTGCCAGTCGTGCAGTTGCGCTGCAGTCGGCGCCGCCCAGGGGAAGCGGTCAAAACGCGGATTGAGGTTGTCCGTGGGCGTCTTCGGAAAGTGATGCAACAGGTGGTAGGCGAAATCACGCCAGCCCAGTTGCCGCAGATAGCCGTCGATGTCGGCATCGGTGCCGGCACTGCGCCGTCTTTCCAGCGCATGCGCGATGCGCCACGGTGCGATCTCACCGAAATGCAGGTGCGGCGACATCCGCGAGGTGCCCACGCGATCGGGCAGGTCTCGCTGCTCGCGGTAACCGCGCAAGGCGCCGTCCTCGAACACCGACAGCGCCTCCAGCGCACCGGCTTCGCCCGGCTGCCAGTGCTCCCAGAAGCCGGTATCCCAATCCAGCGTCGGTGCAAGCTGTAGATCATCAATTGCGAGGCTGTCGACCGCGTGCGTCGCCAGTGCCTGCGGTGCGGCCTGCAGTGTCGGCAGGCGCCAATGACTGAGCACGTTGCGCCAGTACGGCGTGAACACCTTGTACGGCTGTCCCTGCTGGGTGGCGATGTCCCAGGGCTCGAACAACAGGCTGCCATTGCAGCTCTGCGCGTCGACGCCCTGCTCGCGCAGCGTGCGCTTGATGGTGGCGTCGCGAGGCTGGGTGGCCGGCTCGTACTTGCGGTTCCAGTACACCGCCTCGGCGCCGGTCTGCTCGATCAGCAACTGCAGGGCCGGCAGGCTGTCACCACTGCGCAGCACCAGCGACGAGCCGCGCGTGCGCAGGTCGGCATCCAAGGCACCCAGTGAACGGTGGCGCCACGCATCGGAGGCGGCACCCGGCGTCCACTCCCCCTCTTCATGCGGCGCGTGGATGTAGACCGGCACCACATGGTGACCGGCATCCAGCGCGGCCTGCAGGGCCGGATTGTCCTGCAGCCGCAGATCACGGCGGAACCATACCAACGCTACCGACACAGGCAATGCCTTCGTTGTGGAAGGCGCACATGATAGCCAGCGGTGGTGAAGGCGATGCGCGCAGACGCCGTCTGCTAGGCTGCACGGCCGCTACCCGATGGACTCTGACATGGATGATCTTCACGCCTCATTCGCCCGCTTCGGGCTGCTGCATGCCCAGCACGAGAGCGACTGGCAGGGCCCGTTCCCGCTGCCCCCGGTACTGGCACGCTTCTACGCGCAGGTCGGGCCGCTGGGCGAAGTGATCAATGCCCGGGTAGGCACCGCCGGCATCACCGTTCCCGGCCTTGATGTCTGGATACCGCCGCTGCAACGCCTGTGGAGCCATCAGGCCGGCTATCGATGGCATGGCATCAGCGGCGAACGGATCAACGACTGGCCCTCGAACTGGCTGGTGATTGCCGATCGCAGCGCTGATCCGTTCATCCTCGATCTGGACGACGGCCGTGTGCTGTTCAGCCATCACGGTGCCGGCCTGCTGGATGCCGACGAAATGGCTGCCGACGTGCCGACCCTGATGGCAGCTCTGGCTGCAGCAGGCACGGTGTACCTCGATGCCGGCGATGACCTTTACAACGACGATGACGATGGCGGCATCCGCCCTGAACACCAGGACGCAGCCGTACAGGCGGTGGCCCGGGTACTGGGCGACCGCCTGCAGGCCGAATCGTTCATCGAGACGTTGCTGGACTGAATCCACGCATGGCGCGGATCTACCTTTCGAAGCGCTTCATCGCTTCGCTGATCAGCGCCCGCGCCTCGGCGGCGTTGCCCCAACCGTTGAGCTGCACCGCGTTGCGCCCGGCCGGCAGGTCCTTGTAGACCCGGAAGAACGCTTCGATGCGCTGTCTTTCGATCTCCGGCAGATCGGCCAGGTCGCGGATGTTGGCGTAGGTCGGGTCAACCTTGTCGGTCGGCACGCCGATGATCTTCTCGTCGTGCTCGCCGCTGTCGATCATCTTCAGGTAGCCGATCGGCCGGAAGCGTACGATCACGCCCGGATGCAGGGGTTCACGGGTCAGCACCAGCGCGTCCAGCGGATCGTTGTCGCCAGCCAACGTGCGCGGCATCGAACCGTAGTTGGCCGGATAGGCGACCGGCATCGACTGGAAGCGGTCCACATGCACCAGGCCGTCTTCCTTGATCTCGTACTTGGTCACGCTGCCGGCGGGAATCTCCACCGCCAGATTCACCTCCTGCGGGGCTTCCCTTGGCTGGGCCACCAGGAACGGATGCAGCACGGTATCGGCAGCGGTCACCGCACTGGTCAGCAACAGCAGAGCGGCGCCGATGGCAGCGAGAGGAAGGATGCGACGGGGCGTGGTCATCGGCGTGTCCTCATTCCCAGCAGCGATCGGCGCGACCCTTGGCGGTCTGCGCACGCGGGCAATCACGCGGCGTGATGCGGCCTTCGGTCAGCTCCATGCGCTGTTTTCCCCCCTTGGCATCGCGGCGCAGTTCGAAGGCATCGTAGAGACGGCCGGTCACGGTGCGCGCTTCATAGCGCAGGCGCTGCGGGTCGATGTTCAACACCTGGAACAACTGGGTGTCTTCGGCCACTGGGTTCATCGTCCTGCGCGCTTCATCGGACAGGCGGTACTGCTTCGGTCCGGCTACAGTCACCACGTACTGCGGCGTCGCGGCCTGCCCCTCGCCACGACGGCCATAGGTGTGGTCGTGGCCCTGCAGCACCAGATCGACGTTGTGGCGGCGTACCACCGGCAACAGCACCTCACGCAGCGCGGCGTTCTCGCGCCCTTCGCGCGGCGAGTAGAACGGCTGGTGCAGCAACACGATGGTCCACGGCTGCGGATTGCCGGTCAACACCTTGTCCAGCCATTGCGCCTGTGCCTTGGCCGTGCCAAGGTCGAGTGCCGAAGTGCCATCGACCACCGCCACGCGCACGCCCTGCGCATCGAACCAGTAGCTGCTCTGCTGCGCAGCGCTGGCACCATTGCCCGGCAACGCGAACGTGACCGGCCAGTGGCGGCCCAGCACCCGGCGCTCCTGCGGGGTGTCCTCGAATTCCTCGAAGTACTCGTGATTGCCTATGGCCGGCGCCACCAGCATTTCCTGCGCCAGCCAGCCGACGGCGGCAAACCATTCGCCCCACTCGCTGTCATCCATGTTGTCGCCGCCGCTGACCAGGTCGCCGGCAAACAGGCTCATGCGTGCCTGCGGTGCGGCCTTCTGCGCGGCACGCACCACGCGGCTGACATGGCTGACGTTCTTGTTCTGGGTATCGCCGAAGTACAGCAGGGTCAGCGGCTGGTCGGCGGCAGCCAGCGTGCGCAGCTGGTTCCATGCACTCCAACTGCCGTTGCCCTGCACACGGTAGACGTACTGGGTATCCGGCTGCAGGCCATCGATATCTGCACGATGGTGGTGCGACAGGCCGTTCTCGGTCTGCAGCGCGCGGGTCGTCGCACGAACCTGGCGGATGCCTTCGATGGCCGGCGAATCTGCGGCCATTGCGATCTCCAGCAGCGGCGCCTGCACGCTGCCATCGGTGCGCCAGGCCACTGCGAACCCATGGCTGGAATCGGCCGCCGGCGAGGCGACGATGCGGTCCGGCACCGTCGTCGCTGCGTAGTGGCGGCTACCTGCCGGCACCTGGGTATTCGGTTCGGCCGCCGCGATCGACAGCGACGGCAGCGCCAGCAGCAGGCCCAGGGCCAGCGTGCGCATCACGAGCTGCCGGCTCATGCACCACACTCCAGCGGCAGCGCCAGTTGCTTGGCGATGCTTTCCCAGTCGAAGGCCACCACACCCTGATCGTCGTGTACGGCATACAGCGCGCCGTGCGGGAAGCGCGTGCTGGCTTGCTGCATCATCCAGATGCCGTCGGTGTTGGCCACGGTATTGCCCTGGAACGCGCCGACCGGCTTCAGCGTGTGCCGGTCGAACAGATGGAACACGCTGCGCTGCTTGCCCTGTTCGGTGGTGATCCACCAGCCATCCTTGCCGCAGGTGCGCAGGGTCACGCCTTCGGCCTGCGCCTTGAACACGTCGCGGCCGAAGGTGGTGCCGGTGAAGCGGCCCGCCAGGGTGTAGACCTTGAACTCGCTGGCGTAGCTCTCGTCTTCTTCGGCAATCAACAGGCGGTCGTTCTCGGGATCGCCCCAGATCGACTCGACCACGCGCAGCGCTCCCGCCTCGGTGGTATCGCCGATGCTGGCCACCCGCTTCGCGTCGACCTTCTCACCATTGCGGGTCACGTGATACTGGCGCACGCGCTTGTCCAGCTCGGCCAGCGGCGGCAGGACGTCACGCCCCTGTGCATCCTCGCCGTTGTCCCAGGAGTCGGTGACGTAGACGCTGTAGCCATCGGCACGACGGTCGACCCACAGTCCGTAAGGCTTGCGCAGGTCGTCCGCAGCGAACGTCGCCAGCGGCGTGAAGTCCGGCAGGCGCAGTACCTGCACGCGGTGATTGTCGCGCTCCACGATCCACAGCAGGTCGTCGATCACCGCGATACCGTTTGGGCGATCGAACTGCCCCGGTGCGGTGCCGCTGCTGCCGACGTCACGCAGGTGCTGGCCGGTGCTGCCGTCGTAGACCACCAGCTTGTCGGTGGCCTTGGCGGTGGCGATCAGCCACAGTGCGCCGTCCGGCGCGCGCCAGGCCGCCGGCGAGTCGATGTTGTCGGCCGGGGTCATCGGTGACAGGAAGGCTTCGGCGATGGTGGTCACCGCGCGCTCGCCCGCGGCGGCCGGCGCGGCCGCTCCCGCAACCGGATCGCTGCCGGTGGCCTGCATGCAGCCGGCGACCAGCGTAGCCGCCAGCGCGGCGGCCAGGACAGTGACGCCACGCCCCATCACAGCGCCACCTTCAGGCCCAGCGCATAGGTGCGGCCGTACTCTTCCAGCTGCAGGGTGCGCGAACGTGTGCCCTGGTACAGCTCCAACGGCTTGTCCAGCAGGTTCTGCGCTTCGAAGTACACGCTCACGCGCGGGGTGAACCTGTAGTCAAGCGAGAAATCGAGCTGGGTATTCGGCGCAACGTAGATATCGAACGCGCGGCCCTTGCCGATGCTGTCCAGGTACTCGCTGCGGTACACGGCCGCCAGGCGCGTGCTCAAGCCGTACTTCTCATAGCCGATGTGCGCGCTGTAGACGTGCTTGGAGGCGCGTGGCAGGGTGAAGTCCTCGCCCGCACGGTCCTTGATGCCGGCATCGAACTTCGTATCCAGCCAGGTGCCACTGGCGCCGACCAGCAGGCCATCCAGGCCGTCCGGCAGGAAGGCCAGCTGCTGCTGCCAGTTGAACTCCGCACCACGCACGGTGGCCTTGCGACCATTGATCGGCTGCGTCACATCGAATCCACCGTAGGCCGGATCATTGGTGCGCACGGTTTCGACGATGTAGCCATCGATCGACTTGTGGAACAGGCCCAGCGAAACGATGCCGCTGCTGCCGATGTACTTCTCCACCGACAGGTCGATGTTCTTCGACTCGTACGGATCCAGTTCCGGGTTGCCCAGGCGCACTTCCTCGTCACCGCGGCTGTAACCCACGCGCGGCGAGACGTCGCCGAAGGACGGGCGCGATACGGTCTTGTTGGCCGAGGCGCGCAGCACCCAGTCATCAGCCGCGTCATAGCGCAGGTGCAGGCCCGGCAGCACGTTGGTGTAGCTGCTGTTGGCCACGCGCGGGGTGACGGTGAAGCTGCGGCCGTTGGCGGCCACGTCCACCTGGTTGCCGATCGCCTTGAAGCGGGTGTTCTCCACGCGCACGCCGCCGATGATGCGCAGCGCACCCACGTCCCAGGTACCCATGGCATAGCTGGCGAAGATGTCCTCGCTGGCCACGTAATCCTCTTCCAGCGACGTCATCGCATTGCCGCCGACGTCCTGCGGGCGGGCGCTGTACTGGCTGCCGTTGGCTGCCCAGAAGGCACGCATCGCAGCCGAATCCATACCGTCGCCGAAGTTGCCGTGGCGATGTTCGGGCGAGGAGGTGGTCCAGCCCGCCAGCGTCACCTTCGGGCCGACGCGCAGTTCGCGCTCATCCACATTCACGTCGCGGTCGCGCCAGCGGCCCAGCAGACCGAACTTGATGCTGCTGCTGTCGCCGTCGAAGCGCACGTTGACCTGCGCGCTGTGCTCCTTGTCGTTCACCTGCTTGGGCGAAAGCACGAAGCGGTCGAACGCGTAGTTGCTGTTGTCCAGCCACTGCGGGTTGTCGAAGCTGTAGCTGGGCAGCCGGCTGCTCTGGTCCAGGCTGCCGTTGAACGCCTTGCCGTTGAGCTTGAAACGCGCCTCCATCTCGTCGTTCACGCGCTCTTCGGTACGGGTGTAGCCGATCCGGTAATCGACCACGGCGTTGGTCAACTTGTTCTCGCCGCCCAGGCTGGCCGCGAAGGTGTTTTCCTTCTTGGTGCGGTAGCGCATGCGCTTGTCGATCGAATCCTTCGGCATGCCATCCAGGCGGTACTGGTCGGTGCCGGTCTTGACCATCTTCGCGTCGTCGAAGTTGAAGATCACGCGCTGGCGGGTCTCCGCATCGTCGAACTGGCTGTACAGCGTGCGCAGGTAGTACCGGCTGTCTTCGTCCGGCCGCCAGTCGAGGTTGAGGTTGGCGCCGATGCGCTTGCGCTCGATCTCGTACTTGCGGTGCTGCAGGTTGATCGCGGTCACGTCACCGGGGGCGGCATCGTCCTCGCCGTCGTACTCCACTTCGGTGTTGTCCGACTCGAACCTGCGCTTCTGGTAGTTCACGCCCAGCGCCACGCCGAAGGTGTCGTTGAACACTTCGCTGTAGTTGAAGGCCGCCTTCGGGCTGGTCTCGCCGGACAGCTGCTGGTGACTGCCCTCGATCTTGCCACGCAGGCTGCGACCGTCGCGGTCGAAGGCCGAGGCCGATTCCACCAGCACGGCACCACCGATGGCATCACCGGGCATGTCCGGGGTCGGCGACTTCACCACGCGAAGGCGTTCGGTGGAATCGGACGGGATCACGTCCAGCGGCGCGGCACGGCTGGAATCCTCCGGCGTGCCCACGGCGATGCCATCCACGCTGACGCTGTTGAGATTGGCGTCCAGGCCACGGATGACCACGAAACGGCCCTCGCCCTGGTCACGGGTCACGCTGATGCCCGGCAGGCGCTGCAGTGATTCGGCCACGTTCTTGTCCGGGTACTGGCCCAGGGCATCGGAGGACACCGCGTCTTCGATGGCGTCGCTGCCGCGCTTGAGGTCGACCGCGCGGATCTGCGATTCGAGCTGGGCGCGCACCTCGATACGGTCCAGGTCGACCGCGTCGGCCGCCACGGCGCCGGTAGCGGCTACCGCCTGCTGCCCGGCGGCCTGCAGCGGTGCCGCAGCCCCCATCGCCAGGGTCAGGGTGATGGCAACGGCCAACGGAGTCTTGATATGCACTGGGAATCCCCATTCCTGTTAAGAATGGGTCTGCACGGTATGTCCGCAAGGTTGCATGGCCGTGACATG
Organism: Stenotrophomonas maltophilia group sp. msm4; assembly: GCF_032025605.1. Taxonomy (NCBI): domain Bacteria; kingdom Pseudomonadati; phylum Pseudomonadota; class Gammaproteobacteria; order Lysobacterales; family Lysobacteraceae; genus Stenotrophomonas; species Stenotrophomonas maltophilia group sp. msm4. The sequence goes on along the minus strand of NZ_JAVSKK010000001.1, from coordinate 643,524 downwards.
CCTCTGCACATTTCATGTACACCGGCCCCGGGCCCGGTTTGGGCTTCGCCCCGCCAATCCGGCAAAATGGCGGCCTCTCTCCCTATTCCCCTTCCCGACCATGAAGATCGTCGAAGTGCGCCACCCGCTGGTGCAGCACAAGATCGGCCTGATGCGCAACGCTGCGCTCAGCACCAAGGATTTCCGCGAACTGGCCAACGAGCTGGGTACGCTGCTGGCCTACGAGGCCACCGCCGACCTGGATACCGAGCCGCACACCCTGGCCGGCTGGGCCGGCCCGGTGACGGTACAGCGCATTGCCGGCGCCAAGATCACCGTGGTGCCGATCCTGCGTGCCGGCCTGGGCATGCTCAGCGGCGTGCTGTCGCTGATCCCGGCAGCCCGTGTCAGCGTGGTCGGCCTGCAGCGCGATGAAGAAACCCTGCAGCCGGTGCCCTACTTCGAGCGCCTGACCGGCCGCCTGGAAGAGCGCGACGCACTGATCCTCGACCCGATGCTGGCCACCGGCGGCACGCTGATCGCCACCATCGACATGCTCAAGCGCGCCGGCGCCCGTCGCATCAAGGGCATCTTCCTGGTGGCCGCGCCCGAAGGCATCGAAGCAGTGAAGGCCGTGCACCCGGACGTGGAAATCTACACTGCGGCCATCGATGCCCAGCTCAACGACAAGGGCTACATCCTGCCCGGACTGGGCGACGCAGGTGACCGCATCTTCGGCACCCGCGTCGGCTGATCCGGCAAACCGCGGTCGGATCCCTCTCCGCAGGAGAGGGCTCTGACCCGACAACCGTTCGCGGGCGCGCTTCGCCGCGGCACGTGAACGCCCGTGGACGCGGGTGTGGCCGACGCGTGATTCTTCACGTGGCCTTGCCGGCCGGAGGCGAATGCTCCGCGCACCCGCCACCCTTGGAGCTCGCGATGAAGGCCTCATTCCTGCTGGCCGCCGTCCTGCTGGCCGGCCTGCCCCTGGCTGCCAACGCCACCACCCCGCAGCAGCAACGCATGGCCGAATGCTCGGCCAAGAACAAGGGCTTGAAGGGGGATGCCTACAAGACCGCGCAGAGCTCCTGCCTCAGTGGCCAGGCTGCCGAAACCAAGCCGGTCAATACGCAGCAGGAACGCATGCGCAAGTGCAACGCTGACGCGGGCGCGAAGAAACTGGCAGGCGATGCGCGCAAGACCTTCATAAGCAGCTGCCTGAAGGCGTCGTAACGACGAGTGATGCAGAGCCGAGCCCACGCTCGGCTCTGCCATTACCCCAGGGCGCGCGCCTTCAGCTCGCCCTGTTCGTGCAGGGTCACGAAACGTCCCTTGTCATCACGGCCCAGCTGCGCCAGCGCCACCTGCGGGTCGTGGGTGAAGAACAGCCGCACGTTGCGCGCCAGCTTGTCCTCAAGGAACTGCCGTTTCTCGTCGATCAGCAATTCGGCATTGCGGTCATAGCCCATGGTGATCGGCACGTGCACCCATGAACGACCTGGGATGAGGTCGGCACAGAACACCACGCCACCGTGCGCATCTTCACCGGCATGCGCGTGGCCAACGATCTCGGCCAGCATCAGCCCCGGCGTATGCCCATCGCTGTAGCTGAAGCGCACGCTGCGGCCGAGCGCCTTCGAGTACTCGCCATCCACCACTTCCAGGCGGCCACTGGCCTGCAGCAGGCCGGGCAGCTCAGGTATGAAACTGGCCCGATCGCGCGGGTGTGGCTGCACGGCGCGCTGCCAATGCTGCGCACCAACCACATAGGTTGCGTTGGGGAACAGCAGCTCGGGCTCACGCCCTTCGCTCCATGCGGCAAGCAGGCCACCGGCATGATCGAAGTGCAGGTGGCTGAGCACCACCACGTCGATGTCCTCGTGCTCGAAACCCGCTTCGCGCAGTGAATCGATCAGCACGTGCTGGCTTTCCTGCACGCCGTAGCGCTCTCGCATGCGCGGGTCGAAGAACGCACCGATACCGGTTTCAAACAGTACCGTCTTGCCTTCCAGCGGACTGGCAAGCAACGCACGGCAGGCCAGCTCGATGCGATTGAGCTCGTCCGGAGCCGCCCATTTTTCCCACAACGCACGCGGCGCGTTGCCGAACATCGCGCCGCCGTCCAGGCGCTGCGAGTTTCCACGAATAGACCAGAGTTTCATGCGTCGATTATCGGCGCCGGACCGTTAAATAATCGCTAGAAAGGAAACAGGAAACCCCGCCGGTTGGCGGGGTCCTGGTGATCTGCGGATTGCCGGCCAGTGGCCGGCACCACCACATCAGTGGGCCGGCACGACCTGGGCACTGCCCACCGGATTGCGCGGGTCGCTGCCACCGAACAGCTTGTTCGCCTTGCGGTCCCATTCCACGGTCTGCAGGTTGCCCCACACGTGGCTGGAACCGCGACCGCCGGCGGCGACATCGCCCGGCAGGTCGATCCTGTGGCCCATCGCCTGCAGCTGCTTCACCGTCGCCGCGTCGAACGCATCATCCTCGGCTTCGATCAGGTCCGGCAGCCACTGGTGGTGGTAGCGCGGCAGCGCGGCAACCTGCTGCGCGTCCAGGCCAGCGTCGTAGCCGAGGATGCCCAGCAGCACCATGGTGATGATGCGGCTGCCACCCGGGGTGCCCAGCACGATCACCTTGTCGCTGTTTTCCATGAAGGTCGGCGTCATCGAGCTGAGCATGCGCTTGCCCGGCTTCGGCGCATTGGCCTCGTAGCCCATCACGCCGAAGGCATTGGGCGTACCCGGCTTCAGCGCGAAATCGTCCATCTCGTTGTTCAGCAGCACACCGGTGCCCTTGGGAATGAGCCCCGAGCCGTACAGCAGGTTGACGGTCTGGGTGGCGCCGACGCGGTTGCCGTCGCGGTCGATGATCGAGAAGTGCGTGGTCTCGTCGTCTTCCAGCGGCGTCGGGTTGCCCGACAGCAGGTCGCTGGGCGTGGCCTTCTCTGGATGGATGGTCGCACGCAGGCCCTGTGCGTAGTCCTTGCTGGTCAGCACCTTCTGCGGGATCTGCACGAAGTCCGGATCGCCGAGGAAGAACGTACGGTCGCGGTAGGCACGACGCATCGACTCCACCACCAGGTGGGTACGGTGCGCCGGATCCATCTTCCTGATGTCCCAGCCTTCCAGGATCTGCAGCATGCTGGCCAGCGCAATGCCACCGGACGACGGCGGCGGCGCGGTGGTGATCTTCCAGCCGTTGTAGTTGAACACGATCGGCTCGCGCTGCTTCACGCGATAGCCGGCCAGCTCTTCGGCGGTCCACTTGCCACCGGCCTGCTTGACGCCCGCCAGCAACAGCTTTCCGGTCTGGCCCTTGTAGAAGCCGTCGAAACCTCCAGCGGCCAGGCGCTCCAGCGTCTGCGCCAGCTCCGGCTGCTTGAATAGGTCACCGCTGGCGATCGGCTTGTCGTTGCGCAGATAGACTTCACGCGTGCCGGGATAGCGCTCCATCACTTCACGGCGCGACGCGTAGCCCTTGGCCATGCGGTCGTACACCGGGAAGCCTTCGCGTGCGATGCGGATCGCCGGCTGCAGCGAGGCCGACAACGGCAGCTTGCCGTGCCGGGCCGACAGTTCGACCAGCGCTGCGGGCAGGCCGGGAATACCCGCCGACCACGCACCGTTGACCGAGCGGTCGCGGTCCAGGTTGCCCTGCTTGTCGAGGAAGGCCTGCGGCGTAGCCGCCGCCGGTGCGGTCTCGCGTGCATCCAGCATCACGTCCTTGCCGGTGGCCGCGTCGTGCAGAAGGAAGAAGCCGCCGCCGCCGAGTCCGGAACTGATCGGCTCGACCACCGCCAGCGTGGACGAGACCGCCACCGCAGCGTCGAAGGCGTTGCCGCCCTGCGCCAGGATGTCGATGCCGGCCTGGGTGGCCAGCGCATGGCCGCTGGCAATGGCTGCGCCGTCGGGGCGCTCGGCACGGGCCGGGCTGTCGGCCCAGGCCATCGGGCTCAGCAGCAGGCCGAGCAGCAACAGGGGGCGGACGATCAGCGTCTTCATTCGGATGGGGGCTCCGCATAGAGTTCGGGGTGATCGTGCTGCAGCTGGCGCAGCTTGGCCAGCAGCTGGTCTTCCGTTTCCACGATCTCCGGATCCGGGTCGATGCACTCGACCGGGCAGACGACCACGCACTGTGGCTCGTCGAAATGACCCACGCATTCGGTGCAGCGCGCAGGGTCGATCACGTAGATGGTTTCACCCATCGCAATGGCCTGGTTCGGGCAGGCCGGCTCGCAGACGTCGCAGTTGACGCAGAGCTCGTTGATTTTCAGCGACATGGCGATACTCCTCGCCCGCGCCTTGGGACAAAGGACCGGCCAGCGCGGGCGCGCGGGCCGGTCAGGTCATCAGCGGCGCCCTGGCAGGACGCCGCCCGGGCCATGCCGGAGCATGGCCGCCATGGCTCGGTATTACTTGGCTTCGACGAAAATGTACTCGGCACCGGTCGGCTGGATCGCAGCCTGCACGCGGGCGTTGTCGGCCGACTGGCCGATGAAGACGACGCGCACGCCCTTCATCGAATCCGGCGACACGTCCTTGAACACGGCCTGGATCATGTCAGCCATCTTGCCCGAGGCCGACGAACCGAAGGCCAGCATGTTGCCCGGCTGCACGCCACGGGCCACGGCCTGGGTCGCGCTCTCGGTCTGGCGCTCGTACTTGGCCTGGAAGTCCGGATCCGATTCCGGCGAGAGGTAGTACAGGAACGGGCTGTTGGTGATGTTGCCCATGTTCTGGATGGCCACTTCCTGCAGGTACTTCTTCCAGCCTGCATCGTCGTCCTTGGCCGGGGCGACCAGGGCCTGCTTGGCCTCGTCGACCGGAGCGGCCTCTTCCTTCTTGCAGGCGGTGAAGGCCAGGGCCAACGAAGCGATCAGCATCGCGCGCATGGTGGTGTTCATGGATTTCCTCCCGGAATGGTGCGTGGTGTTGTACGTAATGGGGTGCAGGTACGGCGGGCTTACGACTGTGCCGCCTTCGCTTCGCGGACCTTGCGGAGGGCTTCGAGCACCGCGGCCGGCACGAAACCGGACACGTCGCCGCCCAGGCGCGCGATCTCGCGGACCAGCGAGGACGAAATGAAGCTGTGCTGCTCGGCCGGGGTCAGGAACAGGGTCTCGACCTCGGGAATCAGGTGGCGGTTCATGCTGGCCATCTGGAACTCGTACTCGAAGTCGGACACCGCGCGCAGGCCGCGCAGCAGCACCCCGCCCTGGACCGAACGTACGAAATGGGCCAGCAGGGTATCGAAGCCGATGACTTCGACATTGCCATGGTGGGCCAGGGCGCCACGCGCCAGCTGCACGCGCTGTTCCAGCGGCAGCGCCGGGCCCTTCGACGGGCTCTGCGCCACGCCGACCACGACCTTTTCGAACAGCGGCGCGGCCCGGCTCACAAGGTCGATGTGACCGTTGGTGATCGGGTCGAACGTGCCGGGATAGACGGCGATGCGGCGGTTGGCCACGGTCATGGGCGGTAGCAGATGTTCAGATGAGGTCAAAGTGTAGCAGTGGCACGGCGGTACAGGGCAAAGCGCACCTCACGGGTGCCGCCCTCGCGGTGCAGCAGCCAGCCCTGCGGCAGCACCGGCACGTGGCCGGCCGGCGACTCCAGGTACAGCCAGGCGTCGGCGGCCAGGTGCCGCGGCAGCTGGGCCAGCACGTCCTGCCACAGGCCATCGGCGAACGGCGGGTCGATGAACACCAGATCGGCCTGCTGCGCGGGCGCACCCTGCAGCCAGCGCAGGGCATCGGCCTGCACGACGCTGATCTGGTCGCTGGCCTGCAGCTTGGCGACGGCGGCGGTCAGGTTGCGTCCCAGCTGCGCATCGCGCTCGACCAGGGTGGCGTGGGCGGCACCGCGCGAGACCGCTTCCAGGCCCAATGCGCCGCTGCCGGCGAACAGGTCCAGCACACGGGCCCCGCCGAGCTTGGGCATCAGCCAGTTGAACAGGGTTTCGCGCACACGATCGCTGCTGGGCCGCAGTCCCGGCAGGGTCGGCACCGGCAGGCGGGTATTGCGCCAGCGACCGCCGATGATGCGGACCTGCCCGTCGTTGCCCCCACGGCCGCTCATTGGCGCCCCCGGCGGGAGGTATTCAAGAATTTCAGCATGAGTGGGATTGTAGTTCGGCCGGGCTTTGCCCGGCACCCGCAGAGTCCGAAGCAACGGCCGAAGCAACTTCAAAAGCTGGTTTCCTGTGGGTTGGCGGGGCGGGTCAGGTTGTGGGGGACGCCGTAAACCCGTCCATGGGGGCTTGGCCGCGGCATCCATGCCGCGGACACCCCCACAACCTGACCCACCCCGCCTTCGACAGTTTCCTGCGATCTGTCGGAACGGCTTTCTGCTCTCGTGGGTGCCGACCGTTGGTCGGCACAAATGAATTCATTCGATATCTGACAGATGTACCGACCAACGGTCGGCACCTACCAACAGCCGAGTGAACCTGTCAGAGGCGGGGCGGCGTGGGTTGGCAGGACCGTTGGCGCCATGGATGGCGCCATCGAGCCCCCATGGACGGGTTTACGGCGTGTCCTGCCAACCCACACCACCCCGCCATCCCAAGGATAGCCCGCTGTTGCTATTGCTGTTGCTGTTGCTTCGGCCCCGGCGGGTGCAGGGCTGCAAGCCCGGCCGAACAACCCCTTGATTTCGGGACAATCACCCCTACCCCTTGGCGAGGCCGCACGCGCTGGCGCGGCATTGCACATGGAGCCCTATCGATGACCGAGACCACCCAGACCGAAACCCTTGGCTTCCAGACCGAAGTCAAGCAGCTGCTGCAGCTGATGATCCACTCGCTGTACTCCAACAAGGAAATCTTCCTGCGCGAGCTGGTCTCCAACGCTGCCGACGCCGCCGACAAGCTGCGCTTCGAGGCCCTGACCCAGCCGGCGCTGCTGGAAGGCGACAGCGAGCTGCGCGTGCGCGTCAGCTTCGACGCCGCCGCCCACACCATCACCATCGAAGACAACGGCATTGGCATGAGCCGCGCCGAAGCCATCGCCCACCTCGGCACCATCGCCAAGTCCGGCACCGGCGACTTCCTGCGGCAGCTGTCCGGCGACCAGAAGAAGGATTCGCAGCTGATCGGCCAGTTCGGCGTCGGCTTCTACAGCGCTTTCATCGTCGCTGACGAAGTGGAAGTGACCTCGCGCCGCGCCGGCCTGGCTGCAGCCGAAGGCGTGCGCTGGAGCTCGCGTGGCGAAGGCGATTTCGAAGTGGCCACCGTCGACAAGGCCGAGCGCGGTACCCGCATCGTGCTGCACCTGAAGGACGGCGAGCACGACTTCGCCGATGGCTGGCGCCTGCGCAGCATCCTCAAGAAGTACTCGGACCATATCGGTCTGCCGATCCAGATGCCGAAGGAAGGTGGCGAAGAAGGCACCGCCGTCGAGTGGGAGACCGTCAACCGCGCCAGCGCGCTGTGGACCCGCCCGCGCACCGAGATCAGCGACGCCGAGTACACCGAGTTCTACAAGCACGTAGCGCACGACCATAGCGACCCGCTGGGGTGGAGCCACAACAAGGTCGAGGGCAAGCTGGAGTACACCTCGCTGCTGTACGTGCCCGGCCGCGCGCCGTTCGACCTGTACCACCGCGATGCGCCCAAGGGCCTGAAACTGTACGTGCAGCGCGTGTTCGTGATGGACCAGGCCGAGCAGTTCCTGCCGCTGTACCTGCGCTTCATCAAGGGCGTGGTCGATTCCAACGACCTGTCGCTGAACGTCTCGCGCGAGATCCTGCAGTCCGGCCCGGTCATCGATTCGATGAAATCGGCGCTGACCAAGCGTTCGCTGGACATGCTGGAGAAGCTGGCCACCGACAAGCCCGAGCAGTACGCCACGTTCTGGAAGGAGTTCGGCCAGGTGCTGAAGGAAGGCCCGGCCGAGGACTACAACAACCGCGAGAAGGTGGCCGGCCTGCTGCGCTTCGCCTCCACCCGCGGCGACGGCGATGCGCAGAGCGTGTCGCTGGCCGATTACATCGGCCGCATGACCGAAGGCCAGGACAAGATCTACTACCTCACCGGCGAGAGCTACAGCCAGGTACGCAACAGCCCGCACCTGGAAGTGTTCCGCAAGAAGGGCGTGGAAGTGCTGCTGCTGACCGACCGCATCGACGAGTGGCTGATGGGCTACCTGACCGATTTCGACGGTAAGGGCTTCGTCGACATCGCCCGTGGCGATCTCGACCTGGGCGCACTGGAAACCGATGCGGACAAGCAGGCACAGGAAGCGGCAGCAAAGGACAAGCAGGGCCTGGTCGAGCGGCTCAAGACGGTCCTGGGTGACGAAGTGGCCGAGGTGCGCGTGTCGCACCGCCTGACCGATTCGCCGGCGGTGCTGGCCATCGGCGAGCAGGACCTGGGCCTGCAGATGCGCCAGATCCTGGAAGCCAGCGGGCAGAAGGTGCCGGACAGCAAGCCGGTGCTGGAGATCAACCCGGGCCATCCGCTGATCGCCAAGCTCGACGCCGAAGCCGATGGCGCGCGCTTCGACGACCTCGGCCGGGTGCTGTTCGACCAGGCCGCACTGGCCGCCGGTGACAGCCTGAAGGACCCGGGTGCCTATGTGGCGCGCCTGAACAAGCTGCTGCTGGAGTTGTCGGCCTGATCGACAGATCGGGTGCCGGGCAGCGTCCCGATGGAGGCCAACCCTGGTTCACGCGCATTTGTAGAGTCGAGCCATGCTCGACTGCTCCATGAGTGCCGACCAAGGTTGGCACCTGCCAGGGGCAGCGGTTGGCACCGGCCAAAGCGGTGCTGCTCAGGTCTCCCGATCCAGCAGCGAGCCCAGCATCTGATCGTGTCGGCGGATCACCGAGGCATTGGCGGCGAAGGCCACTACCTCGGCTTTCGCCGCCAGCAGATCTCCGAGCGGTGCACCGACATCGGCGCCGGCGGCAGTCACCGAGGCCTGCACCCCGCCCTGTCCAGTGGCACCGCGCTGCAACTGCAGGCGCTGCGCATCGGGGGTCGCCAGATTGGCCACGTTGTGCGCGGCCACCTGCACGCCCTGCTGGGCCGCACGCATGCCGCCTAGGGCGATTCCCATCACGTTGTTCATGGCGGTCTCCGGGCCGCTCCGCGCAACCCTCCGGACCGGTTAGCGGCCGGCCGGCCGCGATCTTGAGTCCACATCGGCCCGACAGGCCCGAGTGGTAGCATATCCCTCTGATTTCAGCGCCTTTTGCCAATGCTCAGTTTTTTCCGCCGCAAGAAGCCCCAGGATGCCCCCACCACGGAGGCGCCCAAGACCCAGCACTACTCGGCTGAAGAGCTGGCGGCGGCGTTCCCGTCGGCCGCCCCGGCCGAAGACGCACCCACCGCCGCGGTGGTCGAAGCCAAGGCACCGGAACCGGCCACCGTCGCCGTACAGGCCCCCGTCGCCGAAGTGCCTGCCGTGCCAGCTGCGCAGCCGGCCATTGCGCCCGAGGACGTCCAGGCTGAAACGCTCGCCGCGGCCGCTGTGCTGGCTCCTCTGGCTCCGGTCATTCCGGTCGAGGAACCAACCGCCCCGGCCACCGATCTGCCGGCGCTGGTGGATGCCCTTCCGGCGCCCGCCGGCAAGCCCGGCTGGCGCGAACGCCTGCGCAACAGCGTCATCGCGCGCAGCTTCGGCGGCCTGTTCTCGCGCAACCCCAAGCTCGACGACGATCTGCTGGACGAGCTGGAAACCGCCCTGATCACCGCCGACGTCGGCGTGGGCGCTACCACCGATCTGGTTGAGGGCCTGCGCAAGCGCATGAAGTCGCGCGAGTTCGCCGACGCCAATGCGCTGCTGGCCGCGCTGCGCGCCGAGCTGATCGCAATCCTGCAGCCGGTGGCCAAGCCGCTGGTGATCGACCGCAACGCCAAGCCCTTCGTGGTGCTCACCGTCGGCGTCAACGGCGTCGGCAAAACCACCACCATCGGCAAGCTGGCCAAGCGCTTCAAGGATGACGGCCACAGCCTGATGCTGGCTGCCGGCGATACCTTCCGCGCCGCCGCCGTGGCCCAGCTGCAGGCCTGGGGCGAGCGCAACGGCGTGGCCGTGGTCGCGCAGGGGCAGAACGCCGATGCCGCTTCGGTGGCATTCGACGCACTGCAGGCCGGCAAGGCCCGCGGCACCTCGGTGCTGATCGCCGATACCGCCGGCCGCCTGCACACCCAGTCAGGCCTGATGAACGAGCTGGGCAAGATCCGCCGCGTGCTCGGCAAGATCGATCCCACCGCCCCGCACGAAGTGCTGATGGTGATCGACGGCACCACAGGCCAGAACGCGCTGTCGCAGCTGCGCCAGTTCAATGCCGCAGTGAACGTGACCGGCCTGGTGGTGACCAAGCTGGACGGCACCGCCAAGGGCGGCGTGGTATTCGCACTGGCCCGCGAGTTCGGCATTCCGATCCGCTTCGCCGGCATTGGCGAGCGCCCGGAAGACCTGCGCGTGTTCGACCCGGAAGCCTTCGTCGACGCCCTGCTGCCCGAAGCATTGGGCGCCTGATAGACCGCGCAGCCACCGCAATCTGGTGGAGCCACCCATGGGTGGCTCCACCAGGGCGAAGCAGAGCCACCCCATGGGTGGCTGCCTCCTTCCGGAACACTCATGCCCCGCCAGCCGCACGCCAGCGCCGACACTGCCCAGGAAGACGACTTCGTCGCCCGCCTCCTGCACTGGTTCGACGACCACGGTCGCCATGATCTGCCCTGGCAGCATCCGCGCAGCCCCTATCGGGTCTGGCTGTCGGAAATCATGCTGCAGCAGACCCAGGTGGCCACGGTCATCCCGTACTTCCAGCGGTTCCTGCAACACTTCCCGACCCTGCCCGACCTCGCTGCCGCCAGCAATGACGCAGTGATGGCGCAGTGGGCCGGGCTCGGCTACTACGCCCGTGCACGCAACCTGCATGCCGCGGCAAAGCGCTGCGTGGAACTGCACGACGGCGACCTGCCGCGCGATTTCGATGCATTGCATGCCCTGCCCGGCATCGGCCGCAGCACCGCTGGCGCGATCCTCAGCCAAGCCTGGAACGACCCGCTCGCGATCCTTGACGGCAACGTCAAGCGCGTACTCAGCCGCTATCACGGCATCGACGGCTTCCCCGGCCTGCCGGCCATCGAGAAACAACTGTGGGCGATTGCCGACGCGCACGTCGCGCAGGTGCCGGCCGGGCGCATGGCCGATTACACCCAGGCGCAGATGGACCTGGGCGCGACGGTATGCAGCCGGGCCAAGCCGGCCTGCGTGATCTGCCCGCTGCAGGACGCATGCGTGGCGCGGCGCGAAGGCCGCACCGCTGAACTGCCCACGCCCAAGCCCAGCAAGACCCTGCCCGAACGCGAAGCTGTTGCACTGCTGCTGCGCGACGCCCAGCAGCGCGTGCTGCTGCAGAAGCGGCCGGACACCGGCATCTGGGCGCAGCTGTGGACGCTGCCGCAGGCCGAGGCCGGCAGCGACCTGCAGGACTGGTTCGACGCACATGTCGACGGCTCGCTGGAAGATGCAGAGGAACTGCCGGTGCTGCAGCACACCTTCAGCCACTACAGGCTGCACCTGCAGGTACTGTCACGGAAGGTGCGCGGCCTGCGCGTGGAAGAACCCACGCTGCGCTGGGTCGCCAACGACGAGCTACCCGCATTGGGCCTGCCGGCACCGATCCGCAAACTGCTCGACGGCGCCACGATCAAGACGCCGAAACGAAATTCCAGCAAACCCCGCAACCACGAGTGAGTTCCATGCCCCGAACCGTCTTCTGCCAGTACGAACAACGCGATGCCGAGGGCCTGGACTTCGTGCCCTACCCCGGCGAGCTGGGCCAGCGCATCTTCAACAACATCGGCAAGCAGGCCTGGGCCGCGTGGCTGGCCCACCAGACCATGCTGATCAACGAGAACCGGCTGTCGCCGCGCACGCCGGAACATCGTGCGTTCCTTGAAGGCGAACTGGTCAAGTTCCTGTTCGAGAAGGACGCGGAAAAGCCGGCCGGCTTCACCCCGGAAACCTGACAGACAGGCAGGTCGTGCAGGCCGCTGGCCGGCAATCTGGCATCTGCGCGATGCCGGCCAGCGGCCGGCACTACCACGCTATTTCGCGTTTTCCTCGCGCTCCTGCACCTGCGCCTGTCGCAGCTCCTGCTCGGACGCACGTAGGGCCTTCACGTCCAGCTTGCGGATGCTGTTGATGAAGCACGGCAGGCGCGGGCCGCCGGTGGGGTCGCGCACCAGCACCTTGTCGAAGCGCGACGACACGCGGCCCATGCTGCTGGTCAGGCCGATGGCGGTCGCATACGGCAGGTCCTGGCAGGGACCATTCAACTCCAGCAGATAGGCTTCGCTGGGACGGGTCCACACCGCCAGCGCACTGTCGCCCAGCTCGGTCCAGCCATTGAGGCTGCCAAAGAACTGCATGTCATTCTGCGGCGCGCCGGCGTGGGCACGGTACAGATCCAGTTTCTCGGTACTGCTGAGCCGGCCGGTGGTCGCACAGGCGGCCAGTGCCAGGCAGAGTCCGGCCATCAGGATCGGGGTCTTCATGGCGATCTCCTCGGGGAACTGTCGCCATCATGCGCCTGGGCTGGCAACGCCGGCGCGACGGCTCGCGCCCCATTCAGCCGACCAAGGCCGGCCTCTACCAAAGCGGTCCCAGCGCTCAGACGTCGGCGTGGGCCAATGCGTGCAGGCGCCCTTCGCGCAGCTCCAGCACCCGGTCCAGGCGCCGTGCCAGGCTGCGGTCGTGGGTCACCAGCACCAGGCTGGTATGACGCGCGCGGTTGAGCTCCAGCATCAGCTCGAACACGGTGCCGGCGGTGCGGTCATCCAGGTTACCGGTCGGCTCGTCGCCGAGTACGCAGGCCGGATGATTGACCAGCGCGCGCGCCACTGCAGCACGTTGGCGTTCGCCGCCGGACAGCTCGCCCGGCTTGTGGTCCAGGCGATGGCCGAGGCCGACCGCTTCCAGCAGCGTGGTGGCCCGGCTGCTCGCCTCGGCCACGGCGGTGCCGGCCAGCAGCACCGGCATCATCACGTTTTCCAGCGCGGTGAACTCCGGCAGCAGGTGATGGAACTGGTAGACGAAGCCCAGCGCCTGGTTGCGCAGCAGGCCGCGCGCGGTATCCGACAGCGCCGACATGCGCTGGCCGGTCACATACACTTCGCCGGCAGTCGGAATGTCCAGGCCGCCCAGCAGGTGCAGCAGCGTGCTCTTGCCGGCACCGGAGGCACCGATGATCGCCACCGTCTCGCCAGCAGTCACGGTCAGGTCCAGCCCATCGAACACCGGGGTCTGCATGCGCCCTTCGGCATAGGTCTTGCCCAGCGCTTCGGCGCGGATCACTTCATCGCCGCGGTTGACGACCTTATTCATAACGCAGGGCCTCCGCCGGCTGGGTGCGTGCTGCCCGCCAGGCGGGATACAGGGTGGCCAGGAAGCTCATCAGCAGCGCGACCACGGTGATCGCCACCACGTCGCCGGTCTGCATGTCGGTCGGCAGGCCGGTGATGTAATAGACATCCTCCGGCAGCAGCTTGACGTTGAACACGCTCTCGATGGCGCCGAGGATGCGTTCCAGGTTGAGGGTCAGGGTGATGCCGCCGATCAGGCCGGCCAGCGTGCCGAAGATGCCGATCAACGAGCCCTGCACCATGAACACCTGCATCACCCCGCCCGGGGTCAGGCCCAGGGTGCGCAGGATGGCAATGTCGGCCTGCTTGTCGGTCACCAGCATCACCTGCGAGGACACCAGGTTGAAGGCCCCCATGGCGATGATCAGCGACAGCAGGATGCCCATCACCACCTTCTCCATGCGCAGCGAGTGGTAGAGGTTGGCGTTCTGCTGCGTCCAGTCACTCACGCGGTAGGCACCGCCGAGGCTCTGCGCCAGGTCCACGCCCACTTCCAGCGAACGGTCCATGTCGTGCAGCTTCAGCCGCACGCCGGTGGCGCCGTCACTGCGCAGAACACGCTCCAGGTCCTGCATGTTGGCGAAGCCGACGCCGCGATCGACCTCGTTGTACCCGGCCTCGAAGATGCCGCTGACGGTGAAGCGCTTCATCCGTGGCACCGCACCGGCCGGCGTGCCCTGCACTTCGGCAAAGGTCACCAGCACCTGGTCGCCAACGTCCACGCCCAGCCAGATCGCCAGCTCCTTGCCCAGCAGCAGGTTGAAGCTGCCCGGCTTGAGGCTGTCATAGCTGCCCTTGGTGACCTTCCTGTCGATCACCGAGACGTTCGGCTCCAGCGCCGGATCGATGCCCTGGATGATCGCGCCCTGCACGCGCGGGCCGCTGATCATCGATTGGATCTCGATGTACGGCGCGGCACCCGCCACGCGCGGATCCTTGCGGGCGACATCAACCACCCGCATCCAGTCCGGCATCGGCTCGCCATCGCGGCTGATGGTGGTATGGGCGGTCATCTGCAGCAGGCGGCTGCGGATTTCCTTCTGGAAACCGCTCATCACCGCCAGGGTGGTGATCAGCACCGTAACGCCGAGCGCGATGCCCAGGATCGATGCCATCGAGATGAAGGAGATGAAGCCGTTGCGGCGCTTGGCGCGCAGGTAGCGCAGGCCGATGGCCACGGGAATGGGTTTGAACATGCAGGCACGCCGGTCAATTCAGCTTATGGTGCCATTGACCGGGGCCGACGGGAAACGCTGCGTGTGGCCACGGCCAGTCGCAGTTCACGTCGCTGCCCTGAATCGAGCACATCCGGCCAGAACAGCAGGCGCCGGCGGCGCCGATCCTCCCGCCACAGCAACAACAACCATGGGCCACGCACCACCAGCCGTGGCGTATCGACATCCCGTCCGGCCACCTGCAATGCCTCGGGAAGCGGAGGCAGAAGCACCTGCACGCGCGGCCTGCGCTGGCGCCAGGCCAGTTCGGCCAAGCCGACGCCCCAGGCCAGCAGCAGCGCGGGCATCAGCAACCGCGCAGGCAGATCCGAGGCGCGCAACAACCAGGGCGCGGCCAGCAGCACCGCCAACTGGGCGGCAGCCTGCAGCCGCGAGGGGCGCCACTCAAGGCTTGAGGGCGAGGATCTTCTGCATGAGGGGGATCGCGTGCGCATGCGGGCAGGCCTCATAGCCCATGAACCAGCGCCACAACTTATCGTCCTCGCAGTCGAGCAGGAACAGGAAAACCTCGCGCTCTCCGGTCGGTGCAGTGCTCCACTCACGGTCCAGGTAGCGGCCGAACAGCTGGTCCAGTTCGCGCATGCCGCGGCGGCAGCGCCAGCGCAGCTTCTTCAGCAGGACATCGTCTTCCATCGTGCTTCTCCAGATACAGCAAAGCCACGCATGGCGTGGCTCTACTGGGTGGTGCAGCCTCACGTGACGTGGCTCCACCGGGTACTGCCAGGCCTGTATCAGGCGCGGCGCTCCATCATCAGCTTCTTGATCTCGGCGATCGCCAGCGCCGGGTTCAGGCCCTTCGGGCAGGTCCGGGCGCAGTTCATGATGGTGTGGCAGCGGTACAGCTTGAACGGATCTTCCAGATCGTCCAGGCGCGCGCCGGTGTCCTCATCGCGCGAGTCGATGATCCAGCGATAGGCCTGCAGCAGGATCGCCGGGCCCAGGTAACGCTCGCCGTTCCACCAGTAGCTCGGGCAGCTGGTCGAGCAGCAGGCGCACAGGATGCACTCGTACAGGCCGTCGAGCTTCTTGCGGTCTTCCGGCGACTGCAGGCGCTCGCGGTCCGGCGGTGCCGGGGTCTGGGTGCGGATCCACGGCTTGATCGAGGCGTACTGCGCGTAGAAGTGGGTCAGGTCCGGAACCAGATCCTTGACCACGTTCATGTGCGGCAGCGGGTAGATCGGCACTTCCTTCTTGCCGCAGTCCGAGATGGCTCGGGTGCAGGCCAGGGTGTTGGTGCCGTCGATGTTCATCGCGCACGAACCACAGATACCTTCGCGGCAGGAACGGCGGAAGGTCAGGGTCGGGTCGATCTCGTTCTTGATCTTGATCAGGGCGTCCAGGACCATCGGGCCACAGGCGTCCAGATCGACTTCATAGGTATCGGTGCGCGGGTTGCTGTCGTCGTCCGGACTCCAGCGGTAGATCTTGAAGGTGCGCACGTTCTTGCCGCCGTTCTTGACGGGGAAGTGCTTGCCCTTCGTGATCTTGGAATTCTTGGGGAGTGAAAACTCGGCCATGGCTGCTCTCGTTGGCTCAGGCGGCCCGCGCCCGTGGGCGCGGATTGCATGGTAGGCGGGGTCGGATCAGTACACGCGCGGCTTCGGCGGCACCACGGACACGTCGTCGGTCAACGTGTACATGTGCACCGGACGGTAGTCGAAGCTGCACTTGCCCTTCTCGTCGACGCTGACCAGGGTGTGCTTCTGCCAGTGGACGTCGTCGCGGTCCGGATAGTCCTCGTGCGCATGCGCACCACGGCTTTCCTTGCGCTGTTCGGCCGAGTTGATCGTCGCCACCGCGTTGAGCAGCAGGTTGTTCAGCTCGTAGGTCTCGATCAGGTCCGAGTTCCAGACCAGCGAACGGTCGGAGACCTTCACGTCCTGGAACGAGTCGAAGATCTTGTCCATCTTCTCGCAGCCTTCCTTCAGCGTCTGGCTGGTGCGGAAGACGGCCGCGTCGGCCTGCATGGTGCGCTGCATGCGATCGCGGATGACCGAGGTCGGGGTATCGCCGTTGGCGTGGCGCAGCTTGTCCAGCAGGCCCAGCGCCTTGTCGCAGGCATCGGCCGGCAGCGGCTTGTGCGCGGCACCCGGCTTGATGGTCTCGGCGCAGCGGTTGGCCACCGCACGGCCGAACACCACCAGGTCGAGCAGCGAGTTCGAGCCCAGGCGGTTGGCGCCGTGCACGGACACGCAGGCCGCTTCGCCGATGGCGTACAGGCCCGGCACCACGGCGTTGTCGTTGTCGCCGACCTTCTGCACCACTTCACCGTGGTAGTTGGTCGGGATGCCGCCCATGTTGTAGTGCACGGTCGGAATGACCGGGATCGGCTGCTTGTGCACGTCGACGCCGGCGAAGATGCGGGCGCTCTCGGCGATGCCCGGCAGCTTCTCGTCGATCACGCCCGGGCCGAGGTGGGTCAGGTCGAGCAGGATGTGGTCCTTGTGCTCGCCGACGCCGCGGCCTTCGCGGATCTCGATGGTCATCGAACGGCTGACCACGTCGCGCGAGGCCAGGTCCTTGTAGTGCGGTGCATAGCGCTCCATGAAGCGCTCGCCGCTGCTGTTGCGCAGGATGCCGCCTTCACCGCGGACACCCTCGGTGATCAGGCAGCCGGCGCCGTAGATGCCGGTCGGGTGGAACTGCACGAACTCCATGTCCTGCATGGCGATGCCGGCACGCATGGCCAGGCCGCCACCGTCGCCGGTGCAGGTGTGCGCCGAGGTGGCGCTGAAGTAGGCACGGCCGTAGCCGCCGGTGGCCAGCACCACGCCCTGGGCGCGGAACAGGTGCAGCGTGCCATCGGACATGTCCAGGGCCAGCACGCCGCGGCAGGCGCCTTCGTCGTCGAAGATCAGGTCGAGCGCGAAGTACTCGATCATGAAGCGCGCATCGTGCTTCAGCGACTGCTGGTACAGGGTATGCAGCATCGCGTGGCCGGTACGGTCGGCCGCCGCGCAGGTACGCTGCGCCGCCGGGCCTTCGCCGTACTTGGTGGTCATGCCACCGAACGGACGCTGGTAGATCTTGCCTTCGGCGGTGCGCGAGAACGGCACGCCGTAGTGTTCCAGTTCGATGATGGCCGGGATGGCCTCACGGCACATGTACTCGATGGCGTCCTGGTCGCCCAGCCAGTCCGACCCCTTGATGGTGTCGAAGAAGTGGTAGCGCCAGTCGTCCTCGCCCATGTTGCCGAGTGCGGCCGAAATACCGCCCTGGGCGGCAACGGTGTGCGAACGGGTCGGGAAGACCTTGGTCAGGCACACGGTCTGCAGGCCCTTGGCGGCCAGGCCGAACGTGGCGCGCAGGCCGGCACCGCCGGCGCCGACCACGACCATGTCGTACTTGTGTTCGGTGATCTTGTAAGCGGACATCTAATCTGGATTCCTGTGTAGGTGCCTGGGCTCAGGCAACGCCGAGGGCGATGCGGCCCACCGCAAACACACTGACGATCATGCCGAGCACGGCGACGAACTTCACCGCGGTCTGCAGCACCAGGGCCAGCAGCGATTCGTGGATGTAGTCTTCCAGCACGACCTGCAT
This sequence comes from Stenotrophomonas maltophilia group sp. msm4, assembly GCF_032025605.1. NCBI lineage: Bacteria > Pseudomonadati > Pseudomonadota > Gammaproteobacteria > Lysobacterales > Lysobacteraceae > Stenotrophomonas > Stenotrophomonas maltophilia group sp. msm4. The sequence goes on along the minus strand of NZ_JAVSKK010000001.1, from coordinate 625,375 downwards.
GCCGAGCTGCGCGTGCCAGAACATGGCGATCAGCAGGCCGATCAACGGCACTGCATTCCACGGCTTGGCCACGGCGGCGGCGGCGGTCGCGTAATCCGAGCCCAGCAGGCCCAGCACGAAGACCAGGAACCAGATGCCCAGCACCACCAGCGCGGCGGCGGTCAGGCGCTGGTGCACGAAGTGCTCGGTGCCGGTCTTGGCCGAGCCCAGGCCGCGCACGTTCTTCAGCGGGGTACGGAACTTGCTCACGCGGCACCTCCGAACATCACATAGGCCCACACCAGCAGGGTGATCACCAGGCTGCCGATGACCGACAGCCAGCTGCTGCGGATGAAGGCAGGGATGCTGAAGCCGATGGCGAAGTCCTGCACCACATGGCGGATGCCATTGCACAGGTGATAGGCGAACGACCATGTCCACGCGAACAGGAACACGCGGCCATACCAGGCCCCGGCATGGCCGGTGAAGCAGTTCCAGGACTCGGGCCCCATCATCAGGGCCAGCAGGCCGGCAGCGATGATGAGGGCACCAACAGACAGAAAGATGCCGGTGGCTCGATGCAGGATCGAGGTGGCCATCTGAATCTGCCAGCGATACACCTGAAGGTGCGGGGAAAGTGGGCGTTGTCTGGTCGCCATTCGCTGGGCTCGTTGTCTCGGCTGGGCGGCACGCGGCCGCGTTGGCTCAATGCTGATCAGAAATCGATGCAGCGTCCGTTTTTCTCCCAATCGCCATACCGCACCGGATCAAGTCCGCCGCGGCCGCCGAATTCCTCTGCTTTTTCCTGTTCCACGGGCACGGGTGCCGCGGGGACCAGCGGGGCTTCAGATTCGTCGTCGGGAGTGGGGGTTGTTTGGCCTATCATGTTCGGTCTCGCAACGCACAAATTTTAGACCTCGTTCACGTGCCTGACAACCTGCCCCCTGCTTTCGTCGGATATCCGCGCCTGCCCGGCCACCAGCTGCTGAGCCTGCAGGGCCCGGATGCGGCCGCCTTCGCCCACGCCCAGTTCAGCAGCGATGTCACCGCCCTGCCCCTGCTGCACTGGCAGTGGAGCGCCTGGCTGAGTGCCAAGGGCCGCACCCTGGCAGTGTTCCAGCTGCTCCGGCTGGCCGACGATCACGTGATGCTGGTGTTGGCCGACGGCGATGCCGATGCGATTGCGTCGCAACTGCAGCGCTTCGTGTTCCGTCGCAAGGTGAAGGTACAGGTGCGCAGCGATCTGGCCGTGGCCGGTGCGTTCACTGCACCCGAGGCTGCCAGCGGCGCCGCGATCGCGCACGCTGCAGGTGACGGCTGGGAGCTGGACCTGGGCAGCGACGCCCTGCCGCGCACCCTGCGCATCGGGGCGACGGATGCCGTTGCATCCGGCAGCGAAACCGATGAGGCCGCCCTCGCCTGGCGCCAGGCCGACCTGCGCTACGGATTGCCGCGCTTGGACGAAAGCCAGCGCGAAGTGTGGACCCCGCAGCAGCTGGGCCTGGACCGCCTGAATGGCTACAGCGTGAAGAAAGGCTGCTACCCAGGCCAGGAAATCGTCGCCCGCACCCACTTCCTCGGCAAGGCCAAGCGCGCGGTGCAGCTGCTGCATACCGCGGCACCGGCACAGGCCGGCGATGGCGTGCTGCAGGACGGCGCGACGCTGGGCACGGTCGCCAGCGTGGCCGGCAACCTGGCGCTGGCGGTGCTGCCGCTGGAAGCCAGTGACGCCGACCTGCAGGTGGGCGGCGCCACCGCCCAGCGCGTGCCATTGCTGGACGGGCTGGCGCGCTGAATGAGTGGTAGTGCCGGCCGCTGGCCGGCAACCTCAACCAGGTGTGGTTGCCGGCCAGCGGCCGGCACTACCGGTTACAGGCGCTCGCCGCTCTCTGCGTTGAAGAAATGCAGGCCCTGCGGGTGAATCGCCACGCGGATCTGCTCGCCCACTGCTGGCAGCGACTGCGGTGCCACGCGCATGGTCAGCGCATGCTGGCCACTGCTCAGATTGACGAAGATCTCGTTGCCGACCGGCTCGATGCCTTCGATGCGCGCGGTGAATGCATGCGCATCATCGGCAGCCGCCGGCTGCAGGTGCTCCGGGCGCACGCCCACCGCGATCGGCTTCTGCAGCCACGCCGGATCGATCGTCGCCTGGCCCAGCGGTGCACGCCATTCGCCGTCGACCACGCTCACGCCGCCGGCATCGCCCTGCAGCGTGCCACGCAGCACGTTCATCGCCGGGCTGCCGAGGAAACCGGCCACGAACAGGTTGGCCGGGCGATCGTACAGCGCCATCGGCGTATCGATCTGCTGGATGATGCCGTCCTTCAGCACCACGATGCGCTGGCCCAGGGTCATCGCTTCGACCTGGTCGTGCGTCACGTAGATCATGGTGGTGCCCAGCTTGCGGTGCAGCTGCGCGATCTCGGTACGCACGCTGTGGCGCAGCTTGGCGTCGAGGTTGGACAGCGGCTCGTCGAGCAGGAACACCGCCGGCTCGCGCACCAGCGCCCGGCCCAGTGCCACGCGCTGGCGCTGGCCACCGGACATCGCCTTGGGCAGCTTGTCCATCATCTCGGTCAGGCCCAGCGTCTGCGCCGCCTCGGCAATGCGCTTGTCGATGGTCGCCTTGTCATGCCCGCGCAGCTTCAGGCCGAAGGCCAGGTTCTCGGCCACGGTCATGTGCGGGTACAACGCGTAGCTCTGGAACACCATGGCGATGTCGCGATCCTTCGGCGCCACGTCGTTGACCACGCGATCACCGATGGTCAGCGTGCCGCCGCTGATTTCTTCAAGGCCCGCCACCATCCGCAACAGGGTCGACTTGCCACAGCCGGACGGACCGACCAGCACCATCAGCTCGCCATCGGCGACCTCGAAGCTGGCGTCCTTCACCGCGACCTGGCCGTTGTCATAGACCTTGCGCACACCCTGCAACTGCACTTTTGCCATATCACCTATCCGGTCCGCCCGAAGCCGGGCTGTCTTTTGGGACTGCCTCGGCCCTCCCGATGGCAGTGATGATTGCGCGCTTGCCGCATGACGGCGAGCACTGCAATCGAATACAGTTGCCCATTCTGCCATGTAAACGTTTTCACGTGGCACTATCCGATGATCGGTGCGCACCGATCTGCGTCGGCGGTTGAACGAAGGTTCCGCCGAGGTAGTGGTTTCGAATGGAACGGTCTTCCGCAACACCGGAGATCGCCCCTGACGAACCTCGGACAGGCAGTTGCGCGGATGTCCCCCGAACCCAGCCATGAAGCGATTGACAACGATGTCACCCGGATCTGAAACTCGAGCGATGCACGACACCCTCTTCCTGTTCGGTGCCACAGGTGATCTGGCCCAGCGCTACCTGTTCCCTTCGCTGCTTCGCCTGCTTGGCGACGGCCTGCTGCCGGAGGACTTCCGCATCCGCGCACTGGCCCTGTCCGGGCATGACACCGAAGCCTTCCATGACATCCTGCGGCCGCGCCTGCAGCAGGCCATGCCGATGGCCACGCAGGACGACATCGCTGCCCTGCTGCGCCGTATCGACTACCGTTCGGTGGACCTGCGCGACGTCGACTCGGTTGCCGCTGCGGTCTCCGACCTGGTGCACCGCAAGTGCGTCAGCTACCTCGCCATTCCGCCGGGCCTGTACATTTCCACCTGCGAAGGCCTGGCCAAGGGCGGCGCCCTCGCCGCGCCGGCACGCCTGATGCTGGAGAAGCCGATCGGCAGCGACAGCGAGAGCGCCGAGGAAATCATCAGCACCATCGGCCAGTGGATCGACGAGGACCGCGTGTTCCGCCTCGACCACTACCTGGGCAAGGCGGCAGTGCAGAACCTGATCGCGCTGCGCTTCGGCAATACGCTGCTGGAAGCGGTGTGGAACCGCAACTACATCGAATCGGTGCACATCCTGGTGGCCGAGAGCGAAGGCGTGGACGGCCGTGACGCCTACTACGCCCGCTCCGGCGCGCTGCGCGACATGGTGCAGAGCCACATCCTGCAGCTGCTGTGCATGGTGGCGATGGAGCCGCCGGCGTCGCTGGAAGCCGACCGCATCCGCGACGAGAAGGTCAAGGTGCTGCGCGCCCTTCGCCCGCTCGACGCGAAGCACGCCGCGCGTGACAGCATCCGCGGCCGCTACACCGCCGGCACCATCAACGGCCAGCCGGCGCAGGCTTACCAGCCGCCGGAAGGCAGCGACGTGGAAACCTTCGCCGGTGTCACCGCGCATATCGACAACTGGCGCTGGAGCGGCGTGCCGTTCCATCTGGTCACCGGCAAGCGCCTGCCCGAGCGCACCACCCGCGTGGTGGTCACGCTGAAGCCGGTCACCCATTGGCTGTTCGAGCGCCCGCAGCGCGCGCAGGCCGCACCGAACCGCCTGGTGTTCCAGCTGCAGCCGCAGGAAAACATCGAACTGGGCCTGATGAGCAGCCTGGCCGGCCCGGAATGGGGCGCGCTGGAACTGCATCCGCTGGAACTGGAACTGTCAGTGCCAACCGGCCTGCATCGCCGCATCGCTTACGAGCGCCTGTTCCTGGATGCCTTCAATGGCAATCACACGCTGTTCGTGCGCGACGACGAAGTGCGTGCAGCGTGGGCCTGGATCGACAGCGTCGCCGACGCGTGGAAGGACGCCAAGCTGCCGCTGGAGCCCTACCCCGCCGGCCAATGGGGCCCGAGCAATGCCGGCGAGTTCCTGCCGCAGGACGTGGACGCACCGGACAGCGGAGCGTCGGCATGAGCGCCAGTTCGCAGCCGGTGCTGGTGGCCGACATCGGTGGCACCAATGCCCGCTTCGCCCTGGCTGACACCTCGCAGGACGCACCTCTGCAGAAGGACAGCATCCGCGAGTACGCGGTGGCGGAGTTCCCTTCGCTGGGTGATGCCGCGCGCCACCATCTGGAACAGATCGGTGCCACCACAAGCCGCGGCGTGTTCGCAGTGGCCGGTCGCGTTGATGGTGATGAAGCACGCATCACCAACCATCCGTGGGTGATCTCGCGCAGCCGCACCGCAGCGATGCTCGGTTTCGACGAACTGCACCTGATCAACGACTTTGCCGCACAGGCGATGGCGATCTCACTGCTGCAGCCCGAGGACGTGGTCCAGGTCGGCGGTGCCGCCTGGGTACCGGGCAAGCCGGGCCAGCCGCGCAACTACGCAGTGATCGGGCCGGGTACCGGCCTCGGCGTGGGCGGCCTGATCATGCGCCACGGCCGCTGCTACCCGCTGGAAACCGAAGGCGGCCATGTCAGTTTCCCGCCGGGAACCCCGGAAGAGATCCGCATCCTCGAGATCCTGTCCGAACAGTTCGGCCGCGTCTCCAACGAGCGCCTGATCTGTGGCCCCGGCCTGGTCAACATCCACCGCGCCGTGTGCGAGATGGCCGGTATCGACCCGGGCCAGCTGCAGCCGGTGGACGTGACCGCCCGCGCCCTGCACGGTGATCCGCAGGCAATGCGCACCGTGGACGTGTTCTGCGCCGTGTTCGGCGCCATCGCCGGTGACCTGGTGCTCACCCAGGGCGCCTGGGATGGCGTGTTCCTGACCGGCGGCCTGACCCCGAAGATGCTCGATTCGCTGCAGCACTCCGGTTTCCGCCAGCGCTTCGAACACAAGGGCCGCTTCTCCTCCATCATGGCGCGCGTGCCCTCATTGGCAGTGATGCATCCCCACGCCGGATTGCTGGGCGCCGCCGCCTATGCCACCGACGCCGAACGTGACGCACCAGGAGTTGCCGCATGAACCCCAGCTTCCACGACGATCGCATCGAGTTCATCCAGCACGGCGACGCCGACGGCTGGATCGAAGCGGTGGCCGCTGAGATGGCACGCACCCTCAACCACGACATCAATGAAGTGGGCCGCGCCCGCATCCTGTTGTCCGGCGGCACCACGCCGGCCCCGGTCTACCAGGCACTGGCCGAGCTGGACGTGCACTGGGACCGGGTTGAAGTGAGCCTGGCCGACGAGCGCTGGCTGTCGCCGCAGGATCGCGACAGCAACGCCTGGCTGGTGCGCGAGCACCTGCTCAAGCGTACCGAGGGCGCCCACTTCGATCCGCTGGTACGGATCGGCAAGCCACTGCCCGAATGCGTGTACACCGCCAACCTGCAGGCGCAGCACAGCCAGCCGCCGAGCCTGGTAGCGCTGGGCATGGGCAACGACGGGCACACCGCCTCGCTGTTCCCGGGATCGAAAGACCTCGCACGCGCACTGGAAAGCACCCTGCCCTACGCCGCGCTGGATGCCACTGGCTGCCCAGGCGCGAACCAGTGGCCGCTGCGCATCACGCTGACCCCGCACGGCCTGCGCCAGTGCCGCCAGCGCCTGTTGCTGCTGCGCGGCAAGCAGAAGCTGCAGGTACTGCGCCAGGCGCTGGACAGCAACGATGCCCAGCAGTATCCGATCCTCAATGCGATCAACCTGGAAGGCGCGCGCCTGCGCGTCCACTGGGCTGATTGATGTCGGCGGCGGCGCCGTGCCGCCGCTTGCCTCTCGCCACCACGAACGCCGGTAGCCAATGAGCCTCCATCCTCAACTGCAAGCCATCACTGAGCGCGTCATCCGCCGCAGCGCCGCCTCGCGCGCCGCCTATCTGGCCGCGATCGATGCCTCCCTGCGTGAGGGCCCGTTCCGCAGCCGCCTGAGTTGCGGCAACCTCGCCCACGGGTTCGCCGCCTGCGGCGGCACCGACAAGAGCCGCCTGCGCGGCGGCGTGACGCCGAACCTGGGCATCATCACCGCCTACAACGACATGCTGTCGGCCCACCAGCCGTTCGAGACCTATCCCGAACAGATCCGCGACATCGCCCGCGAGCTGGGCGCCACTGCACAGGTCGCCGGCGGCGTCCCTGCAATGTGCGACGGTGTCACCCAGGGCCGTGGTGGCATGGAGCTGTCGCTGTTCTCGCGCGATGTCATTGCCCAGGCCACGGCCATCGGCCTCAGCCATGACATGTTCGATACCACCGTCTACCTCGGCGTGTGCGACAAGATCGTGCCGGGCCTGCTGATCGGTGCGCTGGCCTTCGGCCATCTGCCGGCGGTGTTCGTACCGGCCGGCCCGATGACCCCGGGCATCCCGAACAAGCAGAAGGCCGAAGTGCGCGAGCGCTACGCCGCCGGTGAGGCCACCCGCGAAGAGCTGCTGGAAGCCGAGTCCGCGTCGTACCACGGTGCGGGCACCTGCACCTTCTACGGCACGGCCAACTCCAACCAGGTGCTGCTGGAAGCCATGGGCGTGCAGTTGCCGGGCGCCTCGTTCGTCAATCCGGGCACGCCGCTGCGCGACGCCCTGACCCGCGAGGCAACCGAACGCGCGCTGGACATCACCGCACTGGGCGACGACTTCCGCCCGCTGGGCCGGATCATCGACGAGCGCGCGATCATCAACGCGGTCATCGCGCTGATGGCCACTGGCGGTTCGACCAACCACACCATCCACTGGATCGCGGTGGCGCGTGCGGCCGGCATCGTGCTGACCTGGGACGACTTCGACGAACTGTCGCAGCTGATTCCGCTGCTGGCCCGTGTCTATCCGAACGGCGAGGCAGACGTGAACCGTTTCGCGGCCGCTGGCGGCCCGGCCTTCGTGTTCGGCGAGCTGATCAAGGCGGGCCTGATGCACGGCGACCTGGTCAGCGTCGCGCGTGGCGGCATGGCCGACTATGCGCGCGAGCCGCAACTGCGTGACGGCCGGCTGGTCTACCTGCCGGGCCTGGAACACAGTGCCGATGACGAAGTGGTGCGTGGGGTCGACAATCCGTTCGAGCACCAGGGTGGCCTGCGCCTGCTGCGCGGCAACCTCGGCAAGTCGCTGATCAAGCTGTCAGCGGTGAAACCGCAGTACCGGACGATCGAAGCACCGGCGGTGGTGGTCGATGCACCGCAGGTATTGAACAAGCTGCACGCCGGTGGCCTGCTGCCGCAGGACTTCGTGGCGGTGGTGCGTTACCAGGGCCCGCGTGCCAACGGCATGCCCGAACTGCATTCGCTGGCACCGCTGCTGGGCCTGCTGCAGAACCAGGGCCGGCGCGTGGCGCTGGTCACCGACGGCCGCCTGTCCGGTGCGTCGGGCAAGATCCCAGCGGCCATCCATGTGACGCCGGAAGCGGCGCGCGGTGGCCCGCTGGCCAAGGTCCGCGAGGGCGACATGATCCGCCTCGACGGCGAGGCCGGCACGCTGGAAGTGCTGGTGGACGCGGCGGAATGGGCAGCACGTCCGCTGGCGCCGAACACCGCGCCGGCCGCGCATGACCTGGGCCGCAATCTGTTTGCGATCAACCGTCGCGTGGTGGGTCCGGCGGACCAGGGGGCGATTTCGATTTCGTGCGGGCCGGCGGCGGCCGATGGCGGGCCGTGGGACTACGACGCGGAGTATGAGCTGGGGCACGATGCGGCAGCGGCGGCGGCGCCGCATGAGGCGAAAGACGCCTGACGCGAAAAGCCGCGGCAGGCTTCCCGGCTTGGGCAGTAGAGCGCCCTGTCCGGGACACGCCGTAAACCCATCCATGGGGGCTCGATCGCGGCATCCATGCCGCTCACGGTCCCGGCCAGGGCGCTCTACTGCCCTTGGACAATTCCCGGCGCGTCATTTGCGCTGCGGCCACTGAATCAAGAAGAGCAAAGGCAAGGGCAAAAGCATGGGTATCGAACAACATCAGGTGAAGGCGGCGGAGCTGTTGCATGCGGCGGGCATCCTGCCGGTGGTGACGATTCATACGCTGGACCAGGCACGGGCGGTCAGTGCGGCGCTGCTGGAAGGTGGTCTGCCGGCGATCGAGCTGACGCTGCGCACGCCGGTGGCGATGGAAGCGCTGGCGATGCTCAAGCGCGAGCTGCCCGATGTGGTGGTGGGTGCAGGCACGGTGCTGACCGTGGAGCAGATGCAGCAGTCGATCGATGCGGGTGCGGACTTCCTGGTGACGCCGGGTACGCCGCCGGCGCTGGCTGATGCGCTTGCCGCTGCGCCGCTGCCGGTGGTGCCAGGTGCGGCGACGCCGACCGAGCTGCTGTCGCTCTACGCCCGCGGCTTCCGCGTGTGCAAGCTGTTCCCGGCCACGGCCGTGGGCGGGCTGGCGATGATCAAGGGACTGGCCGGCCCGGTGGCGGACCTGAAGCTGTGCCCGACCGGCGGCATCACCGAGAACACCGCCGCCGAGTACCTTGAACAGAAGAACGTGGTCTGCATCGGCGGTTCGTGGATGGTGCCGGGCAACTGGATCGCCGACGGCGAATGGGACAAGGTGCGCGCCAGCGCCGCCGACGCGGCGAAGATCATCAAGCGCGTGCGCGGCCACTGAGCCCGAAGCAGGTGTAGAGCCGAGCCATGCTCGGCTCCACATTGCCTCGATCGGCAGTGACGGCCCACGGAATCTGTCCGTGGCCCTGCGGAAGGCTCAGCCGGTGGCCGAAACCCTTACAACGGCCGCGCCAGATCCACCAGCCCGTACTGGCTGGCCATGCGCGCCAGCGCGATGTTGTCGTGGATCCCCATCTTCTCGAACAACCGCGCCTTGTGCGTGTTCACCGTCTTCGCACTCAGGCTCAGGCGCCGCGCGATGTCTTCCTGGCGCAGGCCCTGGGTCAGCAGCAAGGCTACTTCCAGTTCGCGCGGCGACAGGCTGTCGAACGGCGATCCATTGCCCTCCACCGTCGACAGGGCCAGGTTCTGCGCGATGCTGGTGCCCAGGTAGCGACGGCCCATGGCCACATCGCGCACCGCGCGCAGCAGCTCCTGTGCATCGCAGCCCTTGCCGATGTAGCCCGCGGCCCCCGCCTCCAGCAAGCGCTTCGGCAGCGGCCCGTCTTCCAGCACCGATACGATCACCACGCGGGTGTTGCGGTGGCTGCGGACGATGCGCTCGGTCACTTCCATGCCACTCACACCGGGCAGGTGCAGGTCGCAGAGCACCACGTCCGGCAGCAGCTGGCGGACGTCGCGCAGCGCGTCTTCACCGGTCTCGGCTTCGCCCACCACCTCGATGTCGGTCTCCCCCGACAGGATCATCTTCATCCCGGTGCGGACCAGCGCATGGTCATCCACCAGGTAGACTCGAATCGTCATTCACGTACCTCTTCGAATGCGGCCATTGCAGGTCAAGCTAGGCAGGACGCCGATACCCCTGCAAGCGCGTCCGGGACGCGATCCGGGCGTTCTGCCTTGCGCATCACAGTAACGCGCGTTGTGCTTGCCCCCTGTCTTGCAGAACCTGCTGCAACGAAACAACTGATCTATTACGTAGACGCCCCGGAAGGGTCATCCACGTCACCCCCCTGTGATGATGCTTCGCTGGCCGTCGCTGGCGGCGAATCCCGGCGTCGCCAAGGATGCCGGCGACTGAACATGACCAGATAGCACCCTACCACCCAAACCAGCGCGGCACACCATCCGGCCAGGATGTCCGAGGGATAATGCACGCCTAGATAGACCCGTGAGACGCTCACCAGCAGGCTGAACGGGGGCGCCAGCAGCAGTACCGGCCAGCGCCAGCGGGTATTCCAGGCCAGCAGCACCAGGGTCGCGGCAAGGGTCATCGAGCCCATGGCGTGCCCGCTGGGGAAGCTGAACGTCGATTCCGGCGCAATCGACTCCCACAGGCTGGGGCGCTGGCGCTGGAAGAAGTGCTTGCTGCCCATGTTCAGCAACGCCGATCCCACGAAACTGACCGCGACGAAGGTCGCCTCGCGCCAGCGCCGGTAGCCCAGCAGCGCACCGATGATCAGCACGTCAGCAGGGATCAGGAACCACTCGTAGCCCAGTTTCGAGATGAGCACGAAGAAGCGGTCCAGCCATGGCGAATGCAGGCCATGCATCTGCCACAGCAGCGGCGCATCGAAATGGAACGATTCAAATTCGTGCACTTCGTCCGCCAGGGCGACGAAGCCCGCCAACGGCAGCAGTACGCCACCGAACAGCAGGACCAGGCGCCAGGCGTTGCGCGCCATCCAGTGGCGGAAACCGGAGGCCGACTCCGGAGCGGCGAGGATCGCAGGCTTATCCGGCGCTTCGGACATATTTGTGTTCGACGTAATCGTCGATCAGGGCGACGAACTCCTGGGCGATGTTGTCGCCACGCAGGGTCACCTTCTTCTCGCCATCGACGAATACCGGTGCTGCCGGCGTCTCGCCCGTGCCCGGCAGGGAGATGCCGATGTTGGCATGGCGCGACTCACCCGGCCCATTGACGATGCAGCCCATCACCGCCAGGGTCATGTTCTCCGCCCCCGGGTGGTGGATCTTCCACAGCGGCATCTTCTCGCGCACATGGTTCTGCACCACTTTGGCCAGTTCCTGGAAGAACTCGGAGGTGGTGCGGCCGCAGCCCGGGCAGGCCGTGACCAGCGGCGTGAAGGCGCGCTGGCCGGTGGTCTGCAGCAGTTCCTGGGCGACGATCACTTCCTGCGTGCGCGACTGGCCCGGTTCCGGGGTCAGCGAGATGCGGATGGTGTCACCGATGCCTTCCTGCAGCAGCACGCTCAGCGCTGCCGACGAGGCGACGATGCCCTTGCTGCCGATACCGGCTTCGGTCAAGCCCAGGTGCAGGGCGAAGTCCGAGCGCTGGGCCAGGTCGCGGTACACCGCGATCAGTTCCTGCACGCCACTGACCTTGGCCGACAGCACGATCCGATCGCGCGGCAGGCCCAGTTCCACGGCCTGCTCGGCCGAATCCAGCGCCGAACGGATCAGCGCCTCACGCAGCACGCGGCCGGCGTCCCAGGGCTGCTCGCGCAGGCTGTTCTCGTCCATCAGCCTGGCCGCCAGGGCCTGGTCCAGCGAGCCCCAGTTGGCACCGATGCGCACCGGCTTGTTGTAGCGGATCGCGAACTCGATCAACTGGGCGAACTGCAGGTCCTTCTTCTTGCCGAAGCCGACATTGCCCGGGTTGATGCGGTACTTGGCCAACGCTTCCGCACATGCCGGCTCGGCGGTGAGCAGCTGGTGGCCGTTGTAGTGGAAGTCACCGATCAGCGGTACATCGATACCCATCATCGCCAGCTTGTCGACGATGCGCGGAATGGCCGCAGCGGCTTCCACGGTGTTGACGGTCAACCGCACCATCTCCGAACCGGCACGCCACAACTCGGCCACCTGCTTCACACTGGAGGCCACATCGGAGGTATCGGTGTTGGTCATCGACTGCACCACCACCGGCTTGCCTCCGCCTACGGTGACCCCGCCGATCTGGACGGCATGGGTCTGGCGACGGGGCCAGGCGGTGGCATCGGAGGGGGGAGTCGGGCGGGTGACGGCGTCGTGCATGGGCGCATTCTACCGCCCACTCCCGCATTCGGGGTGACTCGCATTCAGCCTGCGGCACGGCTGCGGCCGATTGTCGCAGGCATGTACACGCATGAACGCATACGATGAGCGTGAATGACCGGTCCCGACGCCCCGTTTCTCCGTACCCTGTGCAGCCTGCGCTGGCTTGCCGTAGGCGGCCAGGCCGCCACCATCCTGGTCGCGACCTGGGTGCTGGGCCTGCCGTTGCCGCAGCTGCCGTTGTGGGCCGGCGTGGCGGTGCTGGCCCTGTTCAACGTCTACACCCAGCTGCGCCCGGAAGCGGCCGACACTGCGCCGCTGACCGCATTCGGCCATATCCTGGTGGACGTGATCATCCTGACCTGGATGGTGGGCTGGAGCGGCGGCATGGCCAACCCGTTCAGTTCACTGTTCCTGATCCTGATCGCGCTGGCCGCCTTCGCCCTGCCCCTGCGCTGGGCACTGGCGGTCGCGCTGGCCTGCCTGCTCGGCTACGCCGCCAGCGGCATCTTCGGGCAGGCGCTGCCGGACGGCTACTTCCGCGCACAGGACCTCAATCGCTGGGGCGTGGTCGCCAACTTCCTGATTTCCGCCACAGTGGTGCTGGCCTTCTCCACCCGCCTGGCACTGGCCCTGCGGGAGCGCGAACTGGAACTGTCGGCGCTGCGTGAGCGCTTCGCCCGCAACGAGGGCATCGTCGCGCTGGCCACCCATGCCGCCTCGGTGGCACATGAACTGAACACGCCGCTGGCGACCATGACCCTGCTCGCCGACGATGTCGCCGAGCGCAGCGAAGAGCCGGAAGTGCGCGAAGACATGGAGACCCTGCGCGAGCTGCTGGTGCAGTGCCGTGAGCGCGTGCTGGCACTGGCCGCCCCGGCCTCGGCCGACGCGCCGGGCCGCAGCCATTCCAGCGCCCAGCAGGTGCTGGAGCAATGGCGCCTGGTGCGACCGACCATCGACCTGCATCGCAACGACGATGCGCCGCTGCGGCTGCCGCTCGACCCGGGCGTAGGCCACCTGCTGATGGTCCTGCTCAACAATGCCGCCGATGCCGGCGAGAAGGCCGGCCGGCCGCGCGTGGACCTGGACCTGCGCATCGAGGGCGACGACCTGATCGGCGAAGTACGCGACTACGGCCATGGTTTCGACGCCCGTGCCGCCGTGCTGCCGGGCAAGCTGTTCGGCAGCAGCAAGAGCGAGGGCATGGGCGTCGGCCTGGCCCTGTCCCATGCCACCATCGAACGCCTCGACGGCGAGATGTGGATGCGCCCGGCCCAGGGGGCCGGCAGCCGCGTCGGCTTCCGCCTGCCGCTGGCCCCACGTGAGGAAACCCCATGAGCGCCTCAACCCTTGGTCTGCTGGTCGACGACGACGAGCTGTACCTGCGTACCCTGCAGCGCAGCCTGGCCCGCAAGGGCCTGGAAACACAGACCGCACAGGATGCCGCCAGTGCCCTGGCACTGGCCCGCCAGCATCTGCCGGCGTTCGCGCTGATCGACCTGAAGCTGGGCAGCGATTCCGGCCTGGCGCTGATCCAGCCGCTGCGCGCACTGCGCGCGGACATGCGCATCCTGCTGGTGACCGGCTATGCCAGCATCGCCACCGCAGTGGAGGCGATCAAGCTGGGCGCGGATGATTACCTGCCGAAGCCGGCCACGGTGCCGATGATCCTGCGCGCGCTTGGCGAGGAGGACGACGGCCCGGCCGACGACGGCGAAATGGAAGTGCCCGATGCGATGACGCCGATCAGCCGCCTGCAGTGGGAACATATCCAGCAGGCGATGCACGAGACCGGCGGCAACGTGTCAGCGGCCGCACGCCTGCTCGGCATGCACCGGCGCTCGCTGCAGCGCAAGCTGGCCAAGCGGCCCAGCCCGGAACGCGATCCGACCCGGTGAGACGCCACGTCGTGCACCGGTAGTGCCGGCCGCTGGCCGGCAACCTCGTGAACGATTGAAGCATCGCCTGGATGCCGGCCAGCGGCCGGCACTACCCGGGCATCAGCCCTTCAACTGCGCCAGGATCTCGCGGGTCATCGGATCGGCAACCGCCACATCCTCGCCCTGCAGCGCCGGCAGCAGGCCACTGGCCAGCTGCTTGCCCAGCTCGACACCGAACTGGTCGAAGGCGTTGATGTTCCAGATCACCGACTGCACGTATACAGCGTGCTCGTACATGGCGATCAGTGCACCCAGCGCCTGCGGGGTCAGCGCGTCGAGCAGGATCAGCGTACTCGGCCGGCCTCCCGGGTAGTCGCGGTGCGGATCTTCGCTGCCCTGGCCATTGGCCAGCGCTTCGGTCTGCGCCAGCAGGTTGGCCAGCAGGGCCTGGTGATTGATCGTGTAGGGATCATCGTTGTGCACGCAGCCGATGAAATCGGCCGGAACGATGCTGGTGCCCTGGTGCAGCGCCTGGAAGAAGCTGTGCTGCACGTCGGTCCCTGCCCCGCCCCACCACACCGGGACGGTGTCGACGGTGACCGGCTGGCCGTCGCGCTGCACGCGCTTGCCCAGGCTTTCCATCACCAGCTGCTGCAGGTAGGCCGGCAGCAGCGCCAGGCGCTGGTCGTAGGTCATCACCGCGTGCGTGGCATGGCCCAGCAGGTTACGGTTCCAGATGTCGGTGAGGCCGTGCAGCACCGGCAGGTTGCGCTCCAGCGGTGCATCCAGCGCATGCGCATCCATCTGCGCGGCGCCTTCCAGCAGCTGCTCGAAACGCTCGAAGCCGATCGCCAGTGCGATCGGGAAACCCACCGCCGACCACAGCGAATAACGGCCACCGACCCAGTCCCACATCGGCAGCACGCGATCGGCGGCGATCGCGAAGGCCTTGGCGGCGCGCTCCGGATTGGCGCTGACCGCATACAGGCGCTCGCTGCCACCCAGCCAGTCGTGCAGGATCTGGCCGTTGAGCAGGGTTTCCTGGGTACCGAAGGTCTTGGAGATCAGGATGCCGGCGGTCTTCGCCGGATCCAGCGTGGCCAGCGTGCGCTGCATGGCGGCGCCGTCCACGTTCGACACGAAATGCACGCGCAGGCGCGCACCGCTGACCGGGCGCAGCGCATCGGCGACCAGGCGCGGCCCGAGGTCGGATCCCCCGATGCCGACACTGACCACATCGGTCACGCCGCTGTCTTCCAGCGCGCGCACCAGCACGCCCATGCGCTGGCGGATGCCGCGCGCGGTGGCATAGGCCTCGGCCGCCACCGGCGCATCGACCACGTCGCCACGCAGCGCGGTATGCAGCGCGGCGCGGCCTTCGGTCAGATTGACCTGCTCGCCGCGGAACAGGCGGGTGATGGCGCCGCCGACATCACGCTCGGCAGCCAGCGCCAGCAACGCCTGCAGCGCCGCGGCATCGTACTTCTGACGGGCGAAGTTGACGTACAACGGACCGACCCGCAGCGCCAGGTCCTGCACGCGGCCGGGTTCGGCGGCGAGCAGGCTGGGAATGCTTGCGCCCTTCAGGCGCTGGGCGTGGGAATGCAGCGAGTCGAATCCGTTGTTCGTTGTCATGCGGCCTGGGTCGGGATCGTGTCGTTGGTGTGGGTGATCTGGTTGTTGCCATCAACGTACACCAGCTTCGGCTTGAAGCTGTCAGCTTCCTGCTCGGTCATGCTGGCGAACGCGGCGATGATGATGATGTCACCGACCTGCACGTGGCGCGCGGCGCCACCGTTGAGCGAGACAACGCCGCTGCCGGCTTCGGCGCGGATGGCATAGGTCGAGAAGCGCGCACCGTTGGTCACGTCCCAGATGTGCACCTGTTCGAACTCGCGGATGCCAGTGGCAGCCAGCAGGTTGTCATCGATGGCGATCGAGCCTTCGTAGTTCAGCTCGGAATGGGTGACGGTGGCGCGGTGGATCTTGGTCTTGAGCAGGGACAGGTGCATGGGGGGCGCTGCAACGGCAAAGGAAAGAGCGGATTCTAGCACCCGCACAGCGCCGGGCATTACGGCCGGCAACCTGTTCAGGTAGGCGGTGAAACCGGGGTCGGATCCCTTTTCCCTGGGAAAGGGATCTGACCCCATGCATCGCGCGGCACCGCCGGAACTCAGAACTCCAGGTTGTCGATCAGCCGGGTGGTACCCAGCCGTGCGGCGATCAGCGCCACCCGGCCGCCGCCGTCGAAGGTCGGCTCGGCCAGCTCCGGAGTGCGCAGCACCGCGTAGTCAACCTGGAAACCGGCCGCCTGCAATGCGGCAGTGGCCTCGGCCTCGATGCGTTCACGTGCCTGCCCGGCCACGTAGCCTTCGCGCATGCCCAGCAGGGTCCGGTGGATGGTGGTCGCGACCGGACGCTGTTCAGCGCTCAGGTACTGGTTGCGCGAGCTCTTGGCCAGGCCATCCTCGTCGCGCACGATCTCGGCGCCGACGATCTGGACCGGGAACGACAGCTCGGCCACCATCTGCTTGATCACGGCCAACTGCTGGTAGTCCTTGCGACCGAACACGGCCACGTCCGGCTGCACCTGCAGGAACAGGCGTGCCACCACCGTGCAGACGCCATCGAAGTGCCCCGGACGGCTGGCACCTTCCAGCACTTCACTCACGCCCGGCGCGTGCATGCGCGTGGTCTTGTCCACGCCCAGCGGGTACATCGCCTCGACGCTGGGCAGCCACACCGCATCACAGCCAGCCTGCTCCAGCCCGGCCACGTCGGCCTCGGGCGTGCGCGGGTAGCGGCTGAAGTCCTCGTTCGGCCCGAACTGGGTCGGGTTGACGAAGATGCTCGCCACCACCTTGTCGGCGTACTGGCGGGCCAGGGCCACCAGCGAATGGTGGCCCCCATGCAGGTTGCCCATGGTCGGCACCAGCGCCACGCGCAGGCCCTCGCGCTTCCACTGGGCGATCTGCCCGCGCAGCGCGCCTAGCTCGTTGAAGGTCTGGATCATTGGGCGTAGGCGTGCTGTTCGTCGGGGAAGCTGCCGTCGCGCACGGCGTCGGCAAACGCGCGGGTGGCACCGGCCACCGAGCCGCCTTCGGCAAGGAAATCCTTGACGAACTTGGGGCGGCGATGGCCACTGTCCAGGCCGAGGAAATCGTGCAGCACCAGCACCTGGCCATCGCACTGCGGGCCAGCACCGATACCGATGGTCGGCACGTCCACCGCAGCGGTCACTTCGGCGGCGACGGGGGTCGGCACGCATTCAAGCACCATGATGCTGGCGCCTGCGGCGGCCACGGCCCTGGCATCCTCCACCAGCTGGCGCGCAGCATCGCCGCGGCCCTGGATCTTGAAGCCGCCCAGGCGCAGCACCGATTGCGGGGTCAGGCCCAGGTGCGCGCAGACCGGAATCTCGCGCTCGACCAGGTAGCGGATGATGTCGACCTTGAAGCCGGCACCTTCGATCTTGACCATCTCGGCACCGGCCTGCAGCAGCTGCAGCGAGGCATCCAGCGCGCGTTCCGGGGTGGCATCGGCACCGAACGGCAGGTCGGCCACCAGCAGCGCACGCTGCAGCACGCGGGCCACGGCGCGGGTGTGGTAGACCATGTCGGCCACGGTCACCGGCAGGGTCGAATCATGACCCTGCACGACCATGCCCAGCGAATCGCCGATCAGGATCAGATCGACGCCGTTGGCATCGAAGGTGCGGGCGAAGCCGGCGTCGTAGGCGGTCAACATGACCAGCTTCTGGCCATTGCGCTTGGCCTCGGCCAGGGCGGGAACGGTCCAGGGCTTGCTGTCTGCGTGGGTGCTCATGTGCTGATAACCGGGGGAGATAACCCGGTCATTATCACCCTATCGGCGCAATCCCGCAGGCATCCACCCGCACCACTGCATCCCGCACGCTGCCATGACCGGGAATGGCCAGATCAGGCGCGATTTCGGCCAGCGGCACCAACACGAAGGCGCGCTCGTGCAGGTAGGGATGGGGTACCTGCAGACCAGGCTGATCGAGGACCTGCGTGCCATACAGCAGCAGGTCCAGGTCCAGCGCGCGCGGCCCCCAGTGCACCGCCGGATCGCGCACGCGGCCAAAGCCCCGCTCCAGCGCCAGCATGGCATGCAGCAACTCATCGGCCGCCAAGGTGGTTTCGACCGCAGCCACGGCATTGACGAACGGCGGCTGGTCTTCATTGCCCCAGGCCGGGGTTGCATAGAGCCGCGAGGCCTGTCGCAGGCGCGTTCCCGGCAGGCCGTCCAGCGCGGCAATCGCCGCGCCCACGGTCGCGGCCGCGTCGCCAAGGTTGGCGCCGAGGCCGATCCAGGCGAGGGTCATCGCTTACTCGCCCGCCGCAGCAGCACCGGGACGTCGACGGCGACGGCGGCGCTTGCGCGGTGCCCCGCTCTCGTCATCGCCGTCTTCACTGTGCATCGCATCTAGCGACGACTCCAGCTCGCGACCGGACTGCGCCTGTGCTTCGCGCCAGAACTCGACATCCACTGCATGCTCGGACGAAGCGACCTGGCGCAGGCTGAGGAAATCGAACGCGGCGCGGAAGCGCGGGTGGGTCAGGGTACGGAACACGCGCTTGCGCTGGCGCGAGCTGAAGCGCGACTGCAGCAGCCAGATCTCCTGCATCGGCAGCGAGAAGCGGCGCGGCAGCGCGATGGTGCTGAGCTGCTGCACGGTGACCCGGTCGGCGGCGCGGCGCTGCGCCTCTTCCGGTGCCACCCCCTGCTTGAGTAGGGTCGCCTGTGCGCGGCAGAACGCCGGCCACAGCAGCAACGCGAACAGGAACGCCGGCGAGACCGGCTCGTCGTTGGCCACGCGGGCATCGGTGTTGGCCAGGCCTTCGACCAGCATGCGGCGCAGCGCGCCGGTGCGGTTGGACTTCAGCGCCTTGGCGCTCTCCGGGAACAGCACGTCGAGCAGGCCGTAACGCTCAAGGCCTTCGAAGCTGGCCACGCCGTGCCCGGACAGGAACAGCTTGAGCACTTCCTCGAACAGGCGCGCCGGCGCGGCTTCATTGAGCAGGCCGGCCAGGTGCGGGATGGGCGCAGCGGTCCCCTCTTCGATCTGGAAGCCGAGCTTGGCCGCCAGGCGCACCGCACGCAGCATGCGCACCGGGTCTTCCCGATAACGCTGCTCGGGATCGCCGATCAGCTTCATCAGGCGCGCCTGGACGTCTTCGAAGCCGCCGGTGTAGTCGCGCACCGAGAAGTCCTCGATGGCGTAGTACAGGGCGTTGCAGGTGAAGTCTCGGCGGACCGCGTCGTCTTCGATGGTGCCGTACACGTTGTCGCGCACGAGCATGCCGTTTTCCATCTCGCGGTCGCCGCTGCCGTCATCGCTGTTGGCACGGAAGGTGGCGACTTCGATGATTTCGCGGCCGAACACTACGTGGGCGAGGCGGAACCGACGACCGATCAGGCGGCAGTTGCGGAACAGCTGCTTGACCTGTTCGGGCGTGGCATCGGTGGCCACGTCGAAATCCTTGGGTTGGCCATTGACCAGCAGGTCGCGCACCGCGCCGCCGACAAGGTAGGCGCCGAAGCCGGCATCGCGCAGGCGATAAAGCACGCGCAGGGCGTTCGGGCTGATGTCCTTGCGGGAGATCGTGTGCTGGTCGCGCGGGATGACGCGCAGGCTGAACGGTGATGTAGCAGGGGAAATGATGTTGGCGCTTCCGGTTGAAGTTTCGGGATTGCCCAATGGCATCGAGGTGCATATACTAGCGCTCCTGCCTCGGCAGCGACACAGTTACGCTCCCTTCGTCTAGTGGTTAGGACGTGGCCCTCTCAAGGCTAAAACAGGGGTTCGAGTCCCCTAGGGAGCGCCAGTCGCCGCAGCAGGAACCGGAAAAAGCCCGCCTTGTGCGGGCTTTTCTGTTTTCCGGGATTTGCATTGGCATCGATCGGTTTGGTCGCAGTAGCGCCCCCCCTGTTCCTGCGTGGGAGGGGGCGGGCCACCCTTTTCTGGACACGCAAGAGCCCATCCATGGTGCTCAATGGCGCCATCCATGGCGCCAACGGTCCAGAAAAGGGTGGCCCGCCCCCTCCAGACAGTTTCCCGCGAAGGCGGCACGAACAGCTTCGCCCCTCCGCAGCCAATTCAATCCCGACGCGCAGACCTGCGTCCGCCAGAACCGCAATGCCTGACGCGAAGGCGGGGCAGCTCAAGCCGGGACCGTTGGCGCCATGGATGGCGCCATCGAGCCCCCATGGATGGGTTTACGGCGTGTCCCGGATTGGGCTGCCCCGCCTTCGCCCTCGATGACACCGAGGCGCCAACGAATGCAACCGAAGCCAGTCGCCGTCAGCCTTCCATCTGCTCCAGCTCCTTGCCCTTGGTCTCGCGCACGTAGCGGACCACGAAGACGATCGAGAGGATCGCCGCGACGGCGTAGATGCCATAGGCGCCGGCCAGGCCGATGCCGGCCAGCAGCATCGGGAACGTCACGGTGATCGCGAAGTTCGAGGTCCATTGCGCCGCACCCGCCACCGCCAGCGCCGGGCCGCGGATCTGGTTGGGGAACATCTCGCCCAGCATCACCCACATCACCGGGCCCCAGGACATGTTGAAGAACACCACGTAGACGTTGGCTGCCACCAGCGCCAGCCGCCCCATGCCATCGGACAGCTGCAGGCGCCCATCGACAAGGCTGCCGCTGGCAAACGCCACCACCATCAGCACCAGCGCCACCGACATGCCGACCGAACCGATCCACAGCAGCGGCCTGCGCCCGATGCGGTCGATCAGCAGTACCGTCAGCAGGCAGGCACCGATGCTCAGCGCGCCGGACAACACGTTGATCAGCAGCGCGTCGCTTTCCGAGAAACCCACCGCCTGCCACAGCACCGCGCCGTAGTAGAACACCACGTTGATGCCGACCAGCTGCTGGAAGATGGCCAGGCCGATACCCACCCAGAGAATTGGGCGCAGCTTGCCGGTGGTCTTGTTGCGCAGGTCGCCGAAGCGCGGCTTGTGCTGGTCCTGGGCAAGGCTGGCTTCGATCTCGGCCTGCTTGGCGGTGGCCGCGGCCTCGCCGTACAGCCGCGTCAACACCGCCCTCGCCTGCCCCTGCCGCCCCTTCAACACCAGGAAGCGCGGGCTTTCCGGGATCACCAGCAACAACAGCAGGAACAGCCCCGAGGGCAGCGCCTGCATCCAGAACATCCAGCGCCAGGCCTCATGGCCCAGCCACAGGGGCGCGGTCGAGGCGCCGGCGGCACGCGCCAGCAGGTAATTGCTGAGGAAGGCCGCAAACAAACCGCAGATGATCGCCATCTGCTGCACCGTGGCCAGCCGGCCGCGGTAACGCGCCGAGGCGACTTCGGCGATGTAGGCCGGTGACATCACGCTGGCCGCGCCCACCGCGAAACCGCCCAGCACGCGGGCGGCGATGAACAGCCAGGACGCGTGGGCCGCGCCGGCACCGAGCGCCGAGACAAGGAACATCAGCGCTGACACGATCAGGACACCGCGGCGCCCCAGGCGATCACCCAGCCACCCGGCCAGGAAGGCGCCGATCGCGCAGCCCAGCAGCATCGAGGCGACTTCGAAACCGAGCGCCGCCTCGCTGGAGTTGAAGGCCTGGCGGAGGCCATCGACCGTGCCATTGATGACACCACTGTCGAAACCGAACAGGAATCCACCAAGGGTGGCCACGCAGCTGATCAGGACGATGAATGCAGTGTTCTCACCGCCATGCGGCGCGGTGCTGGGCTGGGTTTGGGACATGGACGATCCTGCTGGGAAGGGAGTCCGGCCACGGTGGGCGACCGAGTGCCCCGCAGCGTCGCACAGCCCCCGCCGTGCCGCCAATGATTCCCACGGTCGCGCCTGCCAGACGCCCGTTTTCCGCCCCGCGCCGACACCGGGGGCCAACCTGTTCTAGAATTGGCGGGTTCAGGAATCGATCCACCCCCAAGCCCATGCCCTTTGTCGTCACCGAAAACTGCATCAAGTGCAAACACACCGATTGCGTGGAAGTGTGCCCCGTGGATTGCTTCCACGAAGGCCCGAACTTCCTGGTGATCGACCCGGATGAGTGCATCGACTGCACCCTCTGCGAGCCGGAGTGCCCGGTCAATGCGATCTTCCCGGAGGACGACGTTCCTGCCGGACAGGAAGGCTTCGTTGCCCTCAACGCCGAGCTGGCGAAGGAGTGGCCGGTGCTGACCGTGCGCAAGGACCCGCCCGCCGACGCCGGCGAATGGGATGGCAAGCCGGACAAGCTGAAGCTGCTGGAGCGCTGAGAAGCGCCCACGGCGGTAACGAAAAGGGCGCCCATGGGCGCCCTTTTCTGTTCTTCGGCAGACCCCAACCGTGCGCTCCGGCCGGTGACAACCGCGCGACCTGGTAGGTGCCAACCTTGGTTGGCACAAAAGCGCCGACCAAGGTCGGCCGCTACCAGAGCGGGTGCGGACCAAGGCCCGCAGCCACCCGACCAGCCCTTACTGGGCGAGCTTCGCCTTCAGCGCGGCGATCAGCTTCACCGGCGCTTCGGCGGTTGCCGGCAGGCCACGCGGGTCAACCGCGGAGATGTAGGCGCCGGCATCGACGGCCACTACGCGGACCAGGAAGTTGCTGCCCTCGTAGGCCACGTCGTACGAACCCAGCAACTGCGCTCGGCTGGCGATGGTCACGCCCTCCACGCCTTCCAGTGCGGTACCGACCTTGGCGAAGGCTTCATCCTTGCCACCGGCAATGGTGAAACCGGTGCTGCCGGCTGCCGGAGCCGCAGCAACCGGCGCCGCCGGCTTGGTGGCCGAGGCCAACGTCGGCACCTTGTTGTCGGTGGTGGCATTGGGCAGGTTCAGGTCCGGCGGCACTTCCAGCGGACGCATTTCCGGGGCCAGGGCGTAGTCGCCCTTGGCGCCGCGCTTGAAGCAGCCGGTGGTGCCGGCAGCGACCGCCACAGCAAGCAGGGCATAGGACAGCACGCGGACGGTGGAAACGGATTGACGCATGTGAATCTCCTGGGTCAGACCAAGACGGAAGGTCAGTGGCTGGAAAGGGCTTCGAGGGCGGCGATGTCGCCGGCAAGATGGTCGGCAGCCGGATGATGCGCTGCCGACAACGGCAGCAGTGGCAGGCGCAGGTCGTGACCGATGCCGATGCGGCGCAGCAGCGCCTTGACCGGGATCGGGTTCGGTTCGACGCCGCAGAAATCATGGAAGGGATGCAGGCGCGCATCCCACGACGCGGTGGCTTCGTGGTCGTGTGCGGCGGCCAGCTCGCACATCCGGCGGTAGGCACCGGGAAGCACGTTGGAACCCACTGAGATCAGGCCGTCGATACCGGCCTGGATCGAACGCGCGGCCGTACCGTCGTCCCCGCTGAGCACGGCGAACTGTGGGCTGCGCAGAGCGAGCAGCGCCTGCACCCGGCCGGTGTCGCCCACCGCCTCCTTGATGCCGACGATGTTGGGGTGGCTGGCCAGCTCGGCCACAGTCTCAGGCTGCATGTCGCAACCGGTACGGCCGGGCACGTTGTACAGCACGACCGGCAGCCCGCCCTGGTCGGCCACCGCACGGTAGTGCGCGATCAGGCCGGCCTGGGTGGGGCGCACGTACGGCGGCGTGACCACCAGCGCGTAGCTGGCGCCGAGGGCGGCGGCACGACGGGTCTGTTCGATGGTCTTGGCAGTGCCCGAAAGGCCGGTACCGGCCATGACCGGAATGCGACCGCCGATGCGCTCGACCGCGCTGGCCAGCAGCAGGTCGTACTCGGCGTCGGTGAGGGTTGCCGCTTCGCCGGTAGAGCCGGCTACGACAACGCCATGGACGCCACCTTCCAGTTGCAGGTGCAGCAGGCGCTGCCAACCGTCGGGATCGAGGGCGCCGTCGGCCCGGAACGGGGTCGCCAGCGCGGTGATGAGGCCGGAAAGGGACAAGGACGTGCTGCTCTTGGCTGGGAAGGGAAAACGCCCGCCACGAAAGGCCGGGGGCGACTTGAATGTTACTTGCGGCGCGAAAGCACGGGCAAGTATGCTGGACACCGGTGGATCCCCGCCTCTGGCGGGCATTCAGACTAACGCATGCATTACCCGGAATCGCCTTGACCGACACCACCCCGCGCCCCGCGCCGAGCGAAAACCACCTCCTGATCAACGCCTATACGACGCATCCGGAGTCCCCCCTGCTGTCCGTCACCCGCCGCATCGCCGACAGCGGCTGCAATCTGGTGGATGCACGCCTGGCCACGGTCGGCCGCGATGTCTCGGTCACCGCCCTGGCCACCGGCTCCTGGGACTCGGTGGCCAAGCTTGAGGCGATGCTGACCCGGCTGGAGCGCGAGGAAGGCCTGAAGCTGGTCTGGTACCGCACCGCCGCCAAGCAGGCGCAGTCCAACCTGCTGCCGTACATCGTCGAAGTGATCGCCGCCGACAAGCCGGGCATCCTGTTCCAGCTGGCCGACTTCTTCGACCGCCAGGGCATCACCATCGAGAACCTGCAGAGCACGCGCTACCGCGCCATGCAGACCGGCGCGGAAATGTTCAGCGCACAGGTCACCATCGGCGTGCCGGCCAACATGCATATCGCCGCGCTGCGCGACGATTTCCTCGAGTTCTGCGACCACCTGAACCTGGACGCGATCATGGATCCGATGAAGTTCTGATTCTTCGCGCGTCTCTCACGGGCGCGTGGCGTTTCATGTAGCTGTAATGGCAAGAACCCAGGCTCGACAGAAGGACCTCATGAACAACGGCGACACCCTGGACAGCACCGCCCTCTCCCTGCCGCTGGCCCTGTCCGGCGGCGACCAGGCCACCCTCGGCGACTATGCCGGCCAATGGCTGGTGCTGTACTTCTATCCCAAGGACAGCACCCCGGGCTGCACCACCGAAGGCATCGACTTCAACGCCCTGCTGCCGAAGTTCAGGAAAGCCGGCGCCGTCGTGCTGGGCGTCTCGCGCGACTCGGTGAAGTCGCACGACAACTTCTGTGCCAAGCAGGGCTTCAATTTCCCGCTGGTCAGCGATGGCGACGAAGCGCTGTGCACCGCCTTCGACGTGATCAGGATGAAGAACATGTACGGCAAGCAGGTACGTGGCATCGAACGCAGTACCTTCCTGATTTCCCCCGACAGCCGCATCGTGCAGTCCTGGCGCAAGGTCAAGGTTGCCGGCCATGCCGATGCCGTTCTCGCCGAACTGAAGGCCTCCCAGTCCAAGTGAGTCCCACTGCCTACTGTGTCTGCCATCACCCTGCCCCGCAGCAGGCCGTGGTGGTTTTTCCCTGTCCGTAACCAGGAATCGACGATGACCCGAGGCAAGCGCATCTACGTGCTGGATACCAACGTGCTGATGCACGATCCGACCGCGCTGTTCAAATTCGAGGAGCACGACATCTACCTGCCCATGCAGGTGATCGAGGAGCTGGACAACGGCAAGAAGGGCACCTCCGAAGCGAGCCGCAACGCCCGCCAGGTGAGCCGCTTCCTCAACGAGCTGGTGCAGGAATCGGGCCTGGACAACCTGGCCGACGGCATTCCGCTGCAGCGCCCCAACGGCCTGCAGCTGCGCGGCAAGCAGAGCGCCGGCAAACTGCGCTTCCAGACCAGCCATTTCGACGCGGGCAAGAGCTTTGGCAAGGTCATTCCGGACAATGCCATCCTCGGCGCGATCCTGGCCCTGAAGGAAGAAACCCCCGACCTGCCGGTGGTGTTCGTCTCCAAGGACATCAACCTGCGGATCAAGGCCGCCATCGCCGGCATCGTGTCCGAGGACTACGAGAACGATCGCGCGCTGGACGATTTCAGCCTGCTCTACACCGGCGCTACCGAGCTGCCGGAAGACTTCTGGAAACGCCACGGCGACGACCTGCGCAGCTGGAGCGACAAGGGCCGCTCGCATTACGAAATCCAGGCGCAGGACGGCGAGGAGTGGTATCCGAACCAGTACGTCTACCTGCCGGGCGAAGATGAAGTCGAGCTGCGCGTCAGCCGCGTGGTCGGCGATGGCAAGGTGGTGCTGTCGCTGGTCGATGATTTCCGCCACGGCAGCCACGCCGTGTGGGGCATCAGCGCACGCAACCGCGAGCAGAACTTCGCGCTCAACGCACTGATGGACCCGGAGATCGACTTTGTCACGCTGCTGGGCACCGCCGGCACCGGCAAGACCCTGCTGGCACTGGCCGCCGGCCTGGCGCAGACAATGGACCAGCAGCGCTACCGCGAGATCATCATGACCCGCGCCACGGTCAGCGTCGGCGAAGACATCGGCTTCCTGCCCGGTACCGAGGAAGAGAAGATGACGCCGTGGATGGGCGCGTTGACCGACAACCTGGAAGTGCTCACGCACAACCAGGAAGGCGGCACATGGGGCCGCCAGGCCACCAACGACCTGCTGGCCAGCCGCATCAAGATCCGCTCGATGAACTTCATGCGCGGCCGCACCTTCCTGTCGCGCTACCTGATCCTGGACGAGGCGCAGAACCTCACCCCCAAGCAGATGAAGACGCTGATCACCCGCGCCGGCCCCGGCACCAAGATCGTGTGCCTGGGCAACGTCGAGCAGATCGACACCCCGTACCTGACCGAGACCACCTCGGGCCTGACCTACGCGGTGGACCGCTTCAAGAACTGGCCGCATAGTGCGCACATCACCCTGCGCCGTGGCGAGCGTTCGCGCCTGGCCGATTACGCTTCGGAGGTGTTGTGAACCGCTGCACGCGCCTGTTGTTGCCCACGGCTGCGATCACCCTCGCCGCCGTGCTCGGTGCCTGTACGACCATGCGCGGGCCGGCCAGCGTGCCCACCGCCGAGCGCACCGGCCAGTCCTGGGTGGTCACCCGCCCGATCATCGCCGCGCAGGTGCTCGACACCTGCTCGCGCCCCAGCCCCGGCCGCGAGGCCGGGCGGGTATCGGGTTACTGGGCGCCCAGCCGGCAGCAGGTCGACCAGCTGGAGGCGAAGCTGTCGTCGCTGGAAGCGCAGGTCCCGAAGGTGCTGGACTTCGACCGCCAGTACGTCGGCATCGAAAGCGCCGGCAAGCGGCTGATCTACATCAACGCCTTCCACCTGCCTGACGACAGCGGCGTCAATCCGGCCCGCGAAGCGATCCGCGTCTGCGATGGCGGCGCACAGTTCTGGGGCGCCGTGTTCGACCCGGCCAGCAACACCTTCAGCGAGCTGCAGTTCAACGGCGGCTTCGGCGGGCCCTGAGGGGCCTCGCCGATGGGAATACGCCTGCCCACCTGGGTCTGGATCGGCGCGGTCGCACTCTCGTGCGTGGCCGGCATGGTCAACGTGGTCGGCTTCCTCGGGTTCGAGCATCAGGCGGTCAGCCACATGACCGGCAGCACCAGCCAGCTCGGCATGGCATTGGCCCAGGGCGACTGGCGCGCGGTCGGCCACCTCTGGGGCCTGCTGATCGCGTTCTCGCTGGGCGCGATGCTCAGCGGCCTGCTGATCCAGGACAGCACCCTGCAGCTGGGCCGGCGCTACGGCGTGGCACTGGCGCTGGAATCGGCTCTTTTGCTGGTGGCCATTCCGCTGTTTGAAGAGCACCAGATCTGGGGCGCACTGGCCGCCGCCATGGCCTGCGGCCTGCAGAATGCAATGGCTACGACCTTCAGCGGCGCGGTGGTACGCACCACCCATCTCAGCGGCATGTTCACCGATCTCGGCATCGGCCTGGGCCACCTGCTGCGCGGGCTGCCGTTGCAGGTACGACGACTGACCCTCAGCGGCCTGATCATCAGTGGCTTCCTCGCCGGCGGCGTGATCGGCGCCTGGCTGTTCGCGCGCTGGCAGTACGACGCCCTGCTTGCTCCCGCCCTGCTCACCGGCCTGACCGGCCTGGGCTATGTGGTGTACCAGCAGTGGGCGCGTTGGCGGCATTGAGGGCCGCGCTGCGGGGGCCAGATCCCTTTTCCTGCTGAAAAGGGATCTGACCCCGCCTGACGGATCAAAGGCATCCACGCATGGCGTGGATCTACCCTCCCCTGCGGGACCACGGCACAATCGCCTGATGAGCCCGACCACTCCCGTATCCGCCCTCACCATCGCCGGCTCCGACTCCGGCGGTGGCGCAGGCATCCAGGCCGACCTGAAGGCCTTTGCAGCACATCGCGTGCACGGACTCTCCGCGATCGCCGCACTGACCGCACAGAACACCCGTGGCGTCATCGCCGTGCACGTGCCGCCGATCGATTTCCTGCGTGCACAACTGGATGCCTGCTTCGATGACTTCGACATCCATGCGGTGAAGCTCGGCATGCTGGCCAACACCGAGATGATCAATGCCGTCGCCGATGCGTTGGAGCGCCATCACCCGCCACACGTAGTGCTGGACCCAGTGATGGTCGCCACCAGCGGCGCGCGCCTGCTGGAAGACAACGCTCTGCAGGCAATGCGTGAGCGGCTGATCCCGCTGGCCACGCTGATCACCCCGAACACGCCGGAAGCAGAGCTGCTGGCCGGACGGAAGATCGGCAACGGCGATGACGCCGAACAGGTGGCCTCCGCCCTGCTCGACCTGGGTGCCGGTGCGGTGCTGCTGAAAGGTGG
Source organism: Stenotrophomonas maltophilia group sp. msm4 (assembly GCF_032025605.1). Lineage (NCBI taxonomy): Bacteria > Pseudomonadati > Pseudomonadota > Gammaproteobacteria > Lysobacterales > Lysobacteraceae > Stenotrophomonas > Stenotrophomonas maltophilia group sp. msm4. The sequence continues at coordinate 596,722 of NZ_JAVSKK010000001.1, read as the reverse complement.
CCACCTGCAGGAAGGCAACCGCGTAATCGACCGCTACTTCGACGGCGTGAGCAGCGAAGAATTCATCCACGCCCGCCTGCCGCTGGATGCACACGGCACTGGCTGCACGCTGGCCTCGGCCATCGCCGCGCAGCTGTGCAACGGCCTGAGCCTGGCCAACGCCTGCGAAGCCGGCATCGACTACGTTGCGCGCGGCCTGCAGCAGGGCTATGCCCCCGGCCGCAGCGAGGTACGGGTGCTCGACCACTTCGGCGCGGCACCGCACGCATGAACCTGACGCCGGCCCTCCTTCCAGTGCAGTGCAGCGACGGGCATCGCTACGAAGTGGTGGCCTGCATGCCCGCACAGCCCATCGCCCGCTTGTTGTGGCTGCCAGCGCTGGGTGTGGCCGCGCGCCACTACCTGCCGCTGGCACAGGCGCTGGCAGCGAAGGGCGTGGCGGTCTACCTGCATGAGTGGCGCGGCAACGGCAGCAGCTCGCTACGCCCGTCGCGCGCGCAGGACTGGGGCTACCGCGAGGTACTCGAGCAGGATCTGCCGGCCAGCCAAGCGGTCATGGCGGCCGCAGACGAGGAAGCAGGCCCCCTGCCCTGGATCATCGGTGGCCACAGCCTGGGCGGGCAGCTGGCCTGCGTGCATGCCGGCCGCAACCCTCTGCACTTCCATCACTTGTGGTTGGCGGCCAGCGGCTCACCGTTCTGGCGTGGATTCCCGCCACCGCGCGGCTGGCTGCTGCCACTGGTCTACCGCTTCCTGCCGTGGATCGCGCGGCGCCAGGGCGTGCTGCATGGCCGTCGCCTCGGCTTCGGTGGGACCGAAGCACGCGGACTGATCGCCGACTGGGCACGCGTCGGGCTGAACAACCACTACGCTGCCGCGGGCATGGGTGAAGACCTCGACGCACAGATGGCGCGCGTGCACGGCAGCGCACAGGCCGTACTGATGGAACACGACTGGTTGGCTCCGACCGGATCGATGCAGGCGTTGCTCGCAAAGCTGCCGAATGTGGACGCGAAGCTGCGCGTGCTGTCCGCGCAGGAACTGGGCACGCGCGCCGATCATTTCGCCTGGCTGAAGGCACCGGATGCCGTGGCGGACAGCTTTTTCATTCAGTTGGATGAAAATTTTCACAAAACTGTTGACGGTGTGCGCCGACATCCGCATAATTCCGCTCCTGTCGCAGGGCGCCCGTAGCTCAGTTGGATAGAGTACCTGGCTACGAACCAGGCGGTCGGGAGTTCGAATCTCTCCGGGCGCACCACTCGACAGGTTTTCAGCATCCGCCGCTGGAAATGTTTTAAAATTTGATTGTGTACCGCGCGCCCGTAGCTCAGTTGGATAGAGTACCTGGCTACGAACCAGGCGGTCGGGAGTTCGAATCTCTCCGGGCGCACCATACACAGTCGGCACAACAAGTTTATGTAATTGGCGCCCGTAGCTCAGTTGGATAGAGTACCTGGCTACGAACCAGGCGGTCGGGAGTTCGAATCTCTCCGGGCGCACCATTACACCGAAACAGCAGGCCTCGGCCTGCTGTTTTTTTATGTGTGTTTTTCGGCAGGGCTGCGCCCTGCACCTGCAGAAGCTACGGCCGGAGCAACAGCAACAGCTGGCATTCCGAGGGATGGCGGGGCGGCATGGGCAGGCAGGACACGCCGTAAACCCATCCATGGGGGCTCGATGGCGGCATCCATGCCGCCAACGGTCCTGCCTGCCCATGCCGCCCCACCTCTGACAGATTTCAGCGATCTGATGGATCCACGCCATGCGTGGATGAATCTCCGTCGGAATCGAATATTTCGAATCAAGATCGAAAAGCATCCACGCATGGCGTGGATCTATCGTGTCGACCAAGGTCGACACACACTAACAGCCCCAGGAATGTGTCGAAGGCGGGGTGGGTCCGGTTGCGGGAGTGTCCGCGGCATGGATGCCGCGGCCAAGCCCCCATGGGTGAGGGCGCTTTGCTTGCGAAGCACTGCTTCGCAAGCGCCCGAACGCACAGCCGCCAGCGGCTGGGCCGGACCGCGGAGCGGGGTCTACGGCGTCTCCCGCAACCGGACCCACCCCGCCATCCCTCAGCAAACCAGCTTCTGCTGTTGCTGTTGCTGTTGCTGTTGCTGTTGCTCTGGATCGTAGCGGGTACAGGGCGCAGCCCTGCCAATCCCCTACCCCTTGGCCATCGCCTGCCACCACTGCGACAGCAGCTCCGGCCTGCGTAGGCGCTCGCGCCACCAGCGCAGTGCCGCGCCATCCTCACCGGTGCGCCAGGCCAGCCAGAACGTTTCCTCCGGCTTGTGTTCCTCCACCTCGCGGATCACCAGCTGGCCACGCGCCACCGCAGCACGCGCGCATGGCTCGGGCAGGAAGCCGAAGCCCACGCCTTCGCACTGCAGCTTCAATTTGCTGGCCATGTCGGGCACGGTCAGCATCTCCTGCCCCATCAACAGGCCCACCGTGCGCGGCAGCAGCCTGCGCGCCGAATCGGAAACGGCGATCGCGCAATGCTCGACCAGCTGCTCACGGCCCAGCACGCCCTGCGCGTTGGCCAACGGATGATCGGGTGCCACCGCGAACACGAACGCCACCGTGCCCAGCGGCTCGACCACATAGCCGCCACCACTGGGCCCTTCGCCCGGCGCGCCGACCAACAGGTCGGCACGGCGGTCGAGCAGGGCCTCCCAGGTGCCGGACAGGGCCTCGCCGATCAACCGCAACCGGGTTGGTGCCTCGGCCTCACGGAATGCGGCGATATCCGGCCCAAGCAGCCAGGTCGGGAACACCGAATCCACCGCCAGGGTCAGTTCGGTCTCCCAACCCGACGCCACCCGGCGCACCCGCAGCTCCAGCTCGCGGGCCGCGCGCAGCAGGTGTCGGCCTTCGTCCAGCAGCGCGCGCCCGGCCTCGGTCAGCTCTGCACGTGGGCCGACCCGGTCGAACAGCTGCACGCCCAGAACCTCCCCCAGCTTGGCCACGGTATAGGAGATCGTCGAGGGCACCTTGTGCAGGGCCTTGCCGGCGGCGGCAAAGGAGCCACGGCGGTCGATGGCATCCAGGATCTGCAGGGCATCGAGGCTGAGCTTGAGCATTCGAATTTTTCGATGATGGTCGTCAAAACTATCCGTTTTTCAAACCCCGGACGCAAGCGGATACTTCTCTCCAACGGGGAAACACAGCGGTCACTGGTCCACCCCGCCCCATCGAAACCATCGAACAAGGAGATTCCCTCATGCTGCAGATCCGCAAGAGCGCTACCCGTGGCCTGGCCGAGCATGGCTGGCTGTCCTCGCGCCATACCTTCTCCTTCGCCAACTACTACGACCCCCGTTACGTCAGCTTCGGCCCGTTGCGGGTGATCAACGAAGACAAGGTGATCGGCGGCCAGGGCTTCGGCACCCACGGCCACAGCAACATGGAGATCATCTCCTACGTGCTGGGCGGTGCACTGGAACACAAGGACTCGATGGGCACCGGTTCGGTGCTGCGCTACGGCGACGTGCAGCGCATGAGCGCCGGCAGCGGCGTCACCCACAGCGAGTTCAACCACTCCGCCGACGAGACCGTGCATTTCCTGCAGATCTGGATCTTCCCGGACACCGAGAACATCGCGCCGTCCTACGAGGAGACCCACTTCACGCCGGACAGCAAGCGCGGCCAGCTGCGCCTGATCGCTTCGCCGGACGGTGCCGAGGGCTCGCTGCGCATCCACCAGGATGCCCGCATCTTCGCCACCATTCTTGATGGCGGCCAGAAGCTGCACCATGCGCTCGGCAACGGCCGTGGCGCCTAAGTGCAGGTGGCGCGTGGCCAGCTGCAGGTCAACGGCATCACCCTGGAAGCCGGTGACGCGCTGCAGGTCAGTGACGAAGCCCAGCTGACCCTGGAAAACGGCAACGACGCCGAAGTGCTGGTGTTCGACCTGCCGCTGTAAACACGCCCTGTCCTGAAGACGTGGCCCCGCGATGCGGAAAGGCATCGCCGGGCCCGCTGCGCCTGATGGACGGCCCGCAATCGTATTCGGCCTTCGGTGACCCGAATGCCCCTTGCCCGATGCGACTGGAAACGCTTTCATGACAGTGTTTATCCGGACCCGCTCTCGCATGACGCCTTCATCTCCGCGTGCCCAGCAGCACGCCACCCGTGCCGCCTTCTTCATTCCTGGATTCGCCACCGCCGCGTGGGCGCCGATGGTGCCTTACGCCAAGGCCAAGGCCGGGCTGACCGACGCCAGCCTGGGCGCCGTGCTGCTGTGCCTCGGGCTCGGCTCGCTGCTGGCGATGCCGCTGGCAGGTGCACTGACGGGGCGGTTGGGTTGCCGCCGGGTGATGGTGATCACCTGCGCGATGATGCTGTGCGCCCTGCCTTTGCTGGTGCTGGCACCCTCGCCGGTGTCGCTGGGCGCGGCGCTGTTCGTGTTCGGTGCCGGCGTCGGTGCACTGGATTGTGCGATGAACATGCAGGCGGTGGCGGTCGAGCGCGATGCCGGGCGCGCGATGATGTCCGGCTTCCACGCCTTCTACAGCATCGGTGGATTCGTCGGTGCTGGCTGCATGACCGGGCTGCTGATCCTCGGCACGCCGCTGTGGCTGGCCGCGCTGGTTTCGGTGGTGGCACTTCTGCTGGTTGCGATGCTGTCGGCGCCGCATTGGCGTCCGCAACGGATCCTGCACGAAGGCCCGCTGCTGGCACTGCCGCATGGCGTGGTGCTGTTCATCGGCGTACTGGCCTTCGTGGTGTTCCTCGCCGAGGGCTCGATGCTGGACTGGAGCGCCGTGTTCCTGGCCGAAGTGCGGCAGGTGCCGCGTGACCAGGCCGGGGCCGGCTTCGCGTTGTTCACCCTGGCGATGACGGCAATGCGCCTGTTCGGTGACGGCATCGTCGAGCACCTCGGCCGCACCCGCACCCTGGTCTTTGGCGGTATCACGGCCGCGGCAGGCTTCATCCTGGCCACGCTGGTGCCCTCGTTTCCGGTGGCGCTGGCCGGCTACGTACTGGTCGGGCTGGGCTGCGCCAACATCGTGCCGGCGCTGTTCTCGATGGCAGGCCAGCAGCGGGTGATGCCGGAAAGCATCGCCATCACTGCCGTGACCACACTGGGTTACGCCGGCATCCTCGCTGGCCCGGCTGCGATCGGCGCAGTGGCGCACGCCACCAGCCTCGGCTTTGCCTTCCTGTGCGTCGCCGTACTGCTGCTGGGCGTAGCCGCCTCCGCCCGCTCACTGGCCCGACGCGTGGCCTGACAGAAAAAGGGGACGGAGGGGATTAAGTCGCACCTGCCCCGAGTGTGCTGCAAACGACTTAATCCCCTCCGTCCCCTTTTTTCAGCCGTGTGCCAGCCATTCGGCCTGGGCCGGCAGCTGTGGGGCTGGGCACGCGCTCTGCGGGTGGTGCTGGTCGCGCGCCATCCAGTCATCGACCACGCCGGCCAGCAGGTCCAGCCGCAGCGGCAGGGTGATGTGGTCCTCTCCGCGCATTTCGATGTAGTGCGCGCGCGGGTTGGCCTGCGCAAGCTGCCGGCCCTGGCTGACTGGAATATGCTGATCACCCTGCCCGTGCAGCAGCAGCACGCAGGCGCGGGTATCGGCCAGCGCACGCGCAACGTCGACGCGGTCCAGATCGACATCGATACGGCGGCTTGCGGCGGCGATGACCTGGTTGATGTCCTGGCCCCCATAGCGCCAGCGTGCGTACGACGCCACCGCCTGCGCCCTCAGGCCCTCCGGCTGCAGTCCCATCAGGTGCGGGATCATCGTGCGGATCGCCGCACCGGCATTGGCGAACGATTCCATCGCCACCACCCCGGCTACCTGGTCCCCCAGCTTGTCGGCGGTGAACAGCGCCGTGGCCGCACCATAGGACACACCGAACAGGTACAGCGGGCCGGTCACTTCGCCGCGCGCGCGCAGCTCGCCGATGACATCGACGACGTCATCCGATTCATAGGTGCCATAGCCGGACGGACCTGCACCGGACTGGCCATGGTTGCGAAGGTCGAGCGTGACCACGCGGTAGCCGGACTCGGCCAGCTGCAGCGACCATGGCAGCATCGAATCACCATTCATCATCCACCCATGCAGCAGCACCACGGTGCCGCGTGGCGCCTGCGCGCGGAACGGCTGTGGCACGGCCAGACTCAGGCCGGTATCAAGAGGCAGGCCGTTCTCATGACGCTGCGGAAGGTAGTGGTACCGCGCGCCGTAGTCACCGGGGTCGAACACGCGCCAGAAGATCGGCACGCCATCGCGACCCGCTGCGAAGCCATGCCGGTTGGGCAGCCCGGCAATGGCCGCGGCGATGCGCGGGCGATCGAGCAGGGTCGACACGCCGCCTGGCGCGATCAACCGGTCGGCAAGCGAGGTGGACGAGGCGTTGATCGAGGATGAGCATGCAGCCAGCCACAGGCCGGCGCACGCCAGCAACAACAGCAGCAGGCGCTTCATGGGCAATCGGGAAAGGATGCGACAGCGTGGCAGGTTAACGACGAGGGCGCGGGCCATCTATCGCGCGTGGATGACGGCTTGATGACAATGCGGGATCGATTCAGGTTGTCACAATGGCGCGATCGACCTCGGCATTGATCCGGATCAATGAATACGCCGGCATGCTTGTCCACAGTGTCCCCATGCGCACCTCGTTCAAGCTCGCCATTGCCCTGGCCGCCGCGCTGGCCGCCGCCTATGGCATCGCCCGCAGCACGCCCTACTGGTTCGCACCTCGGCAGGCCGCGCAGGTCGACATCCACGACCCGGCGCTGATCGCGCAGGGGCAGTACCTGTCGCGCGTCGCCGACTGTGCGGCCTGCCACACCGCGCCGGGCGGCAAGCCGTTCGCCGGTGGCCTCGGCATGCAGACGCCGATGGGCACGATCTACTCGACCAACATCACGCCCGATCCGCAGACCGGCATCGGTGCCTACGATTACGCCGACTTCGAACGCGCGGTGCGCCGTGGCATCCGCCACGATGGCCAGCCGTTGTATCCGGCAATGCCGTACGCCTCGTACGTGGTTGCCCGCGACGCCGAGATCAAAGCGCTGTACGCCTATTTCATGGGCTCGGTGCAGCCGGTGAAGCAGGACAACGCCGACAGCACGATTCCATGGCCCGCCAACATGCGCTGGCCTCTGGCATGGTGGCAACTGCTGTTCGCACGCCCACGCAGCTTCAGCCCGGATCCGTCGCTGGACGCCGGCCAGCAGCGTGGTGCCGAACTGGTGGAAGGCCTGGCGCATTGCGGTGCCTGCCACACGCCACGCGGGCTGGCGTTCCAGGAAAAGGCGATGGCCGATGATGGCAGCCGCCAGTTCCTGTCCGGTTCGGTGCTGGAGGGCTGGTACGCGAAGAACCTGCGCAACGAATCGACCGGCCTGGCCAGCTGGAGCGAAGGCGAGATCGTCGACTTCCTGCGCACCGGCCGCACCGATCGTTCGGCGGCTTTCGGCGGCATGGCCGATGTGGTCGAGCACAGCACGCAGTACCTGTCCGACGCGGACCTGCTGGCGATGGCACGCTACCTGAAGCAGCTGCCCGCCCGCGAAGGACGCAGCGCACAGTGGTCGCTCGGCACCGACACCACCACCGCCGCACTGCGCAGCGGCGACTACCGCGTGGCCGGTTCGCTGGCCTATGCCGAGCACTGCCAGGCCTGCCACCGCGCCGACGGCCGCGGCATGCCTCGCGTCTATCCGGCCCTGGCCGGCAACTCGATCGTGTTCGCTGACGATCCCAGCTCGCTGGTGCAGGTGACCCTGATCGGCGGCCGCACGCCACAGACCCCGCACGACCGCATGGCCTTCACCATGCCAGGCTTCGAGCAGCTGCCGAACGCGCAGCTGGCACAGATCCTGACCTTCATCCGCAGCAGCTGGGGCAATCAGGCCAGCGCAGTGAGCGAGGTCGACGTGGCGCGCATGCGCCGGGTGGTGCGCGACAAGCCGGTGCACTACGTTCCGCAGGAGGCCGCACAATGAAGCGTTCGCGCACGCGTTCCCGCCTGCTGATCGGTAGTGCGATCACCCTGGTGCTGCTGGCCGGCGCCGGTACCCTCGCTTACCGTCATCTGTACCCGGATCCGGATGCCGCCGTGACCGGCACGATCGATATCCTCGATGCACAGGGCAAGGTGGTCGGCGCCTACCATGCGCCGAGCGCCGAAGAAATCGCCGGGCTCGGCAATGCCGAGTCGGTGATGCTCGGCCGCCGCATCCTCAACGAAACCGCACGACTGCTGCCGGACAACGTCGGCAACGATCTGAACTGCAATTCGTGCCACATGGCCGAGGGCAAGCGTCCCTTCGGCAACCACTACTTCAACACCGGTGGCGGCGCCTATCCGCGTTACATGCCGCGGCCTGGCAAGGTGATCGGCCTGACCGAACGCATCAATGGCTGCCTGCAGCGTTCGATGAACGGCAAGCCGCTGCCGAAGGACGCGCCACAGATGCGCGCGATGCTCGACTACATGGCGTGGCTAAACAGTGCAGTGCCGGACGGTGCAAAAGTCGCCGCGCCAAGCGAAGGGCCCATCGACAGCACGCTGGCCCCGGATCCGATCCGCGGCCAGGCGCTGTACGCCGCGCAGTGCGCTGCCTGCCACGGCGACAACGGCGAAGGCCGGCGCGACGCCAGTGGTGACATCGCTTTCCCGCCGCTGTGGGGCGACCACAGTTTCAACATCGGCGCCGGCATGGCGCGCCTCTACAAGGCGGCCGGTTTCGTCAAGCACAACATGCCACCGGCAGTGACCCGCGAACCTCCGCTGGGGCAACAGGTGATGCCCGACCAGGATGCGGTGGACATCGCCAGCTATTTCATCAACCAGCCGCGGCCGGACTTCGCCAACAAGGGCAAGGACTGGCCGCGCGACCCGAAACCCAAGGACGCGCGGTACTGATGCAGGCAGCAGCTGCGGGCCGTCACACAACACGGTTCCTGCATCTTCGCGTCATGCCGATGTCATTGGCGCTGCCGACACTCCGGGGCTTCCCTCTGCTGAAGGTCCGGTTTCGATGCGAACGATTGCGTGCTTTCCCCGTGTTTCGCTGCTTGCCCTGCTGATCGCCCCTGCACTGGACGCCCTGGCCGAAGCACCGCAGGGTGACGCGGCCGAGGCGCGCAGCACTGATGCCCGTACCCTGGACCAGGTGCAGGTGATCGGCCAGGCCACCAGCTACGCCAAGACCTCGGTGCGCGCGGAAACGCTGAACCGGCAGACCGTGATGAGCAGCGTCAACGATGCACTCAACGAGGTGCCCGGCGTGGTGGTCAGCGAAGCCGATGCCACCGGCTCGTCGGTGTGGGGCACGCAGATCAGTATGCGTGGCTTTGTCACCAACCGCGACACACAGCAGATCGGCACTACCATCGACGGCCTCCCCAACGGCGGTTCGGGTTACGGCGGCGGCTCGCTGGCCAACCGCTACATCGACACCCTCGACCTGGAAACGGTGGAAGTCAGCCAGGGCACTGCCGATATCTCCTCGCGCTCGAACGAGGCCCTGGGCGGCACGCTCAACTTCCTTACCAGCGACCCGCTGCAGGACAGCCGCCTGCGCTTCGTGGTCGGCGCCGGTGACAACGATGCGCGCAAGTACTACGTGCGCTACGACACCGGCCTGCTCGGCGGCCACACCCGCGCCTGGGTCAGCGCCTCCTCGTCGAAGGTGCACGACTGGATCGACGGCACCGGGCACGCCAGCAACGACCACATCGCCGGCAAGTTCATCACCGAACTGGACCGCTGGACGCTGACCGGCTACCTGTCCTACAACGATGCGGACGAGCCGGAATACACCAGCGTCTCACCGAAGGGCTTCGCGACCAATCCGGATCGCGACAACCTGGTCGGTACCCTCACCGGCATTCCCTACCTGGACCAGAACTACCGTTCCGGCTCGCGTGCGTTGCGCGAGAACACCTTCGGCTACCTGCGCGCGGCCTTCGACGCTGGCAACGGCTTCAAGGCCTCGGTGGCCGCCTACGGGCACCGCATGCAAGGCCGCGGCGACTGGCTGCCACCGTACCTGGCGCAGGTCAGCGATGACGGTGCCGGCCGCCCCGAATCGGAGTACATCGGTGGAAAGACCGTGTACGGCGGCAGCAATCGTGGCCAGATCTTCTTCGTCAATCCCGACGGCAGCGCCGCGCAGCGCCTGGCCAACTGCACACCGCGGCTGGGTTTCACTGCCGAATATGATCCGAACTGCTACGCCGGCAACGTGCTGGGCGCGCAGTCGTATCGCCACACCCACTACGACAACGACCGCATGGGCGTGACCGCCGACGTCGAGTGGCGGCAGACCTTCGGCACGGTCGACAACACGATCCGTGGCGGCCTGTGGGTGGAGCAGCTGGACCGATCGGCACGCCGCGACTGGCATCGCCTGCTCAACGTCGGCCAGGATATCGCCTTCGACCATCAGCCGTACTGGGTACAGTTCGAGGACAAGTACAAGGTTGACGAGCAGATGTACTACGTCGAGGACGTGGCGAGGTTCGGGCCGTTCAGCGCACGCCTGGGCGTGAAGCAGTTCTTCGTCGACCAGTCGCGCCGCCGCGTGATCGGTGCCAGCGAGCACGTCAGATCCGATTCCAGGTCCGACCCGCTGCTGTCCACCGGCTTGACCTGGGCGCCGGGCGTGGAAGGCATGGAGCTGTTCGCCGGCTTCTCGCAGAACTTCGCCGCGATTCCCTCCGGCGTGCTCGGCGAGACCGACCCGCAGCGCTTCCGCAACGTCGAGCCGGAAACCGCTGACAACATCGAAGTGGGCATGCGCATCAGCCGCTGGCCGCTGACGGCCTCGGTCACGCTGTACAACATCAAGTTCGACAACCGCATCGTCTACCTGCCGGCCGGCTTCGTCAGCGGCATCGACTACCTGGGCGAGACCGACGGCGTCTACGAGAACTTCGGCGGCGTGGAAAGCAACGGCCTGGAAGCGGCGTTCGGCTATGGCTGGGACAACGGCTGGCGCCTCAACGCCGCCTATACCTACAACCGCTCCAAGTACCTGGGCAGTGGCGATGCCGCGCGTGATACCCAGCTGGGCATCGTCGACGGCGCCAAGGTGATCGGCCAGCCCGAACAGACCCTCGTCCTGTCGGCGGACTGGCAGGGTGAGAACTGGAACTTCGGCCTGTCCGGCCGTTACCTGGGCACGCGCTATCTCGACGCCGCCAACGTCAACAAGCTGCCGTCGGCCACCGTGTTCAACGCCAACATCGGCTTCGACCTGCAGGGCCTGTCGCCGCGCCTGAAGGGCATGGGCGCCAACCTGGTGGTGAGCAACCTCACCGACAAGCGGTATCTTGCAGGGGTGGACGGCCGCGACAACGCCTTCATCGGCGCTCCGCGCACCGTCGGCATCTCTTTCCGCGTGGACCTGTGAGTGAGCCCGTGACCGATATCGGCCGACGCCGGTTGTTGCAGGCCGGCGTTGCCGCCGGCTTTTCTCCACTGCTGCCCAGCATCGCCCGGGCCGCCGCGATCGCCCCCGCCGCGCAGACGCGCAGCCTGGAAGACCTGCAGCACATCGTGGTGTTCATGCAGGAGAACCGTTCGTTCGACCACTACTTCGGCACGCTGCCGGGCGTACGTGGCTTCGGTGATCGGTTCGTCGCCCCGGCCGCCGCGCTGCAAGCTGGTGGCCGCGTCCGCAGCCTGTGGCTGCAGCCCGATGCCAGCGGCAAGCGCGCGATCGCGCCGTTCCCGCTGGATACCGCCGCGCGTTTCGGCTACATGCGCGTGGAAGGCACGCCGCATACCTGGCCCGATGCGCAGCGCGCCTGGGACCAAGGTCGCATGGGGCAATGGCCGAAGGCCAAGCAGAACCATTCGATGGGCTACTTCCAGCGCAGCGACCTGCCGTTCCAGTTCGCGCTGGCCGATGCCTTCACGATCTGCGATGCCTACCACTGCGCAATGCAGGCCGGCACCAACCCGAACCGGGTGTTCCTGTGGACCGGCCACAACGATCCGCAGGCCCACGCTGGTGGCCCGGTGATCGCCAACTCGCACGACAATTTCCCTGAACAGGGTGGGCACCCGGCGTCGTACCGCTGGACCAGCTATGTCGAGCGCCTGCAGAGGGGCGGCGTGTCCTGGCAGATCTACCAGGACATGGCCGACAACTTCACCGACAACCCGCTGGCGGGTTTCGAGGCCTTCCGTCAGGCCCACCGCGCGGCGCCAGGGCATGACCCGCAGCTGCGCGCTCGCGGGGTCAGCACGCGGGGCCTGACGCAGCTGCGCCAGGACGTCATTGACGGGCGCCTGCCGCAGGTCAGCTTCATCATCGCCGACGCGGCCGGCAGCGAACATCCCGGCCCGTCCAGCCCGGCACAGGGCGCGGCCTATACCGCACGCGTGCTGGATGCGCTGACCGCCGATCCGGACGTGTGGAGCCGCACCGCCCTGCTGCTGATGTTCGACGAGAACGATGGCTTCTTCGACCACATGCCGCCCCCTGCCCCGCCTTCGCCGGTGGACGGTGGCTGGGCGGGTGTATCCTCGGTCAGCACCGAAGGCGAGTACCACCGGCACCCGGCACCGGGTGACGAAAAGTACGATCTCGCCGAACTGCGCGGGCGCCCGTACGGTCTGGGACCGCGCGTGCCCCTGTACGTGATCTCGCCGTGGAGTCGCGGCGGCTGGGTCGATTCGCAGGTGTACGACCACACCTCGGTCATACGGCTGATCGAGCGCCGCTTTGGCGTGGCCGCACCGGACATCTCGCCGTGGCGCCGCGCGGTCTGCGGCGACCTCAGCACTGCGTTCGACTTTGCCCAGCGCGATACCCGCCCGTTCGTCCGCGGCCTGCCCGACGTGAGTGCGGTTGCCGCACGCGCCGCTGCCTTGCCGGGACGCACCGTGCCCACGCTGCCAGAGGGGCTGAAACCAGCGAAACAGGAAAGCGGTGTACGCCCGGCGCGCGCCCTGCCCTATCGTCCGCAGGCATCGATTGCCGCAGTCGATGCCTCGGGTGTGGATCTGACGCTGTCCTGCGAAGGCGCGGCGGCCGTGCTGCATGTCTACGATCGGCTGCGGCTGGATGCGGTACCACGCCGCTACACGCTGCTGCCAGGTACGCCACTGCGCGAGCGCTGGCCGCTGGACGCCCAGGGTCGCTATGACCTTTGGCTGCTTGGTCCGAACGGCTTCCACCGCCACTTCCAGGGTGCGGTCAAGGCGCCTGCCGTGCAGGCTTCGATCGAGCGCGCGGACGGCCAGCTACGGCTGCAGCTGCGCAATCTGCACAACAGCGCGCAGAATGTGCGGGTGCAGGCCGGCGCCTATGCCGGGCACATGCCGGAGCAGGCGCTGGTGCTGCCGGCGCATGCTGAGGCCACGGTGGCGTGGGACGCGGCGCCCACCGCAGGGTGGTACGACCTGCGCATCGGTGCGGGCGACAGTGCACTGCGACTGGCCGGCCGCGCCGAGGATGGGCGCCCCGGCACCAGTGACCCGGCAATGGGCAGCGAGCCATTGCGGTTCGAGCACGATTGAGGAGCCCTCTGTAGAGCCGAGCCCATGCTCGGCTGCTTCGTCGGGGCAATGCGACCAGGGCGAGAAGCAGCCGAGCATGGGCTCGGCTCTACGGGGCAGATCGGCAGATTCAGGCCTCCTGCAGCCCCGGCCGGCCGTGCTCCACCGCATAGCGCTTCCAGCTCTGCAGCGCGCCATTCGGCTGCATTACGGTATCCAGCGTCTTCATGTCGCCGATCCACGCATCGCGGGTGACATCGCACAGCACGTAGCCACGCTTGTCGGTGGTCGCCTTCAGGTAGGGACTGTGCGCAAGCTGGTTCATGGCATACGCGTCCACGCCCTGGCCGTCGGCACCGGAAGTGATCGAGGTGGCGAGGAACTCGCTGGAGACCACACCCGAGTCACGGTGGTCCTGTACCAGATCGCTGGCGTAGTGGCGATGCGCGTCGCCGCAAGCGGTCACCACGTTGCCGAAGCCCACCTTCTGGATGTGATCGAGCAGGCGTCGGCGGCTGTCCAGATAGCCCGACCACTGGTCGTCGGACGACTGCACTACCCCGTCCTTCTCGCGCATGTAGTTGCCCAGCGCCACCTGGTGGGCGATGGTATGCCAGCGCGGCGCCGCATCGGCCAAGCCGTCGAACAGCCAGCGTTCCTGCTTCGCCCCCACAATGCTGCGCTCCGGCGATTCCACCTCCTCACGCAGCGCCATGTTCACCTGCTTGCTGCGGTACTGGCGGGTGTCGAGCAGGTGCAGATCCATCAGCGTGCCGTAGCGTGCGCGCCGGTACATCTGTATGTGGCCATCGCGCGGGAATGCCGTACGGCGCAGCGGCATGTTCTCGTAGTAGGCCTGGAACGCCTGCGCGCGCCGCAGCAGGAACACTTCGCTGGGCGTATCGTCCTGGTCTTCGGCGCCGGCCCAGTTGTTGTCCACTTCGTGGTCATCGAAGGTGACGAACCAGGGGGCCGACGCATGCGCGGCCTGCAAGTCGGCGTCGCTCTTGTACTGGGCGTAGCGGCGGCGGTAATCATCCAGCGTATAGATCTGCGGGCCGACGTGGTTGCGCAGGTTGGTGAACGGCTGGCCGTTCATCTTCCGCGGGCCCGGCTGGCTTTCGCCTTCGTAGATGTAATCGCCATAGTGGAAGACGAAATCGAGCGGTTCCTCGGCGATGCGTCGCCATGCGGTGTAGTGGCCTTCTTCGTAGTGCTGGCAACCAGCCACCACAAAGCGCACGCGATCCACCGCCGCCGTGGCTGCCGGCAGCGTGCGCGTACAACCCACTGCGCTGGCGTGGCCGCCTACGGTGAAGCGGTACCAGTAGGGCCGTCCGGGCGCCAGCCCGTCCAGCTCCACGTGCACCGCGTGGCCGAGTTCGGGATGCGCGAGGGCCGAACCCTGGCGTACCACCTTGCGCATGCCTTCGTCTGCTGCCAGCTGCCACTCGACCACCATCGGCCGGGCCGGCATGCCACCACCGAACACCAGTGGCTCGGTCGCCAGCCGTGTCCACAGCACCATGCCATCGGCCGAGGGATCACCCGAGGCCACGCCCAGGGTGAAGGGCGTGCTGGCAAAGCGCGGCGAGGCCAGCAGGTTGCGTGGGTTCAGTGCAGTGGCGTCGGTCTGCGCGGCCAGTGCGCACGCCGTGCCCATCCAGGCCCCTGCGGCCGACAGGCCGGCCAAGGCCAGGAATCGCCTGCGATTGATCGTCTCCACGGATGCCCCCTCAGTTGTAGATGATGTGGAAATAGAAGAAGCGGCCGTAGTCGTCGATCTCGGTTCGGAAACGCCCGTTCGGACCGGTGCTGTAGGTGGGCTGCGTGTTGAACAGGTTCTTGGCCTCGTACTTCAGTGTTACGTGCTTGCCGACCTTGTGGCTGAAAGCCATGTTGAACGTCATGTATGGGTCGTAGTACGAATCCAGCCATTCGGTGTCACCGAAGTCGACCAGCATCCGGCTGCGGTAGGTTCCGGACAGGCGCAGTTGCGAGCTCTTCCACGGCATGCGCCAGATCACCGACCCATTGAGCGACCAGTCCGGCTGGTACAGCAGGCGGTCCAGGCGCCGCTCGGTGCCATCGGTGATGCGGTAGTTGGTCTGGCCTTCCAGACGCGTCGCGTTGAAGTACATGTCGAAGCGCTGGCGGCCCCACTGCAGATTGCGATTGGCCACCGCGAACTCAACGCCACGCAGCTTCGACTCGTCGGTGTTCATCGGCTGGGTGACCCGGTAGCGGGTGTCCCCCACGTTCTCGAACGTGGTCAGGGTGTAGATATCGTCCTTGATCACCTTGTCGAACAGCGCCACCGAGACCAGGCCATTGTTGCCGTTGAAATACAGGTCCCACGCCAGGTCGACGTTGGTGGAACGGCGCGGCTGCAGGTTGGCATTGCCCTGCTTGATGGTGCAGAAGCCCCTGCCCTCCTCGTCATCGCCACAGCTGGTGCTGGTGGCCTGGGCGATGTTGCTCGGCGTCGGCCGGCCCAGCGTACGGCTGGCGGAGAAGCGCAGGCGCTGGTCCTCGCTCAGCTTGAACGTCGCATTCAACGAAGGCAGCAGGTTGTTGTAGCCACCGCTCGTGTTGCGGAAGGCGGACGTATACGTACTGCCGCCATCATCGCTGAACGGGCTGTAGGCATTGAAGCGGGTGTGGTCGTAACGCAGGCCGCCGATCAGCAGCAGCCGGTCCCAGGCGTAGTGAGCGGACACATAGGCATTGGTGATGTCCTCCACGTACTTGTAGTCGCTGGTGAAGTTGGCATTCGGATACGCCGCATTGTTGTTGCCCAGCTTCGGCAGCAGTTCCTCGTTCCACTTGCGGTTGTCGATCAGCGGGAAGCCCGGCACGCTGCCCAGCAGCGTCGAACCCGGATACAGGTAATCGTTGAGCGTGGCACTGCTCTTGAAGTAGTCGAAGTCGATGTCCTGCCAGATCTTCAGGTGGCGGTACTCGGCGCCGGTGGCCAGGCCGAAGCCACGCGCATCGGCATCGATGTTGTAGCTGAAGTCCGCGCGCAGGTTGTCGATGCTCTCCTTGGCATCGCGTGGGGAGACATAGGCCTGCGCCGGATTGAGCTTGAACGCGGAGCTGGTCAGCAGGCTGGAATCAGAAACCGCTACCGCGTTTGGGAACCCGTGACTGTCATTTTCGTAGTCGACGAACAGATTGCTTGGATAGGCGCGCACGCCCCAGTAGACCTGGTTGTTGTGGAAGGTCTCTTCGGTGTGGCCACCACGCAGGGTCAGGCGCGAACGGTCGCCGACGTCCCAGTTGAAGCTGGCGATGGCGCCACGGTTGCTGCGGTCCCAGCGGTCGTGGCGGTTCTTGATGTAGATGCTGTTGATCTGCGTGGTGCCGCTGTCCTCGGTCTGGTTGCGGATCGGAAACTTGGCGTTGCCGTACAGATCCGTCTTGTTCATCGTCGAGTTCTCGTAGAACCGGTACGAGTACAGCAGCAGCGATGCGTAGAACGGATCATCCGAGGGCTTCCACTCAAGCTTGGCGGAGCCACCGAAGTTGGTGATGAAGTTGGTATAGGTGCCGGTACTGAAGTTGCCAGGCGCACGCAGGCCGTTCCAACCCTTGGCCTCGTCCGGACCCGTGATGCCGTCGGTGAGGTATTTTCCAGCGTCGTTGTAGTAGTAGTTCGACTCCACCCAGCGCTTGACGCTGTTGCGTGAACGCTGCTCATAGCGTGCCACCGCAACGATGCCGAATTCCTGGTCGGCGCCGAACTGGTTGGAGAACACCATCTTGGCACTCTTGCCGAAATGGCCCAGGGTCTCGTGGTTGCCGCCGGCACTGCGCTCGACGTTGGTCTCGGCTGTGGAATAGATGCCTGCCACATCGGCAAACACGTACCTGCCCGACCGGTCGAAGGCGCTGCGGCTGATGATGTCGATCACACCGCCGATCGCATCCGGTGCCTGCTCTGCGCTGAAGCTCTTGTAGATGTCGGTTCGGGTACCGATGTCGCTGGGAATCAGCTGCAGATTGTTCATGCGCTCCCCGGAGCCACTGCCCCCCACGCTGGCGATCGCGATGCCATCGATGGTGGTGTAGTTGAGGTTGGCCTGCACGCCGCGCACGGTCACGTAGCGTGGTTCGCCGGCATCCTCCACTGCACTCAGGCCTGGAGCGGCCATCAGGCTCTCGGCCAGGGTCTCGTCGCCGTAGCTGTCCATCTCGTCGTAGACCACCGAATCCTTGATCACCGGCGACGACTTCTTCTGGTCGATGACCTCATGCGCGGCAATCACCTTCACCGTGCCCAGGGTCGGCGCCAGCACCGCCCCGGCCTCGCGCGGCATCGGCGCGGCTGGCTTCGGCGCATTGCGTGCGGGTGCCGGATCGATGGCGATGACATTGCCATCCACCACGGTGTAGCCAAGGCCGGTACCCGCCAGCAGTGCGTCCAACGCCTGCTTGACGGTGGCGCCCCGCGGCACAGCCCCGGCCATGTGCGCTTCACCGCTGCCCGAGTACAGGAACTGCACGCCGGAACTGCGCGACAGCTGCTCAAGCGCACGTGCCAGCGGTTGCGCCGCGATCGCCGCCGACACGCGGGCTTCAAGGCCATCGGCAGTGGCCGCGGCCGCGGCCGCCATTGTCACGCTGCAGGGAGACAGGGCGAGGATGATCGACAGGTAGAGCGTGTTGCGCATCACGGGTCCTTGGAAGAGAAAAGGCTGCGAGGTCGCCGCGTGACTTGGCAGCGGCTTCTCCCAAGTAAGAGCCCGCATCCACCGAAGTGGAGAACACGGATTCGATGAATTTTTTCTGACAGTCCACGACCACACGGGCCTCAGCGACTGCCGACCCGCACTGTGTCGCCTTCGCGCCTCACCACGAAGCGTGGGTCGCGTTCAAGGAAGGCCTGCAGCGCACCGATGCGATGCGCATCAAGGCTGCCGGACAACCGTGCCGATGCTGCGCCTTCGTCCAGCACGCGCACCTGCACCTGGTTGTGCCGGTTGAAGGCAGCTGCCACCTCATCGAGCCGCTCATCGAGGAAGGAGACTTTGCGCTGCTGCCAGTCCAGCAGCATCGACAGCGGCATGTCCACTGACTCGACGGCACGGCTTCGCGCGTCGACCTGCACCACCCGGCCCTGCTCCAGCTGGGCCAGGCGGCGGGCACCCGCGCCCTGGCTCCAGACCTCGACCTCGCCGGAGACCACGCCGATGCGGGTGCTCTGCAGCCGTCGCGATACATCGAATACAGTGCCGATATCCCGGATCTCCAGGCCGTTCACTTCCACCTTGAACGGACGGCGGTCGCGGGCGATGTCGAACGTGGCCTCCCCCTGCAGCAGCTCCACCCTTCGACTGAACCAGCTCATGCGTACCCGCAGTCGGCTGTCCGCGTTGAGCCGCACCTGGGTCTGGTCGGGCAGCACCAGGTCGCGGAGTTCACCATGCCCGGCACTGTAGAGCTGCTGGGTGGGCATCATCTGCGAAACCAGGCCCACGCCGAGCAGGGCAACACAGGCCGCGGTAGAGACCGTCCACCAGCGCACGCGACCGCGACGCAGCGCGGCGCGGGGCGGCGCGTGCGCACGACCGAACAGCGGCACCACCTTGGCGGCGACCTGCTGCGGTGGCACCAGCGCCGCATCAGCCAACGGCGATTGCAGCGCCTCGCCCACCTGCCGGTGCAACGCGAGCGCGCGCATGTAGGCGCGAACATGCTCGGGCGAGCGCTTCATCCAGTCGAGGAACGCGACACGCCCGGCCTTGTCCAGCCCCCCCTCGCGATTGCACAGGAACCAGTGCGCCGCCTCACGTTCGATCGCGTCGTCAGGCCTGCGTGATGGATACCGATTCATGTGAGCTCCCTGGCGCCCAGCGCCTTCCTGCAGGCCTCCAGCCCCTTGCCGATATGCTTGCGCACCATGTGCACCGACACCTGCAGCTGCTGGCTGATTCCCGGGCAGTCCAGCCCGTCGCGGTAATGCAGCTCCATCACCCGGCGCGTGGTCGCCGGCAAGCGCGCGATGGTGCTGCGGATATCGTTCCAGCGCTGCGCACGCTCGAATTCGCCCTCGATGTCTTCTTCGCTTTTCAGCACTTCGGCCAGCAGATCGACGTCCTCCAGCGGCGGTAGCGACGACCGCGCTCGTGCATGTTCGCGCGCCAGGTTGGCCGCCACGGTGAACAGGTAGGCTTCCGGGTTCTCGACCGCGTCGGCATCCTCGCCGGTGCTGCGCAGCAGCCGCAGGTAGACCTCCTGCGCCAGGTCTTCGGCATCCTCGCTGGCCGAACCGCGACGCAGGAAGAAGCCACGCAGCAGCCGGCGCCGCAGTTCGTAGCTCTTCTCCCAGATCCTCACGCTGTTCACGGCCGGCCAACCACCCCGAGGCTGGAAAGCCCAGCAGGGTGACGGCCATTGATGACAGGGGCGTTGCAGCAGACGAACGCACCAGGCATTCCCCGCCCGGCACGTCGGCGCACGATACGGCGCGCTGCTCCAACTCTTGCTTGCCAGAAACCGAAGCCGGGCCCGCCTATCGAAGGCGCGAGGACGGGCCTACGCTTGTCTCCTCGGTGGCTGCCACGTCCGCCCTTCGCGTCACGGCATTGCCGTGGCGACCCCGCTCCAGTGCTGTGCGCCCTGATGGTGTTGTCGCCTAGGCAGACGTCCGAGCGGCGCCCTCCGGAGACAGTCATGAACCAATTTCTGATCCCCTTCGATACCGACCCGCTGGAAACGCGGGAGTGGCGTGAATCGCTGCAGGCGGTGATGCAGGCCGGTGGCCGGCCACGCGCGCACTACCTGATCGATCAGCTGAGCGGGCTGGACGCCCCGCAGCACGGCGACCTGCATACCTGCGCATGGACGGCCTACGTCAATACCATCCCGCCCGAACGCCAGCCGGCCTATCCGGGCGACCTGGCCGTCGAGCGCCGCCTGAACGCGATGATCCGCTGGAACGTGATGGTCATGGTGCTGCGTGCTGGATGCAGGACGCCATGGGCAGGTATGGCATCGACACCGGCAAGCGCGACCCGGCCCCGGTGTAAGGCGGCGGTGTTCACCACGCCCGTTGTGCGGGCGTGGTGAACGCAGGATCGCTACGGCATGCGTTTGAACAGGTTGGTCTGCAGGATCGGCGTCCCGTCGTGAGCGTAGAACGCCTTGGTCTCGGTCATCGTCGCCTGGTCATCGGCCACGGTGTAGATACGGGTGGAGGCCGGCGTACCGTGGTCCACCAGCTGCATCACCAGGGTGTTCGGCGCCGGCAGCTTCAGGTTGGCCTTGTCCGCGCCATAGGTGCCGGACAAAGGGCCCGGCGTACCGTCCAGCGCCAGCGTGCCGTCGGACTTCATGGTATTGCCATCATGCAGGACGATATCCACGTGCGAGCTCCAGCGGCCGCCACCGGCATCCTTGAACTCCAGCACCACCCGCTTCGGACGCTGCGTCTCGGGTAGTGCCGAGGTCGCGGTGTCCAGCGACCAGCGCCCCAGCAGCGGCGACGGGGACGCTTCCACCGCCAGCGCCAATCCGGCCGGCAGCGAACACGCACACAACAACACAGCGGACAACAGCTTCATACGTTGCTCCGTTCCAGTGAAGAAGGTGCTGCGTGACGCGTTGTGGGGCGCAGCGCTTCGGATCGTGCACAGCATCGGGACCCCGCACAAGGCAGGGCGCTGAACGCGCGGCAACCTCGTTCGCGCCTCCCGCGATTCAGGTCTGGCGGCAAGGCCTCATCACGTCCTTGTCGATACAGATCGTTACGTTATAACATTTCACGCCTATTTCACGAGTCCTGCTATGCGTCGCCACCTGCTTGCTGCCGCCATCCTGCTCGCTGTCCACACCGCCCACGCTGCGGACGCGCCTACCCTTCCCACCCTCCAGGTCCAGGCCTCCCCGCCCTCGCGCGTCGACAGCCGGGTCACCGTCGACAATCCACAGGCGCAGAACCGTACCCTCGGAAGCCTGCTCGAACATGTCTCCGGCGTGCAGAGCAGCGCCTTCGGGCCGAACGCGGGCGCCCCGGTCATCCGCAGCCTCAGCGGCAACCGCGTGCAGATCCTGCAGGATGGCCAGTCCATTCTCGGCATGAACGCGATCAGCGGCGACATCAACATTCCGTTCGATCCACTGTTCGTGCGCAGCGTCATCGTCAACAAGTCCTCCGATACCGTGCGCTATGGCGGCAATGCGATCGGCGGCAGCGTGGAGATCGATTCGGGCCTCATCCCGCGCAGCCTGGAAGACACGGAGCAGTCGATGGAGCTGGTCCTGCGCAAGGGCTTCAATGCAGCCGACGCGCAGGGCTTCCGCATGAACTTCAACAACCAGCGCAACCTCTCGACCAACCTGCAGGTCTCGCGCCAGCGCATCTCGCACTACGACATCCCGGGCAACAGCAAGGCCGACGTCTGCAACACCCGCCTGTTCCCGCCGACCGGCGGCGTCAACTCGGCGCTGGCCGACAGCTGCCAGAAAGAGGCGCGCGTCCAGCAGATCTACAACAAGGCCTCGCAGCCCTACATCGACCAGTTCATGAGCGAGAATCCGGACTGGGCCGATGGTGACTTCTCGTTCTACACCAACCATCCGACCTCGGTCTGGCAGCACCGCACCTACATCAATCCGGCCAACCCGGCCTACGTGCCCGGCACGCCGTCGTACGTGCAGAAGCAGATCAACAACGATGTCACGCCCGACTACCATCACCGGCTGGGCAACAGCTACGCACGCAACTCGCAGGTGGCCTTCGGCTCGACGCTGTTCTTCGACCGTGGCTACGTGGGTGTCAGCATCGATGCCAAGGACAGCGAATACGGCGTGCCGGGATTCTCGATGCAGAACCTGTCGTTCGGTTCGAACTATGCTGATGGCCTGCCGGTGGGCGTGGTGATCAAGCAGGAACGCTACGCGCTGGACGCCCTGCTGCGCGATCCGCTGCCGTGGTTCGAGCGCGCGGAGCTGCGAGTTTCCAGGCTGGACAACACGTCGGGCGAGCGCCTCGGTGCATCCAAGGCCAATGACTACGACTTCGAAAGCTCCCAGGCCGAGCTGCTTCTGAGCCATCAGCGCGTCGGTCCGCTCAGCGGCCTGCTCGGCTTCAGCCACCAGTCGCGCCAGGTCACCGGCAGCGGTTCACTGCGCTACCTGCCCGACGTCGACACCCGCAGCAACGCGGTGTTCCTGAAGGAGACGCTGGACTTCGGCTGGGCCAGTTTCGATGCAGGCGTGCGCCACGAGCGCGTTGACCATGACCTGCAACCAAGCCGCTTCAAGACAGCGCGCAATGCCGCCAACACGAAATTGCAGGACCGCGACTACCGGCTCAACAGCTACACCCTAGGATCGTATGTCGAGCTAGGCCCCTTGTTCGCCGCCAAGGTGCGCTACGCATCCTCGCAGCGCGCACCGGAGATCAACGAGCTGTATGCCAGCAACGCACACTATTCGGTGATGACCCAGGAAGAAGGCAACCAGAACCTCAAGCCTGAGCGCGCGAAGAACCTGGAGCTGACCGGCCTGTTCCACATCGGCGGTTTCGAGCTGTCGGCCACCGCTTACCGGATGAAGTACGAGAACTATCTCTACCTCGGCCATTCCGGCCTGCAGACCGCCAACCGTCTGCCGCTCAAGTACTGGAAGCAGACCGACACCACGGTGAAGGGTTTCGAGATCGACGCATCTCAGGTGCTGGACTTGGGCCGGTATGGCACGTTGAACATCTCTGCCTTCGCCGATCTGGTGAAGAACAAGGCCGACCACCCCGATCCGCTGCGCGCCCACAACGATGGCGAGTACCTCCCGAACATGCCGACCAACCGCTACGGTGCCAACCTGCAATGGCAGCGCGAAGGTTGGAAGGCGCAGCTGTCGAGCACCTACTACGACACGCAGAAGTACCTCGGCCGCAACGTCAGCGGGGAAATCCCGCTGGACGCGTTCAACCTGGTTGATCTGCAGGTCAGCCGCGAACTGCCGGTGCGCAGCAGCTACATCGCCGGCATGGAAGTGTTCGTCAACGGCAGCAACCTGCTCAATGAGGAAGCGCGTCCACACAACTCGCCGCTGAAGTACATCGCGCCGCTGCCGGGGCGGGGCTTCCAGGTGGGTGTGACGCTAAAGCTCTGAGGAGAGCCTGATTCGGTCGCCATCAGCGATCTATGATCGCTGGATGGCACGCCGGGACCCTGCATCCGCGCAAAGAAAAACGCCTGCAGATCGAGGATCTGCAGGCGCTTCTTTGTATCTGGCGGAGTGAGAGGGATTCGAACCCTCGATAGAGCTTTTGACCCTATACTCCCTTAGCAGGGGAGCCCCTTCGGCCACTCGGGCATCACTCCGGGGTTTTCTCCGCGTCTGGTGCGTCGCACCTCAGCGGGGCGTGAATCATAACGTTAATCGAGTGCGAAGGTAAAGCGTTATTCGGCAGAATTTTCGCTACCGGTGCCACCGGCTTCATCACCACGCTGGATGCGCTGATAGATCTCTTCGCGATGCACAGCGACGTCCTTCGGCGCGGTGATGCCGATACGCACCTGGTTACCCTTGACGCCAAGCACGGTGACGCTCACCGAGTCTCCGATCATCAGGGTTTCGCCGACGCGGCGAGTCAGGATCAACATTTTTGTAAGTCTCCATGGAACCGTGTGGAAGGGTATCCCCCACCGGCTTGACGCTCCGTCAAGAAGCGCTACCACGACAAAGGGAAAAGATTCGCAATGGTACCGTCAGCCGTCCCGCTCCTACAAGGAGGGGGACGGCCAGGTTCATCACAGGCGGGGGCTGACCCATTCGACGACTGCAGCCAGCGCAGTGGCAAGGGCGGGCCCGTCCTCGCCACCACCCTGGGCGAGGTCCGGGCGTCCGCCGCCCTTGCCCCCGATCTGACCGGCGATATGGGACAACAGTTCCCCGGCCTTGACCTTGCCCATTGCGCTGCCGTTCACGCCTGCGACCAGGGCCGCCTTGCCGTCCTGGGCGCCGGCCAGCACGATCACCGCGTCGCCCAGCTGCTGCTTGAGGCGATCCATGGCGTCACGCAGGGCCTTGGCGTCGAAGCCCTCCAGGCGGGCAGCCAGCACCTTCACGCCAGCGACCTCGACGGCCTGGCCGGACAGGTCGGCCGTGGCACCCGCAGCAACCTTGGCCTTCACGGCCTCCAGTTCGCGCTCCAGCTGCTTCTGGCGCTGGCCGAGGGCACGGATCTTCTCGACCACGTCGGCGGCGCTGCCGCCGAGCAGCTCAGCGGCCTCGGCCAGGCGGGCCTCTTCGGCGTCCACGTAGTCCAGCGCGCCCTGGCCGGTGACGGCCTCAATGCGGCGCACGCCCGCGGAGACGCCGCCCTCGGAGGTGATCTTGAACAGGCCGATGTCGCCGGTACGGTTGACGTGGGTACCACCGCACAGCTCGGTGGAGTAGTCACCCATCTTCAGCACGCGCACGTGCTCGCCGTACTTCTCGCCGAACAGGGCCATCGCGCCGAAGTCCAGCGCTTCCTGCATGCCCATGGTGTGCACTTCGGCGGCGTTGTTGGCGCGCACCTGCTGGTTGACCTTGCGCTCGATCACCGCCAGTTCGTCGGCACTGATCGGCTGGAAGTGCGAGAAGTCGAAACGCAGGCGGTCCGGGGCGACCAGCGAGCCCTTCTGCTGCACGTGGGTGCCCAGCACTTCGCGCAGGGCGGCGTGCAGAAGGTGGGTGGCCGAATGGTTGAGGATGGTGGCGCCGCGGCGCTCGCCATCAACCTGGCCGGAGAGCACGTCGCCGACCTTCAGGCCGCCGCCGGACAGGGTGCCGACATGGCCATGGAACTGGCCGGCGAACTTCTGGGTGTCTTCCACCACCAGGCGCACGCCGTTGCCGGTCAGCACGCCGGTGTCGCCGACCTGGCCGCCGGACTCTGCGTAGAACGGGGTCTGGTTGGTGATGACGATGACTGCGTCACCCGCATCGGCCGACTGCACCGGACGACCGTCCTTGAGCAGGGCCAGCACGCCCAGGCCGTCGGCCTGCAGGCGGTCGTAGCCCACGAACTGGGTCGGGCTGAGGGTCGCCACCAGCTCGGCTGGCAGGGTCACGCCGCCACCGAACTTGCCGGCCGCGCGCGCGGTCTCGCGCTGCTGCTCCATCGCGGCATCGAAGCCGGCGATGTCGACGGTCAGGTCGCGCTCGCGGGCGATGTCCTGGGTCAGGTCGAGCGGGAAGCCATAGGTGTCATACAGGCGGAAGGCGTCAACGCCCGGGATCACGCCATTGCTGGCCTTGCCGGCCACGTCTTCGAAGATCTTCATGCCGGCATCGAGGGTTTCGGCGAAACGCTCTTCCTCGGCCTGCAGCGCACGGGTGACCGTGTCCACCGCCGCCGGCAGTTCCGGATAGGCCTCGCCCATCTGCTCGACCAGCGTCGGCACCAGCTTGCTGAAGAACGGCTGGCGCACGCCCAGCATCCAGCCGTGGCGCAGGGCGCGGCGGATGATACGGCGCAGCACGTAACCCCGGCCTTCGTTGGACGGCAGCACGCCGTCGACGATCAGGAACGAGCAGGCGCGGATGTGGTCGGCAATCACGCGCAGCGACTTGTTCTCCAGGTCGGCGGTGCCGGTCAGCTCGGAGGCCTTGCGGATCAGCGCCTGGAACAGGTCGATCTCGTAGTTGGTGTGCACGTGCTGCAGGATCGCAGCCAGGCGCTCCAGGCCCATGCCGGTATCCACGCACGGCGCCGGCAGCGGCACCAGGGTGCCGTCGGGCTGGCGGTCGAACTGCATGAACACCAGGTTCCAGATTTCGATGAAGCGGTCGCCGTCTTCATCCGGCGAACCCGGGGGGCCGCCTGCGATATGGTCGCCGTGGTCGTAGAAGATCTCGGTGCACGGACCACACGGACCGGTGTCGGCCATCTGCCAGAAGTTGTCCGAAGCGAACGGCGCACCCTTGTTATCGCCGATGCGCACGATGCGCTCTTCCGGCACGCCGACCATGTCGCGCCACAGCTCGTAGGCTTCGTCATCGGTCTGGTAGACGGTAACCAGCAGGCGTTCGGCCGGCAGCTTCCAGACCTGGGTCAGCAGTTCCCAGGCCCAGGCGATCGCGTCCTTCTTGAAGTAGTCGCCGAACGACCAGTTGCCCAGCATTTCGAAGAAGGTGTGGTGGCGTGCGGTGTAGCCGACCTGGTCGAGATCGTTGTGCTTGCCGCCCGCGCGCAGGCAGCGCTGCACGTCGGCCGCGCGCACGTAGCTACGCTTCTCCGCGCCGAGGAACACGTCCTTGAACTGCACCATGCCGGAGTTGGTGAACAGCAGGGTCGGATCATTGCCCGGCACCAGCGGCGCCGAGGGCACGATGGTGTGGCCTTTGCCCTTGAAGAATTCAAGGAAGTCGCTGCGGATCTGGGATGTCGTGAATTTGGCGGATGCGTTCATTGGGGGCTGGCAGTCTGCGGGCCGGCGGACCCTGACCACCGGCCGTGTTGGCCAGAGTCGCGAGGGACCGCCGAAAACCTAAAGGGTATCAGGCCCGGCGCCGCCAGTCTCAGTCATCCGGGTCGTAGCGGGTCGCACGGCGGATGCTGTCGCCGTCGAAGCCCCGTCGGGCCAGCAGATCGGCGGCCTTGCGCCGCTGCGTCAGGTCCTGCGGACCGGCCTCGCCAAAGCGTCGGCGGACCAGATCACGGGCGTTCTCCTGCCAGTCGCCTTCGTAGCTGTCCATCGCTGCAGCAATCGCGGCACTGTCCAGGCCGTGGGTCCCCAGCTCGGCGCGGACATGGATCGGCCCATAACCGGTGTTGGCGCGCATCCTCACCAGGTTCTCGGCAAAACGGGTGTCATCCTGCCAGCCCGCCTCGGTCAGCTTGGCGACAGCGGCCTGCGCGGCTTCGTCTTCGATGCCACGGGCGGTCAGCTTGCGGGTGAGTTCCTTGCGCGAGTGCTCGCGGCGGACCAGCAGGCCCAGCGCCCGTTGGACGGGAGTCTGCTCACGCTGCCGGCGCTTGCGGCCGGTGGGAATGTCTTCGGCGTCGGACATCGGTGCTCCAAGGGTGGCGCCGTCCTTGGCGCCCTGCCCATCCCTGGGCGATTCGAACCTGCGGGACAGGGCGACGTCACTGACGGCGCCGCCCTGCCCCACAGCAAGCCTTACTCGTCGTCGCCTTCGTCGTCGCCTTCCTCGCGGGCCGCTTCGGCCGGCTGGAATTTCTCACGCAGCTCGGCCTCGAGCTTGGCGGCGACGGTCGGGTTGTCGCGCAGGTAGCCGCGGGCATTGTCCTTGCCCTGGCCAATGCGCTCTTCACCGTAGCTGTACCAGGCGCCGGCCTTCTCGACCAGCTTGGCATCCACGCCCATGTCGATCAGCTCGCCCTCGCGGCTGATGCCTTCGCCGTACAGGATCTCGGTGATCACCTGCTTGAACGGAGGCGCCAGCTTGTTCTTGACGACCTTGATCTTGGTCTGGTTGCCGATGATCTCATCGCCCTTCTTGATCGCACCGATACGGCGGATGTCCAGGCGGACCGAGGCATAGAACTTCAGCGCGTTGCCACCGGTGGTGGTTTCCGGGCTCTGGCCCGGCATCATCACGCCGATCTTCATGCGCAGCTGGTTGATGAAGATCACCAGGGTGTTGGAACGCTTGATGTTGCCGGTCAGCTTACGCAGCGCCTGGCTCATCAGGCGGGCCTGCAGACCCGGCAGCTGGTCACCCATTTCGCCTTCGATTTCGGCCTTCGGGGTCAGCGCGGCGACCGAGTCGACCACCAGGATGTCGACCGAGCCCGAACGGACCAGCATGTCGGCGATTTCCAGCGCCTGCTCACCGGTATCCGGCTGCGACAGCAGCAGGTCGTCCACGTTCACGCCCAGCTTCGCGGCGTAGATCGGGTCAAGCGCGTGCTCGGCATCGATGAAGGCCGCGGTACCGCCCATCTTCTGGCATTCGGCGATGGCCTGAAGGGTCAGGGTGGTCTTGCCCGAGGATTCCGGCCCGTAGATCTCAACGACACGGCCCTTCGGCAGACCGCCAATGCCCAGTGCGATGTCGAGCATCAGCGAACCGGTCGGGATGGCTTCGACGGGCTCGACCACGCGGTCGCCCATGCGCATCACCGAGCCCTTGCCGAACTGCTTCTCGATCTGGCCCAGAGCAGCAGCCAAGGCCCGCTTCTTGTTCTCGTCCATCGTATTGGTCCTTGCAGAGGTCATGTCGTTGGGGGTGCTGTCTTTGGGGGTCTTCTTTGCCATGGGTTCACTTTAAGTCGGACGTATCGCACAGGCTGAGATTCTGCCCGGCGCTCTGAAAAGAATTATCGGACATCCGTACCAACCTCAGTGGAACCAGAGAATCGCCACAAAAGACCGCGGGGTAATGCACTATGGAGCGGGTCAACGATTGGGCCGAAGCAGGCCGCAATAGAGGC
This sequence comes from Stenotrophomonas maltophilia group sp. msm4, assembly GCF_032025605.1. NCBI lineage: Bacteria > Pseudomonadati > Pseudomonadota > Gammaproteobacteria > Lysobacterales > Lysobacteraceae > Stenotrophomonas > Stenotrophomonas maltophilia group sp. msm4. The sequence goes on along the minus strand of NZ_JAVSKK010000001.1, from coordinate 567,840 downwards.
CTTCGATCGCAAAATCCTGGTCCGGCAGCACCTCGATCGGCTTGTAATCGGGATTGCGCGGCAGCAGGCGGATGCGGTCCTTGGCGATCTTCAGCAGCTTGACGGTGATCTCGTCATCGATGCGGGCCACCACGATCTGCCCGGAACGGGCGTCGCGGGTGCGGTGTACGCCGATCAGGTCGCCGTCGAAGATGCCCTCGTCGATCATTGAGTCGCCCTGCACTTTCAGCAGGTAGTCCGGCGCTGGCGAGAAGAACACCCGGTCCAGCACCACGAAATCGTCGGAGCCGATGTCGGCACCGATCGGCAGGCCGGCAGCGACCCGGCCCAGCACCGGCAAGCGCAGCACGCTGTCCGGAAGGCCCGGCTCGGCGAGCTTTTCGACCGGCGGTGCCTGCACCAGGCGGATGCCGCGAGCCTGGCCCGGGATGCGACGGATCGCACCGGCCTGCTCCAGGGCTTCCAGGTGGTACTGGGCCGCGCGCACGCCCTTGAAGCCGAACGCACGTGCGATTTCAGTCTGCGACGGCGGTGCGCCTTCGCTCTCGATACGCTCGGCGATCAACTGCAGGATCGCCTGCTGGGTGTCGGTCAGGTCCATGGTTAGTAGTATTACTACTAATGCGCACAACTGCAAGTGCCGGGTCTGTAGTGCCGCGCCATGCTCGGCAGTTGGGCCAATGGCCGGGCGGCAAAGGCAAAAAGCAGCCGACCAGCGATTGGCCCTACCGGAATCGCGCAGCGATTCCGCGGTTCCAGTGGGGAACCGCTGCGGCAAGCACACTATGTGTGCTTGCCGCTCCTCCATATCGAGTACAGGATCCACACGCCACAGAAGCCGGCGCCGATGAACCCGCACACCCCCAGCGCCAGCAGCCAGCGACTGGAGACCCCGCCAACGCTGTGCATCACGATCGAGGACCCGATGATCAGTGCGGCGGTGACGATACCCATCACCAGCCGGTTCGCTGCCCGATTCACCTGTTCGCCGAAGCCCTGCAGCGCGGTGGTTTCCACCTTCAGCTGGAGGCGGCCGCGGCGTGCGGCCTGGACCAGCTTGCGCAGGTCGCGCGGCAATTCCCCGGCGAAGTCGACCAGGCCCAGCAGGCTGCGTCGGCCACGCTTGAGCAGCGCCCTGGGCGCATAGCGCTGCAGCACCACCCGTTCAAGGAACGGGCGCGCGGCACTGGCCATGTCGAAATCCGGGTCCAGCTGGCGGCCCATGCCTTCCAGGGTCAGGAAGGCCTTGATCATCAGCGCCAGATCGGCCGGCAGGGTCAGGCTGTAGCTGCGCAGCAGCTGGGTGATATCGCCCAGCATCAGGCCGATGCGCAGGTCCTTCAGCGGCACGCCGCGATACTGGTCGACGAACTGGCTGATGTCGTGCTGCAGGCGGTTCTCGTCAACTTCCACGCCGCCGGCCCAGTCCAGCAGCACATCGGCCACGCCCTGCGGATCCTGCTCGACCAGCCCGTGCAGCAGCTGCGCGACCTGGAAGCGGCGCACTTCGGACAACGCGCCGACCATGCCGAAGTCAATCACGCCGATGCGGCCGTCACGCAGGTAGAGGATGTTGCCGGGGTGCGGGTCGGCGTGGAAGCAGCCGTCCTCCAGCACCATCTTGAGCACGATGCCGGCACCGCGCCGAGCCAGTTCGCGCCGGTCCAGGCCCGCCGCATCGACGCCGGCCAGGTCACGGCCGGGAATGCCATTGACGAAGTCCTGGACGTTCAGGCTTTCGCAGGTCCACTGCCAGTGCACCCCGGGGATCAGGATGTCGTCACGGCCGTGGAAGTTGCGCGCGATGCGCTCGGCGTTGCGGCATTCGGCGGCGAAATCCAGCTCGCGTCGCAGCGACACGGTGAACTGCTGCACGACCTCGGCCGGACGATAGCGGCGCAGGTCCGGCAGCCGCGCCTCGACGATTTCGGCCAGGCGCGCCAGCAACCGCAGGTCGGCTTCAACCACGTCACGGATGCCGGGGCGGCGCACCTTCAGTACTACTTCGCGGCCGTCGTGCAGCCGTGCACGATGGGCCTGCGCCAGCGATGCGGCGGCCATCGGGATTTCATCGAGGAAGGCGAACACGTCTGCAGGCGAGGCACCCAGGTCGGCCTCCAGCTGCTCGCGGATATCGGCATACGGCAGCGCGGGTACCGCGTTCTGCAGCTCGGACAGTTCAGCGATCCATTCCGGCGGCAGCAGGTCGACGCGCGTCGCCAGCACCTGCCCGAGCTTGACGAAGGTCGGGCCGAGATCCTGCATCGCGCTGCGTACGCGCACCGGCGCGGTCATCCGCAGCAGTTCCTGGCGATCCTCGTTCCAGTGCAACAGGCGCCCTGCGCGCTCCAGCGTGGTGGCCAGGCCGATGCGCCGCACCACGTCACCGAAGCCATAGCGGATCAGGACGACCGCAATTTCCTGCAGTCGGCCCAGGTCACGGACCGTGCCCAGCGTTTCCCACATCATGCGTGCTCCGGACGATTACCGGAGCAGCATGTCACAGCTGGGCGTCGATGCCGCGCAATGCCGCCGCTACGGTTTGCCGGCGGATGGCTTCGCGGTCGCCCTCGAACTGGAACAGCTCGGCGCGGGCGTAGCCGCCGCGCCGCTTCCAGCCGATCCAGACGCTGCCGACCGGCTTGCCAGGGCTGCCACCGCCCGGTCCGGCAATGCCGGTCACCGCCACCGCGATGCCGGCACCGGAATTGACCAGCGCACCCGACACCATCTCCAGCACGGTTTCGCGGCTGACCGCACCGTACTGCTCCAGGGTCTGCGCCCTCACGCCCAACAGCCGCTGCTTGGCTTCGTAGCTGTAGACCACCATGCCGCAGTCGAAGAATGCCGACGAACCTGCGATGTCGGTCATGCACTTTGCAATCCAGCCACCACTGCAGCTTTCAGCGGTCACCAGCTGCAGCGAGGCCTGCTCCAGGCGCTGCCCAAGCGCGGCGGACTGGCTATTGAGTTCAGCGTCGGTGGGGATGGACATCGGCATGACGGTGGGGTGAAGAACCTGCACGTTGTACCGCAGATGACAGCCAGATGTCGCGCCCATCCGGGATGGTTGCGCTGCCGGCCGGCGGCCGGCACTACCGGGCATCGGCCGCTACCTCACCACTCCGGCGGTTTTTCCGGCAGCAGCGCGCGGATCGGGGCGCCATCGACACTGCCGGCCAGCTTCTCGGCTTCGGCAATCGGCAAGTCGACATGCAGCAGCCAGCCTTCCTCATCAGCCTGCTCACTGCGGATCACTTCCAGCTGGTGCAGGCGCGCGCGCAGGCGGCCGGCATCCGGCGGCAGGCGCAGTTCGCCGGAGACATGCTGCAGGCCCAGGCGCTTGCCCAGCACCGCCTGCAGCAGCTCCAGCCCCCGCCCGTCACGCGCGGAAATCCAGACCCGCTCACGACGCGACTCATCCGGGATACCGTCCTGGCCATCGTGGCGCACGTCGGCGCCGTCGATGCGGTCGATCTTGTTGAACACCAGCAATTGCGGCAGGTCACCGGCACCGACTGCGGTCAGCACCTCGTCGACCTGGGCGATGCGCTCCTCGCGGTGCGGATCGGCAGCGTCGACCACATGCAGCAGGAAGTCGGCCTCGCGCGCCTCGGACAGGGTCGAGCGGAACGCCGCGACCAGATCATGCGGCAGATCGCGGACGAAGCCGACGGTATCGGCCAGCACCACGTTGCCCCCCGGCACCGCGATGCGGCGCACGGTCGGATCCAGCGTTGCGAACAGCTGGTCGGCGGCATAGGCCTCAGCGCCGGTCATGGCGTTGAACAGAGTCGACTTGCCGGCGTTGGTGTAGCCCACCAGGGCCACGCGCGGCAGCTCGCTGCGCACACGCGCACGGCGCATCTGGGTGCGCTGCACTTCGACCTTTTCCAGGCGCTTCTGCAGCTGTTCCACCCGCTTCTGCAGCAGGCGGCGGTCGGTTTCCAGCTGGGTTTCACCCGGGCCGCGCAGGCCGATCGAACCGCCGCGCTGGCGCTCCAGATGGGTCCAGCCGCGCACCAGCCGCGTAGCCAGGTGGCGCAGCTGTGCCAGTTCGACCTGCAGCTTGCCTTCGTGGCTGTGCGCACGCTGGGCGAAGATGTCCAGGATCAGGCCGGTGCGGTCGATCACGCGGCGCTCGAGGAAACGTTCCAGGTTGCGTTCCTGGCCCGGGCTCAATGCATGATTGACCAGGATCAGGTCGGCCCCGCTGGCGTCGGCCGCAGCCTTGATCTCGTCCAGCTTGCCGCTGCCGATCAGGGTCGACGGATTCGGACGGTCCAGGCGCGCAGTGATCGTCGCGGCGATGCTGGCCCCGGCCGAGCGGGCCAGATCACCGAATTCTTCGAGCACATCGTCTTCCAGCTTGCCGAAATGGGGCTGGATCAACAGGGCGTGTTCACCCTTTTTCGAGCGGTCAAACATTCACCGCTCCGGTATTACTCGTCTGCTTCATCACCTGCCTGACCGCCTTCACCCGACTGCACGTAACCACCGCCCGGACCGACCTTCACGTTGCGTGCCGGAACGACGGTGGAAATGGCGTGCTTGTAGACCATCTGACTGACCGTGTTGCGCAGCAGGACCACGAACTGGTCGAACGACTCGATCGTGCCCTGCAGCTTGATGCCGTTCACCAGGTACACCGAAACCGGCACGCGTTCGCGCCGCAGTGCGTTCAAGAAAGGATCCTGCAGCGATTGCCCCTTGGACATTGCACACTCCTGATTATTGTTCTTATTGGGTTGCCGACGGTTGCCGCGGCCCCCGAGCCGCCCGCCGACCGATGATGTTACACGGCTGGCGGGGATTCAGCGTTCGACGAAGGTCGACACCGCGCTGGCCAGGCGCTCCCCGTCAACATGGGGGTCGAACCAGCGCGCATCAAGCTCGCCGCGCAGCCAGGTCAGCTGGCGCTTGGCCAGTTGCCGGGTGGCGAAGATCGCCTTGTCACGGAAACGGGCGGCATCACCCTCCCCGTCCAGGTACTCCCAGGCCTGCCGATAGCCGACCGCACGCACTGCCGGCAGGTCCAGGGGCGCCGCCACGGCTGCCATTTCCGGCATCGCGCGCAATGCCCGCACCTCGTCGAGAAACCCCTGCCCCAGCATGGCGTCGAAGCGCGCCTCGATGCGCTGGTGCAGAACCGCACGGTCGCGTGGAGCGAGGATCAGCTTGAGGGTGCGCACCGGCAATGGCGCTACGCCCGGCCGGCGCTGCCATTCAGTAATGGGGATACCGGTCAGGCGATAGACCTCCAGCGCCCGCTGGATGCGTTGCGGATCGGTGGCATGGATGCGTGCGGCGGCGGCCGGGTCGACCTTGGCCAGCTCGGCGTGCAGTGCCGCCCAGCCACGCTCGGCCGCCTCGGCGCTGAGCGCTTCGCGTATTGCCGGGTCGGCCTCCGGCATCGGCGACAGGCCCTGCAGCAGCGCCCGGAAGTACAGGCCAGTGCCACCGGCCAGGATCGGCGTCCTGCCACGCGCCACGATGTCGGCCACGACCCGCCCGGCATCGGCGGCGAACTCGGCCGCCGAGTAGGTCTGCCAGGGGTCACGCAGGTCCAGCAGATGGTGCGGCGCCTGCGCGCGCTCCGTCGCATCGGGCTTGGCCGAACCGATGTCCAGGTGGCGGTATACCAGTGCCGAGTCGACGCTGACGATCTCACCGTCCAGCTGCCGCGCCAGGGCGATCGCCGTGGCGGTCTTGCCACTGGCCGTCGGCCCCATCACGGCGATCGCCAGCGGCCGCCGGTCGATGCCCATCAGTCTTCGTCCGGCCAGCGGATCGTCGGCGCAGCGTCGGCGCGCGGCGTCGGTACGGCTTCCACCGCCTGCCAGATCTTCAGCGCATCAACTGTGGCCGCCACGTCATGCACGCGTACGATGCGCGCGCCACGCTGGACTGCGATCAGGTGCGCGGCCACCGAGGCCGCTACCCGCTCGGACGGCGTATCGCGACCGGTCAGTTCGCCCAGGCTGCGCTTGCGCGACAGGCCGGCCAGCATCGGCACGCCCAGCTCCAGGAACCGCTCGGAGCGTGCCAGCAGGGTCATGTTGTGGGCAGTGGTCTTGCCGAAACCGAAACCGAGATCGATCAGCAGGTTCTTCTTCGCAATGCCCGCCATCTCGGCAGCGAACAGACGCTGCACCAGGAAGCCGTGCACCTCGGCGACCACGTCGTCGTAATGTGGATCGACCTGCATGTGGCCTGGCTCGCCCTGCATGTGCATCAGCACCACCGGCACGCCGGTTGCAGCGGCGGCGTCCAGCGCCCCTTCCTGACGCAGGCCGAAGATGTCGTTGATCATGCCAGCGCCAGCCGCCACGGCCGCGCGCATCACTTCCGGCTTGAAGGTGTCGATGCTGATCGGCACCCGGGTGCGTGCGGCCAGCTGCTCGATCACCGGAATCACCCGGCGCAGTTCCTCCTCCACCGATACCGGCGCAGCGCCCGGCCGGGTCGATTCGCCGCCGATATCGAGAAGGTCCGCGCCCTCCTCGACCAGCTTCAGGCCATGAGCGACTGCGGCCTCGGTGGTGTCGTGCGCGCCGCCATCGGAGAAGGAGTCCGGGGTGACGTTGACGATGCCCATGACCTGGGCACGGTCGAGGCGCAGGATGCGGCCGGCGCAGTCGAGCTGGGGCGAGGTATCGAACATGGGCAATCCTGCAGGGACAACGGTGGGTAGTTTAGTTCGGCAGGGCTGCGCCCTGCACCCGCAGAGGCAACGGCCACAGCAAAAGCCCAGGCCACAGCAGAAGCTGGTTTCCTGAGGGTAGGCGGGGTGGGTCCGGCTGCGGGAGACGCCGTGAACCCCGCTCCGCGGTCCGGCCCAGCCGCTGGCGGCTGTGCGTTCGGGCGCTTGCGAAGCAGTGCTTCGCAAGCAAAGCGCCCTCACCCATGGGGGCTTGGCCGCGGCATCCATGCCGCGGACACTCCCGCAACCGGACCCACCCCGCTTTCGACAGATTTCCGCGATCTGTTGGAACAAATACCGGGGTCAGATCCGTTTTCCGGAGGAAAACGGATCTGACCCCATATTGATTTCGATATCTGACAGAGATTCATCCACGCATGGCGTGGATCTACCGTGTCGACCAAGGTCGACAGCCACCAACAGCAGCAGGAATCTGTCAGAGGTGGGGTGGTGTCGGAGGGCAGGGTGTCAGCCGCATGGATGCGGCTGCCAAGCTTACAGGGACGTACTTGCAGCGCCCCCGCACTCCGACACCGCCCCGCCATCCTACGGAAAGCCCGCTGTTGCTGTTGCTGTTGAGGTTGACGGCCAGCGGCCGGCACTACCGCGGGTGCAGGGCGCAGCCCTGCCGACACCCCCTCAACGGCGGCGGCGCTTGCGGTCCACGTACAGGGTCTTGGCGATGCTCAGCACGATGCCAACGGCGATACCCACCACGCAGCCCAGCAGCAGATTGTCGGCTCCCAGGCCCACACCGACGCCGACCACGGTGGCGATCACCATCTCGGCGGTGTGGGAAATCGGTTCGGGCTTCGGGGCGGACATGCGGGCTCCAGCGTCAGTTCGGTTCTTCGGAATGGGCCGGTAGCCCGGAAACGACGAAGCCGGGTTGCCCCGGCCTCGTCTGGTGTCACGCGCAGCGGGCCGTCAGTGCGATTCGGCCGGGCCCGCGATCGGCGGCAGCGGACGGGCGTCGCCGCCCTTGTCGTTGCCACCATCCTTGTTCGACTTGCTCCAGCCGGCCGGCGGCGGCGGATCGCGGCCTTCCATGATGGCGTCGATCTGCGGCGCGTCGATCGTCTCGTACTGCAGCAGCAGCTGGGACATCGCGTGCAGCTTGTCCAGGTTGGCCGTCATCAGCTCGGTGGTGCGCGCGTAGGCTTCGTCGAGGATCTTGCGCACTTCCTCATCGATGCGACGCGCGGTGTCGTTGGACACGCTCTTGTGCTGGGTGACCGATCGGCCCAGGAACACCTCGTCATCCTCTTCGCCATAGGCGATCGGGCCGAGCTGGTCGGACAGGCCCCACTTGGTGACCATGTTGCGGGCCATCTTGGTGGCGCGTTCGATGTCGTTGGAAGCGCCCGTGGTGACCTTGTCGGCACCGAAGATCAGCTCCTCGGCCACACGACCACCGTACAGCGAGCACAGCTGCGACTTGATCGCCACGCGGTTCATCGAATACTTGTCGCCCTCCGGCAGGTACATGGTCACGCCCAGCGCACGGCCGCGCGGGATGATCGTGACCTTGTAGACCGGGTCGTGCTCGGGCACCAGGCGGCCGACAATGGCGTGGCCGGCTTCGTGGTAGGCGGTCAGGGTCTTCTCTTCTTCGCTCATGGCCATCGAGCGGCGCTCGGCACCCATCAGGATCTTGTCGCGGGCACGGTCGAAGTGGTCCATGCGGACTTCCTTCTCGTTGCCACGCGCGGCGAACAGGGCCGCCTCGTTGCACAGGTTGGCCAGATCAGCACCGGAGAAGCCCGGGGTACCCCGCGCGATCACCATCGGCTCGACATCGTCGGCGAGCGGCAGCTTGCGCATGTGGACCTTCAGGATGTGCTCGCGACCCTTCACGTCCGGCAGGCCAACCACGACCTGGCGGTCGAAGCGACCCGGGCGCAGCAGCGCCGGGTCCAGCACGTCCGGACGGTTGGTGGCGGCGATCACGATCACGCCTTCACCGCCCTCGAAACCGTCCATTTCGACCAGCAGCTGGTTCAGGGTCTGCTCGCGCTCGTCATGGCCACCGCCCAGGCCGGCGCCACGGTGACGACCGACGGCGTCGATTTCGTCGATGAAGATGATGCACGGGGCATGCTTCTTGGCCTGCTCGAACATGTCGCGCACGCGGCTGGCGCCGACGCCGACGAACATTTCCACGAAGTCCGAACCGGAAATCGAGAAGAACGGCACCTTGGCTTCGCCGGCAATGGCCTTGGCCAGCAGCGTCTTGCCGGTACCCGGCGGCCCGACCATCAGCACGCCGCGCGGAATCTTGCCACCGAGCTTGGTGAACTTGGACGGGTCGCGCAGGAAGTCGACCAGCTCGCCCACTTCTTCCTTGGCCTCATCGCAGCCGGCGACGTCGGCGAAGGTGACCTTGATCTGGTCTTCGCCCTGCAGCTTGGCGCGCGACTTGCCGAAGGACATCGCGCCCTTGGCACCGCCGCCCCCGCCCTGCATCTGCCGCATGATGAACAACCAGAAGCCGATGATCAGGATGACCGGCAGGAAATTCATCAGGATCGCGCCCAGGGAGATGCCGCTGGACGGCTCCTCCTGCACGATCTCCACGTTCTTGGTGCGCAGCACGTTGATCAGGTCGCGATCGAACGGTGCGGTGATGGTGGATGTCTGCCCGCCGCGGGTGGTGTAGGTCAGCTGGCTGGTGCCGCCGCGCATGTCGCCGCCGAAGGCGACCTTCTGCACGTTGCCGCTGTCCACCTGGTCCAGGAACTGCGAGTACGACGCACCCTGCGCGCCGGCTCCGGAGGACTTCGGCGAGAAGCTCTGGAAGACCACCATCAGCACGACGGCGACGACCACCCATAGCAGGAGGTTCTTGGTCAAGTCGTTCATCCTCATTGGCTCCGGTGTTCCTCTCAGTGCTGGCGTTGCGTGGGGGTCGAACTTGCGTACATTGCGAGCTTACTTCATGTGGGCGCGTTTTCCCTGACCCAAGGCGTACACCTCGGGAGAGCGCTTGCGCGAGGCTTCCGGCTTGCGGATGGAGACCTTGTCGTACCGGCGGCGCATGTCGCGCACGTAGTCGTCAAAGCCCTCGCCCTGGAACAGCTTGATCAGGAACGCCCCACCGGTCTTGAGGTGGTTGTCGGCAAAATCCAGGGCCAGCTCCGCCAGATGCATCATCCGCGGCTGGTCGACCGCGCCCACACCACTCTTATTGGGGGCCATGTCCGACAGCACAAGGTCTACCGGCTGGTCCCCGAGCATGGCTTCAAACTGCGATAGGACGGCTTCTTCCCTGAAGTCACCATGAAGGAACTCCACGCCGGCCAGCGGCGGCATGTCCAGGATATCCAGGGCCAGCACCCGGCCGGTATCGCCGATCTGTCTCCGCACCTGTTGAGACCAGCCGCCCGGGGCCGCGCCGAGGTCGACCACCACCATGTGCGGCTTCAGCAACCGGTCACGTTCCAGCAGCTCTTCGAGCTTGTAGGCGGCACGCGAGCGCATGCCTTCGGCCTGGGCCTTCTTCACGAAGGGGTCGGAGAAGTGTTCCTTGAGCCAGCGCTGGCTGCTTTTGCTGCGGGTAGCCATTGAAAATAGGGGCTGATGGGGTCCTCATGATACCCTGATCGCCCCATTCAACCGTCTTTTCCTGCATGTCCATCGCCCTGACCGCCTCCCAGACCCGTTTCCTGCGCGGCCAAGCCCACGACCTGAAGGCCCTGCTGCAGACCGGCGGCAAGGGTGTGACCCCGGCCTTCATTGCTGAGCTGAACGAAGTGCTGGAGCGCCACGAGCTGGTCAAGGTGAAGGTCGCTGCCGAAGACCGCGAGGCCCGTGACGTGATGATCGGCGAGATCGTCGAAGCCACCGAAAGCGCGCTGGTGCAGCGCATCGGCCACGTCGCCGTGCTGTACCGCCCGAGCAGGGAACAGCGCCAGATCGTGCTGCCGCGCGGCTGATCGCCCTACCGTCATGCAGCTGAACCACGAACCGCCCGACTACGCCTACAGCCTGCGCGCCGCCGATGGCCGCTCGGCCAAGGTCAATGACCAGGTGCTGGACGGCAGCTTCTTCCTGACCCCGGACCAGCTGGTCGCGCATTGGCCGGTGGCGAGTGCCGCTGCGTTGCAGCTGGCGGACCTCGAGCCGATCCTGGCGCTGAATCCGGCGCTGATCGTGCTGGGTACCGGTGACCGCCAGGTGTTCCCGCCGGCGGTGGTAATGGCCGCCTGCCTGTCCCGCGGCATCGGCCTGGAAGTGATGAACAATCCGGCTGCTGCACGCACCTTCAACATCCTGGCCGGCGAAGGCCGCAAGGTTGCGGCTGCTTTCATCCTGGAAGGCTGAGTTCTCGAGCCACCGGCGCCTCCGGCCGCTAGCGGCCTGAAGGCGCGCAGCGGAGTGCCGAGAACTCCTGGAGCCGGCCGATCAGGTGGCCGCCCTGCCCCCATCGGATATCCATGACCTTCCAGTCGCGGTCCTGCCGCTGCAGCAGGACCCGGTCGGTCCAGCGATAGTCGCCCACTGCCATGTCGACGCGGACCCAGGTCGCGTCACCCCTCGATTCGGGCATTCCCACCGCTACCGTGTCCGGTCGATCCGGCGCCAGCAGATACGGACTCTGGTCGAGCATGTGCGGTTTCTCATCGTGCGCGGCCAACGCGGTACAGGCCCGCTCGTAAGCATGCTGCGCATCGACCGCTGAGCGCAGTGCATCGCCCAGCAGCGAAGAAATGGCCGTTTCGTTCGACGTCGGCGCCTGGATGGCGTCGTAGAGACGGGTGACCACGTCACGTGGATCGCTGGCGGCGGTCGCCAAAGGCGCGACGATGAGCAGCACGAAAAGGGCTGTTGGTCGAGACATGCGGCACCGGATCGGGGGGGGCTGGTTCCGTTGAAGCATGCCGCTTCCCTGGCTTGCCGGGAAGCTTGAGATGCGCCACTGAAGATCGCAGATGGCCACTCGCGGCGGCCAGCGTACAGCGAGTCGAGCATGGTTCGACTCTACAGGTCAGGAACGCCAGGCATGGCCCGGCATTCCCTGTTCCAACCGCGTCACCGTGCCGGCAGGTACTGCTGCGGATCGACCGGCTTGCCGTTGTAGCGAATCTCGAAGTGGACCATGTCGCGGTTCGCACCGGTGCGGCCCATTTCGGCGATCTGCTCGCCAGCCTTCACGCTCTGCCCTTCATTCACCAGGCGCTTGCGGTTGTGACCATAGGCGGACAGCCACTGGTCGCTGTGCTTGATGATGATCAGTTCGCCGTAGCCGACCAGGCCGGCACCGGAGTACACCACCACACCGTTGGCGGTTGCCTTGACCGGCTGGCCGCTGGTGCCGGCGATGTCCACGCCCTGCTTGGTCGCGTCACCGGCCACGTAGCGGCCGACGATCGCGCCATCGGCTGGCCAGCGCCAGGCGATGTTGCTCTTCACCGGCCCGACCGGCGCCGGGGCCGGCGCGGTGCTGCCGCCACTGCTGCCAGCCGAACGCGGCGGGGTGACCACCGTGGTCGGCGCACGGCCGCTGGTGGCCCCCTGCGGATACAGGCGGATCACCTGGCCGGGGTAGATGGTCGACGGGTTGTCCAGACGATTCCAGGCAATCAGGTCGGCCGGGGTGATGTCATGGATGCGGGCCAGCGCATAGATGGTGTCGCCCTTGCGCACCACCACGGTCTGCCCAGGCTTGGGTACCGAGGTCTTCGGCGTGGTCACGCCACCAGCATTGCCGCCGCCCGGGCGGACCACGGTGGCGGTACCGCAAGCGGCCAGTGTGGAAACCAGCAACGCCAGCGCGCCGATGCGCACTCCCTTGCTCAGACGATCAGGATTCATGCGAACTTCGACCTCCATACAAGCCAGGCGATCAGCACCACCACCAGCACGGTGGCGATCCAGCCCAGCGGTTCAATCCAGCGACGCAGCGCCGCTTCGGCACGCGCACCACCGATACGGATGACCGCGGCCAGCACGAACACGCGCTTGCCACGACCGATCAACATGCTCAACAGGTACTGCGGCATCGGTACGCCGACGATACCCGATGCCCACGTGAAGACCTTCATCGGGATCGGCATGAAGCCGCCCAGCACCAGGAAGGTGAACACCGCCCACGGTGATTCGGCCATCTTCGCCTGCACGGTGGTGATGCCCTGCTCGATCGCTGGAAGCATGCCCAGCGCCTCGAACACTGGCTTGATCGCCTCGAAAGCGTAATGACCCAGCGCGTAACCCACCAGCGCGCCGACCATCGAGCCCGCCAGGCTGAGGGTGGCGAACCACCAGCCACGCTTGGGCTGGGCCACGCACATCGGTGCCAGCATCACTTCCGGCATCACCGGGAAGATGATCGCTTCAAAGAAACTCAATACCGTCAGATAGGTCGGCGCGCGTTCGTGCGCCGCCCACTTCATCGCCCGCTCGTACAGCGGCCCGAAAATCTTCATGCAACCCTGCTCCGTGGATTAGTCGAGCATGCCAGACAGCAGCGGCACGAACGTGACCGGCGCCAGCACGCGTTGTTCGATGCTGCCATCGGGCTTGCGGTCCAGCTGCACCAGCGACTGTCCGCCCGGGCCACCCACCGGCGCCACCAGGCGCCCCCCTTCAGCCAGCTGCCCGACCAGTTCATCGACCAGTGCAGGCGCCGCGGCGGTGACCACGATGGCATCGAACGGACCGTGCTCGGCCCATCCGGCGCGACCGTCGTCATGCTTGGTGCGGATGTTCATGCCCAGTGCGCGGAAGCGCTTGCGTGCCTGCCGCAACAGGTCACCGATTCGCTCCACGGTGTAGACCTCCAGGCCCAGCGCGCCCAGGATGGCGGCCTGGTAGCCCGAGCCGGTGCCGACTTCCAGCACGCGCTTCGGCGCGACCTGGAGCACTGCCTCGGTCATCCGGGCGACCACCCAGGGCTGCGAGATGGTCTGGCCATGGCCAATCGGCAGCGCGGTGTCCTCATAGGCACGCGAGGCCAGTGCTTCATCGATGAACAGGTGGCGCGGCACTACCCGGATTGCGTTCAAGGTGGACTCGTCGACGATGCCAGCTTCGCGCAGGCGATCGACCAGACGGTCACGCACGCGCTGCGAGGTCATGCCGATGCCGACAGCTTCCGGCTGCAGTCGCAGGCGTGGACTCATGCCGGCCGGTCCAGCGCGGCGCTGAGGCCACCCACCCAGCTGGCCACTTTCTCCAGCGCCTGGTAGCGGGTCAGGTCCACCTGGATCGGGGTGATCGAGATGTGGCCGGTACGCACCGCGTGGAAGTCGGTGCCCGGGCCGGAGTCCTGCTCGCGCCCGGCCGGGCCGATCCAGTACACCTCGTTGCCGCGCGGATCCTTCTGCGCGATGCAGCCTTCGGCACGATGGCGGTTGCCGAGGCGGGTGACCTCGAAGCCCTTGACCTCGCTCCACGGCAGATCCGGCACGTTGACGTTGAGGATGGTGTCGGCCGGCAGCGGATCGGCCTTGAGCCGGGCCACGATCTCCACTGCGGCACGCGCGGCGGTGTCGAAGTGCTTCGGATCGTGGTTGCGGGTGACCAGCGAGACCGCCACCGCCGGCAGGCCGAGGAAGCGGCCTTCCATCGCCGCCGAGACGGTGCCGGAATAGATCACGTCGTCGCCGAGGTTGGCGGCGTTGTTGATGCCTGACACGACGATGTCCGGCTCGAATTCAAGCAGGCCGGTCAGCGCCAGATGCACGCAGTCGGTCGGCGTGCCCGCCACCGAGACGGTGTAATGGTCGATGCGCTTGAGCCGGATCGGCAGGTCCAGGGTCAGCGAGTTGCTGGCACCGGAGCGATCGCGGTCAGGCGCGACCACCGTGACTTCGTGTCCGGCCTCGCGCAGGACCGAAGCAAGCATCCGGATGCCTGCGGCGTCGACACCATCGTCATTACTGACCAGGATTCGCATCTTCGATTTAACCGCTTGATTTTCCAAGAATTCGATTCCGTCACCGTGCAGTGTGGGCGGGACCGTCGTACTCCCCTGCGGAAGCCGTCGACCCTGCAAGGGCATCGTCTATTGTGCCGCATGCGAGCCGCCGGTCCTACCCTGCCGGCGGTCACGACCGACATCGAGCCGTCATAGGCAGACCCGCGCCGGCGGTTTACCCTGTGCGCATGTCGCACCCTGAAGACGAAGATCCGGCCGCGCTGTTCCGTGCGGCCATCGGTGAAGTGACGCCGCTGCGCAAGGATGCCGAACCGGCGCCTGCTGCGCCCCGGCCGAAGCCGCGCGCACGCATGGCCGAACGCGACGACGCCGAAGCCGCGGGCGAGTTCGCCCGGCTGCTGCGCGACAGTACGCCGCTGGAAGCGGGCGACGTGGCCAGCTACCGCCGCGACAACCTGCCACCGCGCCTGTTCCAGCGTCTCAAGCGCGGCCAGTATTCGGTGCAGGATGAGCTGGACCTGCACGGCGCCACCGCCGCGCAGGCGGAAACCCTGCTGCGCCAGTTCCTGCTGGAAGCGCATGCACACGAGTATGGCTGCGTGCGCATCATCCACGGCAAGGGCCTGCAATCCGATGGCGGTGCACCGGTGCTGAAGAACCTGGTCGATCGTCTGCTGCGGCTGCGCAACGACGTGCTGGCGTTTCATTCGGCGCCGGCCGGGCAAGGCGGCACCGGCGCGGTGCTGGTGCTGCTGGCACGGCGTTGAGAAACAGGGACGGAGGGAATCAAGTCGTTTGTGCCACAAACGACTTGATTCCCTCCGTCCCCTTTTTCTATCAGGCCTGCGCGGCGTCTTCGACGGGGCCGAGTTCGTGCAGCACGGCGGTGGCGTAGCAGCCCGGCGGCAACGCGAACGAGAGTTCCAGTACATCACTGGCCAGCCACTGATGCTGCAGCAATGCCGGGCGCAGGCGCAGCGCGCGGCGCTCCTGCTTCAGCCGTGCGTCTTCCAGGCCAGCGCGCAGCGCCTTCGATTCCTCGTCGTCCAGCGCGGCCAGCTCCAGCTCACGTGCAGCGTCGGCGCTGCGCAGCTCGCCTTCGCCCCACAGCGGAGCGCTGGGATGGATGTCGAAACGCGCCAGGCGCTCGGCCAGCACGTCGGTGTAGGGTTCGGGGCCGAACACGCTGCGGCTGCCATCGAGCATCCACACTTCACCGTCCAGCGGTTGATCCCAGTTGCCCTGCTCCACGCGCGCGGCGAGCACACGATTGAACAGCGCCGAGCGGGCGGCTGACAGCAGCAGCGAACGCTGGTCCTTGCGCATGCGGCGGCCACCGAACATCGCCAATGCCGCCGGCACGTTGCCGCCGTCGCGGCCGAAGCGCTGCTCGCCAAACCAGTTCGGCAAGCCGCGCCCGGCGATCTGCTGCAGGCGCTCGCTGATCGCCGCAGCATCGCCCTGCACCTCGCGCAGCACCAGCCTGAAGCGGTTGCCGGCCAGTGCACCACGCTGCAGCTTGCGGTTGTGCCAGGTCGCTTCGAGCACTTCGATCTCGTCACTGGCCAGCTCGGCCAGGTCCGGCGCGATGCGCTTGGGCAGGTGCACGCTGAAACGCTGGGTGGTGACCGCATGGCGATCCTTCATGCCTGCGTAGCTCACCGCCATTTCCGGCAGGCCCGCCCACTTGGCCAGCAGCTTGGCCACATGCACGGTGTTGGCGCCGCGCTTGCGGATGTGCAGCAGCAGGTGCTCGCCTTCACCGGTGGCCTCGAACGCCGGCAGTTCATCCACCTGGAAATCGTCCGGCGTGGTGCGGATGCGCGCCGTCAACAGCGGCGCACCAAACGCCAACGGCAGCGGGATCATGCCGCCACCAGCAACACGACCGCCTGCGCGGCGATGCCTTCACTGCGGCCGGTGAAGCCCAGCTTCTCCGAGGTGGTGGCCTTGACGCTGACCGCGTCCAGCGGCAGCTGCAGCAACCCACCAATGCGCTCACGCATGGCCAGCGCATGCGGGCCAACCTTCGGCCGCTCGCAGATCACGGTGATGTCGGTGTTGCCAACGCGCCAGCCACGCTCGCGCAGCAGGCTGTCGCAATGGCGCACGAAATCGCTGCTGTCGGCGCCCTTCCAGCGATCATCGCTCGGCGGGAAATGCTGGCCGATGTCGCCCAGTGCCAACGCACCGAGCATCGCATCGCACAAGGCGTGCAGGATCACGTCACCGTCGCTGTGCGCCAGCACGCCGCAGCTGTGCGGCACGTTCACCCCGCCGAGCATGATGTGATCGCCTTCACCGAAGGCATGGACGTCGTAACCCTGGCCGATACGGACGGGCGGGAACGGTGCGGTGCTCATGGATGCAGCCCTTGCAGCAGGGCCGCGCAGGCAGTCAGCCGGCGCGGCGGGAAAGTACGAATTCGAACCGGTCCAGATCGGCCGGGGTGGTGACCTTGAAGTTGTCCTCGCTGCCTTCCACCAGCAGCGGGCGCTGGCCCTGGCGCTCCATGGCCATGGCCTCGTCGGTGACTTCGACACCGGCAGCGGCGGCGTCAGACAGCGCGCGGCTGAGCTGGTGGCGGCGGAACAGCTGTGGTGTCAGCGCACGCCACAGCCGCTCGCGCGGTTCGGTGCCATCGATGCCACCGTCGTCGCCCGCACGCTTGAGGGTGTCGCGCACCGGTGCGGCCAGGATCGCCCCGACCGGATCGGCACGCCCGACTTCAAGCAGGCGGCCAAGATCAGCCAGCGACAGGTTGGGTCGCGCGGCGTCGTGGACCAGCACGAATTCGTCGGCGCGCACCGAGTCCGGCAGTGCCTGCAGCCCGGCCAGCACCGAGGCGGCACGGGTCGCGCCACCGATGCAGGTCAGTACCGGTTTGCCGGCCCATTCGCTCCAGCCCGGCCAGTCGCCATCGTCCTGGCCGATCACCACCATTGCGCCAGCCACGGCCGGATGCGCCAGCAGCGCGTCCAGGGTATGGGCGAGCAGGATCTGCCCGCCCGCCTGCAGGTACTGCTTGGGCAGCGGCGCACCAAAGCGGGCGCCACGGCCGGCAGCCGGAACCACCACCCAGATCGCCGCGCTCATGGCACGTCCGCCGGGTGATCGCCGGCCTGGACAGTGACGCCTGCAGCGGGCTGCGCCGGACGGACCGGCGCATCCTCGACCACGCGGTAGAACTTCTCGCCGGGTTTGATCATGCCCAGCTCGCTGCGCGCGCGTTCCTCGATGGCGGACTGGCCTTCCTTGAGGTCCTTCACTTCAGCGGCCAGCGCGTCGTTGCGCTGCTGCAGGCCCTCATTGTCCCGCTCCTGGTTGGCGACCTGGGCTTCGAGCATCATCACTTCACCCGAATTGCCCGGACCGAACCAGAAGCGGTACTGCAGCCAGCCCAGCAACAGGGCCAGCACCAGCAGCATCCAGCGCCAGTCGCGCATCGGCTCAGCGCTTCAGCGAAACGAACGCGTCACGACCGGCGTAACGCGCGCCGGCGCCGAGGGCTTCCTCGATGCGCAGCAGCTGGTTGTACTTGGCCACGCGATCGCTGCGGCACAGCGAGCCGGTCTTGATCTGGGTGGCGGTGGTGGCCACCGCGATATCGGCGATGGTGGTGTCTTCGGTTTCGCCCGAGCGGTGCGAGACCACGGCGGCATAGCCGGCGCGGTCGGCCATGGCGATCGCTTCCAGGGTTTCGCTGAGGGTGCCGATCTGGTTGACCTTGATCAGGATCGCGTTGGCGGTGCCCGAGTCGATGCCTTCCTGGAAGATCTTCGGGTTGGTCACGAACAGGTCGTCACCGACCAGCTGCACTTTCTTGCCGATGCGGTCGGTCAGCAGCTTCCAGCCCGCCCAGTCGTTCTCGGCCAGGCCGTCTTCGATCGTGATGATCGGGTACTGCGCGGCCCAGTCGGCGAGGAAGTCGACGAACTGTTCGGAGGTCAGGCGCTTGTTCTCGCCGACCAGGTTGTACTTGCTGTTCTCGAAGAACTCACTGGAGGCCACGTCCAGGCCCAGCAGCACGTCTTCACCAGCGGTGTAGCCAGCCTTGCCGATCGCTTCGAGGATGGTGTCCAGCGCTTCGACGTTGCTGCGGAAGTCCGGCGCGAAGCCGCCTTCGTCGCCCACCGCCGTGCTCAGGCCGTGGCCCTTCAGCACCGACTTCAGCGAATGGAAGATTTCGGTACCAGCGCGCAATGCTTCGGAGAACGAGGTGAAGCCCACCGGCAGCACCATGAACTCCTGGAAGTCGACGTTGTTGTCGGCATGCGCACCGCCATTGATGATGTTCATCATCGGCACCGGCAGCGACGGCGCCACGCCTGTCCGGGCGGCCAGGTACTGCCACAGCGCCTGCTTGCTGGATGCGGCGGCGGCGTGCGCGGCGGCCATCGAAACACCCAGCAGCGCGTTGGCACCCAGCCGCCCCTTGTTCTCGGTGCCGTCCAGATCGATCAGGCGACGGTCGAGGCCGGCCTGGTCGGTGGCTTCGAAGCCCTTCAGCGCGGCGGCAATCGTGGTGTTGACGTTGTCCACGGCCTTGCGCACGCCCTTGCCCAGGTAACGGGTCTTGTCGCCGTCACGCAGCTCGACCGCTTCCTTGGTACCGGTCGAGGCGCCGGAGGGAACCGCGGCGCGACCGAACGAACCGTCCTCCAGGATGACTTCGGCTTCCAGCGTGGGATTGCCACGGCTGTCGAGGATTTCACGGGCGTGGATGCTGCGGATCGTACTCATGGTCGGGCCGGTTACCTGTCTGGAGAGGGGGCGACAAAACGAATGCCGCGTGATTATCCCCGGCTGCCTGCCACTTGCCAAATGGCGCAGGCGCCGTCAGGCCAGAGTGGCCCCGATCACCATCAGGATCAACGACACAGGCCACCGGCAATGGCGGCCAATACGCCGCCGCGGCGGCAACGCCAGGCCATCACCATCGCCACCAGGCTGCCAACAAAGGACAGCACGAGCATGGTCAGTGCAGCCAGGATCCAGTACTGCATGGCCTGCATGCCATGGCTGCCATCCCCGGGCGAACCGAAACTGGCGGCGAAGGCGAATACAGCTGCCATCAGGCCGGCCCAGGCAAGAACAGCCAGCGCCAGCGCGATCAGGCCCCAGGGCCGATCACGGGTTGCCAGGGTCGCATTCATCAGAACAGCCCGTAGAACAGGGCACCAAGCCACAGCGACAGCAGGACGATCGCCAACCCGGCGGCCACCTTGCCACGGTTCAGGCGCCAGGCCAGTACGGCGGCAGCGACGCACCCCACGGCGCCGACCAGCTCTGCCACCAGCAGCGCAATGAAGTACGCCCGAAGATCGGGCGCGCTGCTGCCATCACCCGGTGGCCGCACCGATGCAGCACCGATCAGCACCAGGCAGAACATGCCCACGGTGAACACCACGGACAGCCCCAGCGCGAGCAGACCCCACGGCCACTGTCTCCAGTGCCGGCGGTGACGCTGGGTTTCCAGCGCCATCCACGGGTCACGACTCACGCGAAGCGCGAGAAACCGTGCTTCTTGGTCACCGCGTCGAGTTCCATCAGGGTCTCGAGCAGGGCCTCCATCTGGTCCAGCGGCCACGCGTTGGGACCATCGGACAGCGCCTTGGACGGGTCCGGATGAGTCTCGGCGAACAGGCCGGAGATGCCCACCGCCACGGCGGCACGGGCCAGCACCGGCACGTGCTCACGCTGGCCACCGGAACTGGTGCCCTGCCCGCCCGGCAGCTGCACCGAATGGGTGGCGTCGAACACCACCGGGCAACCGGTCTCGCGCATCACCGCCAGCGAACGCATGTCGCTGACCAGGTTGTTGTAGCCGAAGCTGGCACCGCGCTCGCAGACCATGATCTGCTCGTTGCCGGTGGCCTTGGCCTTCTCCACGACCGGCTTCATGTCCCACGGCGCCAGGAACTGGCCCTTCTTGATGTTGACCGGCTTGCCGGCCGAGCACACTTTGCGGATGAAGTCGGTCTGGCGGACCAGGAAGGCCGGGGTCTGCAGCACATCCACCACCGAGGCCACTTCATCCATCGGAGTGTACTCGTGGACGTCGGTCAGCACCGGCACGCCGATCTGCTTCCTGACCTCGGCCAGGACCTTCAGGCCCTCTTCCATGCCCGGGCCGCGGAAGGCGGTACCCGAAGTGCGGTTGGCCTTGTCGAAGCTGGACTTGAAGATGAAGTTGACGCCGAGCTTGTCGGTAATCTCCTTCAGCTTGCCGGCGGTATCGAGCTGCAGCTGCATCGACTCGATCACGCAGGGGCCGGCGATCAGGAACAGGGGCTGGTCCAGCCCGACCTCGAATCCACACAGTTTCATGGCGTTTCCTTGTTGTCCGCAGCACCGGCCGGGCCGGTGCGCTGGGGGTTGAAGCATGCAGGATGGGGGCCGAAGCCCCCATTCACAAGTCAGGCGCGCGCTTCGGAAAGCAGCTTGCCGCCGGCCTTGCGCTCGCGCGCGGCACGGATGAAACCGATGAACAGCGGATGGCCGTCACGCGGCGTGGACAGGAATTCCGGGTGCGCCTGGCAGGCCAGGAACCACGGGTGGGCGTCGCGTGGCAGCTCGACCACTTCCACCAGGGTGTCGTCCATCGACTTGCCGGCGATCACCAGGCCCGCATCTTCCAGCTGGGTGCGGTAGCGGTTGTTGAACTCGTAGCGGTGGCGGTGGCGCTCGGCGACCACGTCCTTGCCGTACAGCTCGCGGGCCAGCGTGCCCGGCTTCAGGCGCTGCTCCTGCAGGCCCAGGCGCATCGTGCCGCCGAGGTCGCTCTTGTCGTCACGCTTCTCGACATCGCCGCTGGCGGTGCGCCATTCGGTGATCAGGCCGATCACCGGGTTCGGCGACTGGCGATCGTTCTCGGTGCTGTTGGCACCTTCCAGCCCGACCACGTTGCGCGCGTAATCGACCACCGCCGCCTGCATGCCGTAGCAGATGCCGAAGTACGGCACCTGCTGCTCGCGGGCGAACTTCGAGGTCAGCACCTTGCCTTCGAAACCACGGTCACCGAAACCACCCGGCACCAGGATGCCGTCGACATCGGCCAGTGCGGCCATGTCGGTGCCTTCCAGGTCCTGTGCTTCCAGCCACTTCAGGTTGACCTTGGTGCGCTGGCGCAGGCCACCGTGCTTGAGGGCTTCGCCGACCGACTTGTAGGCATCCTGGTGATCGACGTACTTGCCGACCACGGCGATGGTCACTTCGTCCAGCGGGTGCAGGGTCGCATCGACCGCGTCTTCCCACATCGACAGATCGACCGGACCGGCCTTGTCGGCCAGCTTCAGCTGGTTCACCACGATTTCGTCCAGGCCCTGTGCATGCAGGCCGGACGGGATGCGGTACAGCACGTCCACGTCCGGCACGCTGATCACCGCACGCTCGGAAACGTTGGTGAACTGGGCGATCTTGCGGCGCTCCGAATCCGGCACAGCCTGCTCGGAGCGGCACAGCAGCACATCCGGCTGGATGCCGATCGAACGCAGCTCCTTCACCGAGTGCTGGGTCGGCTTGGTCTTCAGCTCACCGGCGGCGCCGATGTACGGCACAAGAGTGAGGTGCATGAACAGCGCCTTCTCCGGGCCACGTTCGGTGCGCACCTGGCGGATCGCCTCCAGGAACGGCAGCGACTCGATGTCGCCAACGGTGCCGCCGATCTCGACCAGCGCCACGTCGTAACCTTCCGTGGCTTCATCGATGCAGCGGCGGATCTCGTCGGTGATGTGCGGGATGACCTGCACGGTCGCGCCCAGGTAGTCGCCACGGCGCTCCTTGCGGATCACGTTCTCGTAGATGCGGCCGGTGGTGACCGAGTTCTTGCGGCTCAGGCGGGTGCGCACGAAGCGCTCGTAGTGGCCCAGGTCGAGGTCGGTCTCGGCGCCGTCGTCGGTGACGTAGACCTCACCGTGCTGGAACGGGCTCATGGTGCCCGGGTCGACGTTGATGTACGGGTCGAGCTTCATCATCGTGACCTTCAGGCCACGGGCTTCGAGAATGGCGGCCAGTGACGCAGCGGCAATGCCTTTGCCGAGCGAGGACACCACGCCGCCGGTTACGAAAATCAAGGGAGTCATGGCTGCAAGCATCCTGTCTGGAAATGGAAAACGGCAGCACCACGCGCACCCGGAGGGCGGGCATGGAGCTTGAAGGGGGTTTTCCGGTTCGCTGGGGCAGCGAGGGAGGTGCTGGGCCGTGCGGCGGCAGGCGCCGGACGGGGACCACCCTGCGAGGTCGGGGCGGCCGTGCCGGTCAAATCGACCGTCACCTGCGACCCGCATTGCTGGCGACCACGCATGGTCGTGCCAGCCCATTCGCAAAGGGTGGACACGCACTTACTCCCGGAAAGCCATAGTTTACAGATTGATGGGCGCCAACCCAAGGGGCAGTTGCGGCCGTCACTCAAAAGAAACGCCCCGCTGGGCGGGGCGTCGGGGGGCGAATCCCTTGCGGCAAGGGCTTCGGAGGGCGGAAGAATTACTTCTTCTTCCGCGCCTCTTCTTCCTCTTCCTGCTGCGGGGCCGGCTGGCCCTGCGCCTTCATTTCGGCATTGGCCTGGGCGCGGCGCTTGGCCTTGGCATCGGCTTCGGCCTGCGCCTTGTCGGCCTGGCCACCCTGCTGCGGGGCCGGCTGGCCGGCGTTCTGCGCCACCACCAGCGGCACTGCAACGGCGGCAGCGGCCAGGATCGCAATGGTCAGCAACTTCTTCATGAGGTCCTCCTCGCGGTATGGCTTGGACGTTCAGACCCAACGGGGCCGCCGGCGTTCAGATTCCAGCGGCTGCCATTTTACCCCCTCCCCGCCGCCGAGGCTGAACCGCAGGCGTGCAAATTCCCTTGCCAGACCCCACACTTGCCCGTCGCTCCAAGCTTTCGAAGACAGATGAACGCCCGCTATAACGCCGCCGATATTGAAGTCCTGTCCGGCCTTGACCCGGTCAAGCGCCGTCCCGGCATGTATACCGACACCGCGCGCCCGAACCACCTGGCGCAGGAAGTGATCGACAACTCGGTGGACGAGGCCCTCGCCGGCCACGCCCGCTCGATCGAGATCACCCTGTACAAGGACGGCAGCGTGGAGGTCAGCGATGACGGCCGCGGCATGCCAGTGGACATCCATCCGGAGGAGAAGATCCCGGGTGTCGAGCTGATCCTCACCCGCCTGCACGCAGGCGGCAAGTTCAGCAACAACAACTACACCTTCTCCGGCGGCCTGCACGGCGTCGGCGTCAGCGTGGTCAATGCGCTGTCGACCCTGGTGGAGGTGCACATCAAGCGCGACGGTGCCGAACACCGCATCACCTTCCGCAACGGCGACCGTGCCACGCCGCTGGAAGTGGTCGGCAGCGTCGGCAAGAAGAACACCGGTACCCGCGTGCGCTTCTGGCCGGACCCGAAGTACTTCGATACGCCGAAGTTCGCGGTGCGCGCGCTCAAGCACCTGCTGCGCGCCAAGGCCGTGCTGTGCCCGGGCCTGACTGTGAAGCTGACCGATGAAGCCACCGGTGAAGTCGATACCTGGTACTACGAAGACGGCCTGCGCGATTACCTGAAGCTGGAGCTGGGTGATCGCGAGATGCTGCCGGCCGAGCTGTTCGTCGGCAGCCTGAAGAAGGACACCGAGGTCGTGGACTGGGCAGTGGCCTGGCTGCCGGAAGGCGAGCTGGTGCAGGAAAGCTACGTCAACCTGATCCCCACCGCCCAGCACGGCACCCACGTCAACGGCCTGCGTACTGGCCTGACCGAGGCGCTGCGCGAGTTCTGCGACTTCCGCAACCTGCTGCCGCGTGGCGTCAAGCTGGCCCCGGAAGACGTGTGGGACCGCGTGTCGTTCGTGCTGTCGCTGAAGATGACCGACCCGCAGTTCAGCGGCCAGACCAAGGAGCGCCTGTCCTCGCGCCAGGCGGCCGGCTTCATCGAAGGTGCCGCCCATGATGCCTTCAGCCTGCTGCTCAACCAGAATGTGGAGCTGGGCGAGAAGATCGCGCAGATCGCCATCGAGCGTGCCAGCGCGCGCCTGAAGACCGAGAAGCTGGTCGTCCGCAAGAAGGTCACCCAGGGCCCGGCCCTGCCCGGCAAGTTGGCAGACTGCATCAGCCAGGACCTGTCGCGCACCGAGCTGTTCCTGGTGGAAGGTGACTCGGCAGGCGGCAGCGCCAAGCAGGCCCGCGACAAGGATTTCCAGGCGATCATGCCGCTGCGTGGCAAGATCCTGAACACCTGGGAAGTCTCGTCCAACAGCGTGCTGGCCTCGGAGGAAGTACACAACCTGGCCATCGCCATCGGCTGCGATCCGGGGAAGGACGACATCAGTGGCCTGCGCTACGGCAAGGTGATCATCCTGGCCGACGCGGACTCCGACGGCCTGCACATCGCAACGCTGCTGACCGCGCTGTTCCTGAAGCACTTCCCGGCGCTGGTCGATGCCGGCCACGTGTTCGTGGCGATGCCGCCGCTGTTCCGCATCGACGTAGGCAAGCAGGTGTTCTATGCCTTGGACGAAGAAGAAAAGCGCTCGATGCTGGACAAGATCGAACGCGAGAAGATCAAGGGCGCCATCAACGTGACCCGCTTCAAGGGCCTGGGCGAGATGAATCCGCCGCAGCTGCGCGAGTCGACCATCCACCCGGATACGCGCCGCCTGGTACAGCTGACCGTGGACGATGGCGAGCAGACCCGCTCGCTGATGGACATGCTGCTGGCCAAGAAGCGCGCGTCCGACCGCAAGGGCTGGCTGGAGAGCAAGGGCGACCTGGCGTCGCTGGAAGTCTGATCCAGCCCCATCATCCGGTAGTGCCGGCCGCTGGCCGGCACCCTCGGCATCCGCGTGATCAGGGCAGATCCGCCGGCCAGCGGCCGGCACTACCGGTTCATGCGCCCTTGGCATTACGCCGCCATCGGCAAACCCGGCGGAGCCATAATGCGCGTCCACCCGTGTGGACCATCGTATTGGCCAGCCACTCGTTGCTGTTCCCCGCCCTGCCGCTGCACAGCGCGCGGTTGGTGCTGAGCCCGATCCGCCGTGACGACGCGGCCGCGCTGTTCGCGCTGCAATCCAATCCGGACGTGATGCGCTGGTGGAACCATCCGGCCTGGACACGACCGGCCGAAGCCCGCGAACAGATCGACGACGACCTTGCCGCGCACGCGATCGGCACCCAGTTGAAGCTGGCCCTGCGCGAATCACCCAACGGCCCACTGCTGGGCGTCTGCGTCGCATTCGCCATTGATCGTGAGGCCATGCGGGCCGAGATCGGCTATCTGCTGGCGCCCGACCGCCAGGGCCAGGGCTACATGCATGAGGCCCTGCAGCAGATGCTGGGCTATCTGTTCCGCACCTTGCACCTGCACCGCATCGAAGCCGAGATCGATCCACGCAACGTACCCTCGGCACATGTGCTTGACCGCCTCGGCTTCCACCGCGAGGGGGTGCTGCGCCAGCGCTGGCGCATCCAGGGCGAGCTTTCGGACTCGGCCGTCTATGGCTTGCTGGCCAACGACGAAGCGGCAGCCGCCCTGCCCGTTTGATCCAATCTGGCCACAAGCCGCTGCAGAACGTGGCCATGCCTTTGGACACATACGGCACGGCACTCCACCGGCCTAGCATCGGAACCCCCTT
The DNA here is from genome assembly GCF_032025605.1 of Stenotrophomonas maltophilia group sp. msm4. Taxonomy (NCBI): domain Bacteria; kingdom Pseudomonadati; phylum Pseudomonadota; class Gammaproteobacteria; order Lysobacterales; family Lysobacteraceae; genus Stenotrophomonas; species Stenotrophomonas maltophilia group sp. msm4. The sequence continues at coordinate 541,633 of NZ_JAVSKK010000001.1, read as the reverse complement.
CCGCTGCCGATCCGGTGCCATGAAGTCCCTGCTGCACACTGCCGCGCTCTGCGTCGGCCTGCTCATCGCCCCCACCAGCGTGCTGGCCGCGCCCGCCGCTGACACCAAGCCCGATTCGAAAGACGACAGGACCGACGCGCCTGCGCTGCCCGCCGATGCGTCGGCGCGCCAGAGCATGCGCCTGGCCGGCCGCACCCTGGACTACACCGCCACCGTCGGCACCCTGCCGGTGCGCGATGAGAAGGGCAAGGTCATCGCCGATGTGGTGTTCACTGCGTACACGATGCCGGGCAAGGACCGGCCGGTGACGTTCGCGCTCAATGGCGGCCCCGGTGCCTCGTCGGTGTACCTCAACATGGGCGCGATCGGGCCCAAGGTGGTCACCTTCGGTTCGGAAGGCGACAGCGCCTCGGCGCCCGCCACCCTGCATGACAACCCCGGCACCTGGCTGGACTTCACCGATCTGGTGTTCATCGATCCGGTCGGCACCGGCTTCAGCCGCGCGCGCATCGGCGACGATGAAGCGAAGAAGGCGCTGTACAACCCCAGCGCCGACATCGAATACCTGTCACGCTCGATCTACGACTGGCTGCTGCGCAACCAGCGCATGGCGTCGCGCAAGTACCTGATCGGCGAGAGCTACGGCGGCTACCGCGGCCCACGCATCACCCACTACCTGCAGACCCGGCTGGGAGTTGCGATGAACGGCCTGGTACTGGTCTCGCCGTACCTGAGCCCGACCCTGGAAGACAACGCCGATGTCTCGCCGATGGCGTGGATGCAGACCCTGCCGTCGATCGCCGCCGCGCACCTGGAGCGCCAGGGCAAGCTGACCGATGCAGCGATGCGCGACGTGGTGGAGTACACCCGTGGCGACTACGCCACCGCGTTGATGAAGGGCCGCAGCGATCCGCAGGCGACCGAGGCGATGCTGCGCCGGGTGACCGAACTGACCGGGCTGGACCCGCAGTTCGTGCGCCGTGCCGGTGGTCGGCTGGAAACCCAGGCCTACCTGCGCGAAGTATTCCGCGACAAGGGCACGCTGGGCAGCCGCTACGACTCCAATGTGACCGCGTTCGATCCATTCCCGAATGACCCGGAGCAGCGCGCCAATGATCCGCTGCTGGACAGCATCATCGCGCCGACCACCACGGCGATGGTCGACTTCGTGACGCGCGTGGTCGACTGGAAGGTGGATGCGCGGTACCAGGCGCTGAACTACGACGTGAACCGGCTGTGGGACCGCAATGGCGAGCTGCGCGATGGCGCGGTGACCCAGCTGCGCCAGGCCGTGGCGATCGACCCGCACCTGCAGGTGCTGATCGTGCATGGCTGGAACGACCTGTCGTGCCCGTTCATGGGTTCGATCCTGACCGTGGACCAGATGCCGACGATGGGCAGCAATCCGGACCGGGTGCAGGTGCGCAGTTATCCGGGCGGGCACATGTTCTACAGCCGGGCGGACAGCCAGGCGGCGTTCCGCAGGGATGTGCTGGCGTTGTTCCAACGCAATTGAGGACGGTCGGCCGGGCCTGCCGCTGGCCCGGCACCCGCCGGATCAACGGCAACGGCAACGTCAAAAGCAGAGTTTCCGTGGGTTGGCGGGCCGAGGTGGGCAGGCGGGGGACGGCAAAAACCGCTCCTGCGTGCCTCGTAGAGCGCCATCCATGGCGCTCTGCGCCCCCGCCTGCCCACCCCGGCCCGCCTTCGACAGATTTCTGCGAGCCGTCGGTGGGTGCCGACCGTTGGTCGGCACGGGATCCGAACCTGATTCTGCTTTTGGTAGGTGTCGACCTTGGTCGACACGATGGGTGCAGAAATAATGTTCTTCCCATGAAAAAGCCCGCCGGAATCCGGCGGGCTTTTTCGTGTGCACCTTGGCGTGGCGATCAGGTCCAGCCAAACAGCTCGAACAGCTTCAGGATCAGGTACGCACAGCCGCCTGCCGCGGGAATGGTCAGGATCCAGGCCCAGACGATGCGCTCGATCACGCCGAACTTCAGCGAACGCGGGTTCTTGGCGAAGCCCACGCCCATGATCGCGGTGGAGATGCTGTGTGTGGTCGAGACCGGCATGCCGAAGTGGGCCGCCAGGGTCAGGATGGTGGCCGAGCTGGTCTCCGCGGCGAAGCCGTGGATCGGGTGCAACTTGACCATCTTGTGGCCCAGGGTCTTGATGATCTTCCAGCCGCCCGAAGCGGTACCGGCGGCCATCACCACCGCACAGGTCAGCACGATCCACATCGCGATGCCGTCACCGGCGTGGGCGTCCGGGTGCATGAAGGCCAGCCAGGACGGCAGGTCATCCAGTGCGCCGGTGGCCTCGGCACCAATCAGGGTCATCGCGATGATGCCCATGGTCTTCTGCGCGTCGTTGTGGCCGTGGGCGAAGCCCATGTAGGCCGCCGAGGCGATCTGCGCCTTGCCGAAGAAGGCATTGACGATGCGCGGACGGGCCAGGCGGCCGATGGCGCCACCGACCTTGGCCAGGCCGGCGATCAGCGCCCACAGCAGCACCATCACCACGATGCCGAGCAGGAAGCCGGCGATCGGCGAGGTGATCATCGGCACGAACACCTTCCACAGCAGGCCCTTGTTCTGCGCCCAGCTGCCCAGGCGCTCCGACCAGATCAGCGCGTCCCAGTTGTTGTGGGCCGCGGCCAGACCGGCACCGCAGAGGCCACCGATCAGGGCGTGCGAAGACGAGGACGGCAGGCCCTTCCACCAGGTGATCAGGTTCCAGATGATGCCGCCCAGCAGGGCGCACAGGATCACCTGCGGAGTAACCTCGACCACGTTGGTGTTGAGCAGGCCCGAGGCGATGGTCAGCGCCACCGCAGTGCCGGTCAGCGCACCGATGAGGTTCATGAAGGCGGCCAGCATCACCGCCCAGCCGGGCGAGAGCACCTTGGTCGCCACTACGGTGGCAATGGAGTTGGCAGTGTCGTGGAAGCCGTTGATGAACTCGAAGACGAGCGCGGCCAGGATCACCACCAGGACAAGGGTCAACATGCGGCGGCGTCCGTCAGCTGTTCTTCAACACGATCTGGTACGCCACCACGCCGGCCTCGCGGCAACGGTCGATGGCCTTTTCCAGGATCTCGAAGAATTCCTTCAGCAGGAACATCTGCAGGTTGTCCAGGCGACCGGAGTAGATGTCGCGGTACAGCTCGAGCATCAGGCGGTCGGCCTCGTTCTCCAGCGAGCGCAGCTTCTCGTTCAGCGCGGTCATCCGGTCCAGGTTCATGTGGCGCAGGTCGGCCACCATCTCCACCACCACGCCGGCGGCCTGTTCCAGCATCGCCGCGCGCGGCGCGAAGTCGATGTGCTCCAGGTGGGTCGTGGCCAGCGAATAGCGATCGGCGAACTTCTCGATCTGCTTCGGAATCTTGTACAGGGCCGAACCCAGCGCTTCGATGTCTTCGCGCTCGATCGGGGTCATGAAGCTGTCCACCAGCGCCTGGCTGATCTTGTCCGAGGCCGCGCGTTCGCGCAGGCGGGCCAGCTTGAAGGCGTCCAGCGCGGGCTGGCGATCGGCCTCGCGCAGCATGGAATGCAGCGCCTTGGCGGCATCGGAAGCCGCGACGGCAGCCTCATCAAGCAGGGTGTAGAACTGTTTGCCGGAACCGAAAATGGTCTGCAGAGAGAACATTGAGAAACCTGTCAGCCGTCGCGGGAAGGACGGCACCAGAGCGAATTATGACGGCTAGATGACCATCACGGGTATCCCCGCCCCCTTTCCGGGGCTTGGAACCCCGAACCTGAACAGGCGGTTGCCACCCTGCCACGCCCCTTTGCTAAGATGCCAGCGCGCCTTCGGGCGCATCCTATGGACGACGACCCTTATCCCCCAGCGCCGCGCCGGACCCTGTTCCTGAGCGCCAGCCGCCATCGCAAGCACCCGCCCTCCCTGCCACCAACCGGGGACGACGCCCGTGTTTGAAATGATCCTGATTGTCTTCGCGCTGGTTCTACTGAACGGCTTCTTCGCCATGTCCGAGATGTCGGTCATGACCTCGCGCAAGAGCCGCCTGAAGCAGATGGCCGCCACCTCCAAGCGCGCCGCCAAGGCGCTGGAGCTTTCGGAGAAGCCGGAGAGCTTCCTGTCCACAGTGCAGATCGGCATCACCGTGATCGGCGTACTGACCGGCTACCTCGGTGGTGATGCGATCGGCGACGCGATCGCCGGCTGGCTGCAGGGCCTGATGCCCGGCTTTGCGTACGCGCGCGAAGTAGGCACCGCCCTGGCGGTCTCGCTGATCACCTTCATCACGCTGATCTTCGGCGAACTGGTGCCCAAGCGTCTGGCCCTGACCCGCTCCGAGGCCATTGCCGGCCTGGTCGCGATGCCGATGAGCTGGCTGGCCAGGCTGGCCCTGCCCTTCGTCTGGCTCCTGTCCAAGACCACCCAGCTGGTACTGAAGGTGCTGGGCCTGGGCAAGGACGAGGCCGCGCAGGTGACTGAAGAAGAGATCCGGATGCTGGTGGCCGAGAGCCACGAAGCTGGCGTGATCGACGCCCACGAGCGCGACATGATGAACCGCGTCATGCGCCTGGGCGACCGCACCGCCGACAGCCTGATGACCCCGCGCAACCGCATTGCCTGGCTCGACACCCAGGCCGGGCTGGAGCGCAATCTGGACATCATGGCCGAGCACGAGTTCTCGCGGTACCCGGTGTACCGCGACAACGACATGGACGTGGTCGGCGTGCTGGAGCTGAAATCGCTGGCCACGCGCATGGCGCGCGGCGACAACGCGCTGTTCCAGACCCTGCGCGAACCGCTGTACGTCTCCGAATCGACCCACGCGATGAAGCTGCTGGAGATCTTCCGCGAGGAGCAGCAGTCGATGGCGCTGGTGGTGGACGAGTACGGCGAGATCCAGGGCCTGGTGACCATCAGCGACCTGATGGGCGCCGTGGTCGGCCGCCTGCAGGCGGTGGAGAATGCCGATGAAGACGCACTGGTGGTGACCCGCGAGGACGGCTCGCTGCTGGTCGACGGCTCGCTGCCGATCGAGGACCTGCGCGAGCTGATCGGAAGCAACGACCTGCCCGATGCCGAGGATGGCGACTACTACACGCTGGCCGGCATGTGCATCCATTACTTCGGCCGCATCCCGCACGCAGGCGAGTACTTCGACTGGGCCGGCTGGCGCTTCGAGGTGGTCGACCTGGACGGTGCGCGGGTGGACAAGCTGCTGCTGCGCACGTTGTCCGACGAGCAGGCCGATGAGCTCACCGCCTGAGGCCGGCCAGGGCCAGGGCGCGCAGCGCCCGACCTACCGCAACGAGGGCATCCGCACCCTGCTGGAGATGTTCGCCTCCGGCGATCCCGCCGAGCACATGCCGCTCGGCCAGATCCTCAGCAACCTGCAGCAGAGCGCGTTTGGCGTGTTCCTGTTCGTGGCGATCCTGCCCTCGTTCATCCCGATCCCGGGCATGGGGGGTGCGGTCAGCGGCCCACTCGTGGTCCTGATCGGACTGCAGATGCTGTGTTGCCTGCGCCGGCCCTGGCTGCCCGGTTTCATTGCCCGACGCGGGCCGAAGCGCGGCACCATGCACCGCTTCCTGGACCGTATCGATCGCCCGTTGCGGCGACTGGACAGGATGCTGAAGCCTCGCCTGCCGCAGTTGCTGACACCGCTGCCCGCGCACGCCTTCAGCGGCCTGCTGCTGGTACTGCTGGGCATCCTGCTGTCATTGCCGATTCCGTTCACCAACTTCCTGTTCGGTTTCCAGCTGCTGCTGTTCTCGCTGGCGCTGCTGGAGCGCGATGGTGCATTGATGCTGTTCAACTGGATCGCAGCGCTGGTGGCGATCGCGTTCTTCGGCTTCAGTTCGGGGCAGCTGGTGGGCTATACAGTGGAACTTTTCCAGCGCTGGTTCTGAAGCGGCATCCGGTAGAGCCGGCCGATGGCCGGCTGCCACGTTTCCAGGGTTGCCGGCCAACGGCCGGCACTACCGGCATCCGCTAGATCCACGCAACGCGTGGATGCGGCAATCACCGAAGGTCGACGAATCCGTTGTCCGCCAGCGGTGCCGGATCGTCCTGCACCGCCGACAGCACGAAGCTCAATGCCTTGCCCAGCAAGGTGCCCGGGCCATCCCAGTATTCGGCGCTATCGGCGCGCACGTGGATCAGGCGAAGGTTGGGGTCTTCCTTGCCGGCGGGGAAGAACAGCTTCATCGCCGGCGACCACAGCTCTTCGATCTTCGCGCGATCATCGACAACCCGCGCCCGCCCCGCCACAGACACATAGGTGTTCTTCGATGGCGAGGCATAGGCCACATTGACGCGCGGGTCGAGCGCGATCTCGGCCACCTTCGGGCTGTCGGCGGTGATCACGAACCACAGGTCACCGTCGAAGGCGACCTGCTGGGTGGCCAACGGCCGGCTGTAGAGCCGCCCATCGACGCCGGTGGTGGTGAACATCGCCACCTCCACGTCCTTGATCAGTTCAGCCAGCTGGGCAATGTGTTCGGCACGGGTCTCGGCCATGGTGGGAACTCCAGAAAGGGGAGCTCCCATCAGACGCGGATCGGCCGCAACGGGCCGTGACGCGATTGTTCAGCCCGCGTGGCGGCCATGCCAGGCGTTCATCGCCAGCTCGAAGGAACGCAGGCGCGCACGGTGGTCATACAGGTTGGCAGTGAGCATCAGCTCGTCAGGCTTGTGCCGCTCAACGAAAGCGGCGATACCCTCGGCCACCTGCTGCGGATCGCCCAGCACGGTGCAGGCCAGGGCCCGTTCCACGCCGAGCTTTTCGTGCGGCTCCCAGAAGGCTTCAATGTCGTCGATCGGCGCCGGGATCTTGCCCGGCCGGCCGCGGCGCAGGTTGACGAAACTCTGCTGTTGGCTGGTGAACAGGCGACGCGACTCGGCCTCGCTGTCGCTGGCAACAACATTCAGGGCCAGCATCGCGTGCGGCTGCTTCAACGTGGCCGAGGGGCGGAATTCGCGGCGGTACACCGCCAGCGCTTCGTCCATCACGTCCGGCGCGAAATGCGAGGCGAATGCATACGGCAGGCCCATCGAGGCGGCCATGCGTGCGCCAAACAGGCTTGAACCGAGGATCCAGGTCGGCACCCGCAGGCCACCACCCGGAACGGCCTGCACTGCCTGTCCAGGCTGGACCGGCTCGAAGTAGTGCAGCAGCTCGCGCACGTCCTGCGGGAACTGGTCGGCGCTGTCGAAATAGCGGCGCAGTGCACGCGCGGTCGGCTGATCGGTGCCCGGCGCACGGCCCAGGCCAAGGTCAATGCGGTCCGGATACAGCGAGGCCAGCGTTCCGAACTGCTCGGCCACCTGCAGCGGGGCATGATTGGGCAGCATGATGCCGCCCGCGCCGACACGGATGCGCCGGGTGCCACCGGCAACATGGCCGATCAGCACGGCGGTGGCGGCACTGGCGATGCCGGGCATGTTGTGGTGTTCGGCCAGCCAGTAGCGGCGGTAGCCCAGCGCATCGGCGTGCTGCGCCAGTTCCAGCATGTTGGCGAAGGCGGCGGTGGTGTCACTGCCCTCGCAGACCGGGGCCAGGTCAAGGATCGACAACGGGATCATCAGGCGTTTTTCCGTCACAGGATCACCCTTGCATGGGGGCGGCCGGGCGCAGCGGCCAGTGACGGTGGCGGGATGCTGATTCCCGTAGGGCAGGTTCAGCACCCACCGGATCGTGGAGCCGAGCCCATGCTCGGCTGCCTTTCGTCGACCAACAGCAGCCGAGCATGGGCTCGGCGCTACAGAAGCGCGGTCAGAACGCGCTGGGGCGCGGCTCCGGCAGCGGCTGGTCGACCATCGGCTTCAGCTCGGCATCCAGCGCCACACGCTCATCGAACACGAAGCAGCGGCCTTCGTAGCCTTCGCCGCCCACTTCCTCGAAGTAGCCGAGGATGCCGCCATCGAGCTGCAGCACATTGTCCATGCCGTCATTGACCATCCACAGCGCGGCCTTCTCGCAGCGGATGCCGCCGGTACAGAAACTGACCACGGTGCTGTCCCGCAGCGCATCGCGATGCGGCGCCAGCGCCTCGGGCAGGTCGGTGAACTTGCGGATGGGCAACACCAGCGCATCCTTGAAGGTGCCGTACTCCACTTCCTGCAGGTTACGGGTATCGAGCATCACCACCGGCTTGCCGGCGTCATCATGCCCCTGCCGCAGCCAGCGCTGCACGGTGGCCGGATCGACCGACGGTGCGCGCGGATAGTCCAGCGGCTGGCCGTCATCGCGGCGGAAGCTGATGATCTCGTCCTTGACCTTGGCCTTCAGCCGCGCGAACGGCTGGTGCTCGCTCAGGCTGGTCTTGACCCGCATGTCGGCGAAACGCGCATCGGCACGCAGCGCTGCATAGAAGCCCTCGACCGCCTCCGGCGCCCCCGCCAGGAACAGGTTCAGCCCCTCGCCGGCCACCAGGATCGTGCCGCGCAGCTGCGCCGTCCCGGCACGGGCCAGCAGCTGGTCGCACAGGGCCTGGGGAGCGTCGATGACGGCGAAATGATAGGCAGCGGTATTGGCGATCATCCCGCCATTTTAGCGCCAGACCGCCCCAGGGTCAGATATCCCCATTCATCCACGCATGGTGTGGATCTGCTGTGTCGACCAAGGTCGACACCTACCAATAGCCGGGAGGCTGTCAGAGGCGGGGCTGTGTGGGCAGGCGGGACCGTTGGCTCCATGGGCCCGAGGCATGCCTCGGGCGGGTTGGGCAGGACGCCCAACCCCGGTCTTGCGTGTGCGCAGGACAGCGCACACGAGCAAGGCGCCATCGAGCTCCCAGGGGTGGGGGCGCTTTGCTTGCGAAGCACTGCTTCGCAAGCGCCCGAACGCACAGCCGACAGCGGCTGGGCCGGACCGCGGAGCGGGGTTCACGGCGTGTCCCGCCTGTCCACACCGCCACGCCCTCCCACTGAAGCCCGGCTTTTGACGTTGCCGTTGACCTTGCTTCGGCGGGTGCCGGGTGCAACCCGGTCGAAACCCGTTACCCCCGCAACAGCAGGAACGGCAGCAGCACCAGCGCCGCCGCGCCGGCCATCGCCAGCAGCACCAGCACCACATAGGCCGGCCGCCGCCGGAACAGGCTGCCGAAGGTCTCGGCCGTGCCATCACGCAATGCCTGCTCACGCTCAGCGCGGATGCGAGGGCCGCGCTCGGCCTGGTACTCGGCCATCAACGCCTTCGCACGCGGATGATCAGCGTCGTCGCGCAGCCACAGGCCACCATTGGAAATGCCCCACGGGCTGGGTTCGGTGCGATACCAGGCGATGCCGTGCTGATCGAGCAGCGTGCAGACATCGGCATATTCGTCGTCGCCGACGTTGCGCAGATTGAGCAGGAGTTTTGCCATGGCCCCATGATACCCGGCGCCGATGCGCTACCCTTGCCGCCCTCGCCCCGCGCCCTTCTGGAGACGCCCGATGCGCCGCCTGCTGCTTCCCCTGCTGCTGTCCCTCGCCGCCGCTGGCTGCTCGACCGAACCATCCGGCCCGCCGCCCGGCGGCACGCTGACCACCTTCGAGCGGATCGATACCGTGCCAGGCACCGGCGCCGAAGCCATCGCCGGCAGCAAGGTCACGGTGCACTACACCGGCTGGATCTACGACAACCGTACCGAGACCAAGCACGGCAAGACCTTTGACAGCTCCTTCAAGCACGGCGAGCCGTTCACCTTCGCGCTCGGCGCCGGCCAGGTCATCCGCGGCTGGGACGAGGGCGTGGCCGGCATGAAGGTCGGCGGCAAGCGCACGCTGATGATTCCGCCGGACTACGGTTACGGGGACCGCAAGGTCGGCCCGATTCCGGCGGGCTCGTCGCTGGTGTTCGACGTCGAGCTGCTCGATGTCAAACCGTAATGCCGCCATGCCCCATCGGGTCGTCGTCATTGGCGGCGGCCCGGCCGGCCTGTTCGCCGCCGAACGCCTGCGTGCCGCTGGGCTGGAGGTCGACCTGTACGAGACCAAGGGGTCGCCTGGCCGCAAGTTCCTGATCGCCGGCAAGGGCGGCCTCAACCTCACCCATTCCGATCCGCGGCCGTTGTTCGACAGCCGCTACCGCGAGCAGGCCGCTGTGGTCGGCAGCTGGCTGGACGGCTTCGACGCACAGGCACTGCGTGACTGGGCCGCCGGCCTGGGCGTGGAAACCTATGTGGGCAGCTCCGGCCGCGTGTTCCCGGTCGACCGCAAGGCGGCGCCGCTGCTGCGCGGCTGGGTGCGCCGGTTGAAGGAACAGGGCGTGCGCCTGCACGCCAACCACCGTTGGATCGGCTGGAGTGACGACGGCGCCCTGCGCTTTGCCACCGATGCGGGGGAAATCGATGTGCACCCCGATGCCACGGTACTGGCGATGGGCGGCGGTAGCTGGCCGCAGCTGGGCAGTGATGGCGCCTGGGTCGCGCCACTGCAGGCGCGTGGCGTGGACATCGCGCCGCTGCAGTCAGCCAATTGTGGCTTCGACGTGGACTGGACGCCGTTCTTTGCCCAGCGCAATGCCGGCGCACCATTGAAGCCGGTGGTCGCGCACTGGATCGACCTGGCTGGACAACCGCGGTCGCTGCAAGGCGAGTGCGTGGCCAGCGAATATGGCATTGAAGGCAGCCTGGTCTACGCGTTGGCCGCCGACCTGCGCGAGACCATCAACCGCGATGGCCACGCAATGCTGTGGCTGGACCTGGTGCCCGGTCGCGACGAGGCGCGCCTGCTGGCCGACCTGTCACGTCCCCGCAAGGGCCGAAGCTTCGGCGAGCACCTGCGCCGCCAGGCGGGTCTGGATGCGGTGAAGGCCGCTCTCGTGTTCGAGATTCTTGGCAAGGAGGCCGGCAACGACCTGCCGGCTGTGGCCACCACGCTCAAGCGCCTGCCGCTGCGCCTGCTGCGCCCAAGGCCGATGGCCGAGGTGATCAGCACCGCCGGTGGCGTGCGCCTGGATGCGCTGGATGACGGCCTGATGCTGCGGGCCGTTCCTGGCGTGTTCTGCGCCGGTGAAATGCTGGACTGGGAGGCCCCCACCGGCGGCTACCTGCTGACCGCGTGCTACGCCAGTGGCCGGCGTGCCGCCGAAGGCGTGATCGGTTGGTTGGCGGAGCGGTGACGCCTGTGGCGTAGCGTCGAGCCCATGCTCGACGCCACGTCACCACGGCCTGCGCATGCTCACCGAGGCCAACGCCACACCGCTGGGATGTGCATAGGCTTCCTCACGCACGCTGACAAAGCCCTGCCGTTGATAGAACGGCACCGCATTGAGCGAGGCCGACAGCACCACCTCACGCTCACGATCAGCCATCGCCAGCAGGCGCTGCATCAGCGCCTGGCCAATGCCCAGGCCGCCATGATCCGGATCGACGAACAACGCATCGACTTCATTGGCATCGACATCAAAGACGCCGAAGCCGAGCAGGCCACCCTGCCCGTCCTCGGCCACCACGCAACCGCCCTGCCCCAGCAGCCGCGCGTACTGCGCGGGCGGCGGCGACGCCGACCAGGGCGCAATGACCGCGGGTGGGTAATGGCTGCTGCAGGTCTCGCGCACGCAACGCGTGCGCAACGCCCACAGCATGGCCACGTCATCCATGGTGCCGGTCCTGAACTGCATGACATCTCCTCGTAGAGCCGAGCCCATGCTCGGCTGTTCTTCGTTCCGACCTCGCGATGAGAACAGCAGCCGAGCATGGGCTCGGCTCTACAACATCACGCTACCGCGACTTGCTGGCGCGCAGAGCCTGGATCTTCGGCGGCGGCTGGAACGAGTCGCTGCGCGCATCGGCCCAGAAGGCATGGAATACCGCATGGTCGGGCACCTTGTGCAGCAGCTCGCCCGGTTCCAGGTAGCGGTAAAGCGACGCCAGCGAACGGATTTCCACCGGCGACACGCGACGCAGGATGTGCTCCGGCCCCAGCTCGGCCGGATCGTTCAGGCCAGCCGCGCACAACAGTTCCTTCAAGGCATGCAGTGTGTGCTCGTGATAGCTGTACACACGGGTGGCCTTGTCCGGTGCATCCAGATGCTTCCAGCGCGCAGGGTCCTGGGTCGCGATGCCGGTCGGGCATTTGTCGGTGTGGCAGCTCAACGACTGGATGCAGCCCAGCGCGAACATGAAGCCTCGGCCGGCATTGCACCAGTCGGCACCCAGCGCGATGGTGCGCGCGATGTCGAACGCACTGGTGATCTTGCCAGCGGCGCCGATGCGGATGCGCTCGCGCAGGTCCAGGCCGACCAGGGTGTTGTGCACCAGCAGCAGTGCTTCATGCATCGGTACGCCGACATGGTCGACGAATTCAGCCGGTGCCGCGCCGGTGCCTCCCTCGGCACCATCGACCACGATGAAGTCCGGCAGCAGCCCGGTTTCCTGCATCGCCTTGGCGATGCCGAACCATTCCCAGGGGTGTCCGATGGCCAGCTTGAAACCGACCGGCTTGCCACCGGACAGCTCGCGCAGCCGGGCCACGAACTGCAACAGTTCGACCGGCGTCGAGAATGCCGAGTGACGCGACGGCGATACGCAGTCCACGCCCATCGGAACACCACGGGTCACCGATATTTCGGCGGTCACCTTTGGTGCCGGCAGCACGCCGCCGTGGCCCGGCTTGGCACCCTGCGACAGCTTGATCTCGATCATCTTGACCTGGTCGTGGGTAGCGTTGGCGACGAAGCGCTCTTCGCTGAAACCACCCTTCCCGTCACGGCAGCCGAAGTAGCCCGAGCCGATTTCCCAGACCAGATCGCCGCCCATCTCGCGGTGGTAGGGCGAAATCGAACCTTCGCCGGTGTCGTGGTAGAAGCCACCGCGCCGCGCACCTTCGTTCAGTGCGCGGATCGCGTTGGCCGAGAGCGAACCGAAGCTCATCGCCGAGATGTTGAACACGCTGGCCGAATAAGGCTTGGCGCAGTTCGGCCCAATCAGCACGCGGAAATCATGCTTGGCGATGGAGGTGGGAGCCAGCGAATGGTTGATCCACTCGTAATCCACCGCATAGGTACTGCGCAGGGTACCGAACGGCACCGTGTCCATTTCGTTCTTTGCGCGCTGGTAGATCAGCGCACGCTGCTGGCGCGAGAACGGCACGTCCTCCAGGTCGCTCTGCACGAAGTACTGGCGGATTTCCGGGCCGATTGATTCCAGGCCATAGCGGAAATGCGCCATCACCGGATAGTTGCGGCGCAGCGTGCTGCGCTTCTGCAGCAGATCCCAGGTCCCCAGCGCCACCATCGCGGCAGTCAGGCCGACGCCCCAGTACCAGGCCGGCCAGATCGTGGCCAACCACAGGCAGATGGGAAACATCAGGATGGCGAGCAGGTAGACGATATACCGGTGCATGGCGTTCCTTGGTTGCAACTGCCTGCGAGTCTACCGCGCCGGCCATCACCGGCGTTTACAGGCGACCGTCAACCACGTTGCGCGGCCAGGCCGATTTCACGTCGTAGACGATGCCGCCGGGCGCCAGCAGCGCCTGGATTGCGGCGTCATCCATGGCTTTGAATCGGGCATGGGCCACTGCCAGAACTACGGCGTCGTAACTCCCCGCCACCGGCTCGGCCAGCCAGTGCACGCCCGCGTCAGCCAATGCCGCCGGGCCGACCCACGGGTCGCTGACCTCCACCTGTGCGCCGGCATCACGCAGGCGCTGCGCCAGTTCCAGCGCGCGGCTGTTGCGCAGGTCCGGGCAATCCTCCTTGAAGGTCACGCCCAGCACCAGGATACGCGACTGCGCAGGTGCGCGGCCACGTTCGGCCAGCATTGCCAGCACACGCGACGCCACGTGCTCACCGACGCGGTTGTTGACCTGCCGCGCGGTGTGGATCAGGTCCGGGTGGTAACCCACGCTCTCGGACTTGTGCAGCAGGTAGTACGGGTCCACGCCGATGCAGTGGCCGCCAACCAGGCCCGGCCGGAATGGCAGGAAGTTCCACTTGCTGCCGGCGGCGTCGAGCACATCCTGGGTGTCGATGCCGAGCCGGTCGAAGATCAGCGCCAGCTCATTGACCAGCGCGATGTTGACGTCACGCTGGATGTTCTCCACCACCTTGGCCGCTTCGGCCACACGCATCGACGGCGCCGGGAAGGTACCGGCGGCGATGATGCGCTGGTACAGGCCATCAATCACCGCAGCCACTTCCGGTGTCGACCCCGAGGTGATCTTGCGGATATCGGCCAGGCGCCGCTGGCGGTCGCCGGGGCTGACCCGCTCCGGGCTGTAACCACAGTAGAAGTCTTCGTTGAAGCGCAGCCCGGAAAGCTGCTCCAGCAGCGGCACGCAGACCTCTTCGGTGGTGCCGGGGTACACCGTGGATTCGTAGATCACCAGGTCACCCGCACGCAGGTGGCTGGCGATCAGCCGCGTCGCCGAACGCAGCGGCTCCAGATCGGGCTGCTCATAGGCATCGATCGGGGTCGGCACGGTAACGATGTAGACATTGCAGGCATCGAGCAAAGCCGGATCGCTGCCGTACTGCAACTGCTGCGCACTGGCCAGCTCATCGGCCTCCATTTCCAGCGTATGGTCCTGGCCGTCGCGGAGCTCGGCGATGCGATCAGCATCGATGTCGAAGCCGAGCGTCGGCCAGTGCCGGCCGAAGGCCACCGCCAGTGGCAGGCCCACGTAGCCCAGCCCGATCACCGCGAAGCGCGGCGACGCTGCTGCCGCAAGCGGCGCGCTCAACGCCGCATCCCATGCAACGGCTGAAATCGCATGCGTACTGCCATGGGCATGGCCGACCTACTCATTCGCTTTGCCACTCCGGGAAGATCCATGCCAGAAAGGCTACAGCCTAACGGCCCGGGTGCCCGGCCGCCAAGGTGGGGTCAGGAACCCAGTGCGACCGCGGCCGGCTCCAGTTCGCCATCGGCGCCGGTCCAGGCCTGCAGCAGGCGCTCGAAGCCACCGCCGCCAAGCACGAAGCCCGCCCATGAGGCGTCGACGATCTGTACCAGCAGTTCTGTATCAATGCGCCGGGTCCCCATCGACCAGCGCGGGAATGCCCGCTGCGCCACCGGCGCGCGGCACAGCACCTTCAGTTGTCCATGGCTGCGCGCATTGGCGATGCGCTGGTACACCGAATCGATGCCATCCTCCGGGCCTTCCAGGTACTGCAGGAAACGGCTGCCATCGAACATCAGCACACCCGTGACACCGGCTACTCGGTTGAATGCCGTGGCATCGGCCAGCAGGCGGTCAAGATCGGTTGTCTGCAGGTCGGCGCGGGCCTCGCTGGCATAGGCAATCGCGTGCAGCGACATCGGGTGGCTCCCCCCCTGGGAACGAGGCTTTGGACTATGACATGAATGGGAGCGACAGTTAAGCACACCGCCGCTCCACTGCAATCCGGTCGGGATTCTGCAGCTGGGCTACAATCGGCGCCGCGCTGCAGGCCCGGATGGCGAAACTGGTAGACGCATCGGACTTAAAATCCGCCGGGGGCAACCCCATGCCGGTTCGATTCCGGCTCCGGGCACCATCGCACTTTTCACGACGAACGTCAGATCGCACGCGAGTAGCGCGGCTGCTCGCAGGCGGCACGCAGGTACGGGTCGAAGCACATCGCCAGCAGCCGCAGCAACGGCCGTCCAGGCTCGCTGGCGCGCACTACGCCGTCACGGTACTCGGCGAGGCCGTCTTCCTGCAGCCGCTGCACCGAACGCAGGTCTTCGGCGAAGTACTGCTCGAAATCCACGCCATGGCGCTGGCCCAGCACCGCACCGTCCACCTCGCCCTGGCACATCAGCTGCTGGATGAGTTCTGCGCGCAGCTGGTCGTCGGCGCTGAGCGCCACGCCGCGCCACACCGGCAACTGACCCTGGTCCACGGCATCCTCCCACGACGGCAGGTCGCGCGGATTCTGGCTGTAGGTGGCACCGATGTGGCTGATCGCACTCACGCCCAGGCCGAGCAGATCGGTGTCGGCGTGGGTGGTATAGCCCATGAAATTGCGATGCAACTGCCCGGCGCGCTGCGCACGTGACAGATCTTCTTCCGGCAATGCGAAGTGATCCATGCCGATGTACTGGTAGCCGGCCGCAGAGAGTTTCTCCACCGCCAGGCCCAGCAGCGCCAGCTTGTCTTCCGGCGAAGGCAAGCGGCGTTCGTCGATCTGCTTCTGTGCGCGGAAAAGATGCGGCAGGTGTGCGTAGCCGTACACCGCCAGGCGATCCGGGCGCAATGCCAGCACCCGTTCCAGGGTGCGGCCAAACCCTTCCAGGCTCTGTCCCGGCAGCCCATAGATCAGGTCGACGTTGACCGAACGCATGCCGCTGTCGCGGCAGGCCTGCAGGATGTCCAGCGTCTGCTGCACGCCCTGCACGCGGTTGATCGCTTCCTGTACCTGTGGGTCGAAATCCTGCACGCCCAGGCTGGCGCGGTTGAAGCCCAGCCGCGCCAGCATGGCGACATCGCGGGTATCGATGAAGCGCGGATCGAGTTCGATCGAGAAATCGCGCTGCGGCGAATCGCTGAAATCAAAGCGCCGGCGCAGTCCTTCCACCAGCGTGGTCATCGCCTCGGCCTCGAGGAAGTTCGGCGTGCCCCCGCCCAGGTGCAGCTGGATGACCTCACGGCCGTCCTCGAACTGCGGCGCCAGCAGGTCGGCCTCGGCCAGCACGCGCGCGACGTAGCTGTGGCCACGGCCGCGGTCGCGGGTGATCACCCGGTTGCAGCCGCAGTAGAAGCAGGGGCTGGAGCAGAACGGCACATGCACGTACAGCGACAGCGCGCGGGCCAGCTGGTTGCTGTCGGCGATTGCCCGGCGCAGTGCCGGCGCATCGAAGCCATCGTGGAAATGAGGCGCGGTCGGATACGAGGTGTAGCGCGGCCCGGGCCGGTCATGCCGGCGCAGCAGGTCGGGGTCGAAGGTCCAGGCAAGACCGCCGGCGGCGGGAGAGAACGTGTCCATGCCGCCAGCATCGCGCCGGGCGTACCCGACCGCCTTGACCCAGATCAATCGCGGGCGGGGATTCCCAGCACCGGCAGGCCGACCTGCGGCCAGCGCAGCATCTGGTAGCGCTTCCAGAAGGTGTCACCGATGCGCGCGGCGACGTCGTCGGCCAGCGCCTGCATGGGCGGGTTGCCGCACTCGGCGGTGGTGATCCGGAACAGCACCAGCCAGCGGTCGAACAGGTCCTTGTCCAGCTCGATGGCCATGTGCTTGGACATCGGCGAGCCCTTGAAGCGGCGCGTACCGCGCAGCATTGCCGACCAGAAATCGACCAGCTGCGCCAGGTGTTCCGGCCAGTCGCGGACGTGTGCCTCGAACACAGGCCCCAACCGCTCTTCCTCGCGCACGCGCGCATAGAAATCGTGGACCAGGCGGGTCACTTCCTGCTCGGTGCACAGCCCGGGCGAGGCGACGGGCAGCACAGGTGGCGATATTGCGTTCATCGGGTACCCAAAGCTTGCCGGCAGTGTGCCGTAGCTGGCCGGCACCGCCGTTGATCCAGATCAATGTCGGCGCAGTCCGCTGCACCTAGGCTGGCACGCGTGCAGGAAGCATGCCCTGCGGATGCTGCGCCAGCCTCGGCGGAGTATACGCGCCGCCCTCATTCCGATCCGGGACAGCATGAACAGACCCTCTCCCAGCCGCCGCCAGCAGCTGATCCAGCACTGGGGCGCCATCCTCTGGCCCAGCTTCATCGCTGCAGGCCTGGCCAGCGTGGTGTTCTTCGCCTTTGTCGACCCGCTGCGTCTGCAGGCGATCAGCTTTCCGGGTACGGCGATCAGCCGCGAACTGGGCTATACGGCAGGATTCTTCATGTTCTGGTCGGTGACCACACTGTCCAGCGCGGTCACCTGGTACCTGCAGCGACCGATGCCAAGCGACGACGACGACGAGCTGCCGCTGGGATGAGTACGCCCTGCACCGGAATCCCACGCCGCTGGCATTGGCGCGCCGCGCTCAGCATGCTCTTGCTGGCGTTGTTCTATGCCCTGCCGTGGCTGCGCTGGAATGGGCGGCAGGCCCTGCTGCTGGACATCAACGCACGGCGCTTTGACCTGTTTGGCTGGACATTGTGGCCCAGCGATGTCGGCGTGCTGATCGGGTTGCTGGCGGTGCTGGCGGTGGGCCTCGCGCTGCTCACCCACCTCGCCGGCCGCATCTGGTGCGGCCACGCCTGCCCGCAGACGCTATGGCGCCGCGCCTTCGACTGGATTGCGCGCGCCATGGCCCGGGCTTTGCCAGCGCCCGTCGTGGGCCCTGCCACCCAGCTGGCATGGGGGCTGCTGTCGCTGTGGACCGGCATCACGTTCGTCGGTCTGTTCAGCCCGATCGAAGAACTGGTGGCCGCCGCGCCGCATGCCGGCTGGAGCGGCTGGGAAACGTTCTGGGTGCTGTTCTATGCCGCCGCCACCTGGGGCAATGCCGGCTTCCTGCGCGAGCAGGTGTGCCGTTCGCTGTGCCCGTTCGCGCGCCTGCAGCCGCTGCTGACCGATCCGCATACACCGCGCATGTTGTACGACGCGCGCCGCGGCGAACCGCGCGGCATGCGTCCGTCGGGGCTGGGGGGCGTGCTCGGACGCGGCCGTGGCCTGCTCGACCCGACCACCGCGCAGGACTACGTGTTCCGCGCTGCACACCCGCTGCTGGCCGGACCGATGCCCACCTTCAGCGCCGACCGCCTGGGCGACTGCACCGATTGCGCTGCCTGTGTCAGCGCCTGCCCGATGCAACTGGATATCCGCCAGGGACCTCAGGCCGATTGCCTGGCCTGCGGCGCCTGCCTGGAGGCCTGCTCGCAGCAGCAGCACCAGGCCGGTTTCGGCCCGGGGCTGGTGCGCTACTGCAGTCCGCAGGCCATGGCCGGGCAACCGCGGCAATGGTGGCGACCGCGGACCCTGGCACTGCTGTCGATGCTGCTGGCGCTGTTGGCCTGCGGCGCCTGGCGCCTGCTTTGAATCAACGGATCAACGCGGCCCGTTGGCGTGCGGCGGCACCAGCTGCGCACGTCGGACGATGCCCAGCTGCTCGATGATCAGCGCCATTTCATTGGTGACTTCGGTACGCTCGGTCCCCTGCGGGACCAGGCGGTCCAGCACCTGCTGGTAGGTATCCCAGAACGCCGGACCGCATCCGTGTTTGTGATAACTGGCTTCCAGTTCGCGGCGTACCCGTTCAGCCAAGCCATGCATGCCGTATTCCATACGACCTCCGTTGGACTTGTTCTGCATCGTTGACGGTCTACCGACTCACTTGCGAGCTACTGAAAGACTCCCGGGCTTCACGTCCGATTGATCCCAATTAGTCACAGATTTCACGACAGGTCAATTACATACCGCGACTTTCGTGATCGAAATTATTAATCGTTCACGAAACCACATACGGGGAGACGGGGTGCCCGGATGGGTCGGACCCGACACGCTGCCCCGATTTCCCGGCCCCGCTTTGGTAGGCGCCATCGATGGGCCAGCCCCGTTCCATCGAAGTTTCCAATGTTGCTAAGCATACTTAGCAAATACTGTTTAGAGTGCTATATGCGACAAAAGGCGGCGTAGTTGGGGCTTACTCGCCCTGCGTAGCCTCAGTCGCGGGGAACAGGTTGGGATAGCGCTGATGCAGGATGTATTGGCGTAGCGCAGGAATCGGGAAGTTCTTGGGCCATTGCGACACGGCAGATCGGCTTATGCCAAAAAAGCGCGCCAGTTCGGCATCGGTCCGGAAACCCAGCCGGGCGCGTACCTGCCCCTTGCTCCAGAATTCGGTCACGGTCGGTCCTTCTGTTAACCAGACTTATTCTTGGAACAAGGGAACTTTGCGATCCACGCGTTAAGCTGGCTTGCATAGATGAATACTCTCGGCCAACGACTCGCCATTGCCATGAAGAAAGCCGGGCACCCTCGCCCGGCCGATCTGGCCCGCGCCGCCGATTCGACGACGGCAACCATCAGCAACTGGCTCAACGACCATGTCAGCCCCGCCCATGTGAAGGCCGAACAGCTGTTCCGCATCGCCGATGCGGCCAAACTGGACGCGCGTGAACTGCTGTACGGCGTGAGCGGGCTTGGCGTCGGTGAGCGGGGCAATACCTATATCCCCAGCCAGGCCCACCTGGATGTCTGGCAGGACGCCTACGAACTGGTCAGCCATCTGGTGGAGGAGAAGGGATTGCAGATCGACCATCGCCGCCACGCGGCCCTGGACCTGCTGGCCTTCGAACTGCTGATGGACGGCTTCAGCCGCAGCAAGGTCATCCGGGTGCTGACGACCTCGATGACGTGAATGCACTACCACTGGTAGCATGGTCGCGGATGGGGATGGGGCTCCCCCGATAACCGCCCGAAAGGGCTGATGGCTCCTGCCAGGACGAACCGGTCTTCGTCGATGGCGGGCCGTGCCTGCCGTCGGCGTTCGCCATCGAATCAGCGAACCCCCAACCGAGGCACGTGATGCACGCATTGAACAATTATCTGCTGGTCTTCATCGGCGGCGGGCTCGGCGCCTGCCTTCGCCATGCCTGCAACCTGATCGGTACGCGGGTAGCGGTCGGCAGCCCGTGGCCGTGGTCGACCTTCCTGATCAACATCAGCGGTGCACTGCTGATGGGCGCGCTGGTCGAAGCCTTCGCCCTGCGCAATGGCGCCTCGCCGCAGTTGCGCCTTCTGCTGGCCACCGGCGTCCTCGGCGGCTACACCACATTTTCCACCTACGCGCTGGAAATCGGTCTGCTGCTGCAGCGCGGCCAGCATGGCCTGGCAGCGTTGTACGCCGGCGGTTCGGTGGCGCTGGGCCTGGTTGGCCTGTTCGGTGGCATGAAACTGGCCCGGCTGGTGCTGGGCTGAGGCTCAGCCCGCGCCGGCGCGGGCCTGTCCGCGCCACTCCCGCGGCGACTGTCCGGTATGTGCCTTGAATGCACGCGACAGTGCGGCTTCGCTGCCATAGCCGACGTCGTCAGCGATCCGCTTCAATGGGCGCCCCTGGCGCAGCGCCTGCTGCGCCAGGCCCACCCGCCAGCCCTGCAGGTACTGGCCCGGGGTAGTGCCCATCGCCTCACGGAAACTGGCAGCAAAGACGCTGCGTGACATGCCGGCGACCTCGGCCAGGTCTTCCAGGGTCCAGGACTGTGCGGGCGCCTCATGCATCGCCACCAGCGCCAGCCGCAGCCGCGGATGCCCCAGCCCGGCAAACAGGCCACCACGCATCTCGCCCCCTTCCATCAGCTGCCGCAGCACCTGGATCATCACCACCTCGAACAGCCGGTTGACCATCGCCGCACGCCCGCAGCGCTGCTCGAAGGCTTCTTCGAACAGCAGCTCCAGCGCTGCGTTGCCGCTGTACAGATCGGCCAGCGGCAGGCAGATGAAATCGGGCAACGCCGCGCTGATCGGGTTGAGCCGCCCGCCCTCGAAATGCAGATTGGCGCAGGCCATGTCGGCGCCATGCTGCGGATCGGTGCTGAATCGATGCGGCATCGGCCGTGGGTACAGCAGCAGGCTCGGCACCTCGACCTGGACGATCTGCTGGCCATGGCTGACCTGCAGCGGGCCACGTCGCACCAGATGCAGCTGCCCGGCGTCATCCTCGCCCGCCAGCGTGTTGATGCCGCACAACGCGCCAGCATGGAACACCGAGGCGGTAACCGCAAAGCGTTCAAGCAGAATGGCAAGACGGTCGACCATGACGGGACCCTGGGTAAAGTAGAAAGAGATCAAGGCGACACATCGTATCGGAATCACCCCCTTAGCGGACGTGATCAACTCTGGGAGCGGGCGCCCCCCAGCCCGCCCTTCCTGCGGCAGTGCAGCGCGCGCAACATTTCGCTGGCATCTATGCTCGGGGTCATTCCCGCATGGAATGACCCCGATGCCCGCCCTGCTTCGATGCGCCCTCGCCCTCGGCCTGCTGCTGCCTTCGACGACCTTGCTGGCGTCAGCGCCAACGGCGGCACGCACGCTGAGCGGCGAGCTGCAGGGCGCGCCGTGGCGCCTGGACGTGCCGGCCGACTGGAACGGTGACCTGGTGATGCTGGCGCACGGCTACGAGCCGGTAGGCATGCCACGTGCTACGCCGATGGCTGCCAATGACGGCACCGCGCCATTGCTGGCTGCAGGCTACGCCGTCGCGCAGAGCGCCTATGCCAGTCAGGGCTGGGCGGTGGCCGATGCGATCACCGACATGGAACGCCTGCGCCGACATGCAGTGGCTGAACTCAAGCACGTGCGCCATATCTGGATGCTGGGATTTTCGATGGGCGGCGCCGTGACCCTCGCCAGCCTCGAACGGTTCCCGCAACACTACGCTGGTGGCGTGTCGCTATGCGGCGCCAATCTCAGTGGCGAACAGATCGCGAGTGATCTGCTGACCACGCTGGTCGCTTTCGATTACTTCTTTGCCAAGGCCGAAGGCCTGCCGGCTGCGGGACTGGTCTCACGCGACGCGGCTGCGCTGCCACAGGGCGAACTGTACCAGGGCATCTCCAATGCGCTGCAACGCAGCCCCTCGCATGCCGCGTTGCTGGCACAGCGGCTGCAGGTGTCCGCTGATGCACTGGCCGGCACGATCAGCCTGCATGCACTGGTCCTGCACGAACTGGCCACGCGCAGTGGCGGCATGCCGGTGGGCAACAGAGGTGTGGCTTACAGCGGCTTCGGTGACGACATGGCGTTCAATGCCGGCGTGCAACGTATCGATGCCGTGCCTGCCGCGCAGGCCGCTGTCCGCAGGGAGCTGGCATTGAGCGGTGCGTTGAGGCGACCACTGGTGATCCAGTTCAACAACAACGACCCGACGATCGTGCCGCGCATGCAGACGGTGTATCCGCAGACGGCCGCACGGGCCGGCGCCCGTCCGCTGCCACAGGTGCTGCCGCCCGTTGGCGAAGGCCATTGTGGCTTCTCCGGCGCGCAGATCATCGAGGCGTTGAAGGCCGCGCAGCGTTGAGCAATCGCGGCCCACGCGCAGGTCAGCCGCCCAGCGTGCCCATCGTGAAGGTGTAGCCCGAGCTCATCAGGAATTCGCGCATGCGCATTTCCGCGCGCCGTGGTGAGGCCAGGTTGGCCGGCGCGTACAGGGCATACACCAGGCCCGACCCTTCGATATGCTCGCGGCGCACCCCGCAGCGGGCGGTTTCCGAGGCGATGACCCATCCGTCCTTCAGCCGATCCGGGCCAATGGATTGCCCGTTCTTCAAGCGGAAGGTCAACCAGCGCACATCTGCCGTGACTTTGCTCATTTCCGTTTCGCTCCGTGGCTGGAACGACGCGTGATGTCCTTGCTCGCCATTGCGGCTCCCTGAGACGTGGAACTCGACCATAGCGCCTTTCCATGTCGTGGCCGGCTGAGACTGGCGACCGGGGCGCGGCGAACGGCTGCAGGTGAAGCAGCGCGGCGTCGGAAATGGCGGCCGCAAGGAGCGCCCTGCCGGCGCAGTTCACAGGCAGGGAACCCGACTCACGCAGCGCAGTCGCTGCCCTGATTCAAGGCGTGCAGCGCATCGGCCAGCGCCTGGATTTCGGCACGCAGGGCCAGCCGCTGCAACCACCGCCCGGGGATTCCGCGCGCACCATGGAATGCGCCCGCCAGCTGCCCCGCAATGGCGGCCGTGGTGTCGGCGTCCTCGCCAAGATTGGCCGCCTCGAGTACGACGGCTTCAAAGGTGTCGTGGCGATCAAAGCACCAGAGTGCAGCTTCCAGACTGTCGGCAACATAGCCATTGCCACGGATCTGCTCACGCGTGGCACCGCGGTAGCCGCCCGCCGCGATCTGCTGCAGCCGCGCGCTCTCGACGGGGACATTGCTGAGATCCAGCACCGCGTCACGGGTGCCACCTGCCAACGCCCGCTCCAGCGCGACCGCCAGCAGGCGGCACGCCTCCAGGCACTCCTGCGCACCGTGCGTGGTTCGCGAACTCAACGCGGCCATGGCCTGCAGGTCGGGAGTCCCGGCGTAGCGCAATGCTACCGGCGCCAAACGCATGATCGAGCCATTGCCAGCGCTGCGTGGGTCGTCACTCCCCGCCAGCGGATGGCCATCCTGCAGGAACCGGTCGATGGCAGCCCGCGTTGCCATACCGATATCGAAGCACTCGCCGGTCGCACTCCAGTACCCATGCCGGTACCAGTTGGCGTAGCGGTTCATCTGATCGTGCACATCGAAGGTGTCACAACGCACCAGGCTCTCGGCCAGGCACATCGCCATGGAGGTATCGTCGGTCCATTGCCCCGGCTGCAGCTGGAACGGCCCACCACCCACCATGTCGGTGATCGGGGTGAAGCTGCCACGAGGCTTGAACTCCAGCGTGGTACCGACGGCATCGCCGCACGCGAGGCCGAGCAAGGCGCCGCGGAAGTGATCAATCTGGTTCATCACGCGAGTGTAGCGCCACCGCATCCGCCATGACTGACCGCCAGCCGCGCAACGATCGTGCGAGCGCGAAAGCGATCGCAGCCAACAAAAAAGCCCTGACCGGAGTCAGGGCTTTTCAATTGGAGGCCTCAAGCGGAATCGAACCGCTGTAAACGGATTTGCAATCCGGTGCATAGCCACTCTGCCATGAGGCCAACGTACTGCGCGCCAGGAACCCAGCCCTGACAAGACAAAACCCCAAGATGGGGCCTGTCGGAACATGGAGCGGGAAACGAGACTCGAACTCGCGACCTCAACCTTGGCAAGGTTGCGCTCTACCAACTGAGCTATTCCCGCGTAAGCCGACATGCTACCGGAAATCCGGAAAACACACCAGCGATTTCACTTTTCTGACTGCGCGTAAAGCCTTGTGGCCCAACGTGCCCTGCCTTGCCGGGGCGGGAGAAAAACAAGGCCCCTACCGGGGCCCTGTAGAATCTGGAGCGGGAAACGAGACTCGAACTCGCGACCTCAACCTTGGCAAGGTTGCGCTCTACCAACTGAGCTATTCCCGCAGATTCTTCGACCTGCGTCGAAGGAGCGCTATTGTGTCCAAATTCCTTCACGCCGTCAACAGTCTTCACATCATGCGGTCACGAGCGTCCGGGTTGGGGTACGCTGCCCCGCCCAAGCACGGACACCGCCGATGCCGAGACGCTACGTCCGCCTGTTCTGGTTGCTGGTCGCGCTGACCTGGTTGGCGCTGATCGCCGCACTTGTCAATGCTGGCTTCACCCCAGACTACTGGCTGCTGCATCGCCTGGAAGGCGCCCAGCTGCCCTACCCGACCAGCACCGTCATCGTGTTCGCGTTGCTGGGAACGGTTGAACTGGTGGTGGCCGCGTTGATCGTGCGGCCGTGGCGACTGAAACGACTGTGGCTGCGCCTGCTGATCGCCTTCGCCCTGCTGCTGGTGTGGTCGGTACCGTGGATGCTGTCGGCGATGCACCAGCCGCCGGTACAAGGCATGCACCTGCTGTGGTTGCTGCTGCTGGACGTGGGATTGCTGCTGGCGCTGTGCGTGGTGTCGGCGGTGAGCGCGTGGCGGACGCTCTGCCGGCGCGGGTCACCACAGACTCCCCCGCCGCAGCGCTAGAGACCTACTTCCGGAACTCCACCCGCACGTGCTGGCCGAAGCGCGCCTTGGCTTGCCCATCGAACTCCAGCACGCACTCCACCACTTTGGCCACGCCACGCCCTGCATCTTCAGGCAGGCGTGCCTGCGCGAACACCGGACTGATGCGCACCACGCGTGCAGGCGGCAGCGTGCCCGTGTTCTCCGCACCATCACTATCCGGCACGACAGTAGCCTTCATGCCCACCTGCACGGCATCGGCGTAGGCGGCGCTGAGTTCGGCGCGCACCTGCAGCGGGCGCGCCGGCAACAACGAGATCACCGGCTTGCCCGCCTGCACGAAGGCACCGACGCCCGGCACCTGGCCGACCACGGTGCCGGCTTCCGGCGCGCTCAATGACATCTGCTGCAGTCTCAGCTTCGCGTGCTCCAGCTTGTGCTGCGCCAGGTCGACCTGTGCACCGGCCACGTCGACATCGGCACGCACACCGGCCAGCTGCTGTTTGGCCGCATCGGCCTGCTGGTTCGAGGACACACCTTCGCTGGCGCCCGTGGACAGTCGGGCGGCGTTGCGCTCCAGTTCGCGCAGCTGCGCCTGGCTGCCCTTCAGGCGGTCATTGGCCAAGGCCAGATCGGCGGTGGCCATTGCCACTTCCTGCTGCAGCAGGGCGCCATCCAGCGACAGCAGCAGCTGCCCCTTCTTCACCGTGGCGCCTTCCTTCACCGGCGCTGCAGTGATCGAGCCATCCACCGGCGGTGCCAGTGCAATCAGGCCACCTTCGACGTCAATGATGCCCCGCGCCACGGCGACCTTGCCGTCGGCGGCAGTACCCGCCTTGCCTGAGGAGGCCGATGCGGCGGTGGGCGCTTCCCTGGAACAGGCGCCGAGCAGCAGTGCCGCGGACAGGGCCAGGCTGAGGGGGAGCAGGTGCGACGTCTTGGTCATGGGGCGGACTCTACGGTTTCGTTCTGGCGGCGGTCGTCACGGACCATGCCGTCTTCCATGGCGATCACCCGATCGGCATGCCGGATCAGGCGCGGATCGTGGCTCACGCACAGCACGGTGGCGCCATGCGCACGTGCGTAGCGATGCAGGATGTCGATCACGCGCTGGCCGTTCTCGGCATCCAGCGCGCTGGTGGGCTCGTCTGCGAAGATCAGGGTCGGCGACTTGGCAAACGCGCGGGCAACCGCCACGCGCTGCTTCTCGCCACCGGACAGCTGCGCCGGGCGCATGTGGCTGCGATGGCTGAGGCCGACTTCTTCCAGCGCCTGGCGGGCCAGCGGCTCGCTTTCGCGATTGCGCATGCCGCGGTAGCCCAGTGGCAGCTGTACCTGCTCCAACGCAGTCAGTGCCGGGAACAGGTTGAAGCCCTGGAACACGAAGCCGACATGGTGCAGGCGGAAACGCTCCACTTCACTGCGGGTCATGTGGCCCACGTCCTGGCCCAGCGCATGCACGCGACCGCCATCGGGTGCGGCCAGGCCGGACAGCAGCGACAGCAGCGTGCTCTTGCCGCAGCCGGACGGGCCGGATACCAGGGTCAGCTCGCCGGGATAGATGTCCAGCGACAGGCCACGCAGCACCGGCACCTGCACATCACCGGACATGAAGCCTTTTTCCAATGCTTCGGCCTGCAGGGTCGGGGCGATGGCGCGTGTGGAAGTCATCGGCCGGTCCTCAACGCAGCAGCAACGATGGATCGGAGCGGACGACGCTGCGCACCGCCATGATGCTGGAGAGCATGGCCATCACCGCCACCAGCGCCACGCAGCCGAGGATCACCATCGGCGTCAGCTGCACCGGTACGCGCTGGGTCTGCGCGATCAGCAGCACCACCGTGCTGAACGCCGCCGCCAGCAGCATGCCTACGCCACCGATCAGCAATGCCTGCTCGAACACCACCCGTGCCAGCGCATAGCGGCCTGCACCGAGCGCATTGAGCGTGGCGTACTCGCGCACCGAACCTGCCACTACCGAGGCGAACGACTGGTTGGTGATCACCGCGCCGACGAAGCAGACGATGACGGCCATGAACAGCACCGCGATGCCGGCGCCGGTGTCGAACAGCCAGTATTGCTGCGAACGGCTGGCGAACGCCGGCGCGGTCCAGAACTCGACCGGTGTGGCCTGGCCCATCGACGCGGCCAGGCGGTCACGCACGCGGTCGGCCAGGTCCGGCGAGCGCAGGCCCGCCACGAAATAGGTGCTTCCCGCGTGTGGGTCGGTGCCGGCGATGGCGCGCGCGGTGTCCAGCGAGGCCAGTACGTTGACACCACCAAGGCCCCGCAGGCCCGGTTGTGCAGCGACCACGCGCACCGCCTTGCCATTGATCCAGGCACGGTTGTTCTGCAGGTCCACGCCCAGCGTATCCAGATCGGCGCTGTCGACGATCACCGCACCCGGCTCGCGAAGCTGCGCGCGCAGGTTCGCAGGGAGGATGCGCGCGAACATCATCGCGTCGTCCCGGGTGGAGATGCCGGACAGGTACACCGACACATTGCCGGTGCCCTGCGCGCCGGACCGCCATTCGCCATCGACCCACTCGTAGGGCTCGACGCGGGTGACATCCGGGTCCATGCGCAGATGGCTTTCCACATCCGCGCTGATTGCATGGCCGTAATTGACGCTCTGGGTGCCGGGGAAACCAGCCCAGATATCGGCCGAGGACGCCTTCACGTAGATCGCGGCGGTACCGAAGATGCCCAGCACCAGTGCGGCCTGCACGATCAACAGCACACCGGCGAAACACATCGCCAGCACCACCGGCAGGAACCGGCGCCACTCATAGGCCAGGGTCTTGCGCGCGAGTGCGATCATTGTGGTTCGCCCTCACCCTCGGCAGGCAGCGGGGCACCGCCGAGGGCGCGGTACAGCGATGCAAAGGCCAGCACGCGCGCGCCCTGCGCACCGATCAGGTCGGCCTGCGAGGCCAATGCGGCACGCTGCGTATCCAGCCCGTCGAACTCGCTGGACAGGCCCAGCTGCACCTGCCGCGCCTGCCGCTTGACCTGCTGGTTGGCGGCATCATTGGCCGCACGCAGCGATTGGATGCTGCTGTCCTGGCGCGCCAGGCTACCCAGTGCACCTTCCACTTCGCTAACGCCTTCCAGCACGGCCTTGCGGTAGCCGAGCAAGGCGGCGTCCAGTTGCTTCTCGTCGGCATGGAACCGCGCGCGGCGCTGGCCCCAGTCCCACAGCGGAATATCGATGTACGGGCCGATCGACGGGCTGGAGTCGGAATTGGAACGGGCGTTCTG
This sequence comes from Stenotrophomonas maltophilia group sp. msm4, assembly GCF_032025605.1. Lineage (NCBI taxonomy): Bacteria > Pseudomonadati > Pseudomonadota > Gammaproteobacteria > Lysobacterales > Lysobacteraceae > Stenotrophomonas > Stenotrophomonas maltophilia group sp. msm4. The sequence goes on along the minus strand of NZ_JAVSKK010000001.1, from coordinate 512,978 downwards.
GGTGAGGTTGTACGCGTACAGGATGGAGCCGCCAAGGCTGACCCGTGGATACATCGCTGCGCGCGCCGAACCCTTGCTGGCCGCTGCCTGCATCACCTCCGATTCGGCCAGCAAAATCTGCGGGCGGTGGCGCAGCAGATCCGCAGGGACCTGCTGCAGCGTGAACGCACCCAGCGTCGGCGGCGTGCGATACGCGCGCCAGGCCGGATCCGGGCCGTCACGGCCCAGCAGCAATGCCAGCGCGCGGGCCGCGTTGTCGGCGTTTTCCCGAGCCTGTGCGATGGCGGCACGGGTGGCGGCCTGGCGTGCACGCAGGCGTTCCAGCTCGCCCGGCTCATCCAGGCGCAGCCGCTGACGGACCAGCGCCAGCTGTTCGCCGCGGTCGTCCACGGCCTGTTGTCGGGCCAGCAGGTCCTGCTGGGCCTGGGCCACGGTCAGGTCGAGATAACTGCGCACCACGTCGGCGATCACCGCCACCTGCGCGGCATTGCGCAACGCCTCGGCATTGCCGGCCGAGGCCTGCGCGCTCAGCTGCGCGCTCTCGGCGGCGCCGAACAGCCCCAGGTCCCAGATCGCTTCGATGCCTGCATGGAAATAGGTGTCGACCGCGGCGGCGTCCTGTACCTGCTTGGCGCTGGCCGAGATTTCCGGCAGGAAGCGCGAATCCGAGGCGCCGGCGACGATCCGCACTGCCTGCAGGCGCAACGTGGCCTGCTGCAGATCAAGGTTGCCGGCGATGGCTTGATCGACCAGGCCGTCCAGCGCCGGGTCGGACAGCACTTTCCACCACTGCCTGGCGTCCACCGCCACGCCCTGCCCCTGCGGCACCTGGGTCCAGGTGCTGGGTGTGCGGTCAGGCAGGTCCGGGACGGACACCGACATGCAACCCGCCAAGGCCAGGGTTGCCAACAACGCGCCGGGGCGCAGCACTGCCTGCAGGGAGAGTTCACGCCCTGTCCTGGGCACTGCCACTGAAGTGATACGCCTGACCACCAGCCCGCCAACGTGTAGAAGGAGCAAGAAGGCTACCGTGCGATTGTGGAGCGAACATGGAGAATTGGTCCGAAAACGGTCACAACACGCGTGCGGTTCAGGCAACGCCGACCCAGCCTTTCACTACGCTTTCAATGCGTTCCCGGCACGGAACACTGGACCACTTTCACGGCGTATTGCACATTGCGGCAATTCCTTGCTTCGATGCTGCACGAGCATGAAACACCCTCGCCGTTGGCTGCTGATTGGCTCGATCACGACAGCGACTGTCGGTGTGATCGTGCTCGTCCTGACCACCCCACTGGTCTCGAACGCCCTGCTGCTACTGATGGAGCGCAGCAACTTCATTCCCGCCGAATCCTCGATCCTCACCTTCGAGCCGTATGCGATCAACGACGGTTCGTCGAACTACTGGTTGTATGGGAAGGACCGCACCTACTACTACCACTTCACCTACGAGATGACGTTCCCTACGTCTACATCCCGCAGGACAACAGCTCCCCCGGTTTCGACCGGCAGAATGCCCGGACCTGGTGCAGCGCCCTGCCCGGCAAGGCACGCTGGCGCGGTGGTGGTGCAACCGGTGTGACAAACGAAAAACGCTCCCTTTCGGGAGCGTTCTTCTTGAATCTGGAGCGGGAAACGAGACTCGAACTCGCGACCTCAACCTTGGCAAGGTTGCGCTCTACCAACTGAGCTATTCCCGCAGATTTCGTTCGACCTGCGTCGAAGGAGCGCTATTGTGTCGATATTGCTGCACGGCGTCAACAGGAATTTTCGGCCGCATTGTGGGGCGGCGTTCAGGCCCTTGGACCCGGCCCTCAGGGCCGCAGGCCACGCCGGACTTCCCGCAACAGAGCTACGTTCTCGTTGATGCGCCCCTGGATCATGATCAAGGTGTCTTGAGCAATAACGTTTGAGTACATGCTGTTGGCGATTTCCGTGAATTGGCTGGCCACGTCGCAAATGCTGCCAATCGCCAGACTGGCGTCCGCGTGCTGCACTTCTGCCTCTTCGGCAAGGCGAAGCAGGTCAGCACGGGAAATCTCCAGTGCCTCCCCCATGACGTCCATCTGGTGATATCCGTTGGGTCCTTCGCAGAAGGTCACGTCGTAGGCCGGAGCCAAACGCCATTGCCCATCCGGCGACATGATGTAGGCAAAGTTTTTCGGATGATCGTCCCGGTTGTTGAACGCAACGTTGAAGACCGCACGTTCAAAGGCCACGGCCATTTGCCGCACGTCATTGGTGCACAACCGGGTCGCGCGCAGGAAGTTGACATAGTCCAACGACCCCGCCGTCTGGTAGCTGGCGCCCGTGAATGCAGCAAGACTCTGCATCGGCACACGCAACCCATCGTGGCGATCAAAGCGCTTGCTGGCAAACGCGGCCAGCCCGTTGGGCAGGCTGAAGTACTGCGTGTCCGGGGTCTCGATGCCACACCTGCGCAGGCACTCGGCGTAGACCATTTCGATGGCGCACACCTCGGCATGCTCTTCTCTGGCGGGGAACTTGATCAACCAGGCTTCGAAGCCGGGCGTGACGGCCGTGGTGAACGCGCCCGATCGCGGATCGCGATAGACCAGGGCCTTGGGCCTTGCACCTTGGGGCGAACCACCCACCAGCAGCAAGGTCTGCAGGAATTCACCACCTTCTCCGTGGAGCACCTGCTGCACTTCCGCGGAAAGCTGCTCGAGCGGTATATGGACCTTCGGCGCCTCACCTTCGGGCGCCACGGGCTCAAACGTCATGGCCCCCATCGCGTTGCCACCGATATAGGCCAGCCGCTGGAGCGGGCCAATGCGTGCTGCGTTGATTCCGCGGCGCCTGAACATGCGGTCCATCAGCAGCATGCCCCAGCCGTCTGGCAACGCGTCATACACAGGCCCGGGCAGTTGCAGCTGATGGTCCGGAAAATCCCGCCGCAACGGAGGGCCGGCCAGCGGCAGCTTGTACGAAGACAGTTCCAGTCCCCTTCGCCGGGCCTCGTTGCTGTACTCGAACGCGATCAGCGGCCGACCGGTCAGGGCGATGCTGGAGATCAGCGTTCCCCAGTGCCATCGCTCTCCCCACCCTTCGTAGAAGACCTTCACCTGTTCAGGCATTACGGGGCTTCCTCTTCGTCCGGAGGCGGTTCGCAGCCTCTTCGTAGCGCCGAATGTCTTCGATGCTGTCCAACTTTGGCTGGAACAGGCCTTCGAGCTCGTTGATCCGACCAAGGACCATCGCCACGCGGACCACCGCCTCGAAGCCAACATTGCGCCCGGCCTCCAGGTTGGACACGGTGTTGGTACCAATGCCGGCACGCCCGGCCAGATCCGACTGTGTCATGCCCAACGCCATGCGCTCTGTGCGCAAGCGCCCGCAGAGTCGCTTGACGACCTCGCTGGGCTTGCTGAAGCTTAAATCCAACATAGCGCGTATCATCCCCTCTCTATGCCGTTTAACACCCAAAATTATAGAATTAATCCCAATTCCATTCAATTGATTTAATTCCCGAATTCTGTGTTTTATTTGGGAATTCAGTTATATAAATACAGAATTCTGGAATTACATTGGCAAAGCGCACGTCACGTGCGCAGGCCGCGGCGGTGGAAGTAGACCTGCTCGGCAATGCGCCGCGTGGCCGCCGTGTGCAGCGGTGCGTTGAACGGCCATTCGGCCTGCAGATGATCCATCGCCCAGCGCAGCAGGCGCTTGCCATGGAATGCCGGCGCCACCTGCCGCGCCACCCGTTCCGCTTCCGGCCCCTGCCCACGCAGATGGCGGGCCATCGCCTCGCCGACCGCCCAGCCGTGCCGCCACGAGGAGTGGATGCCCCCTGCGGAGAGCGGCGAGACGATGCCCGCCGCGTCGCCGGTCAGGATCACGCGTTGGCCGGTGATCGGCCCATCCGGTCGGCCGCAGGGCACCAGGCCAGCGCGGGTGGCCGAGGGACGCGCAGATGGCGGGATGCCGACCACATCGCGCACATGCTCAAGGAAACCATCAATATCCAGCGGCCGCGCCTGTCGCGGATCATGACGAAGGGCCAGCCCGACCTGCAGGCCGGTCGGATTCTGCGCGACCCAGCCGATGTAGCCCGGTGCAAAGCGCTTGCTGAGGAAGCAATGCAACGCGTCGCCCTCTGTCACCTGCAGGCCGGCGAACTCACGCTCGACGCCGTAGAGGTTGTCACGCACCTGACCAAGCCCGGTGCGCTGGGCAACGCGTGAGCGTGCGCCATCTGCGCCGACCAGATAGGCGCAGCGCCCTGTCCCTTCGACCTGCCAGCCGTCACCACAGCGGCGAGCGTCGGTGAAGGACTGCTGCAGGCGCAGGTCGACACCGTTCGCGCGCAGTTCGCTGGCCAGCCAACGCATCAGGTTCGGCGTATCGGTGGTGAGGAAGTAATAGCCCGGTGCGGCCAGCAATACGCTGCGCAGGTTCGGCGCATAGAGGCGCACGTTGGCGACCCGCTGCACCAGATGTTCGGGCATGCGCCCCAGCCAGGTCTGCTCCACCGCTTCCTTCACCACGATGCCCGTTGTGTGCAGGCGTTCGCCGGGGTCGGTCTTGCGTTCCAGCACGCAGACGCGCAGGCCGTATTGAGCAGCAGCCAACGCGCAGGCGGCACCGGCGAAGCTGGCGCCGACGATGACCACATCGTGGTCGTAGGCGGAGGGAGTTTGGGGCATGGCTGCATCGCCGTGGAGAATCGGAGATGCAGGTTCGCCAGCGCGGATGGTAGGGCGATGGGGTGTGGGTGAAGTGGGGATGAAGCGGTGGACTGTTGGCGAGGGATGGCGGATTTCAGACATCACCGGCATGCGTTCGCGTGCATCGGCGCAGGACGAAGACTGATTGCCGGCGGGACGACCGCAGAACGAAAAACGCCCCCTTCCGGGAGCGTTTTTCTTGAATCTGGAGCGGGAAACGAGACTCGAACTCGCGACCTCAACCTTGGCAAGGTTGCGCTCTACCAACTGAGCTATTCCCGCTTGGGAGGCGAAATTCTACCTGTTCTGGGAATGGCGTCAAGCGGTTTTTTCGAGGCCTGCGAGGCGCCTTGCACCGCGTATCCACGCATGGCGTGGATCTACTACAGCATCCCCGCAAACCGATAGATTCGCATCCTTCGTGGATGCAGCATTTCCAGTAGATCCACGCCATGCGTGGATGGGCGCATCAATGGGGTCAGAGCCCTTTCCTTCGGAAAGGGATACGACCCCGGGCTCAGTTGCCCAGCTTCTTCTGCCGTGCACGCTCGCGCGCGGCACGCTCGTCATCGCGCAGGCTCGGCCAGGCCGCGTGCAGGTACTGCAGGCCCGACCACAGGGTCAGCACGGCGGCAATCGCCAGGGTCCAGTCGCCGATGTGGAACACCGGCCAGCCCATCCAGATGTCTTCCACCGGCACGTTCGGTGCCACCGAATACAGCAGGCACAGCAGCGCGACCATCTGCGCGGTGGTCTTGATCTTGCCGATCATCGCCACGCGCACCTTGGCGCGCTGGCCCAGCTCGGCCATCCATTCGCGCAGCGCCGATACCGCGATCTCGCGGCCGACGATCACCGCCGCCCAGAATGCCATCCACGGCGTCGGATGGCCCTGCACGATCAGGAACAGCGCTACTGCCACCATCAGCTTGTCCGCAACCGGGTCGAGGAACGCGCCGAAGGCCGACTCCAGCTGGTAACGGCGTGCGATCCAGCCGTCGAGCCAGTCGGTGATCGCGGCCAGGCCGAAGATCGCCGCCGAAGCGAAGTTGGTCCAGGTGTAGGGCAGGTAGAACACCAGCACCAGCACCGGGATCATCACGATCCGCAACAACGTCAGCCAGGTGGGCAGGGTCAACTTCATGCTTGCGTGCTTCTCTCTCTACTCGGCCGCATCGGGCGTGGCCAACCCGTGCAGGTTAGCGTAGATACGTGCCGCGAGGGCGTCATTGATGCCTTCCACCTTGGCGATTTCCGCTTCACCAGCGGCTTTCAGGCCCACCAGGCCGCCGAAATGCTTGAGCAGGCTGGCGCGGCGGCGCGGCCCGATGCCGGGGATATCCTCCAGCTTGCTGGTCATCCGTGCCTTCTGGCGGCGCCCACGGTGGCCGGTGATGGCGAAGCGATGCGCCTCGTCGCGCACCTGCTGGATGAACTGCAGCGCCGGGTTGGCCGCGCCCGGGCGCAGCTCGCGGCCATCGGGCATCACCAGCGCTTCGTGGCCGGCGCGGCGCTCCACGCCCTTGGCCACGCCCACCAGCAGCACGCCTTCCACGCCCAGGTCGGCCAGCGCGGCCTGCGCCTGCGCCAACTGGCCGGCGCCACCGTCGATCAGCAGCACATCCGGCAGCACGCCCTGCTCTTCCACCGCGCGGCGGAAACGGCGGTCGATGGCCTGGCGCATGGCGGCATAGTCGTCGCCCGGCTCAATGCCGCTGATGTTGAAACGGCGGTACTGCGCGCGCACCGGACCGGCGGCGTCGAACACCACGCACGAGGCCACGGTGGCCTCGCCCAGCGTATGGCTGATATCGAAGCACTCGACCCGCTTGACCGGCTCGGCCAAGCCCAGCATCTCGCGCAGTGCGTCGCTGCGCGCGTGCTGCGCGTTGCGGCTGTTGAGCTCGGTGGCCAGGGTCAGCTGCGCGTTGCGACTGGCCAGCTCCACGTAGCCGGCACGCTCGCCGCGCACGTTCCACTTCAACTGCACCTTGCGCTCGGCCGAGGCGGACAGCGCGGCGACCAGCAGGTCGGCATCGGGAATCTCGCGATCCAGCAGGATCTCGCGCGGTGGCTCGAATTCGATGTAGTACTGCGAGACGAACGCGGCCAGCACTTCCTCCGGACTCTCCTCGCCGTTGGTGCGCGGGAAGAATGGGCGGGTGCCGAGGTTGCGGCCATCGCGGAAGGCCAGCAGCAGCACGCAGGCCTGCGAACCCTGCATGGCCACCGCCAGCACGTCCAGGTCGGCGGCGCGGCCGTCCACGTACTGGCGGGTCTGCATGCTGCGCAGCGAGGAGATCAGGTCGCGCAGGCGCGCGGCCTGCTCGAACTCCAGCGCCTCGCTGGCGGCCTGCATCTGCTCGCCCAGCTCGCGGGTCAGTTCGTCGCTCTTGCCTTCCAGGAACAGCGCAGCGCGGCGCACCGACTCGGCGTAGTCCGCGGCCGGCACCAGTTCCACGCAGGGCGCGCTGCAGCGGCCGATCTGGTATTGCAGGCACGGCCGCGAGCGGTTGCGGAACACGCTGTCCTCGCAACTGCGCAGCTTGAACAGCTTGTGCATCAGGTTCAGCGTTTCGCGCACTGCGGTCACGCCCGGATACGGCCCGAAATAGCGGCCGGGAATGGCGCGCGGGCCACGATGCAGGGCGATGCGCGGCCAGTCCTCGCGGGTCAGCAGCACATGCGGGTAGGTCTTGTCGTCGCGCAGCGAGACGTTGTAGCGCGGCGACAGCGACTTGATCAGCTGATTCTCCAGCAGCAACGCCTCGGCTTCCGAGCGCGTCACGGTCACGTCCATGCGCGTGATCTGCGAGATCATCGACATGATCCGCGCGTTCTTCGGACTGCCGTTGAAATAGCTGCCGACGCGGTTGCGCAGCGCGCGCGCCTTGCCCACGTACAGCAGGGTGTCGTCGGCCGCGTACATGCGGTACACGCCGGGGGCAGTGCTGAGCTGGGCCGCGAAGGCCTTGCCGTCGAAGGCCGGGGCGGGAACGTCGGTCATTCGCTGATCGGGACTTCGCTGAGCACGCCGCTGTCGGGGTCGAATCGCAGCACGGCATGGGCGTCGGTCTCGGCGATCCACACCGCACCTGCGCCCACGGCCAGGCCAGCCGGGCCGTGCAGGCGGCGCGGCAGCGGCTGGGTGGTCAGTTCACCGCCGCCCAGGCGCAGCGTGCGCAGGCGACCGTTGCCGGTGTCGGCGATCCACAGCAGCGGGGCGTCCGCGCCCAGTGCGATCGCCTGCGGGAACTGCAGGCTGGCCTGCGCGCGCGGGCCGTCTTCACTGCCGAAGCGCCACGGCCCCTGCCCGACCAGTGTCTGCACCAGGTCACCACGCAGTTGCAGTGCACGGATCGAGGATCCCAACGCATCGGCGACGTACAGCACCTGCTGCACCACGGCCAGCGCGGTCGGTTGCGCGAAGGCAGCCAGATGGCCACTGCCATCACGCTCGTCGATGGAACCACTGCCGGCGCGCCATTGCAGGCTGCGCTGACCCAGGTGATAGCTCCAGATGCGGTTGTCGCCGGCCATCGCGATGTGCAGCTGATTGTCGGCGATGGCCAGGCCAACCGGATGGTCCAGCGAGACCTGCCGCGCCTGCGCGACCGGGCCTTCCACCGGCGCACCGGGTCGCCCGTTGCCGCACAACGTGTCGACGATGCCGGTCAGCAGGTTGATACGGCGCACCGCGTGGTTGCCGGTGTCGGCGACGTACAGCGAATCGCGCTCCAGCACCAACGCCTGCGGGCGGTGGAATGCCGCTTCGGCGAGGTTGCCGTCCATGAAATCGGCGGTGCCGAGGCCAAACTGGCGCAGGATGCGGCCGCCATGGCTGCATTCGAGAATGCGGTGATGGCCGCTGTCGGCGATGTACAGGCGTTCGGTGCTGACCGCCAGGCCCTGCGGGAAGCGCAGGGCCTGGCGCGGTTCCGGATGCAGTTCGCTGCCGCCACGCGGCGGCGCCGAAGGTGCACCCTGGCACAGCGCGTTCAAGGCGCGCTCCAGTTCACCGGGCGCGCCCTGCCCGACCAGCCGTTGCTGTTCGCGGCCCTGCGCGTCCAGCAGCACCATCGTCGGCCAGGCGGTAACGCCGAAGCGGCGCCAGCCATCCCAGTCGGCATCGAGCAGCACGGGCATGCTCAGGCCCTGACGGCGCAGCAGCTTCAGTGCGGCCGTGGCATCGCGTTCGAAATCAAAACGCGGCACCTGCAGCACCAGCGGCTGCAGCTTGCCCGGGTGGCGCGACATCCATTGACCGAACTCGGCCAGGCGTTGCGCACTCCAGGCGGAGGCCGCATTGACGAACAGCAGCGCGACCGGTCGGCCGCGCAGTTCGGTCAGGGTGCAGGGGGTGGCATTGAGCCAGGTGGCGAATTCGGGCAGGTCCGGGACGGGCTGGACGTTCATGACCTGATTATGCCGGAGTCGGCGCCATGCAACAGTCGTGCCACCGCACGTTTTGCAGCATCGTCGACCAGCGACCAGACCTGTTCGAAATGATCGCTGCCGCCGGTGTAGGGGTCAGGGATGGCTACCCGCCCCTGCCCGCCGGACCAGGGCAGGTACAACGCCAGCCGTTCACGCTGGGTCGCCGACGCCAGGCGCCCGGCATCACGCAGGTTGGTCTCGTCGGCACACAGGATCCAGTCGAAACGGTCGAAATCCACCGCCTGCAGCTGACGTGCGCGCAGGCCGCCAATGTCCACGCCGTGTCCGGCCGCGCAGGCGATCGCGCGGCGGTCCGGCGGCTCGCCCACGTGCCAGTCGCCCGTACCGGCCGAATCGACCTGCACCCGCCCGGCCAGCGGCGAGGCATCCAGGCGTGCGCGCAGCGCCCCTTCGGCCATCGGCGAACGGCAGATGTTGCCGAGGCAGACGACCAGCAGCCTCATCGCGCGGCCATCGCCTGCAGCAGCCCCTCGGCGCGCTCCAGGTCCTCGGGCGTATCGATGCCCGGCGGGAACGGCTCGGGCGAGATCGCCACGCTGATCGGGTAGCCCGCTTCCAGCACGCGCAGCTGCTCCAGCGATTCGACCTGCTCCAGCTGGCCCGGCGGCATCGCCGCGAACTGCTGCAGGAAGCCGGCGCGATAGCCATAGATGCCGATGTGGCGCAGCCAGTGGTGGCCGTCCGGCAGCGTGTCGCGGCTGCGTGCGAAGCCGTCGCGGTGCCAGGCGATCGGCGCGCGGCTGAAGTACATCGCCTCGTTGCGCACGTTGCGCACCAGCTTCACGACGTTCGGGTCGAACAGGGTGTGTGCGTCCTCGACGGTCGTGGCAAGAGTCGACATCGGCGCAGTGCCAGCGACCAACGCATCTGCCACCGCGCGGATGCCGGTCGCCGGCGCGAACGGTTCGTCGCCCTGCAGGTTGACCACCACCGTGTCATCGGCCCAGCCGGCAATGCGTGCGCACTCGGCCAGGCGATCGGTGCCCGAGGCATGCGTGGTCGCGGTCATCGCCACCTTCACCTCGGCCAACCCGGACAGTGCATCGGAAATGCGTTGGTCGTCGGTCGCCACCCAGACCTCGCGGGCACCGGCCTGCAGCGCGCGGCGCGCCACATGCAGCACCAGCGGCTCACCGCCCAGCGGGCGCAACGGCTTGCCCGGCAGCCGCGAGGCGGCAAAGCGGGCCGGAATGGCGACGACGAATTCGGTCATGCGGGCGGTTCTCGGCAGGCTCGTTACAACGGGAATGCGGCCAGCGGCGCGTGAATGCAAGCGCCGCGGCGCCGCTCAGTTCGGTCGCAGCTTGTCCAGGCGATCGGTCAGCGCCACCCAGAACGCGGCGGGCAACTCGGCGCGCAGCGGAACCGCGTAGTGCCAGTCGTTGCCGAACGCCCGGCATTTCACCGCATCCTTTTCGGTCATCAGTACCGGCAGCTGGCTGCCGAAGGACAAGTCCTGCGGCTGGTAGGCCTGGTGGTCGGCGAATGCATGCGGCACCACGCCGATCCCGCGCGCGCGCAGCATGTCGAAGAAGCGCTGTGGATGGGCGATGCCGGCCACCGCGTGCACGCGCTGGCCCTTGAAGTACGCCAGCGGGCGCGCGCGGCCACCGGCCAGCGGCTGCGCACTGTCGATGTGCAGGGCCATTGGCCACTGGCCGAAGCCACAGGCCTGCGCCGCAGTCTCCTCATCGGCCTGGCCGAGGTTCACCACGCGGAAATCGCACTCGCTGGCGCGGCTGACCGGCTCGCGCAACGGCCCGGCCGGAATCATCCGGCCATTGCCATAGCGACGCTGGGCATCGACCACTTCGATCTCGATGTCGCGCGCCAGCCGGTAGTGCTGCAAACCGTCGTCGCAGACGATCACATCGCAGCCGGCCTCGATCAGCGCCTTGCCCGCAGCAACCCGATCACTGTCCACGCGCACCGGCACGCCGGTCTTCCACGCGATCAGCACCGGTTCGTCACCGCCCTTCGCGGTTGGCGTATCGGCCTGCACCCACAGCGGCTTGTCGGCGTCTTCGCGACCATAGCCGCGGCTGGCCACGCCCGGCTTCCAGCCGGCCGCACGCAGGCGTTCGACCAGCGCAATGGTCAGCGGCGTCTTGCCGGTACCGCCAGCCGTGATATTGCCGACCACGATGACCGGCACCGGCAGCGAATGGCGCTTGCGCCAGCCACGGCGATAGGCGCGCCGGCGCAGCGCGGTGACACCTGCGTACAGCGGCGCCAGCAGGCGCATCGCCCACGGAACCGGGGTGCCGTCGTACCAGTACGGCGGGGTCTGGGTGCCCTTGCCGGCCATCAGTCCTGCCTTTCGCGGAACTGCATGCTGTGCAGATGCTGGTACAGACCGCCCAGTTCGAGCAGCTCCTTGTGCGTGCCGCGTTCAACGATGCGGCCATGATCCATGACCAGTACCTGGTCGGCATGCTCGATGGTCGACAGCCGGTGCGCGATGACCAGCGTGGTGCGTTCGGGCATCAGGCGCTGCAGCGCGTCCTGCACCAGGCGCTCGGATTCGTTGTCCAGCGCCGCAGTGGCTTCGTCGAGGATCAGGATCGGGGCGTCGCGCAGGATCGCGCGGGCAATGGCCAGGCGCTGGCGCTGGCCACCGGACAGCAGCGCGCCGTTCTCGCCCACCGGGGTCTGCAGCTGCTGCGGCATGCGTGCGATGAACTCCCACGCGTTGGCGGCCTCGGCCGCCGCGCGGATCTGCTCGTCGGTCGCTTCCATGCCATAGGCGATGTTGGCGGCGATGGTGTCATCGAACAGCATGACCTTCTGCCCGACCATTGCCACCTGCCGGCGCAGGTCGGCCAGCGGGTAGTCGTCCAGTGCCACGCCGTCGAGGGTGATGACACCGCCGCTGGGCTCGTAGAAGCGTGGCACCAGCCGGATCAGGCTGGTCTTGCCACTGCCGGAACGGCCGACAATGGCCGTCACCGTGCCTGGCCTGGCAACGAAGCTGATGTCGTCCAGGGCGATGCCGCTGTCCTCGCGGTAACGCAGCATGACGTGGTCGAACGCCAGTTCGCCCCGCACGCGCTGCACGCGTCGCTGCCCCTGGTCGCGCTCCACTGGCATGTCGAGGATGCCGAACAGGCGCTCGGCAGCGGACACACCGCGCGAAATCGAGGTCTGTACGCTGGTCAGGCGGCGCAGCGATGGAATGATGGCCATCATCGATGTCATCAGGCCCATGAACTGGCCGGCATTGAGCCGGCCGGCCAGGGCTTCGCGGGTCGACACCCAGACGATCACCGCCAGCGCCAGTGCGGCCAGGAACTGCACCACGCTGGAGGCGGCGGCGCGGGTGACCTCGACCTTCATGTTCAGCGCCAGCATGCGGTTGGCCAGGCGCGAGTAGCGCGAGATCTCATGCTGCTGGGTGCCGTGCACCTTCACTTCCTGCTGCGCGGCCAGCGACTGCTCGGCAGTCTGCGCCATGGTGCCCATGCCGTCCTGGATGCCACGGCTGATGCGCCGGTAGCGCTTGCCCACGTAGGACACGATGCCACCGATCAGCGGCACCACCAGCAGCATCGCCAGGGTGACCTTGACACTCATCTGCAGCATCACCGCCAGCATCGCGATGATGGTGAGGGTGTCGGCCACCACGGTCTTCAGCGCGTCGGCGCTGGCCTGGGTGACCTGCTCGGTATCGAAGTTCAGGCGGCTGACCATCACCGGCGTCGCTTCGGTATCGAAGTGCGACGACGGCAGGTGCAGGTACTTCTGCAGCACCTGCTCGCGCAGGTCGCGGACCACGCTGCGACCGGTCTTGGCCAGCGTGTAGTCACTGACCCAGGTGGCCACGCTGCGCATCAGGAACAGGCCGAGGATGGTGAGCGGCAGCACCACGGCCGCGCGCGGCTGCGGGTCGACGAAACCTTCGTTGACCAGCGGCTCCATCAGCTTGGTGAAGTGGTAGCCGGCCAGGGCCTCGACCACCATGGCGATGACCGCGCCCACCATGAACACCCAGTAGGTGCGGGTGTAGCCCAGCAGACGTTTGTAGATCGGCCACACCGGCGCGTGATGGGAACTCATGGACGCACCTCTGGCGCAGTTGCAATGGCGATACGACGGAAACCGAGTTGACCGAGCGCGTCCTGCGCAGTCACCACGGCCTGGTAGGGAGTGCGTGCGTCGGCGCGCAGCAGTACGGGCTGGCTGCGGTCACTGCCGGCCACGGACGCGATGGTCTGCTTGACCGACTCGACGTCGCTGCGCAGCACTTCCTGGTCATTGATGAAATAACGGCCTTCGGCGTTGATCAGCACGCTGAGCGAACGCGGCGGCTCGTTGTTGGGCTGCTGGCTGGCGGTAGGCAGCTGCACCTGCAGCGTCGAGCGCGCATCGAAAGTGGTGGTGACCACGAAGAAGATGATCAGCACCAGGATGACGTCGATCAGCGGGACCAGATCGATATGCGGTTCATCCTGGGAGCGGTCATTGCCGATACGCATCGATCAGGCCTTCGCCGCAGCGGCGTTGGCCGGTCGCGCCGGCGCGACCGGGTTCATCACCCCGGGGCGACCGTCGAGTGTGTCCAGCAGGGCACTGGCTTCCTGCTCCATTTCCACCACGTAGCCGTGGATGCGGCCCTTGAAGTAGCGATGGAACATCAGTGCCGGAATGGCCACGATCATGCCCGTGGCGGTGCACACCAGCGCCTTGCCGATACCGCCGGCCAGCTGGTTCACGTCGCCCACCCCATGGTCGAGGATGCCCAGGAACATCTGGATCATGCCGATCACGGTGCCCAGCAGGCCCAGCAGCGGGCCGGCCGAGGCAATGGTGCCCAGCGCGTTGAGGAAACGTTCCATGCGGTGCACCAGGTGGCGGCCGGTGTCCTCGATGCGCTCGCGGATCTGGTCGCGCGGACGATTCCGGGCTTCCAGCGCGGCCGCGAGCAATGCCCCCAGCGGCGAGTTGGCACGCAGGGTCTGCAGGTGCGCCGGGTCAAGCTTGCCGCGTGCGGCCCAGTTGCGCACTTCCTGGCCGAGGCCGGGCGGCAGCACTTCAGTCCGCCGCAGGGACCAGAAACGCTCCAGGATGATCGCCAAAGCCAGTACGCCCAACAGCAGCAGCGGCACCATCGGCCAGCCACCGGCCTTGACCAGTTCCCACACGTTTCAACCCTCCGGCCCAACGGCCGCTTGTTTGATCGGCGATAGGATAACAGCCGACCGCGCCCGCCCAGCGGCATCCCACCACCGGGATGCATGGATACGCTGTTCACGCAGCTGCAGCCCTTGTGCGCCAAGCCATACGCGGATCGCCCCGGACTCCGCAGTGGACACCACCTCGGCTCCCTGCGCCTGCCAGCGCCGGACCACGTCCCGGCGCGGGTGGCCGAAGCGGTTCTGGTGCCCTGCCGAAACCAGCGCCAGCCGGGCTGACACCGCCGCCACCCAGGGCGCGCTGGAGCTGCCGCCGCTGCCATGGTGCGGCACCAGCACCACATCCGCCTTCAGCGCCGCCGGAGACGCCCGCAGCAGCGCCTGTTCGGCCGGGCGGCCGATGTCCCCGGGCAACAGGACCCCACCATGCGCGCTGGCCACGCGCAGCACGCAGCTGTCCTCGTTTCCAGCCCGCTGGCTGCCGGCATCGGGGTGCAGCACCTGGAAGTCGACGCCGTCCCAGCGCCAGCGCAGGCCGCGCTGGCAGCGCCCGGCCCCGGCGATCGCGCTGCCCGGCGGCGCCAACAGGGGCAGCTCCGGCAACTGAAGGCGCAGGCTCGGCAGGTTGCCGGCATGATCGAGATCGTCGTGACTGATCAGCACGCGGTCGGGCCGTGCCTGCCCCAGCGCGCGCAATGACGGAACCAGGACCCGCTCACTGCCCTCACCCCCGATCGGCGGTCCCACGTCGTACCAGAGCGCATGCCGCGCGGTGCGCAGCAACACCGCCGTGCCCTGCCCGACGTCGTGTACCAGCAGCTCCAGCTCCCCCTCGGCCGGCCGCTCGCGCAATGGCCACAGCAGCGGCAGGCACAGCAGGAGGCCAGCCAGCCCGCCCCCGGCACCACGTGGCAGCAGCCACCAGAACACGCCCAGCAGCGCCGCCGGCACTGCCCAGGCCGGTGCCTCGGCCAACCACCACATCGCCTGTGGATGCGCCGCCAGTGGCTGCAGGGCCTGCCAGCTGGTTTCGAACAACCACGCCGCTGCACGCCACGCCCAGCACCCGGCGCCGTCATGCAGCACCTGCAGGGCGGTGCCCAGCAGTGACAAGGGCACCACCAGCAATGTCCACCACGGGATGACCGGGAGGTTCACCAGCGGCCCCAGCCAGGCGGTGCCACCGAACAAGGCGATGCCCAGCGGCAACAGGCCGACGCTGGCCACCCCTTGTGCGGCCAGGAACCCGCGCAGGTTGGCGACCACCCCACGCGGACGTCCCTGCGGCAGGCACCAGACCAGCCACAGGACGCCGCCGAAGCTGAGCCAGAAGCCCGCGGACAGCACTGACAGGGGCGCCGGCAGCAGCAGCGCCAGCGCCGCCAGGGCAAGCCCCTGCACGAGACCCAGTGGGCGCCGCCCGCTACGCGCCAGCGCCACCAGCCCGATCATCAGTGCGGTGCGCACGGTCGGCAATTCACCGCCAGCCAGCACCGCATAGCCCGCTGCGGACAGGGCCGCAGCGCAGGCCGCCGCCTGGGGGCGTGGCCAATGCCGGGCCAGCAGCGTACACAGCCACCACAGCCCTCGGCACAGCAACGCCCCCAGTCCCGCCACCACCCCGACATGGAACCCGGAAATGGCCACCAGATGGGTCAGGCCCAGCGCCCGCAACTGATCCCAATCGGCGTCGGACAGGCCACGCGTATCGCCCAGGGCAAGCGCCTGCACGAAGCGCGCAGCTGGATGGGCCACCTGCACGGCGATGGCGGCGCTGGTGCGTTCACGCCATGCCGGCAGGCCATGCGCGGCTTGAAGCTCGCACGCGCTGGCCGGCGCCCGCACCGTGCCGTTGCCGGACACGCCGCGCAGCAGCGCATGGCGTTCACCGTCGAAACCACCGGGATTGATCCGCGAACGCGGCGCCCACACGCGCAGGGCCAGATGCCACTGCGCGCCGGCCAGGACCTGATGGCGCCCACGCCCGGCGTCGGTGCCATCAGCGGCACGCCAGGCATCGTTCCACGTGACCTGCAGGCGCTTGCCGCGCAGCGATGGCAGTTCGCTGCTCTCGCTGACCTGCAGCAGGAAGCGGGTGTGCGCGGCTCCATGGTCCGGCAGGTCGATGACCCGTCCACTGACCACCACATCCCGTGCTGGCTGGCCTGGCGGCAGCTGTTCCTGCATTGCCCAGTGCCCGTGCATCGCCGTCCATCCGGCGCCCAGCAGCACGACCGCGGGCAGGCGCCCCCGCCAACGCAGGCCCCACCCCGCCATGCCAAGCACGATCATCACCATGCAGCCCCACAGCGGCGGCAGCTGTGGCAGCTGCACGCAGGCCAGCGCCCCCAGTGTCAGCGCCGCAGCGGCGCCACTGCCCAGCAAGGGAGAAGGGGAACGCTCGACGGCCATGGGTCCAGCCTGCCGCTACCGGCGGCAGGTTGCCTATCGGGACTTGCCCCGCAAACGCGTCAGCGCCGGACGCTGCCGCGATGGAAATTGACCCGGAAGCTTGCGCCGCCTCCCGCAGCCTCACCGACACTGACCGAGCCACCGTGGTGCTGCACGATCTCCTTCACCAGGTGCAGGCCCAGGCCACTGCCGCTGCCCGCCGCGCGCAGGCGATGGAACGGCTCGAAGATCGCCTCGCGGTCGCCCACTGGAATGCCCGCGCCCTGATCGCTGACCTCCAGCAAGCCGCGCGCATCCAACCGCACGCAGATGGTGCCACGGCCACCACCATGCACGATCGCGTTGTGCACCAGGTTGGCAATCACCCGCCCCAGCGCCAGACTGTCGCCGTGGATCCACACCGGCGATTCCGGCGCGTCCACTTCGAATCCATAGCCGGCGCCGACCACCAACGGCGCCAGGTCCGCGGCGGCCTCACGCACCAGCAGCGCCAGGTCCAGCTGCTGCAATGCGCCGACATTGCGGTCAAGGCGCTGCAGATCGAGCAGGTGCTCGGCAACATTGCCCAGCCGCGCCACGTCGGTCAGCAACTGCGATTTCAACTCACCCTGTGGCAGCTGCGCCAGGCGCGCCTGCACCACGGCGATCGGCACGCGCAGCTCGTGCGCCGCGTCGGCGAGGAACTTGTCGCGCGCGGCGTAGCCCTGCTGCACCTTGTCGATGGCATCGTTGAACGCTTCCACCAGCGGCGCCACTTCCGTGGAGACCAGCCGCGCATCCAGCCGAGCACCGGGCTGGCCGATGTCCAGTTCCTTGGCCTGCTGCGCAGAACGGCGCACACCGCGCATGGCACGGTGGATCACAGTCGGCATCACCAGCAGGGTGACCACGATCAGTGGCAGGAAGAACCACAGGCCGATCAGGCGCAGCACCATCAGCGCGCCATCCAGCAGCCCGCCCTTGGGCGCGCCACCGACCATCACGGTGATGCGGCGCCCGTCCTCGTTGCGGATCATCACCCGCGCCACGTCCAGGTAAGGGGGCACCAGCGAGCCCAGTTCCGTGGCGCCCACGGTCGGCAGCCGCGCCAGCATCGGCGCGTGGATCGCTGGGATGGTGCCGCGCTCCAGCCACATGCCCTTGTCATCCACCGCGGCGAACCAGAGATTTCCCCCGGCGTTGGCATCGAGCTTGTCCCAGCGCGCCTGGTCCAGCACCAGGCGGCCGCCTTCGCTGTGCACCGCCTTGGCCACCGCCTCGGCAACGAACATGTCCATGCCCCAGGAGTCCTTGTCACCCCAGGTCAGGATCAACGCGACCACCGCGAACAGTACGGTGAAGGCCTGTGCCAGGAACAGGCGCCAAGCCAGGCCAAGGGTGATCGAACGGATCGGACGGGCCATCTCAGGCCTCCGCCAGCAGGTAGCCGACGCCGCGGATCACGTGGATCTCCACCCCCGCCCCGGCCTGCTGCAGCGCTTTGCGCAGCTTGGAGATATGCGCATCGAGCGCATTGGACTGGATCTCATCATCGAACCCGTACACTGCAGCCTCCAGGGCACTGCGGGTCACCGTGCGGCCCTGCCGCATCGCCAACGCCTGCAGCACCAGCACCTGCCGACGTGGCAATGCCAGGGGCTGGCCCTCCACCTGTGCCTGCAGCGATTCGAAATCGAACTCGAGCCGCCCCAGCCGCAGGCTCGGCGTCACCATCGCCGAAGGCCTGCGCGATACCGCGCGGATGCGTGCCATCAGTTCCTCGATCGCCACCGGCTTGACCAGATAGTCATCGGCGCCGACGTCCAGGCCTTCGACCTTGTCCGACAGCGTCCCCTTGGCGGTGAGCATGATCACCGACAGGTTCGGCCGCAGCGCACGCGCCGACGCGACGAATCCAGCACCATCGCCATCGGGCAACTGTCGATCGAGCAGCAGCAGCTGGTGCACCGGTTCGCGCAACGCAAGCGCGGCCTCGGCCAGGCTGCCGACCACGTCGGCGACCACGCCCTGCCGCTCCAGGCCCGATTGCAGGGCGCGGGACAGATCAGGATCGTCTTCGACCAGGAGGATGCGCATCAGGGACTCGTCAACCGGAAACGCTGCCGATCATAGTGCCTGGGGCCATGGTTTTGCGCCCATGCATGCCAGCGGTTGCAGGCGCAATGTTCTGACAATGTTGCCCCTTCAGCATGCGCAGCCATCACCCGCAATGTGGCCGAACGATGCTGTCGCTGCCCCTGACAAGGACCCCCATGGCCTCCGTCTCCCCCACCGCAGAAGCTCATGCGATCCTGCGTGCACCGGACCTGGACAGCGCAGAACGCGCCTATCTGGGACTGATGCCCGACCTTGAACATGTGAATGCACTGGCCCGCCGTGCAGTGGGCCTGTCACGCGTTGCCGACGCGGCACGCGGCTATGCGTTGTCGATGACTCTGGTCGGACTGCGCCTGCAGGAGCTGGAGATGGGCGAGCCAACGGCCAGGGAACATCGCCAGGCCACCCTGCGCAGCCTGCGCCAGGCCTTCAGCGCCTGACAGCACCCGCACAGGCACTGCCGCCGCACCGGTGGCAGCGGGAGTGATCGGGTCAGCAGGTCCCGCCACCCGGCAGGCCCGGCGCGGCAGCGTCATTCAGCGCAGCGTGGTCCACGCCAGCAGCGCGCTCAGGATTGCGCCCCAGATCACTGCCTTGAACGTGCCTTCCAGCATGTTGCCGCCGAACAGGCGTTCCATGAGCGGATTGGGCCTGGACACCGGGACGTGATCACTCATGCGGCAGTTCCTTGCAGTAATTGCGCAGTTGCGCAGTAGCGCCGAGTCTACGCCTGCGCGGCCCGGATTCATCGCCATCTGCCTGCCTTTGGCGGCCCAATCCCCGCCTTCGTCGCAGGCCGGCTGCGGTGCCCGGCCGACCATGCCAGCCTGCACGCACTTTCCCGCTGGAGCACCGTGCCATGCCGATGCTTGCCCTGATCCTGCTGTTCTCCAGCCTGTTCGGCGACGGCTGCGGGCCCACCGAGGATGCCCTGCGCAGCCAGATCCTGCGCACCGAGGATCCGCAGGCCATGCATGAAGCGCAGCCCCTTCAGCTCTATCACCTGCGCCAGGACCGCGTGCTGCGGCTGGGCAGCCAGCAATCGCCAGACGACACTGGCGCCAGCCCTCATCCGGCACGGGCCCCGGTACGTGTGGCGCAGCTGTGGGAACGCGTCGACGGCCAGTGGCGCATCCAGCGTTCGATCAGCATTACCCACTGATTTCATGCCAATGAACCGGCACGGATGCAGCTTCGCGGGAACGCCAGGCTCGCCGGAACGAAAAAAGCCGGCCCCGGGGCCGGCTTTCATCGTTTCCACCGCTTCACCGGCAACGCCGGGAGCAGGTGGTGGGCGGTACAGGGTTCGAACCTGTGACCCCTACCATGTCAAGGTAGTGCTCTACCGCTGAGCTAACCGCCCATCTTGTTCTTGCCGCCCGAAGGCTGGCCTTGCTACGTAAAAACCCGGCGCCAGGGCCGGGCTTTGCAGTTCACGACAACCCTCTTCCGAGGGTTTCGTGGTGGGCGGTACAGGGTTCGAACCTGTGACCCCTACCATGTCAAGGTAGTGCTCTACCGCTGAGCTAACCGCCCGTTTTGCTTCTGCATTTCCGCGATTGCGTCGGTGCAGGCCGCGTATATTACGGATGCGGGCCGTGAAGCGCAATACTTTTGTGAAGATGATGCTGCACTGCCACGTTCAGCCCAGGCTGGCTTCCTTCAGCTGCCGGATCTGGTCACGCACCCGTGCGGCATCCTCGAATTCCAGGTCCTTGGCGTGCTGGTACATCTGCTGTTCCAGCGCCTTGAGACGGGTCGCCAGCTGCGCCGGAGACAGCGAACGATAGTCGGCCGCTTCTTCGGCCACACCCGCCCGGCCCTTGCCCTTACCCTTCTTGGCTTCCTTCTCGGCGGCATCCGAACGCGCGCCTTCAAGGACATCGACGATCGGGCGCGCCACCGAGCGCGGCACGATGCCATGTTCTTCGTTGTACTCGACCTGCTTGGCACGGCGCCGGTCGGTCTCATCGATCGCCGCCTGCATCGAGCGGGTGATCTTGTCGGCGTACAGGATCGCCTTGCCGCGCACGTTGCGTGCGGCGCGGCCGATGGTCTGGATCAGCGAGCCGGTGGAGCGCAGGAAGCCTTCCTTGTCGGCATCGAGGATCGCCACCAGCGATACCTCGGGCATGTCCAGGCCCTCGCGCAGCAGGTTGATGCCGACCAGCACGTCGAACTTGCCCAGGCGCAGGTCGCGGATGATCTCCACGCGCTCGACCGTATCCACGTCCGAGTGCAGGTAGCGCACGCGGATACCGTGTTCGGTGAGGTACTCGGTGAGGTTTTCAGCCATGCGCTTGGTCAGCGTGGTGACCAGCACGCGGTCGCCCGCCTTGATGCGCGCGTTGGCCTCGCTCATCAGGTCGTCGACCTGGGTGCCGACCGGCCGGATCTCCACCACCGGGTCGATCAGGCCAGTCGGGCGCACCACCAGTTCGGTGATCTCGTCACCGGCTTCACGCAGTTCATAGGGCCCGGGCGTGGCCGACACGTAGATGCTGCGCGGGCACCGCTCCTCCCATTCCTCGAAGCGCAGCGGGCGGTTGTCCAGCGCCGACGGCAGGCGGAAACCGAACTCAACCAGGGTTTCCTTGCGCGAGCGGTCACCCTTGAACATGGCGCCGATCTGCGGAATGGTCACATGCGATTCGTCGATCACCAGCAGCGCATCCGGCGGCAGGTAGTCGAACAGGGTCGGTGGCGGCTCGCCGGCATTCTTGCCGGTCAGGTGCCGGGAGTAGTTCTCGATGCCGTTGCAGTAACCGACCTCGGCCATCATCTCCAGGTCGAACTGCGTGCGCTGCGCCAGGCGCTGCGCCTCCACCAGCTTGTTCTGCGCGTAGAGCTGCTCCAGCCGCTCCTTCAGCTCTACCTTGATCGTCTCGATCGCCGCCAGCACGCGCTCGCGCGTGGTCGCATAGTGGGTCTTCGGGTAGACCGTGAAGCGCTGCATGTTGCGCAGCGTCTCGCCGGTCAGCGGGTCGAACAGGGTGATCTTCTCGACCTCGCCATCGAACAGTTCAAGGCGCAGTGCTTCGCTGTCCGACTCGGCCGGGAACACGTCGATCACTTCGCCGCGCACGCGGAAGGTACCGCGCTGCAGCTCGTACTCATTGCGCGTGTACTGCAGCTGGGTCAGGTGGTTGATCAGGTCGCGCTGGTCGATGCGCTCGCCCTTGGACAGGATCAGGCGCAGTGAAAGGTAGTCTTCCGGCGCACCCAGGCCATAGATCGCGGACACCGTGGCCACCACGATCGCGTCCGGGCGCGACAGCAGGGTCTTGGTCGCGGCCAGCCGCATCTGCTCGATGTGTTCGTTGATCGAACTGTCCTTCTCGATGAAGGTGTCCGACGACGGCACGTAGGCTTCGGGCTGGTAGTAGTCGTAATAGCTGACGAAATACTCCACCGCGTTGTGCGGGAAGAACGCCTTGAATTCGCCATACAGCTGCGCCGCCAGCGTCTTGTTCGGCGCCATGATCAGCGTCGGCTTCTGAATGTTCTGGATGACGTTGGCGATGGTGTAGGTCTTGCCCGAGCCGGTCACGCCCAGCAGGGTCTGCTTGGCGATGCCGGCCTCGAAGTTGCTGGTCAGCTTCGCGATGGCGTTGGGCTGGTCGCCCGCCGGCGAATACGGCGAGACAAGTTCAAAACTGTCGCTCATGGTGTTGCCAGTTCCCGGGAAGGGTGAGTATACGGGGCGAGGAGTGACGGCCGGCTGAGGGGTTGCCGGGCAGACCGCTACGGGGATTCCCGATGGCGGCCGCACAGCCGGGCGCGGAGGCTGGATGCATGCGCACTCACCGCTCTTCCGGTTGCGCCGCGTCGCGCGGCATGCACCTGATCGAAATCCTGGTCGTCACGGCGGTACTGGCCGTGCTGCTGGCCGCCGGCTGGCCCTCGCTGCAGGCGCTGCTGCTGCACCAGCGCGCGGAAGCCACCCGGTTCAGCCTGCAGGCCGCCCTGGCAACGGCACGCACCCAGGCCATCATGCGTCGCGAACTGATCGGCCTCTGCGCCAGCGCGGACGGCCAGCGCTGCGGGGACGACTGGAGCCAGGGCTGGATTGCCTACCGGGCCGCAGGCGCATGGCAGCCCCCATCCACGGCCGATGCCATTGTCCTGCATCAGGGCGGCCGTCCGGACGTCACGATCAATGCCGCCAGCAACAGCGGGCGACCGCAACTCTATTTCCAGCCGGATGGCCGCAGCCCCGGCAGCAACCTGACGCTGCGCGTCTGCGTGAGGGGGCGCGAGCACGCGCGGATCATTGTCAGCAACAGTGGGCGGATGTCGGAACCGGCCTCGTTGAGGCGCCTGCGCAGCGTCGCAATGGTCACGGCGCCGTCGCAGTCGGCGTGCAGCGAGTCCCACCGGCGGCCGACGATCCAATCGTGGTCCGCGAACTTCGGGTCAGACGTGCTCCAGTCGATGAACTCCTGCCGCCCCGCGCCGTCGGTGGCGTGGTGGCAGGCCATCATCAGCTCGCGCCATGCGTCGTGCTCGCGGAAGTCCGTCGGGTCCAGATGCTCCAGCGATGCGGCCAACTGCTCGGCGGTGATCTCGCCTGCGCCCGTGGCCCGCTTCCTCTCCGGCCTGCGCGCCACCTCGATCAGCCTCGCGGGCAGTTCCGGCATGTCTGGTAGCTGCGGCGAATCAGGTGCCCAACGGTACAGGCCGCCGGTCGGATGCACGGAACCCGCCGCGACGACCTGGCGGCCGAGCGACTTCAGCTCCACACCCTCGAAGCCGTCCACGCTCTCCAGCAGCACGGCGCCCGCGGGCTTGTGGAAGTAGAAGTGGTGGCCGGGGTGGGACAGGTTGCCGGTGAGGACGTGCGGTGCAGACGCGAGCGGCAGGTCGAACGCCGCGGCCAGTTCGGCCAGGCTGTCGCGCCCCGCGGGGAAGTTGCGCGGGTCCACGTCCACGACGACCACGTCGGCGGGCAGGCGCACGCCTAGGTTCAGGCCGTCACGCTTCGCGCGCTCCAGCACCTCGCCCCGGTCGTAGTTGCGTTCCTGCCAGCGCTTGTCGGCGGGCACCTTGTCGCGGCGGCGCAGGGGGATCAGGTCGAGCCGGGCGCGGCGGTACTCGGACGCGGCCTCAAATGATGGCGTCGCGGCGGCGTGCCCCGCGGCATCATTGATCCCGTGAGTCTTGGACAGCTCACTCTCCTGGTCGGTCGTACCCTTGCGCCCACGGTCTCGCACGCCGTGGGCGTTTTCATTTGCGGCCATCGGTCAGCCCTCCATGGTGGCGCCGCGGCGCTTCATGTGGGTCCGTAGGTCGCCCATGCGGTATCGAATCGTCCGCGAACCTCGCGGCCGAGAAGGACGGCGGTGCACGCGCTTTCGCCCAGGCCGTCGCCGACGAGCTGGGGCCGCTGCGCCTGATCGTCATCGACACCCTGAACCAGACGGCCGCGGGCGCCGACGAGAACTCGGCGAAGGACATGGGCCGCTACATCGCGAGCATGAAGCTGCTGCGCAACGCCACGGGCGCGGCGGTCGTCGTGGTGCACCACTCGGGCAAGGACCTAGGCAAGGGGATGCGCGGCAGCTCGGCGCTGCTGGGCGCGATGGACACCACTGTCGAGGTGGAACGCGCCAGCGACGGCCGATCGATCAAGGTCGCGGTGAAGAAGCAGAAGGACGCCGAGCGCGAGTCCCCGATGCGATTCAACCTGGAGAAGGTCGGCGACTCCCTGGTGCTGCGCCCCACCGTGATGGACGTTCCGGAGGGTGAGTTCGCCGGGGGCATGGACCCGATCCTGGAGCTGGCTCGACAGGAGGCGAGCGAGCGCGGCGGCAGCATCCCGCTGAAGGAGCTGGCCGCGATCGTCTGCGAGCGGGACGGCGTCTCGGACAAGACGGCGAGGCGCAAGATCGAGCAGGCCGTGCCCGACGGACGCAGCAACGCCAGGGCGTCGATCGACGGGTTCCTGGTGTGGCTGGAGCCGATGGACGAGCGCAACCCGAGGCTCGGAATCCTGGTCAGGACGGAGGGGTGAACGCGCGATTTCGATTGTCACGGGGCGCGACTTTCGGAGCTCGATTGTCGCGCCCAGTGACAATCAGATCGTCGCCGAAAGTCAGTTTCGATTGTCAGCGCGACAATCTAAGCGCGGCAAGCACTTAGGCCACTTTCGGCCACCCGATTGTCAAAGCGAAAGTCACTGGCGGATTCGATTGTCACGGCGTTCGTCAGTCTATAGACGACGAACGTGACAATCAGGCCGACAATCGAAAAGCGATCCCCTCCACGTCATCGAAAGCGCGTGGACGGATGCGTCCAACCGCGCGCCGAACCTCTCCCTCACGCGCGAGGAAGCTGGCCGCCTAATCAGGGATTCGAGGGCCGCAGAATCCCAAGCGGCTGATCTGAAAGCACAAGTGCTGGCGTGCCTCGCGCGCATGACACGGCACGATCAAGTTCAACACCACCTTTCGGGAGTCGGGCCGTGGCCACGAAGAAGTTCACCCCCGAGGTGCAGGAGCTGTTCCTTCAGATTCTGGAGGACACCGCGTCGCCTAAGCAGGCGGCCCAGGTGTGCGGCATCTCCAGGCGCCTCGCGTTCGAGTACAAGCAGAACGACCTGGACTTCAGGCGCCGCTGGGAACAGTCCATCCAGATCGCGATGGACGCCCTGCTGGAGGAGGCGTACAGGCGCGCGGTGGTCGGCGTGGACGAGCCCGTCATCTACCAGGGGCAGGTCTCGACGGCGCGCGACCCCAATACGGGCGAGGAGCGCGCGCTCACGGTGAAGAAGCACAGCGACCGCCTGCTGGAGGTGATGCTTAAGTTCCACTATGGGGACGAGATGGCGGAGCGCCTGCGGGTGAAGGTCGAGGATACCGGCCTGTCGTCCGAGGGGCTGCTGCGCATGCCCGCCGCCGAGCGCGCGCAGCTCGTCGCCCTGCTGGGCAAGTACAACGCGAACAAGGAGCAGGACGATGAGTGAGAACCTGACGGTGGCCGAGGCGCTCCAGCAGGCCGCGCAGATAGAGGGCATGCTCGACGCCATCGAGGGGACCGCGCCCGAGACCGTGGCATCCCTAGGCGGTCGCGACGCACTGACCGTGAGCTGCGAGATGACATGCATCGGCCCGGTCCCTCGGCTCGACGCCGCCACCTGGGAGCGCATGAGCGCCGAGTACGAGGGCGCCCGTGAGCATGGCAGCACCAACCGCGGCGAGTAGCGGCCTCAACGGGCGCGCAGTCCCCGTCCGCATCGACGGGCAGGTTTACCCCTCCGCCAGGCAGGCGGCGCTTGCCGTCGGCCTCAGCTCCAACACCGTCGTCGGCCGCTGCCACAGCCCAAGGCGACCGCGAAGCGCGCAGAGCCGAAGGCCGAGGCCGCCGAGTCGCCCGAAGCCACCGAGAAGAAGCCGCGCGGTCTCGGCGTCGGCCGACTCGCCCGCGAGCTGCTCCTCTACGAGACCGGCTACCCGCACGCCGTCATCGCGGACGTCATCAACGACCGGATACCCGGCGCGAGGGCGACGTCCAAGTCTGTGCGCTGGTATGCCAACGCCATGCGCAAGAGCGGCGTCCACGTCCCGGAACGCCGGAAGCACCACCCGGCGTACATGGACGAGGAGCAGTCGGCCGAGGCGCTGTCCACGGTCCGGGTGGTCGAGCCCGCGCCATCCGACGACTGACGCCGTTCTCCCGTCGTGTACGAAAAAGGGCCACCGTCGCGGTGGCCCTTTCTTTTCATGCGCTTGTGCGCGATCGCGTCCCGACCGTGGATTAGGCGGCTACCAATCGTCTGAGGTCGCGGCCTTGCCCATGCTCGCTTGGATTCGCTCGCCGAGCTTCAGGAGTTCTGGCCTGATCTTCTCCATGTCCGACCGCTGGTTCACGGGGCCATCGTGCGCTGGCGTCACTATGCCTGACCCGTAGCTCGCGGGCCACGCGAGATGGACGTTGGTGAACGTCAGCCGGAACCTGCCGTCCTTCGACTCCACGCGCATGGTGAAGGGAACGGTCCAGTCCGCCTTGGCCATGCAGGAGAACGCGCCTCCGCAGGGGTAGTTGATGATTCCGTTTCCGATGATCGTCCCCTCGTCCCTGTTCTCGTACTCGATGACGGCCTTCGCGGACTTGAAGTTCTCCGCGATCCACATCCTCGCCGAGCTATACACCTGATCCTTCGTGTAGCCGGGCACCTCGAACACCTGCACGATCGTGCGGTCCTCCTCCGTGAGCGGCACCCTCTTCGCCGACGCCAGCCCCGATGTGGTCGTCAAGAGCAACGCCGCTATTAACGCCCCAAACCACTTCATAGGCTCCCCCTCTGTGAATGTGACCCCGCGCAGATATGCCATGTCCCCGACGACCTGTCAGTAGCCCCCTGCGATGTCAATCATTATTCCCGAGATTTGCTGGGCAAACGACAGTTTCAACAAATCATGGGTTACTGCCATTGACGGGCTTCCGATACTGCATCCCATCGCGATGACATCGGGTCAGCCGGGGACGCCCGGCTCCCATCACCTCACGAATCAAGGAGCAGTACCTATGAATACCAACAACGAGACGGACACCACGAAGATCCCGGTCGTCCACGAAATGGTCCGCCCAATGCTGTTCGCCGCGATGTTCGACCTGCTGGACTGGCGTGGTTCGCCCGAGCGCATCGTGTCGGCGTGGCAGACGCTGGGCGAGAGCCTGGACGATTACGAGCCAGGGGAGCGCGAGTTCGCCGACAACCTGGGCAGCTCGGTGTGGAGCGACCTGGACCACGCGACTGCAGTGCATGGACTGGAGGATCGCAGCGAAATCGAGTGGTACGACCGCTACATCCGGCTGGCTTACGCATACGGCGCCGAGGAGTGGCCCGCGGCTGCACTCGTGGATTACCTGCGGCTCTTTGAGGGACTCGACCGCGAAAGTGCCGAAACGATGGCAAGGCGTTCGTGGGAGAGCGCACGACTCCGCTACGCGACGTTCAAGTCTTCGCAGTTCGCGAAGGCTGCCTGCACCACCGAAACCAACATCTAGGAGAAAGACATCATGGCCAACGCCAACAACATCACCAAGCTGGTTTACGAGAACGTCATCAAGTCACACCTGGGCCAGATCGAGCTGGTCGGACTGGAGCTGGAGCACGCATCCGGCGTCCGTGCGATCGCGGCCGACACGGCCATGCGGGAGCGCGGCGGCCGCGAGCACTTCGACGCTGACCTCCTGTTCGACGCCGTCGACAAGCTGGTGGGCAACGACCGCTTGTTCGAGTCGTACAACGACCCGTGCAACCCGAACGCCGAGAAAGAGGAACTCGAACTGGGCCAGGGCTGCCCGTTCACATCGCTCGACGCCTACCTCGACCTGCGCGAGCTGTTCGGCGCGGAGTGGCTCACGCTGACGATGTTCGAGTACGCCAAGCGGCTGGCGGAGGGAGAGCTGCGCGGCGCCGGAATGGTGCAGGCGACGGAGCCGGTGAGGCGCGCCCGCGAGGAGTACGCCAAGGCGAGCGCCGCCGACTTCGAGCGCTTCTTCGGACATACGAAAAAGCGGGCGGCATAACAGTCTGTGAAAGCAGGAAGGGCAGCCCACAAGGCTGCCCTTCTTTTGCACGGGCGCGCGTCTTGTGTTGCTTTCGTGTTTTCACGAGCCCACAAAAGACGAAGGCCGCGACGATGCGCGGCCTAAGTACATGATGCATATGGCGCCCGAAGTTGGAC
Source organism: Stenotrophomonas maltophilia group sp. msm4 (assembly GCF_032025605.1). NCBI lineage: Bacteria > Pseudomonadati > Pseudomonadota > Gammaproteobacteria > Lysobacterales > Lysobacteraceae > Stenotrophomonas > Stenotrophomonas maltophilia group sp. msm4. The sequence continues at coordinate 484,496 of NZ_JAVSKK010000001.1, read as the reverse complement.
TCGAACCAACGACCCCCTGATTAACAGTCAAGTGCTCTAACCGGCTGAGCTATTCGGGCGGGGACGCGCATTGTAATCACGTCGAACAGGGAGTGCAACACTCCCGTTCACATGCTTGCATTCTCTGTTTGCGGCAGTGTCACCAGCACTCGGACAGCGTGGTCTTGGCGGTCTTCACGTTGGCCTGGTTGAGCGTCAGGTTTCCACACTTGTCCTTCGCCTGCGCGTTGACCGCGGTGGCGGTGAAGGTGAATGTCGACTGCGCGGTCTGCATGGACAGAGTGTAGGCCGCCGTGCCGCCCTCGCGCGGGGAGTTGATCGAATCGGCGTTGCCCGGGAACTTGAAACCGACATAGGTGTTGTTGACCGTGTGGAAGCGCTCGGCCAACTGTGCGTATTCGACCAGGTCGGCCTTAGCCTGGGCCCGTCGCGACTTGCGCACATGTTCGCTGTAGTTCGGGTAGGCGATCGCGGCGAGGATTGCCACGACCGCCACCACGATCATCAGCTCGATCAGGGTGAAACCGCGGGCCAGGCGACCCGCCGCGAAAGATTGGCGCATTGCACGGGCTCCTGCTGCCGGGGAAGGATGGACGCCGGTCACTGGATCTGCCTCCAGGACTGGCGGCCACAGGGGTATGGCAGGTACATCGGATCAGCACCGGCCACCGAGATCTGCATCAGGCACGCCTCACCGGGCGGCTGCGGCGGCGGATTGCCGGGAGTGCTGTCCGGCGGCGCCAAGCGCGGCACCACCGACGTCGTCACGTCCCTCACCGGCGCGTTGCCGCCCGTGTTGAGAGCAACGCCGGCCGTACCCGCCCCCGGCGATCGGCCGTCGGGGGCTCCGAAGCGCACCTGCGACATCGCGGCCTGGCCGGTGCTGGCCTGCAGGCCGAGCAGCCAGTTCGCACCGTCCACCGAGCAACCCTGAGCGTCGGACGGAATATAGGTCGGGAAGAACACCACGCCGGACACGATCCTCGGATTACCGACCGCACGCTCCTTGTTGGCCAGCACCACGGTCCAGCCGCGGCTGACCGTAGGCACGGTCCCGCCACGCAATGTCCGCACGCCGGAACCAATCTCGGCCGTATACGAGCTCAGGTTTGCCGAGGTCAGCGTCGTCGTCGGCTGGCCCGCTGCGGTGTCGTTGATACCGTACAACGCCTGCACCGCCGTATCGTTCTCGTCACCGTAGTAGGAGAAGCTGCCGGTGCCGAAGATCAGCATCACGCCACCGGACGGCCCGGTGGTCACCGTCATGCCACCGGTGATCGGCTGGCGGTATGTCCGGCGGTCGGCGGGATCGACATGGGTATTGGTGGTGAACAACGGTACGGTTGGCGCGGTAGTCCCGCGCAGGTCGAACTTCCAGATAACGCCACGCTTGTCGGCGCCATAGACCGTATCGGCCAGGCCATCGCGCACCCGCGCGTTCTGCCCGGTTCCACCCCAGCGATCAACCACCACGATGTTGCCCAGCCCGTTGCTGCCCGACGGCAGGTTGGTACCCGACTCGATCGCCTCGATCATGCGGATGGTCGGCGTGCGGCCTGCCACCATGTCAACCACGAACAGTACCGCCTTGCCACTCCTACTCTCGTAGCCGTTACCGAAGATCGCCTTGAAGCCCACCGAACCGTCGGCGTTCTTCACCGGCACGATCACCGGCTTGCCCAGCACATGGCCGATGTTGGCGCGCACAGCATCGTCAAGCGAAGCGTCGAGGTCACTGATCTCCCACAGCAGGGAGCCGGTGGCGCCGAAGTTGCCCGGATCGGACACATTCAGCGCGAACACACTGCGGCCGCCGGCACCGGCCGTGCCCACCAGTGACGTGGTCCACCCGTTGCTGCCGTAGGTGTCGCTGATCGTCACCGGGCCATCGACGTAGTAACGGTGCTGGAAACGCTGGGCGTTCTGGTTGGTGGGGTCGTTAGGCAGCAACAGGTTGCCCATGTGGCCCAACGCGGTCGAGGGAATGTAGGCGAACCGCTCCTTGCCACCGTCGGCGTCCATCTGGCCGTCGGCGCCCATGCCACCATCGAAGGCATGCAACATGCCGTCGTTGGCGCCGGCGTAGACCATGTAGCGGCGGCCATTGCGCTTGGTGGTCATGTAGGCGGCGTAACTGCTGCCCATCGTGCCCGGAAGGCGGCCAAACCCATAGTCATCCAGAGGCGAACTCAGCACCGGGGTGGAGGTGATGATGTCGCCAAGTACCGTGCTGCGATCACGCAGCTTGCCGCCGTTGCGCTTCTCGCTGGAGGTTTCACCACGCAGGTAGGCCACGGCCGTGGCGGAATCGGTGGCTAGGCCAGCCAGCTCGGACGCGCTGCAGATCAGGATGCCCGGATACAGCGTCGACGACTTGGTGCACAGATTGGCCAGGCTGACATTGCTGCCGGTGAAGTCTTCCAGCGCGCCGTTGCGCCAGAACCGGATGCGGCGTGATGCAGGCGCCGGCATCTTCGCAGATGCTTCCCAGGCCTCTTCCGAAACGATCTTGCGGGTGGACGGCTCGACGCTCAGCTTGAAGGCGCGCAACTTGCTGTACCAGTCGGTGCCGTTGTTGGTGGCCTCGTAGAACGGCTCCACCGACAACGAGCCGACGCCGATGCGTGCGCCGGTCAGCGAACGCGAGCCGGACGGCGTGGCGCCCTGGGCGACGTTGCTGATGATACGGCGCATGGCTGCGGTGATTTCGGCCGGGCGCGTGGCGTTGACCATTTCGCCACGGGTGTCATAGACCGCGTTCCACAGCTCATCAACGGCCTCGGGCTTGAGGTCCTGCGTCGTCGTCGGGAAGTTGGGCTTGACGACGTACGGGTCCGGGCTGAGCACCCACGGGCGCAGTGGATCCGGCAGGTACCGGACGCCGAACTCCTTGCCCTGCGTGCCCAGCGTCACGCCGTAGAAATTCATATGCAGGTGGGTCTTGCAATCCAGCGACGGATTTGGATTCGGCCCCTTGCACTCGGCCGGCACCGGCACGGAATTGGTCTCCTTGCCCGGCACGAGAGAACTGTTGTAGTACGGCGCTACGAGATCCTTCATCAGCGTCGTGTTGCCGGACTCATTGATATAGCCATCGGTGAACAGCATGCCCGCATTCTTCTGGCATGACAGGAGCACCGGCGCGTTCTGATCCGTGCGCTGGAATTGTTCGCCAAGGTACTGTGCGGCGGAACGATTGGGCGTACTGCTGCTGGCACGCATTTCGCCGATGATCTGGCTGAGCAGCTGCTGCTTCTCCGGCTCGTTGGTCATGTTGAACATGGTCACCGCGCGGGGGCCATTGATACGGAACCAGCCCACGCGCAGATTAGTCGTGTCGTACAGCGCATTCGTAGCCGCACCGATCAGCGCTTCGCGTCGCGTCCGGTACAGGCTGAACCAGTTGGCGAAGCTCTGCATGGCAGCGTTGTACTTCGCTTGATTGTTGCCGAAGTTCGCAAGCTTGATTTCGTACTTGTACAACGTACCCGGCCGGCCGCCCGGAGGATTTGCAACGGCAACAGGAGCCGCGGTGTACCCATATTCCGCCGGCAGCGTAGACGGATCTGCCAGGAAGAACGTAGCCGGATAGAAGCCGACGGCAGCATCGCAGCTTGAGCTGCTGATGGTAGTCTGGCGCGTCACGTTGTCGAACGAGCCTTCCTGCCGGACAGCCCCCCCGCTCAGGTTGCATCGCCCACGCTCAATACGGGTTCCGACCGGCAGCGTCATGCCGGAACGGAAGCGGAAGCGCCAGTTCGCGCCGGTCCGCCCGCCGGTGTCCATGCTGGTCAGCAGCGAGTCCACAGTCAGGTCCAGCGCGCCAGCGATCTTGTTCGGTGCATTGCCCGGACGCGGGTCCAGCGGCGCGCTGGACGCCCTGATGTCCAGATAGTTGGCAAGGGCTGTATCGGACAAGCCGGTCTTCCAGCCAGGATAGATCTCACGCGGGTCGTAGTAGGACGGGTTGACGTCCGGTGATCGGGCGAAACCGAAGCTGTCGAGCGGCGGGATGGCCGCCTGGTCGTCGCGTCCATAGCTGGGGAAGACGTACAGGTAGCGCTGCCCAGACCCATCGTAGCCGTTGACGGCACCCTGGTTGTAGAAGCCACTGCCATCCCAGCGGTACACGCCATCGCGCGTGTTGTTCAATGTTTCCCACAGCATCGAGCCGGAATCATCCAGCGCCATCAGGAAGGCCGGCGGCGTCTGCACCTGGATGTTCAGCGGCGCCTGCGCCAGCGTGCCCTGGGCCTGGGCCGCCATCAGGCTGTAGATGACATAGCCGCCCCCGAGCGCCAGTGCGGCGCCGCCTGCGGCCATGAAACGGAATTTGCGCGAAGCCATGGCCTGCGTCCTCAGAGTTTGAATACGGTATCGATGACCACCGACGACGAGCTCGCATCGGCATCGTCGGTCGCGAAGCCGGTGATCTGGTAGATCGGCGTGACGTCTTCCAGCGGACGGCCCATGTCGAGCGACGATTCGCCCATCACACAGCTGTCAATCTGGCGGACATTGACCGCAGGACGCGTCTGGTTGCGGCGGCTTTCGGCCCAGATGGCCGGATCGAAGCCGTCATCGCAGACCCGCGACAGAGTGCTGGACTGCACCAGGCTGTCGTTCCCCACATCCTGACGGTTGGCGATTTTCTCCACCGAGCGTTCGGCCGCACGCACCACGCCCTCCGAGTTCTGGAAGGCCCGGTTGGCGGCGCGGTAGTTCGCTGCCATCTTCTCCTGCATGCCGGCCACCTGCATGCCCGCAATGCCGAGCAGCGCCAGCAGGATGAGCATGATCAACGCGACATAGAGCACGGCGCCGCGCTGGGTGCGAGCGGAGGCGGGCCTGAACGAACGTGAGAAGGTCGTCATGATCAGTTCCCGAACAGGCGATTGCGCAGTGCAATCGAGACTTCATAGCTGGAGCGGTAGCGGCCGTCAGGCTTGTCACTGCTGGCAAAGCCAACGCCGAGTACCGACAGCGGGTTGGCCGGCGTGCTCGAAGACGACGGCGTCGGGCTGCGTGCCAGCAGCCCCACCTGCACCTGCCCCACCCGCAGCCACTGCGCGGCACCGGCAGCGTTAGCGTTGCTGCTGACGCCAGTCGCGGCGGCCAGGCGGGTGATGTTGCCGGCCGGCGGCGTGCCCAGGCTGATGTTGGCGGTACTGTCCAGGCCATACAGCAGCTGCAGACTTTCGATGCCTTCCACAAGTTCTTCATTGACCGCATAGGCGCCAGCACTGTTGGCGCGCGCACGACGCAGGCCCGGCTGACCGGTCTCCGGATTGATGCCGACGTAATAGACCATCGACTCGGCGCGATAGAGCATCGTCTGCCCGGTCGGCTGCGCGGCATAGCGCGACAGGTCCAGCGAGGGCGCGGTCACACGTGCCGCACTCAACGTACCGGCGAAGATGTCCGCATGGGCACAGTCGGCGATGCCGAACAAGGTCGGTGCCGCCACGCCCCCCGAGGTGAGCCTGGCCACCCGGGTGCTGTCCATGTCCAGTAGCGCATTGCCGCCGCTGGACGAAATGCCGGTCACCGGCACCCCCTCAGGGGCCAGGTAGCGCAGTACCAGCACATCGCTTCCGCCTGCCGGCGCAGGGCTGAGCCGGGTGATCGCTGCCGGCAACGCTGACGGTGCGGACCATGTCGCCCCGAGTGCGAGCCTCCCGCCCGGCGCGGTTCCCGGTGCATCGAAGCCCTGGATGGAAACGCTGAAATCAAGCGGGCTGCCATCGCCCGAGGATGCACCCAGATGCGATACCGGATCGCCTTGGTTCTTCACCACGTGGGCCTGGTCGTTCACGCAGCCCATGTGCCCGGCCATGCGGATGTCTCGCTCAAGGAAATCCAGCGCGAAACGGGCGTTCTCCTGCACGCGCGAGGCCCCCTCGGACAGGCGCGAGGCAGCCTGCGAGGCCATGAAGACCTGCACCACCCCCAGCATCAGCACCAGGCTGATTACCAGGGCGATCATCAGTTCCACCAGCGACAGGCCGGCCATGGTGGCACGTCGGTTCAGGCGCATGCTCACAGCTCCGTAGCCAATGCAAAGGTGGTGGCCTTGTCCGGGTCATCCGGATCCCAGCGCTGGTCGCCCCAGGTGATCGCCACATTGACCACGCCGCCATTGAAGGTGACATCGGCGCCTGCATCGTCGCCCAGCGCCTTCACCACCTGGCATTGCCAGCGCGCGATCTTCTTTTCAATGGAGACGTCGCCGGTATCGCTGGTGCACGCGGTGGCGGCGGTCTTGCTGCCTGCCGCGAACGACGCGCCGGTGTACCAGGCCGCCTGGAAGCGGTTGCTGCGCATCTGCTCGGTCAGGTCGTACGCAAGGTTGGTGGCCTGGGTTCGATAATTGGCGCTCTGCACGAATCGGACGTTCATGGTCTGCAAGAGAGCAAAACCCAGCAGGCCGAACGCCAACACGATGATGGCGATCAGTACTTCAAGCAGGGTGAAGCCCCCGGCCTGGCGCGCACGGAAGGTACGGGTGGTCATGGACAGGCTTCCTTAGTGCTGCGGATCTGCCCGGAGGCGTTCACCGTCAGTGTGCGCTTGTGCAGTGCGCCCTTGCTGCAGACGTCCGGCTCCAGCCGTACATCCTGCTCGGCGCTGGCGCGGCGACGGCCGCGCCCGTCAAAGGCGATCTCCGTGGCCGGCCCAGTGATCTTCAGCTTGGGATTGCCACTGACGAAGCGCAGGACGGTTTCACCTGCCGACAGCGCACCGTCGCCATTGGCATCGGCAAAGGCCAGCATGCCGCCCGACCAGCCACCATCACAGCTGGCACCGTCGCTGCTTCCACAGACGCCGCCACCGCGGTTGCTGCGGATCGCCTCGCTGCGGGCAAGACTGAGCAGGCCCAGGACCTCGTTGTTGGTCGAGCTCACCCGGCTCGAACGGATCGTGCTCTGGAAACTTGGAAAGGCGATCGCAGCCAGGATCGCCACCACGGCGATGGTGATCATCAGTTCAACCAGCGTGAAGCCGTTTTGCCGGCGCAAAGACATTGGACGCTCCCCAGCGTGTTGGTGGCCACGATGGGCCATCGCCCCGCCACCGGCAAGCGGCGGCAGGACGAACGGTCAATCCGGGGCGACGGGCGTCAAAGGCTTGACGACCCGTCCTCCCCTGCCATTGCCGGCGCGATCCCCATCACGCCGGCCCGGGTTCAGGCCAGCACCTGGTAGCAGGGCTGGTACTCGCCGGAGATCTTCATCCGGCGCTGCTCGACGAAGGCGCGAAGCAGCGCATCCAGCGCCTGCATCATGTCCGGGTCACCGTGGATCTGGAACGGCCCGAACTGCTCGATGCGGCGCATGCCGTCTTCCTTCACGTTGCCGGCGACGATGCCCGAGAACGCGCGGCGCAGGTCGGCCGCCAGCGCGTGCGGGGCACGCCCGTGGTGCAGGTCCAGCGCCGCCATCGCTTCGTGGGTGGGTACGAACGGCTGCTGGTACTCCCACGGAATCTCGATCGACCAGTTGAAGAAGAACGAGTCCTTCTGCGCCAGGCGGTGCTCGCGCACGCGCTTGATGCCGGTGGCCATCTTCTTCGCAACCGCCACCGGGTCGCCGATGATGATCTCGTAGCGCTCGGCAGCCGCATCGCCCAGGGTCAGGCGGATGAAGCGATCAATCTGCTCGAAGTACGGTGCCGCTACCGTCGGGCCGGTCAGGATCAGCGGGAACGGCAGGTCCTTGTTCTCCTCGCGCAGCAGGATGCCGAGCAGGTACAGGATCTCTTCGGCGGTACCGACGCCACCGGCGAACACGATGATGCCGTGGCCGATGCGGACGAAGGCCTCAAGGCGCTTCTCGATGTCCGGCATGATCACCAGGTGGTTGACGATCGGGTTCGGCGACTCGGCGGCGATGATGCCCGGCTCGGTCAGGCCGATGTAACGCGTCACGGTACGGCGCTGCTTGGCGTGGGCGATGGTGGCACCCTTCATCGGGCCCTTCATCGCACCCGGGCCACAGCCGGTGCAGATGTCCAGGCCGCGCAGGCCCAGTTCATAGCCCACCTGCTTGGTGTACAGGTATTCGTCGCGCGAGATCGAGTGTCCGCCCCAGCACACCACCAGGTTCGGATCCCCCGGATTGAGGATGCGCGCGTTGCGCAGCAGGCCGAACACCGCGTTGGTGATGCCCTCGGATGACTCCAGCTCGGCCGCGTAGGCCGGGCCCATTTCGATGGCCATGTAGGCCAGGTCGCGCACGACGGCGAACAGCAGTTCGGCGACACCGCGGATGATCTCGCCGTCGACGAAGGCCATCGCCGGTGCGTTGACCAGATCGATGCGCACGCCACGATCCTGCTGCGCCACCTGGATGTCGAAATCAGGGTAGAGATCGCGCGCGGCGCGCGGATCGTCCGAGGCGCTGCCGCTGGTCAGCACGGCCAGCGCGCAGCGGCGCAGCAGCTCATGCATGCCGCCGGCGGAGGCATCGCGCAGGCGTGCCACCTCGGCCCGCGACAGCACATCCAGCCCACCGCGCGGGTAGATCCGGGCATCCTGCACCGGCAGTGCACGGGCCGATTTTTCGTTCGTGGTCATATCCAATTTTTTCGCTTCCTTCAAGGTTTCCGACTGTACTGCCGCCCCCTTAAAAAGCAAAACGGCCGGGAAACCCGACCGTTGGATGTGTGCCACCCGCGTCCGCCATTCCGGGACCGCATCGGCGGCGTTGGCACCGCGCACATTTCCGGATGCTACGCCGTTGCCCCACGCCCTGCAAGGACTTTCGCCTGAACGGGAAACGGCCGGGTTTCCCCGGCCGTTTCCACTTACCGCTTCAAGCGCTGATGGATCAGAACTTGTACTTCAGGGTCAGCTGCATCGACCAACGCGACACGGCGGTGTTGCCCTTGTCGTTGTTGTTTTCCTGCACCGACGGGTTGTCGGTCGAACCAGTGAAGGAGTACACGTACTTGCCGGTGGCCGGATCGATACCTGCGTAGTTGGCAACGCGACGGGTCGAGTAGAAGCCGTAGTCGTCGATCAGGCCCCACTTCTTGTTCAGCAGGTTGCCGACATTCATGATGTCCAGGGCGACTTCACCCTTGTGCCCCTTCATGAAGCCCGGGAATTCCTGGCTGACGCGGACGTCGAAGCTGTTGACCCACGAGGCGCGGTGGCGGTTGGCCGGGACCACGCTGCCACGGTAGGCATCGAGTTCCGGGTTCTGCGCCAGCCAGTCGAAGAACTGCTTCTCCATCGCGGCACCGCCGGTGAACAGCACGTCGCCCGGACCCTTCGGCACGTAGAACAGGTCGTTGGTGGCAGCACCGTCGCCGTTGGCATCGTTGTAGAAGATGTAGCTGTACGGACGGCCCGAACGGCCTTCGTAGAACAGGCCGACGCGGGTGGCGTTGTCACCGAAGAAGTTGTGCTTCCACTCCAGGGTGCCGGTGACGCGGTCCTTCATCGCATAACGCGAGTTGTAGGCCACGTTCTCGTTGGCATTGAAGATCAGCGTGTTGTTCCAGTTCGAGGTGTTCTGCGAGCTGGACAGCGGGCTGACTTCGGTGGACTTGGTGTAGGTGTAACCCAGCGACCAGCCCCAGTTCTCGGTCAACGGCTTGGCCAGCGAGAAGGTGGCCTGGGTGCCGCGGCCCTTGTCGGTGTTGCGCAGGACCAGAACGTCGCCGATGTCGGACGGACGGTTGGCGCGGTCAACCGCACCCTTGGTACCGGTCGACATGCCGTAGTCGACACCCTTGTCGATACGGGTATTGGCCTGGTTGCGGCCAGCGGCGTTCCAGTAGATCGCGCGGCCATCCTGACCGAAGGCGGTCGGCGCCGACACGTCCAGACGGTCGAAGTAGATGCCGTCCTTGACCTTGGTGAACAGCACTTCGGCCGACGCGACGATGCCGTACCACGGCAGCTCATGGTCGAACGCCAGGTTGGCCTTCCACACCGACGGCAGGCGGGTGCCCGGCGCGATGATGTCGACGTTCTGACGGGCCGAAGCCGGGCCACCGGCCGGGATGTACGGGTTGTTGCCGTCCGGAGTGAAGGCACCGGCCGGGATGCTGCGCTCGTCGTACTCGATGTAGTTCAGGCCGGTGTTCTGGTAGGCACCTGCCAGCCACACGTTCGGGGCGGCGCCGCCGAACAGGCCCACGCCACCGCGCAGCTGGGTCGGGCGATCGCTGTCGAAGGTGTAGTTGAAGCCGACGCGCGGCTGCACCAGGTTCTTGTCGACCAGCTTGGTGTTGTTGAAGCCGTACAGCTGCTCGATGCGCGGGTTGTACAGGCGCTGGGTGCTGAAGTCAGGCATGTCGATGCGCACGCCGAACATCAGGTTCAGGTTGTAGTTGATCGCCCAGGTGTCCTGCACGAACACGCCGGTGTTCTTCAGGGTGAAGTCGGCCGGGATGTCGCTGCGGCTGCCATCGGCGCGCGGAGCACGCAGCTGGTAGCGCGAAGCCTTGCCCGCCAGGAAATCGTTGACGCTGTTGAATTCGTACACGCCGTTGAGGTTGCGGCCGTAGAAGTTCATCAGGTCATTCTTCGAGTAATCGAAGCCGAACTTGACGGTGTGGTCACCGATGTACCAGGTACCGGCACCAAAGGCGCTCAGTTCCTTCGACTCGACGATGTTGACGTGGGTGTTCTGTTCGGTACCGACGTACAGCGAATCGTTGCCCGACTTGATGCGGATCTGCGGCATGTCCACCAGCGGGACGCGGTTGGCCGAGTAATCCTTGTGCGAGACCTTGAACTCGGTCGAGAAGTTCTCGGACCAGTCACTGAACAGTTCGCCCATCCAGGTTTCGTACTGGGTCGGCTGCTGGTACCAGAAGTTGCTCAGCGAGATGGCGCTGCTGCTGACCTGCGGGAAGCGAACGACGTTCTGCTCCATCTTGTTGTAGCGCAGGGCCGCACGGTGGTTCTCGTTGATGTTCCAGTCCAGCTTGACCGCATACTCTTCGATCTCGGTCTTGCTGTTCGGCGCCGCCAGGCTGCCCGGGTCGTAGCCCAGCTTGCCCAGGAAGTTCTGGACGTCGGTGATCTGCTGCTGGGTGATGGTGCCACGGCCGATCGGCGTGTCGCTCAGGGCGACGCCGGCAGCCGAGCGCTCGTACTTTTCATAGTTGGTGAAGAAGAACAGCTTGTCCTTGACGATCGGACCGCCGAAGGTCATGCCGTAGGTCTTCTCGTCCTCGAAGCCGTTGAAGTCCTGCTTGTCACCTTCCAGGCGCGAGCGGACCATGTCCTTGTCGCGGTACGAACCGTACACGGTGCCGTGGAATTCATTGGTACCCGACTTGGTCACGGCGTTGATCACCGCGCCGGTGCCACCGGCGATGGTGGTGTCGTAGTTGGCCAGGTCGATGTTGATTTCCTGGATGGCGTCCATCGACACCGGCTGACGCTCGGTCGGCAGGTTGTTGGAACCCAGGCCGAACGGATCGGAGGCGCTGATGCCGTCGATGCGGATGGCGTTGTAACGGGTATTCTGGCCGCCGGCCGAGATCGCGCCGTCCGCCTTGCTGACCTGCGAGATGCGCGGGTCGAGACGCACGTAGTCCTGGATGTTGCGGCTGGCCGACGGCAGCGCATCCATCGTTTCGCGGGTCACGTTGGTGCCGGTGCCCATCTTGTTGGCACTGAACAGGTCCAGGCCGCCGGCGGTGGCAACAACGTTCACCGCGTCCAGGTTGGTTGCAGCCAGGTCACCGCCCAGGTTGGCGTTGACGGTGTTGACCTGGTTCAGGTTCAGGTAGACACCTTCCTCGGTCTTGGTGCCTTCACCGGACTTGGTGATGGTGATGGTGTACGGACCACCCACGCGCAGGCCGCGCGCGTTGTATCGGCCCGACGCATCGGTGGTGGCACGCGAAACAGTGCCCGACTCGGTGTGCGTGATGGTGACTTCAGCGCCGGCGACAGGCTGGCCTGCAGCGGACATCACCTGGCCGCCGACACCGGCGGAGGTGCTGCTCTGGGCGAAGGCGGGAGCGGCAGCAAGTGCAGCCACGAGACCAAGGGTAAGCTTGGACATCCGGAGTGGGTGGGTCATTTTTCGGTAGCCTCGATGCGAGTTGGCGATGGCGGAAAAAAAGCGCATCCAAGCAGCCCTGCGGGTGGCTGATCGGAGAGTTATCTGGGGTTCCCTACCGCTCGGCTGAAGGCAGCCCTAACGGTTAACACTAGATTAACACGCTACGCCATCAATGTGACGGTTGTGCGACAAACGGCACCGGTTCGCAACGCAATCGTGACGGGTTCTTCACTCCGTCTTTCCACAGGGCTCACCTTTCCCGGGGCGTCTCACTGGCATCGAGAATCTGCCCGCGCCAGGTGCTCCCAGCGGCGGACAGCAGGGTCACCGCGGCGGCCGCCGCGGCTTCCGGGCCTTGCGCAGCCGGGTCCTGGTCCACGGAATAGGCGCGGGCCCGAAGCGCCGTGCGCAGGGGGCCGGGGTACAGGCCGCTGACCCGGATGGGACTGCGGCGCAGTTCATCGTGCAGGCTGGCGATCAGGCCACGCAGGCCGTGCTGGGCCACGCCATACCCCCCCCAGTAGGCCTGTCCGACCCGTTCGGGAGCATCGACCGCGAACACCAGAGCGGCATCCTCGCGTTGCCGCAGCAGCGGCAGGCAGGCCTGGGCCAGCCAGGCCGGCGCGGTCAGGGTGACATGGACCGCACGGGCGAAACTGGCCGGGTCAGCCAGTTCAAACGGAGTCAGCCCGGGGAAATGCGCGGCGCAGACCAGCAGTCCATCCAGCCGCCCCAGCTCGCGCTGCAGGGCCTGGGCCAGTTCGGCATAGTCATCGGGACTGGCGCCTTCCAGGTCCAGCGGGTACAGAAGCGGTTCCGGACCGACCGCCTGGACCTGGGCATAGACCCGGTCCAGCCGGCGCGGCTTGCGTCCCAGCAGGACCACGGTGGCACCGGCTGCGGCTGCGGCGACCGCCGCGGCACTGCCCAGCCCTCCCCCGGCGCCGGCGACCAGTACGACGCGATCCTGCAACGGGCGGCCATCGATCGCCCCGTCAGTCGGTGACGTCGACGGCCAGGCACTCATCCCTGGGTCGCCTCTTCGACGATGCGCTTGAGCTCGCCGGATTCAAACAGTTCCATGACGATGTCGCAGCCGCCGATCAACTCACCGTTGATGAACAGCTGCGGGAAGGTCGGCAGATTGGAAAAGCGCGGCAGGTTGGCGCGGATCTCCGGCTCTTCGAGCACGTTGACAGTGCGCAGGGTGACGGCGCCGGCTGCCATCAACGCCTGCACGGCGCGACTGGAAAAGCCGCACATCGGGTATTGCGGGGTGCCCTTCATGAACAGCACGAGCGGGTAACGATCGACCTCGGCCTGGATTTGCTGCATTACCGCCACAACCACACTCCTTGCTTCGCCGGACAAACCGACCGTGATGGTCGGCTAGACTGCCCACGGTAGCCGCCATTGTAAGCGGATGGAACAGGCTACCGCCGTCCCCCTGGCCACGAACCTGTCCATGCCCGTCGAATTGCCTGCCCTGCCCTACCTCCCCGGCTCCCTGCAGCCCCACCTGTCCGCGCAGACCGTTGAGTTGCATCACGGCCGCCACCACCGCGCCTACGTTGACGCGGTCAACGCCGGCACTCTCGGCACCGAGTGGGAGGAGGCGTCACTGGAAGAGATCGTGCGCCATGCCCAGGGCACGCTGTTCGATGCGGCCGCCCAGGCCTGGAACCACGGCTTCTATTGGCAGTGCCTGCGCCCGCGCGGCGGCGGCGAGCCGCAGGGCCGGCTGGGCGAGCTGGTCAAGCGCCAGTTCGGTGATGCGCAGCGCCTGCGTGAGGAATTCAACCGCACCGCGCTGGGCCTGTTCGGCTCGGGCTGGGTGTGGCTGGTGCAGCACCCCGGTGGCCAGCTCGGCATCCAGGCCACCCGCAACGCCGGCACGCCACTGACCGGCGAAAGCACCCCGCTGCTGTGCTGCGATGTCTGGGAGCACGCCTACTACACCGATTACCAGAATGATCGCGCGCGTTACCTGGATGCCTTCTGGCAGATGGTCAACTGGGAATTCGCCGAAAGCCAGCTGCGCTGACCGCCTGTAGGGCCGAGCCCATGCTCGGCTGGCCGGACAGCAGCCGAGCATGGGCTCGGCCCTACAGATGAAGCTTCACGCGTTCTCGTGCGCAGCCACCGCGTCCATCACCCGCGCCGAGTACACCAGCGCCGCGCCGGCATTGAGCGACACCGCCACGCCCAGTGCTTCGGCGATTTCCTCGCGACTGGCGCCCTGCTTCAGCGCAGCGTCCACGTGCACGGTGATGCAGCCGTCGCAGCGGGTGGTCACCGCCACCGCCAATGCGATCAGCTCACGGGTCTTGGCATCCAGGTGGTTGGTCTGGGCACCGGCATTGGCCAGGGTGGCGTAGCCCTTGACCGTGTCCGGCGAGAGCTTGCCGATCTCGCCGATGCGGCCCGTCAGTTCCTTGCGGTAGGCATTCCAGTCAAGCATGGTCGTGACTCCTGTGAAAGGAGCTCCACGCTACCACCGGCAATGGTGCGCCGATGCCTGCACCGGCGCGCCACACCGTTGCAGGCATACAGGGTTGGGGGGGGGGGGGGGGGGGGCCGGCACGCCCGGGCTCAGCGGTTGCGCAGCGCGTGCACTGCCGGCGCCACCTGGGCCTGGCGGTCCAGCTCCAGGCCGACCTGGTCCAGCGCATCGGCCAATGCAGCGGCATCATCGTCGCGCAACGTGGCGTGGCCGACCTTGCGACCTTCGCGCGGCTCCTTGCCGTAATCGTGCCAATGGCCACTGGACTGACCCAGCACCGGCGCCGGATCGGGCATCGCGCCCAGCCAGTTCAGCATGCAGGCATGGCCGAGCATGCGGGTGCTGCCCAGTGGCAGGCCCAGCACGGCACGCAGGTGATTCTCGAACTGCGAGGTCTCGCTGCCTTCGATGGTCCAGTGCCCGGAGTTGTGCACGCGCGGTGCCATCTCGTTGGCCAGCAGTTCGCCGTCGCGACAGAACAGCTCCAGTGCGAACACGCCCACATACTGCAGGTGCTCGGCGACGCGGCGGGCATAGCCGATCGCTGCCTGCCGCTCGGCGTCGGACAGCACCGCTGGTGCCACGCTGGCCGACAGCACGCCGTCGACATGCCAGTTGCCGGTGACCGGCCAGGCTTCGAAGCTGCCATCGCGGCCACGCACGGCCACCACGCTGACCTCGCGTTGGAAGGCCACGAAGCCCTCCAGGATCAGTCCGGTGCGCTCCACCTGGGCACCGAGCGCATCCCATGCGGCGTCGATGTCGGCTTCGCTGCGCAGGCGGAACTGACCCTTGCCGTCGTAGCCGAGGCGGCGGGTCTTGAGGATGCACGGCAGGCCGAACTCAGCCGCCTTCGCCGCCAGCTCGTCGCGGTTACGGATGTCGGCGAAGGCCGGCAGCGGAATACCCAGCTGCTGGAACAGGGTCTTCTCGCTCAACCGGTCCTGGGCCACCGCCAGCGCGGCCGGCGGCGGATAGACCGGCACGCGGTCGGCCAGGAACTGTGCACTGTCGGCAGGTACGTTCTCGAAATCGAAGGTGACCACATCGACCTTGGCGGCGAAGTCCGCCAGGGCCTGGCGGTCATCGAAGGCGCCCACGGTGAGCGGCGCCAGCGGGCCGCTGCAGGCGTCGGCGGCCGGGTCGTACAGTTCGAAGCGAAGCCCCAGCGGCGCACCGGCCAGGACCATCATGCGGGCGAGCTGGCCGCCGCCCAGGATGCCGACGGTCAGGCTCATTGGCGCGGATCGTCGTGGGCCATCACGTCTTCGGTCTGGCGTGCACGGAAGGCATCGAGCGCCTGGCCGATCGCCGGCTGGTCGCTGGCCAGCATCGCCGCCGCGAACAGCGCGGCGTTGGAGGCGCCGGCGTTGCCGATGGCGAAGGTGGCGACCGGGATGCCGGCCGGCATCTGCACGATCGACAGCAGGGAATCCATGCCGTTGAGGGCCTTGGACTGCACCGGCACACCCAGCACCGGCACGGCGGTCTTGGCCGCGATCATGCCTGGCAGGTGCGCGGCCCCGCCGGCACCGGCGATGATCGCGCGCAGGCCACGCGGGCCCGCCTGCTCGGCGTAACTGAACAACACATCCGGCGTCCGATGCGCGGACACCACCTTCACTTCGAACGGAACACCCAGGGCTTCAAGCTTCTGGGCGGCGTGCTGCATGGTTTCCCAGTCGGAACGGGAACCCATGACGATGCCGACAAGCGGCGCGATCGGGTTGGGGGTCATTGGCCGTCACCTGCCTTAAAGACGTATTCTAGCCGTCTTCCACGCAAGACGAAGAACCATGGATCGCAAGCTGCTCGACCTGCTGGTGTCCCCGGACACCCGCCAGCCCCTGTCCCTGCTGGATGGCAAGGGCCTGGAAGCCCTCAACAAGGCCATTTCCGCCGGTACGTTGACCAAGGCCGATGGCAACCCGCTGGCGCAGCCGCTGCGCGAGGCGCTGGTCACCCGTGACCGCAAGCAGGTGTTCCGCGTCGACGACGGCATCCCGGTGCTGCTGGCCGAGGAAGCCATTCCGACCGCCCAGATCGCCGACTTCCCGACCGCATGAGCACGCTGCCGACGCCGGATGCGGCCGTTGTCGCCGCCGATGTCGCGCGCGCGCTGGCCGAGGACCTGGGCAGCGGTGACGTCACCGCCGCCCTGCTCCCCGACCAGGCCGACAGCGCCTACCTGCTGTGCAAGCAGGATGCGGTGATCGCCGGGCGCCCCTGGTTCGACGCCACCCATCGCGCGCTCGACCCTGACGTGCGCATTGAATGGCACATCGCCGAAGGCGATGCCGTCACCGCCGGCACCGTGCTGGCCCTGCTGCACGGGCGCAGCCGCAGCCTGGTCAGTGCCGAGCGCACGTCGCTGAACTTCCTGCAGACGCTGTCCGGCACCGCGACCACCACTGCCCGCTACGTGGCCGCGGTGGCCGGTACCGGTACCCGCATCCTCGACACCCGCAAGACCCTGCCCGGCCTGCGCCTGGCGCAGAAGTACGCGGTGCGCTGCGGCGGCGGCGAGAACCACCGCTTCGGCCTGTACGACACGGTGATGCTGAAGGAGAACCACATCCGTGCCGCCGGTTCGCTGGCCGCGGCGGTGGCCGCCGCACGCCGGCAGTGGCCTGCGCTGCCACTGGTGGTCGAGGTCGAAGACCTGGCACAGCTGCGCCAGGCGCTCGAAGCCGGTTGCGAACGCATCCTGCTGGATGACTTCAGTCCCGACCTGCGCCGCGAGGCGGTGCGCATCACGGCCGGGCGCATTCCGCTGGAAGTCTCCGGCAGCGTCGGCCTGGGCGGCCTGCGTTCGATCGCCGAGGATGGCGTCGATTGCATCTCCATCGGCGGGCTGACCAAGCATGTGCAGGCCATCGATCTGTCGTTGAAGCTGGGCCCGCCGCCGGCTTGAGGCCTACGCGACCTTGTGGAGCCGAGCGTAGGCTCGCCTCTACACGACCCGGGCGCCTTCACGGCTCGGCTACGCCAGCCTCTGCGACGCTGCGGGCATCCCCCACAGGAGCCGCGCATGCGCCGGATGCTCTTGCCTGCCTGTCTGCTGCTCGCGGCAGCCCCCTTGTCCGCCGCAGCCGCTGAAGCCTGCGATGTCCCTCCCCGCTTCGGCCTGAGCCCATTGGCGGTGGCCATCCGCAATACCGCCTGCAATGAACACCGGCTCTGGTTCCGGCCCTTCATCGATCGCGATGGCCGCGCGGCGAGTCTGAGTGTCACCGAGGCCGAGAACGAACACCTGGCCGACAACGGGCTGATTGCCTGGCAGCGCGTGGCCGGCTACTGGCGCAACAGCGGCACGCTCAACGCGATGGGCAGCATCGCCGGTGCCAGCAGCTGCGTGGCACCGCTGGGTACGCGCTACACCGACAGCGACTGCCGCGCCTTCCTGATCGACAATCCGTGGTCGGCCGCTTTCATTTCCTGGGTGATGGTGCAGGCCGGCGTTCCCGGCTTCAACACGTCGCCGCGCCACATCGACTACATCCGTGCCGCGTACCAGGGCGGCCCCTCGGGCGTGCCGTACCGGCTGGTCGACCCGGCCACGGCCAAGCCCGCACCGGGCGATCTGTTGTGCTTCCTGCGCGACCGCAGCACGACGCTCAGCTACAGCGGGCTGGTGCAGGCGCTGGGCAACGGTTCGGTGGGCCACTGGAAATCGCATTGCGAAGTGGTGGTGGCTGCCAACCTGGGGGGCGACCAGACCCTGTACCTGGTCGGTGGCAACGTGATGAACACCGTGGCAATGCGCCTGCTGCCGCTGGACCGTACCGGATTGATCAAGCTGCCCCCGGCACGCGAACGCAACAGCACCGGCATCGACCCCAGCTGCACGCCGGGCCGCGAGGACGAATGCAGCTTCAACCGCCAGGACTGGGCGGCCCTGCTGCAGTTGACCGCGACCGCGCCATTGGTGATGCCGTCACCCTCCGCAGCGCCGATGCAGGCCGTACCGGCCAACGCGCCCGCAGCACCGATGACGGGCCAGCCACCGCCGAGCCGGTGATACCCGTGCTTGATCCAGCGCGCGTTCGCCGCCATCTTTGCCGGATCGACCTCTGACGGCTGACGCCATGCCTACCCTGCTGCTGTTGCTGATTGCCGGCGGAATCATCTACTTCTTCTGGAACGCCGCACGCTCGGCCGCCGAGCGCGCGGTCGAGCTGGGACGCAATGCCTGCCGCGCCGCCGACGTGCAGTGGCTGGACCAGGCGGTGCACGCCACCGGCCTGCGACTGTCGCGTGGCGAGGATGGCCGGCTCGGTTTCGAGCGCACCTTCAAGTTCGAGTATTCCTACGATGGCATCGATCGCCACGTGGGCCGCATGGTGCTGCGTGGCGACCAGCTGATTTCGTTCACCGGCCCCGGTGCCGCGCGGATCAGCCAGATCCGGCCGGATGCGGAGGATGCCGAGGATGCCTAGGGTTTGAAGATGTGCCGGCCAACGGTCGGCACCCACCGCCAAACGGGCAAAGAAAAACGCCGCCCATCGGGCGGCGTCAGAATGGTTACTTGACCACGCGCAGGTTCGGGCGGCCCTTCGGTGGCGGACTGGCCGGCGGCGTGTCGTCCGGCGGCGTGCCTTCCTCGTGCAGCAGCTCATCGCTGGTCGGTGCGGTTTCGTTGCCCGGAATGTCATCCGGCAATGCCATGCCCTGCCCGGTCTCGCGGGCGTAGACCGCCAGCACGGCGCTGATCGGCACCTGCACCGGGTAGCTGGTTCCGGAGAAGCGGGCCGAGAAGCTCACCATTTCGTTGTCGATCATCAGCCGCACGACAGCACGTTCGGCGATGTTGAGCACGACCCGGCCATCCTTGACCGCCGAAGGCGGGACCTGCACGCCGGGGACGCCGGCGTCGACCAGGATGTGCGGGGTCAGCTGGTTGTCGTTGATCCATTCCACCAGCGCCCGCAGCAGGTACGGGCGGTGGCTGGTCATGTGGAAGAAGTCTTCGGTCATGCGTGAAGTGTACGCGCCCGGCGCCCCGCCGGGGCGGATCGTCTGCACGCCGGTCGGCCTGCAGACGGGTAACGCGGGGACGGATCAGACCGGCAGATCGCGCAGTTTCTTTTCCTGCTCGGTCAGGCTGCGGACAAATCCGGGATGGCGGAAGATGCGGTTGCCGTAGTCCTCGATCGCCTTGCCATCCTTCGGCAGCGGCACATCCAGCGACTGCAGGCGCCAGATGATCGGCGCCATCGCGCAGTCGGCCAGGCTCATTTCCGGATTGAGGAAGAATTTGCTGGCCTTGAACAGCGGCAGCGAGGCGGTCAGCAGTTCCTTCAGGCGCTTGCGCCCGGCCTCGGCCTGGGTCTTGTTGCCCAGCTGGATGGCCTGCACCTGCGGCACCCAGTCGTGCTCGATGCGCAGCATGGCCAGGCGGATGCGCGCACGCGACAGCGGGTCGACCGGCATCAGTGGCGGATGCGGGTAGCGCTCATCCAGGTATTCGCTGACCACCGATGCGGCGTACAGCACCAGCTCGCGTTCGACCAGGGTCGGCACCGAGTGGTACGGATTGAGGTCGATCAGGTCTTCAGGCGGGTTCTGCGGATCGACCGGAACGAAGTCGAAGGTGACGCCCTTGGCCGCCAGGACCAGGCGTACACGGTGGCACAGTACGTCGTCGTTCGAGGAAAACAGCGTCAGTGTATTGCGCATGCGTACGCTCGCCGCCATCAAAGGCTCTCCCACGACAGGAGACCGCCTGCCGCATCGGCGCCGCCGGCACCGTGCCAGCGGTCGACTCCTCCCCGAGTGTGCAACCGACCATCACAAAAGCCAATAGGCCCACGCGATGGCCGGCGCCAGAATCAGTGAACGTCCTTCCAGTATTCCTTCTTCAGCAGATACAGCAGGAAGGTCAGCAGGGCCAGGAACAGGATCACCCACACGCCCAGCTGCTGGCGCTTGAGTGCGGCCGGTTCGCCGGCGTATTCGAGGAAGTTGGTGATGTCCCGCACGGCCTGGTCGTACTGCCCGGCATCGACCGATCCCGGCGTTTCAATCTTCAGGCCGGTCACCGGCGGGTCCATGCCGGGCGCTTCCGCCTTGCCGTGCACCGCATGCTGCAGCCCCTGCATCTCCCACAGCGGGTTGGGCATGGAGGCGTTGGCGAACAGCGCGTTGTTCCAGCCCAGCGGGCGGCTGCTGTCCAGATAGAACGACTTGAGATAGGTGTAAACCCAGTCACTGCCCCGCACGCGCGAGATCAGGCTGAGATCGGGCGGCATCTTGCCGAACCACTTCTCCGCGTTTTCCTTGGGCATCGCCACCGGGATCGGGTCGCCGATCGCCGAGCCGGTGAAGTTGAGGTTGTTCATCACCTCTTCTTCGGTCAGGCCCAGGTCCTGCGCCATCCGCGAGTAGCGCAGGTACTTCAGCGCATGGCAGCCGGAGCAGTAGTTCATGTACAGCTGCGCACCCCGCTGCAGCGAGGCGCGGTCACCGAGGTCGTTGCCGGCCTGCAGCAGCGTGGTGCCGCCCTCGGCGGCGGAGGCCAGGAAACTGCCCAGCATCAGGGTGGCCGTCAGGGCCAGCCGGACCATCCAGCGCTCAGTCATGCGTGGTCACCCTCTCCGGTACCGGCTTGGTCTTGTCCAACCTTGTCCATAGCGGCATGGTGATGAAGAACGCGAAGTACAGGAAGGTCAGCACCCGCCCGATGTAGGTTTCATGCACGTCGGTGCCCGGGCCGGAGCCGATCACGCCCAGCCACACGAAGCACACCGCCAGCACGCCCAGCATCACCTTCGAGATCCAGCCGCGGTAGCGCACCGACTTTACCCTGGCCTTGTCCAGCCACGGCACCAGGAACAGGATCGCAATGGCCGAGAACATGACCAGCACGCCACCGAGCTTGTTCGGTACCACGCGCAACATCGCGTAGTACGGCGTGTAGTACCAGACCGGCTTGATGTGTTCGGGGGTCACCAGGCGGTTGGCCTCGGTGAAGTTGTCGTGTTCCAGGAACAGGCCGCCGAAGCCCGGTGCGAAGAAGATGATGAAGGCGGCGATGATCAGCAGGAAGCCGGCGCCGACACCATCCTTGAGCGTGTAGTACGGGTGGAACGGAATACCGTCGGCCGGCGCATTCGGCGACCAGCGGTTGCCCTTCGGTCCTTTCTTGATCTCCACGCCATCGGGGTTGTTCGACCCCACTTCGTGCAGCGCGCCCAGATGCAGCACCACCAGCAACAGCAGCACCAGCGGCAGTGCGATGACGTGCAATGCGAAGAAGCGGTTGAGCGTGGCGTCACTGGGCAGGTAGTCGCCCATGATCCATTCGGTCAGGCCGTTGCCGATCACCGGTATCGCGCCGAACAGCGAGATGATCACCTTGGCGCCCCAGAACGACATCTGGCCCCACGGCAGCACATAGCCCATGAAGGCTTCGGCCATCAGCACCAGGTAGATCAGCATGCCCAGGATCCACACCAGCTCGCGCGGCTTCTGGTAGCTGCCGTACAGCAGGCCACGGAACATGTGCAGGTAGACCACGATGAAGAACAGCGAGGCGCCGGTGGAGTGCATGTAGCGGATCAGCCAGCCCCACTCCACATCACGCATGATGTATTCGATGGAGCCGAACGCCTCCGCGGCGCTGGTCTTGTAGTGCATCGTCAGGAAGATGCCGGTGACGATCTGGTTGACCAGCACCAGCAGTGCCAGCGAGCCGAAGTAGTACCAGATGTTGAAGTTCTTCGGCGCGTAGTACTCGCTGACGTGCTTGCGATAGACCGGCATCAGGCCCGGCGCGCGGGCATTGACCCAGTCGGCGACGCCGCTGGCGGTACGGCTGAGGATATTGGCCATCAGGCAGCCCCCTGCGGATCGACACCGATGATGATGGTGTTGTCGTCCTGGTAGTGGTGCGCGGGCACCTTCAGGTTGATCGGCGCCGGCACATCCTTGAAGACGCGGCCGGACATGTCGAAGCGCGACTTGTGGCACGGGCAGAAGTAACCGCCCTTCCACTGCGGGTCATAGGGCTCGGGCCGGATCTCGGCGACCATTTCCGGCGAGCAGCCCAGGTGCGTGCACAGGCCGACCAGCACGGAGATGTCCGGCTTGATCGAGCGCAGCTCGGGGTTCTGCTTCAGCACGTAGTCCGGCTGCTGGTCCTTCTCGCCGGACTCGGGGTCCTTGAGGCGGCCATCCAGCCCGTGCAGTGCATCCAGGATCGCCTTGGACCGCTTGACGATCCAGATCGGCTGGCCACGCCACTCCACGATCAGGCGTTGGCCTTCCTGCAGGGCGCTGATGTCGGCCACGACCGGTGCACCGGCAAGCTTGGCACGGGCACTGGGATTCCAGGATTTGATGAAAGGAACGGCGGTGAATCCGACGCCGACGGCGCCAACCACAGCAGTGGTGGCAGAAAGAAAACGCCGACGTCCGGTGTTGACTGGATCGTGTACCCCATCGTTGGCCATCCGGCACTCCGATATTGATTAGGTAGCTTTAAGGCTGCCAGCGGATCCGGTGGGGGCCAGAGCCGCATTGAATCATGGGCGAGTGTAGCGGAACCGTCGCGCGCCACACAACGCATTGCAACAACATTGATTACGGGGTTGCCGGCCAGCGGCCTGCACTACCTTTCAAAGGAGTGCCGACCAACGGTCGGCACCTACTGGTGACTCAGGGCGGTGCGGTAACGCTCGGCCAGCTGCCCAACCCGGCGCACGTAGTACTGGGTCTCGCTGTAGGGCGGCACGCCACCGTGGCGGTCGACCGCGCCTTCGCCGGCGTTGTAGCCGGCCGCAGCCAGGGTCAGGTCGCCATTGAAGCGCTTCAGCAACCACGCAAGATACTGCACGCCACCACGGATGTTCTGCGCGGCATCGTAGGAATCGCTGACCCCGAAGCGGGCCGCGGTCGGCGGCATCAGCTGCATCAGGCCCTGCGCGCCGGCGCGGCTGAGCGCGGTCGGGTTGTAGGCCGACTCGGCGTGGATGATGGCGCGCACCACGGCTTCTTCGACGCCGAACTCGCGTGCGGCCGAGGTGATCTCGGTCTGGAACGCGGTGGTGTTCAAGCGCACCGAACCGAAGTCCACGCGTGGGTTGACGCCACAGGCATAACAGCGCTCCATGAAACTGTAGCGGATGGTACGCACCGGGCCGAGGTTGGCGACCTGGGTCGGCCGCGCACTGGTGTAGTGGCGCACCCCATCCTTCATGAAGGAATAGACCTGGCCGCTGACCATCCGCCCGGCCCGCGAGGCCGTCGGTGCCGCGGCAGGCGCGGGTGCAGCAGGCGTCGGCGCGACCGCAGCGGGCGCAGCAGCGCTGGCCGCCATAGCGACCGGATTGCGTTCGATGCTGGCCACCGAGGTCGGCGCAGGCTTCGGTGCGGCCACCACGGGGCGCGGTGCCGGGCGGGTATCGCGGCTGTAGCTGATGCTGCTGCAGCGCGCGCCGGCCACTCGCTTGCTCACGTAGCTGGTGACCCCGTCGGCGCCCTGGCACTTGTACAGGGTGCCGGCGCTGGCCGGCGCAGCGGTCAGCGCAGCGATGATGATCGCCGTTGTCCCCAGTATCCCCTTCATGCCGCGAGTGTCCCAGCTTCGCCGGGGCTTGCCAAGCGACGCGGCTCAGCCTGTGACCGGCGGCACAGCCAGCACCTGGCCCAATCCGGCCAAACGCTGTGCCAGCTCATCGCGCAGGCCCGGCGGTGTGGTCCACAACGCCACCGGCACCCGGTCCAGGCTGAGGATCTGCGCCAGCATCATGCCGCCGCTCTCGGCGCCCATGCGCAACAGGCAATGGTCGGCGCCATCAGCCTCCAGCACGCCACACCACGGCGGGATGCGCCCTTCCAGCTCGGTGCGGCTGCCGGCCAGGCGGACGATGGCCTGCAGCGCGAAGGGCGCCTGGCTGACCGCCTGCCGCACCATCACGTCCGGGGGCGCGGGCGTGCGTCGATGCATGCCCGGCCCGGCGCATTCGCGCACCGCGCCCATCCGGTCCACGCGCAGGGTGCGCCAGTCCTGCCGGCCCAGATCCCAGGCCAGCAGGTACCAGCGCCGCCCATAGTTGACCAGGTGCTGCGCCTCGACCTCGCGCTGGGTCACCGCCTCCCGCGCACTGCGGTACTCGAAGGCCAGCCGTGACGCCTGCCGGCAATGCTGGGCCAGCCGTCCCAGCAGGCGTGCGTCGGTGGAGGGAAGGTCGGACAGGGTGGCCGTCGCCGCATGCACCTCGCCGGCCTGCTGGCGGCGACGGGTCGGCACCAGCGGGTCGAGCTTGGACAACAGGCCCCGGGCGGTGTCGTCGATGCCAGCGACGGTCGCGGACGCGGCCCGCAGCGCGATCGCCAGGGTGGTCGCCTCTTCCTCGTCCAGCAGCATCGGCAGTACCGGTGCCCCGGCCCCCAGCTGATAGCCGCCACCGACCCCCGACGAGGCCCGGACCGGATAGCCCAGTTCGCGCAGCCGCTCGATATCACGCCGGATGCTGCGCCGGTCCACGCCCATGCGCTCGGCCAGCTCAGCCCCGGACCACTGGCGGCGGGCCTGCAGCAGGGCGATCAGGCGCAGCAGTCGATGGGCGGTATGGCGCATGAAGAATCGAGGACAGAAGTCGTCCGCAATGGTGCCCCAGGATGGCTTCCAGTTCACCACCCACCGCAAGGAGCAATGCCATGACCTCACGCCAGATCACCCTTTACCACGCCGCCCGATCCCGCTCGAGCGGCGCCGTGGCCCTGCTCGAAGCGCTGGGTGCCGACTACCGCATGCAGGTGCTGGACCTGAAGGCCGGCGCCAACCTGGCCCCGGCCTATCTGGCCATCAACCCGATGGGCAAGGTGCCGGCCATCGTCCACAACGGCGCGCTGGTGACCGAACAGGTGGCCATTTATCTGTACCTGGCCGACCTGTATCCGGAAGCCGGGCTGGCGCCGCCGATCGGCGATGCCCTGCGCGGGCCCTACCTGCGCTGGATGGCCTTCTACGGTGCCTGTTTGGAGCCGGCGATGATCGACAAGGCGATGCACCGCGAGCCGCCGCCGCGCATGATGTCGCCGTACAACGACGCCGAGACCGTGCTGCAGGTGGTCGAGGCCCAGCTGGCACAGGGTCGCTACCTGCTCGGCGAGACGATGAGTGCCGCCGACGTGCTGTGGGGCAATGCGCTGGCCTGGACCACGGCCTTCGGTCTGGTGCAGCCTGCGCCGGCCACGGCTGATTACATCGCACGGATGAGCGCGATGACCGCCTTCGACCGTTCGCGGCAGATCGATGCGGAGCTGGCGGCGGCATAAGCAGCGCCGGCTGGCTTTCCTTGTAGAGCCGAGCCCACGCTCGGCTGGCTTCAGTAGAGCCAGGCCATGCCAGGCTGCCCCATGGGAAGCGGGAAGAGCAGCCGAGCGTGGGCTCGGCTCTACAAGGGCGCGGCGGCTGGCGCGGGATGCGGGTAGAATTGCCCGCTTTCCCGCCACCCGAATGGATTAAGCGCCATGACCGGGACGCCAGACGTCTTTCCGCCCGCCACCCCGGGCGGTACCCCGCTCGTTGCCCTGCCCGCTGGTCCGCGCAAGCCCGACCAGGTCAAGGGCAAGCTGTACATCAAGACCCACGGTTGCCAGATGAACGAGTACGACTCGGCCAAGATGGCTGACGTGCTTGCCGCCAGCGATGGCCTGGAACTGACCGACAGCCCGGACGACGCCGACGTCATCCTGGTCAACACCTGCTCCATCCGCGAGAAGGCGCAGGAGAAGGTGTTCAGCCAACTCGGCGTGTGGAAGGGCCTGAAGAACAAGGGCCGCGAGGTCATCATCGGCGTGGGCGGCTGCGTTGCCTCGCAGGAAGGCGAAGCGATCATCAAGCGCGCCCCGTTCGTGGACCTTGTGTTCGGCCCGCAGACCCTGCATCGCCTGCCGGAACTGATCCGCGCGCGGCGCGAGCAGAAGCGCCCGCAGGTGGACATCAGCTTCCCCGAGATCGAGAAGTTCGACCGCCTGCCCGAGCCACGCGCCGAAGGTGCCTCGGCGTTCGTGTCGATCATGGAAGGCTGTTCCAAGTACTGCTCGTTCTGCGTGGTGCCCTACACCCGCGGCACCGAAGTCAGCCGCCCGTTCGAGGACGTGGTGGTGGAAGTGGCGCAGCTCGCCGCGCAGGGCGTGCGCGAGATCAACCTGCTCGGCCAGAACGTCAACGCCTATCGCGGCCCATATGGAGACGGTGAGTTTGCCGACCTCG
Organism: Stenotrophomonas maltophilia group sp. msm4; assembly: GCF_032025605.1. Classification (NCBI taxonomy): domain Bacteria; kingdom Pseudomonadati; phylum Pseudomonadota; class Gammaproteobacteria; order Lysobacterales; family Lysobacteraceae; genus Stenotrophomonas; species Stenotrophomonas maltophilia group sp. msm4. The sequence continues at coordinate 457,738 of NZ_JAVSKK010000001.1, read as the reverse complement.
GCCTGCTGATCCGCACCATCGCCGAGATCGATGGGGTCGGCCGCATCCGCTTCACCACCTCGCACCCGCTCGAGTTCAGCGATTCGCTGATCGACGCGTTCCGCGACGTTCCGCAGCTGGCCAACTTCCTGCACCTGCCGGTGCAGGCCGGCAGCGACCGCGTGCTGTCGGCGATGAAGCGCGGCTACACCGCGCTGGAATTCAAGTCGAAGATCCGCAAGCTGCGCGCGGTGCGCCCGGACATTTCCATCAGCTCGGACTTCATCGTCGGCTTCCCCGGCGAGACCGATGCCGACTTCGAGAAGACCATGAAGCTGATCGAGGACATCGGCTTCGACCACAGTTTCTCCTTCATCTATTCGCGTCGACCGGGTACACCGGCGGCCGATCTGGAGGACACGATCAGCGATGCCGAGAAGCACGCTCGCCTGTCGCGCCTGCAGGAGCGCATCAATGCGCACGCCGCCAGCATCTCGCAGAAGATGGTCGGTACCGTGCAGACCGTGCTGGTGGAAGGGCCGTCGCGCAAGAACCCGAACGAACTGACCGGCAAGACCGAGAACATGCGGTCGGTGAATTTCCCGGCGCCTGCGCGGTTGATCGGCCAGTTCGTGGATGTGCTGATCACCGAAGCGCTTACCAACTCGCTGCGTGGGCGCGTGGTGGCGGAATAAGGCTAGGGTGTGCCGACCAACGGTCGGCACCCACCGGAAATGATGCCGGCCAGCGGCCGGCACTACCGAATGACAGGCCTCAATCCAGGCGCTTGCGGAAACGCAGGATCGTCAGGGTCATCATCACCACGATGAAGGCCAGCAGCGCCAGTGCGTCGTGCCACAGCTCCCATAGCGAGGCGCCGCGCAGCATGATGCCGCGCACCAGGCGCAGGAAGTGGGTCAACGGCAGCACTTCGGCCAGCCACTGCACCGGCCGCGGCATGCCGGCGAACGGGAACATGAAGCCCGACAGCAGGATCGACGGCAGGAACAGGAACAGGGTCATCTGCATCGCCTGGAACTGCGAACGCGCGCGCGTGGAGATCAGCAGGCCCAGCGCCAGGTTGGCCAGCACCAGCAGCACTGCGGCCAGGTAGATGTCGAGCAGGCTGCCGCGGATCGGCACCTGGAACAGCCAGGTGCCCAGCACCAGCACCAGCGTGGTCTGCAGCATACCGATCGCTGCATAGGGCAGCACCTTGCCGACCATCAGTTCGCTGCGTGATACCGGCGTGGCGATCAGCAGTTCCATGTTGCCGCGCTCGCGTTCGCGCACCACCGCCACCGCCGTGAACATCACCAGGGTCATGGTCAGGATCACCCCGATCAGGCCGGGCACGATGTTCACCGCCGAGCGCCGTTGCGGGTTGTAGAAACTGGTCACGCTGACCTGGCCACCGGCAATGCTGCCTTCGCGCAGCGGCCGCGTATTGCTGGTCGGGCGCGTATCCAGTGGCACCTGCGCCAGCTGGATCGCCGCACTCTGCACCACGGTGTCGCTGCCATCGACCAGCACCTGTACCGCTTCGCGTCCATCGAAGCGGCGACGCTCGAAGTCCGCCGGCACCACGATGCCGACGCTGATCTCGCCGCGGCGCAGCGCCTGCATCAGCTGGTCCGGCGTGTAGGCCTCGCTGCGTGGCGTGATCACGCCGGTGGCGACCATGTCCTGCACCAGCGCGCGTGAGGCGGCGCTGTTGGCCTGGTCGGCGATACCCGCATCGAGGTGGCGCAGGTTGAGGTTGATCGCATACCCGAACAGCAGCAGCTGCATCACCGGAATGCCGACGATCATCGCCAGCGTGATGCGGTCGCGGCGCAGCTGCCGCAGCTCCTTGAGCATGATCGCCCACAGCCTGCGCAGGTTCATGCCGCTGGCTCCCTGCCACGGCCACGGGTGGCGGCCACGAACACGTCCTCCAGGTTCGGCGCCACGATTTCGATATGCGCTTGCGGGTCGGCGCTGGCCAGCGCGCGCCGCAGCGCCGCGACATCCGCTGCGCCTTCGTTGCACAGCACGCGCAGATGGGTGCCGATCTGCGCCACGCTCAGCACGCCGGGCAGCTCGGCCAGCACGCGGCTGGCCTGGCGTGGCTGCGATGACGTGACCTGCAGCGTTCGTCCTTGCAGCCGAGAGCAAAGCTCGGCCGGCGTGCCGTCGGCCACCAGTGCGCCGCGATCAAGGATCGCCAGGCGATGGCAGCGCTCGGCTTCGTCCATGTAATGGGTCGACACCAGCACCGTGGTTCCCGCGTCGGCCAGTTCAAACAGGGCCTCCCAGAAATCGCGGCGCGACTCGGGATCGACCGCGCTGGTCGGCTCGTCCAGGAACAGCAGTTCGGGCGAATGCACCACGGCGCCGGCCAGGGCCAGGCGCTGCTTCTGCCCGCCGCTGAGCGTACCGGCCAGCTGCGGCTGCCGGTCCTGCAACCGGTACTGCTGCAGCAGCGCATCGACCCGTTGCCGGGCCTGGTTGCGCGGCAGGTCCTGGATGGCGGCGAGGAATTCCAGGTTCTCGCGTACCGACAGGTCTTCGTACAGCGAGAAGCGCTGGGTCATGTAGCCGATGCGCCGGCGCAGTGCTTCGGCCTGCTCGGGAACCGCCAGGCCCAGCACCTCGATCTGCCCCGCACTGGGTTCCAGCAGGCCGCACAGCATGCGGATGGTGGTCGACTTGCCTGACCCGTTCGGGCCCAGGAAGCCGTACACCTGCCCGCGCGGGACGGTCAGGTCGACCTTGTCCACGGCCAGCAGTTCACCGAAGCGGCGGGTCAGGCCCTGCGCATGCACCGCGATGTCCGCACCGGTGTTCAGAAGCGCACCTGCACCGGCAGTCCGGCCGGAAGCTTCTGCATGTCGCTGGCTGCATCCACGTCGATCTCGGCGAGGTAGCTCAGGCGCTCGACGTCATCGCCGGTCAGTGCGTAGTACGGGGTGAATGAAGGCTCGCTGCGGATCGCGCGCACATGGCCCTTCAGTACGGTGCTTCCTCCCTCCAGCTGTATCTGCGCCGGCTGACCGACCTTGACCTGCAGGCGCAGCGGCTGCGGCAGGTAGACGCGCGCATAGGGGCGCTCGCCGACCAGCATCACCGCCAGCGGCGCCCCGATCGGTGCCTGGTCACCCTGCCGGTAGGGCAAGGCATCGATCACGCCATCGCGCGGTGCGCGCAGCTGCAGCTTCTGCAGGTTGACGCCCTGCACCACCTGCTGCGCCTGTGCGGCGTCGGCGGCCGCCTGGCCCTGGGCGATGTCCTGCGCGCGACTGCCGTGCACCCGTTCCAGCCAGGCCTGCTCGGCGGCACGCACGCTGGCCGCGGCATTGCCGGCGGCCGCTCGTGCACGGTCCAGCTCGGCGGCGGCGATCAGGCGCTGGCGTGCCAATGGTTGCACCCGACGATAGTAGGCAGTGGCCTCAGCAGACTGCGCGCGCAACGCGGCCAGTTGTGCCTGGGCCTGTGCGATCTGTTCCTGGCGCGGGCCAAGCTTCAGCTCTTCCAGCTGGGCCTGCGCGCGCGCCGTGTCGGCCTGCGCCGCCGCGAACTGCGCGTCGCCGCGGGCGGGGTCGAGCTGCATCAGCACGGCCCCGGCCTTGACCCGCTGGCCCTCGCGCACCTCCACCGTGGCGATCACCTCGGCCGCCGGCGCCGGCACCGTGATCCGGTCCCACTCCAGCGTGCCCAGCGCCGTTGGCGTTGACTGCCCACAGCCCGCCAGCAGGCCGATGCCCACCAGCCCGAGTCCACGCATCCCGTTGCCGATGCCCATGCCATTCCCTCCTGCGACGGCGACACGGTGCCACCTGCCCCGTGCACCCTCAATGATTCCGATCAGCCCTGACGGTTTTTTCGCCACGCGCGGACAGGCCTTTTGCTGCAAGGTTCCTCGCCACCTATCCACAGCTTGATTCAGCATCATTCCACAGCCGGTGTGGAGAACCGGACGGGGGCAGCCGTACTGGGTGCCTGGCAGCGGAAGATGCGCTGCCGTCACAGGCGCCGGCCGACCGTGACGGTTTTTTCACCACCACCTCATCCGCCTTGTGGCACAAGCACTGCGAAGGCCTATCCACAGCTTTTCGCGCCCCCCGTCCACACCGGGTGTGGAAAACCGCGTATCGGCCCGCCGCTGGCCGCATGCCCGGTACGCGCGTAACCTTGTCACCCCGAGTCCATCGCGGTGGACGGCGACCCCGCCCCACCCCAAGCAATGAAAAGCATCGATCATCGAGACTTCACCCTGTCGCCGGAAGACAACGAGCGACTGGCCAACCTGTGCGGCCCCTTCGATGGGCACCTGCGCCAGATCGAGCTGAAGCTCGGCGTGGAGATCGCCAATCGTGGCTTCGTGTTCCGCATCAGCGGGCCCAACGAAGCCATCGTGGAGGCGCAGAAGCTGGTTGAAGCGCTGTACGCCGAAGCCGGCGAAACCACCTTCGACAACCACGCCATCCACCTGCGCCTGGCGCAGGCCAACGTCGAGCAGATCGCCGAGCGCTCCTACGAAGCGCAGGACGTGGCGATCAAGGTCAAGCGTGGCACGGTACGCGGCCGCGGCGCCAACCAGGGCCGCTACCTGCACCAGATCGCCACGCATGACATCAACTTCGGCATCGGCCCGGCGGGAACCGGCAAGACCTTCCTGGCCGTGGCCAGCGCGGTCGAAGCACTGAACGAGTCGCGGGTGCAGCGCCTGATCCTGGTGCGCCCGGCGGTGGAAGCCGGCGAGAAGCTGGGCTTCCTGCCCGGCGACCTGAGCCAGAAGGTCGACCCCTATCTGCGACCGCTGTACGACGCCCTGTACGAGATGATGGGCGTGGAAAAGGTGGTCAAGCTGCTGGAGAAGAACGTCATCGAGATCGCGCCGCTGGCCTACATGCGCGGCCGCACGCTCAACGATGCGTTCGTGATCCTGGACGAGGCGCAGAACACCACCATCGAGCAGATGAAGATGTTCCTGACCCGCCTGGGCTACGGCTCCACCGCGGTGGTCACCGGTGACCTGACCCAGACCGACCTGCCCAAGCACGTGAAGTCCGGCCTGCGCGACGCCATCGATGTGCTGCGCGAGGTCGAGGGCGTCAGCTTCACCTTCTTCGAATCCCGCGACGTGGTCCGGCATCCGCTGGTGGCGCGCATCGTCAGCGCCTACGACCGCCGCGACCTGCATCAGATCCAGCCTGGAGCGACGCCATGACCCGTGGTCCCGTGCGACTGGACGTCGCCGTCAGTTATGCCCTGCCGCGTACCGGGCTGCCGGCGGCAGTGAGCTTCCGCAAGTGGGTGGCCGCTGCGTTGAAGGGCCGCATCCGCGAGGCCGACCTGGCCATCCGCGTGGTCGATGCCAAGGAAGGCCAGTCGCTGAACCGCCATTACCGTGGCAAGGACTACGCCACCAACGTGCTCAGCTTCCCGGCCGAAGTGCCCGAAGGTCTGCCCAAGGGCGTCAAGTTCCCGCTGCTGGGTGACCTGGTGATCTGCGCACCGGTGGTGGCGCGTGAAGCCGACGAACAGGGCAAGGCGCTCAATGCCCACTACGCGCACCTGACCGTGCACGGCGTGCTGCACCTGCTTGGCTGGGACCACGAGGACGACAAGGAGGCCGAGGCGATGGAACAGCTGGAGCGCGAGATCCTGGCCGAGCTGGGCATTGACGACCCGTACGCGGGCGAGCGCTAAGGCCTATACAGCCGCGCCTACGCTCGGCTCCAACGCATCGCCCCCCGCAAACCTGACCGAAATGCAGCCGAGCATGGGCTCGGCTCTACAACGGGAATTTCTTTGTGCTGCTGCGTATTGCCCTGCCCCTGCTGCTCGTCGCGTCCGCCCCGGCCGCTGCCTTGGATCTGCCGGCGCTGATCGAATGCCGCCAGGGCGTGGCCGAGCAGACAGCGCTGGCGCCGCTGCTGGCCGACCCGCTGAAGGCCGTGGCCCGGGGCCTGCAGCCGCTGCCGCAGGGCAACCAGTTCATGAGCGAGTACCGGCTGGCCAGCCCGATCACCGTCTTCGGCCAACAGACCGAGCGGGTAGCGGTGGCCGGCGCCAGCATCATGGCCGTCCTCGACCAGGCCGACCCTCGGCCTCTGGCCAAGCGGCTGGCGCTGGAGACCGGCTACGACCAGAACGGCAAGTTCATGGCCGGCCGCGAGCTGGTCAGCCGCGACGTTACCGACCCGCAGAGCGGCGAGGCCCAGATCGAGTCGATCATCCTCAGCGTCTCCACCGTGGCCTCCCATCCGGGGAAAACGCTGGCCGGCTGTACCTACAGCCTGGACCTGCCTGAAGAAGAAGCCCCTGCCCGGCCTGAACTGGCCCCGCCGCCGATCACCGGACCGGGCAGCGACGGTCACTGACAGGCCGCCACATCCTGCTAGACTTGGGCCAACGCCCGGCCTGCCGGGTGCCTTTTTTCCAGAGATGTCAGAAGACGACAGTAGTAGCTCCCCTGCGGAGCACAGTGAAAAGAAGCGCGGTTGGCTTGAACGCCTGACCTCGGCCTTCTCCGGCGAACCCCACACCCGCGACGAGCTGGTCGCTGTCCTGCACACCGCGCAGGAAGAGGGTCTGATCGCCGCCGATACCCTGAAGATGATGGAAGGCGCCATTTCGGTGGCCGAGCTGACCGTGGGCGACGTGATGATCTCGCGCTCGCAGATGGTCTCGCTGCCGGTCGAAGCGCCCTTCCTGGAACTGATGAAGCAGGTGGTCGAATCGGGCCATTCGCGCTTCCCGGTGCACGGCGAGAACAAGGACGACATCCTTGGCATCCTGCTGGCCAAGGACCTGCTGCGCGGCGTGGTCGCCGACAACGGCCCGGCCAACGTGCGCGAGCTGCTGCGCCCGGCGGTGCTGATCCCGGAGGCGAAGAAGCTGAACGTGCTGCTGAAGGAGTTCCGCCTGTCGCGCAACCACATGGCCATCGTGGTCGACGAGTACGGCGGTGTCGCCGGCCTGGTCACCATCGAGGACGTGCTGGAGCAGATCGTCGGCGAGATCGACGACGAGCACGACGAGGCCGAGGATCCGTCCGCGCAGATCGCCATCCAGTCCGACGGCCAGTACGTGGTCGACGCGCTGACCCCGATCGGCGACTTCAACGAGCGCTTCGGCGCGACGTTCTCCGACGAGGACTACGACACCATCGGTGGCTTGGTCACCGAGGCCGTGGGCCATCTGCCGGAAGTCGGCGATGAGCTGGCGCTGGACCGCTTCATGTTCCGCGTGGCCCGCGCCGATGCGCGCCGGGTGCAGGCCTTCCACGTGACCGTGCTGCCGCCGGACGCGCAGGACGACGCTTGAAGCGCCGCGGTCTGATCCTGACGGCGTGGCTGGCACTGTGTGTGCTGGCCATGACCATGGCCCTGCCACTGGCCGCCTTCGCGCAGCCGGCGGCAGCCGTGCCCGCACCTGCCACCGCCAACGCCGAGGCCCCGGTCCCGCGTATCGGCGTGGTGACCATGCAGCCGGGCACCGTGTTCTTCGAACGCTTCGGGCATGATGCCATCGTGGTGATCGATCCGCTCAGCGGCCAAGCGACCTCATACAACTTCGGCTACTTCGATCCGTCCGAGGACGATTTCATCAGCCGCTTCGTGCGCGGCGACATGATGTATTACCTGGTGGCGCTACCGCTGCAGCAGGACCTGTCGTACTACGACGAGACCGGCCGCGGTGCCAGCGTGCAGTGGCTGGACCTGCGCCCCGACCAGGCGCGTGCCCTGGCCGCTGACCTGGCCGAGCGGGCCAAGCCGGAAAACGCGCGCTACCACTACGACTACTACACCGCCAACTGCGCCACGATGGTACGCGACACGGTGGACAAGGCGCTGGGCGGTGGCCTGCAGTCGCAGTTGTCGGGGCGTTCGCGCGGCAACACCTACCGCAGCGAGTCGGTGCGCTTGGCCTCGCCCGCCCCGTGGATGTGGCTGGGCTTCGATGTCGGCCTGGGGCCGTTTGCCGACCAGCCGCTGTCGCGCTGGCAGGAAGCGTTCGTGCCGATGCGCCTGGCCGATGCGCTGCGCCAGGCACGCAACAGTGATGGCCGGCCGCTGGTGCAGTCCGAACAGGAACTGCTGCCACACCGCATCGATCCGGAGCCGAAGGAATTCGCGCGTCGCTGGTGGCCGTGGCTGCTGCTTGGTCTGGCCGTGGCCGGCGGCGTGCTGGTGCTGCGCAACCGCCCGCGCCTGCTGGCCGGGCTGGCCCTGCCGTTCTGGCTGCTGTGCGCCATCGCCGGCAGCCTGCTGGTGTTCCTGTGGGGCTTCAGCATCCACTACGCCGCCTGGGCCAACCGCAACCTGCTGCTGCTTTCGCCGGTGGCCGTGCTGCTGCTGCCCGGAGCAATCAGCCTGCTGCGCCGGCGCGTGCCGGGCCGCATGTTCAGGGTCGTGCTGTGGCTGCTGGCAGTGCAGGCCGTGGCGGCGCTGGTGCTGCACTGGCTGAGCCTGCAGGCGCAGTACAACGTGCAGTGGATCGTGCTGCTGCTGCCCGTCCACGTCGCGCTGGCGTGGGTACTGGGGCGCCATCCTCACTTGTCCGAAACACGGCGCTGACGCACGATGGCGGGCATGTCATTGCCCGCCTCCGCTTCCGCCCCGGCTTCAGCCAACCCCGCCTGCGTCATCAACTGCGTCCACTACGATGACGAGGGCAAACGCCACGACATCACCCTGGACGCCATCAGCGATGTCATTGCCAGTGGCAATGGCTTTGTCTGGGTTGGCCTGTACGACCCCAACGACGATGTGCTGCTGAAACTGCAGGAGGAGTTCTGCCTGCACGACCTGGCCATCGAGGATGCGCGCAACGCCCACCAGCGGCCCAAGGTCGAGACCTACGGCAATTCAATGTTCGTGGTGGTGACCACCGCGCAGATGGTCGACGAGCGCATCCAGTATGGCGAAACCCATGCCTTCCTCGGCCCGCGCTTCCTGGTAACGGTGCGCCACGGCGCCTCGCTGTCCTACGCGCCGGTACGTGCTCGGGTCGAGCGTGAGCCGCAGCTGCTGAAGATGGGCCCGTCGTACTGCCTGTACGCGGTGACCGACTTCGTGGTCGACAATTACCTGCCGATCGTGCACCGCTTCCGCGACACCCTGGACCTGCTGGAAAAGGACATCTTCGCCGAGAACTACAAGCGCAGCACCGTGGTGCGCCTGTACGAGCTCAAGCGCGAACTGAACAAGATGCGGATGGCGGTGGCGCCGCTGCAGGATGTGCTGGCCCAGCTGCGCCGCTACCAGGGCGAGCTGGTTCCGGACGAAGTGAAGCTGTACATCCGTGACGTGCACGACCACGCGGTACGCATCAGTGATGTGATCGACACCCTGCGCGAGATGCTGGGCACCGCGCTCAGCGTGAACCTGTCGCTGGTGACGCTGGCGCAGGGCGAGACGGTCAAGCGCCTCGGTGCGTGGGCCGCGCTGCTGGCGGCACCGACGCTGATCACCAGCTGGTACGGGATGAACTTCAGCCACATGCCGGAGCTGAGCCAACCGTGGGCCTACCCACTGATGATCGTTGGTGTGGGCGGCGTCTGCGTGGGCCTGTACCGGTTGTTCAAGCGCGCGAAGTGGTTGTGACCCGCTGGTGGTAGTGCCGGCCGCTGGCCGGCAAGCAGGGCAACGCCGGCCGCTGGCCGCCCCCCCCCTTCGACATCAAGCCACGTAAACGGTCTTGATGTTCATGAACTCATGGATGCCGTGGTCGGCCAGTTCCCGGCCAAAGCCAGATTGCTTGCTGCCGCCGAACGGCAGTCGCGCATCGCTTTTGACGATGGCATTGACGAAGGCCGCACCGCATTCCATGCGTTGCGCGAAGGCTTCGCCGCGCACCGGATCGCGCGTCCACACGCTGCCGCCGAGGCCGAAGCGGGTGTCGTTGGCCACGCGCAGTGCCTCGCTCTCATCAGCGACCCGGATCACCGCAGCCACCGGACCGAACAGTTCCTCGTCGTAGGCCGGCATGCCCGGGCCGACCTGGTCGAGCACCGTGGCCGGATAGCCGGCATGGGTGCCGGCAATCGGCTCGCCGCCTATCAGCACACGCGCCCCCTTGGCCACGCTGGCCTGTACCTGCTCGTGCAGTTCATCGCGCAGATCGGCACGGGCCATCGGCGCCAGCGTGGTGCCCCGCTCATCGGGGTCGCCGTACTGGCGCTCGGCCGCAGCTTCAACGAAGCGACGGGTGAATTCATCGGCTACCGCCTCGACCACGATGAACCGCTTGGCCGCGATGCAGGTCTGCCCGCTGTTGTCGAAGCGCGACTTCACCGCTGCCGCAACCGTCTTGTCGAGGTCGGCATCGTCGAGCACCACGAAGGCATCGCTGCCACCCAGCTCCATCACCGACTTCTTCAACTGGCTGCCGGCGTTGGAGGCGATCGAGCGCCCTGCCCGCTCGCTGCCGGTCAGCGTCACCGCCTTCACCCGTGCGTCGCGCAGCACGTCGGCGGCCTGGTCGTTGTCGATGTGCAGCACGTCGAACACGCCGTCCGGCAGGCCGCCATCACGGCACACCGCCAGGATCAGGTCGGCACACTGCGGCACGTTGCTGGCGTGCTTGAGCAGGGCCACGTTGCCGGCCATGAACGCCGGTGCGAGGAAGCGGAACACCTGCCAGATCGGAAAATTCCACGGCATCACCGCGAACACGCAGCCGATCGGCTCGTAGCGCACATAGCTGCGCTGCGCTTCGGTGTCGATCAGCTGCGGCTTGAGATAGTCGGCCGCATGGTCGGCGTAGTACTCGCAGGCCGCCGCGCACTTGTCGACCTCGGCCAGCGCTTCGACCTTGAGCTTGCCCATCTCGTGGGTCATCGCCTGCTGCAGGTCGTCGCGGCGCGTGCGCAGCTGCGCCGCGATCTGGCGCAGGATCGCGCCGCGTTCCTGCAGCGAACGCTCGGCCCAGCCGGGGAACGCATCGGCGGCGGCCTGCAGGCGCTGCTCGATGTCGGCAGCGCCCATCAGTACATGGCGGTAGGTCACCTGGCCGGTGGCCGGGTCGACGATCTCGACGGTCATGGGGGATCTCCATCTGGAAGACCCCCATTGTGCGCCGCCGGCCGTGAGCCGGGTGTTGCCGGCACAGTCGACGGATCGTGTACTCAGCCGTTGTCCTGCCGCGCCAGCTGCAGGTCGCGCTGGCGCCGCTTCTCGGCACGGGCATTGATGTACCAGCCGATCACCGCGGCGATCGATACCGCCGACACCAGCAGCGTGGCCAGTGCATTGATCTTCGGGCTGATGCCCATGCGCACCGACGCAAACACCTTCATCGGCAGCGTGGTCGAGCCCGGCGTGGCGACGAAGCTGGCCACCACCACGTCATCCAGCGACAGGGTGAACGCCAACAGCCAGCCCGCCACCAGCGCCGGCGCGATGATCGGCAGGGTGATGCGGGTGAACACGGTCAGCCGGCTGGCCCCCAGGTCCATCGCCGCTTCTTCCAGCGACAGATCCATTTCCTGCAGCCGCGAAGACACCACCACGGTGACGAAGCACAGGGTGAAGGTGACGTGCGCGATCCAGATGGTGGCCAGGCCGCGCGCCGGGAAGCCCGGAATCGCGCCCATCGAGGCCAGCAGCGCCATCAGCGAGAAGCCCAGGATCACATCCGGCATCACCAGCGGCGCGGTGACCAGCGCACCGAACAGCGGCTTGCCACGGAAGCGCTTGAAGCGGGTCATCACCATCGCCGCCAGCGTGCCCAGCACGGTGGCGGTACAGGCGGTCCAGAACGCCACCACCAGGCTGGTCCACATCGCATCCATCAGCGCGCGGTCGGCGAACAGGTCACTGTAGGCGCGGGTGGAGAACCCGGCCCAGACCATCGCCAGCCGCGAGCTGTTGAACGAATAGAACATCAACAGCAGGATCGGCAGGTACAGGAAGGCGAAGCCGAGCAGCAGCACGCCCAGCCCCAGGCCCTTGGCGGTACGCGGGCTCATGCCTGCTTCCCTTCCAGCAGGCGCTGCTGGGATCGGTTGAACAGCAGGATCGGCACCAGCAGCAACAGGATCATCGCCACCGCCATCGCCGAGGCACCCGGCCAGTTGCGGTTGTTGAAGAACTCGTTCCACAGCTGGCGGCCGACCATCAGCGTCTCCGAGCCACCCAGCATTTCCGGAATCACGAATTCACCCACTGCCGGGATCATCACCAGCATGCAGCCGGCGATGATGCCGGCCTTCGACAGCGGCAGCGTGATGCGGAGGAAGGCCTGCCATGGCCTGGCACCCAGGTCGTAGGCCGCTTCCAGCAGGCGGTGGTCATGCTTGACCAGGTTGGCGTACAGCGGCAGCACCATGAACGGCAGGTAGCAGTAGACGATGCCGATGTAGGCGGCGGTCGGCGTATCGATCAACTGCAGTTTCGGCAGGCCCATCGACGTCATCAGCGTCTGCAGGCCGGTGAACTGCAGGAACTGGTCAAGCAGGCCGTTGCGGTCCAGGATCGCCTTCCACGCATACACGCGGATCAGGAACGAGGTCCACGACGGCAGCACCACCAGCATCATCGCCACGTTGCGTGCGGCCGGCGACAGGCGGGCGATGGCGTAGGCCATCGGGTAGCCGATCAGCAGGGTCAGGAAGGTGGCGATGGCCGCGATCCTGATCGAGCTCAGGAAGGCCTGCGCATAGATCGAATCGCGGAACAGCGCCAGGTAATTCTCCAGGTTCAGCTTCAGCGAGAACCCGCCGTCCCCGTACTGCAGCAGCCAGGTATACGGCGGCGAGCCGACCCGGCTGAGCGAGAAACTGATCATCAGCACGATCAGGAACGGCACTGCGAAGAACAGCAGCAGCCACAGGTACGGAATGCCGATCACCGTGGCACGCAGCCCCGGCAGCCAGCGCTTCAGGCCGGCGACGCTCATGAGGTGAGCACCACGCCGTCGTTGTCGCGCCAGTGCACCCACACCTCGTCGCCCCAGGTGAAGCCATCACTGGCCCAGCGCTGCGAGTTGGCGAAGTTGGCCAGCACCTTGGCGCCGCTGGGCAGGCGCACGTGATACACCGAGTGGCTGCCGAAGTAGGCGATGTCCTCGATCACGCCCTGCGCCTTGTTGGTGTGCCCTTCCGGCTCGTCCTTGCCGATCATCACCTTCTCCGGGCGCAGCGCGAATGCGACCGGCTGCCCTTCGTAACAGGTGATGCCATGGGCGATGTAGATCGGCGCCGGGAACAGCGGCGAGCGCACGGTCACGTACTCGGGCAGGTCCTCGTCGATCACCCCATCGAACAGGTTGACCGAACCGATGAACTCGGCGACGAAGCGGTTGGCCGGCTGCTCGTAGACCTCGTCCGGCTTGCCGACCTGCTGGATCCAGCCGGCATCCATCACCGCGATGCGGGTGGCCATGGTCATCGCTTCTTCCTGGTCGTGGGTGACCATCACGCAGGTCACGCCCGACGATTCGATAATGCTGACCAGTTCCAGCTGCATCTGCGAGCGCAGCTTCTTGTCCAGCGCGCCCATCGGTTCGTCCAGCAGCAGCAGCTTCGGCCCCTTGGCCAGCGACCGCGCCAGCGCCACGCGCTGCTGCTGGCCACCGGACAGCTGGTGCGGCTTGCGTTTGCCCAGGTGGCCCATCTGCACCAGGTCGAGCATTTCGCCGACGCGCTTGCTGATCGCGTCCTTGCCCAGGCCATCCTGCTTCAGGCCGAAGCCGATGTTCTGCTCGACCGTCATGTGCGGGAACAGGGCGTAGGACTGGAACATCATGTTGACCGGCCGCTGGTACGGCGGCAGCGCGTCCAGGCGCTGGCCATCGACGGTGATGCTGCCCTTGGTGGGCGTCTCGAAGCCGCCCAGGCAGCGCAGCAGGGTCGACTTCCCACTGCCGGAGCCACCGAGCAGGGCAAAGATCTCGCCCTTGCGCACGTCCAGGTTGACGTCGTCGACGGCGACGAAACCGTCGAATTCCTTGCGCAGATCACGAATGGAGAGATAGCCGGGCGCACCGGTCGTGTCGACGACGGCGGCTACCGGCTGGGCTTCAACGGGCATGGGGGCTCCGGGAGCGGGCGGTGGACAGCGGCGGCCATTCTAACGGCCGGGGGCCGAAGGGGATATGACGGGAGTGGGTGGAAGCGGCCGCTGGCCCGCCCAGGGCCCCCGAGGGCGTGTCAGTTTTCCCCGCGATGGTGGCCTGTCCGCCCCAAGGCCCGGGCTCCCCTGGACGACCCTGCAGCCGTCCCGGCCAGACACTGCGGGCGGCAGCCCGATCTGCAACATTTTTCAGAACGGGATCCATTGAAAGCCCCGGACATTCCCCGCGCAATGTCCCGCATCTAGGCCTTGCATGGACCGCCCCTGGTGATTTCCCCGGACAGCCCCTCCCCTTTCCCGCCCCGCCTGCCGGGCTGCCTGCCTGCACGGCTGCCGCTGGTCATCATCGGCGCCGGCCAGGCCGGGTTGTCGCTCAGCGCGCTCCTGCAGGAGGCCCGCGTCGAGCATCGCGTGCTGGAGGCCGAAACCGTGGGCGCCAGTTGGCGGCGGCGCTGGGATTCGTTCCAGACCAACACCGCCAACGCGACGATGGCCCTGCATGGCCATGCCTATGCGGGGGATGACCCGGAAGGGTTCATGGGGGCCCCGGAAGTGATCCGACGGCTGCGCGACTATGCCGACGAGCGCGCGTTGCCGATCAGCGAGGGGTGCGTGGTCCATCGGGTCGGGCCGGAGTCCGGTGGCTATGCCATCGACAGCAGCCGGGGGCTGATCCATGCCCAGGCGGTGGTGGTCGCCACCGGTGAATACCGCCGGGCGCGGTTGCCCCGGGCCCCTTTCGCGCCCGCAGCAGGCCTCACCGTGCTGCACTCCAGCGACTACCGCAGTCCCGGCCAGCTACCCGCGGGCGCGGTGCTGGTCATCGGCGGCGGCCAGTCCGGCGCACAGATTGCCCAGGACCTGTGCGACGCTGGTCGCAGCGTGTACTGGTCATTGGCCGATCGTCATTCGCACACCCGTCGGCTGCGCGGCAAGGACTCGATGACCTGGTGGGACATGGCCGGGCGCATCCATCAACACGTAAGCCAATCGGCGGCCGTACTGGCAGGCGAGCCGGACGCGCTGCGCAAGGCCCGCACCGCAGAGTTCCCCCTGATTTCCGGCAAAGGAAGTGCCGGCCTGGGCAGTTCGATCAGCCTGCTGGCGATGCACCGCGCAGGGATCAGGTTGCTGGGACGGTTGCAGGAATTCAATGGAAACACCGCCCGCTTCGCCGATGTCCGCCCGCAACTTCGCACCGCGATCGAAGCGACGCGGGCCGAGTACGCCTATCTCGATTCGCTGGCCAGCGCGTACTACGCCACGCGGCCCGAACCGCGCACCGACGATGCCCGCTACATTCCCGAAGAGGTCTATCTGCACTGGGAGCCGGACATAGCCCCGGATGAACTGGATCTGCAGGCGGCAGGCATCCGCTCGGTGGTGCTGGCCACCGGTTTCGTCGCCGAGTGGCCCTGGCTCGATGTGCAGGGCGCGCTGGATGCCCACGGCTATCCGCTGGGCGAGTTTGGCGTTTCCCCGCAACCGGGCTTGTTCTTCATCGGCATGCACAACCTGCAGCGGATGAGTTCGTCGTTCCTATGCAACGGCGGCCGCGATGCACGCGACCTGCTGCCGGCCATCCTGAGGCACCTTGGCCAGGCCGACGGTACCGATTCCGGCACGGTGAAGCGGTGAAGCAAGGCGGCCGCCGGGCAAGGCCCGGCGGCGCCAGACCGGCTTAACGGCCGGTCTTCACCTCGGTCCACAGCCGGGTGTAGAGCTTGTCGGTCTCCGGCGTGTTGATCGAGTAGGTGAACATCTTCTCGGCCACGTCGGCCGGCGGGTAGATCGTCGGGTCGGTGCGGATCGCCTCGTCCACCAGCGGTGTCGCGGCCGGGATCGGGTTGGCGTAGTGGATGAAGTTGGTGTTGGCCGCGGCGACCTTCGGTTCCAGCAGATAGTTGATGAACCTGTACGCCGCTTCCGGGTGCTTGGCGTCCTTCGGGATCGCCAGCATGTCGAACCACTGCGGCGCACCTTCCTTCGGGATCGAATAAGCCACGTGCACGCCATTGCTGGCTTCCTCGGCGCGGTCGCGGGCCTGGATGATGTCACCCGACCAGCCGACCACCAGGCAGGTGCCGCCATTGGCCAGCGAACCGACGTACTGCGAGGAGTGGAAGTTCTGCACGTACGGGCGGATCGACTTCAGCAGGTCGGCCGCCTTCTGCAGCTCGGCCGGGTCGCCGCTGTGCGGATCCAGGCCCAGGTAATGCAGCGCGATCGGGATCATGTCGGCCGGCGTGTCCAGGATGGTCACGCCGCAGTCCTTCATCTTGCTGATGTTCTCCGGTTTGAACACCAGGTCCCAGCTGTTGGCGATATCGGTGCTGCCGCCGAAGCGCTGCTTCAGCATGTCCACGTTGTAGCCGATGCCGGTGGTGCCGATCATGTACGGCACGCCGTACTGGTTGCCCGGATCCTGGGTGGCGATGCGCTTCATCACCGCCGGATCGAGGTTGGCCAGGTTCGGGATCTTGCTCTTGTCCAGCGGCAGGAACACGCCGGCCTGGATCTGGCGGCCGAAGAAGTTCAGGGTCGGCACCACCACGTCGTAGCCGCTGTTGCCAGCCAGCAGCTTGGTCTCGACCATCTCATCGCTGTCGAACACATCGTAGGTCACCTTGATGCCGCTCTCCTTCTCGAAGGTCGGAATGGTGTCCTCGGCGATGTAATCGCTGTAGTTGTAGACGTTCAGGACCTGGCTGTCCTGCGCGCCGTCGTTGCCACCGCCACAGGCGGCAAGCATGGCGGAGGCCAGGCCGAGCGTGAGGATACGCAGCTTCATCGGGTGCTCCAGAATGCGGGAAGGGGGGCCGGCGGGGCCGGCGACGGGTGCCAGCCTACCCCCCGGCGGCGGATTTTTCTATTCCAGATGCTCAGACGTTCAGCAGCAGGAACTCGCGCTCCCACGAGCTGATGACGCGGAAAAAGGTCTCGTATTCCTTGCGCTTGACCGAGATGTAGGCGCGGCAGAAACGCTCGCCCAGCAGGGCCTGGAGCTCGCTGCACTGCTCCAGCCCGTCCAGTGCCTCGCCCAGCGAGCGCGGCAGGTTGTAGCCCAGTTCCTTCGCGCTGCCGGTCACCGGCGCGTCCGGCGCCAGCCGCTCGCGGATGCCGAGCAGGCCGCAGGCCAGGGTCGCGGCCATCGCCAGGTAGGGGTTGGCGTCGGAGCCGGCGAAACGGCTCTCCACGCGCATGTTTTCCGGCGTATCCAGCGGCACGCGCAGGCCGCAGGTGCGGTTGTCGAAGCCCCAGTGCACGTTGCTCGGCGAGACTTCGCCGAACACCAGGCGCCGGTAGGAATTCACGTTCGGCGCGAAGAACGCCATCGCCTGCGGCGCGTACTTCTGCAGGCCGCCCAGGTAGTGGCCGAACACCGGGCTGAACTCGCCCTCAGCATCGGTCTCGCCAGCGAACACATTGCTGCCATCGCTCACCCGCACCAGGCTCTGGTGGATGTGCATGGCACTACCGGGCTCGTTCTCCATCGGCTTGGCCAGGAACGTGGCGTACACCCCGTGGCGCATCGCCGCCTCGCGCATGGTGCGCTTGAACAGGAACACCTGGTCGGCCAGGTCCATCGCATCGGCATGGGTGAAATTGACCTCCAGCTGTGCTGCGCCGGATTCGTGGATCAGCGTGTCCACGTCCAGCTTCATCGCATCGGCGTAGTCGTACATCAGGTCGAGGATCGGGTCGAACTCGTTGACCGCGTCGATCGAGTACGACTGCCGCGCGGTCTCCGGGCGCCCCGAGCGACCGGCCGGTGGCAGCAGCGGGAAGTCCGGGTCGGTGTTCTTCTGCACCAGGAAGAACTCCAGCTCCGGCGCCACCACCGGGCGCAGGCCCAGTTCCGCATAAGCCGCCAGTACGCGGCGCAGCACGTTGCGCGGCGCAAGCTCGTGCGGTTCGCCGCTCTTGGTGTAGCAATCGTGGATGACCTGTGCGGTGGCATCGGCTGCCCACGGCACCATGCGCACCGTATCCGGGTCAGGGCGCAGCATCATGTCCGAGTCCGACGGCGAGGTCAGCTCGTAGTAGTCGTCAGGGAACTCGCCGGTGACGGTGGTGGCGAAGATGCCTTCCGGCAGGCGCGTGCCGTAGTCGTGCGAGAACTTGTCGGCAGGAATGATCTTGCCGCGGGCGTTGCCGGTGATGTCCGGCACCAGGCATTCCACCTCGGTGATGCGCCGCTCCTTCAGCCAGCGCAGCAGGCTGCTTTCCTGCGGTGCGGGGGGCGTGGCCGTCTTGCGCGGGCGCGTTCGGGAACTCATCGGGAATCCAGTCGGTTCTGTTGGTGCTGCCGGCAAGCTTGGCCGAACGCACGGAAAATAGCGTGATAGAACGGCGTCTGCGTGACACGCCACTCCGGATGCCACTGTACGCCGAGCACAAATCCATGGTGCAGGGTGCGCGCCGCCTCGACCAGTCCGTCATCGGCCATGGCCTCGACCTGCAGGCCCTGCGCGAGGCGGGCGATGCCCTGTCCGTGCACCGAATTGATCTGCGCGCGGCCACTGCCGTGCCACTGCGCCAGCCAGCCGTCGGCGGCCAGGGTCACCGCATGGGCCGGCCCATACTGCACGTCCACCGGCGCCCGCGGGTCTTCGCGATGGTCGGCCAGGCCGGGCACCGCATGCACCTGCGGATGCAGGCTGCCGCCCAGTGCGACGTTCAGCTCCTGGAAGCCCCGGCAGATCGCCAGCACTGGCAGGTCCAGCGCCAGCGCCTCGTGCAGCAGCGCGAAGGCATTGGCATCGCGGGCAGGGTCATGCGGATTGCCTGGCCAGCTGCGGCCGCCTTCGTAGTGCTGCGGTTCGATGTTGCTGACCGCGCCGGTCAACAGCAGGCCATCGAGCCCAAGCAGCCAGTCGCTGGCCGGCAACGGTGGCTGCAGGCTCGGCAACACCACCGGGGTCACCTCGGCCGCCTCGGCCAGCGCGCGCACATACTTCTCGCCGGCCACCGCGAAACGGTGGTGGCCGAGCACGGTGCTGTCGGTGGGCAGGCCCACCCAGGGCAGGCGGCGCATGGGAAGACTCCTTGGCGTGCCGACACGTTACCCGTCGCCTGGCAACGGCGGCAAGTCGCTGCCGTCACACCACAGCTGCCATGCATCGGCGAAACTACCGGGGTGAACGCTGATCGACCTGCCCTGCTCCGCCCTCCCGCACTGCACCCGCGAGGCCTGCAGTGAGCGCCGCCTTTCCGCCCAGCTGGTATGCCTCCAGCCTGCCCGAACCGCCCGCACTGCCCGCGTTGCAGGGGCAGGTGCAGGCCGACGTTGCGGTGCTGGGCGCCGGCTATACCGGCCTGACCGCCGCACTGGAGCTGGCCGCGCGTGGCCAGCGTGTGGTGGTGCTGGACGCACAGCGGATCGGCTGGGGCGCGTCCGGCCGCAATGGTGGCCAGGCGCTGGTCGGCTATGGCTGCGAGGTGGACGAACTGGAGCGTCAGCTTGGCCGTAACGATGCGCGCCATCTGTTCGACTGGTCGCGCGACGCAGTACAGGCGATGCGCAGGCGCATCGATCGCCATGGTATCGACTGCCATTGGGTGGAGGGCCACGCCAGCGTCGCCATCCGCGAGCGCCATGAGCGCGACCTGCGCGCCAACTGCGAGCATCTTCAGCGCCACTACGACTACCCGATGCAGTGGTGGGACCGTGATGCGCTGCGCGCACAGCTGGACAGCCCGCGCTACCGCGCCGCGATGTTCGATCCGCACAGCGCGCACCTGCACCCGCTGGCCTATGCGCGTGGCCTGGCCGATGCGGCACGTGCGGCCGGCGTGGTGATCCACGAGAACTCCGCAGTGACCCGCGTGCAGCGCGGACCGCAGCCCACCCTGCATACCGCGCAGGGAAGCGTGCGCGCTGCGCATCTGGTGGTGGCCGGCAATGCCTGGCTGCAGGGCCTGCTGCCCGACCTGGAACGGCGGATCATGCCGGTCGGCACCTATATCGGCGCCAGCGCGCCGCTGGGGGCCGAGCGCGCCCGCGCCCTGATCGGCAACAACATGGCCGTGGCCGACACCGCGTGGGCACTGGACTATTTCCGCCTCAGCCACGACCACCGGCTGCTGTTCGGCGGCCGCGCCAGTTACTCGGCGTTGCCCCCACCCGGCCTGCACAGGGTGATGCAGCGGCGCATGCACCAGGTGTTTCCACAACTGGCCGACGTGCCGCTGGAGCAGGTCTGGGGCGGTTACGTGGACATCACCCGCAACCGCGCTCCGCATTGGGGCCGGCTGGACGGCAACCTGTACTTCGCGCAGGGGTTCTCCGGCCATGGGGTGGCCGCCGCCGGGCTGGCCGGCGAGGTCATCGCCGCCGCGATTGCCGGCCAGAGCGAGCGCCTGGACGTGTTCCAGCGCCTGCGGCATGCGCCTTTCCCCGGCGGCCGGCTGCTGCGCACGCCGCTGCTGGTGGCGGCGATGTCCTGGTACAAGCTGCGGGATGCGTTGTGGTGAAGATTCCGCATCTCCTGGATTGAACGCTCTGACAGGCGCACCGCAGCGCTGATCGTGCTGCACACGTCACAGATTTTCACGCAACATCTGTGATGGATGGTTGGTCAACTCCCTAAATGCGCCGCGGTGCAATTGCATAATCGTTCGCAGACCGATAACGTCCTGAGAAACCGGGCCTCGCGGCGAATGGAAGCTGACAGGGGACACGTAGGAGAGGGGGACGTGCGATTGGACTGGTGGAAAGAAGGATTGTTGCTGAAGGTGCGCATTCGTCCGGCTGGCCTGATGCTTGCCTTGCTTTATGCAGTTGCCTATTGGGCAACCCGACAGCTGTCGCTGGATCAGTTCTATTTGCCAGCCGGCATCCGGGTGGCGGCCGTACTGTTGTGCCCGCCGCGCCTGTGGCCGTATCTGCTGCTGGGCGAATATGCGTACTTTGCACAGTCCCGCGTGCCAATGATCGAGAAGTACGGCCTGACATGGGTCATTGTTGCCTCCGCGTTCCTCATGCCCGCAGTGATGTTGATTGTGAAGCTGCAACGGCGACTGATGGCGGAGTCGCAGACGATCGGCCTTTTGTTGATTGCCGCCGCTTCCAGCGTCGTAGTTACGCTGCTGAACCTCAGCTTTTCCCATCTGCTCTGGCCAACACCCCCTTCCACGCCCTTCCTGACCAGTGCGGCGCGTTACAGCGTGGGCGACTTCATCGGCATTCTGACGGTGGCCCCCATCGCCATGCTGTGGGCGCGACAGGACCTGGGGCAGGAGTGGAACGCTGGACGAAAGACCCCGATGCTGGCGGCACTTTCATCGATGCTCCTGATCGGGATAGCAGCAACTCAACTGCCCGCAGACTGGGTTGCGCTGAAGGCAACGCTCCTGCTGCTGCTGGCACTCCCCGCGGCCGCACTTACCTGCCTGTATGGCTGGAAGGGTGCCGCCCTTGCAGTACCGGTGCTCAACATGGTCATCGGCCTGACCACGCCCAACACCCATCCCACCGCATTCGATCCCGCGGCCTTCATCACCCAGCAGATCATGGCGATCAGCGGCATCGTATTGCTGTTGCTCGGATCACGCATCACCCACTTCTACCATCGTTACAGGCTGCGCGAGATGGGGGAAAGGGACGCCATCCATCTTGCGAGGAGCTCGCAATTGGCCAGCGAGATGGAGCTGCGTGAGCGTGCCCTGCACCTTCGCAAGCTCGGCGACGGCATTGATACCTCACTGGTGGAGCTGGCCGACTGGCTCAAGGCCCAGGGACATCACGCAGTGGCCAGCAGCCTTCTGCATACTTCGAATGTACATTCGCGGCTCCTTCGCGAACAGACAAGCATGGTCTATCCCTCGGGTCTGGAGCATCTTGGGCTTTACGTGGCTTTGCAGGCTGGTGGCATCCGTGAGTCGTGGACGCTGACGGAGCGCGTTCTCCGCCCTGATCTGAAAGGCGACCCCTGCAACCTGAGCGTGGAACTGCAGTTGGCCGCTTACCGGACACTGATTGATGCAGTCTCCATTCTTCTCAAGCATGAAGGTGGACAGATTCGCATTCGTGCAAGATGCGGCGGAATGGGCTCCAGGCGCGGAATCCTCATGGTCGTGTCGCTGCTGGAGTCGCGTCGGCGCCTTTCCCAGCAGACAACCATGGCAGCGTTCGAGCGGCTGACCGGGCGAACCCTGCCCTATGACGGGACCGTTGACTGCTATCGCAACCGGGTCAGGATCCTGTTCCTCGACCGTGAAACAAAACTTGAGACACAGCCCAGTGCTCCATCACGGTACAGCTGCCCTGCACCCTCTGCGCTGCAGTAGCGCATTTCACAGTCAAGCGATCGGATCGAACCAAGGCAGCGGTATCGCATGAACGTCCCGCTCATCCCGCTGGCCAAAGGCGTCATGGGCACCCGGCGAACATCCGGGTGCCCATGCAGTCTGACACTGAAGCTCTCCGATATCCCGGCAACAGGCGGTATCAGGGTGCCTCTACCGCCCACAAGACATCAGCTCCGCTTGCATATCTGACCAGCGTGAATGCGGGGGACCGATAGACAACCGTCCTGGTGGCTTTGGCGGGAACAGGCAGGCGCTGCTCAGGCAACGACACCTTCGCAGATGGGTCACCTGCCGGCAGTACCCAGAACGTGCCCGCAGCATTGCCGATCACGATGTGCACGTGGCCCGCGAGATCGTTTACCTGGAAATAATCCATACCATCGCGCTCGAACCCATAGACCAACCAGCCGGGATCCACGCTCAGGTCCTGTGCCTGCGGAATCGACTGGCCGAGTCCTTGGCCGGCCATCTTGATTCCATGGTCGTCACTCGGGGCAAAAGCAAGAACGGATACCGGCACCAACATCAACGCACCAGCAAATGCATGAATTCGGAAATTTCCCACACTAACCTCCAGGTTGGATGCAATACGGATCAAGCAGGATGCTACCCCCAATCGCATCAGCATATACCGGGCGGACTCCGTAAAGCCCATGGGACATAATCGACTGGATCGATGCAAACCCATGCCACGCCGATGCAGCGTCCGAAATCGCCAATACCCGTAGCGAAACCCGCCCACGGTGCGGGTCAGCTGCATCTGCGACAAATGACCTAGACAGGCGCGTGTAACAGCAGGACATTGTCGATTGCGCGATAGTGAACACAGTGGACAGCATCAACTGCCGAATGTAGCGGGTGCAACGGCTGCAACGTGATCGAACCGAGGACGCGCTGATTGTGGATGATTCACCGTCCGCTGGTGGCTATGCCGACGCACTGCTGACCGTGTAGGGCCACGAAGCGCAGGAAGCCGGCAATTGCAGCGCAAAGGGAGGCCAGACACCTCGATTGCGCCCTTCTCCGACTGTCGATAATGTCTACGGACGTGGCCAGTCATCATTGGCCGGGAGGCAAGAGGCGGGGCTTGGACCGATTCAAAGAAGCAATTGAACTGAGCTTCCGGATCCGACCCGTCGGAATCGCACTCGCGGCCGTCTACGCTTTGAGCTGCCTTGTCTCGCGTCAGTTCTCGCTGGATCAGTTCTTCCTGCCAGCGGGCATCCGGGCAGCGGCACTCCTGATCGTCCCGACCCGCCTGTGGCCCTACCTGCTGCTTGGCGAGTACGCCTACTTCGCAACCCTGCGCATCCCCATGATCGACAGCTACGGCCTGGCCTGGGTCATCCTGGCCTCGACGCTGCTGATGCCGATGGCGATGCTGGTGGTCCACCTGCACCGCATGAGAATGCCATCGGAGTCCGCCGCCGGCCTCTGGCTGCTGTCGCTGACCTTCTGCACGGCGTTGTTCGTCCCGGTTCTCAATATGGGCATTTCATTCGCCCTGTGGTCGAACCCGCCGCCGAGCAACCTGCTTAGCGCAGTTGATCGCACGATCTTTGGCCACTTCGCCGCCATCATTACCCTCGTGCCACTGGCATTCCTCTGGTTGCGACGAGACGCGGCCCCCAATTGGACGCGCCGCTTTGCTGCACCTACGGTCACGGCCATCCTGGTGATGCTGGTCCTGGCCCTGTGCATGCAGCTTACGGCCATCAGCGCCCACACCACACGCACCCACCTGGTGCTGCTGTCCTCCCTACCGGCGATCGCCCTGACCTTCATGCATGGGTGGCGTGGCGCTGCCATCGCGATTCCGCTGTTGAACCTTCCACTCCATTTCGCCACTCCCAGCACCGGCCTACCGTCCTCGTTCGACCTGGGCACCTTCGCCACCCAGCAGAACATGGCCGTGATGAGTGTCGCACTGCTCGCCCTGGGATCCAGCATCAGCTATCACCACGAACGTGCACGGTCCCGTGGACTGGCTGAGGAAACCACATTGTGCTTGGCACGTAGTTCGCATCAGATCCGTGAGCGTGAACTTCGCGAGCGCGCCTCCCATCTCAGGCAACTCGGCGAAGGCATGGACAGCTCGCTCGGCGAGATGGTCAGCTGGCTGAAGGCGCAGGGGCATCATGCGGTGGCCAACAGCCTGCAGCACGCCTCATCCGTGCACACGCGGCTGTTCCGTGAACAGGCCAGTCTGGTCTACCCCACGGGGCTGGAGCAGGTTGGGCTGTATATCGCGCTACGCGTTGGCGGCGCGTGCGAGAACTGGGACAACTCCCATCGCGTGATACCGCCCCGGCTGGAGGGGAACCCCTGCATGCTGACTGTTGACCTGCAGCTCGCCATCTATCGCTCGCTGATCGAGGCGGTGTCGCTGCTGCTGGAGCTGGAGTCGGGACAGGTCAGCGTGCGCGCCCGGAGCGGCCAGGCTGGCGACCGCCGCGGCATTGTGGTGGTCGTGGGCCTGCTTGACCGCAGCTGCACGCTGTCGAGTGGGACCGTTCAGCAGGCCACGGAGCGTCTGGCCGGCCGGATAATGGCCTACGGCGGTACGGTGCATTGCCGTGGCAACCGGCTCCGGTTCGTCCTGCACGAATCCATTGCGGGCACAGCGGCGTCATTCACATCGCCCGCCTGATCGCCGAACGACACGCAGGGCATACTGCCCCGCTAAAGTTACACCCGAAACCGCCGCTATCCGTGCCGAGCCCCTCCCTCGTGAGCCACCGCATCATGCCCGTGCTGCCGCAGGCCGCCGTCGATGGCGACCTGGCCGATCCGCTGCCGCAGCGGATCCTGCTGGTCGAAAACTCCCGTGCGTTCACCGGCATGCTGCGCGAAGCCATCGAGCAGCGCCTGGAACTGCCGGTGGTGATTGCCTCCACCCTGGCCGAGGCCGACCGGCTGCTCAGCGAAGGCGGGGGCTGGTTCCTGGTGCTGACCGGACTGGTGCTGGCCGACGGCGACCGCGATGCAGTGGTCGAGTTCTTCCTCAAGCGCGACCTGCCGACGGTGGTGGTCAGCGGCGTTTACGACGAGGACCTGCGCAAGCGCGTACTACAGCAGCAGATCATCGACTACGTGCTGAAGAATACCCCGGGCAGCATCGACTACCTGGTGTGGCTGGTGCAGCGGCTGGAACGCAACCGGCGCATCGCCGCGCTGGTGGTGGACGATTCGCCGTCCGCACGTGGCTATGCCGCCGCCCTGCTGCGGATGTATGGGCATGAGGTGCACGAAGCCGCCGACGGCAACGAGGGCCTGGCTGCTATCGAGGCGCATCCGGCGATCCGCCTGGCGGTGGTCGACCAGGAAATGCCCGGCATGCAAGGCGTGGAATTCACCCGTCGCCTGCGCACCCTGCGCTCGCGCGACAAGGTGGCGGTGATCGGCATCTCCGGCAATACCGACGCCTCATTGATCCCGCGCTTCCTGAAGAACGGCGCCAACGATTTCCTGCGCAAGCCGTTCTCGCGCGAGGAGTTCTTCTGCCGCGTCTCGCAGAACGTGGACCAGCTGGAACTGATCGGCACCCTGCAGGACCTGGCCACCCGCGACTTCCTCACCGGCCTGCCCAACCGGCGCTTCTTCCTGGAGCAGAGCCAGCGCCAGCTGCCGCAGCTGCAGCTGCACGGCCAATGCGTGGCGGTGGCGATGATCGACATCGACCACTTCAAGCACATCAACGACACCCATGGCCACGAAGCAGGCGACGACGCGCTGCGCGCGGTGGCCGGCGCGGTGACCGCGCATGCACGCAGCCACGACCTGATCGCGCGCTTCGGCGGCGAGGAGTTCTGCCTGCTGGTGCCAGACATGGAACAGGACGAGGCGCTGCTGTACTTCGAGGAGCTGCGCCAGCGCATCGCCGCACTGGAGGTGGACATCGGCACCGCTACCCTGCGCATGACGGTCAGCATCGGCCTGTGCTGCCTGCGCCCGCAGCGCGATGCGCTGCACCGGCTGATCTCCGAGGCCGACCGCCAGCTGTACCTGGCCAAGGCCGGTGGCCGCAACCGGGTCAGCTGCACCACGGTGGCCAGCCCGCTGCGTCCACGCGAGCCTGCGCTGACCTGACCGGCTCGCTTTGATCCAGATCAACGCCGTTCCCGCACGGCAGCTCTACAGTCGGCCCCGACATACGCATGAAGGGGAGCCGGGGATGGCACTACTGGTCTGGCAGGACGATCTGAACATCGGCATCGATGTGATCGACCAACAACACCGCCGCATCATCGAGATGCTCAACCACCTGCACGTGGCGCAGACCAGCCTGCAGCGTGCAGCGGTGGGTGAAGTGATCGACGAAGTCGTCGACTACACCATGTCGCACTTCGCGTTCGAGGAAGAGCTCATGGAGGAGGCGGGCTACCCGTTCTGTGCAGCGCACAAGCGCGTGCATGAGATCTTCATCAAGCGCGTGGCCGAGTACCGGTTGCGCTTCCAGGCCGGCGAGGACATCAGCGACGAACTGCGCACCATGCTCTCGCGCTGGTTGTTCAACCACATCCGCGGCGATGATCAGGCCTATGCCGAACAGGTCAAGGCGCACCTGAACCAGTTCACCCGCGAGCACCAAGGCGGTGGCTGGCTGGGACGCACGCTCAAGCGCTTCTTTGGCTGAACCGCAGCGCGCGCCGGTGCAGTGCCACCAGCGCGCACAGCGTCGCTGCCGCAGTCAGGCACAGGTAGTAGCCGACCGCGACCAGGCCGAAGCGTTCGGCCAGCCAGGTGGCCAGGTACGGCGCCGGTGCCGCACCCAGAATGCCGGCCAGGTTGAATGACAGCGATGCGCCGGTGTAGCGCACCTCCACCGGGTAGATCTCGGCCAGGAAGGTACCGCAGGGGCCATAGGTCAGGCCCATCAGGAACAGGCCCAGGCACAGGAAGGCGGTGACCATCCACGGGCTGTGCGGCTGGAACAGCGGCGCGAACAGCACGCCAAAACCGATGATCAGCACGCTGGCCACGATCATCGTGCGGCGCGTCCCCCAACGGTCGCCATAGCGCGCCGACAGCGGGATGCCCAGCGCGAAGAACAGCATGCCGGCCATCTGCATCAGCAGGAACTGCTCGCGGCTGTAACCCAGCACGGCCGTGCCGTGGCCGAGGCTGAACACGGTCATCAGGTAGAACAGCACGAAGGTGGCGAACGCGCCCAGGGTACCCAGCAGCATCGGCACCGGGTGGTCACGCAGCACCGTCCACATCGGCAGCCGCACCGGCGCCTTGCGCTCCAGCGCCTGCTTGAAGTCGGGGGTCTCGTGGATGTTCAACCGCACCCACAGGCCGAGGCCGACCAGCAGCGCGCTGGCCACGAAAGGAATGCGCCAGCCCCATTGCAGGAAGTCGGCCTGGCTCAGGCAACGGCCAAGCACCAGGAAGATGCCGGCCGACAGCAGGAAGCCGAGCGGTGCACCCAGCTGCGGGAACATGCCGTACCAGGCACGCTTGCCCGGCGGTGCGTTCTCGGTGGCCAGCAGCACTGCCCCGCCCCACTCCCCGCCCAGACCCAGGCCCTGGCCGAAACGGCACAGCGCCAGCAGCGCCGGCGCCCACAGCCCGATCTGTGCGTGCGTCGGCAGCAGGCCGATCAGCACCGTGGACAGCCCCATGGTCAGCAGCGCAGCCACCAGGGTGGCCTTGCGGCCGATGCGATCGCCGAAATGGCCGAACACTGCCGAGCCAACCGGGCGTGCGATGAAGGCCACCGCGAAGGTTGCCAGCGACTGCAGCAAGGCTGCCTGTTCGCTGCTGTCCGGGAAGAACAGGTGCGGGAACACCAGCACCGCGGCCGTGGCGTAGATGTAGAAGTCGAAGAACTCGATCGTGGTACCGATCAGGCTGGCCAGCAGAACACGACGGGGGGAATTCACGGGCGGCGCGGCAGCGGTGATCGTCGACATCGGCAACATGGGAAATGGCAGATCGCCCGATTCTGCCACGGGCAGGCGGCGGTACGGCACGATGGTTTCAGCCGACACCGATGCCAACGAGGGGCCAGGCGCCTCTGTAACGTCGAGCCATGCTCGACGGTTCTTCTCTTCGCGAGATGCAGCCGAGCATGGCTCGGCTCTACAGAAGAACGAACGGCAGTCGAGCATCCCTCGACTCTACAGAGAGCGAACAGCCGTCCAGCAGTCGCGTCGTTACAACTGGATCCAGGTGGCCTTGATCTCGCTGTACTTGTCGAACGCATGCAGCGATTTGTCGCGCCCGTTGCCGGACTGCTTGTAGCCACCGAACGGAGCGGTCATGTCGCCGCCATCCCAGCCGTTCACCCATATGCTGCCGGCGCGCAGCTGGCGCGCGACGCGGTGGGCCCGCCCCAGGTCCCGTGTCCACAGGCCGGCGGCCAGGCCGTAGCGGCTGTCATTGGCCACGCGCACCGCTTCGGCCTCGTCTTCGAACCCCAGCACGGCCAGCACCGGCCCGAACACTTCCTCGCGCGCCAGTGCCTGCTCCGGACGCACCTGGTCGAACACGGTGGGCTGGACGTAGCTGCCGCCGGCTTCCACTTCGGCGCGCCGCCCACCCAGCAGCAACCGGGCGCCCTCGCCTTCGGCGCGCGCGATATCGTCCATCACCTTGTCCAGGTGCGCGGCATCCACCAGCGCACCCATCGGCGCATCGGGGTCCAATGGATGGCGGGGGTGCATGTGCTGGCCATAGGCAACCACCTGATGCACGAAATCCTCGCGGATCGAACGCTGTACCAGAAGCCGCGAACCTGCGGTACAGACCTCGCCCTGGTTGAAGAAGATACCCTGTGCCACCGCCTTCGCGGCGGCGTCCAGATCAGGGGCGTCGGCGAACACCACATGCGGGCTCTTGCCGCCACACTCCAGCCAGACCCGCTTGAGGTTGGATCGCCCGGAACACTGCAGCAGCTTCGCGCCCGTGGCGGTGGAGCCGGTGAAGGCGAGCACGTCCACATCCATGTGCAGGGCCAACGGCTCACCGACGCGCGCACCGTACCCCGGCAGCACGTTCAGCACGCCCTCTGGCAGGCCCGCTTCGGCGGCCAGCGCCGCCAGCCGCAACGCACTCAAGGGCGAGCGCTCGGACGGCTTGAGCACCACCGAGTTGCCCATGGCCAATGCAGGCGCGATCTTCCAGCAGGCCATCAGCAGCGGAAAGTTCCACGGAACGATCGCGGCCACGACCCCGGCGGCCTCGCGCGTGACCAGTCCCAGTTCGTGCGGGCCGGTCGGCGCGATCTCGCCGTACAGCTTGTCCACGGCCTCGGCGGTCCAGCGCAGGCAGCGCACCGCGCCTGGCAGGTCGATGCGGCGCGCATCACGCACCGGCTTGCCCATGTCCAGGGTTTCCAGCAGGGCCAGCTCGTCGGCGTGCTTTTCCACCAACGCCGCCAAGGCCAGCAGCACGCGCTTGCGATGGGACGGGCTTGCCTGCGACCAGTGCCCCGCCTCGAAGCTGCGCCGCGCGGCCAGTACCGCGCGCTCCACGTCCTGCGCGTCGCAGTCGGCGACCGCCCCCAGTACGCGACCGTCGATCGGGCTGACGCAGTCGAAACGGGCGCCGCTGGCTGCATCGACATAGCGGCCATCGATGAAGGCCTGGCCTGGCATCGACAGCTGGAGGGCCAGCGCCTGCCAATGGCTGCGGTCGGGAAAATCGGCCATGGGAAGCTCCAGCATTCAACGAGCCTTGGTTATACTGGGGTCACCGCGACTCCGCCGTGACGTGGCTGCGCTACATTCGTCGCATCGGACCCGACGGAGCTGGCATGAAGCGTCCCGGAAGCGACCTGCACGACCTGACCACACAGCGCCCCGAGTCACTGGACGCTTACTGGATGCCATTCACCGCCAACCGCCAGTACAAGGCGGCACCACGCATGCTGGTCCGCGCCGAAGGCATGCACTACGAAGACATCGATGGCCGACAGATCCTTGACGGCACCGCCGGCCTGTGGTGCTGCAACGCCGGCCACGCGCGACCGCGCATCGTCGAGGCCATCGCCGGGCAGGCACGCACGCTCGACTACTCGCCCGCTTTCCAGATGGGCTCGCCGCCGGCCTTCGCGCTTGCACAGCGGCTGGCCGCACTGGCTCCGGCCCCGCTCAACCATGTGTTCTTCACCAGCTCCGGCTCGGAGGCGGTGGATACCGCGATGAAGATCGTGCTGGCTTACCACCGCCAGCGTGGCGAGGGCCAGCGCACGCGCTTCATCAGCCGCGAGAAGGCGTATCACGGCGTCGGTTTCGGTGGCATGGCACTGGGCGGTCTGCCCAACAACCGCAGGGCGTTCGGCCTGCAGCTGGGGGGCGTGGACTATCTGCGCCACACCCTGGACCTGCAGCGCAACGCGTTCAGCAGGGGCCTGCCGCGCCAGGGCGCGGAGCTGGCCGACGACCTGGAACGGCTGATCGCGCTGCATGACGCCTCGACGATTGCCGCCGTCTTCGTCGAGCCCATCGCCGGCTCCGCCGGGGTGATCCTGCCCGCGCCCGGATACCTGCAGCGCCTGCGCGAATTGTGCGACCACCACGGCATCCTGCTGGTGTTCGATGAGGTCATCACCGGTTTCGGCCGGGTCGGCATGCCCTTCGCCGCACAGCGCTTCGGGGTCACCCCGGACCTGCTGACCTTTGCCAAGGCGGTCAGCAACGGCGCGGTTCCGCTGGGCGGCGTGCTGGCCAGCGACGCCGTGCATGCCACGCTGATGCAGGCCCCGCCACAGGCCATTGAGCTGTTCCACGGCTATACCTACTCGGGACACCCGCTGGCCTGCGCCGCAGCGCTGGCAACACTGGACGTCTACGCCGAGGAGCGCCTGTTCGAGCGCGCCATCGAACTGGGCGAGTACTGGCAGGAACGGCTGCACGCGCTGCAGGGCCTGCCCAACGTGATCGACATCCGCAACTTCGGCCTGGTCGGCGCGGTCGAGCTGGCACCGCGCCGCGATGCACCTGGCAGCCGCGGCTACGAGGTGTTCCGGCGCTGCTTCCACGATGGCCGGCTGCTGGTGCGCTGTACCGGTGACATCATCGCGCTGTCGCCGCCGCTGATCGTGGACAAGGCACAGATCGACCAGATCACCGGCACGCTGGGCGAGATGATCGGGGCCACCGCCTGAGCCCGGGCCGGTGGTGGCGAGCGGGTACAATGGGCGGTTCCGCTCCTGCTCGCTGCCGTGCCCATGGATATCGTCGTCAAAGAAGAACTCAAGGCCTACATCGACCCGCTGACCGCGGACGAACATGACGCGCTGGAGCGCAGCATCCTGGCCGAAGGCTGCCGCGATGCGCTGGTGCTGTGGGGTAATGTGCTGGTCGATGGTCACAACCGTTTCGGCATCTGCCAGAAGCATGGCCTGCCCTTCAACACCGTGCAGAACACGCGCTTCCAGAGCATGGAAGACGTGCACCTGTGGATGATCGAACAGCATCTGGGCCGTCGCAGCGTGTCCGATTTCCAGCGCGGCGTGCTGGCGCTGCGCAAGCGCGACATCCTGGCCGCCCGCAAGCAGGTCGAGCAGGCGCAGCTGCAGCGCGAGAGCGACGGTACCGCCGAAATCGCCGATGAGGCGGGCGAAGACAGCCCGCCGTGGGAGCCGGCACCGAAGCTCAGCCGCGCCGAGCTGGCCCGCGAAGCCAAGCTGAGTACCAGCCAGGTCGGCATGATCGAGCGGATCCACGCCCAGGCTGCACCCGAAGTGGTGGAGGCAGTGAAGGCCGGCGTGATCTCGATCAGCGCCGCTGCAGCCGTGGCCGACCTGCCCGAAGAGGAGCAGCGCGCCGCCGCCGCCGGTGGCAAGGACGAGCTGAAGCAGGCGGCCAAGCGCGTGCGCGAATCCAAGCGCAAGCCGCGCGCGCCGAAGCCGGACGCGGCCGAGATGGACTTCGAGGAGCCCAGCGAGGACGAGATCGTCAGCCGCGACGCCGAAGTGCTGTTGGCGCTGGAACAGCTGGGCGAGGATGCCCCGGCCCTGCGCCGCCGCGTGGTCGCGTTGACCCGCGAGAACGACACCCTGCGCGCGCAGCTGGCCGCGCTGCGCAAGCAACTGGAAGCGCTTTAAAAACGCGCGGATCTCTCATGTAGAGCCGAGCCCATGCCCGGCTGCGGTTTGCCGCGCGCAAGGCAGCCGAGCATGGGCTCGGCTCTACAGGCAGGCATCACCAGGCTGCGGTTAGACTCGTGCAATGACGCCTGCCCACGATCCGCGCCGCGCCCAGCTGCGGCGCCTGAAAGCCCTCGCACTGGGCCTGCTGCTGTTGATGCTGGCCGGATTCGCGGTCAGCCATTGGTACGGCGAACGCGGCATCTGGGCCTGGGTTTCGGCCTTCTGCGAGGCCGCTGCGGTCGGCGCGCTGGCCGACTGGTTCGCGGTCGTTGCGCTGTTCCGGCGGCCAATGGGCCTGCCGATTCCGCACACCGCGATCATCCCGCGCAGCAAGGAGCGCATCGGCGACAGCCTGGCGCTGTTCGTGCGCGACCAGTTCCTGGAACCCGGTGTGCTGCTGGCCAAGCTGCAGGTGTTCGATCCGGCCAGCCGTCTCGGCAGCTGGCTGTCCGACCCGGCACGCTCGCGGATGCTGGCCGACATAGCCCGCAGCTGGGCGCTGCAGGCACTGGATTTCTTCGACGAAACCGCGGTACGCCGGCAACTGCACGCCTTCGTGGTGCAGCAGCTGCGGCAGTGGAATGCCGCTGCCACCGCCGGTGAACTGCTGGCCCTGCTGACCGCCGATGGACGCCACCAGCGCGTGCTGGACGAGGGCCTGCAGCGGCTGGGGCGCTGGCTGGAGCAGCCGGAGGTGAAGGAACGCGCCTCGCAGCTGATCGTGCGCTACATCCAGCGCGAATGGCCGACGCTGTCGAGCACGGTGAACTGGGTCAAGCCGATCGACGAGATCGGCGACAGCCTGGCCGAGCGCCTGGCGCGGGCGGTACTGGAAGAACTGCAACAGGTGCTGGCCGAGCCGCAGCATCCGCTGCGCCAGGACTATGAGACCTGGCTGCAGAACTACGTGCAGCGCCTGCGCGAAGACCCGGCGCTGGCCGAGCGCATCGAACAGCTCAAGCAGGACATGATCGACCACCCCGCCCTGCAGGACTACGTGCAGGGGCTGTGGGCGCGCATCCATGCCAGCCTGCGCGCCGACCTGCAACGCGAGGACTCGGCACTGGTCGGCCACCTGCAGCGCAGCCTGGCGTCGCTGGGCAGCAGCCTGCAGGCCGACCCGGCCCTGCGCGAGGCCCTCAACCAGCACCTGCTGGAAGGTGCGCAGCGCCTGACCGGGCGCCTGCGCGAGGGCGTGACCACGCATATCGCGCAGACCGTGAAGGGCTGGGACGAGCGGCACCTGGTCGAGCAACTGGAACTGAGCGTGGGTCGCGACCTGCAGTTCATCCGCTTCAACGGCACCCTGGTGGGCGGGTTGATCGGCCTGCTGCTGCATGCGGCAACCGCGGTGTTCAGGTTCTAGCCCCGGCCAACGCCCACGATCAGCACGCTTGATTCATGAAATGCGAATACATATCATTTACTGATCGGTTGTACGCTTAGCCAAACGGGTACGAAAAACGTGCCCATCGCCCGTGTACTGCCCCGACTTCTGGGCTGCCCGTCTGCGCGGGCAGTGCTTCGTCGATGGGACACGCTGGGCGACATGCGCAGGGCGCAAGGGGGCCGCGGACGCGTTCCATCCCTTCTCCAACCTGCAGGAACGCCGTGGACCGCTCGCCCACCCCCGCCAGCCCCCGCACCTTGTTCTCCAACCCGCGCTGGGGCGTGCTGTCACGCGCTTTGGCCGCGATTTTCGGCGGCTATGCGCTGGCCTCGATGACCAGCGTGTTCTGCGCGGTGGCGTTGCCCGGCGCGCGCGGCCAGACCGTGCTGACCGGCATGCTGCTGGCCATTGTGGTGGCTGCCTGCGCGGCGCTGTGGGCCTTCGCCACCCGCAGCGCGCTGCGGGCCTGGGTCGGCATCCTCGCCCCCGCCCTGCTGATGGCGGCGGTCGCACGCCTGTTGGGAGCCTGGGCATGAAGAACGGATTCCGCCAGTCGATGGCCTGGCTGCATACCTGGACGGGCCTGCTGGTCGGCTGGTTGCTGCTGCTGATCTTCATGGCCGGCACGGCCAGCTACTACCGCGAGGAAATCAGTCGCTGGATGCGCCCGGAGCTGCCGTCCAGCAACGTCAGCATCGACGTGGCCGCGCAGCGCGCGGTGGACTACCTGCAGGCCAATGCGAGCCACGCCGAGAACTGGTTCGTCACCCTGCCGCAGCCGCGCAACCCGGCCATGCAGCTGTTCTGGCGGCTGCCACCGGAACTGGCTGACCCCAGTCGTGGCCGTCGCGGTGGCTTCGGCGACGCCACGCTCGACCCGAACACCGGCCAGGCATTGAAGGCGCGCGAGACCCGTGGCGGCGACTTCTTCTACCGCCTGCACTTCGACCTGCACTACATCCCGGTGTACTGGGCGCGCTACCTGGTCGGGTTCTGCGCGATGTTCATGCTGGTGGCGATCATCACCGGCGTCATCACCCACAAGAAAATCTTCAAGGACTTCTTCACCTTCCGCAAGGACAAGGGCCTGCGGTCCTGGCTGGATTTCCACAACGTCAGCGCGGTGATGGCCCTGCCGTACCACGCGATGATCACCTACACCGGCATCGTCACTCTGATGATCATGTACCTGCCGTGGGGGGTGAAAGTTGCCTACCCGCAGGACGAGGACAAGTTCTTCAGCGAAGCCTTCGGCGGCATGCCAGAGGTGACCGCGCCGGCACAAGGCCGCGCCACGCCGCTGCCGATCGCACAGCTGCTGGACAGCGCGCGTGCACACTGGCACGGCGTGGAAGTAGCCGGCTTCACCGTGTCCAACCCGGGCGCTGCCAATGCGGTGATCGACATCCGCCAACGCGACGGCAGGCGTTTGTCCACCGACACCCCGGCGCTGCGCTACAACATGGTCAACGGTGCGCTGCTGGAAGAGACGCCGCCGTCCGGCGGCGCCACCGCCACCCGTGGCGTGCTGTATGGCCTGCACCTGGCGCGCTTCGCCGACTGGGGCCTGCGCGCACTGTTCTTCCTGTCCGGCCTGGTCGGCTGCCTGATGGTCGCCAGCGGCGTGGTGCTGTGGGCGGTGAAGGAGCGTCCCAGGCACGCCAAGAACGGGCGTACCGGATTCGGCCTGCGCCTGGTCGATGCGCTGAACATCGGCACCGTGGCCGGCCTGCCGATCGCCTTCGCGGCGTACTTCTGGGGCAACCGCCTGCTGCCGCTGCAGATCGCCGAGCGCTCCAGTGCCGAGGCCAACGTGTTCTTCTACGCCTGGGGCGGCGCGCTGCTGGCCGCCTTCATCTGGCCGAAGCGGATGATGTGGGCGTGGCAGCTCTATCTGGGTGCGGCCGCGTTCGCGCTGGTGCCGGTGGTCAATGCGCTGACCACGCACGCGCATCTGGGCATCACACTGCGCAGCGGCGACTGGGTACTGGCCGGCGTCGATCTTTCGATGATCGCGTTCGGCGCGATGCTGGCGCTGTGCGGCTGGCGCATGCAGCGCTGGACGCCACCGCTGAGTGCGGCCGAGAAGAAGAAACGTGCGGCCGCTGCGGCTGCACCGAAGGCATCGGTGAACACTGCGGAAGCGGCCGAAGCGGAGGCCAGCGCATGATGCTGCTGGCACTGGCGCTGTCGTTCTCTGCGTTCACCGCGCTGTCGCTGTCGATGGAAAAGCACCAGCACGACCTGCATGGCAAGGCCGCGGCCGCACCCGCACGGCGGATGCAGTGGCGGGTGCTGGGCTGGGCGCTGCTGGCGGCGGCGTTCGCACTGTGCGTGGCCGACCACGGCTGGGCGATGGGCCCGGTGCTGTGGCTGGGGGCAATGACCCTGGCCGGCGTGACGCTGTCGTTCGGGTTGTACCCGTATCGTCCAACATGGATTGCGCCGCTGGCGATCGCGCTGCCGGTGCTGGGGTTGGTGCTGGAATTGCTGTAGCCGCAGGACGGGGACAGCGGCATCCACGCATGGCGTGGATCTACAATGCCCGTATGGATAGCATGCTGCAGCGGATGTCTGGAATCGGCTTTTTTTCCCGGTTGGGTGAAACACTGCCCATAACGGCCGGCGTCGTCGCCGTTCGGTCGCTGGCCGAAGCACTGCGGACCATCGATACCGATGGTTTCGAATGGATGCCCACCACACTGGGCGATTCGGATCCGTTTCACGGCGCCCTGCCCCATCCCGCCGAACTCGCCGACGCCCGACGCGAACTCAACCGCACGTTGATGCGCGCGCTTTCGGCACTGGATCTGCCGGCACTGCGCTGTGGTGCACATGACCTGCAGCTGGTGGCGCGCGATGGGGCGATGTTCGCCTTCCGGCAACGCCTGCTGGAGATGCATCTCGGCCTGCCGGCACACTGGGAGCCTGTGCTTGCGCTGTACGAACAGGGCCATTGGCCCCTGGCCCATGCGCCGGGGCGATTGTTGGTGCTTTAGGCCGATCCACGCATGGCGTGGATCTACGGACCAGACGCGGTAATGCCGGCCGCTGGCCGGCATCCCGCGGACCTTCCACGGTTCTGACGCAGTTGCCGGCCAGCGGCCGGCACTACCGGGCTTACCCCAACCGCTTCAGTTCCCACGCGCGGTGGATGCGCGCGTTGCGCTCGAAATCCGGACCAATCGTGCGTGCGGTGATCTCGCGGCACTGGGCGAACTCGGCGATGGCGTTCTCTTCCAGCTTGAAGCGGCGGAAGTTGTTGGAGAAGTACAGCACGCCACCCGGTGCCAGCCGCGCCACCGCCGCACGCAGCAGCTTCAGTTGTTCGCGCTGCACGTCGAAGTCATCGGCGCGTGCGGAGTTGGAGAAAGTCGGCGGGTCACAGAAGATCACGTCGTACTGGCCACGGTCGCCTTCCAGCCACGCCATCGCGTCGGCCTGGACCAGCAGGTGCTGGTTGCCCCCCTGTCCGTTCAACGCCAGGTTGTCGTAGCACCATTGCAGGTAGGTAGCCGACAGGTCGACGCTGGTCGTGCTGGCGGCACCCGCCACGGCGGCCTGCACGCTGGCCACGCCGGTGTAGCAGAACAGGTTCAGGAAACGCTTGCCACGCACCTGCTCGGCCATCATCCGGCGCAGCGGGCGGTGGTCAAGGAACAGGCCGGTATCGAGGTAGTCGAACAGGTTCACCTGCAGCAGCGCGTTGTTCTCTCGCACCACGATGAACTCGTCGCGCTGCTCGAAGCGGCCGTACTTGCTGCCGCCCTTGCCGCGCTCGCGCGATTTCATCGACACCTGCTCCGGCGGCACGCCGAATACTTCGCGCGAGGCGGCCAGCAGCTCATTGCGGCGGCGGCGCACGTCGTTCTCGGGAATCGCCGCCGGTGCCGCATATTCCTGCACATGCAGGAAGGTACGCCGCCTGCCACCCTCTTCCTCGTAGACGTCGATGGCCGCCGCGTACTCCGGCAGGTCGGCGTCGTAGGCGCGGAAGCAGGTGATGTCCTCGCGGGCACGCCAGCTCTTGAACTTCTTCAGGTTCTTGCGCAGGCGGTTGGCCACCATCTGCGCGCCTTCGCTCAGCTCGCGGGGCTGTGCCGGATCACGGCCCGGAACAGCGATCGGATCGCAGACGATCAGCGCGCATTCCAGCGCACCGTTGAACATCTGGTACTTCTTGCTGGCGCGCAGGCCGGTGGCAAAGGCCAGTTCGTCATTGCCACACAGCAGGCTGGCGCGCCACTGCGGCACCGCCTTCTGCAAGGCATTGCCCAGTGCACGATACAACGCTGGATCGGCGGCCAGGCGCTCGTCGTACGGCGGGTTGCAGACCACCGCACCGATCTCCTGTTCCGGCGCGGCCAGGTCGGCGACATCGGCGCGGGTGAAACGGATCGCGTGGGCGACGCCGGCGACCTCGGCATTCTCGCGGGCCGCCTGGATCGCAGCCGGGTCGATGTCGCTGCCGTGGATGACCGGCTTCAGCGCGGCCAGGCCGGCCGCTTCGCGCTCACGTGCTTCGCTCTGGATGGACTTCCAGGCCGCCTTGTCGAAGCCCAGCCAACGGCTCGGCGGCAGGCTGCCATGCCGCATCAGGCCTGGGGCAACGTCTGCGGCCATCAGCGCGCCTTCGATCAGCAGCGTGCCGCTGCCACACATCGGGTCCAGCAGCCCACCGCCGGCGGCATGCAGGCGCGGCCATTGCGCGCGCAGCAGCAGCGCGGCGGCCAGGTTTTCCTTCAGCGGCGCCTCGTGGGCGGCACCGCGCCAGCCGCGGCGATGCAGCGGGCCACCGCCGAGGTCGATCGACAGCGAGGCGCGGCCCTTGCGCAGCGAGAGGTTGACGCGCACGTCGGGCAGATCGGTATTGACCGAGGGCCGCTCCAGGCCTTCGTCGCGCATGCGGTCGACGATCGCATCCTTGATCCGCTGCGCGGCAAAGCGTGCATGGGTGATCTTGTCGCCGGACACGTGCGCATCCACCGCCAGGGTCATCTCCGGCGAGATGTGCTCGTGCCACGGCAGTGCACGCACGCCGTCATACAGGGCCTGCTCGTCCGGGCAGTCGAACTCGTCGATCGGCCACAGCACCCGGCTGGCCAGGCGCGACCACATCACGATCCGCAGCGCCTGCGCCAGTTCGCCGTCGGCGTTGACGCCGGCAATGGTGGCGGTGGCCTTGCCAAGGCCCAGGGCCGACAGTTCATCGGCAAGCAGGTATTCCAGGCCCTTGGCGCAGGAGACGAAGAATTTCACGGGATCGGTTCGCAGGTGGTCGGGCGCGGCACAGGGGCCGGGCCGGTCGGAAAGGAGGGCCGTAGGCACGGCCGGCAGGCCCGCGCCGGGGGCGGCGGGGCTGCCATTGTAGTCAATGCGGGCGGGCGCGCCGTGCGCCCTGGCTTCACAGTTGCCGCAGCAGGCGCTCGAAGGCCTGCGCGGAGGCCTCCACGTGGCGCTCCAGGCGGTGACCGTCGTCAACCAGCAGCAACTGCGCCGAACGCGCCTGCGCCCAGGCAATCACGCCGGCAGCCGGTACCACATCGTCATGCCAGGCCTGCACCACCGTGGTCGGCACCGCAGCGGCGTCCAGCGCCGGCATCGGGCCCATGGTGGTCGGTGGCACCATCAGGAACAGGCCGGCTACCGGCACCTGCAGCGAGGCGATGGCGGAGATGTAGGCGCCCAGGCTGGAGCCGGCCAGCACCACCGGCCCCTGACGGGCCGCGATGGCGGCGCGTTCAACCAGACGGCGCAGGCGGGTCGGCACGTCGCCCACCCGGCTGACCTCGCTCATCGCGTCCAGGTCGGTGTAGTCGGGGCGCTCGTGGGTCCAGCCCAGGCGTTGCGCCACCTCGGCCAGCGCGGTGACCTTGGTCGCCTCCGGGCCGCTCTCGAAGCCATGGGAGAGGATGCAGTGGCCGCGGCTCATGCGCGTGCTCCGTCGGCGCGGGCCGGCGAGGAAAGGGAAGGCAGGTTCATGCCGCAATGCTAGCATCGCCGGATGCCCAACCCGCTCCTGCCCGGCCTGCAGCTGCAGCCCCTGCCCTATCACGACCGACTGCCGCTGCGGGATCCCGCCTCGCTGGAAATGGTAGTGATCCACTGCACCGAGCTGCCCGATCTGGCGATGGCCCGCGAGTACGGCGAGCGCGTGCTGTACGACAGCGGCGCCGGCAACAGCGGGCACTTCTACATCGACCGCGATGGCAGCGTGGTGCAGTACGTGGCGCCGGAACGCGTGGCCCATCACGTGCGCGGCATGAACGCGCATACGCTGGGCATCGAGCTGGTCAACCGCGGGCGCTATCCGGACTGGTTCGACAGCCGCCACCAGGCGATGGACGAGGCCTACACCGAGCCACAGCTGGAAGCGCTGGAGCGGCTGCTGCTGGCGCTGGTGGCGCGCTATCCGTCGCTGCGGCGGATTGCCGGGCACGACCAGCTGGATCTGGAGCAGGTGCCGGCCAGCGATGATCCGACGCTGAGGGTGGCACGCAAGCGCGATCCGGGGCCCTTGTTCCCGTGGGCACGGGTGCTGGCGAAGGTGCCGCTGCAGGGGTTGGAGTAAGCAGCAGGGCTGCGCCCTGCACCTGCAGAGGCAACGTCAACGTCAAGAGCTGGCATTCCGGGGTATGGCGGGGTGGATCCGATTGGGGGGGACGCCGTAAAGCCATCCATGGCGGCTTGGCCGCGGCATCCATGCCGCGGACACCCCCGCAACCGGACCCACCCCGCCTTCGACAGTTCTCCGCGATCCTTCGAATCGACACGGGGGCGGCTCCCGTTGCTACGCAACGGGCTCTGACCCCGATTTTCGGTTGATGGGGTCAGAGCCGTTCTCCGTTGGAAAACGGATCCGACCCCGCGCGGCTCAGGCGCCGGTCGCCACCGGGCGGCTGCTGTCGCTCACCCAACCACTCCAGGAATCGGCATAGATGCGTGCGCCGCTCAGGCCGGCCGTTTCCATCGCCAGCAGCAGGTGGCAGGCGGTCACGCCGGAACCGCACATCAGCACCACCTGCTGCGGATCGCGGTTGCCGATCACGCCCTGCAGTTCGGCGCGCAACTCCTGTGCGTCGCGCAGGCGGCCGTCGAGCACGTTCAATGCGAACGGGCGGTTGACCGCGCCCGGCACATGCCCGGCCACCGGGTCCAGCGGCTCCACTTCACCACGGAAGCGTTCACCCGCGCGCGCGTCGACCAGCCAGCCCGGCGCATGCTTCAGCCGCGCGGTGATTTCATCGGCGTTGGCGATCTGGGTGGTGTCGAAACGGCCTGGGTAATCAGGCAGCGCGTTCACCCCAGCCTGTCCGCTTTCCAACGCGTGGCCGGCGGCCTGCCACGCGGCGATGCCGCCGTCGAGTACGGCCACCCGGGTGTGACCGATCAGGCGCAGCAGCCACCACAGGCGCGAGGCGGTCATGCTGCCGTCGCTGCCATCGTAGACCACGACCTGGGTGTCGGGGCCGATGCCCCACTGCCCCAGCTTCGCAGCAAAGGCATCGCTGTCCGGCAATGGGTGGCGACCATGGCCGACGCGGCTGAGATCGGACAGATCACGGTTGAGATCGGCATGCACCGCAGTCGGTATGTGCCCTGCCAGGTACTGGCCGCCCGCAGCCTGCGGGTCGGCCAGCGAAGCACGCGCATCGACCACGCGCACGGCGGTACTGGCGGTGGCGCGCGCGTCGACCACCCGCACGCCGTCGCCCAGCGCAGCGGCAAGGGTGGCGACATCGACCAGGGTGGTCCACGGCGGATCGATCGGCTTCATTGCACTTGCTCCAGGCGGCGACGCAGGTTGTAGAGAATGGCGGCGGTCGCCCCCCAGATGCGCTGGCCCGGCCAGCCATACTCAAGGACGTGTCGAACCCGGCCGCGATGATTGATTTCGACCTGGCGCAGGCTGTCGGGCGCCATCAGGTAATCCAGTGGCACCTCGAATACCTCGGCCACTTCACTGGGCTGCGGGACCGGCACGAACTCCGGATCGACCACCGCCACCACCGGCGTGACCCGGTAGCCGGTGATCGTCACGAAGGGATCGAGATAGCCCAGCGCCTGCACCTGGCCGGGCGCCAATGCGATTTCTTCCTGGCTCTCGCGCAGCGCGGCCGCCAGCGCGTCGCGGTCATCGGGTTCGGTGCGGCCACCGGGGAATCCGACCTGGCCACCATGGGTGCGCAGTGTTTCGGTGCGACGGGTGAGGATCACCTGTGCGCCGTTGGCGCGCGGCACGATGCCGGCCAGCACCGCCGCCTCCACCGGAGGCCCGGGCGGTAGCAGGTCGACCAGCTCACTGCGGTTCCAGCCGTCGCCCGCAGGTGGTTGGGCCAAGGGGTGCAGCGCCCGCATCAGTCGCTCGTGGTCGGCCAGCGAGCCACGCAGCGATTGCTGCAGTTGTTCGCGCAGGGGCTGCACGCGATGCAGGATGCGGCTGCGTTCCTCGTTGCTCATCGACGACCACCGCGCGATCTCATCGATATGCCGCCCGCAGTCGGTGCATTGCCGGTGCGGATCCAGCGTGCACACTCCGATGCAGGGACTTGCGACAACACGCGCCGTTTCTTCCATTGTTTGCACCCGCCAACAGTAGCGCGATCGGGCTGAATTTGCGCGGGACGATACGACGCCCGTGGCGCAGCGCTACAGGTCGCGCACTGCGCAAACAAAACGCGCCGGTGGGGTCACCGGCGCGTTTGGTTTGCTGCTTCGATTTACTTGACGCTGACCAGCTTGATCTCGAACTGCACAGCCACGTTCGGCGGGAACGGGGTGCGCGGATCGGCACCGTAGGCCTGGTCCGGCGGCAGGGTGACTTCCCACTTCGAGCCTGCCGGCATCTGCAGCAGGGTCTCGCGCATGGCCTTCATTTCGACTTCGCTGACCTTGATCGACGGGATCTGCTGGGCCGGGCGGGCTTCGGTCGGGCGCTGGCCGTACGGGAACGGGCCGGCCACTTCCAGCTGCACGGTGCTGGCCTGGGTCGGCTTGGCGCCCTTGCCGGCCTCGATCACGCGGTACTGGACGCCGCTCGGCAGGGACTGCACGCCGGCCTTGGCCTTGTTCGCCGCGATGAACTGGTCGCTCTTGGTCTTGTTTTCGGCAGCCGCCTTTTCGTACTCGGCCTTGGCGGCCTGGGCACGGCCCTGCTCGCGCTTCTGGAACGCTTCAACGGCCGGCTTCAGCTGCTCGGCGGTGATCGCCGGCTGCTTCTTGGCGTAGGCATCCTGCAGGCCCTTCACCACCGAGTTGATGTCCAGCTGCTCACCACGACCGGTCAGCTCCGCCAGGTTGTTGCCGTAGTCGTAACCGAAGTAGTAGCTCAGCTTGCCCTTTTCGGACGAGACGTCCTGGGCGAAGGCATTGCCCGTCAGGGCCAGGGCCGCGACGGCGACCGCGATAGAACGCAACTTCATCAAACAGTTCTCCAGGGGTGGTAACTCAGGGACGTTCTGCGCCGCCCTGAGGCGACGGGTTAGGATAACGGGCGCAACGTGTAACCGCTACTCACGATGCAGGCTATGACCCGTCTGCGTTTGCAGAGTTCAATATCACTTCTTTTTAACGTTCCAGGAGTTTCCCCGTGGCCGATGCCCTGATCGCTGTCGCTGACGACGGCGCCATCCGCACCGTGACCGTCCAGCGCCCGGACAAGCTCAATGCCCTCAACGCCGCGACCCTGCAGGCCCTGGCCGATGCCTTCAGGGACGCCGCCGCCGATCCGGAGGTGCGCGTCGTGGTATTGACCGGGGCGGGCCCCAAGGCGTTCGTGGCCGGTGCCGACATCGCGGAAATGAACACTCTCAGCGCCGTTCAGGGACGTGATTTCTCGCTGCTGGGCCAGGCCCTGATGCGCCAGATCGAACGCATGCCCAAACCGGTCATCGCACGCGTGAATGGTTTCGCACTGGGCGGTGGCCTGGAACTGGCGATGGCCTGCCACCTGCGCATCGCCGCAGATACCGCCAAGGTCGGCCAACCGGAAATCAACCTCGGCCTGATCCCCGGCTTCGGCGGCAGCCAGCGCCTGCTGCGCCTGTGCGGCCGCGCCGCCACCCTGGAGCTGTGCCTGCTGGGGGCGCCGATCAACGCCGCGCGTGCGCTGGAACTGGGCATCGTCAACGAAGTCGTGCCGGCC
Organism: Stenotrophomonas maltophilia group sp. msm4; assembly: GCF_032025605.1. Classification (NCBI taxonomy): domain Bacteria; kingdom Pseudomonadati; phylum Pseudomonadota; class Gammaproteobacteria; order Lysobacterales; family Lysobacteraceae; genus Stenotrophomonas; species Stenotrophomonas maltophilia group sp. msm4. The sequence goes on along the minus strand of NZ_JAVSKK010000001.1, from coordinate 413,744 downwards.
GACGCGCTGGACAACCGGGTGCAGGACGTCGCCCGCCAGCTGGCACGCTCGGCCCCGCTGGCCCTGCGTGGCCTGCTCGACGCGGTGCACGTGGGCGGCGAATGCAGCCTGGAGGCCGGGCTGGAATACGAAAGTGCGCAGTTCGGCCTGCTGTTCGCCACCGAGGACATGCGCGAAGGCACCAGCGCCTTCCTGCAACGCCGCGCGCCGGCCTTCCAGAACCGCTGACGCCATGGCATCCCGACCCAACCCCGCGCAGTTGTTCGCCCGGGTCCAGGCAGACGATCTCGATGGTGCCCTGCAGGCCGGGCTGATGGACTACATCGTCCGTGCCGGCGACGACCGGTTGCTGCCTGACCACCCCGACCTTCCGCAACGCCTGTGCCAGGCCCAGCAGCAACTGCGCGCGGCCTGGGCTGCACGCGAACGCTACCGCGCCCGTGCGGTGCGCCTGGCCCGCCGCGAGGCCGAGCGCGATGCACGCCGCACCCCGGCACCAGCCCCGGACGTGAAGCCTGCCCTGCCCGCTGCGGCAGCCGCGATTCTGGCCCGGGCCAAGGCCCGCGCCAGTGGCAAGGAACAGTAATGGCCACCACGAAAAAGACCGCACGCGCCCCGGCGCGGCGTGGCGGCACGATGCCACGCGCCGACGTGGTGGAGATGTTCACCCGCCTGCGCGAACTCAACCCGCACCCGAAGACCGAACTGGAGTACAGCTCGCCGTTCGAGCTGCTGGTGGCGGTGGCGTTGTCGGCGCAGGCCACCGACGTCGGCGTCAACAAGGCCACGCGCCGCCTGTTCCCGGTCGCCAACACGCCGGCGAAGATCCTTGCGCTCGGCGAGGATGGCTTGAAGCAGTACATCGCCACCATCGGGCTGTTCAACGCCAAGGCAAAGAACGTGATCGCAACCTGCGCGATCCTGCTGGAGAAGCATGGCGGTGAAGTGCCGCGTGATCGCGAAGCGCTGGAAGCGCTGCCGGGTGTCGGGCGCAAGACCGCCAACGTGGTGCTCAACACCGCGTTCGGCGAGCCGGTGATGGCGGTGGACACGCATATCTTCCGCGTCGCCAACCGCACAGGACTGGCGCCGGGCAGGAACGTGCGCGAAGTGGAAGACAAGCTGGTGAAGGTGATCCCGGCCGAGTTCCTGCTCGACGCGCATCACTGGCTGATCCTGCACGGGCGTTATGTGTGCAAGGCGCGCAAGCCGGATTGCCCGGGCTGCGTGATCGCCGACCTGTGCCGGTTCAAGGAAAAGACCACGGCCGAGTGACGGCAGCATCCACGCAGGGCGTGGCTCTACTGCAACCGGGTCGCAATCCGGGCGTCATACGCAAGCGGTTTCAATGGCAGGCCCTGCCGTGACGGGGCCTGCGGCGGATGTCTGCCGCGCGTGAACTGTCACATTTACGCAATCTTTACCTTCTAGCCTGCGCGCATCTTCCCACCTGCCTGCAAGGCTCCTCTCCATGAAACTGCATCACCAACTCCTGACGGTGGCCGTGGCTGCTGCGCTGTATGTGCCGGCTGCACACGCCGAAGTCGCCATCGACGTGATCGGCGGTTCGGAAATCACCTTCGAAGGCCTGGTCCAGGCCGACGGCAACTGGTTCCACAACGATGTGGTCGACCTCAACGGTGGCGACGCCGGCAACGGCAAGAACAGCGAATTCGAACTGCGTCGCGCCGAGCTGGTGCTGAAGGGAAAGGGCCCGGGCAACGTGGAGTGGGTGGTCGGCTATGACGCCAAGGCCGACAAGTTCCTCGACACCAACGTGAAGTACAAGCTGCTGGGCAACGCCAACCACTTCCTGCAGCTGGGCCAGTTCAAGCAGCCCAACAGCCTGGAAGAACTGTCCAGCACCAAGAACAACGATTTCATTTCCAAGGCAGCGGTCACCAATACCTATGCCATCGCCCGCCGCCTGGGCGGCGCGTACAGCTACGGCCAGGACAACTGGTCGGTGACCGCCAGCGCCTTCGGCCGCGAGCTGACCCGCAACCTGGCCCACGGCAGCGGCTACGGCGCGCGTGGCACCTGGGCCCCGATCAATGAAAAGGGCCAGGTCCTGCACTTCGGTCTGAGCTACGTCAACTACGACGCCGACGCCGACACCCTGCGCGTGCGTGCGCGTCCGAATGCCGACCTCGCCACTGCCCGCCTGGTTGACAGCGGCAACCTGACCGACACCGACCGCGTCAGCACCATCGGTGCCGAAGCGATGTACTTCCAGGGCCCGTTCAAGGCCCAGGCCGAGTACTACACCAGCAAGGCCAAGCGCTACGACCACGACAACTACACCAGCGACGGCTACTACATCAGCGGCGTGTGGAACGTCACCGGCGAGACCTGGAGCTACAAGGGCGGCACTCCGGGCACCGGCCTGCCGAACAACCCGGCCGGCGGCCAGTGGCAGCTGGGCGTGCGCTACGACCACATGGACCTCAATGACGGCAACCTCGCCGCCAATCCGGTCGCCGGTCGCCCGCCGATCGTCGATGGCGTGCTGGGTGGCAAGATGGACATCTGGACCGTGGGCGCCAACTGGTACCTGCGTTCCAACTTCAAGCTGATGCTCAACTACGTGATGGTCGACAGCAAGAAGTACAGCTCCACGGCGCGCGGTTTCGTCAACGACGATCCCAACATCCTGGAAGCCCGCGCGCAGTTCTTCTGGTAAGTCCAGCCACCTGCATTGAACCGCGAAGGCACGGCCCCGGCCGTGCCTTCGTCGTTGCAGCGGTACCCGTGCCGCCCTGCCGGCGCAGCGGACGTGACATCCCTCATGACGCGTGTCACGCCCGCGTCATATGACAGACGCGGACGTGTCACGCAACCGTTATGGAATGTGCACCGAAACGTCGGGCAACCGCCCTTCGACCACCACCCCAGGAGTCTCCCCGTGATCCACGCCTTCAAATCGCGCGCCGCTGTCGCCATCCTGGCTGCATCGTCCGTGTTCGCCGCCAACGCCGCCGACATCACCGGCGCGGGCGCATCGTTCATCTACCCGGTCATGTCCAAGTGGTCGGCCGACTACAGCGCCGCAACCGGCAACAAGGTCAACTACCAGTCCATCGGTTCCGGCGGCGGTATTGCCCAGATCAAGGCCAAGACCGTTGATTTCGGCTCTTCCGATGCGCCGCTGAAGCCGGAAGACCTGGCTGCTGCAGGCCTGGCGCAGTTCCCGTCGGTGATCGGCGGCGTGGTGCCGGTAGTCAACGTGGCCGGCATCGCGCCGGGCGCGCTGAAGCTGGACGGCGCCGTGCTGGCCAACATCTTCCTGGGCAAGATCAAGAGCTGGAACGACCCGGCCATCGCCGCACTGAACCCGGGCGTGACCCTGCCCAACGCCAAGGTCACCGTCGTGCATCGTTCGGACGGCTCGGGCACCACCTTCAACTTCGTCAACTACCTGTCCAAGGTCAGCCCGGAGTGGAAGAGCTCGGTCGGTGAAGGCACCTCGGTGCAGTGGCCGGCCGGCATCGGCGGCAAGGGCAACGAAGGTGTTGCCGCCTATGTGAAGCAGATCAAGGGCGGCATCGGCTATGTCGAACTGTCCTACGCGCTTCAGAACAAGCTCTCCTACACCGCGATGAAGAATGCCGCCGGCAAGTTCGTGCAGCCGAGCGACACCTCGTTCGCTGCCGCCGCTGCCAGCGCCGACTGGGCCAACGCCCGCGACTTCTACCTGGTGATGACCAATGCGCCGGGCGCCGAGTCCTGGCCGATCACCGCCACCAACTTCATCCTGGTGCAGAAGACGCCGAAGAATGCTGCCAATGGCAAGGCGACCCAGGAGTTCTTCCGCTGGGTCTACAAGAACGGCGACGCCCAGGCCCGCCAGCTGGACTACGTGCCGCTGCCGGACAGCCTGGTCCGCCAGATCGAGACCTACTGGTCGCAGAACCTGAAGTAAGCGCGTTCCCCTGCAGGAACGGGGGCGGCGGGTCCTCTCTCCCCCGCCGCTCCCACCCGGGCGCGAGATCCTCGAGATCTCGCGCTCTTCTTGTTTTCGGGGATGCACCTGCCTCTGTAGAGCCGAGCCGACGCTCGGCTGCGCTCTGGAGCGTGCGGACCAACGGTCCGCACCTACCGTGGGCAGGGAGCTGTCGCGCATTGACGCTGCAAGGGCCAAGCCGCCGTCATATCGGTGCGCAGATCCGGGGTTTCCGGGTCCCGGCCGGATCGGCGCCAGCCCTGTGAAACCCTTGTCAGAACGTGATCCAGTACACCTCTGTCATGGTCGTAATACGGCTGTAACAAAAACATCATTTCATAGCCGCATCCGCCGACCACGTCGGCTCTTTCCCGCTATGGAGTGACCATGAAACTGCACTCGGCCGGCCTTGCCGCCCTTTCCCTGGCCATCGCCCTGGGCCTGTCGGCCTGCGGTGGCGACAAGCAGGCCGCGCAGCAGCCGGCTGCCGACGGTAACGCCGCTCCGGCCGCCGCCGGTGCCAAGGTGACCGCCGAAGTGTCCGGCGCGGGCGCGTCCTTCATCTTCCCGCTGGTCTCCAAGTGGTCGGCTGACTACAACGCCAGCACCGGCGCCAAGATCAACTACCAGTCGATCGGCTCCGGCGGCGGCATCGCCCAGATCAAGGCCGGGACCGTCGACTTCGGTTCGTCCGACAAGCCGCTGAGCAGCGAGGAGCTGGCCCAGGCCGGCCTGGCGCAGTTCCCGTCGGCCATCGGCGGCGTGGTGCCGGTGGTCAACATCGAAGGCCTGGAAGCCGGCAAGCTGCGCCTGAGCGGCGCCCTGCTGGCCGACATCTTCCTGGGCAAGGTCAAGACCTGGAACGACCCGGCGATCGTCGCCGCCAACCCGGGCGTGAAGCTGCCGGACGGCAAGATCACCCTGGTCCACCGTTCGGACGGTTCGGGCACCACCTTCAACTTCTCCAACTACCTGTCCAAGGTCAGCCCGGAGTGGAAGAGCAAGGTCGGCGAAGGCACCTCGGTGCAGTGGCCGGACGGCGTCGGTGGCAAGGGCAATGAAGGCGTTGCGTCCTACGTGAAGCAGATCAAGGGCTCGATCGGCTACGTCGAACTGGCCTATGCCCTGCAGAACGGCATGCCGTACACCGCCATGCAGAACGCCGCCGGCAACTGGGTCGAGCCGAGCGCGGAAACCTTCGCCGCTGCGGCCGCCAGCGCCGACTGGGCCAGCGCCAAGGACTTCAACCTGGTCATCACCAACGCCCCGGGCGAGCAGGCGTGGCCGATCACCGCCACCAACTTCATGCTGATGCAGAAGCAGCCGAAGGACGCCAAGCGCAACCAGGACACCCTGGCCTTCTTCAAGTGGGCCTTCGAGAACGGCCAGGCCCAGGCCAACGAGCTTCACTACGTGCCGCTGCCGGCCGAACTGGTCAAGCAGATCGAGGCCTACTGGGCGACCGACCTGAAGTGATGGACTCGACGGTGCCCGCCCCGCGCGGGCACCGCTTGTTCCACGCCGTGCCGCCCCGCCCCTTCCTGGCCCAGCCGTCCCCATGAATGCCATCGCCCAGCCTGTAGCCGCCCCGTCCACGCGTGATGCGCGTGATGCCCGCAACGACAAACTGTTCCGATGGGTGCTGGTCGGCACCGTCATCTTCGTACTGATCGCCCTGGCCTGCGCCGCGCTGTCGATGCTGTGGGGCGGTCGCCATGCCCTGCAGATGCAGGGGCTGAGCTTCTTCTTCTCCGCCGACTGGAATCCGGTCGAAAACAAGTTCGGCGCCCTGGCTCCGATCTACGGCACCCTGGTCACCGCCGTCATCGCGATGGTCATCGCCGTGCCGGTCAGCTTCGGCATCGCCTTCTTCCTCACCGAGGTCGCGCCGCGCTGGCTGCGTGGCCCGGTCGGTACCGCCATCGAACTGCTGGCCGGCATTCCCTCGATCATCTACGGCATGTGGGGCCTGTTCGTGCTGGTGCCGGTGATGACCGAGTACGTCACCCCGTTCCTCAACGAGACCCTGGGCGAATGGCCGGTCATCGGCCCGATGTTCCAGGGCCCGCCGCTGGGCATCGGCATGCTCACCGCCGGTTTCGTGCTGGCCATCATGGTCATTCCGTTCATTTCCTCGGTGATGCGCGAGGTGTTCCTGACCGTGCCCACCCGCCTGAAGGAATCGGCCTACGCGTTGGGCTCCACCAAGTGGGAAGTGAGCTGGGACATCGTCCTGCCCTACACCCGTTCGGCGGTCATCGGCGGCATCTTCCTCGGCCTGGGCCGCGCGCTGGGCGAAACGATGGCGGTGGCCTTCGTGATCGGCAACAGCGTGCGCCTGTCGCCGTCGCTGCTGGAACCGGGCACCACCATCGCCGCGCTGATCGCCAATGATTTCGGCGAAGCCACTGAAACCTACCGTTCGGCCCTGCTGCTGCTCGGCTTCGTCCTCTTCATCGTCACTTTCGTGGTGCTGGCCATCGCCCGCCTGATGCTGATGCGCCTGTCCCGCAAGGAGGGCAACTGATGTCCACCACCGCTGATTCGCTGTACCTGCGCCGCCGCATCGGCAACGTCGTTGCGATCACTGCGTCCTGCGCCACCGCCCTGTTCGGCCTGTTCTTTCTGGGCTGGATCCTGTTCACCCTGGCTGCCAAGGGCCTGGCCGGCATCAACTGGGATCTGTTCACCAAGATGACCCCGCCGCCGATGCAGGACGGCGGCCTCGCCAACGCCTTCTTCGGCAGTGCCGTGATGTGTGCACTGGCCATCGGCATCGGCACCCCGCTGGGCGTGCTGGCCGGTACCTGGCTGGCCGAGTATGGCAACGCCCGCAAGGCCGGCACCGTGGTCCGCTTCGTCAACGACATCCTGCTGTCGGCGCCGTCCATCGTGCTGGGCCTGTTCGTCTACACGCTGTACGTGATGCAGACCGGGGGCAACTTCTCGGCGTTCGCCGGCGCCCTGTCGCTGGCCTTCATCGTGCTGCCGGTGGTGGTACGCACCACCGACGAAATGCTGCGCCTGGTGCCCTCGCAGATGCGCGAAGCGGCCCTGTCGCTGGGCATCCCGCAGTGGAAGGTGATCGTGCAGGTGCTGTACCGCAGTGCCTCGGCCGGCATCATCACCGGCATCCTGCTGGCGCTGGCCCGCATTTCCGGCGAGACCGCTCCGCTGCTGTTCACCGCCTTCGGCAACCAGTACTGGAACAACAACATCTTCCAGCCGATGGCTTCGGTGCCGGTGGTGATGAACCAGTTCGCCGGCAGCCCGTATGAATCCTGGCAGGTACTGGCCTGGGCCGGTGCCCTGGTGCTGACTGTCTTCGTGTTGCTGGTCAGCCTTGCCGCCCGCGGCATCCTGCTGCGCAACCGTATCTCCCATGACTGACCTTTCCGTGGATAACGCCATGAACGACCTTTCCAACGCCGTGCCGATGCAGCGCATCGCCGTGCCGTCCTCGCACGAGAGCCTGCACACCCCGGCTCCGGTCAAGCTTGCCGCGCGCGGACTGGACTTCTACTACGACAAGTTCCACGCCCTGAAGGGCATCAACCTGGAAATCCCAGAGAAGCGCGTGACCGCGCTGATCGGTCCTTCCGGTTGCGGCAAATCGACCCTGCTGCGCATCTTCAACCGCATCTACGCGCTGTACCCGAAGCTGGAAGCGCGCGGTGAAGTGCTGCTGGACGGCGAGAACATCCTGTCGCCGAAGTACCCGATGAACCGCCTGCGCAGCAAGGTCGGCATGGTGTTCCAGAAGCCGGTGCCGTTCCCGATGACCATTTTCGAGAACGTGGCCTACGGCATCCGCCACCACGAGAAGCTGAGCAAGGCCGATATGGCCGACCGCGTCGAGCAGGCGCTGCGCCAGGGCGCACTGTGGGACGAAGTGAAGGACAAGCTGGGGCAGAGCGCACTGGGCCTGTCCGGTGGCCAGCAGCAGCGCCTGTGCATCGCCCGTGCCGTGGCCCTGCGCCCGTCGGTGCTGCTGCTGGACGAGCCGACCTCGGCGCTGGACCCGATCTCGACCAGCCGCATCGAGCAGCTGGTGGAAGAACTCAAGCACGAGTACACGATCGTGATCGTCACCCACAACATGCAGCAGGCTGCGCGCGTGTCCGACTACACCGCCTTCATGTACCTGGGCGACCTGATCGAGCACGACCGCACCGAAGTGATCTTCTCGCAGCCGTCGCAGCGGCAGACCGAGGACTACATCACCGGTCGCTTCGGCTGAAACCTCAGTCGAGCGTGGCTCGACTCTCCAGACAACGTCTGTCGAGCATGGCTCGACTCTACAGAGCGGAACAACCATGAACCTTCCCAACGACCACATCGTCAAGAGCTACGACGAGGAGCAGCAGCGCCTGGTGGCCGAAATCGTGCGCATGGGCGAGATGGCCGTCGCCCAGCTCGAAGCGGCGATGGACGTGATCGAGAAACGCGATGAGAACGCCGCCCATCGCATCATCGCCAACGACGAAGCGATCGACGCGCTTGAGCAGCAGATCAGCCACGACGTGATGCGCCTGGCGCTGCGTGGGCCGATGGCGCGCGACCTGCGCGAGATCCTCGCTGGCCTGCGCATCCCGGCCGACATCGAGCGCATCGGCGACTATGCAGCGAACGTGGCCAAGCGCTCGATCGCGCTGGGCAAGGTGCCGCCGCTGCCGCAGATCCAGGGCCTGCGCGCGCTGGGCCGCCTGGCCGCGCAGCAGGTGCGCCGTGCCATCGCCGCCTACCGCGACAACGATGCCGAGGCCGCACTGGCACTGCGCGAGGACGACGCCCGCCTGGACGCCCAGTACACGGCGCTGTTCCGCGAGCTGCTCACGTACATGATGGAAGACCCGCGCAACATCACCCCGTGCACCCACCTGCTGTTCATGGCCAAGAACCTGGAGCGCGTGGGCGACCACGCGACCAACATCGCCGAGAACGTGTGGTTCCTGGTGCACGGCGAGCAGCCGCTGCCACCGCGTGAGAAGCGTGACGAGACCTCCAGCACCGGCCAGCCCTGACGCTGCACTGCAACACCGGAGTCGACTCCAAGGTGGCCGCTGTCCTGTGACAGCGGCCTTCCTTTTTTGCGGTGTTCCGCCCGCGTTGTGGGCGCCGTGCTTGCCCGGCGCAGACCTTCCGGATGCTTCTGTAACAAATCTCACGAAAATTTGAGTTCTTGGCGAGGATTCGTTGAGTAGGATCGCTGCACCATCGTTTCACCCCGGGCACCTGCCCACCACCCAGGAGTAAGACCGATGAGCAGTTCCAACAAGACCCTGTCCCTGCTGACCGCTACCGCCCTGGCCGCCGGCCTGGGCATGACCGCCAGCGCCTCGGCGCTGAGCATGAGCGACCTCGCCCAGGGCTACCTTGTGGCCGGCCAGGCAGCCAAGGCCAGCACCGATGCCAAGGCCGCCGACACCAAGATGGCCGCTGACGCGACCAAGCACGCCGAAGGCAAGTGTGGTGCCGATGGCAAGAGCGGCGAAGGCAAGTGCGGTGCCGACAAGGGCAAGGCTGCCGGCGCAGCGGGCGCCAAGGCCAAGGCCGGCGACACGAAGTCGGCTGAAGGCAAGTGCGGCGAAGGCAAGTGCGGTGGCAAGCACTGACGTCCGCGCCAGCCTCGTCCACCCGCGGTCGCCGCTTCGTGCGGCGGCCGCCGGGTTGGGCCTGCGCCGGGCGCTGCTGCAGGACCTGCGTGACGCCCCGGAAGGCGACTTCGACTTCCTCGAATGCGCACCGGAGAACTGGATCCATGTCGGCGGCCCGGCCGGTGATGCCCTGGCCGAACTGGCGCAGCGCCATCCGCTGAGCTGCCACGGCCTGTCGCTGTCGCTGGGCGGCAGTGCACCGCTGGATACCCAGCTGCTGGAACAGGTCGGCCGGTTCCTGGAGAAGCACCGCGTGCCGCTGTACAGCGAGCACCTGAGCTACTGCAGCGACGACGGCCACCTGTACGACCTGCTGCCGATTCCCTTTACCGACGAAGCCGTGCGCCATACCGCCGCGCGCATCCGCACGGTGCAGGACCTGCTGGGCCGCCGTATCGCGGTGGAGAACGTGTCCTACTACCTGGCACCGGAACCGGCGATGGACGAGCTGGCGTTCACCAATGCGGTGCTCGCCGAAGCCGACTGCGACCTGCTGCTGGACGTCAACAACGTCTACGTCAACGCCTGCAACCACGGCTACGATGCCGATGCCTTCATCGCCGGCCTGCCTGCGCAGCGCATCGTCTGCCTGCATGTGGCCGGTCATCTGGATGAAGCCCCGGACCTGAAAATCGATACCCACGGCAGCGCGGTGATCGATCCGGTCTGGGCGCTGCTGGCACGTACCTATGCACGCATCGGCCCGCGCCCCACCCTGCTCGAACGCGATTTCAATTTCCCGCCTTATGCAGAACTGCAGGGCGAACTGCAGACCATCCGCCGCCTGCAGGCCACGCACGCCGGGATGGCACATGATTGATTCCGCCGACACCCTGCGCGCGCAGCAGCACGCGTTCACCGCACACCTGCGCGACCCGCAGGCGGTACCTGCGCCGGCCGGCCTGGATCCACGCCGGGTCGCGGTATACCGGCACCTGCTGTTCAACAACCTGCTCGGCCTGTTGAGCAACGGTTTCCCGGTCTGCGTGCGCCTGCTTGGCGAACCGGCCTGGAGCGCCCTGGTGCGCCACTACTTCGCCACGCATCGCTGCCAGACACCGCTGTTCACCGAATTGGCCGCTGAATTTGTGCAGTGGCTGCAGGCGCAGCCACAGCTGCCGCACCCGGCATTGGCCGAACTGGCGCACTACGAGTGGGTGGAAACCGCGCTGTACCAGCTGCAGGCCGAACCGCTTCCTGCGCCTGGCGATACTGATCCACTTCGGGTGCCGCTGCGGCGTTCGCCGCTGGCATGGCCGCTGCTGTACCAATGGCCGGTGCACCGTCTCGGTGCAGAGGATGCGCCGACCCAGCCCCTTCCAGAACCCACCGGCCTGCTGGTCCGCCGCGAAGCCGACGGTGAAGTGCGATTCGCCGCGCTCAGCCCGCTGGCGGTACACCTGCTGGCCAGCATCGGCGAACGGCCCGGCCTGGAAGGACAGACGTACCTGCAGCAGCTGGCCACCTCGCACGGCCTGGCCGAAGACGCACTGGCCGAGCCCGGTGCTGCACTGCTGCTGCAGTTCCTGCAGGCCGGCGTGATCGGCCCGCTCGCACCCCCGCCCTGACGCCTCTTCCACTGGAGATCCAACGATGAACCTGCCGCTCCTGGCCGCCGCGCGCGGCCGGCTGGACCGTCTCGCCCCCTGGGTGGCGCCGCTGGGCCTGCGCCTGCTGCTGGCCTGGGAATACTTCGAATCCGGCCGTGAGAAGCTGCACGGCCAGAACTGGTTCGCCGACCTGCAGGACGCCTTCCCGTTCCCGTTCAACCAACTGCCTGCTGCCCTGAACTGGCAGCTGGCCACCTGGTTCGAACTGGTTGGCGCGGCCTGCCTGCTGTTTGGTTTCGGTACCCGCTTCGCCGCCGCCAGCCTGCTGGTGCTGACCGTGGTGGCGACCTATGCGGTGCATTGGCCGATGCAATGGAATTCGCTGGGTGACCTCGCGATGGGGTATGCCATCAGCGACCAGGGCTACGGCAACTTCAAGCTGCCGGTGCTGTTCATGGCCATGCTGCTGCCGCTGATCTTCACTGGCGCCGGCAAGCTGAGCGTGGACGCCTGGTTGGCCCGGTGGCAGCTATCGGTCACGACGGCACGGCCTGCGGTGCGCTAGATGCCGGCCATGATCGGTGCGCCGTGTGCCAACCAAGGTTGGCACCGGAATCCTGAGCGTGCGATGCCCGGTAGGTGTCGACCTTGGTCGACACACGCCCACGCAGGGAACCCATGCGCAGAAGGCTGGCCGGGCGCTCAGGGTCGCTCTGCTAGAATTCACGCATGACTGACTCCCCCTCCGCACCTGCCGCCGCTCCCGATTCCGCAGTACCCCAGGCGCAGCGCGCGATGTCACAACGCTTCCGCGGCTTCCTGCCGGTGGTGGTGGATGTGGAAACCGGTGGCTTCGACAGCCAGCGCAATGCGCTGCTGGAAATCGCTGCGGTGCCGATCGAGATGGACGAGAACGGCCTGCTCTACCCCGGCCAGACCGCCAGTGCCCACGTGGTCCCAGCCGAGGGCCTGGAAATCGATCCGAAGTCGCTGGAAGTGACCGGCATCATCCTCGACCACCCGTTCCGGCTGGCCAAGGAAGAAAAAGCGGCGTTGGACCACATCTTCACTCCGGTGCGTGCGGCGATGAAGAAGTACGGCTGCCAGCGCGCGATCCTGGTGGGCCACAACGCGCATTTCGACCTCGGCTTCGTCAACGCGGCCGTGGCCCGCACCGGCCACAAGCGCAACCCGTTCCATCCGTTCAGCGTGTTCGACACGGTCACCCTGGCCGGTATCGCCTACGGCCAGACCGTGCTGGCGCGTGCGGCCACCGCCGCCGGGCTGGGTTGGGATGCCAACGAGGCACACAGCGCGGTGTATGACACCGAGCAGACCGCGCGGCTGTTCTGCACCATCGCCAACGCCTGGCCGCGGTGAAGCGGCCAACGGCGGAGCCCCTCGTGGCGTGAAGCGAATCATCAGTTGGGCCGGGCGGGTGGACTGCGCAGGGGACGCTGCAAGTACGTCCATGTAAGCTCGGTCGCCGCATCCATGCGGCTCACGCCCCTGCGCAGCCCACCCGTCCGGCCACGGACACGTTGCTGGGTGCCACGGAAAGATCAGAAAAGCAGGAGCAACAGCGGATCGCTGCGCTCGTTGGGGCTGCCGACGACCTCTGTGGTGGGTACTCCTTTGGTGGGTGCCGACCATTGGTCGGCACCGCCGCTTGGTGCGGCACTCCAGTAGATCCACGCCATGCGTGGATGTGATCAACCGATGCTCGTGCGATCGCGGCCGTCGCTCTTGGCACGGTACAGCGCGCGGTCGGCGCGCTGGTACAGCAGTGCCGGGGTGCGGTCGTCGGCATCCAGCTCTACCAGGCCCGCGCTGAAGGTGACACGCAGGCCCGCCACGCCGCCCCAATCGGGATGATCATGGAACAGGCCACGCAGGCGCGCGCACAGCTGTGCGGCTTCCTCCAGGCGGGTGTCGTTGAGCAGCAGCGCGAACTCTTCGCCGCCGGTGCGCGCCGGCAGGTCGGAGTCGCGGCAGGCCGCTGCGATCAATGACGCCACCTGCACCAGCACGGCATCGCCGATGCTGTGGCTGTGGCGGTCGTTGACCTCCTTGAAGTGATCGATGTCGAGCACCACCAGGCACAACGGATGACCACTGCGCTGTGACCGGGCGAAGTCACGCGCCAGCGTTTCGTCGAAGGCACGGCGATTGGCCAGGCCGGTCAGGGCATCCTCGCGGGCCTGCCGCTCGAAGGCTTCGGCCTGGCGCGCCAGGCGCTCGGCCAGTTCGGTCTTTTCCTGGTTCAGCGCCTGCAGGTGCACCGTCTTGGCCTGCAGGTCGAAGGTCGCTTCGTCCACCCGCCGTGCCAGGCGCAGGTTGCTGGCCTTCAGCTGCTGCAGCAGCAGCCGGTACAGCAGCACCAGGCCAGCCAGCAGCAGCATCCCCGCCAGCACCTGCACGCTGCGGCGCTGCCACCAGAACGGCTCCACGGTGAAGCTCCACACCGCCTCCTGTTGGCCCCAGCTGCCGCCGGGATGGGCGGCCGCCACATGCAGGGTGTAGTCGCCCGGCGGCAGGCCGACGAACTCAACGCTGCGCTGTGGGCCGCGCTCGACCCAGCCGGCATCCAGCCCGTCCAGCCGCGTGCGGTAGCGGATCCGGTCAGACATCAGGTAGCTCAGGCCGACATAACTCACCGCCAACCGGCGCCCCCCTGGAATATGGTTGCGATCCGGCCCTTCCCAATGCACCGGCGCGCCATCCACCTGCACGCTCTCGATCGCGGCCGGCGGCGATGGCCGCTCGCGGAAACGCTGCAGGCGCTGCGGGTCGACCGTGCTCAGGCCGCCTGCGGTGACCACCCAGAACGTGCCGTCCTGGCGCAGGATCGCCGATGGGCTGGAGCTGCCGTTGGCCTGTGCATTGGCCATGCCGTCGATCTCGTTGTAACGCTCCACCGCCACCCGCGGCGTGCGGCCATCGGCCACGGCGTTGAGGGTGGCCATATCGGTGCGCAACACGCCGCGATTGCTGCTGATCCACACATTGCCAAGGCGATCCGGCACCAGCTGGAACACCGCATCCACCGGCATGCCCTGCTCCAGGCCGACCCGTGCCAGCCTGCCATTGCGCCAGCGGTAAAGGCCGCGATCACTGCTGATCCACATCGCGTCGCCCAGCTGGTGGAAGCCGAACACGCTGCGGCCACCGCCCAGCGGCGCCAGATCGATCGACTGCACGTGGTCGCCGCGCAGCACGCGGATGCCTTCGATGGTGCCGATCCACAGGTTGCCCTGATGGTCATGCTCAAGCGCGGTGATCAGGCCGCCGGGCATGCCCGGCACGTTCGAGACCTGCACATGGTCGCCGTCGATGCGCACCACGCCCTTCTGCGTGCCGGCCCAGACCACGCCCTGGGAATCAACGCTGATCGCACGGATGTTGCCACCCGGCATGCCGTCGGCTGCGGCGTAGTTGTGGCGCAGGTGGCCGTCGCGGCCGAGCCGGTAGACCCCATCGCCGAAGGTGCCCACCCACAGATCACCATCCGGCCCCTGCGCCAGGCTCAGGACGGACGGTGCCTTGCCACCGCGGTTGTGCAGCGGCACGGCACGGAACCGGCCATCCGGCGTCTGCAGGTCCAAGCCACTGGCGCTGCCGACCCACAGCTGGCGATCTCGATCCTCGAATACCGTGCGCACGTAGTCGCCACTGAGCCCATCGCGCTCGGTGTAGCTGCTGAACAGCGTTTCGCGCAGGCGATAGAGCCCGCCGTTGGCGCCCACCCAGATGCTGCCTTCGGCATCCTCGCGCAGGCTGACCACGCGTCCGCCCGGCAGGTTCAGGCCGGCCGGCAGTCGCTCCAGGCCATGTGCGGAGATGCGCAGCAGGCCCTGGTTCTCGGTTCCCAGCCACAGGTCACCGTGCCGGTCCTGCAGCATCGAGGTCATGTGCAGCTGGCCCGGCAGGCGGTGCACCAGCACCAGCTGGTCGTCCTCCACCCGGTACAGGCGCTCACCGGCGACGATCCACAACGCGCCATCCGGCGCACGGTAGGGCCACGACAGGCCACTGCCGGCACCCAGCCCCCATGCGGCGGGGGCGCGCTTGAGCACGCCATCGTTGTCGCGCAGCACCAGCCCGTCCAGCGTACCGACCCAGACCCGGTCCTGCGCGTCGACCACCAGCCTGGTGAAGCTCATCGCCATCGGCAGGTCCGCCGCCGGCGCCTGGTAGACAATGCCGCTGTCCGGCGTCAGGTAGCCGATGCCCTTGCCTTCGTACAGCAGCCACAGCCGGCCCTGGCTGTCCATCTGCATGGACTGGATCAACACCTGCGGCGTATCGGCCTGGTGCTCCCAGACCCGCCATTGGCCATCACTGCCACGGTGGCTGACGTTGCCGCGTGAATCGCTGATCCACAGTCCGCCCTGGCGGTCGACGAACAGAGCACCGATGCCGTTGTCGCGCAGGCCCGGGCGCGTGCTGCGGTCGAACACGGTGAAATCCAGGCCGTTGTAGCGCACCAGCCCTTCCCAGGTGGCGAACCACAGATGGCCTTCCGGTGTCTGCGCAATGTCGCGCAGCGAGTTGTGCGGCAGGCCATTGCGCGAGGTCCATACATCAATGGCGTAGTCGCGCAGCGGGGGCGCGCCTTCCTGCGCAGCCAACGGCAGCGCGAGGGCCAGCAGCAGCCACAACAGGCCCTGCCGCAGTGCCCGCCTGAATCCTGATGCGCGGCGCTCCACCCAGCGCCTCTTGTCCCCCTGCCCGCCCATCACCGCAGCGGCGGCGGCCAGGTGCGGCTGCAGGACGCGGCAGCGTGCGGGAACGGCCGGGCAGCGTGCAATGGCATGCCGGCAGGAACGGGCTGGCTCATCGGGGGGAGACTGGGGAGATGCGCAGATGATAGGCCAAACCCCGGCCCCGGCGTCACCGTCCGCAGCGCGCCGACTCAGCCGGCGCGGCCGGGCGCCACCACCTGGGCACTGGCCGGCCACTGCACCACCGCCTCCAGGCCACCTTCGGCCCGGTTGCGCAGCCACAGCCGGGCGCCGTCCTTCTCGGCCAGGGCGCGCGCGATGGTCAGGCCCAGGCCGGCCCCGCCGGTTTCGCGCGAACGCGAGGTCTCCACCCGCACGAACGGATCGAACACCGCCTCCAGCTGCTCTTCGGCCAGGCCCGGGCCGTCATCGGCCACCACCACGGTAATTGCACCGCCGCTCCGCTCAACCCGCACCCGTGCCCGCTGCGCGTACATCACCGCGTTGTCCACCAGGTTGGAGAACAGCCGGTGCATGGCCAACGGACGCAACATCAGCACCGAACCACTGCCCCCTTCGAAGACCACATCACCGCCGCCTTCGGCGGCGTCCTCAACAATGCTCTCCAGCAGCGAATCCAGGTCCAGTGCGGCGCGCTGCTCGGCACTCTCGGCGCTGCGCGCCAGTTCCAGGCCCTCGCGCACCAGCGCCTGCATCGCCGCCAGGTCGCCGATCAGGCGCTCACGCAGGGCCTCGTCGCTGACATTCTCCAGGCGCAGGCGCAGCCGCGTCAGCGGCGTCTGCAGGTCGTGGGTGATCGCCGCCAGCATCTGCGTGCGTTCGGCCAGGTGCCGCTGCAGGCGGTGCTGCATGGCGTTGAAGGCTTCGGCGGCACGCTGCACTTCGCGCGGCCCGCGCAGTGGCAACGGGTCGCGCTGCAGGTCATCGCCAAGGTCTTCTGCGGCTGCGGCCAGTTCCTGCAGCGGCGCGCTGGCCATGCGCGCGACGATATAGGCCAGCACGGCAATCGCCAGCACCAGCAGGGTCAGGAACCATGGGTCCACGGCGAGGATGCCGTTGTGCGCCACCGCCGGCGAGTCCAGTGCCAGCTTCAGCAGCGTGCCGTCGTTGAGGGTCACGTCCACTGCACGGCATCTGGGCGGGATGAACGCGGGGTCGCGTTCGCGCGGCGGCCGCCGGTGGCCCGGCGGCGGCGGCGGCAGCAGCTCCTGCAGTTTGGGAATGCAGGAGCGGAACGAAGCGAAGTGCACGTGCGCGCGCGACACCGGCCCGGGGCGGTCTTCCAGTACTTCCATCAGCGCCGTGTCGGCACGCCCCAGGCGTGCGCCCGGCTGCAGCGCGCGCACGCTCGGCCCGCCGATCGCCAGCAGGCGCTCGCGCAGCTCCGGATTGCCGTCCAGCAGGTTGACGTAGCCCTGCAGGCGGTCGGCGATGCGGTTCAGGTTCTGCCGCTCGAACTCCTGCTGGCGCTTGGAGGTGGCCAGCATGGTCGCGCCGATCGCAGCCACCGCCATGCCCAGCAGCAGGATCACGAACAACCGCCCGACCATCGAGGACAGGAAATGGCGCAGGCGCTTCATCGCGGTTTATTCCAGGTTGACCGACGAGGCCAGCACGTAGCCTTCGTTGCGCACGGTCTTGATCAGTCCATCCGGGCCACCATCGTCGCCCAGCTTGTTGCGCAGGCGGCTGACCTGCAGGTCGATCGCGCGGTCCTGAGCCTCGTAGTTGCGGCCACTGCTGAGCGCGACCAGCTGCTCGCGCGACAGCACCTTGTTGGCGTGGGCGATGAACACCCGCAGCAGGCGGAACTCGGCGCCGGACAGCACCACCACGCGGCCATCCGGATCGACCAGGTGGCGATGCTCCAGGTCGAATACCCAGCGCGAGAAACGCGCGCGGCGTACCGCCAGTGGTTCCAGGTTGGCCGGCAGCGCCTCGGTCCGGCGCAGCACGTTGCGGATGCGCGCCAGCAGCTCGCGCGGCTCGAACGGCTTGGCCAGGTAGTCGTCGGCGCCCATTTCCAGGCCCAGCACGCGGTCGATCGGCTCGGCGCGCGCGGTCAGCATGATCACCGGCGTGTTCGAACGCGCACGCAGGTCACGGCACAGGGTCAGACCATCCTCGCGCGGCAGGTTGAGGTCCAGCACGATCAGGTCCACGTGCTCGCGGTCCAGCAGCTGGCGCATGGCGGTGCCATCGGCCGCAGTGCTCACCTGGTAGCCGGCGCGGCCGAGCTGCTCGGCCAGCAGCGTGCGGATGTCGTTGTCGTCGTCGACGATCAGCAGTCGATGCATCGGGTTTTCAGTCTCCATGTCGCGATCATCCCGTGTCGGCAGCTGAACCGCATCCGGGGCAATGCGTACCAGTGTATCCACCCGCGGGCGGGATACCTGTGGTTACGCCTGTTCACCGACAGTGTTACATACAGACATACCCCGAGGATTGAGCCGTCCATCGCCCGGTCTTCACAATGCCCACCAACGCCGCCTTCGCGGCCTCGAGAGTGAAGCCACGACGTGACGTTCCGCCTGCTGCCAGCGACCCGCCGGAGTCGCCTGATGCTGATCGCCCTGCTCGCCCTGATCGTCGCCGCGACCGCCTGGTGGCTGCTGCGCAAGCCCGCCGCCCCGGCGGTGGCAACCTCGCCGGTCAGCCGCGGTGACATTGAACAAACGGTGGATGCCACCGGCGTGATCGACGCCTACAAGCTGGTCAGCGTCGGCGCGCAGGCCTCGGGCCAGATCAAATCGCTGAAGGTACAGCTGGGCGACACCGTGAAGGAAGGCGACCTGATCGCCGAGATCGATGCCACCACCCAGCAGAACCAGGTGCTCAACGCGCAGGCCTCGCTGGACCAGGTCACTGCCCAGCGCGCGGTGCAGCAAGCCACCCTGCGCCAGGCCGAACTGGAGTTCGCGCGCCAGCAGCAGATGCTGGCCGCCGAGGCCACCTCGCGCCAGGAATACGATGCCGCCGAAGCACAGCTGAAGACCGCCCGCGCCCAGCTGCAGTCCTACGAGGCGCAGATCAAGGGCCGCGAAACCGAGCTGGGCACCGCCCGCGCCAACCTGGCCTACACCCGCATCACCGCGCCGATGGACGGCACCGTGGTCGCGGTGGTGGCCGAGGAAGGCCGTACCGTGAACGCCAACCAGACCGCACCGACCATCGTCATGCTGGCGCGGCTGGACGTGGTCACCGTCAATGCCGAGATCTCCGAGGCCGACGTGGTCAAGATCAAGCCCGGCATGCCGGTGTACTTCACCACCCTGGGCGACCCGGACCGCAAGTACCACGCCACGCTGCGCCAGATCAATCCGGCGCCGGCCTCGATCGCCAACGAGAATTCGTCCAGCTCCAGCAGCTCCTCCAGCTCCAGCTCCAGCAGCGCGGTCTACTACAACGCGCTGTTTGATGTGGAAAACCCGGACGGCACGCTGCGCATCGACATGACCGCGCAGGTCTCGGTACTGCTCAAGCAGGCCAAGGGCGTGCTGATGGTGCCGGCGGTGGCACTGGGACCGAAGCGCCGTGGCGATGAGCGGATGGTGCGGGTGCTGGACGACGAGGGCCAACCGCAGCCGCGCAAGGTCACCGTGGGCATCAACAACGGCGCCTCGGCCGAGATCCTGTCCGGCTTGAAGGAAGGCGAGCGCGTGGTGGTCGGCGAAGCCGGTGCGGCCGGTGCCAGCGCCGGTGCCAGCGCCGGCGGCGGCAACCGCGGCGGCATGCAGATGCGGGTCGGCGGCCCGGGCATGGGGCGCCGATGAGCACGACGGCGCCGCTGCTGCGCCTGCGCGACCTGCGACGTGAATTCCCGGCCGGCGACGATGTGATCGCCGTACTGCGCGACGTGAACCTCGACATCCACGCCGGCGAGATGGTCGCCATCGTCGGCCAGTCCGGCTCGGGCAAGTCGACGCTGATGAACATCCTCGGCTGCCTTGACCGTCCCACTCGCGGCAGCTACCAAGTGGCCGGCCGCGAAACCGGAAAGATGGAGCCGGACGAACTGGCCGAACTGCGCCGCGAGCATTTTGGTTTCATCTTCCAGCGCTACCACCTGCTCGGCGACCTCGACGCGCGCGGCAATGTGGAAGTGCCGGCCGTTTACGCCGGCAGTCCCGGGCCGGTGCGCAACGCGCGTGCCGAGCAACTGCTGCGGCGGCTGGGGCTGGGCGACCGCATGCATCACAAGCCAGGCCAGCTTTCCGGTGGCCAGCAGCAGCGCGTGTCGATCGCACGCGCCCTGATGAACGGCGGCGAGGTGATCCTGGCCGACGAACCAACAGGCGCGCTCGATACGAAATCCGGTGAGGAAGTGATGGCGATCCTCGGCGAACTGCATGCCGAAGGCCACACCATCATCATCGTCACCCACGACATGAGCGTGGCCCAGCACGCGCAGCGCATCATCGAGATCCGCGATGGCGAGATCATTGCCGACCGCGCCAATCCGGATGCGCCGAGTTACCGCGCCCAGCGCGAAGCCAGTACCGGCGTCGCCCACGGCAACAGCTGGCGGGCGGCCCGCGACCGCTTCACCGAAGCGTTCCGCATGGCGCTGCTGGCGATGAACGCCCATCGCCTGCGCACCTTCCTGACCATGCTCGGCATCATCATCGGCATCGCCTCGGTGGTCTCGGTGGTGGCCCTGGGCAACGGCTCTCAGCAGCAGATCCTGCAGAACATCAGCGCGCTCGGCACCAATACCATCGACGTCTACCCCGGCCGCGGTTTTGGCGACATGCGCTCGGCGCGGGTGCAGACGCTCAAGGCCAGCGATGCCGATGCACTGGCAAAGCAGAGCTATGTGGACAGCGCCACCCCCAGCGTATCGACCTCGGTCACCGCGCGTTATCGCAACCAGTCTTCCACTGCGCAGGTCAGCGGCGTCGGCGAGCAGTTCTTCCGGGTCAAGGGCGTGACTCTGCTCAGTGGCAGCTTCTTCGATGCCGATGCAGTCAAGGGCCTGGGCCAGGTGGCGGTGATCGACGAGAACACCCAGACCCAGTTCTTCCCCGATGTCGACCCGGTCGGACAGGTGATCCTGCTCGGCAACGTGCCGGCACGCGTGGTCGGCGTGGCCAAGCGCCAGAGTTTCGGCTTCGGTGGCAGCACCAGCCTCAGCGTGTGGGTGCCCTACACCACGGTGATGTCGCGCATGCTCGGCCAGAGCCATGTCTCCAGCATCACCGTGCGCGTGGACGACAACACACCGATGGATGCCGCTCAGGAAGCGATCACCCGCCTGCTGACGATGCGCCACGGCACCGAGGATTTCTTCCTCAGCAACAGCGCGGAGATCCGCGACACCATCGAACAGACCACGCGCACGATGACCCTGCTGATCGGCGCCATCGCCGCCATCGCGCTGCTGGTCGGCGGCATCGGCGTGATGAACATCATGCTGGTGTCGGTGACCGAGCGCACCCGAGAGATCGGGGTGCGCATGGCCGTCGGTGCACGACAAAGTGATATCCGCCAGCAGTTCCTGATCGAAGCGGTGCTGGTGTGCCTGCTCGGTGGCGTGCTCGGCATCGGCCTGGCCCTGCTGCTGGGCTCGATGATCGGCCGCTTCGCCAGCGACTTCCAGGTGCTGTTCTCCACCGCCTCGATTGTTGCCGCCTTCGCCTGCTCGACCCTGATCGGCGTGGCGTTCGGCTTCCTGCCCGCGCGCAATGCCGCGCAGCTTGACCCGGTAGAGGCCCTGGCACGCGAATGAAGATGATGACCCGACTGCCGTTCCCTGCCCCCTCGCGCCGGCTGCTGGCGGGTGCCGTTCTGCTCGCCCTGTCTGGCTGCGCCTCTGTCGGCCGCTATCCGGTGGCCGATCCCGACGTGGCGGCCCAGTATGGGCGTGGCGATGCCACCCTCAACGCACCGGCCGGCGACCCGCGCAGCAGCCTGGACACACCGGGCCACGACGTCCGCCAGGACACCTGGTGGAGCGGCTTCGGCGACGAGCGCCTGGACCGCCTGGTGGCGCAGGCGCTGGCCGCCAACAGCGACCTGGCCGCCGCCGGCCTGGCCGTGCAGCGTTCACGCCTGCAGGCCGGCTTGGCTAGCAACGCGCTGTGGCCGCAGCCTTCGTCATCGGGCGTCAGCGCCAATGCCAGCCGCGCCACCGACCAGGCCGACGAATGGCGCCGCAGCTACTCCACCGGCGTATCGCTGGGCTGGGAGGTGGATCTGTGGGGACGCCTGCGCACCCAGCGCGACATCGCCCGCTGGGAAGCCGAAGCCAGCGAGGAAGACCGGCAGAATACCGCCCTGCTGGTGATCAGCGACACCATCACCCAGTACTGGAACCTGGCCTACCTGAACCAGTCGATCGCCACCGGCCAGGCCAACCTGGAGCGGCTGGAGCGCACCCGCGAACTGGTACAGGCCCGCTTCGACGCCGGTGCGGTATCGCGCCTGGAAGTGCGCCAGGCGCTGCAGAACCTGCAATCGCAGCGCGCCTCGCAGAGCGCGCTGGAACAGCAGCGGGTGGAGGTGCGCAACGCACTGACCGTGCTGCTGGACGGCACGCCCTGGCCCCAGCAGGACGAACCGCAGGACCTGCTGGGCGCACACAGCCCGCGCATTGTCGAGGGGCTGCCGGCCGATCTGCTCGGCCGCCGCCCCGACCTGCGTGCGGCAGAACTCCGCCTGCGCAACAGCCTGAAGACCATCAGGGTCACCGCCACCCAGTACTACCCGGCGCTGAGCCTGACCGGCAGCCTCGGTTCCAGTGCGGCCTCGCTGGGCGATGTACTGCGCAATCCGGTGGCCACGCTGGGTGCCGGCCTTTCGCTGCCATTCCTCAACCTGCAGCGCGCGCAGCTGGATACCGATATCGCCGGCACCAGCTATCAGATCGCCGCGACCAATTTCCGCAAGACGCTGTACACCGCGCTTTCGGAAGTGGACAACGCCCTGTCCGCGCGCGAGCAGCTGGCGCGCCAGGTCGCTGCCTCGCAGGCTTCGTACGAGGAAGCGGTGGAAGTGGAGCGCGCGCAGGAAGTGCGTTATCGCGTGGGTGCTACCGATCTGCGCACCTGGCTGGAAGCGCAGCAGACCCGGCGCGATGCCGAGCTGTCGCTGGCGCGCGTGCGCCAGGGCCAGCTGAACAACGACGTGACCCTGTTCAAGGCACTGGGTGGCAGCGCGGGGTAGCGGCTTCTTAGAGCCGAGCCCATGCTCGGCTGCTTTCCTGATCGGGTATGCGATAGCCGAGCGTGGGCTCGGCTCAACAGATCAACCGCGCTGGCGCACGGCCTCGAACAGGCTGACGCCGGCCGCGACGGAAACATTCAGACTCTCGATCTCGCCCGGCATCGGGATCTTGACCAGGCCATCGCAGTTCTCGCGGGTCAGGCGGCGCAGGCCATCGGCCTCGCCGCCCAGCACCAGCGCTATGTTGCCCTTCAGGTCCAGCTGGTACAGCGACGCGGTGGCCTCACCGGCCAGACCGTAGATCCACACGCCCTGCTTCTGCAGGTCCTTCAGGCAGCGCGACAGGTTGGTTACCGCCACCACCGGGATGAGGTCGGCGGCACCGGCCGAGGTCTTGCGCACGGTCGCGTTGACCGTGGCCGACTTGTCCTTGGGGATGATCACTGCAGTCGCACCGGCCGCAGCGGCCGAGCGCAGGCAGGCGCCCAGGTTGTGCGGGTCCTGCACCTCGTCCAGCACCAGCAGCAGCGCCCTGCCCTCGGCCGCAGTGACCAGGCCTTCCAGCTCGTTCTCGCTGTAGGTGCGGGCGGCGGCATAGCGCGCGGCCACGCCCTGGTGGCGCACCGAGCCGCCCACACCGTCCAGCGCCTGGCTGTTCACCTTGCGCACGTCGATGCCCTTGCGGCGGGCGTTTTCCTCGATCTCGGTCAGGCGCGGGTTCTTCGCTCCGGCCTCGACCAGCACTTCGCGGACGTTCTCGGCGTCGTTCTCGATGGAGGAGGCGACGGCGTTGACGCCGACGATCCACTGGCTGTTCTTGCTCATGCGGGCGGGGACCGGAAAGGGGGTGGCTATGGTAGAGCATCGGCGGCGGCCGCGCTTCAAGGCCGCCGAGCATGGGCTCGGCTCTACACAAACCTCACCGGCTGCGCGGTGGCCAGTGCGGCGTGTCGTGGTCGGGGTGCTGGTGGGACACGATCGTGGCCAGGAAGTCCAGGGCCGCGATGTCCTGCTCGGTACGCCGTACCGGCAGGCTGGCCAGGCTGTCGACGAAGGGCAGCTTGCGTTCGACCCCGTACTGGATCGTCGGTGGCAGGCGTTCGGGTTCGTCGAACGCGCCGGCAGCCACCGCCACGCCATCGGGCGCTTCGTAGGTCAATGGCGTGCCGCAGTCGGCGCAGAAGCCACGCCGCACCACGTTGGACGACTGGAAATAGCGCGGCTGGCCACGGGTCCAGCTGAACTGCACGCCGCGCACCGACACCAAGGGCGCGTAGAAGGCACCAAAGGCCTTCTGGCACATCCGGCAATGGCAGATCGAGCTGTCGGTCAGCGCGCCACGCACGTGGAAGCGGATCGCGCCGCACTGGCAACCGCCGCTGTATTCGGGTTGGCCTTGCATTGCTGCTTTCCTCCGGAAGATCGTGTCGACCAAGGTCGACACCTACCTGACGAGCGGTGCGTGCCAACCAACGGTTGGCACCTACCGGGTGAGGTGGGTGCCGACCGTTGGTCGGCACGCCTTTCAATATTGCTTCTTGGTCCGCTTGGCCGGCTTGCCCCGCTCAGGCAGCGGCGGTAGGCCATCGCCCTCGTCCTCACCCTTGTGTTCCACCAGGCGGAAGTCGATCTTGCGTTCTTCCATGCTGGCCTTCAGCACCAGGATGCGCACGCGGTCACCCAGCCGGTAGCTGCCGCCGCGGCGCTCGCCGGTCAACGTCTTGCGGGTCGCGTCGAACTTGTAATAGTCCTGCGGCAGCTGGGTCACGTGGACCAGACCCTGCACCTTCGACTCGTCCAGTTCCACGAACAGGCCGAAGCTGGTCACGCCGCTGATCACGCCGTCGAACTGGCCGCCCACGTGCTTTTCCATCCACGCCGCGCGGTAACGCTCGTCGACCTCGCGCTCGGCCTCGTCGGCACGGCGCTCACGCTCGGAACACTGCAGCGCCAGCGCGGCCATCTCGCGGGCGTTGTAGGTGAACTTGTCCAGCGGCTTGCCGGACAGCGCATGCTTGATCGCGCGGTGCACCAGCAGGTCGGGATAGCGACGGATCGGCGAGGTGAAGTGCGCGTAGGCCTCCAGCGCCAGGCCGAAGTGGCCGTGGTTCTCCGGGCTGTAGATCGCCAGGCTCTGGCTGCGCAGCAACACCGACTCCAGCAGCGTCGCATCGGGGCGGTCGCGGATCTTCTTCAGCAGCTTGGTGTAGTCACCCGGGCGCACCTTCGACCACGGCGGCAGGCTCAGCTTGAACTCCTTGAGGAATTCCAGCAGGTCGGCGTACTTGGTTTCCGGCGGCTTCTCGTGGATGCGGTACGGGGCCGGCACATGGCGCGACAGCAGGTACTTCGCCGCCTCCACATTGGCCGCGATCATGCATTCCTCGATCAGCTTGTGCGCGTCGTTGCGCACCAGCATGCCGGCCTGGGTCACTTCACCACGGTTGTCCAGCACGAAGCGTACCTCGCTGCTTTCGAACTCGATGGCACCGCGCTTGGCACGTGCCTTGGACAGCACCTTGTACAGCTGGTGCAGGCGCTGCACCTGCGGCAGCAGGTCACCCATCCAGGCCTTGGTATCGGCATCGTCCTCGCCCACCGCCTTCCACACCTGGGTGTAGGTCAGGCGCGCGTGCGAATTCATCACGGCCTCGTAGAAGCGCGAATGCGTGACCAGGCCGTCACGATCGATCTGCATGTCGCAGACGAAGCACATGCGGTCGACCTTGGGCATCAGCGAGCAGATGCCGTTGGACAACGTCTCCGGCAGCATCGGCACCACGAAGCCCGGGAAGTACACCGAGGTGGCACGCTTCTGCGCTTCTTCGTCCAGCGGTGTGCCGGGGCGGACGTAGTTCGAAACATCGGCAATGGCCACCACCAGGCGGAAGCCATCGGCATTCGGCTCGCAGTGCACCGCGTCGTCGAAGTCCTTGGCATCCTCGCCATCGATGGTAACCAGCGGCGTGCTGCGCAGATCGACACGATCGCCGATCATTGTCGGCTCGACCACCAGCGGCACCGAGGCGGCTTCGTCCAGCACCTCCTGCGGAAACTCGAACGGCAGTTCATGGCCGTGGATGGCGGTCTCCACCACCAGCGATGCGGTCAGCTTGTCGCCCAGCACGGCGATGATGCGGCCGATCGGCGGGCGGCGGCTGTCCGGGGCCTGGGTCAGTTCGCAGACCACCAGCTGGCCATCACGCGCGCCCCCGGTCTGGTCCGGCGGTACCTGCACGTTGCGCTGCACGCGCTTGTCGTCAGGTACCACGTAATTGATCCCCATCTCGACGCTGAAGCGGCCGATCAGGCGGGTCATGCCGCGTTCGAGCACGCGCGCAATGCTGCCTTCGCGACGGCCACGGTGGTCGATGCCGGTCACGCGGGCCAGCACCTTGTCGCCGTGCATGACCTTGCGCATTTCATACGGCGGCAGGAACAGGTCGTCGCCGCCCTCGACCGGGCGCAGGAAGCCGAACCCCTCCGGGTTGGCGATCACCACGCCGGTGACCAGGTTCAGGGTCTGGATCGGGGCGAAGCCGCCGCGGCGGTTCTGCACCAGTTGGCCATCACGGACCATGGCACCAAGCCGGCGCGACAGCGCCTCGGCCCGATCCGGTGCGGTCAGGCCCAGGCGTGCCCCCAGTTCCTCGGCGGTCTGCGGCCCTTCGCAACGCTCCAGCAGGGCCAGGATGGCCTCGCGGCTGGCGATGGGCTGTTCGTATTTCTCTGCTTCGCGGGCGGCATAGGGATCGTCGATCACCTTGCCGGTCGGCGGCAGCTTGCGGCCCGGGGCCGGGCCGGGTGCTGCCGCATCAGCGGTGCGGACCTTGCGGCCGCGTGGCGGCGCACCGCCTTCATTCAATTCGGGGAACCAGCCCGGCAACGGCTTGCCCGGCTTGGTGGTGCGGGCTGCGCCCGCCTTCGGGCCCTTCTTCGGGCCTTGGCTGCGGGACTTGCTCCCGCCCTTGCTTGGTTTTTTGGTAGTCATCGCCCTACATGGTAGCCGTTGACGGCGTGCAGAACGGGTCAGCGCCCGCCTTGGAGGCGTTGGATGAAATAATTTCAGGAAGTCGTTGACAGCTCCCGGATTCATCTTCACAATTGCGCCTCTGGAACGCCCAGGTGGCGGAATTGGTAGACGCACTAGTTTCAGGTACTAGCGGGTAAAACCGTGGAGGTTCGAGTCCTCTCCTGGGCACCAACGAAAAAACTCCTCGCTTCGGCGGGGATTTTTTTTGCCTGCGATCCGGTAGCGGGGTCGGATCCCTTTCCGAAGGAAAGGGCTCTGACCCCAAGCGAGTGAGATGGGGTCGTAGCCCATCTCGCAGGCGAAACCGGATCCACCCCCCAGGCCCACAAAAATTGTTGACACCCCCGTAACAACACCCCATAATCTCGCTCCTCGACGCCCAGGTGGCGGAATTGGTAGACGCACTAGTTTCAGGTACTAGCGGGTAAAACCGTGGAGGTTCGAGTCCTCTCCTGGGCACCACGTCGAGAATGAGAAAGACCCGCGAAAGCGGGTTTTTTCATGCCCGGGATTTGGCATCAGAACAACGGCCGCAGCACCAGCTCCAGGCCGAGCAGCAGCAGGAAACCCAGAAAGCAGGCGCGGAACAGCCGCGCACTGATGCGCTGCCGGATCACCTGCCCCAGCCACATGCCCAGCAGTGCCGGCACCACCGCCAGTGCACTCAAGCCCAGCTGCTGGATGCCGAACGCACCGTGCAGCACCAGGCCCGTGGTCAGTGCAATCGTCGATACGGTGAACGCCAGCCCGAGCGCCTGCACCAGTTCTTCGCGCTGCAACCCCAGTGATTGCAGGTACGGCACCGCCGGCATCACGAACACGCCGGTGGCGCCGGTCACTACGCCGGACAGCGCGCCCACCAGCGGCCCCAGCCAGCGCTCGCGCCGCTGCGGCACGCGGAACACCGGCGCAAGCAACGCATAGGCGGCATAGACCATCAGGGCCACGCCCAGCGCAACGCGCGACCCGCTGCGATCGACCCGTACCAGCCACGCTGCCGAACCTAGGGTCACCACCACCACGGCCAGCATCATCGGCCACAGGCGCCGCACGATGTGGCCCAGTGACGGCCCGGACAGCAGCTGCCACGCATTGGTGACGAAGGTCGGGATGAACAGCATCGACGCCGCCGCCACCGGCGACAGCGCGCCACCGAGCAGGCCCATCGCCACCGTCGGCAGCCCCATGCCCGTCACGCCCTTGACCACGCCGGCCAGCACGAACACCACCACCAGCAGCCCATAGAAGTACATCGATTCATTCATGCCTTCATTGGATCGGGCCGTCGCCCGGCGCACAATGCGGTCTTCCCGGCCCTGCCTTCGGCTGATCCGAAGGCTCAGCCGTTGCGACGAGGGCATCACATGCGGATGGACATCGCCGACCTGCGCCTGTTCCTGGCAATCGCCGAGGCGGGCAGCATCACTGCCGGCGCAACGCAGGCGAACCTGGCCCTGGGTTCGGCCAGCGAGCGGCTGCGCACGATCGAAGCCGATGCCGGCACCCCGCTGCTGAACCGGCATCCACGTGGCGTCAGCCTGACTGAAGCCGGCGCCGCCCTCGCCCACCATGCACGCCTGATCCTGCAACAGCAGGCGCAGCTGCGCGGCGAACTGCAGGCATTCGCGCAGGGGGCGCGCGGCACCCTGCATCTGTATGCCAACACCGCAGCACTGACCAGCTACCTGCCCTCGCGGCTCGCACCGTGGTTGGCCGAACGCCCCCGCCTGCACGTCGAACTGCTGGAACGCACCAGCCCCGAAGTCGTGCGTGCAATCAGCGCTGGCCAGGCCGAGGCCGGCATCATCAGTGATGCGGTCGACGCCACCGGCCTGCAGCAGCATGTGGTGGCCGAAGATCCGCTGGTGATGCTGCTGCCTGCCGATCACCGGTTTGCATCACTGCGCAGCGTGACCTTCGCCGATGCCGCCGGCGAGACCTTCGTTGCCCTCGCCGATGGCAATGCGCTTCAGTTCTACATCGAAGACCAGGCCCGCGACATCGGGCGCCGCCTGGATGTGCGCATCCGCATGAAGACCTTCGAGGGCGTCTGCATCATGGTCGGCCACGGCATCGGTGTCGGCATCGTGCCGCGGAGCATCGCGCGCCAGCATCGACGCAGTACGCATACCGTTGCGGTGCCGCTTGCCGATGCGTGGGCACAACGCCGCCTGTGCGCCTGTTTCGCCGGGTGGGCGCAGCTGTCACCGGCGATGCGCAGCCTGCTGCACCACCTGGGCGTGCAAGCGCAGAAAAAAGTGTGAAATGTTGTTGACACACTCTCTGCCGTGCCGCACAATTCTTCTCCTGAGTCGCCCAGGTGGCGGAATTGGTAGACGCACTAGTTTCAGGTACTAGCGGGTAAAACCGTGGAGGTTCGAGTCCTCTCCTGGGCACCACGACTCAAGATGATCAAACCCGCGAAAGCGGGTTTTTTCGTTTCTGGGATTCGGGAACCCACACGACCCCGGGATCCATCCACGCATGGCGTGGATCTACCAAAAGAAAAACCCCGCCTTGCGGCGGGGTTTTCTGCGTTTCAACGCCAATGGTCGATCAATGCCCACCGCCCGCGGACGCCGCACCCGCGCCTGCGCCGAACGGCGGCTTGGCCAGCCACAGGAAGGTGATGATCGCCAGGAAGATCCAACCCAGCAGGAAGAAGATGTCGTTGAAACCCATCTGCGATGCCTGGTGGTTGATCATGTTGTTCAGTACCGCTGCGCCGTGCTGCAGGTCGCCCTGCCCCATCGCCGCCACTTGGTCCTGCATGCCCGGCTGATAGGCCGAGATATGCTCGGTCAGGTCGGCATGGTGCACCTGGGTACGCCGCGCCCACAGCCACGTCGTCAGCGAGGCCGCGAAGCTGCCGCCCAGCGTGCGCAGGAACGTCGCCAGGCCAGAGCCCGCCGCGATCTCGCGCCCATCCAGGTCCGACAGCAGGATCTGCAGCACCGGCATGAAGAACAGCGCCACGCCAATGCCCATGATCAGCTGCACGCCGGCCACGTGCATGTAGTCCACCTGCAGGTTGAAGTTCGAGCGCAGGAAGCTGGTCATCGACAGCACGATGAAGGCCACGGTGGCCAGCATCCGCATGTCGAAGCGCGACGCATACTTGCCCACGAACGGCGTCATGATCACCGGCAGGATGCCGATCGGTGCGGTCGCCAGGCCTGCCCAGATCGCGGTGTAGCCCATGTCACGCTGCAGCCACTGCGGAATCAGCAGCGCCACGCTGAAGAACGCCGCGTAGGCCACCACCATCGCCAACGTGCCGGCACGGAAGTTGCGGTGCCGGAACAGCTTCAGGTCGACGATCGGATCCTTGTCGGTCAGCTCCCAGATCAGGAACACCGTCAGCGTCACCACCGCCACGCAGGCCAGCACCACGATCTTCATCGACGAGAACCAGTCCTCGTCGTTGCCCAGGTCGAGCACCAGCTGCAGCGCGCCGACACCAATCACCAGCGTGATCAGGCCGACGTAGTCCATCTTCGGCTTCTCGATCTGCTCCGGGCGTCCCTTCAGCTGGCTGCCCACCACCAGCGCGGCGAAGATGCCCAGTGGCACGTTGATCAGGAAGATCCATTCCCAGCTGTAGTTGTCGGTGATCCAGCCACCGAGGATCGGGCCGCAGATCGGCGCCACCACCGTGATCATCGCCAGCAGTGCCAATGCCTGCCCGCGCTTCTCACGTGGATAGATCGAGACCAGCAGCGACTGCGTGATCGGGTACATCGGGCCGGCCACGAAGCCCTGCAGCGCACGCGACACCACCAGCATGCCCATGCTCTGCGCAAGGCCGCACAGCAGCGAGGTGATGACGAAGGCCAGGGTCGCCCAGAAGAACAGTTTGCGTTCGCCGAAGCGGCGGCTGAGCCAGCCGGTCAGCGGCAGCGCGATGGCCGTGCTGACCGCGAACGAAGTGATGACCCAGGTCGCCTGCTGCGAACTGGCACCAAGGTTACCGGCGATGGTCGGCAGCGAGACGTTGGCGATGGTGGTGTCGAGCACCTGCATGAACGACGCCATCGCCAGGCCTACGGTGCACAGGGCGACGCTGGGCGGCAGGAACCCGGAGGCCGCAGCCGGCGCCGCCGGTGCGCCCGGAGCGCCGGGCGCGGCTGGAGCTTGTGCGGACATGGCGACCTCAGCCCACCTTCGCCTGCTGCTGCGGCAGGTTGCCCTGGATGATCGTGTGGATCACCTCGTCGGCATCATGCAGCTGCTTGGCATACACGTCGGTGTCGAACACCGTGCCCTTGGCCGGGGTGCTCGGCAGCACTTCGCCCTTCTGGTCGCGCAGGCTCACTTCGGCCTTCATCGACAGGCCGATGCGCAGCGGGTGCTCGGCCAGCTGCTTGGCATCGATGGCGATGCGCACCGGTACGCGCTGCACGATCTTGATCCAGTTGCCGCTGGCGTTCTGTGCCGGCAGCAGCGAGAACGCCGAGCCGGTGCCCAGGCCCAGGCTCTGGATGCGCCCCTTGTACTTCACGTCGCCGGCGTACAGGTCCGACTTCAGCTCCACTTCCTGGCCCAGGCGCATGTGGCGCAGCTGGGTTTCCTTGAAGTTGGCCTCGACCCACATCTGCTCGGTCGGCACCACGGCCATCAGGGCATTGCCCGGCTGCACGCGCTGGCCGACCTGCACCGAACGACGGGCGACGTAGCCGGAGACCGGTGCAACGATGCCGGCGCGGGCGTTGTTGAGGAAGGCCTGGCGCAGCTGCGCAGCGGCGGCCTGCACATCCGGCTGGGTGGCGATCACGGTGTCGTCGACCAGCGCGCGGTTGCGCTCGACGGTCTCGCGCGAACCGGCCACGGCCGCTTCGGCCGCGGCCAGCTCGTCGCGGGCGTGGGCCAGTTCTTCGTTGGAGATGGCGCCGGTGGCGGCCAGGTCCTTGCGGCGGGCGTAGTCTTCGCGCACGCGCTTCAGGGTCACCTGGCGGGCGTTCAGGTCCGCCTGCGCGCCTTCTACGCTGCGGTACAGGCCGCGGGTCTGGCGCACGGTCTTGGCCAGGTTGGCTTCGGCCTGCTGCAGCGCCACTGCGGTGTCGGACGGGTCCAGCTGCACCAGCAGCTGGCCGCGCTCCACGCGCATGCCGTCATCGGCATTGATGGCGACCACGGTGCCGGCCACCAGCGGGGTGATCTGCACCTGGTTGCCCTGCACGTAGGCATCGTCGGTCTCTTCGAACCAACGGCCGAACATGAAGTACCACAGCGCCAAAGCGGCAAGCAGCAGCACGACGATCACGAACAGGCCGCGCAGCAGGTGGCCGCGGCGGTTGGGGGCGGCCGGGGCCGCGGTGTCTTGGGTCTGGCTCATGTCGGAGATCTTCAGGAATGCGAGGAATCGGAATGGGAGGCGATCGGTGCGCGGTCGGCGTCAGTGGGCTGGAAACCACCGCCCAGCGCCTTGCTCAGGCGCACCGAGGACTGCACCTGCTGCGACTGCAGGCCGGCCAGCTGCTGCTGCGACTGCAGCAGGGTGGACTGCGCGGTCAGCACGTCCAGGTAGCTGCCGATGCCGGCGCGGTAGCGCTGCTGGGCCAGGTCGAAGGCAGCGCGTGCGGTGTCCACCGCCTGCTGCTGCGACTGCGCCTGCTGTGCCAGCGAGCGCACCGCGTTGACCTGGTCGGCCACATCACGCAGCGCATCGAGCACGGTCTGGTTGTAGTTGGCCACCGCCAGGTCGTACTGCGCATCGGTATTGGCCAGGTTGGCGCGCAGCTTCCCGCCCTCGAAGATCGGCAGGCTCAGCGCGGGGCCGATATAGGCAAAGGTGGAGCTGCTCTTCAGCAGGTCGCCCACGTTCGGGGCGACCACGCCGGCCAGCGCGGTCAGGTTGAAGCTCGGGTAGAACTTGGTCTTGGCAACCTTGATCTGCTTGTCGGCCGCTTCAACGCGCCAGCGTGCGGCGACGATGTCGGGGCGGCGGCCAAGCAGCTCGCTGGGCAGCACGCCCGGCAGCTGCAGTGCCACCGGATTCAGCGGCCGCGGGCGCTGGATCGACAGGCCACGGTCCGGGCCCTTGCCGACCAGCGCGGCCAGCGCGGTGCGGGCGGCGTCGATACGCTGCTGGGCGGCCTGCACCTGCTGCTGCGCGGCCGGCACACGGGCCTCGGCCTGGCGCACCTGCAGATCACTGTCGATGCCGGCGCTGCGGCGCTGGCGGGTCAGTTCAAGTGACTTCTGCGAACGGGTCAGCTCTTCCTCGGCCACGTCGTTGAGCTGCCACGCGTAGGCCAGGTCGGCATAGGCCTGGGTGATGCCAGTGGACAGGTTCAGGCGTGCAGCCTGCGCTTCAACGGTGGCGGCGTGCGCACCGTCCACGGCGGCTTCCCAGGCGGCGCGCTTGCCGCCCCACAGGTCCACGCCGTAGCTGAAGTCGAAGGCGACCTGGCTGCTGCCGCCGTAACGGCCACCCATCTCGCTGCCGACCATCGATTCGGGCAGGCGCAGGCCGGTGTAGCCACCGGACACCGACAGGCTCGGCAGTTCGTCGGCACGTGCGGTGCCGACCTGGGCCTGGGCCTGGCGCAGGCGGGCATCGGCGGCGTCGAGGCTCGGGTGGCCGGCCAGGCCCTCTGCGACCAGCGCGTCCAGCTGCGCATCACCCAGTGCCTTCCACCAGTCCTGCGCCGGGAAGCCAGTGGCGCTCAGGTCGGTGTCGGCCAGGGTGCGTTCGCTGTGCAGGCTGTCCACGTCAAGCACGTGGCCCTGCGGGTTGAGGCCACGACTGCTGGCACAGGCGGCCAGGGCCAGGGCCAGCGCTGACACCAGCAGCGCGCGCCCGGACCGGCGGAAAGTGGAATGCGGGATCGGGTTCATGGGGTCGTCAGTGAATCGCGGATTCGGGTAAGGAGGGACAGCAGCAGCGTGCGCTCGTCGGCGGAAAGATCACGCAGGGCGTAATCCATCACCGCGTCGCCACGCAGCTTCAAGCGCGCCCACAGCGCGCGGCCTTCGTCGGTCAGCACGATCTGCAATGCCCGCCGGTCCTGCGCATGCGGTTCGCGGCGGACGCAGCCCAGCGCTTCGAGCTTGTCCAGCAGCCGGGTCACCGCGCTGGGCACCTGATCGATGGCCTGGGCCAGTTCGTTGGCGGTGCACGGCGCCATGTTCGAAAGCACCTTCAACCCGATGTAGTGGGTGAAGCCGATGCCCAGATCTTCTTCAGCCATGGAAGCGTCGAGTTGGCGGACCAGGCCGTCGCGCACCTGGCGCAGCAGCAGGCCGAAGCTGGGGGGAGTGGTTGCAGGACAGATCATGGGGGAGCATTCTCTTCCAAAAAAAATATTTCTCAATGGAAATATTCGATCTGACATCGAATGCTGTGTTGCAGCAGTGGGCTGGATCGGTGAAGGCGCCTACCTTAATGACCCGGTCAGGTGGCCCGGTAGTACAATCCAGCCAATGGATGACACATTTCAGCCAGCAGACATGATGAACAAGGCAGAAATCCCTACTCCCAAACGCCTGCTCAGGGACGAAGCGCTGGACTGGTTCGAGCGCAACGACGGTCCCCCGGTGGTCGGTTTCCGCTTCGACAGCCCGCAAGGGCTGGTCCGTGAAGTGGATTGGCATCATCACCAGCGCGCGCAGCTGATCTGCGTCGAGCGCGGCCTGCTGACCACCCGTACCTCGCACGGCACCTGGTCGCTGGCGCCGGGCTCGGCCGGCTGGATGCCGCCGCTGGAGCCGCACACGGTCACCCTCGACGGACCCCTGCGTGGCTGGGGCATGGCGCTGGCGGCTCCGGTCTGTGCCACCCTGCCCTCCGATCCCTGCGTGCTGGGCCTGTCCAAGCTGGCGCAGGCGCTCGCCGAGCGCATCTGTGACTGGCCACCGGGCTACGACACCACCTCCGAACGCCAGCACATCATCGAGGTGCTGGCGGACGAGATCCGCACAGCGCCACGCCAGCGCATGCACTTGCCGATGCCGCATGACCGGCGCCTGCTGAAGATCGCCTCGCAGCTGCTGGCCGACCCGTCCGACGAACGCAGCCTGGCGGAATGGGCGCACTGGGCCGGCCTGTCACCGCGCAGCCTGACCCGCCACTTCCGCGACGAGACCACGCTCAGCTTCGCTCAGTGGCGGCAGCAGGCCCGGCTCTCCGAAGCCCTGCGCCAGTTGACCGATGGCCGCAGCGTCGCCGACATCGCCCATGCACTGGGCTTCAGCAGCGCCAGCGCCTTCGTCACCGTGTTCCGCCGCCACTTCGGGCTGCCACCGGGGCGCTACCTGGCGCGGGCCGGCCACGGCCTGGAAACCGGGCTGGACCCTGCACGCGGCTTGGCATCCCCCGCCGCATCCGGATAATCACAGGATTGCGAGCGGCGACCGCCGTCGCCGCCTCCCGACATAGGTAACAACGCCGCATGACCGAACTTGCCCGCCCCGTGTTCCACGGATTCGAACAACTGCCGCTGCGCGAGTACGCCGAACGCGCCTACCTCGACTACTCGATGTACGTGGTCCTGGACCGTGCCCTGCCTTTCATCGGCGACGGCCTGAAGCCGGTGCAGCGCCGCATCATCTATTCGATGAGCGAGCTGGGCCTGAATGCCGCGTCCAAGCCGAAGAAGTCCGCGCGCACCGTCGGTGACGTCATCGGTAAGTACCACCCGCACGGCGACAGTGCATGCTACGAAGCACTCGTGCTGATGGCGCAGCCGTTCTCGTACCGCTACCCGCTGATCGAGGGCCAGGGCAACTTCGGCTCCAGTGACGACCCGAAGTCGTTCGCGGCGATGCGTTACACCGAATCCAAGCTGACCCCGATCGCCGAAGTGCTGCTGGGCGAACTGGGCCAGGGCACCACCGACTGGGCACCGAACTTCGACGGCACCCTGCAGGAGCCGACCTGGATGCCGGCGCGGCTGCCGCACCTGCTGCTCAACGGCACCACCGGCATCGCCGTGGGCATGGCCACCGACGTGCCGCCGCACAATCTCAACGAGATCGTCAGCGCGCTGCTGCACCTGCTGGACAATCCCGACGCCAGCGTGCGCGACCTGTGCGAACACGTGCAGGGCCCGGACTACCCGTCCAGCGCCGAGATCATCACTGCGGCCAATGACCTGCGCAACATCTACGAGACTGGCAACGGCAGCGTGCGTGCACGCGCGACCTTCACCAAGGAAGCCAGCAACATCGTGATCACGGCGCTGCCGTTCCAGGTGTCGCCGTCGAAGGTGATCGAGCAGATCGCCGCACAGATGCGCGCCAAGAAGCTGCCGTGGCTGGAAGACATCCGCGATGAATCCGACCACGCCAACCCGGTGCGCGTGGTGCTGGTGCCGCGTTCGAACCGCGTCGACGCCGACCAACTGATGGGCCACCTGTTCGCCACCACGGACCTGGAGCGCAGCTACCGCGTCAACCTCAACGTGATCGGGCTGGACGGCCGTCCTCAGGTGAAGAACCTGAAGATGCTGCTCAGCGAATGGCTGACCTTCCGCAGCAACACCGTCACCCGCCGCCTGCAGCACCGCCTGCAGAAGGTCGAGCGCCGCCTGCACCTGCTGGAAGGCCTGCTGGTCGCCTTCCTCAACCTGGACGAGGTGATCCACATCATCCGTACCGAGGACGAACCGAAGGCGGCGCTGATCGCGCGCTTCGGCCTGTCCGAGGAACAGGCCGAGTACATCCTGGAAACCAAGCTGAAGCAGCTGGCCCGCCTGGAAGAGATGAAGATCCGCGGCGAGCAGGACGAGCTGGCCAAGGAACGCGAGAAGATCCTCGGCATCCTCGACAGCAAGGCCAAGCTGAAGAAGCTGATCCGCGACGAACTGACTGCCGACGCCAGGAAGTTCGGCGACGCACGCCGTTCGCCGCTGGTGCAGCGTCAGGCGGCGCAGGCCATCGACGAGACCGAGCTGGTGCCGAGCGAGCCGATGACCGTGGTGCTGTCGGAGAAGGGCTGGATCCGTGCCGCCAAGGGCCACGACGTCGATGCATCTGCCCTGTCCTACCGTGAAGGCGACGGACTGCAGGGCGCGGTGCGCGCACGCAGCACCCAGCAGGTCGCGTTCCTCGACAGCGAGGGCCGCGCCTACTCGACGCCGGTGCACACCTTGCCCTCCGCGCGTGGCAATGGTGAACCGCTGACCGGCCGCTTCTCGCCGGCACCGGGCACCAGCTTCGTGACCCTGGCCAGCGCCGAGCCGGACACCCGCTTCGTGCTGGCCTCCAGCCACGGTTATGGCTTCGTCACCCGCTTCGAGAACCTGATCGGCCGCAACAAGGCCGGCAAGGCGATGCTGAACCTGTCGGCCGGTTCGTCGGTGCTGACCCCGTCGGCAGTGGCCAACGTCGCCACCGACCGCATCGTGGCAGTGACCAGCTCCGGCAACCTGCTGGCGATCGCCGCCAACGACCTGCCGGAACTGGACAAGGGTAAGGGCAACAAGATCATCGAGATCCCGAAGGCCAAGCTCGCCACCGAACGCGTGGTCGCCATCGTGGCGATCAGCCCGGGGCAGACCCTGCAGGTGCGCAGCGGTCAGCGCACGATGGGGCTGAAGTTCAACGAGCTCGACGCCTACCTCGGCGCCCGCGCCACCCGCGGCCACCTGCTGCCGCGCGGCTGGCAGAAGGTGGAAGGGTTGTCGGTGGAGTGAGGAGCACGGGGGTCGGATCCCTTTCCACCGGAAAGGGCTCTGACCCCGGACACGAAAAAGCCGGGGCATTCCCCGGCTTTTTCGTTGTCGGCTGGCAGGCGGTGGAGCGGCTGGCGGGCGAAGGCTGGCTGGCGGTGCTCCGGTGCTGGCGGGCGACAGAACGCTGTACTTCTTCTGGTAGAGCCGACCGCTGGTCGGCTCTACCGGAACGCAGCCGAGCATTGGCTCGGCTCTACAAAAAGCGGTGCCGGCTCAGTGCGCCGGGGCGCCGGTGCCGTCGATCTTGCTCAGCTGGTACAGCTCCAGGCCGATGCGCTTGATCAGGCCCAGCTGCTGTTCCAGCCACCAGGCGTGGTCTTCCTCAGTGTCCTTCAGCTGCGCCAGCAGGATGTCGCGGCTCACGTAGTCGCCCTTCTCCTCGCACAGCTTCATGCCGGCGGCCAGATTGTTCCGAACGGCGTATTCAGTGTCGAGATCCTTCTGCAGCATCTCTTCCACGGTCTTGCCCGGCTCGGTGGCGTGCGGGCGCATGTCCGGGTCCCCGCCCAGGAACAGGATCCGGCGCAGCAGCGCATCGGCGTGCTGGGTTTCCTCTTCCATCTCGTGGTTCAGGCGTTCGTACAGTGCGAACAGGCCCTGATCCTCGTAGCGGCGGGAATGGATGAAGTACTGGTCGCGGGCAGCGAGCTCGCCGCGCAGCAGTTCCTTCAGGCAGGCGATGACGTCCGGGTTGCCTTTCATGGGGGGCTCCTGTGAATCGATGCGGCATAGGGTGCCGCATTTCAAAGTACGGTGGTCTAATCGGAATCAGTCGCAGTTGCGCCTGCGGCTACAATCGGCCCACGAGTTCGGAAAGGACGTGCGATGCGACGTACATGGCGTTGGGTGCTGGGCGTGTTGATCGCCATCGTGCTGGTCAGCGCCCTGGTGCTGTGGCTGCTGCTGCGCGGCAGCCTGGCCGACCTGGAGGGCGAGCATGCGCTGCCCGGGCTGGCGAAGCCGGTCACCCTCGAACGCGATGCGCTGGGCGTGGTCACCATCACGGCCGGCAGCCAGGCCGACGCGATGCGTGCACTCGGCCGCGTACACGCGCAGGAACGCTACTTCGAGATGGACCTGATGCGCCGCAGCGCCGCCGGCGAACTGTCCGCACTGTTCGGACCGAAGGCCATCGACGCCGACAAGCGCATGCGCGTGCACCGTTTGCGCGCACGCACCGAGGCACACATGGACGCTGCATTGGGCGACAACGGCGATGCGGTGCGCGCCTACGTGGACGGCGTCAACGAAGGCCTTGCCGACCTCTCCGTGCGGCCGTGGGCGTACCTGCTGCTGCGGCAGTCACCGCAGCCTTGGCAGGCCAGCGACAGCGTGCTGACCGGGCTGGCCATGTACGCCGACCTGCAGGATCCCGGCAACCAGACCGAGCTTGCGCTGAGCCGCATCCGCGCGGTGGTGCCGCCGGCGCTGTATGCGCTGATTGCCCACGATGGCACCGAATGGGATGCCCCGCTGTTCGGCGAACCCACCGGCAATGCCACGCTGCCCGATGCCAGCCAGCTGGACCTGCGCGCGCTGAAGGGAAAGCCGGGCACCGGGCAGGAAGAAGCCGACGCCGTCGGCAGCAACAACTTCGCGGTGGGCGGTGCGCTCACCGCCGACGGCCGCGCCATTGTTGCCGACGACATGCACCTGGGCCTGCGCGCACCCGGCCTGTGGTTCCGCGTGCGCCTGCGCTACCCCGACCCGCAGGCCGCTGGCGGCCAGGTCGACGTCACCGGCTTCTCGCTGCCGGGCCTTCCGGCGGTGATCGTCGGCAGCAACGGCCACGTCGCCTGGGGCTTCACCAACAGTTACATAGACACTGCCGATTACCGCACTGAACCAGCCAACGCCACAGTGACCGTGCATGAAGAGCGGATTGCGGTGGCCGGCCAGGCCGACGTGCTGTTCCCGGTGCGCGAATCCGCCTGGGGGCCGATCCTGCACACGCATGCCGATGGCAGCGGCGACGCGCTGCGCTGGGTCGCCCACCTGCCCGGCGCCGTGCGCCTGGACTTCGGTGACCTGGCCCGCGCCGGTGACCTGGACGCGGCCCTGCAGTTCGCCGACCACGCCGGCATTCCCGCACAGAACCTGGTGGTCGGCGACCGCAGCGGACGCATCGCCTGGCGCCTGATCGGCGCCCGCCCCGACCGCGGTCCGGGCTGCGCGCCGGCCGGCTTCAACGCCGCCCACAACCAGGACTGCGCCCCCTGGCCGATCCGCAGCGACGCCTCGCCGGCATTGATCGACCCACCGAACCATCGCCTGTGGACCGCCAACGGCCGCGTCCTCGACGGCGAGGCACTGGCCAATGTCGGCAACGGTGGTTATGACCTTGGCGCCCGTGCGCGGCAGATCCGCGACCTGCTGGCGATCCAGGAGCGCTTCGACGAACACGACCTGCTGGCGATCCAGCTCGACGATCGCGCGGTGTTCCTGCAGCGCTGGTGGGCGCTGCTGCACGACGTCATCGAACGCAGTGACGACCCTGCACTGAAGCGCATGAAGGAGGCCAGCCATCAATGGGACGGCCGTGCCTCGGCCAGCTCGGTCAGCTACCGGGTGGTGCGTGAGTTCCGTACGCAGGTGATGAAGACACTGTCCGATGCACTGCTGGCACCGGCCAATGCGCAGCTGGGCGATGACTATCTGGAGCCGCGCCTGGCGCAGCTGGAAGGGGTGGCCTGGCCGATGCTGCAGCAGCGGCCGGCCAATCTTCTGCCACCGGCCTTCGACAGCTGGGATGCACTGCTGATCGACGCCGCACGCCGTACCGAGAGCGAGCTGACCAGGCAGGGACCGCTGGCCAAACGCAGCTGGGGCGAACGCAATACCGCGGCGATCTGCCATCCCATCGCACGGGCGCTGCCGGACATCGCCAAACGCTGGCTGTGCATGCCGGCCGACCACCTGCCCGGCGACCGCGACATGCCGCGCGTGCAGACGCCGAACTTCGGCGCTTCCGAGCGCATGGTGGTTTCGCCGGGCCACGAGGCCGACGGCATCGTGCACATGCCCGGCGGCCAGAGTGGGCATCCACTGTCGCCCTACTGGGGTGCCGGCCACGAAGACTGGGTGCATGGCCGGCCGACGCCGTTCCTGCCGGGCAAGGCGCAGCACACCATGACGCTGGTGCCAGCGCGGTAGTGCCGGCCGCTGGCCGGCATCCATGCAGGTGCATCCAGCATCATGAGGTTGCCGGCCAGCGGCCGGCACTACCGTTCAACGCTCAGCCCCTGCGCCGCTCGATCAGGTTCAACAGTGGCCCGGTCATCGCCGTTGTCACCAGCGCCATGATCACCAGCACCGCGAACAGCCGGTCACCGAGCAGGCCAAGTTCGTAACCCAGGTTGAGCACGATCAGCTCCATCAGGCCACGGGTGTTCATCAGTGCACCCAGCCGCCACGCCTCACGGGTGGGCATGCCGGCACTGCGTGCGGCACTGAAGGTGCCCAGCAGCTTGCCGGTCGTCGCTACCGCGATCACCACCACGCACAACAGGACATCGCTGGCCTGCAGCGTATCGGCGCGCATGCGCAGCCCGGTCATGGCGAAGAACAGCGGCAGCAGCAGCGTCACCGCGAACGGTTCGACGCGCGCCATCAGCAGCTCGCGCAACTGCACATTTGACGACACCGCCACGCCAGCCGCGAACGCACCGAACAGCGCATGGATGCCGAGCATCTCGGTGACCAGGGCACTGGCCAGCGACAGCAGCAGGATGCCGAGCAGCCAGCGTCCCTCACGACCCGGCGCGATCTGCTGGCGGGCGAACCACGGCTTCACCAGCCCCAGCATCAGCGCCACGAAGGCGACTATGCACAGCAGGTTGAGGCTGGCCGGCAGCCATCCGCTGGCCTGTGCAGCCGCCACGATCAGCGCCAGCAGGCACCACGCGGTGGCATCACCCAATGCAGCGCAGGCAATCGCGGTCTGCCCCAGTGGCGCCTGCGTGATACCGCGGTCGGCAAGGATACGCAGCAACACAGGGAAGGCCGTGATGCTCATCGATATGCCAACGAAAAGTGCGAATGCGGTGAAGCCCACGCCCTGCGGACCGTGCTGCGGGTACAGCCAGATCGCCAGGGCGACGCCAAGCACAAACGGCACCGCAATGCCGGCATGGCTGACCGTAAAGGCAAAACGCCGGCGTCCACGCAGCGCCGCCAGGTCCAGCTCGGCACCGGCCACCAGCAGGAACATCAGCACACCCAACTGGCTGAGCATGCCCAGCGGGCCCAGCGAGCTGGGCGGGAACAGGGCTCCATGCAGCGGCGGCAACAGGCTGCCGAGCATCAATGGGCCCATCATCAGGCCGGCGGCCATCTCGCCGATCACCGCCGGTTGTCCAAAGTGCTTGAGCAGCGCGCCTGCGCCCTTGGCCACCAGCAACAGCACCAGCAGCTGCAGCAGGAACAGGCCCAGCGGCGACGCCAGATGCTGCACCCAGGTGGCTTCGGCCGTGGCCGTGGCGCGGGCAACAGCCTCGGGCGCCGCCGGCCCGGCATAACGGGCCAGCAGCACGCCAGCCAGCAGCGGGACCCCGGCCCAGGCCAGGTAGCGCCATCCCCACTTCGTCGGTGGCGCCGGGCCCCCGCTGTGTACGTCCATGAACATTCCCCAATGTGCAGGGGGGCGATCATACAAAAAGGGGACGGAGGGGATTAAGTCGTTAGTGGCACAAGCGCCCCGGTCCCGCTCCGTCCCTTTTTCGGGGCTTACGCCAGTGCCTGCTCGTGCACGCCCGCGATCGCGCGCCCCGACGGATCTGCAGCTGCGGCGAAGCTGGCATCCCACGCGATCGCCGCCGGCGACGAGCAGGCAATGGACTTGCCACCCGGCACGGTCTCGGCGGCCGCACGGCTCGGGAAGAACTGCTCGAACAGATGACGATAGTAGTAGGCCTCCTTGGTCTGCGGCGGGTTGTGCGGGAAGCGCTTGTCGGCCGCTGCCAGCACACGGTCGCTCACCTGAGCTTCGGCATGCGCCTTCAGCCCGTCGATCCAGCCATAGCCAACGCCATCGCTGAACTGCTCCTTCTGCCGCCACAGGATGCTGTCCGGCAGGTAGCCTTCGAACGCCTCGCGCAACACCGCCTTCTCGATGCGGCGGCCACCAAAGCCCGCACCGACCATCTTGTGCGCGGCGTCGAAGCGCATCGCCACATCGAGAAATTCGCGATCCAGGAACGGCACACGCGGCTCCACGCCCCAGGCCATCATCGACTTGTTGGCGCGCAGGCAGTCGTAGTTGTGCAGCGCGTCGAGCTTGCGTACCAGTTCGTCGTGGAATTCACGCGCATCCGGCGCCTTGTGGAAATACAGGTAGCCACCAAAGATCTCGTCGCTGCCCTCGCCGGAAAGCACCATCTTCACCCCCATGGCCTTGATCCGCCGTGCCAGCAGGAACATCGGCGTCGATGCGCGGATGGTGGTGACGTCGTAGGTTTCGATATGGCGGATCACTTCCGGCAGTGCATCAAGGCCCTCCTCGAACGTGTACTCGAAGCCGTGATGCACGGTGCCCAGCGCTTCGGCGGCGATTGCAGCGGCGGCCAGATCGGGAGAGCCCTTCAAGCCGATTGCGAACGAGTGCAGGCGCGGCCACCAGGCTTCGG
The DNA here is from genome assembly GCF_032025605.1 of Stenotrophomonas maltophilia group sp. msm4. Lineage (NCBI taxonomy): Bacteria > Pseudomonadati > Pseudomonadota > Gammaproteobacteria > Lysobacterales > Lysobacteraceae > Stenotrophomonas > Stenotrophomonas maltophilia group sp. msm4. Next base: position 370,352 of record NZ_JAVSKK010000001.1, on the reverse strand, counting down.
TCTGCCCCCCATCCTCGATGCGACGGCGTGCATAGCGCGCGGCCACCGCCGCCACCAGCGACGAGTCCAGGCCACCAGACAGCAGCACGCCGTACGGCACATCGCTCATCAGCTGGCGTTCCACCGCATGCTCGAAGGCCTGGCGCAGCTCGGCCAGATCGGCCTGGCGACCCTGCACGTCAGCGTAGTCGCGCCACGGCTGCTGGTAGTAGCGCACCAGCTCACCGCTGGCACTGTCGAAATAGTGGCCCGGCGGGAACTGCGCGACGTCGGCACAGGTATCGACCAGTGCCTTCATTTCCGAGGCCACTCGCAGACGTCCCTGGGCATCGTGGCCCCAGTACAGCGGCACCACGCCGACCGGGTCGCGCGCCACCAGCACACGACCGGCACCACGGTCCCACAGCGCGAACGCGAAGATGCCATTGAGCTGCTCCAGCCACTGCGCCGGCGAAGCGCCCTGGCGGTACAGCGCATTGATTACTTCACAGTCCGAACCGGTCTGGAAGTCATAGGCGGTGGTCAGTGCGGCCTTCAGTTGCTGGTGGTTGTAGATCTCGCCGTTGACCGCCAGCGCCAGCTGGCCGTCGGCCGACAGCAGCGGTTGCGAGCCGCCGGCCGGGTCGACGATGGCCAGCCGCTCGTGGACCAGCAGCGCACCTTCGTCAAGATACACGCCGCTCCAGTCCGGGCCGCGGTGGCGCTGGCGCTGCGACAGTTCCAGCGCATGGCGGCGCAGGGCCGGAAGATCGTCACCGGCCTGCAGGCCGAAGATTCCGAAGATCGAACACATGGGGGAGCTCCTGTTGGGGGAATTTCACGGGTGGGAGGGTGTTCGACCGGCCATCCAGGCCCGGGTGGGGCTGCGCCCGGGCACAAAAAAAACCCGCATCGACCGATGCGGGTTTTCTGGTGTCCGGGCGTGTGTTGCTGTCTATCTACCCAGGGCGCAGTCCCGCATCGGCCGCGCACGATTATTCGCGCGCAGATTATTGCGGTTGTTGTTATTGACGGCGGTGGCCAGGCGGATCGACATGGCATCGACCCTACCCCGGTTTCCGGCACGGCGCAACCGTTGCGTTGGCAACCAGGTGAAGGTGTGCCGACCAACGGTCGGCACCCAGCAGTCGGCCCACAGGGGTAGCGCCGGGCCGTGCCCGGTGCCATGCCTCACACCAGCAGCCGCTCCACCAGCCGCTGGTACAGCCCGGGCAGCGCTTCCAGTTCGTCCACGCGCACGTTCTCGTCCACCTGGTGGATGCTGGCGTTGACCGGCCCCACTTCGATGCACTGCGCGCCCAATGGCGCGATGAAGCGCGCATCGGAGGTGCCGCCACCAGTGCTTTCCTCAGGGGCACGACCGATGTGCTCGGCCAGCACCGCGCGCGCGGTGGCGCGCAGCGTGCCTTCCGGGGTGTAGAACGGTTCGCCGCTGCGATGCCACTTCAGCGTGTACTGCAGGGCATGCCGATCCAGCAGCGCGGTGATCTCCGCTTCCAGTTTCGGCGCATCCCAGTGCGGGTTGTAGCGGATGTTGAAATCCACTTCGAGCTCGCCGGGAATCACATTGTTGGCGCCCGTACCGGCATGGATGTTGGAGACCTGCAGGCTGGTCGGCGGGAAACTCTCGTAGCCGTCATCCCAGCGCCGTGCGCTCAACTCGGCCAGGGCGGGCGCCGCCTGGTGGATCGGGTTGCGCGCCTTCTCCGGGTACGCCACATGGCCCTGTACGCCCTGCACCCGCAGCTTGGCCGACAGGCTGCCACGACGACCCACGCGCAGCAGGTCACCGAGCGTCGCGGTCGACGACGGCTCGCCGGTGATGCACCAGTCGATGCGTTGGCCGCGCTCGGCGAACAGCCGTGCGACGTGGCGCACGCCATCGATGGCATCGCCCTCCTCGTCGCTGGTCAGCAGCACCGCCAGCGTGCCGGGGTGATCGGGATGCGCGGCAACGAACTGCTCGGCCGCCACCACGAACGCCGCCACGCTGCCCTTCATGTCGGCGGTGCCGCGACCATACAGCACGCCATCACGGATCGTCGGCGTGAAAGGATCACTGGTCCAGGCCTCGCGCGGCCCCGTCGGCACCACGTCGGTATGGCCCAGCAGCACCAGTACCGGCGCGCCCTGGCCATGGGTCGCCCACAGGTTGTCGACCTCGCCCAGCCGCAGGTGATCGCACTGGAACCCGGCCTGCTTCAAGCGTGCCGCCAGCAGTGCCTGGCAGCCGGCATCATCGGGCGTCACCGAGGGCCGTGCGATCAGCTCGCAGGTCAGGTCGAGGACCGCGCTCACGCGTCACCCACGCCGAAGCGGGCCTTGAAGCCATTGTCACTGAAACCCTGGCTGACCGTGCCGTCGGCGGTGACCACCAGCGGGCGCTTGATCAGCTGCGGGTACTCGCGCAGCAGCAGCTTCCATTCGGCCTCGGAATCGGCGGCCTTGCGGTTGTCCGGCAGCTGCCGCCAGGTGGTGGAGGACCTGTTGACCATCGCGGCCAGGCCACCCAGCTGCTCAGCCCACGCCAGCAGTGTTTCCGGGCTCGGCTTGTTGTCGCGGTAGTCAACGAAGGTGTACGGCACGCCGAAGCGGTCCAGCCACTTGGTCGCCTTCTTGCAGGTATCGCAGTTCTTCAAACCGTAGACAGTGGTGCTCATGGCCATCTGTGATGCTGGAAAACAGAGGCCCAGAATCTCACAACAGGCGCTCGGACACGACCCGGAACGGTACCCTTGGCAGCCGGAAGGCCAGCCCCTCGTGCAGCGCCACGTCCATCGCCTGCAGGCGCGGGCACTGCAGTTCGCCTTCCAGCTGCAGCGGCTGCAGGCTGTCGACATCCACCGGCAGCGCGATGCGGGTGCTGGCCCAGTGCCGGTCACAGGTGCGCGCAACGGCCTCATCCTGGCAGGTCAGGAAGCGCAGCAGGGCCTGATGGCCACCGAAGGCCCCCCGCCACGCCCCGTCCTCCCAGCCCGCAGCGGCCCGCCACTGCAGGTGCAGGGCAGGCGCACTGCCCTGCCCGCCTTCGATCAGGGTGTGCCCATCGCCATCGGCGCGCACCACATGCTCGAAGCGCGTGGACAGGTGGGGCTGCATGGCATCGCTGAAAGCGCGCGCGCCGGCGACGAAGGCCAGCTGGTCCATCACGTTGCGATCGAACAGCACCACCGGGGCCCCGCCTGGATCATGGTCACGGCGCAGGTACCAGCGCCAGTTGCTCTGCCCTGGCGACGGCATCAAGCAGCGCAACGGTCCCGCCAGCACCGGCCCGAAATGGCCATGGCGATAGCTGAGAACGGTATAAGGCGTGCGTCCAGCATGGACCACGTAGTGGTGGCCAGGTGGCGCTGGCGGGGCATGGCGCACATCGACCCACCAGCTCGCGTAGACCACGTCGCGCACGTCGCTGGCCAGCACCGGCATCGGCCAGCGCCGCGACAGTGCCCGGCGCAACCGGGTCCAGCGCGGAGCGTGCAGCAGGCGCGGCAGCATCCGTCCGAACGCGTTGTCGGACGGATGCCGGTAGATCGCGGACTGCGCCAGGTCCTCCGGCGCACTCACCTTCAGTCGGCCAGGCCGCGCAGCAGGTCGTTGACGCTGGTCTTGCTGCGGGTCCTGGCATCAACCTGCTTGACGATCACCGCGCAGTACAGCGAGTGGGTACCGTCCTTGCTCGGCAGCGAGCCGGACACCACCACGCTGTACGGCGGGATGTAGCCGTAGCTGATCTCGCCGGTGGCGCGGTTGTAGATGCGGGTGCTCTGGCTGAGGAACACACCCATGCCGATCACGCTGTGGTGACCGACCACCACGCCTTCCACCACTTCCGAACGCGCACCGATGAAACAGTGGTCCTCGATGATGGTCGGGCTGGCCTGCAGCGGCTCCAGTACGCCGCCGATGCCGGCACCGCCGGACAGGTGGCAGTGCTTGCCGATCTGCGCGCACGAACCCACCGTGGCCCAGGTGTCGACCATGGTGCCTTCGCCGACGTAGGCTCCGATGTTGGTGAAGCTCGGCATCAACACCACGTCCTTGCCGAAGTACGAGCCGCGGCGGGCAATCGCGCCCGGCACCACGCGCACGCCGCTCCGGCGGAACTTCGCTTCGTCGTAGCCGGCGAAGCGCGATTCGACCTTGTCCCAGAACGGTGCCGGTCGTGCATCGACCACCGCCATGTCGTTGACGCGGAAATACAGCAGCACGGCCTTCTTCAGCCACTCGTTGACCTTCCAGCCGCCCTGGCCGTCCGGCTCGGCGACGCGGAATTCACCGCTCTCGAGACCGTCGATCACGCGGTTGACCAGCGGCCTGGTCGAGCCTTCCAGCTCATGCAGGGTCAAGGTGGCGCGGCGCTCGAAGGCGCTCTCGATGCCGAACCTGAGTTCTTCCACGCCGGGTGCCGACGGCTTGCGCAGCGACTTGCGGGCGATGGTTTCGGCGCGGACGGCTTCGGCGCTCTTGGCCGGGGCCGGCTTCTTCACAGCACGCTTGACCGCAGCCGTTTTCTTCGCCGGGGCCTTCACCGCGGCGGCCTTCTTCGGCGCAGTGGCCTTCTTTGCGGCCGGTGGGGCTGCAGCAGGTTTCCGGGCCGCTGCGCTCTTGGGGGTCGCGGCGGTCTTCTTGGCGGGCTTGGTGGCCATCAGGCGGGGTCTCCGGCGTTTCGATCAGGGTCCAGGCAGGCCAGCATTGCGTCATGCAGCTGCTGCCGGGCAGGTTCAGTCAGGGGGAGGTCGTGTTCGTCACTGATCACGAAGGTGTCTTCGGCGCGCTCGCCGAACGTGGCAATGCGCGCATCATGCACGCGCAGGCCCTGGTTGCGCAGCACGAACGCCACATCGGCCAGCAGGCCGGGACGGTCGGGAGCGACCAGGGCAAAACGGGTTGCGCCCGGTTCATCGCGGAACTCGATGCGCGGGGCGAAGCGGAAGTGCCGCAGTTGCCGAGGTACCACACGGCGCGACGGCCGCAGGCGCGACAGGTCACCACTGAGTGCCTCGCGCAGCGCCGCCTCCAGGTTGGCACTGCTGCCATCGGCAAACGTGTCGGCCGGGTTCACTTCGAAGGTATCGAAGATGGTATCGGCCGGACCGTCCAGCACGCGTGCGCGGTGAATGCCATAGCCCTTGCGGTCCAGGGTCATCACGATCGCGGCGAACAGGCCGTCGCGGTCGGGCGAGTGCACGAACACTTCCAGCGCCGGGTCATCCACACTGATCCGGCGCACCTTCACCAGCACCTGGCCCTGCTTCACCGGCACCAGCGCGGCTGCCTGCCAGGCCAGCTGCTCGGGGCGCAGACGAATGAAGCCCTCATCCGGCATCACCGCGAACTGGCGATCGATGGTGGCGTCGTCGTAACCCTGCTCGCGCACCAGTGCGCGCACGCTGTCACGTGCCTCGGCCACGCGTTCGGCGGCCGGTACCGGATGCTCCAGCCCCTCGCGCAGCGCGCGCCGGGTGGCGAAGTACAGGTCGGCCAGCAGGCGGTCCTTCCAGGCATTCCACAGCTTCGGGCTGGTGCCGGCGATGTCTGCACAGGTCAGCAGGTACAGGTAGTCCAGGCGGTCGCGGCTGCCGACCAGGGTGGCGAAGCGATGGATCACTACCGGATCGGCGATGTCCTGCTTCTGCGCGGTCACCGACATGCGCAGATGCTGTTCGACCAGCCATGCCACCAGCTCGGTATCGGTGCCACTGAGCGCATGCGCCTGGCAGAACGCACGCGCGTCCACCGCACCCAGCTCCGAGTGGTCGCCGCCGCGGCCCTTGGCGATGTCATGGAACAGGCCGGCCAGCAGCAGCAGTTCCGGCTTGCGCAGGCGGGGCCACACTTCGTGCGCGATCGAGAAGCGTTCGTCGGCACGGCTGCTGGCGAACTGGCCGATGTTGCGCAGGACCATCAGCGTGTGCTGGTCGACCGTATAGACATGGAACAGGTCGAACTGCATGCGCCCGCTGACCTGGGCAAACGCGGGGATCCACTGGCCAAGCACACCCAGCCGCGCCATGCGCGAAAGCGTGTCGACCGGACGCTGGCCGCGCAGCAGGGACAGGAACTGCTCGCGTGCATCGGCATCGGCCTGGTCGTAGGCCGGCAACAACGGCAGCGCTTCGGCCAGCGCGCGCGCGGTCAGCGAATGCAGGCCTCGCACCTGTGGATTGTTGGCCCAGCTGGAAAACAGGGCGAACACCTGGCCGATGTCACCGCGCGGCCAGTCGGCCTCGTTGGCGGCCAGGTAGCCGCGGCGCAGGGAGAAGCCCACGGTCAGCGGTTCCGGCTGGGCCTCGCCATCGAACTGTTCCTCGAAGCGCTGCAGCAGGCGGTCGCTGATCCGGCGCACCACCAGCGCGGCGCGGTAGAAGCCCTGCATCATTTTCTCGACACCGAGATTCTCGGCATCGTCTTCGAAGCCCAGGCGCGCGGCCAGGGTCTTCTGGTAATCGAAGCGCAACCGTTCTTCCGGGCGGCGCGCGACCAGGTGCAGGCCGAAGCGCAGCCGCGCCAGCACCGCACGCTCGCGCTTCAGCGCAGCCGCTTCGTCGGCACCCAGGTGGCCCAGGCCGACCAGCGCTTCCAGGTCGCGTACGCCGAAGGCGCGCAGCGCCATCCAGCCCAGCGTGTTGAGATCGCGCAGGCCGCCGGGACCATCCTTGAGATCCGGCTCCAGGTTGTCGGCAGTGTCGCCGAAGCGCTGGTGGCGGTTGCGCAGCTCTTCCAGCTTGGCCAGGAAGAAGGCACGCGCCGGCCACAGCTCACGGTCGTCGATGGCCTCGCGCAGCGCACGGCGCGCCGCATCATCGGCCAGGATCGGACGCGCCTCGATCAGCGCGGTCAGCACGGTCTGGTCAGCCGCCGCCTCGCGGCACTGCAATGCAGAACGCACCGCATGGCTGACCGCCAATCCGCAGTCCCACAGCAGCGCGAACAGGCGTGCCAATGCCGCTTCATGCGCCCGTTGTGCGGGCGGGTCGCCGAACACCAGCAGGTCGATGTCCGAACGCGGAAACAGTTCACCCCGGCCATAGCCACCGACCGCGAACAGCGACAGGCCGCTGTCGGCCGGCAGGCAACGCTGCCAGGCCAAGCGGATCAGATGGTCGGCCGCGCGCGCCCGCAGCGCCAGCAGGCGCTCGATGTTGTCGCCCTGGTCGAAGCGGCGATACAGGCGCGCGTCGGCCTGCTGCAGCGCCTGGCGCGCGGCAGCAGCCCAATCCGGGTCGTTGAGCGACGCGGCCGGCGTGTCCAGCAGCGAACTCGCCGGCAGCATCGTCAGGAGACCTGCGACTCGCCCGGCGACAGCGTCAGCACGTCGACGCCGGTCTCGGTGACCGCGACCATGTGCTCCCACTGCGCCGACAGCTTGCGGTCCTTGGTCACCACGGTCCAGCCATCCGGCAGCACCTTGTTGTAGCGGGTACCCTCGTTGATCATCGGCTCGATGGTGAAGGTCATGCCCGGCTGCAGCACCAGGCCCTGGCCCGGGCGGCCGTAGTGCACCACCTGCGGCTCGTCGTGGTAGACCTTGCCGATGCCGTGGCCGCAGTACTCGCGCACCACGCTGAAACGCTCGCCTTCGGCATAGCTTTGGATGGCATGGCCGATGTCGCCCAGGGTGGCGCCCGGGCGCACCGCGCGGATGCCGCGCCACATGGCTTCGTACGTGGTTTCCACCAGGCGGCGCGCCATCACCGACGGGGTGCCGACGAAGTACATGCGGCTGGTGTCGCCGTGCCAGCCGTCCTTGATGACGGTGACGTCGATATTGATGATGTCGCCATCCTTGAGCACCTTCCCTTCGCTGGGGATGCCGTGGCAGATGACATTGTTGACCGAGGTGCACACGGTCTTCGGGAAGCCGCGGTAGCCGACGTTGGCCGGAATCGCGCCCTGCACGTTCACGATGTGGTCGTGGCAGATGCGGTCCAGTTCCTCGGTGGTGACACCGGGCTTGACGTGGGGGGTGACGATGTCGAGCACTTCGCTGGCCAGGCGGCCGGCGATGCGCATCATCTCGATTTCCTGCGGGGTTTTCAGATTCACGCTCATGGCACCCATTATCGCCGATCCGGCCGCAATCTGAACGAACGCCACCCAACTGCCGATCCGGGTGATGCACGGTTCCGGCAAGGAAAGTGAAAGCGTGATGGTCTCCGCTCTTTCGTCTGCCTAATTATCACGGATTACAGACACTTACGCCTCCTAAGCTGGATCCACCGTCGTCAAAGCGGCACCGAACGTGCCGTCTTCGCCTTGTTCAACGGACCTTCGGGTCAGGGAGGTTGTTCATGCGATCCCCAGTTCGATCCCCGCTGGCATGGGCCGTGGCCGGGTTCCTGCTGTCCAGCCCGGCACTGGCCGCCGACACCACCACCTTCAATGTCACCCTGGTGGTCACCAAGGCCTGCACCATCACGGCGGCGGCCGCCACCAACGTGGACTTCGGCACCGCGGCATCAACCACCACCACGCCCACCCTGGGCCAGGGCACGGTGACCGCCCAGTGCTCGGCACTGACGCCCTACACGATTGCACTGAATGCGGGCGCCAATGCCAGCACCGCCAACGACGTCACCACCCGGCGGATGAAGAACACCAATGCGGCGGTGACCGCCAACAACTATGTCGGCTACCAGCTCTACCAGGATGCCGCACATACCCTGGTCTGGGGCGCCACAACCGGCACCAACACCCAGGCCGGCATCGGCACCGGCCTGGCCGTGCCCTACATCGTCTACGGCCAGATCCTGAACCTGAGCACCAACAACCCGGCCGCCGGTAGCTACCTGGATACGGTTACCGCCACGATCACCTATTGATGGAGCACGCCCGCATGGCCGGATCCCGCCCGTGGCGCGCCACCGGCGTGGCGCTGCTCGCCCTGTACCTGCTTGCCATCGCGGCCGCCGGCGCCACCAGCCTGCAGGTGGCCCCGACCAGCCTGCAGCTGGAAGCCCGCCAGCGTGCCGGCGAATTGTGGCTGACCAACAGCGGCACCTCGCCGGTGAAGCTGCAGGTACGCGTGTTCCGCTGGGTGCAGCAGGACGGCCAGGAACAGCTGCTGCCCACCGATGCGTTGATGGCCACCCCGCCGATGCAGGAACTGGCCGCCGGACAGCAGCAGCTGGTGCGGGTCATGCGTGCGGACAAGGAACCGCCAGCGGCACAGCAACATTACCGCCTGATCGTTGACGAGGTGCCCGACCTGGCCATCCGCGCGGGTGGCATGCAGTTCGTCCTGCGCTATTCGATCCCGGTGTTCGTGCAGCCCTCGGCCGGCACGCTGGCGCCGCAGCTGCAGGCCCGGCTGGTAAAGCTGGCGGACGGCCGCAACGGCGTCGAAGTAGCCAATTCGGGCAACAGTTACGCTCAGATCGCCGATCTCGCGCTGGGCAGCGCCACGCGCCCACGCATCGTCCATCCCGGGCTGCTGGGCTACGTACTGCCCGGCCAGGTGATGCGCTGGCCGATCGAACGCACGGCGATCGACCGCGACAACGACCAGATCACGGCCAAGCTCAATGGCGAGTCGGAACAGACGCCACTGTCGCCCCCACCGGCTCGCTGAGGCCATGATGGGCGCGTTGCTGGCTGCCCTGGTTCCCGCGGCGACCGAGGCCGCCGATGTGTCCGGCGTGGCCACGGCGGCTGATGTATCCGGCGTGTCGGCCGATGCGATCCTGCCCCCCCCCACCCCGCTGACCGCCAGCCAGACGCTGTACCTGGATGTGTCGCTCAACAGCACGCCGCGCGGCCTGCTGCCGTTCATCGAGAACCGTGGCCGGCTGCAGGCCAGCCCCGAAGTGCTGCGCCAGCTCGGCTTCAACGCCAGCGGCGATGCACCGGTCTACCTGGACCAGATCAGCGGTGCGGTGGTGCGCTACGACGCCCACATGCAGACCCTGGCGCTGGACGTGCCGCTGGACCAGCTGACACTGCCCACCACCGTGCTCAGCCGCCCGCAGACGCGCGCCCCCACCGGCAGCGCCTCGCCCGGCGTGCTGCTCAACTACAACGTCTACGGCAGCCGGGTGGACACGCTCGGCAACCTCAGCCTGAGCTCGGAGCTGCGCGTATTCGGTATCGGCAATGGCACTTTCGAGAACACCGCCATCAGCCGCCGCTACCAGCAACCCGGCGACCGCCATTGGCGCGGCGAGAGCGTGCGCCTGGACACGCGCTGGAGCCTGGATTTCCCCGATAGCGCAACGACCCTGGAGATCGGCGATTTCTACAGCGGGTTCGTCGACTGGACCCGCCCCGTGCGCCTGGGTGGCCTGCAGATCGGCCGCAACTATGGCCTGCAGCCCTACCGCGTGCTGACGCCCACGCCGAGTTTCCTCGGCCAGGCCGTGGTGCCCTCCACGGTCGAGCTGTATGTCGATGGCCTGCGCCAGTACAGCGGGCAGGTGCCGGTCGGTCCCTTCCAGCTCGCAGCACAGCCCGGCATCAGCGGCACCGGCAACGCGCAGGTGGTGGTGACCGACGCATTCGGCCGCATGCAGACGCTGGACTTCAGTTTCTACGGCACCCAGCAGCTGCTGGCCAAGGGCCTGTCGGACTGGTCGGTCGGCGTCGGCCACCTGCGCCGGGATTTCGGCGAGCGCTCCTTCGCCTATGACGATCGCACGGTGGCCAGCGCCAGCTGGCGCGGCGGTGTCACCGACACGTTCACCGGCGAGGCGCATGCCGAAGGCGGCGGCGGCCTGGCCCAGGGCGGCATTGGCGGCTGGTGGTTGCTCGGCGCCGCCGGCGTGTTCAATGCCGCCTATGCGCACAGTGACTACCACGGCCTGCAGGGTGGGCAATGGGCGCTGGGCTACAGCTGGAACCACCGTCGCTTCAACGTCAATCTGCGCAGCGTGCGCAGCCACGGCGACTACCGCGACCTGGGCGCGCTGCAGGGCAACCTGCCACCAAGCATCAGCGAGCAGGCCACGGTCGGCCTGGACCTGCTGCGGCTGGGCACGCTCAGCGCCAGCTATCTGCGCCTGCGCTACCCCGACGGCGACGACAACCGCTATGCCAGCCTGTTCTGGTCGCGCGCCTGGAGCCAACGCTGGTCGGCCTACCTGTCGGTGAACCAGAACCTGGACCGTAGCGATGACCGCAGCATCTACCTGTCGATGACTGCCAGCCTGGGCAACAATCGCCAGGCCAGCCTCTCCAGCCAGCGCAACGGCGACAGCCAGAGCTGGGTCGCGGACGTGACCCAGCCGGTGCCCGGCGATGGCAGCGCCGGCGGCGTCGGCTGGCGCGCGCAGCTGCGCCACGGCGAGGACGGCAACGGCGGCCTGGCCGAGGTCGGCATCCTCAACGATGTCGGCCGCTATTCTTTCGGTGCCTCGCGCCAGGGCGGGCTCAACTATGCCTACGCCAGTGCCAGCGGCAGCCTGGTGTGGATGGGCGGGCACGCCTTCGCCACGCGCGAGGTATCCGATGCGTTCGCGGTGATCAGCACCAATGGCGTCGGCGGCGTCCCGGTGCGGCTGGAGAACCGCTTGATCGGTGTCACCGACGATCGCGGCCTGTTGCTGGTCAGTCCGTTGCTGTCCTGGCAGCGCAACCGGGTCTCGATCGACACCCTGGACCTGCCCGAAGACATGCGTGCCGACCGCATCGAGGACTGGGTCACGCCGCGCCAGCGCGCCGGCACCCGCGTGACCTTCCAGCTGCGTTCGCGGTCGTCACTGAGCCTGACCCTGCTGGCGATGGACGGCCAGCCTCTGGAGGCGGGCAGCGAGGTGCAGCTGCCTGACGGTCGCCAGGCCACGGTCGGCTACGACGGCCTGCTCTATCTGGAAGACGTCGCCGCCGGCAGCGTGCTGTACGTCACCACCAGCCATGGCCCGTGCCGGGTGAAGGTACCGGACCTGCCCAAGGTGGTGGCGTCCGGTGCCCGCCCGAAGCCGGCACCGCAGCAGTGCATTCCGGAGGTGGCGCCATGAAGGTGCTGCTGCTCGTCCTGCTGCTGTGGGCCGGCCTGCTGGCAGCGGCGCCGGCCGGTGCCACCGCGGTCTGCACGGCGGTCGCCGATCCGACCCTGCCGTTCGGCAACATCAACAGCAATGCACCCGGCCCGAGCACGGCCAACCTCAACATCACGGTGACCTGCACCACCGCCGCGCTGAGCCTGTTGGCCACCACCGGCGTGCGCGTCTGCGTGGGCATCGGCGCAGGCAGTGGCGGCGGCAGCAGTTCCACGTCCCGCACGATGGCCACCTCCACCAGCGACACGATGAATTTCCAGCTATATAACAACGCCAGCTTCGGCCAGGTCACTGGCCTGGTCCCGCGCGGCACGCCGCCAGCGCAGGAGCTGACCATGAGCTACAACGTACCGCTGCTGACCGGCGGCAGTGGTGCGCAGACTGTGCAGCTGTTCGGTCAGATTCCGGCCAACCAGGTCCTGGCCTCCGGCGCGTACAGCAGCACCTTCAGCGGCGCCAGCGTGGTGCTGACCTGGGCCTGGAACGAAGTCCTGCTCGGCACCGCCACCGTTCCCGCCACCTGCAACGGCGGCGCCACCGGTACCAACAGCGCGAGCGCGGCCTTCAGTTTCACCGCCACCGCCAACGTGCTGCCGCAATGCGGCAGCTACGTCACCACCAACATGAATTTCGGCAACGTCACCGGCGGCATCCCGGCCAACATCGACCAGACCGCCACCCTGACCCTGACCTGCCTGAAGAACACCGCCTTCCAGGTCGGCCTGAACAACGGCCAGAACAATCCCGCCGCCACCACCACCCGGCGCATGGCCACCACCATCGGCAACAGCACCTATTACCTCCCCTACGAGCTGTACCGGGATCCGGCACGAAGCCAGCGCTGGGGCAACACCCTGACGGTCGACACGGCCAGCAGCACCGGCACCGGAAGCGCACAGCAGCTGACCATCTACGGCCGGGTACCGCCGGTCACCGGCCAGCCCCCGGCCGGCACCTACAACGACCTGGTGACGGTGACGATCACCTACTGACCTGCGTGCCGACCAACAGTCGGCACCCACCGGACGAAGGCCGTGCCGAGCGCGGGCTCGGCGCTACAGTTGCGGCGCATCCGGCCGATACCGCGCAGCAAGATCTTTCAGCACGGTGGGTGGCAGGTGATTCGCGCATTTCTGATCGGGGCGATGCTGGTCGCCAGCACGCCGGCCCGCGCCGAACCGCGCAGCACCACGCTGCAGATCCGGCTGACCGTGGTCGAATCCTGCAGCGACGATGCCGGCGCTCCCCGTTGCGCGGCGCCACACCAGCGCAGTGACGACGCCAAGGTGCCGCCCCAGGTCCGCGACCTCGCACCACCGACGACAGACGACAGCGCAATGCCCTCCGTGACCCTCATCTACTGATGCGCGCGCTGCTGATCCAGCTTGGACTGCTGCTGGCGCAGCCCTCGGCGGCGCTGGAGCTGTTGCCGACCACCCTGCAGCTACCCGCCGAAGGCGGCCGCGCCGAACTGTGGCTGCGTAATCCGGGGCCCGGCCGCTGGCAGGGCCAGGTGCAGGTGCTGGCCTGGGAGCAGCAACTGGACGCCGAACGACTGCAGCCCAGCGACCGGATCCGGGTCAGCCCTGCGCGGCTGGACCTGCCCCCTGGCAGCACCCAGCGCGTCTGGCTGCTGCCAGGCGGTCCGCCAGCATCCGTGGGTGAACAGGCCTATCGGATCGTACTGGCGCCGGCCTTGCCGGGATTGCCCCGCTACTCGCTGCCGTTGTTCCGCGGCCCAGCGGCGCCAGCGCTGCATGCCCGGCTGCAGGCCCGCGTCGAGGCACATGGGCCTCAGGCCATGCTGCGACTCAGCAATTCCAGTACGCTGCATGGCCGCCTGCACGATCTGCGATTCATAGCGGCCGACGGCCAATCGTCGCTGCTGGTGGCCGGGCTGGCCGGCTATATCCTCGCAGGCCATGAACGCCGCTGGCCCCTGCCTGCCCGCACCGATGGCTATGTGGGCGGCCACTTCCGGGCCCGCCTGCAGGACGGCCGCGAGGTCAATCTGGCCGCATCTGACCCTGCAATTGCAGCGGACGCCCCCAGCGGGCTATAATCGACCGGATTCCTGCCGCCTGCGTGCGCGGGAGCCCGTCCACACCGGACGTCACCGGTGAATCCACACCTGCTGCCCCCATCCGTGCCGGGGTGCTCCGCGAGGAGTTCGGCCACGGAGGCAACAGGGAAGCCCAACCCCGGAACCGATCGCGCTTCCACGCGTCCCGCATACCTATCCCGCGGGCGGAATCGCTGGTTCCATATCAGGAGTATTGCAATGCCCCAGGTCACCATGCGTCAGATGCTGGAAGCCGGCGTCCACTTCGGCCACCAGACCCGCTACTGGAACCCGAAGATGGCTCCGTACATCTTCGGCGCCCGCGGCAAGATCCACATCATCAACCTGGAAAAGACCGTCCCGCTGTTCAACGATGCGATGAACTTCATCTCGTCGGTTGCCCAGAAGCGCGGCACCGTCCTGTTCCTGGGCACCAAGCGCAGCGCCCGCGAAACCATCAAGGAAGAAGCCGAGCGTTGCGGCATGCCGTTCATGAACCAGCGTTGGCTGGGCGGCACCCTGACCAACTTCCGTACCGTCAAGCAGTCGGTTGCCCGCCTGAAGGAACTGGAAGCCGGTGAAACCGACGGCACCTTCGAGAAGCTGGTCAAGCACGAAGTGCTGGGCCTGCGTCGCGAGCGCGACAAGCTGGAAGCCTCGCTGGGCGGCATCAAGGACATGAACCGCCTGCCGGACGCCATCTTCGTGATCGACATCGGCCACGAAGACATCGCGATCAAGGAAGCCAAGAAGCTGGGCATTCCGGTCATCGCCGTGGTCGACACCAACTACAACCCGGAACTGGTGGACTACGCCATCCCGGGCAACGACGACGCCATCCGCGCTGTGCAGCTGTACGCCCGCGCCGCTGCCGACGCCGTGCTGGAAGGCAAGGCCGCTGCGCCGCACGCCGCTTCGGTGCGCGAGGAAGAGTTCGCGGAAGCCGCTGCTGAAGGCGAAGAGAAGCCGGCCCGCCGCGCTCCGGCCAAGAAGGCTGCCAAGAAGGGCGACGACGCCCAGGCCTGATCCAGGCCCCGGGTGGACGCCCGGCGTCCACCCTCCCTGCACGCAGCCCCTGGCGCGTGACAGGACCGTGTCACACGGGCCGGCCACCATGCCGGCCCAACCCCTTTCTTTCGTGAGGTAATCCCGTGGAAATCACTGCTTCCCTGGTCAAGGAACTGCGCGAGCGCACCGGCGCCGGCATGATGGAATGCAAGAAGGCGCTTACCGAAGCCAACGGCGACATCAACGCCGCTGCTGAAGCCATGCGCAAGTCCGGCGCTGCCAAGGCCGACAAGAAGGCTGACCGCGTGGCCGCCGAAGGCCGTCTGGGCCTGGCCCAGGACGGCGGCAAGGCCGTGCTGGTCGAAGTCAACTCGGAAACCGACTTCGTCGCCAACGATGACAACTTCAAGTCCTTCGTCAACGCCGTCGCTGCCGCTGCCCTGGCATCGGGCGCCACCGACGTCGAAGCCGTGAAGGCCGCCACGCTGGCCGACGGCCGCACCGTTGAAGAAGCCCGCGCCACCGCCGTGCAGACCCTGGGTGAGAACATCCAGATCCGCCGCATGGTCAAGGTCGACACCACCGGCAACATCGGTGCCTACGTCCACACCAACGGCAAGGTTGGCGTGCTGGTCGACCTGATCGGCGGCGACGTCGAGCTGGCCCGTGGCCTAGCGATGCACGTGGCCGCGCTGAAGCCGCCGCACAACAAGGCTGCGGACGTTCCGGCCGAGTTCGTCGAAAAGGAAAAGGAAATCGAGCTGGCCAAGATGACCGAGAAGGACAAGGCCAAGCCGGCCGACATCCTGGAAAAGATCATCAGCGGCAAGATCAACAAGATCGTCAGCGACGTGACCCTGTACGGCCAGACCTACGTGCTGGGCGACACCACCGTCGAGCAGGTGGTCAAGGCCGCTGGTGCGGACGTGGCAGGTTTCAAGCTGCTGATCGTCGGCGAAGGCATCGAAAAGGTGGTGGAAGACTACGCCGCCGAAGTTGCCAAGGCGATGCAGGTCTGATTCCAGCCCTCCGGCTGTGAAGCGACCAGAAGGAGCCGCGGGAAACCGCGGCTCTTTTTTTATGCATGGGCCCAGGGATTAACCCATGGCCCATCGGTGGGTGCGCACCGTTGGTGCGCACAACCGGCACCTTTGCGTTGCGCTCGAATCAAGCCGATACTCAGTCGCAGGGAATCCTCAGTCACTTAGCAGGAACGAAAATCGCGGACTGTGATGCATTCCTAGGTATTCTTGTCCCAATGGAATTGAACGACCCGACATGCCTCCCGAGCTGACAGCTGCCCTGGCGCTCTGCCGCAACCTGCCTTCGCCACCCGGTATTGCCCTGCGCATCATCGAACTGGCTCAGGACCCGGAAGCGGACATCGCCACCGCCGCCGACATCATCGCCATCGACATGGCGCTGAGCGCTCGCATGCTGCGCATCGCCAATTCGCCGCTGTATGCCAGCCGCCGCCGCATCGAGAACCTCGGCCAGGCGCTGACCATGCTGGGCCTGAACGCCACGATCAGCCTCGCCCTCGGCTTCACCGTCACCCAGGGCCTGACCGGCGGTGGCGCCGATCATGACCTGCGCCAGCGCGCGTGGAAGCGCAGCATCCTCAGTGCCCTGGCCGCCAGCCAGCTGGGCCAGGCGCGCGGCCTGCGCCGGCTGGAGGAGCTGATGCTGGCCGGACTGCTGCAGGACCTGGGCGTGCTGTGCCTGGCCCAGGCCGAGTCGGAGCGCTACCTGCCACTGCTGCGCGAGGCACGCGACAACATCGACCTGGTTTCCCGCGAGCGCGAGGCGCTGGGCTGCAGCCACGCCGACGTCGGCGCCTGGGTGGCCGAGCAATGGGGCCTGCCACGTTACCTGGTGGAGAGCATCAGCCACAGCGAGGACGAGGACGCCGCCGAATCGCCATTCCAGGCCTGCGTGCAACTGTCCGGCGCAGTGGCCGACATCTGGCTGGATAACGATGCCGATGCCGCGCGCGAGCGCGCCCTGCAGCAGGTGCACGACCGCTTGGAGCTGGACAGCGCGCGCTTCGACCAGGTGCTGGCCCGCATCAGCGAGGCCCTGCCCGACATCGCCAGCCTGTTCGATGCCGGCCTCAATTCGCCGGCGCGGGTGCGCGAGCTGATCGATCACGCGCAGGAACTGGCCACGCTGCGCAACCTGCGCGAACTGCAGGATGCCGACCAGGCACGCCGCCGTGCCGACGAATTCGAGGCGCGCGCCAAGCGCCTGGCCGACCAGGCCCATCGTGATGCATTGACAGGCGTGCTCAACCGCCGCCAGCTGGAAGCGGTGCTGGAGCAGGAATTCCTGCGTGCCGGCCGCCAGGGCTGGCCACTGTCGGTGGCCTTCATCGACCTGGACGACTTCAAGAAGATCAACGACGCCCACGGCCACCTGACCGGCGACGAGGTGCTGCGCGCCTTCGCCGGCAAGCTGCAGGGCCAGTTGCGCAACAGCGACACCGTGGCCCGCTTCGGCGGCGAGGAGTTCGTCGCGCTGCTGCCCAACACCAGCGAAAGCGTGGCCCTGGACGTGATCCGCCGGGTGCTGGCCAACATCGTCGCCACGCCGATGGCCGAGCTGGAGGGTGGTCCGCTGTTCGTCACCTTCTCCGCCGGCGTGGCCACCCAGGGCGGCTACGAGCGCTTCGCCGACGTCCAGGACCTGCTGCGCGCCGCCGACGACGTGCTGTACCGCTCCAAGAACCTGGGCCGCAACCGGGTGATCGCCCGCTCGCCGGGGGCGCTGGGCCATGACGAGCTGTCGGCCACGGCCAGCGCCGAACTGGGCTGAACGGGACGCCCCGGCTGATCGGGCGAACCACCGGATTCTGCGCCGCAGTGCACAAAACACTTTGGCACAACGCCGCATGCGCGTAGAATCGCCCGCGATTTCCACGCACCCGAGGTCCCCATGTCCAAGCTCGCCTATCGCCGCATCCTTCTGAAACTGTCCGGGGAGGCGCTGATGGGAGACGAGGACTACGGCATCGACCCCAAGATCATCAATCGCCTCGCCCGTGAGGTCATCGAAGCCCAGCAGGCCGGTGCCGAGGTCGCGCTGGTGATCGGAGGTGGCAACATCTTCCGCGGCGCCGGTCTGGCCGCCGGCGGCATGGACCGCGTAACCGGCGACCAGATGGGCATGCTGGCCACCGTCATCAACGCCCTGGCCATGCAGGACGCCCTCGAGAAGCTGGGCGCCAAGGCCCGGGTGATGAGCGCGATCAAGATCAACGACGTGTGCGAGGACTACATCCGCCGCCGCGCCATCCGCCACCTGGAAAAGGGCCGCCTGGTGATCTTCGCTGCCGGCGTCGGCAGCCCGTTCTTCACCACCGACTCCGGCGCCGCCCTGCGCGCGATCGAGATCGGCGCCGACCTGCTGCTGAAGGCCACCAAGGTCGATGGCGTGTACGACAAGGACCCGAACAAGCACAGCGATGCGGTCCGCTTCGACAGCCTGAGCTACGACGAAGTGATCCGCCGCGGCCTGGAAGTGATGGACACGGCGGCCTTCGCTCTGGCCCGCGACAGCGACCTGCCGATGCGCGTGTTCGACATGGGCCAGCCGGGCGAACTGCTGAAGATCCTCAACGGCGCGAACATCGGCACCCTGGTCCAGGGCCGCGACCCGGCCTGACCCTGAGCGCAAAGCGACAACCGGGCCGATTCAGGCCCGGCAGCGTCCCGTATTCGCCTATAATCGCCCGATTCCAGATACATCCAGGACCGGGCGATGCTCAACGACATCAAGAACAACGCGCAGACGCGCATGGCCAAGAGCATTGACGCTCTGAAGCACACCCTCACCTCCATCCGGACCGGCCGCGCCACCCCGGCCCTGCTGGACCGCGTGACGGTCAGCGCCTATGGCAACGCCAGCACCCCGCTGAACCAGGTCGCGTCGATCTCCAACGCCGACGCGCACTCGCTGCTGGTCACCCCGTTCGACAAAGGCATGATCAAGGAGATCGAAAAGGGTCTCTACAACGCCGAGTTCACTCCGAACACGCTGGGCACTGCGATCCGCATCAACATGCCGCCGCCGACCGAAGAGCGCCGCAAGGAGCTGGTCAAGCAGGTGCAGAAGGAAGGGGAAGGCGCCAAGATCGCGATCCGCAACATCCGTCAGGACGCGAACAAGGAAATCGCCAAGCTGGTCAAGGACAAGGCGATCAGCGAAGACGAGAAGAAGCGCGGCGAAGACGACATCCAGAAGCTGACCGACGCCAACATCAAGGACGTCGACAAGGTCGTTGCCGACAAGGAAAAAGAACTGCTGTCGGTCTGAAGTCGATGCCTTCAGTCCCGCCTCCGTTGCCTGCCTCCCTGCCCCGCCACATTGCCATCATCATGGATGGCAATGGGCGTTGGGCACAGCAGCGCCGTCGCCCCCGCGTGATCGGCCACCGTGCCGGCGCCCGCGCGGTCAACCGCACCATCGAGCGCTGCCTTGAACTGGGCATCCCGGCACTGACCCTGTTCGCCTTCTCCAGCGAGAACTGGGGCCGGCCGCAGGAGGAAGTGGACGCGCTGATGAAGCTGTTCCTCGGTGCACTCGACCGCGAAGTGGACGAGCTGCACCGGCGTGGCGTGCGCGTGCGCTTCATCGGCGAACGCGAGCGCTTCGGCGCCGGGCTGGTCAGCCGCATGCAGCTGGCCGAGCAGCGCACCGCCGACAACACCACCCTGACCCTGTCGATCGCCGCCAGCTACGGTGGCCGCCAGGACATCGCCCGCGCCGCGCGCGCCCTGGCCGTCGAAGTGGCGGCCGGTCGCCTTCTGCCCGAGCAGATCGATGAATCGCTGCTGGGCAGCCAGGTGGCCCTGGCCGACCTGCCGCCGCCGGACCTGTTCATCCGCACCGGCGGCGACACCCGCATCAGCAACTTCCTGCTGTGGCAGCTCGCCTATACCGAACTGTGGTTCACCGAGGCCCTGTGGCCGGACTTCGACGCCGGGCAGCTGCAGCAGGCGCTCGACGCCTATGCCGGTCGCGAGCGTCGTTTCGGCCTGACCAGCGCCCAGATTGCCGCACTGGCCACCGAGACTTCCAGCCCATGACCAAGACCCGAGTCCTTGCCGCGCTGATCATGGCGCCGCTAGCCATTGCGGCGATCCTGCTGCTGCCCACGCAATGGCTGGCCGCCGCCGCCGCCGCCGTGCTGCTGATCGGCCTGTGGGAATGGCTGAAGCTGGCCGGTATCGAAGACACCCTGGCGCGCACCGTGCTGCTGGTGCTGAACCTGCTGCTGATGGTGCTGCTGGTCTGGGCCGATGGCAGCACCCTGGTCCTGTTCCAGATAACCACGCTGGCCGGCGTTGCCTGGTGGCTGGCCGCGCTGGTCTGGTTGCGCTTCTTCAACTTCGGCGCGCAGCCGTCGGCACCCTCGCGGATCCTGAAGATGCTGGCCGGTACCCTGGCCATCGTGCCGGCGTGGGCCGCGCTGGTGCTGATCCATGCCGGCGGCGATCCGCCGGGCCAGCAGGGCCACCTGTGGCTGCTGGCTGCGCTGGCGCTGGTGTGGGCGGCCGACTCGGGCGCCTATTTCGCTGGCCGCCATTTCGGCAAGCACAAGCTGGCGCCGCGGATCAGCCCCAACAAGACCTGGGAAGGCCTGTTCGGCGGCCTGCTGGCCGGTGTCGCCGTGGCCCTCGGCCTGGGCTGGCTGGCTGGCATCGATGCCGCACACCTGCCCGGCCTGTTGATCACCGCGGTGGTGGCGGTGTTCGCCTCGGTCCTGGGCGACCTGTTCGAGAGCCTGATCAAGCGCCATGCCGGCGCCAAGGACTCGGGCCACCTGATCCCGGGCCACGGTGGCGTGCTCGACCGGGTCGACGGCGTCCTCGCCGCCGTGCCGGTGTTCGCGCTGGGCAAGGAAATCTTCGGGTTCTGACCATGAATGCTGCTGCAGACCTGCGCCGGGTCGCCGTGTTCGGCGCTACCGGCTCGATCGGCGCCTCCACGCTGGACGTGATCGCCCGCCACCCGCACCGCTACCAGGCCACGGTGCTCGCTGCCGGCCGCCAGGTGCAGGCGCTGCTGGCGCTGTGCCGCCAGCACAGACCCGCGCACGCGGTGATCGCCGACGCATCGCTGTTCGCCGAGCTGCGTGACGGCCTGCGCGAGGCCGGACTCACCACCGAGGCCCATGCCGGCCAGGCCGCGCTGGACCAGCTGGCCGCCAGCGATGCCTGCGATACCGTGGTCGCGGCCATCGTCGGCGCGGCCGGCCTGTCCTCGACCCTGGCTGCCGCCGCCGCCGGCAAGCGCATCCTGCTGGCCAACAAGGAATCGCTGGTGCTGGCCGGCGAACTGCTGACCCGGACGGCCGAACGTGCCGGTGCCGAAATCATCCCGATCGACAGCGAGCACAGCGCGATCTTCCAGTGCCTGCGCTCGCGCGATGCCAGTGTCGACGGCGCCGGCGTGCGCCGGATCCTGCTGACCGCCTCCGGCGGCCCGTTCCGTGGCCGCAGTCGCGCCGAACTGGCCCAGGTCACCCCCGCCCAAGCAGTTGCCCACCCCAAGTGGTCGATGGGGCCGAAGATCTCGGTCGATTCGGCGACGTTGATGAACAAGGGCCTGGAAGTCATCGAGGCCCACCACCTGTTCGGCGTGCCCGGCGAGCGCATCGAGGTGCTGGTGCACCCGCAGAGCCTGGTCCATTCGCTGGTCGAGTTCGTCGATGGCTCGACCCTGGCCCAGATGGGCCTGCCGGACATGCGCACCACCCTCGCCGTTGGCTTGGGCTGGCCGCAGCGCATCGAATCGGGCGTGGCCGGGCTGGACCTGCTGGCCCAGGGCCGCCTGGATTTCGAGGCCCCGGATACCGACGCCTTCCCCTGCCTGGCGCTGGCCTGGCAGGCGATGCAGGCCGGCGGCACCGCGCCGGCGGTGCTGAACGCTGCCAATGAAGAGGCTGTTTCAGCGTTTCTTCAGGGCCGGATCGGTTTCCTGACGATCCCGGAGCTGGTTGCTAACGCTCTTTCAACACTGCCGACCCAGCCAGCCGATACACTGGAGGTCCTGTTGTCCGCCGACCAGCGGGCACGCCAGCTCACCCTGAACGCCATCGACGCCGCCTGAACGACCGCCTCGCCCAGCATGACGCCGCCGCCCTTGCCCACCACTGTGAGCCTGCATGACTGACTTCATCGGATCGGTCTGGTGGATGATCGTCAGCCTCGGGCTGCTGGTCACCTTTCACGAGTTCGGGCATTACTGGGTCGGGCGCCTGTGCGGGGTCAAGATCCTGCGTTTCTCGGTCGGCTTCGGCCGGCCGCTGTGGTCGCGCCGCGACCGGCACGGCACCGAGTTCGCCATCGCCGCCATCCCGCTGGGCGGTTACGTGAAGTTCCTCGACGAACGCGAGGTCGAAGTGCACCCGCACGAGCGCGGCCAGGCCTTCAACCACAAGACCGTCTGGCAGCGCATCGCGATCGTTGCCGCCGGCCCGATCGCCAATCTGCTGCTGTGCATCCTGCTGCTGTGGGCGATGTTCGTGATCGGCAAGCAGGATTACTCGCCCACCATCGGCCGTGTCAGCGGCATCGCCGCCAGTGCCGGCCTGGCCAGCGGCGACCGCGTGCTGCGCGTGGACGACCGCCAGGTGGTCACCCTCGGCGAGGCCAGCATGGCGCTGACCGCAGCCGCGATGGACCGCCGCGACGTGAAGCTGGAAGTGCTGGATACGGCCGACCAGGTACGCACGCGCACCCTGCCGCTGTCGCAGCTGCCGGCGGGTTTCGATGAGCGGCGGGTGCCGATCCTGGCTGGCCTGCACTGGCAGTCGTGGCTGCAGCCGGCGCAAGTGGAGTCGCTGACTGCGGACTCCGTGGTGGCAGGGCAACTGCAGCCAGGCGACCTGATCGTGGCCATCGACGGCCAGCGCATCGACAGCGTCGACCAGGTGATCGGCGAGATCCAGGCCCTGGGCCGTGCCGGCGGGCCGGGAATGATCGAGGTCCTGCGTGGCGGCGAGCGCCTGGCGCTGGAAGTCACCCCGCGCCAGGGCAAGGACGGCAAGGGCAATCCGGTCTGGCAGATCGGCGTCGGCTTCCCCACCAGCTACAGCCCCGCCTATGACACCCTGCTGCGCTATGGCCCGCTGGATGCGGTGACCGTGGCGGTGCGCGAGACCGGCCGCCTGGCCGCCGACTCGCTGGGCATGATGGGTCGCATCGTGACCGGCAAGGCCTCGCTGCAGAACGTTTCCGGGCCGGTCACCATCGCCCGCGTGGCCAATGTCTCGGCCAAGCGCGGCCTCGACTGGTTCCTGCAGTTCCTTGCCCTGCTGTCGCTCAGCCTGTGCATCATCAACCTGCTGCCGATCCCGATCTTGGACGGCGGCCACCTGCTGTATTACCTTATCGAGTTGGTCAAGGGCAGCCCGCTGAGCGAGCGTGCCATCGCCGCCGGCCAATACATCGGCCTGGCGTTGCTGGCCGGGCTGATGGGGTTGGCGTTCTACAACGACATCCTCGGCCTGGTCCCGCGATGAACTTTTCCACGTTGTTGCCGTCTACAGCGTCGGCATCCCGCACCAATGAAATCGACCTTCCTACCGGACGTGACATGACGCGACTCCCCAATCGCCGCCTGCTGGCCCTCGCCCTCGCCGCCGTCACCGGCGCTCCCGCCCTGGCCCAGGCAGCCGAGCCCTTCACTGTCAGCGACATCCGCGTCGATGGCCTGCAGCGCATCAGCTCGGGCACGGTGTTCACCTACCTGCCGGTGGAACGCGGCGAGACGATCACCGACAACAAGGTCGGCGAGACGATCCGCGCCCTGTACAAGACCGGCTTCTTCGAAGACGTGCAGCTGGACCGCCAGGGCACGATCCTGGTGGTGACCGTCAAGGAACGCCCGGCGATCAACAAACTGACCGTGACCGGCAACAAGGACATCAAGTCCGACCAGCTGCTCAAGGGCCTGTCCGACATCGGCCTGACCGAGGGCGGCACCTTCGATCGCCTGAGCCTGGACCGCGTGACCCAGGAACTGCGCCGCCAGTACAACGACCGTGGCAAGTACAACGTCGACATCACCCCGACGGTGAGCCCGCTGGACCGCAACCGCGTGGACATCGCCATCGCCATCAAGGAAGGCAAGGCCGCCAAGATCCGCCACGTCAACCTGGTGGGCACCGAAAAGTTCGAGAGCAAGGACATCCTGGAGACCTGGGAGTCCAAGGAGCACAACTGGGCGTCGTGGTACCGCCGTGACGACCAGTACTCCAAGGAAAAGCTGTCCGGCGACCTGGAAAAGCTCAATTCCTGGTACCTGGATCGCGGCTACGTCGATTTCAGCATCGATTCCACCCAGGTCTCGATCAGCCCCGACAAGCGCGACATGTTCCTGACCGCGGGCGTGACCGAGGGCGCGCAGTACAAGATCTCCGAGATCAAGGTCAGCGGCGACACCATCCTCCCGCAGGAGGACGTCGAGCGCATGGTGATCCAGAAGTCCGGCGACACGTTCTCGCGTGCCCTGCTGGAATTCAGCTCGGACACCATCACCAATTCGCTGTCCAACATCGGCTACGCGTTCGCCAAGGTGAATCCGATCCCGACCACCAACCGCGCCGAGCAGACCGTGGCCATCAACATGCAGGTCGTGCCCGGCCCGCGCGTGTCGGTGCGCCGCATCCTGTTCCGCGGCAACACCCGCACGTCCGATGAAGTGATGCGTCGCGAAATGCGCCAGTTCGAGAACAGCTGGTACTCGCAGGCCGCGATCGACCGCTCCAAGATCCGCCTGCAGCGCCTGGGCTACTTCGAATCGGTGGAAGTGGAGACCCCGGCCGTCAGCGGCAGCAACGACCAGGTCGACGTCGTCTACAACGTCAAGGAAACCACCTCGGGCAGCTTCGTGTTCGGCTTGGGCTACTCGCAGTCCTACGGCATGACCACCTCAGTGCAGCTGTCGCAGAACAACTTCCTCGGCGGCGGCAACCGCGTGTCGGTCGAAGCCTCGCGCAGCAGCTACCTGCAGCGCTACGGCTTCAGCTACACCAACCCGTACTTCACCGATGACGGCGTGTCACTGGGCTACAACCTGTCCTGGCGCGAACTGGATTACTCCGACTTCAACACCGCGCAGTACAACAGCACCAACGGTGCCGCGCAGGTGGTGTTCGGCGTGCCGCTGACCGAGACCGACACCGTCTCGCTGATGTTCGGCATCGACAGCAACCAGATCACCACCTACCAGGGCTCCACCCCGCAGTCGATCATCGACTACATCAACGCCGTCGGTAAGCGCACCTTCCATGCCTGGCGCACCGAGCTGGGCTGGGCGCGCGACTCGCGCAACGACTACTTCATGCCGACCCGCGGTACCTACCAGCGTGTGGGCCTGGAAACCACGCTGCCGGGTTCGACCATCGAGTACTACAAGCTGAACTACCAGATCAGCAAGTACTGGCCGATCATGCCGTCGCTGGTGATCAACACCCGCGCCGAAATCGGCTACGGCGATGCCTACGGCAAGGACTACACCCGTACGCTGACCAATCCGGATGGCACCACCCGCACCGTCACCGCCAGCGGCCTGCCGTTCTTCGAGAACTTCTACGCCGGTGGTACCAACTCGGTACGCGGCTTCGAGGACAACACCCTCGGCCCGCGCGAAGTCACCACTGGTTATCCGGAAGGCCAGCCGCTGGGTGGTTCGCTGAAGACCGTCGGTTCGGTGGAAGCCTACTTCCCGCGCCTGTTCGACAGCCCGTCGGCGCGCGTGTCGGCCTTCGTCGACTTCGGCAACGTGTATACCGGCGTGGACAACTTCAAGGCCAACGAGCTGCGCGTATCCACCGGTGTGGCCCTGCTGTGGCGCGCCCCGGTCGGCCCGATCTCGATCAGCTATGCCTTCCCGTTGAAGAAGGAAGACGATGACAAGATCGAGCGCCTGCAATTCACGTTCGGTGGGCAGTTCTGACGAACCGCGGGGCGGTTCGCCAGAACTGCCCCCGCATTCCACCTATCCCCCGCGCCGCTACGCATGCCATCCATGGCATGCGCCCTTCGGGCCGTTGCATAGCAACGTTGGGAATCGCTCCTGCGATTCCCAGGGGCGCGCCCCCCTTAACAAAGGGGGGCTCTCCACCAGACGGGGCGCGAAGCGCCGGGCATTGCCCGGCGTTTCCGTTTTACTTGCTCGCCGCCGTTACTTCCCGCGCTCGCGTGAAATCATCTGGTGATGGCGCAGGGGGCTGACCAGGACCGTTGGCGCCATGGATGGCGCCATCGAGCCCCCAGGGTGAAGTGACCCCCGAGACTTGGACGGTGGGGTCAGGCGGCTGCTTGGGCCTGTTCCCGGTACTTTACCGGGCTTAGCCCCTTCAATTTCAATCTGATTCGCTCTTGGTTGTAGTACTTGATGTACTCCACCAGCCCGGCCTCCAGGCTTTCGATGCTGTCAAAGCTGTTCAGGTAGAAGAACTCCGACTTCAGCGTCCCGAAGAAGCTTTCCATTGCCGCATTGTCCAAGCAGTTGCCACGTCGGGACATGCTTTGCTTCAACGAGTGCTTTTCCAGCATGTGCCGGTAGTTCTCATGCTGGTACTGCCAGCCCTGGTCGGAGTGGATCATTGGCCGCTCATCCGGCGAAAGCTTCTTGATGGCCTCCTCCAGCATCTGACCTACCAGATCGAACACAGGCTGGCGCTTGATCTGATAAGCCACGATTTCACCGTTGTAGAGGTCCATGATCGGCGACAGGTACAGCTTCATGCCTTGCACCTTGAACTCGGTGACGTCAGTCACCCACTTCTGGTTGGGCCGCTCGGCATGGAACTGGCGATTGAGGTCATTGCCAACCACAACATTGGCGGCCCCTTTGAAGGACCGGTAGCGCTTCACGCGTACCCGTGATTTCAGGCCCATCTCCCCCATCAGGCGCTGTACCCGCTTGTGATTGGTCCGATGGCCCTGATTGGCCAGTTCCAGCGTCACCGTGCGATACCCATAGCGCCCTTGGCTTTGATCGTAGATTGCCCGGATGCGCTCGCACAGGGCTGCCTCATCCTGATCCGGATGGGCCAGGACATGGTTCTGGTAATAGAACGTACTGCGTGACAGCTCTGCCGCTTCGAGCAGAAGCGACAGCGGATGAACCTGCCTCAATCCTTGGATGGCTTGCGCTTTGCGTCCTGCGCCGCCTGCTCTTCCCGGATCAAGGCATCGAGTTTTTTTAGGTAGTCGGTCTCCGCACGCAGATAGGCAACTTCCTTGAGCAGCTCATCGCGGCTCATTTCCTCAGGTGGCTTGGACGAACGGGTCTTTTTCATCGGCTTTCGGGGCGGCGGCGGAGGTGGTGCCAGCGCTTGGGCACCGCCTTGAGCATACAGGCGACGCCACCGACCCACCGCGCCGGCATCGCCAATTTGAAAGTAAGTGGTGGCCTCCCGCCCGGACATGCCGTCCTGGCCCATCTTCTTCAGGACAGCCAGCTTGAATGCGAGGTCATAGGACTGGGACTGGCGATGAAATCCCCGCCAACCATGCAGCCGATAGGTCGCCACCCAGCGCCTGACCGTGGAGAACTCCAGGCCGTAGCGACGAGCAACGGCTTTGACCGATGTGGAGGTCTTGCAGGCCTGTTTGGCGACCTGCAGTTTGAAACGCGCGTCGTATCTGTTCATGTATCCCTCGGGGTCGGATCTGATGTCCAACTCCCGGGGGTCACTTCAGGGATGGGTTTACGGCGTGTCCTGGGCAGCCCCCTGCGCCATCGCCCCGGGACATCAGGCAGGCGCCGCTTTTGACCCTGCATGACCGCAATGGCGTCACACGTTAAACTCCCGCCGTGAATACTCCCACCTACACCGCCCAGCAACTCGCCGAGCAGTTCGGCCTGCAGGTCCATGGCGATCCCGCTACCGCCATCCATGGCGTGGCCACCCTCGCCCATGCCGGTCCTGGCCAGCTGACCTTCCTTGCCAACCCGCGCTACCGCGCCCAGCTGGCCGACAGCCAGGCCTCGCTGGTGGTGCTGCGTGCCGACGACGCCGAGTCCGCTCCCGGCGCCGCGCTCGTCGCCAAGGACCCGTACACCGCATTCGCCAAGATTGCCGCACTGTTCGACATCGCGCCGACCCGCCCGCCGGGCATCCATCCCAGCGCAGTGATCGATCCCAGCGCCCAGGTCGCGGCCAGCGCCCATATCGGCCCGTTCGTCTCGGTGGGTGCGCGCAGCGTCGTCGGCGAGAACTGCATCATCGGCACCGGCAGCGTGATCGGCGAGGACTGCAGCCTGGATTCCGGCTGTGAGCTGATCGCACGGGTCACCCTGGTCACCCGGGTCAGGCTGGGCAAGCGCGTGCGCGTGCATCCCGGTGCCGTACTCGGCGCCGATGGCTTCGGCCTGGCGATGGACGCCGGCAAGTGGATCAAGGTGCCGCAGCTCGGCGGCGTCCGCATCGGCGACGATTGCGAGATCGGCGCCAATACCTGTGTTGATCGTGGCGCGCTGGAAGACACCGTCCTTGCCGAGGACGTTCGCCTGGACAACCTGGTGCAGATTGCCCACAACGTGCAGATCGGCGCGCACTCGGCCATTGCCGGCTGCACCGGCATCGCCGGCAGCGCCAAGATCGGCCGCTACTGCCTGCTCGGCGGCCACGTTGGCGTGGTCGGCCACCTCGAGATCTGCGACAAGGTCGTGATCACTGGCAAGTCGGTGGTCCGCAACTCCATCCATGAGCCGGGCGAGTACTCGTCCGGCACCCCATTGACCGACAACCGCACGTGGCGCAAGAACGCCGCGCGCTTCAAGCAGCTGGACGCATTGGCTCGCCGCGTTCTGGCTGCTGGCAAGGAGAAAGAATGAACGATTCGCTGCAGCTTCCGATCGACGTCTGCCAGATCCAGGAACTGCTTCCACATCGCTACCCGTTCCTGCTGGTGGACCGGGTGCTCGAACTCGACGTCGAGGCCAAGCGGATCCTGGCGCAGAAGAACGTGAGCATCAACGAGCCGTTCTTCCAGGGCCACTTCCCGGGCCGCCCGATCATGCCCGGGGTGCTGATCATCGAAGCGCTGGCGCAGGCTGGCGGTGTCATGACCCAGCTCACGCTCGGCCGCGATGCGCAGTCCAAGCTGTTCTACATGGTCAAGGTGGAAAACGCCCGCTTCAACAAGCAGGTCGCGCCCGGTGACGTGCTGATGCTGGACGTGCAGATGAAGCGCCTGATCCGCAACATGGGCTGGTACTACGGCGAAGCCAAGGTCAACGGCGAAGTCGTCGCGTCGGCCGAGGTCATGTGTGCCGGCGCCAAGGGCTGATCCACTGGAGGCAGCAATGACTGACAACGCACCGCGGATCCACCCCACCGCCGTCATCGACCCGGCCGCACGCCTGGCCGACGATGTCCAGGTGGGCGCCTTCACCCTGATCGGCCCCGACGTTGAAATCGGTGCCGGCACGGTGGTGGGCCCCCATTGCAGCATCCACGGCCCGACCCGGATCGGCCGCGACAACCGCTTCGTCGGCCATGCCGCGATCGGTGGCGAGCCGCAGGACAAGAAGTTCGCCGGCGAGCGTACCGAACTGGTGATCGGCGATCGCAACGTGTTCCGCGAGTTCGTCACGCTCAACCGTGGCACCGGCGGCGGCGGCGGCATCACCACCATCGGCAACGACAACTGGATGCTGGCCTACACGCACGTGGCACACGACTGCCATGTCGGCAACTTCTGCGTGTTCTCCAACAACACCACTCTGGCTGGCCACGTGACCGTGGGCGACTACGTGATCATCAGCGGCTTCGCCGGTGCCCACCAGTTCTGCCGCATCGGCGCGCATGCCTTCCTCGGCATGGGCGCGCTGACCAATGGTGATGTACCGCCGTTCACCATGGTCGGCACCGATTCGCTGGGACGCCCGCGTGGCATCAACAGCGAAGGCCTGAAGCGGCGCGGCTTCGACGCTGACCGCATTTCGGCCATCAAGCGTGCGTACCGCACGCTGTACGTCGCGGGCCTGCCGCTGGCAGAGGCCAAGGTGCAGCTGACCGAACAGGCGCGTGACAGCGACGACGTGAAGGCGATGCTGGACTTCATCGAGCACGCCGAGAGGCCCCTGCTGCGATGAGCAGCTCGACCGGCCAGGCGCCGGCCGGCGCCGCGGTGATCCCGCTGGCCTCGATGGCCGGCAGCGTTCCCGCACAGCGGGTGCTCAGCGAGCGCCCGTTGCGGATCGCGCTGGTTGCCGGTGAAGCCTCCGGCGACCTGCTCGGTGCGGGCCTGGTGCGTGAACTGAAGGCGCGCTTCCCGAATGCCGAGTTCGCCGGTATCGGCGGCGATGCCATGCGCAGCGCCGGCTGCCAGACCTGGCACGATGCCAGCGAGCTGGCGGTGATGGGCCTGACCGAAGTGCTGCGCCACCTGCCACGCCTGCTCAAGCTGCGCTCGGCGTTCCGCCAGCGTGCGCTGGACTGGCAGCCGGACGTGTTCATCGGCATCGACGCCCCCGACTTCAACCTGGGCATCGAGCGCTGGTTGAAACAGCGCGGCGTGCGCACCGTGCATTACGTCAGCCCGTCAGTCTGGGCCTGGCGCGAAAAGCGCGCCGAGAAGATCGGCAGCAGCGCCGACCTGGTGCTGTGCCTGTTCCCGATGGAGCCGCCGATCTATGCCCGGCACGGCATCGACGCGCGCTTCGTCGGCCACCCGATGGCCGATGACATTCCGCTGCAGGGCAACCGCGAGGAAGCACGCGCCGCGCTCGGCCTGCCGGCCTCGGCCAAGGTGCTGGCGGTGTTGCCGGGCAGCCGCCTCGGCGAGATCTCGCGCCTGGGCGAGCCGTTCTTCGAAGCGGCCTGGCAGGTCTCCGAACGCATTCCGGGCCTGCATGTGGTGGTGCCTGCCGCCAACCCGGCCTGCAGGCAGCTGATCGAAGAACAGCTGTCGCGCTCGGCGCTGCCGGTGGCCTACTCGCACGTGCTGGACGGCCAGGCGCGCAACGCGATGATCGCCGCCGACGTGGTGGTGCTGGCCTCCGGTACCGCGACCCTGGAGGCCATGCTGGTGAAGCGGCCGATGGTGGTCGGTTACCGTGTCAACGAACTGACCTATCGACTGGTGAAGGCGCTTGGCCTGATCAAGGTCGACCGCTTCGCCCTGCCCAACATCCTGGCCGGGCAGGACCTGGCACCGGAACTGATGCAGCACGACTGCACGCCGGACAGGCTGGCCGCGGCCATCCAGCAGTGGTTCGACCACCCGCAGCGGGTGAGCGACCTGCAGGACACTTACGTGCGCCTGCACGAACGCCTGCGACGCAACGCCTCGGCGCGTGCCGCCGATGCCGTCGGCGAGCTGCTGATGCGCGACCAGGCCCAGGCATGAGCCGCCGTCACGCCGCCGCAGCCAGCCTGACCCTGTTCGACGGCGTGGCCGTGGTCGAGCCGGAGCGTCTTGTGGCCGGCGTCGACGAGGCCGGGCGTGGCCCGCTGGCCGGGCCGGTGGCGGTGGCGGCGGTGGTGTTCGACCCGGCGCGGCCACGAATCAACGGCCTGGATGATTCCAAGCAGTTGACCGCTGCCCGCCGCGAGCAGCTGCATGACCGCATCATCGAGCGCGCCCTGGCCTGGCACGTGGTGCTGGTGGACGTGGACACCATCGACCGCCTGAACATCTACCAGGCCACCCTGCAGGGCATGCGTGACGTCGTTGCAGCGGTCGCCCATGTGGCCGGCTTCGCCCGCATCGACGGCAATGTGGTGCCCAAGGGCCTGGTGCTGCCGGCGCAGGCGCTGGTCGGCGGCGATGGCATCGACCGCGCAATCATGGCCGCATCGATCCTGGCCAAGGTCTCGCGCGACCGCTACATGCAGGATGTGCATGCCCGCCACCCGCAATACGGCTTCGAGCAGCACAAGGGCTACGGCACTCCGGCCCACCTCGCCGCCCTGCGCGAGCACGGCCCCTGCGTGGAGCATCGGCGCAGCTTCGCACCGGTGCGTGAGTGCCTGGACCTGGCGCAGGCGGCGGCCATCGCCTGAGCCAGCTGGAGTTGTAGGGCCGAGCCCATGCTCGGCTGCTGTGGACAGCCGAGCATGGGCTCGGCTCTACAGAAGGCGGCCTCCCGCACGCCTGAATCCGGCGCCACGCCGTGCCCCTGTCAAGCCTTGTGGCAACCCCCTGCCCTCGCTACCCTGACCGGGCATTCCAGCGCTTCCCGACCCCGGCGACGAACCTCCGTCAGCACCCGGGGCCCGCGCGCTCCAACCTGGTCCGGCATGTCCAACTCCCGCTTCGTACATCTCCACGTCCACACCGAGTTCTCGCTGGCAGACTCCACCATCCGTGTGCCGGCCAAGCCGGACCAGGCGGACCCGAAGAAGGCCAAGCAGGCCAACCTGCTGTCGCGCTCGGTGGAGCTCGGCCTGCCCGCGCTGGCGGTGACCGATCTCAACAACCTGTTCGCCCTGGTCAAGTTCTACAAGGCCGCCGAAGGCGTCGGCATCAAGCCGATCGCCGGTGCCGACGTGCTGATCGCAGAGGAAGGCCAGGACCCGTGGCGGATGACCCTGCTGTGCCGCGACCGCGAGGGCTACCTGAGCCTGTCGCGGCTGCTGACCCGCGCCTGGATGGAAGGCCATCGCCCGGAAGGCGGCGTGGCCATCCACCCGGACTGGCTGAAGGCCGGCAATGCCAACCTGTTCGCGCTGGCCGGCCGGCAGAGCCTGGCCGGGCGCCTGGCACTGGACGGCAAGCATGAACTGGCCGAGCAGCAGCTGGCCGACTGGCAGCGCGTATTCGGCGATGGCCTGCACCTGGAGCTGACCCGTACCGGCCGCGAGGGCGAGGAAACCTTCAACCAGTTCGCGCTGATGGCCGCTGGCCAGCGCGGCCTGCCGGTGGTCGCCAGCAATGACGTGCGCTTCCTGTCGCCGTCAGATTTCAGCGCGCACGAAGCGCGCGTGTGCATTTCCACCGGCCGCGTGCTGGACGATCCCAAGCGTCCGCGCGAGTACAGCGACCAGCAGTACCTGAAGTCGGCCGAGGAGATGTGCGCGCTGTTCGCCGACATCCCCGATGCGATCGACAACACGCTGGCGCTGGCCGAGCGCTGCAACATCGAGATGCGGCTGGGCACCTACTTCCTGCCCAACTACCCGGTGCCCGACGACGAGACCCTGGACACCTGGATCCAGAAGATGTCGCGCGACGGCCTGGAAGAGCGCCTGGAGAAGAATCCGCTGGCGCCGGGCAAGACCCGTGAGGAGTACTTCGAGCGCCTGGAGTTCGAGCTCAACACCATCATCAAGATGGGCTTCCCCGGCTACTTCCTGATCGTGGCCGACTTCATCCAGTGGGGCAAGAACCAGGGCATCCCGATCGGTCCCGGCCGCGGCTCGGGTGCCGGCTCGCTGGTGGCCTGGGCGCTGAAGATTACCGACCTGGACCCGCTGCCGTACAACCTGCTGTTCGAGCGGTTCCTGAACCCGGAACGCGTGTCGATGCCCGACTTCGACATCGACTTCTGCATGGACCGCCGCGACGAGGTGATCGACTACGTCGCCCGCAAGTACGGGCGCGAGCGCGTCAGCCAGATCATCACCTACGGCACCATGGCCGCCAAGGCGGTGGTGCGCGACTCCGGCCGCGTGCTCGGCTTCCCGTACGGCCTGGTCGACGGTGTTTCCAAGCTGATCCCGAACATCCTGGGCATCCACCTGAAGGATGCGCTGGGCAAGGGCAAGGAAGGCCCGAGCTCGGAAATGGCCTCGGCCGAACTGATCCAGCGCTATGAGACCGAGGACGATGTCCGCGACCTGATCGATCTGGCGCTGCAGCTGGAAGACCTGACCCGCAACGCCGGCAAGCACGCCGGTGGCGTGGTGATCGGGCCCGAGCCGCTGAGCGAGTTCTGCCCGCTGTACGCCGAACACGACGAAAATGGGCTCGGCAAGAACCCGGTCACCCAGTTCGACAAGAACGACGTTGAAGAAGTGGGCCTGGTGAAGTTCGACTTCCTCGGCCTGCGCACGCTGACCATCATCGACTGGGCAGTGAAGGCGATCAACAAGCGCCACGAACGCGCGGGCATTCCGCCGGTCGACATTGCCGCGATCCCGCTCGACGATGCGCCCACCTACAAGGACATCTTCGCCAACGGCAACACCGGCGCGGTGTTCCAGTTCGAGTCCTCGGGCATGCGCCGCCTGCTGAAGGACGCGCGCCCCGACCGCTTCGAAGACCTGATCGCGCTGGTGTCGCTGTATCGCCCCGGCCCGATGGATCTGATTCCCTCCTTCAACGCGCGCAAGCACGGCCAGGAAGAGATCATCTATCCCGATCCGCGCACCGAAGCGATCCTGAAGGACACCTACGGCATCATGGTGTACCAGGAGCAGGTGATGCAGATGGCGCAGATCGTCGGCGGCTACTCGTTGGGCGGCGCTGACCTGCTGCGACGCGCGATGGGCAAGAAGGTGCCGGCGGAAATGGCCAAGCATCGCGAGATCTTCCGCGAAGGTGCAGCCAAGGGCGGCGTCGACGGCCCCAAGGCCGACGAAATCTTCGACCTGATGGAGAAGTTCGCCGGCTATGGCTTCAACAAATCGCACGCCGCTGCATACGCACTGGTCAGCTACCAGACCGCCTGGCTGAAGCGGCATTACCCGGCAGAGTTCATGGCGGCCACGCTGTCTTCTGACCTGGACAACACCGACAAGGTGGTTGGCTTCCTCGACGAGGTGCGCAACCTCGGCCTGACCGTGCTGCCGCCGAAGGTGAACCAGTCGGCCTTCATGTTCGAAGCGGTCACGCCGGACACGATCCAGTACGGTCTGGGCGCGATCAAGGGCGTCGGCCAGGGCGCCTGCGAAGCGGTGGTCGAGGAACGACTGAAGGGCGGACCGTTCAAGGATCTGCTGGACTTCTGCACCCGCGTCGGCTCGGCCAAGCTCAACCGGCGCACGCTGGAAGCGATGATCAACTGTGGCGCGCTCGATGAACTCGGCCGCAACCGTGCCTCGCTGATGCTGCAGCTGCCGGAAGTGATCAAGGCCACCGACCAGATGGCACGCGAGCGTGCGTCCGGGCAGAATTCGCTGTTTGGCGGGCCCGATCCGAGCACCGTTTCGATCCAGCTGGACCTGCCGGAAGCCGAAGAATGGCCGCTGCTGCAGCGCCTCAACGGCGAGCGCGATACGCTGGGCTTCTACCTCAGCGGCCACCCGTTCGATCCCTGGCGCGACGATGTGCGCGATCTGGTAGGCAACGACCTGGGTTCGGTGGAGAAAATCTGGAGCGCCAACAGCGGCGGCGGTGGCGGCGAGAAGCGCTGGCGCCCGGAAGTGCAGACCGTGCTGGCCGGCCAGGTGGTCGGCGTGCGCCGCAAGGGCGAAAGCCAGATTTTCATCCAGCTGGAGGACGGTCGCGGCCGGGTGGAGTGCAGCGCGTTCTCCGATGCGATGGCCGAGTTCGGCCACCTGATGACCAAGGACCGCATCCTGGTGGTGAAGGGTGGCCTGCGTGAGGACGAATTCAACGGCGGCTTCGCGTTGCGCATCCGCCAGTGCTGGGACTTCGACGAAGTGTGCGCCAACTACGCCACGCGGCTGTCGCTGCGCCTGGACCTGCGCCAGCAGCGCCCGGTCTGGGAGCGCATCAATGCCCTGCTCGACCGCCATCGCCCGGGGCGCACGCCGCTGCGCCTGGACCTGCTGCTGAAGGGCCCGCACGGCGGTGTCGCCGGCATGCTGGATGTCTCCGGGCAGAGCGCAGTGCGCATCGATTCGAAGCTGATGGAGGCGCTGCGCGCCGACCCGGCCGTACGTACGCTGAAGGTGCGCTACAGCCCGCCGTGGGCCAGCTGAGGCTGGCTGCTTCGTGTTCCTGTTTTTCCGTTCCAGTCATCAAGGACGATTGCCGATGAAGACCCTGCTGTTCCCGTTCGCTGCCGCTCTGGCCTTGGTCGCCTGCTCGCCGTCGAAGATCGAGTTCCAGATCGACAACCCGACCGATGCGCCGCTGGCGCTGAGCATCGACGGCCAGGACCTGCCAGTGGCCGCGCACGGCTCGCGCCCGGTCTCGCTGGCCATTGGCGAGCATCGCCTGCACACCGACGCGCTCGGCGATGTGCGCTTCATCGTCTACGTCGATGGCCGCGGCGGCCTGATCAACCCGACCCTGAGCGAGTACGTGATCGCTCGCGAGGTCTATGTCACCGACGAGAGCAAGCTGAAGAACTTCGGCACCGGCAAGGCCGGCATCGAGCTGGGCGGCGTCGACTTCGAGGGCCCGTTCGAGAAGAGCCACGAACTGTTCATCGACAAGACCTGGACCTACGGCGTGCGCGAACCCTTCCCGAAGGAAAAGGTGGTCGCCCACGTCGATTCCAGTGGTGGCCAGATCGTCGCCAAGGTGTTCACGGCACCGGATTTCATCGCCTACGTCGAGGAAGGCATGGGCGAGCCAGGTGCGTTCAAGCGCGAACAGCCGGCCGGCTACGTGGCCCCGGCGTTCAGCCTGGAACCGGCCCCGGCCAGCCTGCCGGCACTCGACCCCGCCTTCGAGGCGCATGCCGCGCCGCTGCGCGAGGTCTATGCCCGCTGGCTGAAGGCCACCACCGCCGATGAACAGAAGGCCCTGCGCAAGCAGGACTTCGACGCGCAGATGGCCTTCACCTCGGCTACCGCCGCCCTGGGCAGCGGCCTGGGCCGGGAGGCCAACGAGGCCTACAACGACTTCGTTTCCCGGCGCAGCCAGTTGATGGGCCGCAGCGCCCTGGTGGTGCCCTGAGCTGACTGGCGCCGCCTGCCCGGCTGCGCTACCGTCGCCTTCCAGACGAAGGCGTACGGGTGGTTTGCACGCATTCGGCTAGAATTGCCCCCTTCTTTACACGACGGCTTCCGATGAATCCGAACTACCTCGACTTCGAGCAACCCATCGCCGACCTGGAAGCCAAGATCCAGGAACTGCGCAACGCCAGTGCCGGGCCGGCGGTCAATGTCGAGGCGGAAGTGCACGCGCTGCAGGACAAGCTGCGCATGCGCACCGCGCAGATCTTCCGCAACCTGACCTCGTGGCAGGTGCTGCAGCTGGCCCGGCACCCGTCGCGTCCGTATACCGCCGACTACATCCGCGTCATGTTCGATGAGTTCCAGGAGCTGGCCGGTGACCGCGCCTTCGCCGACGACAAGGCGATCATGGGCGGCCTGGCCCGCATCAATGGCCGCGCGGTAATGGTGATCGGCCACCAGAAGGGCCGCGATACCAAGGAAAAGATCAAGCGCAACTTCGGCATGCCCAAGCCGGAGGGTTACCGCAAGGCGCTGCGCCTGATGAAGATGGCCGAGCGCTTCGGCCTGCCGGTGCTGACCCTGATCGACACCGCCGGCGCCTGGCCGGGTATTGACGCCGAATCGCGCGGGCAGTCCGAGGCCATCGCGCGCAACCTGATCGAGATGGCCGAGCTGAAGGTGCCGATCATCTGCACCGTGATCGGTGAAGGCGGCTCCGGCGGCGCGCTGGCGCTGGGCGTGGGCGACCGCACCGTGATGCTGGAATACGCGGTGTACTCGACCATCACCCCGGAAGGCTGCGCCTCGATCCTGTGGAAGGACGCGGGCAAGGCCAAGGAAGCGGCCGAACAACTGGGCCTGACCGCCCCGCGCCTGAAGAGCCTGGGCCTGGTCGATAAGGTCGTGCGCGAGCCGACCGGTGGCGCCCACCGCAACCCGACGCAGATGGCCAAGCGCCTGAAGGCCGTGCTGCTGAACGAGCTGGACGCGCTGGAGAAGCTGTCCACCGAACAGCTGCTGGAGCAGCGCTACGCGCGCCTGCGCAGTTACGGTACGTACGAAGCGGCCTGATTCATCGGCTTGTTACTTTCTTGCTCGTGCAAGAAAGTAACCAAAGAACACGCCGCCGAACGCGAGCCGGTGCCACGCACCGGTTCCCTGCGCTTCTCGGTGAATCAGGGGACGGCGCCGAACTCGCTGCGCTCAGACATCGGCGCCTCTTCGCCCCTGTTTCACCTGCGATGCTCGGCTCGCTCATGGCGGACCTGAACATCAAAAGCCACAGCTGCACCCAGTAGATCCACGCCATGCGTGGATGCATCTGTGCGATGCGCTGCGCGCCCCGTTCAGAACGGCTTGGCCAGCACCAGCCACACGATCGGAATGAACGCCAGCAGCGGGATCTCGTTGATCCAGCGCAGCGCGCGCGACGACGGCAGCGCCCTGCCCTTGGCCACGCCCTTCAACAGACGGCCGATCCAGCTGAAATACACCAGCAGCACCACCACCAGGCCCAGCTTGGCGTGCAGCCAGCCAGCGCCGCCCGGCGCGACCATGGTCGGGAAATCCGGGATGACCTTGTAGCCCAGCCACAGCACCAGGCCCAGCACAAAGGCCAGGCCGAACATCGAGTGGCCGAAACGGTACAGGCGCAGGCCCATCAGCTGCAGGCGCTCGGTCACCGCCGGCTGGCCTGCGGTCTCGGCCAGGTTGACCAGGATGCGCGGCAGGTAGAACACCGTGGCCATCCACGCCACCACGAATACGATGTGGAAGGTCTTGACCCAGTAGTAGCTCTGCATGCGCTCGCTCCGGCGGCTGGCGTAGATGGGCGCCCATTGTCGCAGTAGAGCCACCTCCTGGGTGGCTGCCGCGTCCAATCGCCGCATCAGGACAGCCACGCATGGCGTGGCTCTACTGCGGGTCCGCCACACCCGGGGGCGCAACACCGTACGATAGGCGCCGTTTTCCCCGAACGCGCACCGCCCCATGGACAAGACCTACGACGCCGCCTACTTCCAACGCTGGTACCGCCGCGCCGACATCGGCGGCAGCGCCCGCCTGGCGCGCAAGGTGGCCCTGGCGGTGGCCAGTGCCGAGTACTACCTGGAACGACCGATCCGCAGTGTGCTGGACATCGGCTGCGGCGAAGGCGCCTGGCGTGCGCCGCTGCTGAAGCTGCGTCCGAAGGTCGAATACCTGGGCTTCGACAGCAGCGAGTACGCTGTGCGCCGCTACGGCCGCACCCGCAACCTGCACCTGGCCCGCTTCGGCGACTTCGCCTGGCTGCGGCCCTGCGCGCCGGTCGACCTGCTGGTGTGTTCGGACGTGATGCACTACGTGCCCGACCGCGAGCTGCGCGCCGGCCTGTCCGGCGTGGCCGAGCTGACCGGCGGTGTGGCCTTCCTGGAGACCTTCGCCGCCGAGGACGCGTTCGAAGGCGACCACGACGGCTTCCAGGCCCGCCCAGCACGCTGGTATCGGCGGACGCTGGCCCGGCACGGCCTGCAGCCGGTCGGGTCGCACTGCTGGCTCGGCCCCGCCCTGGCAGGCGATGCCGCCGCGCTGGAACGGATGTGAATCCAGATTCATTATTTTCAGCCAACTTAACCTGCGGGACACCCGGATGGGATATGCTGCGCGGCAACATATGACCATACATATTCGGTCGTCATGCTCTATCAACTGCACGAACTGACCCGCAACCTGCTCGCCCCCTGGGTGCACCAGGCCCAGGCCAACGCCAGATTCTTCGCCAACCCGGGCCACTGGTGGTCGCAGATGCCCGGCGCCGATCGCCTGGCGGCGGTCAATGAGCTGTTCCACCGCATCGGCAAGGATTACGAGAAGCCCGAGTGGGGCATCAACGAAATCGAGGTCGACGGCGAGCGCGTGCCGATCGTCGTGCACGAGGAAGTGAGCAAGCCGTTCTGCAAGCTGCTGCGCTTCAAGCGCCACAGCAATGAAGCCGAACAGCTGCACACCATGCTCAACCAGCCGTTCGTGCTGGTCGTGGCACCGCTGTCCGGGCACCACGCCACGTTGCTGCGCGATACCGTGCGCACGCTGCTGCGCGACCACCGTGTGTACGTCACCGACTGGGTGGACGCGCGCATGGTGCCGGCCAACGAAGGCGAGTTTGGCCTGGACGATTACATCGCCTACATCCAGGAGTTCATCCGCCATCTGGGCGTCGAACGCCTGCACGTGGTCAGCGTGTGCCAGCCGACGGTACCGGTGCTGGCCGCGGTTTCACTGATGGCCAGCCGTGGCGAGCCGACACCGCGCACCCTGGTGATGATGGGCGGCCCGATCGATGCACGCTGCAGCCCGACCGCAGTGAACAACCTGGCCACGCAGAACCCGCTGTCGTGGTTCGAGAACAACGTCATCCACACCGTGCCGGCCAGCTATCCCGGCGCCGGCCGCCGCGTGTATCCGGGCTTCCTGCAGCACGCCGGCTTCCTGTCGATGAACCCCAGCCGCCACTTCAGTTCGCACTGGGATTTCTACACCGACCTGGTCAAGGGCGACCTGGAAGACGCCGACGCGCACCGTCGCTTCTACGACGAGTACAACGCGGTGCTGGACATGCCGGCCAAGTACTACCTGGATACCATCCGCGTGGTGTTCCAGGACTTCCTGCTGCCGCGTGGCGAGTGGGTGGTCAATGGCGAGAAGGTCGATCCGTCGGCGATCCGCGATACCGCGCTGCTGAGCATCGAGGGCGAACTGGACGACATCGCCGGCCTCGGCCAGACCGAAGCAGCGCAGGCGCTGTGCACCGGCATTGCTGCTGACCGCCGCGAGCATTTCATCGTCGAAGGCGCCGGCCACTACGGCATCTTCAGCGGCCGTCGCTGGCGCGAAGTGGTGTACCCGAAGGTCCGCGACTTCTTCGCTGCGCATGCCGAGGCACCGGCGGCAAAGGCCACGAAGAAGAAGAGCAACGTCACTCCGTTGCGGCGAAAGGCGGGGTAACTCGCCGCGGTGGGGTCGGATCCCTTTCCAACGGAAAGAGCTCTGACCCAGCATGATGGGATCCGGGGTCAGAGCCCTGTTCTGCGAACAGGGATCCGACCCCTGGCCTGTTACAACCGCACCAGCAGGTTCTTGGCAATCAGCCCGTGCAGCTTGCCGATGCCCCGTGCCAGGTGCATCGTCAACAGCAGCAGCAGCACGCCCACGGCTGCGATCACGATGCCCACCAGCGGCGAGGCGGCCATCGGCAGCACGTTCACGCCATCGACGTAGACACCCGGAATGTCACCGCTGAACAGCGCGGCCACCGGCGCCCAGATGAACCCCAGTGACAGCGACAGCAGCGTCACCGCGATGGTGAAGTAGACCACGCCCAACGGCAGCATCAGCACGAAGTACAGCAGGGTCAGCCAGGTACGGCCATCGGTGAACATGTCGCCGATGCGCTGCAGCCACGTGCGGCTACGGTCGGTGTAGCGCGGACGGCGCGGCATGCGCTCGCCCAGCAATGCTTCCACCAGCCGCCCTTCCAGCAGCGCCAGCCCGCGCACCGAGCCGAAGAACAGCACGGTCAGCGGAATCCCGACGATCAGGATCAACAGGCCGAGCGAGAGCGACAGGCCGGTCACCACCCAGGTGAAGAAGAAGATGCCGGTGGCCAGCGACAGCAGCATGTAGAACAGCGCGCCATAGGTATGCGGATCGGCCACCACGCCGAAGAAGCGCGCCAGCAGTGAGCGTTGCACTGGCGCCGGCGGCGGCGCAGCCGGTTCGACGCCGCTGGCTTCGGCGGCGGCACGCAGTACCGGCGCGGTATCCGCACGCGGCGTACGCAGCGCGCGGTTCACCGTCACTTCGGTCTCGCGGTAGATGTCGGCCACTTCGTCCGGCGCGCCATAGCTGCCGGCAACATCGGCGATCACCTCGGCCTCGCTGCGGCCGGGCTGTGCTGCCAGCTCCGAACGCAGGTATTCCTCGGCGTCGTACAGCGCGTCCTGCACCATCGCCGGATCGGCGCCCTCCAGCGCCGCGCGCAGCTGCGCCAGGTACTGCGGAATGGTGGTGGGCAGGGCACGGCCTGCCAGGCTCGGGTCGTTCATTGCGGTACCCCCTCCAACACGGAATCGACGGAATCACGGGTGGCCTGCCACGCTTGGCGCCACTGCGCCAGCACCTCGCGGCCACGTTCATTGATGCGGTAGTAGCGTCGCGGCGGCCCGCTGCTGGACGGCTCCACATGGCTTTCCAGCAGGCCGGCGCCCTCCAGGTTGCGCAGCACCGGGTACAGCGCACTCTGCTTGCCGCTCAGCACGCCCTCGCCCACCCGCTCCAGCTCCTTGGCAATGAGGTAGCCGTACAGCGGCTCCCCGGCCCGGGCCAGCACCGCCAGCAGGGCCAGCGACACCGTTCCGGCGCTGAGCTCCTTCTGGAACTTCTTCAGGTGGACATGGTCCTCGGACATGACCGGCCCTCCACTACGTTGAAGTCCACAGTAGTGCGAAGTTCGGTATAGCGAATGTGTCGTTAGTCACTCTGCCGGTTGGCGAGGGTCGGGTGACCACTTGGCCGGCAGGGCATTGGCTTGCTTGTCTCTCTGCGAGTCGCGGCATACCGTCGCTTTTCCAACAGCGTAGCGGCTGATCCAGCTCCTGCGAGCACGACGATCCCGGGACTATCCACTTATGACTGAGTTTTATTATTGCGACTTCTGGTTTGGCGCAAAGAAGTCCGCCCGAAACATAATCAGTGAATCCGAGGCCGAAGCGAGACATGAGAGCCAGGCCCGCTACACGGTTCTCGTTGGCTCCCCCACCGCGCCATCAGCGATTATCGATGTGCTGTTGGACAAAGACATGATTGGCGTCGACTTTCTGGATGAACATCTAAGGGAGCGCCTGACGTATCAGTTCCAGCAGGTAGCACCGGGAAATCTGTTCCTGAGCATGGCGGTACATAGAACGTTCGATGAGAAGAGTGACAGCATTGCCGAAGGGACCAGCTACCTTTTCAATGAAGATGGTCGGCTTACGATAACCAGGGAGAATTTCTCGCCTCATCATCTGGAAGAGTCTTCAACTACGCACGATCCGACAGGCAACTATGAACCTGTTCCTGTCTTCGGCCATTACTCCGGTCTAATTGCAGAAGAAAGATAGGCGTTGATGCCAGGCCGATTGGATCGGCCAAGAGGCGGCGCGCAGGCTGACGCAAATGCCCCGCATGTCACTTGGCGATACGGTATCTCGTCGCGCAGAATCGAAGCCTCGTTCATGTTCCGGGGTTCCCATGCCGCACCGTCGTCGCCTTGCCCTGACCGCCCTTGCCCTCGCCTGCCTGCTGCCCGCCATGGCCAGCGCGGCCACGCCCTACCGCAGCCCGCAGCAGATTCTCGACGCCTCGGCGGCCAGCGACTGGCGCACCCCGGACCCGGCCAATCTGCTGTACATGGACCTGCCGGCCGGTCGGGTCATCATCGAGCTGGCACCGCAGTTCGCCCCGCACCATGTCGCCAACATCCAGACCTTCGCCCACGAGCATTTCTGGGACGGCACCAGCATCTACCGTTCGCAGGACAACTTCGTGGTGCAGTTCGGCGATGCCGACGCCGATGACGCAGCCAAGGCCAAGCCGTTCGGCAGTGCCGCGCGCAAGCTGCCGGCCGAGTTCGAGCGCGCCAGCGCCGGCCTGAAGGTCAGCGTGCTGCCGGACCGCGATGGCTGGGCCGCGCAGACCGGATTCGTCGACGGCTTCCCGGTCGGCCAGGACCCGCAGGCCGGCAAGACCTGGCTGGCGCACTGCTACGGCATGCTCGGTGCCGGCCGCAGCAACGAGGAAGACAGCAGCAT
Organism: Stenotrophomonas maltophilia group sp. msm4; assembly: GCF_032025605.1. Lineage (NCBI taxonomy): Bacteria > Pseudomonadati > Pseudomonadota > Gammaproteobacteria > Lysobacterales > Lysobacteraceae > Stenotrophomonas > Stenotrophomonas maltophilia group sp. msm4. Next base: position 326,678 of record NZ_JAVSKK010000001.1, on the reverse strand, counting down.
CGGCGCCGAACTGTACGTGGTGACCGGGCAGTCACCGCGCCAGCTCGACCGCAACATCACGCTGGTTGGTCGCGTGCTGAAGGGCATGGAGCTGCTCAGCGCAACGCCGCGCGGACCGGCGCCGATGGGCTTCTACACCGACCCGAAGCTGCGTACGCCGATCATGTCGATCCGCCGCGCCAGCGATGTGCCGGCGGCCGAGCGCACGCCGATCCAGGTACTGCGTACCGACTCGAAGACCTTTGCCGATACGGTGGAGGCGCGGCGCAACCGCGTGGATGATTTCTACAAGCGCCCGGCGGGGCATATCGACCTCTGCAATATTCCGGTGCCGGTGAAGTAACGCCGTCGCGGATTCTGCGCGAGGCGCGTGCTGAAGGGGCTTCATTGTTCATGGGCGTCACTTTTCTTTTCGCGCGAAAAGAAAAGTAACCAAAAGAAACGCGCCGCCGGGTCGCGAGCCGCCGTGCTTCGCACGCCGGTCCCCTGCGCTTCTCGGTGAATCAGGGGACGGTGCCGAACTCGCTGCGCTCAGACATCGGCACCTCTTCGCCCCTGATTCCCCTGCGATGCTCGGCTCGCTCAAGGCGGACCCAGTTCAAAGGCCACAGCTGCACCCAGTAGATCCACGCCATGCGTGGATGCTCTTGCTGTTGATCTTGACCTTCCAGTCCGCCTTGAGCGAGCCGAGCACCGCAGGTCCGGCGAGGGCGAAGAGGCGCGGGTGTCTGAGCGCAGCGAGTTCCCGCGCCGTCCCTCGACGGGCGGAGGAGCGCAGGGCACCGGTGCGCAGCACCGGCTCGCGGCCGGCGGAACGTTTCTTTTGGTTACTTTTCTTTGCGTACAAAGAAAAGTAACGCCCATGAACAGTGAAGCACCTTCAGCACGTGCCACGTGCAAAAAACGTCTCAGCCCTTCTGACTCACCGCCACGCTACCCAGAATCAACACACCCGCAATCAACATCTGCACCGTCACCGCCTCCCCCAGGAACAACCACGCAAACGCCGCGCCGAACAGCGGAATCAGGTAGGTCACCGTCGACGCACGCGACGGGCCGATACGGCCGATCAGGCGATAGAACATCAGGAACGCCAGCCCGGTGCAGGCCACGCCGAGGGCGATCGCCGCGCCCCAGGCCTTGGCCGGAATCGCCGCCTGCGGCCAGTGGCTGACCGCCATCGGCAGCATCCACAGCGAGGCGCACGACAGCGTTGCCGCCGCGGCGGCGGCCGACGGCAACCCGGTCATGTGCCGCTTCACCAGGTTCACGCCCAGGCCGTACAGCAGCGATGCCGCCGCACCGGCCAGCACTGCGGTGCCGATGCTCAGGCCGGAAACCTTGGCCGTGGCCAGCACCACCACGCCGGCGAAGCCGACCAGCAGCGCCCCGGCACGGCGCATGCCGATCTTCTCGCCGAAGAACAGGAACGCGATCAGCGCGGCGAACAGCACCGTCATCGCATTGCAGATCGCACCGATCGCAGCCGGCGCCTGCTCGGCGGCATAGGCAAACAGCACGAACGGCAGCGCCGAATTGATCAGGCCGATCGGCGCCAGCCACAGCCAGCGGCGCGGCGGGAACTGCGCGCGGGCGCGCCACAGGAACGGCAGCAGCACCAGCGCGCCCAGCGCCAGCCGCACCTCGACCAGCGCGAATGGGCCGAACGACGGCACCGCCACCCGCATGAACAGGAACGAGCAGCCCCAGATGGCGCCCAGCAGGGTCAATTCCAGCGGCGTGCGCCAGTCGCGCTCGGCCGCCTGTGGGATCGCATTCATGTCCTGCCTCCGTCCATCGTCTGTTCCTCGCCAAGGCAGACAGGATCAGGCGCAGACGCCCGCCGCACAAGCGCGTAGTATCGCTGTCAGCCACAAATATGGTTTGAGGCTCGACATGCTGCTCCGTCCTTCCCTGCTCCCCGCACTGGCCGTGTTCGCGGTCGCCGCACGCCACCAGAATTTCGCCCAGGCCGCGCAGGAGCTGCACCTGACCGCCAGCGCGGTCAGTCACCACGTGCGCCGCCTGGAAGAAGTACTTGAAGTTCGCCTGTTCCTGCGCCACGCCCGCGGCGTGCGCCTGACCGCCGAGGGCCGGCAGCTGGCCGACGCCGCCAGCGCCGCGTTCACCGATGTCGCGGCGGTGGCCCATCACCTGCAACCGGATGCCGACAGCGTGCCGCTGCGGATCACCACGCTGCGCTCGCTCTCGTACTGCTGGCTGCTGCCGCGACTGCCACGCTTCACCCAGGCCTATCCACACATCCGCATCGAGCTGCACACCGGCAGCGGGCTGGACCGCTACGACGACAACGGACCGGAAGTCGGCATCCGCTACGGGCTGGGCCAATGGCCGGGCCTGCGTGCACAGCACCTGATGGATGACTTCCTGTTCCCGGTGGCCTCACCGGCGCTGGCCGGGGTCGAAGCACTGGTTGATCCGGCGCGCATCGCCGGCCTGCCGCTGCTGACCGACCTGTCTCCTCAGGGCTGGCGTGACTGGTTCCGCCACGCCGGTGTGCGCCCACCGTCGCCCCTGCCGCCGATGCACACGTTCGCCGACAGCACCGACGCGATGCGTGCGGCGGTGTATGGCATGGGCGCGGTGCTGGCGCGCACCCACATCGCCCAGCCCTACCTGCAGCGCTACGAGGTGGTGCGCCTGCCCGGTCCGGCATTGAAGGCACGCTATGCCTACCACGTGGTGCACGCAGAAGGGCAACCGCCGAGCCCGGCCGCGCGCCTGTTCATCGACTGGTTGCTGGAACAGGCGCAGGACGAGCGCACGCCGATCCCGGCATTGCCGGACAGCCTGCTCGGGCGGCCGGCGACGCACGCCTGACTGCGCCCTCACCCGTTCTTTGCCTCACGCTGGCTAGGCTGCTGGCGAACCCACAACGTACCTATGCCATGGCCATGCTGCGACTGCGCATCACCGGAACCGAAGACGACGCCCGCGCCATCAGCGACCTGCTGCTCGGCCTGGACGGCATCGAACATGTCGAGGAAACCGACGACCTGATGCCGCATATGGACGACGACGATTCCAGTTCGGCCGGGCTGTCCGATGACATCGGCCCGGGCATCCACGAGTTGGAAGTGGAAGTCGGCAATGAAAGCACCGCGCAGAAGGTGCGCGATGCGGTGCAGGAACTGGCGCTGGAGCTGGATGTGTTCGTCGAGTACGAGACCGACGAGGGCTGATGCCGGCTGACGGCCGGCATCAGCCTTCACCTCAGCGGTTGGGCGGTAGCTTGCGGCGGCGACGCCACCATGCCCGCACACCCCAGGCCGCGATCAAGGCCAGCACCGCCACCGGCAGCAGTGCGGCCGCAGCGCGGATCAGGAACGAGATGCTGGTGCTGAGGATGCCGCCCGACTCGCTCAGCGCCTCACCGATCTCGCTGCGGCTGCGCTGGCCAGAGGTGGTGTCGAAGTGGATCGCCACCAGCTGGGTATCGATGCGCCGGCGCTGCTGCGCAGCATCCTTGTTGGCCTGCTCGACACCCGCCTCGATCTCCGACAGGCGCGTGGTGATCGCCATCAGGTCTTCGATCTTCAGGTCCTTGCGGTCCTGGTAGGACAGCAGGCGGGCGTGCTCCTTTTCAAGCCGTGCCTTGGTCAATGCCGTGTCGGCCACCGCCTGCGCGAGATCCTCGGCGCGCGTATTGCGCGACTGCAGCTTGCCGCCTTCACCAGCCATCGCGATCAGCGGCTCGGTACCCTTCGGCGCGACGCGCACCTTGACCTCGCCGCTGGGCTGCTCGCCGCCGTGCTGCTCGACCTGCAACACTGCACAGTCGCCGAACTTCGCGCTCTGGCAGGCCTGAGCGATCTGCTGGATGCGCGGTGCTATCTGCGCCGCTTCCAGCTGCACCTGCACGTCATGTTCGTAGGCCAGGAAGGCGCCTTCCGGCGAAGCGATGGCAGCCTCGGCGGCCGTGGCGCCCGCATCCCCCACCATGTCGCCCTGCTTGGCGCAGGCGCCCAGCGCCAGCAGCAGTACCGGCAGCGCCGCCCTGCGCGTCCACGCTCGCACCGGCCTCACAGTGCCGCTCCGTCGTAGGAGGTCACCGAAAGGCCCGCCAGATCGACCTGCGGCACGCAGCGCACGTTCACCGCCACCATCGGTGTGCCGGTACGCGGATCGACCGCTTCGCTGTAGGGCGCGATACCGCATTCGCGGCAGTGGTGGTGGTCGATGTGGGCCTTGTTGAAGTGGTAGGTGGCCACGTCAGCCGGATCGGTGGCCAGCTGGAACGCCGCACGCGGGGCGAACCACAGCAGGCTGCCGCGACGCCGGCACATCGAACAGTTGCAGTCGATGACGTCGCTGATCGGCGCCTCGGCCTGCACGGTGAATGCGATCCTGCCGCAATGGCAGCTTCCCTGGTATTCCATGTCCTGCGCTCCTTTGGAGGGTCCTTGAATCGGCCCATGGTAATCCTATGGCACGGGGACAAAGCAGCAACGGGGCCCTATGCTCAGGGTTTGACCCCGTACAGGAATGCCGATGCGCCCGCATCTTCTTGCCCTCGCCCTGGTCGCCGCGCTGGCCGGTTGCCAGCCGGCCGACGCCCCGACCAACGCTTCCACCCCGGCCGCCAGCCAGCAGGCCGGTGACGCGGCGGTCGATGCCGCCTTCGCCGATCTGTCCAAGCGCGCCATGGACACCTGGATGCAGCTGTCGCCGGTCAGCGCCACCCAGATCGGTGACCACCGCTACGACAGCGAGCTGGACGACCTGAGCGCCGCCGGCCAGCAGAAGACCGTGGCCGCCTACAAGGCGCTGCTGGGCGAGCTGGACAAGATCGAAGTGGCCAAGCTGGGCCGCGAGAACCAGGTGGACGCGGCGATCCTGCGCAACCAGCTGCAGTCGGAAATCTGGAACGCTGAAGTGCTGCAGTCCGGCAAGTGGGACCCGCAGCTGTACAACGGCATCGCCGGCAGCGCGATCTACGGCCTGATGGCGCGCGAGTTCGCACCGCTGCCGGAGCGCCTGAAGGCGGCCACCGCGCGCATGGAAAAGCTGCCGGCGATCTTCGCCCAGGCGCGCGAGAACCTGGATCCGGCCCGCGTGCCGAAGATCCATGCCGAGACCGTTGCCAAGCAGAACAAGGGCATCCTCAGCATCGTCGATACCTTCATCACCCCGCACATCGGCGAACTGCCGCAGGCCGACCAGCAGCGCCTGCAGGCGGCCATCGACGGCCTGAAGAAGGCCGTGGACGAGCAGCAGACCTGGCTGGACAAGACCCTGGTGCCGAACGCCAAGGGCGACTTCCGCATCGGTGCGGAGAAGTACGACCAGAAGCTGAAATTCGCGCTGAGCTCCTCGCTGTCTCGCCAGGAGATCGGTGAGCGTGCGCGCGCCGAACTCAAGCGCGTGCGCGAGGACATGTACGGTATCGCGCAGACCGTGCTGAAGGACAAGCCGGGTGCGCCGGAGATGCCGGCCCAGCCGACCGACGAGCAGCAGCAGAAGGCGATCGAGGCCGCGCTGGAACTGGCCTACGCCGACAAGCCGGCACGCGACAAGGTTGTTGACGATGCCAAGGCCGCGCTGGAGCAGTCCACCGCGTTCGTGCGCGAGCACGATCTGATGACGCTGCCCGATGCGCCGGTGGACATCATCCTGATGCCGGAATTCCAGCGTGGCGTGGCCGTGGCCTACTGCGATTCGCCGGGCCCGCTGGACAAGAACCTGAAGACCTTCTACGCCGTGTCGCCGATTCCGGACGACTGGAGCGAGAAGCAGGTCGACTCGTTCCTGCGTGAGTACAACTCGCGCATGATCCACCTGCTCAGCATCCATGAAGGTACTCCGGGCCATTACCTGGAAGGCTGGCACTCGGCCAAGTTCCCCTCGACCCTGCGTGCGGTGCTGCGTTCGGGCCTGTTCGCCGAAGGCTGGGCGGTCTACACCGAGCGCATGATGCAGGAGCAGGGTTACCTCAACAATGATCCGCTGTTCCACCTGGTGCAGCTGAAGTTCTACCTGCGCACCATCTCCAACGCGATCCTCGACCAGGGCGTGCACGTGGACAACTGGGATCGCGAAAAGGCGATGCACCTGATGACCCACGACGCGTTCCAGCAGGAAAGCGAAGCGGCCGGCAAGTGGGTGCGCGCGCAGCTGACGTCGGCACAGCTGCCGACCTACTTCGTCGGTGCGCAGGAACACTTCGACACCCGCAAGGCAGTGCAGGAGAAGCTGGGCGACAAGTTCAACCTGAAGGCGTACCACGACCAGGTGCTGTCCTACGGCGCGCCGCCGGTGCGTTTCGCCCGCCAGCTGATGCTGGACCAGCCAATCGAGTGATCGGGACGGTGTGAGACGAAGCGGAGCGGCCCGGGGAAACCCGGGCCGCTTTCTTTGTTCGCCCCGGCTTGGGCTGCTGCCGGATCAGAGCAGATGGATGTACATTTTCTTTGAGCCCAGCCGCAGATCCACAAAGTACTCGGCACCACAACCACGACAGGCTGCAGGGCAATCCTCATCGCTGCCCCGCTCGTTTTCCAATGAGCCAGCCACGACCGGGTATCCGCACTCGAAACAGTTGAAAGCCACATGGTTGCCATGCGGATCAGCAGGGATCTGGTCACCCTCACCGTCCATCACCAGGAAATCCGTGATTCTCATTTCCACTCCCTCCCGCTGAATTGAGGACGAAAGACGAGCCGAACATCTAGCGTCAGTTGTGCAAAAGCAACGCGCGGATTGCACCACAGCGTGGCGCTTTACGTCCGCATCAGATCTCGATGCGTCGAAGCAGTTCCCTGGGCTCCGCCTCCGTGCCCCGTTCAAAAAGCCTTGAAGCAATCACTGCTCCGCAGCCACGAAACCACCGGTCTGTCGCGCCCACAAGCGCGCGTACAGGCCACCGGCCGCAATCAGTTCGGCATGGCTGCCGGTCTCGACGATGCGGCCCTGGTCCATCACCACCAGCCGGTCCATGCGCGCGATGGTCGACAACCGGTGCGCGATTGCGATCACCGTCTTGCCGCCCATCAGCTCATCCAGGCTGTCCTGGATCGCCGCTTCGACTTCCGAGTCCAGTGCCGAGGTCGCTTCGTCCAGCACCAGGATCGGCGCATCCTTCAGCAGCACGCGGGCAATGGCGATGCGCTGGCGCTGGCCACCGGACAGCTTCACGCCGCGCTCGCCGACATGCGCGTCGTAGCCACGGCGCCCCTGCCCGTCCACCAGCGTATCGATGAAGGCCTCGGCACGCGCCTTGGCTACGGCAGCACGCAGCTGCTCCTCGGTCGCATCGGGGCGGCCGTACAGCAGGTTGTCGCGGATCGAGCGATGCAGCAGCGAAGTGTCCTGGGTGACCACGCCGATCTGCTGGCGCAGGCTTTCCTGGGTGACGTAGGCGATGTCCTGGCCGTCGATCAGGATGCGGCCGCTTTCCAGGTCGTACAGGCGCAGCAGCACGTTCACCAGGGTCGACTTGCCGGCACCGGAAGGACCGACCAGGCCGATCTTCTCGCCCGGCTTCACCACCAGGTCGAGGCCGGCGATCACGCCGCCCTTCTTGCCGTAATGGAAGTGGATGTCCTGGAACTGCACGCCACCGCGGGTCACCTGCAGCGGCACCGCGTCCCTGCGGTCCTGCACGGTCAGCGGCTGGGCGATGGTGGTGATGCCATCCTGCACCGTGCCGATGTCCTCGAAAATGCCGTTGATGGTCCACATGATCCAGCCGGACATGTTGTGGATGCGGATCACCAGGCCGGTCGCCAGGGTGATCGCGCCCACGGTGATATGGCCACCATTCCACAGCCACAGCGCGAGCCCACAGGTACCGGCAATCAGGAAACCGTTGACGATGGCGATGGTCAGGTCCATGCCGGTGGTCACCCGGGTCTGCGCGCGGTGCTTGACCGCCAGTTCCTGGATCGACTCGGCCACGTAGGCCTGCTCGCGCCCGCCATGGGCGAACAGCTTCAGCGTGGGAATGTTGGTGTAGCCATCGACGATGCGGCCCATTGCCTTGGAGCGCGCTTCGGACGCAATCCAGGCCCGTTCCTTCCCGCGCGGCACGAAGTAGACCATGATCACCGCATAGGCGAGCAGCCACAGGACCAGCGGCACCATCAACCGCCAGTCCGCCTGCGCGAACAGGTACAGCGCCGTGCCGGTATAGACCACGATGTACCAGAGCGAATCGACCATCTGTACCGCCGACTCGCGCAGCGAGGTACCGGTCTGCATGACCCGGTTGGCGACACTGCCGGCGAAGTCGTTCTGGAAGAAGCTCAGGCTCTGCCGAACCACGTAGTTGTGCATCAGCCAGCGCGAGCGGTTGCTCAGGCCGGGCACGATCGCCTGGTTGACCAGCAGGTTGTGCAGGCCCACCAGGATCGGCCGCGCGATGACCGTGATGAACAGCATCCAGCCCAGTTCATTGGCGTGGCGCTTGAAGAAATCGGCACCGGGCTGCTCGGCGACCATGTCGACGATGCGGCCCAGGTAGTCGAACATGGCCACTTCCACCAGCGCCAGCAGCAGACCGGCAATCAGGGTCGCCAGCAGCACCGGCCAGACCGGGCGCAGGTAGTGCAGGTAGAACGGCAGCACCTTGCGCGGTGGCATGCGCCCATCCACGGGCGGGAAAACCGGGATCAGGGATTCAAACCAACGGAACATCGCATTCCCTCGCCATCAATAGCCGGCGGAGTATCCCACGCCGGATGTGTACGCCGGCCGACGATGCCGTGGCGCCGGTAGTGCCGGCCGCCGGCCGGCAACCTCGCGACGTTTCCAGGGATCATGAGGTTGCCGGCCAGCGGCCGGCGCTACCCTCATTCTTTGACCGGGGTGAACAGCAGGTCCTGGAAATCGAAACTGAAATCGGTCAGGTCGGAAATCGGCTGCATGCGCACCTCGCGTACCTTGCCGTCCGGGTCCAGGCTGAAGTTCACGAAGGCGTCGGCGTTGAGCGAACGGTCGTCCCAGCGCACGATGAAGGTGTCGTGCTGCCAGTGCTCCAGGCGCCCGCTCAGCTGCGCGGTCTTCGCAAAGCGCAGGCGCAGACCCTTGCCTTCGGCGCTGATCTGCATGTCGCCATACCAGCGGTCACGGAAGCTGCCGGTGTAGCCGGCCAGCGCCAGCGATGGCCTGCTGCCCTTGTCGCGTGCGCTCTGGTGCTTGGCCCAGGCCTCGTCGGCCTTGTCCTGACCCTTGGCCACGGCCTTGGCATAGGCGTCCACCCAATCGTGCTTTTCTCCGCCCAGGTAAGCGTCAAGCACGCTCAGGGTGATCGCATTGAACGCCGCACCCACTTCCTGGTTGGTCAGCACCACCACGCCCAGCTTCTCGCCTGGCACCAGGGTCAACCGCGAGACCATGCCCGGCCAGCCACCGGTGTGCCAGACCAGCTTCTGCCCGCGGTAGTCGCTCAGGCTCCAGCCTTCGCCATAGCCGGCGAAGTTGGCCCGCGCCGGTGCCAGCTCCGGCACGCTCGGCGCCGGGATCGACTGCGGGGTGATCATCCGCCACATCTGCTGCTGGCTCTTCTCGCTGAACAACGGCGTGCCGTCAGCCAGCTTGCCTTCTGCCAGCTGCACCTGCATCCAGCGCGCCATGTCGTGCGCGCTGGAATAGATGCCACCGGCGCCGGCATTGTTCGACCAGGTCAGCGGTGCAACGGTGCGCAGGTCCTTGAAATCGTACTTGGCGTGGCCGACCGCCGCCTTGTCACCTGGCTTCAGGTGGTCGGCGTTGTAGCGCGTGCCGGCCATCCCCACCTTGTCGAAGATGCGCGTCTGCAGGAACTGCTGGTAGCTCATGCCGGACACGCGCTCGATCACCTGTTGGGCGACCGCGTACAGGATATTGTCGTAGGCATAGCTTTCGCGGAAGCCGCCCTTCAGCGGCACCCTGCCCAGTCGCTCCACCACTTCGGCGTTGCTGTAGGAGGTAGCCGGCCAGAACAGCAGGTCACCGGCGCCCAGGCTCAGCCCGCTGCGATGCGACAGCAGGTCGCGGATCGTCATCTGCCCGGTCACGAACGGATCGGACATGCGGAACGACGGCAGGTGGTCGATCACCTTGTCATCCATCTTCAGCTTGCCGTCCTCGGCCAGCAGGTTCAGCGAGGTGGCGGTGAACGCCTTGGTATTGGAAGCGATGGCAAACAGGGTGTCGGCCTGCACCGGTTCCGGCTTGCCCTGCTCGCGCACGCCCCAGCCACGTTCCAGCACCACCTGGCCGTCCTTGACCACGGCCACGGCGATGCCGGGCACGTCGAACTGCGTGCGCACGCGCTCGACGGTCGCATCCAGGTCCTGCAGCTGCTGCGGGGTCGCCGCATTGGCCATGGTCGTGCACGCCAGCAGCACGGCTCCTCCGATCCAGGGTTTCATCGAGCACCATCTCCGAACAGGGGTCGCGGCCATGTGCAGGCCGTCACCGGGGTTTCGCAGGATGGTAACGGTCGCCGATGCACCCTGCCCCGTGCCATAGGAGGGGTGTCATGGGCGGGAACGGCCAACCAAGCAACGGCTCCACCATCATTCCGTGCCTGCGCTACCGCGACGCGCTGGCCGCCATCGACTGGCTGCAACGGGCCTTCGGCTTCCATGCCCAGGCCGTGCATGCCGATGGCGATACGGTTTTCCATGCCCAGCTCACCTTCGGCAACGGCATGATCATGCTCGGCTCGGCCAACAACCAGAGCGCGTGGAGCGAACACGCGGTCCTGCCCGGAGAAGTCGGCGGCCGCCAGACCCAGAGTGCCTGCGTGATCGTCACCGATGTCGATGCGCACTATGCGCGGGCCAAGGCGGCTGGAGCGCGCATCGTCATCGACATTGCCGACCAGGACTACGGCGGCCGCGGCTATGCCTGTGCCGATCCTGAAGGCTACCTGTGGTGGTTCGGCAGCTACGACCCCTGGCGCGAGGACCACAGCCAGTGACCGCTGCCGGCCAGATGGCGATCCGCTGCGGTATTGGCGGCTGGGTGTTTCCCGAGTGGCGCGGCGGCATGTTCTATCCGGTGGGACTGCCGCAGCGCGAGGAACTGGCCCATGCCAGCCGCGCCCTGCGCTGCATCGAGATCAACGGCACCTTCTACCGCACGCCGACTGCGGCCCAGTGCGCGCAGTGGGCCGCGCAGACGCCGGAAGGCTTCCGTTTCTCGATGAAGGCGCCACGCTACCTGGTGCAGCGCCGCGACCTGGCCAGCACCGTGGAAGCGGCCACGCCGTTCCTGCAGGCGGCACTTGCGCTCGGTGACCGGCTCGGCCCGCTGCTGTGGCAGTTCGATCCGTACCATCCGGCCGACGCCGATGCATTGGAAGCGCTCATGGCGCAGCTGCCGAAGCAGCTCGAGGGCGTGCCGTTGCAGCACGCTCTGGAAGTGCGCAACGCCGAGGCACATGGACCGGCTCTGGTCGCCGCCGCGCGCCGCCACGGCGTGGCGCTGGTGATCGAGGACAGCGACGAGGCGCCATTGCATGGCGATGTCAGTGCGGGCTTCGTCTACGCGCGGATCAAGCGCAGCCAGGCCCGCTTGAACGAGGGCCTGCCTGCGTCCGTGCAGCAGCGTTGGGCTGAACGCGCACGACGCTGGTCACGCGGCGAGCCGGTGGACGACCTGCCCTGCCTGGCCGCGCCCGCCCCGGAAACCCCGCGCGAGGTCTACCTGCTGTGCATCGGTGCCGGCAAGGCCCGCAACCCGGCCGCAGCGATGGCCCTGCAGCGCCTCATCGACGGCGCCAGCGGTCCAGCCCCCACAGCAGGGTCCACCCCACCACGAACACGCCCGCAACGCGCAGCACGTTGAGCAGGAAGGCCGCCAGCCCCAGGCGTTGCAGTTCGAGGAACGGATACGGCGCCTGTCCGGTCATTGCAGCGACCAGCATCGCCCAGCCGAGGTAGACCAGTGGTACCAGCAGCACACCGCCCAGCGCGCGCCAGCGCAGCGCCCCATGCGGCAGCAGCCACCACCACCCCAGCAGATACAGCGCCGGCACAGCGTAGTGCAGGCCGGCATCGACCCACCATTGCAGCCCGGTGGGCTGCCACAGCCCCTGCAACGCCAGCACGTAGATGCACGCGGTCACCCCGATGCACAACGCGATCACCGCGGCGACAGTCGTGTCCAGCACACCCGCACGGATCAGCCTGACGCATCCCAGGCACACCGCCAGGTTACTGAGAATCGTGAAGTAACCAACGAAGCGCAGTGTCGCCATGCCGACCCCGGCAGCCGCCCCGGGGCCGCGTAGCAGCAACAGGTATTGCAGCAGCAACGCGGTGGCGGCCACCAGTGCAGTCAGTGCTGCCCATGCACGCAGGGCGGAGCGGTTGGCAGCCATTGCAGGGTTCCCCTGAGGAGTTTCCGCGAGCATGCCACAGGCGTCGCCGGCGACCATACGATTGCCTCACAATAGGCCGATGAGCACACCCGACACCCGCAAAGCGCTGTGGCAGATCCATTTCTGTGTCCTGCTGTGGGGCATCACGGCCATCCTCGGCAAGCTGATCACCCTGCCCGCACTGCCGCTGGTGTGGTGGCGCATGCTGCTGGTGACGGCGATGCTGGCCCTGCTGCCGCGGGTCTGGCGCGGGTTGCGCACCCTGCCCCCGCGGCTGGTCGCCGGCTACGCCGGTATCGGCGCGCTGGTCGCCCTGCACTGGCTGACGTTCTACGGCGCGGTGAAGCTGGCCAATGCCTCGGTGGCTGCCACCTGCATCGCACTGGCACCGGTGTTCACCTCGATCATCGAGCCGTGGGTGGCCAAGCGGCCGTTCCAGCTGCGTGAGCTGGCGTTTGGCCTGGCGGTGCTGCCGGGTGTTGCGCTGGTGGTCGGTGGCGTGCCCGATGGCATGCGCCTGGGTGTGTTGATCGGCGCGATCTCGGCGCTGCTGGTGGCGGTGTTCGGTTCGCTCAACAAGCGCATGGTCAGCCATGCCGATCCGCTCACGGTCACCGCGCTGGAGCTGGGTGCCGGCACCCTCACCCTGACCCTGCTGGCGCCGCTGATGCCCTATCTGCTGCCGGCGCTGGCCAGCCCGCTGTGGGTGGTCCCGAATCTGCACGACGGGATCCTGCTGCTGGTGCTGGCCGGGTTCTGCACGCTGCTGCCGTTCGCCCTGGCCCTGGTCGCGCTGCGCCACCTGAGTGCCTACACGGTGCAGCTGGTGACCAACCTGGAGCCGGTCTATGCGGTGGTACTGGCGGTGGTGCTGCTGCGCGAGCAGCACGAAGTCACCCCGTGGTTCTACCTGGGCGTGGCGATCATCGTCGGCGCGGTGTTCCTGCATCCGCTGCTGAACCGCCGCAAGCCGGTGCAGCATCCGGAAATCCTCGGCACGGCCGAAGCGCGCAACATCGCCGATTGAGTGCATCCACGCATGGCGTGGATGGCCGCATCAGCGCTGCGGCCAATGCCAGGCCGGCGCATCCAGCAGGCCCTGCCCGCTCAACAGCGTGCGGCCCTGTTCCTTGTACAGATGCAGCGAATGGCACCCTGGCGCCTGTTCCAACGCCGCGATCAGCCGGCTGGCGTGCGACACCACCCATACCTGGCTGCGCGCACTGGCTGCGATGATGAGCCGCGCCAGCGCCGGCAGCAGGTCCGGGTGCAGGCTGGTCTCCGGTTCGTTGAGCACCATCAGCGGCGGTGGGCGTGGTGTGTGCAGCGCCGCCGCCAGCAGCAGGAAGCGCAGCGTGCCGTCGGAGAGCTCGGCCATCGACAATGGCCGCAGCAACCCAGGTTGGTGGAAGCGCAGCGCCAGGCGTCCATCCAGCGCCTCAAAATCGACCGTGGCGCCCGGGAACGCGTCGTCGACGCTGCGTGCCAACGCAACCGGGTCGCCGATCTCGAGGATGGTCACCCAGGCCGCCGCCAGGTCCCGGCCATCGTGATGCAGCACCGGCGTGCGCGTGGCCATCGCCGGTTGCCGCGCCGGGGCATCGCCATCGCTGCGGAAATGGTCATAGAAGCGCCAGCAACGGATGTACTCACGCAGGGTGATCGTTTCGGGCATGCGCTGCGGATCGCCGACCTGGGTGAACAGGCTGTCGAACAGCGACAACCGGTCATCCACCAGATCCCAACCGCGCGCATGGCGCTGCCGCACCATCGCCCCGCGACGATCGACCAGCTGGTTGGCGCTGCGCAGGAACGGCCCCGCCCAGATCGCCTCGGCCTTGATCTGCGGGTCCAGCGCAAACGCCGAACGGCTGGGCGGCGGGTAGCCGAGATCGATGGCGTAGCCGAATTCGTCGGTGGTGAAGCCGAGCTTCAATCCCACCGATTCCTGGCGTGGGCCACCCTGCAAGGGGATTTCGCCGGCAGCAACCCGACGGTCTATTTTTTCCGGGCCCGCCCACAGCGCCGAGCCCAGCCCACCTTCGCGGGCCAGCACCGCCGCGACGCCGCCCTGCGCGGTCTCGGCCAGCAGGCGCAGCGCGCGGTAGAGGCTGGACTTGCCAGTGCCATTGTCGCCGGTCACCACATTCAACTGCTGCAGCGGCAATACCAACCCGTGCAGCGAGCGATAGTGGGCGATGGCCAGGGTCTGCAACATGGTCGGCTTCCGGGAAAACAGGGCGTCATGCTGCCCGCTCTTGATCGCAGGCGCTGCGACGCGATGTGAATCGGGAAGAGCATCCACGCATGGCGTGGATCTACCGGACGGGGCGCTTCAGCCCGCCACTTCCACCCGGTTGCGGCCATTGCCCTTGGCCCGGTACAGCGCCTTGTCGGCACGTGCCAGCGTGTCGTCCACGCTTTCACCGGGCTGGTGCTGGGCGATGCCGATACTGATCGTGACCGGGAAGCCCAGTGGCAGGTCGGCCACGGCCAGGCGCAGGAACTCGCACTGAAGTTCGGCGGTGCGCAGGTCGGTTGCGGGCATCACTGCCACGAACTCCTCGCCGCCATAGCGCGCCGCCATGCCACGGCCGGCAAAGTGCGACCGCAGCAGCGCGCCCAGTTCGGCCAGCACGCGGTCGCCGGTGGCGTGGCCCTGGAAGTCGTTGATGTGCTTGAAATGATCGATGTCCAGCAGCGCAACGCAGGCCTCAGCGGGCTGCTCCCCGGTCATCGCCACGGCCTCGTCCAGCGCCGCTGCCATCGCGCGGCGGTTCGGCAGGCCGGTCAGCGCATCAGTGCGGCTCTGCTCGGCCAGGTCGGCGTTCTGCGCCAGCAGCACGTCGTGGTACTCCGACAGCAGGCGCTCATAATCATCGCGTTCCAGCATGTGGTTCTGGATGTCGAGCGCGAAACGGCGCAACTCCATCACCAGCATCACCTGCCGCGACAGTGCGGCCAGCGCCTCGGCCTTGTCGCTGGCCAGGTGTTGCGGCTGTGCGTCGAACACGCACAGCGTACCCAGCGGCAAGCCGTCGGAGCTGATCAGCGGCGCGCCGGCATAGAAGCGGATGTGCGGATCGCCGACCACCACCGGATTGTCGTGGAAGCGCACATCCTGCAGCGCATCCTCGACCACCATGATCTGCTGCGGCTGCAGGATGGCATGGCCACACATCGATTCGCTGCGCAGGTTTTCCGCCGCATCGATGCCCTGGATCGACTTGAACCATTGCCGTTCGACATCGATCAGGGTCACCGCCGCCATCGAGGTGCCGCAGACCGCCTTGGCGATCACCACTAGGTCGTCGAAGGATTTTTCACGCTCCGAATCGAGGATGCGGTAGCGGTACAGCGCCTCGAGCCGAAGGGCTTCGTTGGCGGGCTTGTCGGGCTTGATCATGCAACGTCACGTTCCGGCAGGTCACCGCGAAGTCTAGCGGAAGCCGGTGCGCAATCCGCATGGCAGGTCGTGCCGGCCGTTGGCCGGCATCCCGGATACCTCGCGCGCCCATTGCAGCCGGCCAGCGGCGGGCACTACCAGTCCAGCTGCTTCGGCAGCAGGCCCTGCAGCTCCTGCTCGGTCAGGTTGCGCCACTGGCCCGGCTTCAGCGCGCCAATCTTGATGTTGTCGATGCGCACGCGGCGCAGCTGGGTCACGCGATAGCCGAACTCGGCGGCCATCAGGCGGATCTGCCGGTTCAGGCCCTGCTGCAGGGTGATGCGGAAACCGAACTTGGCGATGCGCGAAGTCTTGCATGGCAGCGTCATCTGGTCGTGGATGCGCACACCACGCGCCATGCCGCGCAGGAACTCATCGGTGACCGGCTTGTTGACCGCCACCAGGTACTCCTTCTGGTGGCCATTCTCGGCACGCAGGATCTGGTTGACGATGTCGCCGTTGCTGGTCATCAGGATCAGGCCTTCGGAGTCCTTGTCGAGGCGGCCGATCGGGAAGATGCGCTGTTCATGGCCGACGAAGTCGACGATGTTGCCCTTGACCGACGTCTCGGTGGTGCAGGTGACGCCGACCGGCTTGTTCAGCGCGATGTAGACGTGGCGGCGGGCGCCGGGCTTGCGGGCCACGCGCGCGCGCAGTGGCTGGCCATCCACCAGCACCTGGTCTTCCTCGCCCACCACCGCGCCGGTGCCGGCCGGATGGCCGTTGACGGTGACCCGGCGGGCGGCGATCAGGCGATCGGCCTCGCGGCGGGAGCAGAAGCCGGTGTCGGCGATGTGTTTGTTGAGTCGGGTGGTCATCGCCCTATTATCCGGCATCGCCGCCCGCCGCGCTTCATGCCAGGCCGGGTGGATCGAGTTCTTCGCCGTCGAACACCCGGTTGCGGCCGGCACGCTTGGCCACGTACATGGCATGGTCGGCCCGGCGCAGCAGCGCGGCGAGATCGTCCTCGCCCGGCCGCCACTGCGCCAGGCCGATGCTGGCGGTGACCTCCAGGCCGGGCACCTGCAGCGCCCGGGCCGCCTCCGTGATGTGCCGGCGCAGGCGATCCAGGCGCGCCGACGCCGCCTCCCGCGGCATGCCCGGCATCAGCAGCAGGAACTCTTCGCCCCCCATCCGCACTACCTGGTCCTGGCTGCGTACCGCGGCACGCAATGCACGCGCCACCGCCACCAGCACCTGGTCCCCCACGGCGTGGCCATGGCGGTCATTGATGTCCTTGAACAGATCGATATCGAGGAAGCCGATCACCAGCGGGCCACGTTCGCGGTCAACCCGCTCCAGGTGGCGGGCCAGCTGCTGCAGGCCCGCACGGCGGTTGGGCAGGCCGGTCAGGCCATCGGTCTCGGCCAGCTGGCGCAGTTCATCGCGCTGCTGGCGCAGGCGACCCAGCCGCTGGTTCAGTGCGTAGGCGGCCATCATCAGCAGCCAGGTCACCGCCAGCTGCAGGGCCTCCACGCGGTATTCCAGCAACCACGCCGCGCGGCAGGCGTCGGCCAGGATCAACACCAGCATCGGCGCCAGCGCCGCCAGCCCCGCCTGCGCCCAGCGGTCACCGCGCAGCCGTGCCCACACCCCTGCCATCAACGCCAGGCCACAGCCCAGCAGATAGGACACCTGCAGGCCCTGCGCCACCCAGGCCAGGCTGTCCCATGGCAGCCAGGGCACCAGTGCAGCCAACACCAGCAATCCCCAAAGCGCCAGCAGCTGGAACGGACGCGAACGCGGCAACAGGCGATCACCGCCATTCAGCCGCCACAGCGCCGGCAGCACCAGGGCCTGCGTGGCCGCAGTCAACACCAGCAGCCACCAGGCACCGCGCTCGCCCACCGGCAACCAGGGTTCCGGATAGCCGCTGAGGCCACCGAGGATGGCCTGCCAAAGCACCAGCACGGTGGTACCGGCGATGTAGACCAGGAAACTGCGGTCGCGGGTGGTGAGGAAGGCCATCAGTGCCGACAACGCCAGTGCGATCGCCACGGCGATGCAGGCCGCGCGCACCAGCAGGCGGGCGGTATCGTTCTGCTGCACGGGACTGGGCGCGCCCAGCCGAAGGGTGGGTACCCAACGCGCCTTCAACGGCGTCTGCCACGACACCAGGAATGGATCGTGACTGCCCGCTTGCGGCACCGCCACCAGCCCGATGCCTGCGCGGAAGCGTGAGTCTCGGGTACGGGCATCGTGCATGTTGCCGCAGATCTCGCGATCGCCATACTGCACGCGGACTTCGCCAGCGAACACATTGAACACGTCCAGGGCCTGCGGTTGCCCCGACCAGCCGCCCGGCGGCGCAGGCACCTGCACCTGCTGCCGGTGACCGGCCAGCATGTCCGGCGTGCATGCGCGATGTGGAGTGGGTTCATCGGTGGCTGCGCCGACCAGCAGGTAATCGCGGCCGGCTTCGACGGCAGCGGCCCACAGTGGCCACGGCGTCGCCAACCACACCAGCAGCACGACCAGCACCGCCCCTGTTCCGTACTGCCACTGCCTGCCGCCCACGCCACGTCCTGTTCCTGCTTACGCCCGCGCCCACTGCGCGTCGCCCCTGGCGGGCATTATCGCAGCCGCGGCTGCAACGCATGTGTAGACCAAAGTCGCCGACGGCGTTCAACCTGCGGCGGGAGGACCTTTCACGGCCACCAGACGCACCGGCCGCAGGTCGGTCAGGGTCATCCGTTCCAGTGGCTGCGGCCGCTCGACCGCATAGCCCTGCAGGCCCTGCACCCCAAGCCGGGTCAGCGCGGCGGCGACTTCGGCGGTCTCTACCCATTCGGCCACCACCTCCATCTGCAGCTCGCGCCCCAGTTCACTGATCGCGCGCACGGTGGCGTGGCTGACCGGATCGGTATCCATGTCGCGCACGAAGGCCCCGTCTATCTTCAGGATGTCGGCCGGCAGCTGGCGCAGGTAGCCGAACGAGGACAGCCCGGAGCCGAAATCGTCCAGCGCCATCCGGCAGCCGCGCGCCTTCACCGCATCGATGAACGCGCGCGCCTGGCTGAGGTTGCTGATTGCGGCGGTCTCGGTGATTTCGAAGCACAGCTTGGAGGCCAGCGCGCGATTGCGCTCCAGCAGGTCGCAGACGAAGGCGAGGAAGCCGGGTTCGGCGATCGACTGCGCCGACACGTTGACGTTGCACAGTCCCAGCTGCCGCACATGCGCCGGGCACACCTGCAGGTGCCGGAACAACAAGCCGAGCACGTGCCGGTCCAGCGCCACGGCCATGCCATAGCGCTCCACCGCCGGCATGAACTGGCCCGGCAGGTGCAGGCTGCCATCGCTGCCGCGCATGCGTACCAGCACCTCGTAGTGCAGGTAGGTGGGATCGCCGACGCGGGCGATGCGCTGCGCATACAGCACCATGCGGTTCTCGGCCATGGCCAGGCTGACGCCCTGCAGCCGCTCGGCTTCCCGGCGCCGTTCCTCCAACGCCATGCGGTTCTCGTTGAAGCAGTGCACGCGGTTGCGCCCGGCCTGCTTGGCCGCATAGCAGGCACTGTCGGCGGCGCTCATCAACCAGTTCACATCCGGTGCGTCGGCGCTGACCTCGACCACGCCGATGCTGCAGCTCAACTGCGGGCTGCCCTCGCTGACCGGGAACGTCGCCTGCCCCAGATTGCGGATCACCCGCTGCAGCACGCGCTTGGCCTCGTCCTGCCCGGCATGGGCGAGGAACACCGCGAACTCGTCCGCACCCAGCCGGCCCACCCAGTCACCATCGCGCACCGCCGCCACCAGGTAATCGGCGAAGCTGCGCAGCATCTGGTCGCCGGCGGCATGGCCGAAGCTGTCATTGACCAGCTTGAAATGGTCCAGGTTGATGTAGCACAGCGCGTGCGTGCCACCTTCGCTGCGCACCTGCAGCAGTGCGCGTTCCAGCAGGCGCTCGATCTCGCGCCGGTTGATCAGGCCGGTTAGCGGGTCATGGCTGGCGTGGTGCTCGATCTCGCGCGCCAGTGCATGGTTCTGGCTGACGTCTTCGATGATCGCGAACACTGACAGGCCGCCGCCGGCGCTGCGCACACCGGTGCCGCTCCAGCGGCCCCAGACCAGGCTGCCATCACGACGGCGGAAGCGCAGTTCGCTCGGGCGCAGCTGGCGGTCCCAATCGATGCGCCCCACCCCATCAATGACCAGCTCGCCGTCCATCAGCAGGTCAGCCAGCGACAGCTGCAGCAGCATGTCACGACGATGGTCGAGGATATCGGCCATCGCCTGGTTGGCCTCGATCACCTTGCCTTCGGTATCGAGCTTGAGCATGCCGACGTTGGCCTGGTAGAACGCTGCGCGGAAGCGGCTCTCGTGTTCGGTCAGGTCCTTGCCGACGCGGCGCGCCAGGGCCACCGCCATCAGGCTGATCGCCAGCACCGACAGGCCCGCGACCATCAGCGTGGCCAGCCTCACCAGCGTCGCCATCCGCAGCAGCGCCTGCGAGAACGCCTGGCTCTGCACCTGCATCCGGCGGTCGAGATCACGCAGTTGCTGCAGGTACTGGTCACGCGTGGCTGCCAGTAAGGGGCCACCCTCGTGCCGCCGCTGCAACTCATCGACCAGGCGCTGCAGCGCCATCAGGTCCCCGTCGGTCTGCCGCCATAACGCGGTCGCTTCGCGGAAGGCACCGATATCGCGCGCGTAGCGGAACGAAAACACCAGGCGCGGAATGTCGGCGTGCGCGTTGCCCCCCTGCAGGAAGCCCTGCCGGGCCTTCTCTTCGTCAGGCTCCGCCTGTTCCAGCGCCAAGCGCGCCTGCAGATCGCCCAACGGCACCTGCAGGGCCTGGCGTGCATCGTCCAGGTCCTGGGCATCACCGCGCGCCAGGTAGCGACTGAGCGCGGCGGTCGCATCCTGCTGACCGCGCGACCAGTATCCCTGGCCGGCGATCCAGGCGGTGGAGGCCGCCTGCAGTTCCTGGATCAACGCCGACAATGCGACCAGTCCGATCGCCATGCCGGTCAACAACGCAAATCGCAGTCCCAGCCCCCGGGTCATCGGCACCCGCCGGCTCTGTTGGTCCGTGCCACTCCTACCCATCCCGGATCCCCCCGAATGTGCTGCGGTGACAACCTCCTTTGGAAGCGGACCAGCCTATGACCGGCAATGTGCTGACCGTGCGAAAAAGGGGACGGAGGGGATTAAGTCATTTTCGGCATAAGCGCATGGCCTGCCATAGACGACTTAATCCCCTCCGTCCCCTTTTCCTGTACGCCGGCCCGGGGGCCGGCGTCGCTCTGGACGGCTGTGGGTGCGGCTTAGAAGCTGCGCGGGCCGCGCGGCTTGAAGCCATCACGACGTGGCGGGCGGCTGTCGCGGTCACCGCCGCGGTCGCCCCCATGGCCACCCGGACCACCCGGACCACCACGACGCGGGCCACCGGGGCCGCCCGGACCACGCTTGTCGAAGCGCGGCTTGAACGGACGCGGGGCCGGGTTGATCTCTTCACCGGCCGCCAGCGGACGCATCTGCAACTGTTGGCCGGACACCCACACCTTCTGCAGGTGCGACAGCACGTCCGGCGGCATCTGTGCCGGCAGGTCCAGCAGCGAGAAGTCGTCGTGGATGTCGATGCGGCCGATGAAGCGGCTTTCCAGGCCGGCTTCGTTGGCGATGGCGCCGACGATGTTGGCCGGCTTCACGCCGTGCTGGTGGCCCACCGAAATGCGGTAGGTCTCCATGCCCTGCTCCGGCGCACCACGCGGCGGAACCTCGCGGCGCGGACGCGGCTCGAAACCACCTTCGGCGTCGTCGCGACGCGGGCCACGCTCGAAGCGCGGCCCCCGCTCGTTGCGGTCGAAGCGATCGCCACGCTCCGGGCGGTCGCCACGGTCGAAGCGCTCGCGCGGCGCGCGCTCTTCACGCGGGGCACGCACCGGCGGCTGCAGCAGGAACGGGGTATCGCCCTGCAGCATCCTGGCCAGCGCGGCGGCGATCTCGATGGCCGGCACGTTCTGCTCGTTCTCGAAGCGCTCCAGCAGCTGGCGGTAGAAGTCCAGGCCGCCGGCGCCGAGCGTTTCGCTGATACGCGAGGTGAACTTGTTGATGCGGGTGTCGTTGACCGCTTCCACGCTCGGCAGCTGCATCTCTTCGATCGGCTGGCGGGTGGCACGCTCGATCTGGCGCAGCATGCCCTTCTCGCGCGGGGTGGCGAACAGGATCGCCTCGCCGCTGCGGCCGGCACGGCCGGTACGGCCGATGCGGTGCACGTAGCTCTCGGTGTCGTACGGGATGTCGTAGTTCAGCACGTGGCTGATGCGCTCCACGTCCAGGCCGCGGGCGGCCACGTCGGTGGCGACCAGGATGTCCAGCTTGCCTTCCTTCAGCATGGCAATGGTGCGCTCGCGCTGGGCCTGCTGCATGTCACCGTTGATGGCGGCAGCGGCCAGGCCACGCGCCTGCAGCTTGCTGGCCAGTTCTTCGGTGCCGGCCTTGGTGCGCGCGAAGATTATCATCGCGTCGAACGGCTCGACTTCCAGGATGCGGGTCAGCGCGTCCAGCTTGTGCATGCCGCTCACCCACCAGTAGCGCTGGCGGATGTTGGCCGAGGTGGTGGTCTTGGCCGCGATGGTCACTTCCACCGGGTCCTGCAGGTAGGTCTGCGCGATGCGGCGGATCTGCGGCGGCATGGTGGCCGAGAACAGGGCCACCTGGCGCTGCTCCGGCAGCTTCTTCAGCACGGCTTCGACATCGTCGATGAAGCCCATGCGCAGCATTTCATCGGCTTCGTCCAGCACCAGGGTCTTCAGCTCGGACAGGTCCAGGGTGCTGCGGTCCAGGTGATCGATCACGCGGCCGGGAGTACCGACCACGATGTGCACGCCACGGCGCAGGGCCGACAGCTGCTGGCCGTACGGCTGGCCGCCGTACACTGGCAGCACGCGGAAGCCCGGGATCTTCGACGAATAGGACTGGAATGCCTCGGCAACCTGAATGGCCAGTTCGCGGGTCGGCGCCAGGATCAGGGCCTGGGGCTTGATCTGCTGCAGGTCGATGTTGGACAGTACCGGCAGTGCGAACGCAGCGGTCTTGCCGGTACCGGTCTGGGCCTGGCCCAGCACATCGCGGCCTTCCAGCATCGCCGGGATGGTGGCGGCCTGGATCGGCGACGGGGTTTCGTAGCCGATGGCGGTGACCGCCTGCATCACGGGCTCGGACAGGCCGAGCTGCGCGAACTGCAGCGGCGCTTGGGAATCTTGGGACATGGGGAACTCCGAAGGCACTGCCGTCTTCCTGGCAGTGCGATAAAAAGGGTGATGGTCCGCGCTTTGGGCGCCCTTCTTATCGCGTGCCCTGGCGCTGCTCGGTCGGAGGAGATTTCACTCGCTCAGAGCGGAATGATACCGCATTGATCCTGAACGAGGCGTACAGCTTTCCATGTGCGTGCCGTCGTGCCCCGTGCTGGCGCACAATACGCGCCCTCTCCCCGGCCCGGCCGCTGGCCTGCGCCCTCTTTCCAGGACCCCTCGCTCCATGCAGATTCTCGAATTCGACCTCGACGGCGACTACGTCGAACTCAAGCAGCTGCTGAAGCTGGCCGACCTGGTCACCAGCGGCGGCGAGGCCAAGATGGTCATCAGCGAGGGCCAGGTGCGGGTCGACGGTGAGGTCGAACTGCGCAAGGCCTGCAAGATCCGCGCAGGCCAGGTGGTCGAGTTCGCCGACAGCCAGATCCGCGTGCTGGCCGCTGGCTGATCCGAGGGTGTTCAGGCCACGCGCTGGGTCAGGTGCGAGGCGATCAGCTGCCTGAACGGCGCCACGCCCTGCGCCAGGCGCAGGCCCGCGGCCCGCAGCAGGCGTGCCGGGCGACGATCGTCGGTGTACAGGCTGGCGATCGCGTTGGTGGCCTCGTACAGCGGCCGCGACGCCAACCGATGACCGCGTTGGTAGCTGGCCAGCATGCCGGCGGCGGCAATGTCGGCACCGCGCCGCTGCTGCGCGACGATGCCCTGTGCCAGCCGCTGTGCGCTGGCCAGTCCCAGATTGAAGCCGTGCGCGGTGACCGGGTGCATGCCCACCGCGGCATCGCCGATCAGCGCGGAACGCTCGCCGACGAAACGGTGCGCGTACACCCCCACCAGCGGATACGCCTGCGGTGTGGCCACCGGCTGCATGCGGCCCAGCCGATGCTCGAAGCAGGCACTGATGGCCTCACCGAAAGCCACCTCGTCCATCGCCAGCAGTTCTTCGATCTGCCGCGGCGGCAGCGTGATCACCGCCGATGCCTGGCCCTCGTTGAGCGGCAGCAGCGCCATGGTGCGGCCGTAGGCGAACCACTCCCAGGCCGTATGGTGATGGTCGCGCTCGACCTGCATGCGGCATACCAGCATCGACTTGCCGAAGTCGCGCATCTGCGCACCGATGCCAAGCATGCGGCGGGTGGCGGAGAAGCGGCTGTCAGCCGCGACCAGCAGGCGCGCGTGCAGTTGACTGCCGTCATCGAGTCTGACCACCTGGCCCTGCGCATCGGCCTGCACGCCCAGCACCTTGCGCCCGTCGAACAGCTCCAGCCCATCCTGGCCCTGCACGGCGTCCCAGGCGGCGCGGCGGATCAGGTGGTTGGGCACCAGCCAGCCCAGCGGCTGGCCATCAACCTGGCTGCTGGCGAAGGTCAACGCGAACGGCGAGCCGCCGTTCATCACCCTGGCATCGCGCAGCTCGGCGACTTCGGCCTGCGGCAGCCGCTGCCACAGCCCCAGTTGCTCCATGCTCTGCCGCGAGGCATGGGTCAGCGCGATCTCGCGGCCATCGAAGGCGGCGTCGGCCAGGGCCTGGCGCGGCTGCACTTCGACCAGCCCGACCTGCAGGCCACTGCCGGCCAGCGCGCGCGCGAAGCACAGGCCCGCCGGTCCGGCGCCGACCACCACCACGTCCATCCTGCGCATGCGCGCCTCCTGCCGTTGATTCAGTCCGGGCCAGCATAGCGCCGCGCGCCTGAGCGGCCTTGATCTGGATCAGGCCGACTTACAGAAGTGCGAACACGAGCGCCAGGATCGACAGCAGCGATACGAGCCAGACCAGGCTGCGCACGTAGGGCACGCCCGCGGCATACAGCGGCAGGTAGACCACACGCGCCCAGACGTAGGCCTGCGCAGCCAGCGCCGTGGTGTCGTTGCTGCGCCCGGCCACGACCACTGCGATGGCGGCAGCGGCGAAGAACGGGAAGGTTTCCAGGAAGTTGGACTGCGCACGCTGCAGGCGGCCGGCCAGCGGGCTGAGCGGCTTTGAATTGCCATCCCGTGCCGAGGCATTCCACTTCATCCCGCGCTCGCGGGTGACCACGGTGGAGGTGGCGAAGATGTAGACGAAGCCCAGCAGCACCGACCAGGCCAGCATCGTCAGCTCAGTTGCCATCGTTCATCTCCTCAGGGCGCCGACGCGCGCAGGCTGTAACCGGCCAGGCGCCAGACCTGGTCCTCGTCGAAACGGAACGAGACCAGCTCGCGCACCGGCTGCACGCTGTTAGCGAAACGGGTCGGGAAGCTGACGTTGATGTACAACCCTTCCGGCACTGCGGCGCCGGGGCTGTACTTGACCCGGGTGATGGTCGGCTGGCCACGCCCGGCCAGCGCACCCAGGCGCGTGCGCTCGGCGGCCAACTGGCTGACGAAGGTGGCCTTCGGCACCGCACGGCGCGCGACGGCCGAAGCACCATCCCACAATTCGCCGGCGCGGTTGGCATCGACCAGCTGTGCCGCCTTCAACGCAGCCGCGCCCATTTCCGCGTCCTGCTTCTGCACCTGGGCCTGATGCGCAGCGGTCAACGCCGGGGCACCGGCAGTGGCGGGCTTCGCGGCCGCCGGCGATGTCGGGGCCGGGCGTGCCGGAGCCGGTGCAGGCGTGGCCGGTGCAGGTGCCTGCGCCAACGCAGTCAGGGGCAGCAGGGACAGCAGCAGGAGCACGCGCTTCATGGACACCGCCGGTTCTGGAGGAAAGGACCGCAGTCTACGCCAGCGCAGTGAGCGGTTCGTCAGCGCGCGTGGGCGTTGCCTTCCACCGCCGCCGCATCGGCCTGAGCGGCCGGCGTGCCGGTCTCTGCTGGCGCCTGTTCGGCCACCGGCGGCGGCTCCGGCGGCGCTGGTGGCAGCGTCGCCACATCGATCTCCGACAGCGGGCTTTCGTCGGGGCAGACCGCGTCCGGGAAGCCGAAGCGCTGCTTCAACGCCTGGCCGCAGCTGTTGATCGACTCCATGTCGGCGCCTTCGCGCTTGCACTGCTGGTCGAAGGCGACCAGGAACGCGTCCTTGCGCTGCACGAAATCGTCGCCGCAGGCACGCATCTGCTTGATCCGTTCCAGATCGTCCTGCACCGCATTGGTGCCATCCAGGCCGTACTGGCGCAGTTCGTCCGGAGTCAGCAGCCGCAGGCTGCGGTTGGGCACGGTCATCATCAGATCGGCCACACCGACCGCCACGCCGTTGCGTTGCAGGTAGTCCTTCACGTTGTCGTAGACCTCGTGCAGCTCGCGGTTGAGCTCGGCGCGCGAGGTGGCCTTGGAACTGATGCGCATCATGCGGTGGATGCCGACCTTGCCCGACAGCAGGCGGTTGTCGCCGGCGGCCAGCACGAACACGCAGGCGCTATGGCAGATCGAGCCTTCGCGCACCCAGATGGTCCAGCCCGATTCACCGATGCTGTCACCGGCGACAATCGCCGACTCCACCTGCCCCCCGCTGGAATCCAGATCGAGGATGCGCTTGTGGATCTTCTGCTCGTCAGCAACCACGGCCAGTCGCCACATCATCTCGGCGAAGCCCGGATTGATCTTGCCGGCGTAACGCACGCGCATCAGGCCGCGCTCGGCGCACGGGGCCAGCGCCTGGGTGATCTGCTCGCGCTGCAGGCCTTCCAGCTCGACACCGTCGCCGGCATCGCCAGCATATTCCGTGCTGCAGCTGACCCAGGCACGGCCATTCTCAAGCTGCGCCTGCGGCCACGGCCGATCCGCCTGGCTGCGCGGCGGCGCTGGCGGTGGCGGTGCATCGGCCGCATTGATCGACACCATGTTCTCGCCATCGCTGGCCGGCGCCCGCGCAGCCTTGTCAGCAGCGGTCACATTGCCTGGATTTTCCAGCTGGCTGCAGCCCGCCAAGGCCAGGCACAACAGGGGCAACCAGCGGCGTTTGGCGGACATCGGGCAACCAGTCTTCACGTGAGCAGGAGCCACAGTCTACCCGTCCGGGGGACGCATTCAGCGCGTGGCACTGAACCCCTTCTGACCCCCTGGTTCCATCCATTTCATTACAGCGTCTTCCACCACCCCATCCACGCATGGCGTGGATCTACCGTGTCGACCAAGGTCGACACCTACCAGAGCGGGATGCCCTTCCGGCAGGCCGCGGGAAACTGTCGAAGGCGGGGTGGATCCGGTGGCAGGGGCGTGAGCGCCATGGATGGCGCGACCGAGCTTCCATGGGTGAGGGCGCTTTGTTTGCGAAGCACTGCTTCGCAAGCGCCCGAACGCCCAGCCGCCAGCGGCTGGGCCGGGCCCCGGAGGGGGACTTGCAGCGTCCCCTGCCACCGGACCCACCCCGCCCTCCCCCAGGAAGCCCGCTGTTGTTGTTGCTCTGGCCTCCGCGGGTGCAGGGCGCAGCCCAGCCCAACCCCCTTCAGCATCCATGTCCGAATGTGGCGAGTATCGCCGCCCGCACGGGCCTAGACTGGCGCCATGGACACCGCCCTCGCCCTCGACACCGCCGCCTGCGACCGCGCCCGCCTGGCCCGCGACGCACGCTTCGACGGCGTGTTCTTCACCGCCGTGCGCAGCACCGGCATCTATTGCCGCCCGGTGTGCCCGGCACCGCCGCCGAAGCCGCGCAACATCACCTACTTTCCGACCGCCGCGGCCGCTGCGGCCGCCGGGTACCGCCCCTGCCTGCGCTGCCGCCCGGAATTGGCACCGCAGGCCCAGCAGGCCCTGGCCGGACAGACCGTGCAGCGGGCACTGGCGCTGATCCACGGCGGCTTCCTGCAGGAGCAGCCGGTGGCCGATCTTGCAACGAAGCTCGGCCTCAGCGCGCGCCAACTGCAGCGCCTGTTCGTCGAACATCTCGGCGCGACGCCCGGGCAGATCCACGCAACCCATCGCCTGTTGCTGGCCAAACAGTTGCTGACCGAAACCACGCTGGCGGTGACCGACGTCGCGCTGGCTGCCGGCTACAACAGCCTGCGCCGCTTCAATACCGCGTTCCTGCAGGGCTGTGGGATGGCGCCGACCGCCCTGCGTCGCCAGCATCAACCGTTGGCTGCAGATGATGGCGGCCTGGTGCTGCGCCTGGGCTACCGTCCACCACTGGACTTCCCACGCATGCTGGCCTTCCTGCGCAAACGCAGCCTGCCCGGCATCGAACTGATCGGCGAAGACAGCTACCAGCGCGTACTGGGCACGCCCGAGCGCCCCACCCTGCTGCGCGTCACCGCCGATTCGAAGCGGCCGGAACTGCGCCTGCAATTGGGCGCGGTGGATCCGCGCCTGATCCCCGACATCGTGCGCCGCGTGCGTCGGGTGTTTGATCTGGATGCCGACCTGCAGCAGGTCCATGCCGCGCTGGGCGAAGAACCGCTGCTCGCGCGTGGCATCGCCGAACGCCCCGGACTGCGCGTACCCGGCGGCTGGGATGGCTTCGAGGTAGGCGTACGCGCGGTACTCGGGCAGCAGGTCAGCGTGGCCGCGGCCACCACCTTCGCGCGGCGCCTGGTCGATGCCTACGGCGCACACCTGCCGGGCATGCCATCGGAATTCGATCGCCAGTTCCCCGCGCCCGAGGTACTGGCCGAGGCACCATTGGAATCCATTGGCCTGCCGCGCAGCCGCGCGGCCACCGTGCGCGCCCTGGCCGCCGCCTGCGCCAGCGGCCGGCTCGACTTCGGGCCCGGCCAGGCCTTGGAGGAATTCGTGGCCCGCTGCGTTGCACTGCCCGGCATCGGCCCCTGGACCGCTCAGTACATTGCCCTGCGCGGACTCGGCCAGCCCGATGCCTTCCCGGCCGGCGATCTTGTACTGCAGCAGGTGCTCGGCCACGCCCAGGGCCAGCGCCTGAGCGAACGTGCGACCGAAGCGCGCTCGCAACCGTGGCGCCCGTGGCGCGCCTACGCGGTGCTGCACCTGTGGCACCTGTCCGGCACGTTCGTTGGAGAACCGACATGACCCTGTTGTTCGATCGTTTCGACAGCCCGATCGGCGTATTGACCATCGCCGGTGACGAGCGTGGTCTTGCGCACGTGCTGTTCCCCGAGAACCGCCACCCCGCACGCGGGCGCGACGGCTGGCAGCATGCACCAGGTGCATTGCCGGAAGCGCGCGAACAGCTGCTGCAGTTCCTGCACGGTGAACGCAGCCGGTTCGACCTGCAGCTGGCACCACGAGGCACGCCTTTCCAGCTGCGCGTGTGGCAGGCGCTGGCGTTGATTCCGTTCGGCCAGACCTGGAGCTATCTGCAGTTGGCGCAGCACCTGGGCCAGCCCAGCGCGACCCGCGCGGTGGGCGCGGCCAATGGCCGCAATCCATTGCCGATCATCCTGCCCTGCCACCGCGTGATCGGCAGCAACGGTGCACTGACCGGCTTCGGCGGCGGCCTGGAAACCAAGGCCGCGCTGCTGCGGCTGGAACAGCGCCAGGCACCGCTGTTCGCCTGAGAGGGCTGGCCGGGCTGCGCCCGGCACCCGCAGAGGCTAGAGCAACAGCAACAGCGGGCTTCCTGCGGGGAGCCAGGGTGGGTCCGCGCCATGCGTGGATGGAAGCATCAGGAATACGTCTGGAGAAAAGCCCCCTGCTTGTTGAAGGGGGGCGCCGACAGGCGCGGGGATAAGGAAAAATGCGCGGAGACGGCGCGCAATAGTGAGCCGTGTCTTGGGCGCGTCATTACCTCGCACTATCATGCGCGGATGACTTCCGTACGCCTGACCTGCGCGCTGGCGCTGCTGCTGCCCTTGGCCGCCTGCACCACCGCGCCTGCCCCTTCCGCCTCCGTTCCCACACCCGTCGCTGCGGCGGCACCGCCCAAGCTGCTGCTGATCTCCATCGATGGCCTGCGTGCCGACGCGCTGGATCGCGGCCTGACCCCGAACCTGCAGCGACTGATCGACGGCGGCGTGCGTGCACGCTGGATGACCCCGTCCTATCCGTCACTGACCTTCCCCAACCACTACACCCTCGTTACCGGCCTGCGCCCGGACCACCACGGCATCGTCAACAACAGCATGGACGATG
The DNA here is from genome assembly GCF_032025605.1 of Stenotrophomonas maltophilia group sp. msm4. Taxonomy (NCBI): domain Bacteria; kingdom Pseudomonadati; phylum Pseudomonadota; class Gammaproteobacteria; order Lysobacterales; family Lysobacteraceae; genus Stenotrophomonas; species Stenotrophomonas maltophilia group sp. msm4. The sequence goes on along the minus strand of NZ_JAVSKK010000001.1, from coordinate 296,684 downwards.
AAGCACTGGGCCGGTTCGAGCTGAGCAATCGCGAAGCGGTGACCACCAGTGGCTGGTGGGGCGGCGAACCGATCTGGGTCGGCGCCGAGAATGCTGGCGTGCGTTCGGCCACCACCTCATGGCCGGGCAGTGAATCGGAGATCCGTGGCGTACGCCCCAGCCAGTGGCGCATCTACGACGGCAAGGAACCGCTGGAACAGCGCGCTGGCATCGTGCTCGATTGGCTGTCACAGACCGACGCCGATGCCCCCCGCCTGACCACGCTGTACATGGAACACGTGGACAAAGCAGGTCACAACTACGGCCCCGAGTCGAAGCAGTACGCCGACGCCATCGTGCGCGCCGACCAGATCGTCGGCCAGGTGCTCGACGGACTCCAGCAACGTGGGCTGGCCGCAACCACCAATGTGATCGTGGTCTCCGACCATGGCATGGCCAGTGTCCTCGCTGGCCAGGTCATCGCCACCGAATCGATGGTCGACCCGGCGATTGCGCGCAATGTCAGCCAGGGCCAGTCGGTCGGCTTCGCACCAGTGGTCGGCCATGAAGCCGCCGCCGAACGCGCTCTGCTCGGCCGCCACGCGCACTACGAATGCTGGAAGAAAGAAAAACTGCCGGCGCGCCTGCACTACGGCACCCATCCGCGCATTCCCGCCATTGTCTGCATGATGGATGAAGGCTGGGATGCCCTGCATCAGGAAAAGATCGCCAAGCGCGAACAGCAGGACCGCGGCTCGCACGGCTACGACAACGCGCTGCCGTCCATGCGTGCAGTGTTCGTGGCCAGCGGTCCGTCGTTCCGCCAGGGCCTGGTGATCGATGGCTTCGACAATGTCGATGTCTATCCACTGCTGGCGCACCTGCTGCAGGTGCCGGCCGCGCCGAACGACGGCAACCCGGAAACGCTGAAGAAGACCCTGCGCTGATCCGGTTGTAGCGCCGAGCCCACGCTCGGCTCACCGGACAGGCATAAAAAAACGCGGCGCCAGGCGCCGCGTTTTCTTTAGACCGGTCGTTCGGCCGGATCAGGCCTTGGCGACGGCCTTCTTCGCCACGGCCTTCTTCGCCGGAGCCTTGGCCACGGTCTTCTTGGCAACCGGGGCGGCGGCGCCTACGGCGACCTTGCTCGCGGTATGCGAACGGGCGTTGCCGTAGCTGGCGTTGTAGCGCTTGCCCTTGGCGGTCTTGCGGTCACCCTTACCCATGTCTTCAACTCCTCAAGTGTGAAATCTGGTTACCCCGTACTGACACGGGTTCGGCGGGGCCGCCTTGCTGGGCGCCCCCGCGCACGATCGAAAATCCTATCACGGAGCGCCTAGTGCGCGCAGCTGGCGTCGTGTACGTGGCCGTGGTTCAGGCGCAGGTTGACCAGATGGGCAACGCCCACCAGCAGGCCACCGATGGTCATCACCACCGCATGCGGCACGGCGTTGTGATGCAGCGGCTCGTACAGCACGCCGGCCCACAGCGCGACCAGGCCGGGGATCAGGAAGCCCAGCGCACGCAGCGCGCCGTGGCGGCGGTAACCCCAGACCAGGCTGAACAGCCCAAGCAGGGTCACGAACAGCACCAGCGCCTGTTCGACGCCGTCGCTCAGCCAGAACGACAGGCCCAGCGAGGGCGCTGCCGCCAGCAGCACCGGGATGACTGCGCAATGCACCGCGCACAGCATCGAACCGGTGGCACCGAAACGGTCGAGCAGGTGGCGCAGGCGTGAGGACAAGGACATGACTTCCAGCAGGGTCGGCGAATCGTTATGGAATAATATAACATCCCTCTCCGACCCGCACGCTTTCCCTCCCCCTGTCCCATCGACGGGATTCGTGCGCCCCGCGATTGATACAGTGTAACAAAGGACCCATCCATGCCCGCCCACACCGCACGGCTCAAGCCGCATTCCCTGGCCCTGGCCCTCGCCGCCCTGCTGCCGTCCGTCGCCTTTGCAGCCGGTCAGGACACCGCCCATCGTGACCGCCACCTGACCGAGCTGTCCTCGGTGCAGGTCACCGCGTCGCCGCTGCAGGGCGATGCCGAATCCCTTGCGCGCCCGGTGGAGGTGCTGGCCGGTGAGCGCCTGGACGAACAGAAGGCCGGCACCCTCGGCGATACCGTGGCCAAGCTGCCCGGCGTGCAGAGCACCTTCTTCGGCCCCGGCGTCGGCCGCCCGATCATCCGTGGCCAGGAAGGCCCGCGCGTGGCCGTGCTGTCCAACGGCATGGGCAACATGGATGCGTCCACGGTCAGCGCCGACCACGCCACCAGCATCGAACCGTTCCTGGCCGACCAGATCGAAGTGCTGAAGGGCCCGGCCACGCTGCTGTTCGGCAGCGGTGCCATCGGTGGCGCGGTCAACGTGGTCGATGGCCGCATCGCGCGCGAGCTGCCCGAGCGCCCGCTCAGCGGCCGCGCCGAGCTGCGTGGCAATTCGGTGAACAACGAGCGCAGCGGCATGTTCCGCCTCGATGGCGTCAGCGGCAATGTCGTGCTTCATGTGGACGGCCTGGTGCGCAATGGCGACGACTACCGCATTCCCGGCTATGCGGTGGTCGACAGCCTGGAAGACCACCACGACGACCACGACCATGATCACGCGGGCGAGGAAGGCGAAGAGCCGCGTCGCGGCCGCCTCGAGAACAGCTCCATCCGCACCCGCGCCGGCGGCGTCGGCGCAACCTGGCTGGGTGACGGCGGCTACTTCGGCGTGTCGGCCAGCACCTACCGCACCAACTATGGCATTCCCAACGGCGCGCACGTGCACGCCGACGGTGATGATCATGGCCATGACCATGGTCACGACCATGGTGATGAAGAGGAAGGCGGTGACGAGCACGACGTGCGCATCGACATGGTGCAGAACCGCTTCGAGACCAAGGCCGGCATCTACAACCCGGTCTCGTTCCTGAAGAACATCAACGCGCGCGTGGCCTACACCGACTACGAGCACGTGGAGCTGGAGGCCGGCACGCCGTCGACCCGCTTCACCAACCGGGGCATCGAGGCACGCCTGGAAGCCGTGCAGCAGCAGATCGGCGGCTGGGATGGTGCCTTCGGCCTGCAGTTCGGCAACAGTGATTTCGGCGCCAAGGGCGAAGAGGCGTTCGTTCCGGATACCGGCACGAAGAACATCGGCCTGTTCGTGCTGCAGGAAAAGCAGTTCGGCCCGTTCAAGCTGGAACTGGGCGGCCGCCATGATCAGGTCAAGCTGGACCCGAGCGGTGACTATCGCCGCCGCACGTTCGGCGCCACCAACCTGTCTGCCGCTGGCATCTGGAAGCTCAACGATGCGGTTGACCTGCGCATCGGCGTGGACAGCTCCGAACGTGCACCGACCAACGAGGAGCTGTATGCCGCCGGCGCGCACATCGCCACCCGCTCGCTGGAAATCGGCGATGCCAACCTGAAGACCGAGCGCGGCCAGCGCGTGGAACTGGGTATCCACACCCACAGCGAACGCCTGGACTTCTCCGCCTCGGTCTACCAGACGAAGTTCAAGGACTTCATCTACCTGGCCGACACCGGCGTTACCGAGGGGCTGCCGGTGCGCGCCTGGACCCAGCAGGACGCGGTGTTCCGCGGCGCCGAGGCCGAAGCGCTGGTGCACCTGTTCGAGGGCGGCGCCGGTGACTGGGACCTGCGCGTGTTCGGTGACTACGTGAAAGCCAAGCTGGATGGCAGCGGCAGCCGCAACCTGGACATCGCCGTGCCGCACGGCGACCACAACCACAACTACAGCGTGGAACTTGCCAACACCGGCTACCTGCCGCGCATCGCCCCGGCCCGCGTCGGTGCCGACCTGCGCTGGTCGAAGGACGGCTGGCGCGCCTCGGTCGGTGCGGTGCGTTACAGCCGCCAGAAGGACGTGGCGCAGAACGAGGAGCCGAGCGATGGCTACACCCTGGTCGATGCGCACCTGGCCTATCGTTGGGACCGCAACGCCAGCAACAGCTACGAAGTCTTCCTGGATGGCAGCAACCTGACCAACCGCGAAGTGCGCCCGCATACCTCGCTGCTGCGCGACTACTCGCCGCTGCCGGGCCGTGGGGTCGCATTCGGCATCCGCGCGTTCTTCTGATCGGATGCAGGGGGGCGGATCCCTTTCCGCGGGAAAGGGCTCTGCCCCCACTCGCCCTTTCAACGCATGGCGGGGCCGCACCACGAATACCATTCTCTCTCCCGGGGGGCCGTCTGGCCCCCCGTTCCTTTATGCGTGAGCGAGGTCGCGGCGCCCCCCGCTCACACACCCGTCACAAAGATGTGCGTACCACAACAAGCGGACAATCCCGTCACCCAATGTCTCGCCAATCGGACACTTTTGTCCGAAAATAATTCCATGACTGCCCAACGTGCCGATGCTGCTGCCCGCCGTGCCCTCATCCTCGACGCCGCCGATCATGTGTTCGGCCAACACGGTGTCACTGCCCCACTGGACCTGGTGGTCGAACGCGCCCAGGTGGGCCGCGCCACCCTGTACCGCAACTTCCCCGACCGCACTGCGCTGATCCAGGCGCTGCTGCAGCGTACGGTCGACCGCATCCGGCGCCAGGTCGAACAGCTCGGCGACCGCGACGACGCCCTGTTCGAGGTGTTCGAGGGCATGGCCCAGCGCATCATCGATTCGCCCGCACTGGCCGATTACTGGCGCGCGGTCGATTCGGACGTGCCGGCCATGCGCGCGGCGCGCGAGACCGTGCGCGACCTGCTGGAGGAACCGATCGCCCGCGCCAAGGCCGCCGGACTGTGCCGTGCCGACCTGGAAAAGACGGATATTTCACTGATCTCGGGCATGCTGGGTGCGGCCCTGCGCGGCAAGACCCGCGACGAGCGCGCCCACCTCGCCGGGCGCGCCCTGCAGCTGCTGCGCGGGGGTCTCCAGGGAGCAACCAGCGAGGCGCGCTGATGGTCCAGCCGTATCTGAAGCCGGTTCCGGATTGGGAGGAGCACGAGAAGCCGACCATGCCCGGCTCGGCGTCGATGCCCTGGCACCCGCCGTACCGGCGTGCGGCCTATGCGCTGGTATCGTTGCTGGTAGCGATCACCGGCGGCCTCGGCAATGCGCTGGTCACCGCCAACCTGCCGTTCCTGCAGGGCCAGCTGGCGCTGACCCCGACCCAGGGCAGCTGGCTGGTGGCGGCCTATGCCATGGTCAACGTCACCGCCAACCTGCTGGCCTTCAAGTTCCGCCAGCAGTACGGCATCCGCCTGTTCGCCGAGATCGGGCTGGGCCTGTATGCGGCGCTGGCGGTGCTGCACCTGTTCGTCGGCAGCTTCGAGACCACGATGCTAACCCGTGCCGCCAGCGGCTTCGCCGGCGCGGCCTGTTCGACACTGGGCACGCTGTACATGCTGCAGGCGCTGCCGCGGCGCTTCACCGGCAATCTGCTGGTGGTCGGCGTCGGCCTTTCGCAGCTGGCGGTGCCGATCGCCTGGATCGTTTCACCAGGCTTGGTGGATACCGGCCAATGGCACCAGCTCTATTCGTTTGAAGCCGGGCTGGCGCTGTGTGCGTTCGCCGGCGTGGTGGTGTTGAAGCTGCCGCCGGGCATCCAGGTGAAGGCGTTCGAGCCACTGGACTTCCTCACGTTCGCGCTGCTCGCCCCGGCCGTCGCCCTGCTGGTGATCGTGCTGGCGCAGGGCTACACGCGCTGGTGGCTCAACACAGCGTGGCTGGGCTGGGCGCTGATCGCCTCGATCGTGCTGTCCACCACCGCCTTGATCATCGAGCACTACCGGCGCAATCCACTGCTGCAGATCCGCTGGCTGTCGACGCTGCCGGTGCTGCATTTCATCGTCGGCGCCTTCCTGATCCGCTTCCTGACCACCGAGCAGTCCTATGGCGTGGTCAACCTGATGCGCACGCTCGGCATGGGGCCTGACCAGATGCGGCCGCTGTTCGTGGTGATCCTGGCCGGGGTGATCGTGGGCATCGCCGGTGCCTCGCTGACCTTCGGCCCGAAGCGGCTGATCGCCCAGCTGCTGATGGCGATCCTGCTGCTGGGCGCTGCCGCCTTCTTCGACCAGCACCGCACCAGCATGGATCGGCCGCACGACTTCTACGCCAGCCAGTTCCTGGCCTCGGTCGGCGCCGGCATGTTCATGGGCCCGTTGATCATGCTCGGCATTTCGGCGGCGTTGAAGCAGGGGGTGGACCACATCGTCACCTTCCTGGTGACGCTGTCGATCACGCAGACGCTGGGCGGCCTGGCCGGCTCGGCGGTGCTGGGCACCTTCCAGCTGCATCGCGAGCAACTGTACTCCAGCGCGCTGACCAGCCAGCTCGACCCCGCCGATCCGGTGGTGGCACAACGCCTGCGCATCCAGCAACAGCTGTACAGCGCACAGATCACCGACCCGGTGCTGCGCAGCGCGCAGGGCAGCGCGCAGCTGGCGCAGACCACGCGCCGCGAAGCCAATGTGCGCGGCTTCAATGATGTGTTCACCCTGAGCGGTTGGCTGGCGATCGGTTTCCTGTGCTGGTTGCTGCTGCTGTCGCTGCGCACCGCCGTGCTCAAGCAATGGCGCAAGCGCCACCCCACTTCACCCGTTGCGGCCACCCCGGCCGCACACCGCTGAGTCCTCCGCCATGCCCCCAGTTCCGCCCCGATCCGACGACGCCGACAATGTGACGCCACCGCCGCCGACCGACGCGGCACCTGCGCCCACGCCCGTTGAACCGGCAGTCGCGCCGAAGTATCTCAAGCCCAGCGCGCGCAGCGTGGTGGTGATGGTGGTGGTGGCCCTGCTGGGCATTGCGCTGATCCTGCGCGCCTGGCATCTGTGGCCGTTCACCAGCAGCGTGATGGTGACCGACAACGCCTATGTGCGCGGCCAGATCACCGTGATGGCGCCACAGGTCAACGGCTATGTGACCGAAGTGCTGGTGAAGGATTTCCAGCATGTGAGGCAGGGCGAGCCGCTGCTGCGCATCGATGACCGCATCTATGCCCAACGCGTCGCCCAGGCGCAGGCGACGCTCGACAGTGCGCGCGCGGCGCTGGCCAACTCCGACCAGTCGCAGGCGCAGAACCGTGCGCAGATCGCCTCCGCGCGCGCCACGCTCTCGGCCGGGCAGGCCGAACTGCAGCGCTCGCGCAACGAGCTGAAGCGCTACGAGGAACTGGCCGCGCAGCAGCTGGTGTCGATCAATGACCGCGACAAGTTCCGCACCAGCCAAGCCTCGGCGCAGGCCAGCGTGCAGCAGTCGCAGGCGCAGATCCGCATCGCCGAGGAAACACTGGTGTCGACCCAGGTCGCGCGCAAGAGCCTGGAGGCCCAGGTGGAAAGCGCACAGGCGCAGCTGGAACTGGCCCGCATCGACCTGGCCAACACGGTGATCCACGCACCGCGCGACGGCCAGATCAGTGAAGCCAGCGTGCGCGTGGGCCAGTATGTCGCCGCCGGTTCGCAGCTGCTGTTCCTGGTACCTGACACACTGTGGGTGGTGGCCAACTACAAGGAAGGCCAGACCTGGGGAATGGCGATCGGCCAGCCGGCCACGTTCTCGGTCGACGCGTTCCAGGGCCAGGTGCTGAGGGGCCGCGTGCAGGAGATCGCGCCCGCCACCGGATCGGAGTTCAGCGTGTTGCGCCCGGACAATGCCAGCGGCAACTTCACCAAGGTGGTGCAGCGGCTGCCGGTGCGGATATCGATCGATGAAGGCCAGAAGCTGGCCGCGCAGCTGCGGCCCGGCATGTCGGTGATCGTGCGGGTGGATACCGCAAGCAAACCGAAGGACTAGCCCTTGTCATGAAACGGGGTCAGATCCCTTTGCCAATGGCAAAGGGATCTGACCCCACTCAGGATGCCGGCCAGCGGCCGGCACTACCATTGCGTTACCCCGCGCAGCGCGCGCAGAGACCGTGGACTTCCAGCGTCTGCGCCTGCGGCTGGAAACCCAGCTCCTTGGCGCGCTTCTCCAGCTGGCTGACGATCTCGCGGTCTTCCAGTTCCACTGCGCTGTGGCAGCTGTTGCAGATCAGGAATGGCACCGAATGCGCAGCGCTGCTTGGATGATGGCAGGCCACGAAGGCATTCACCGACTCCAGCTTGTGCACGAAGCCATTGGCCATCAGGAAGTCCAGCGCGCGGTACACGGTGGGCGGGGCATCAGCGCCCACGCCCTTGCCGTTACGCACCCATTCCAGCAGCTCGTAGGCCTTGACCGGCTTGCCGGCCTCGGCGATCAGCTTCAGCACATTGGCGCGGATCGGGGTCAGGCGCAGCCCGCGTTCGCGCGAGACACGCTCGACCACCGCCACGAAATCCGATGCGTCGTGGACATGGTGGTGCGGGGCGGTACAGGCAGTGGCGGTCTTGGCGGGCATGCGTGTTCTCCGGTTCGGGCCTGGCAAGGATGCCTCAGGCCGTTGCTACCTTGGTGATGGCCACATCAATGCGTTTCAAGGCCTGCTCGCGGCCGGCCAGGTAAACGGTATGGGAAATGTCAGGGCTGACCTGGGTGCCGGTGATGGCCACGCGCAGCGGCTGGGCGACCTTGCCCATGCCGATTCCCAGCGCTGCGGCCGCGTCGTGCAGGGCGACGCCCACCGACTCGGCGGTCCATTCCGGCAGCGCGGCCAGCAGCTCGCGGGCCTTGCCCAGCGCCACCTCGGCACCGGCCTTGAAGTGCTTGGCCACCGCCGCTTCATCGTATTCGGTCAGCGGCTGGTACCAGACCACGGCCTTCTCGGCCATCTCCTTCAGGGTCTGCACGCGTTCACGCAGGGCGATCACGACATCCTCCGGAGCCGGGCCGGCGGCCACGTCCAGCCCCAGCTTCTGCAGCTGGTAGACCAGGTGCGGCACGATCGCGGCCACCTCCTCGGTCTTCAGGAAGTGCTGGTTGACCCAGCCCAGCTTGGCCATGTCCAGGCGCGAGGCCTTGGAATTGCAGTCCTTCACGTCAAACAGGTCGATCAGTTCCTGGCGGCTGAACAGCTCCTGGTCACCATGCGACCAGCCCAGGCGGGCCAGGTAGCTCAGCAGCGCATCGGGCAGGTAGCCGGCGTCCTTGTACTGCATCACGTCAGCCGCACCGGTGCGCTTGGACAGCTTGGCGCCCTGCTCGTCCAGGATCATCGGCATGTGGCCGAACTTGGGCACCGGCGCGCCGATGCCTTCATACAGGTTGATCTGGCGCGGGGTGTTGTTGATGTGGTCGTCGCCGCGGATGACCTCGGTGATGCCCATGTCCCAGTCGTCCACCACCACCGCGAAGTTGTAGGTGGGGTAGCCGTCCGGGCGGAAGATGACCATGTCATCCAGCTCGCTGTTGGCGATCTCGATGCGGCCCTTGATCAGGTCATCGAACACCACCGTGCCTTCCAGCGGGTTCTTGAAGCGGATGACGCGGTTCGGGTCGTCCCGGTAGGGCAGGCCCAGATCGCGCGCAGCGCCGTTGTAGCGCGGCTTTTCCTGCCTGGCCATGGCGGCCTCGCGCATGGCATCCAGCTCCTCGCGGGTCTCGTAGGCGTAGTACGCCTTGCCCTCGGCGATCAGTTGCTCGGCCACTTCCCGGTAACGGGCGACGCGGTCGGTCTGGTAGATCGGGCCTTCGTCGTAGTCCAGGCCCAGCCACTCCATCGCCTCCAGGATGGCGTCGATTGCGCCCTGGGTGCTGCGTTCGCGGTCGGTGTCCTCGATGCGCAGCACGAACTCGCCGCCGCGGTGACGGGCCTCCAGCCAGCAGTACAGCGCGGTGCGGGCACCACCGATGTGCAGGTAGCCAGTGGGACTGGGGGCGAAGCGGGTGCGGCAGGTCATGGACGGCTCGAGGAACGGGAATCCCCCGATTTTACCAGCCCACCGCCCCCGACGGAAAAAGGGGACGGAGGGGATTAAGTCGCGATTGCCCAGCCCTGGGAAAAAGGGGACGGAGGGGATTAAGTCGCGATTGCCCAGCCCTGGGGTGCTGTAACCGGGAAGCGGAGGGGCAGATACGACTTAATCCCCTCCGTCCCCTTTTACGGTTCTGCCTTTCGCGGGAAGGACGGCTCGCGCATTGCGGCGTTGTAGGCGAACGAAGCGACGATGGCCGCGGCCTGCTTCAGGTCTTCCGGTTCGGCGTGGTCCCAGGTGTCCAGGTGGCTGTGGTGGACGTTGGTGAAGTAGTCCAGCCGGTCCTGGATGAACTGGAAGCCCGGCAGGCCGATGCGATCGAAGCTGATGTGGTCGGTGCTGCCGGTGTTGCGGGTGGCCACGGTGGTGGCGCCCACGTCATGGAACGGCGCCAGCCAGGCTTCGAAGATCGGCATCGCCGCCAGGTTTTCCTGCGCGTAGATGCCACGGAAGCGGCCCGAGCCGTTGTCCATGTTGAAGTAGACCTGGAACTTGCTGTAATCGCGGGTCTTCTGCAGTGCACCGGTCGGCTCGCGCAGCGACGCCGGCAGCGCTTTCTGGGCCGCGTCAGTGGGGTCGGGGAAGCGACCGAAATGCTTGGCCACATAGGCCTGCGAGCCGATCAGGCCCTGCTCCTCGCCGCTCCACAGCGCCACGCGGATGGTGCGCCTGGGCTTGGCACCGGTGGCCTTGAGGATGCGCATCGCCTCCATCATCACCGCCACGCCAGCGGCGTTGTCGGCCGCACCGGTGCCGCTGTGCCACGAATCCAGGTGCGCACCGATCATCACCACTTCATCGGGCTTGCTGCTGCCGCGGATCTCGGCCAGCGTGTTGTAGCCGGGCTGGTCGGCCTCGTCGGTGAAGCGCGCCGCCACATCCACGCGCAGGCGCACCGTCTGCTTGGCCTGAAGCGCGCGCACCAGCGGATTGAAGTGTTCGCTGATCATCGCCAGTTCGGGGATGCCCACCGGCTCACCGGCCTTGCGCGAACCGCCGCCGGCAACGCGGATGATGCCGTTGTCCCAGCTGCTGATGCTGATCGAGGCCAGCGCGCCCTCTTCGACGAAGAACGCATTGACCTTGGCCGCCAGCTGCTGGCGTTCCTGGTACTCCTTGACCCGCTTGGCGCGCTCGGCGGTAGCGTCCTTGTCCTTGGGCAGGGTGAACTCCTGCAGGCCCTCCAGCGAGGTCGCGTCGTGGCGGTGCGAATCGGGCTCGGTGCCCCGCTTGTATTCGCGTGCCTCGCCCAGCAGGAGGATCTTGCCGCGCAGCTTGCCGCGGTACTTCTCGATGTCTTCGGGCTTCTTGATCTCGACCTGCACCAGCTCGCCTTCGACCGGGCCCTTCGTACCGGGCGTCCAGGCCTTGGGCAGCGCATGCAGCGGCTGCACGCGGTCACCCAGCATTTCCACGCTCGCCGAGGTGAATTCCCAGCCACGGCCGAAATCATCGAAGGCTTCGTCGTGGACGTTGTCCAGCTTCCATTCGTTGAACTTGCCGCGGGTCCACGCATTGGCGAGGCCCATCGCCGGCGAATTGCTCAGGCGCGGGCCGATGCGCTCGGTGAGATAGCTGAAGGTGTCCATCACCTGCGAACGGTGGAACGCCTCCTGGCGGATGCGGCTGACCATGTCCAGGTCCACCGTCTCGCGCTGCTGCGCCCCTGCATTGCCACCCATCACCAGCGCTGCGGCCAGCACGCCCCACTTCAACACATCGCACCCCTGCCCTTCGGCTCGATCATCAACCCATCGAGTCTAGCCAGCCGGGGCGCGGCGATACCGTCCCATCGGTCATGGGCGGCGCGGAAGCGTGCGAACCAAGGTTCGCACCCACAGGAGAGTGATTGGGTCGTACCCACAAAGCCGAATCACCCGCTCCATCCCAGCCACAACTGCGCCCGCTCCGGCAGCAACAGCAACCAGTGCCGCCGGTCGATGCTGCTGCAGCCGTACACCGCCGCGTGTGCCGGCCAGTCATCCGGAAGGCCGCCGATGCCGATCTCGGCCAATGCCTCTGCGCCGGCTTTCCATGGCCGGTAGCGCGGCACCCGGCCGGCCACCACGCCGCGTCCCTGCCGCGCACCCTGCAGCCAACGCAATCCCTGCCCCTGCAATCCTTCGCAGGTCACCGCCGCCAGCTGGAAGCGGACCAGGCCGGGGGCGATCCGCGCCCCCGGCAGGGCCGCCAGCACGCCATGTGCCTGCAGCAGTGCATCCACTTCCAGCAGGGCCGGAATGCCCTGCTGTGCCCGTTGCCGCAATCCCTGGCGCCAGCCCATGGCGTGCTCCTTACTTCAGGTCCGCGCCGAGCGCGTACCAGTCGACCCGGCGGGTCACCCACATTGCCAGCGCCAGGATCACGAACAGCAGCAGCGACCCCATCAGCAGTGCGTTGTTCTCCGACACCAGCAGGCCATACAACGCGCCGTACAGCACGGTCAGCAGGGCCGCGAAGCCGAGGCCGCGCTTCCAATGGCCGAGCACGTTGGCCAGGTACACCGCCTGCAGGCCGATACAGGCCACCGCCGAAACCAGGTAGGCCTTCCAGAACGCGATGTGTTCGGACAGGCTGATCAGCAGCAGGAAGAAGATTGCCAGCGCCAGACCGACCATCAGGTACTGCAGCGGGTGGATGCGCAGCGACTTGATCAGCTCGAACAGGATGAAGCCGACGAAGGTCAGCAGCACGAACAGCACGCCGTACTTGGACGCACGGTCGGCCTGGGTGTAGGTATCGACCGGATCGACCAGCGACACCGTAACCGCCTGCGAGTCGACCGAACCTTCATTGCGCAGCTGCCGCTGTGCGTCGGAGGCCAGCGAGGACACCGCCCAGCGCGCGTCGAATCCCTGTGCATCAACGCGCCGCTCGTTGGGCAGGAACGCACCGCTGAACGACGGATGCGGCCAGCTCGAACGCAGCGCGATGTGGGTGTCATCGCCTACCGGCACCACCGACAGCATGCGGCTGCCATCCAGGCGCAGCTCCAGTTCAACGGTGCTGGCCGCCAGCGTGCCGCCCTGATCCGCAGCGAAACCGGCCACCGGCGCATGCAGGCCACGGCCGACTTCGCTGGCCACGCCGACGCCCGGCAGCAGGCGCAGCTGCTTGCCATCCACGCGCAGGTTCGGTGTACCGACCAGGCCGCGCACATCGGAAATTCCCACCGCCACATACGGCTGGCCATACGTGCGCCCTGCCTTCACCGGATAATCGTCAGCGGCGAAGCTCGCCTTCATCTGGCCGTTCCAGCTGTACACCGGCACCTTGAACAGGCCGACTTCGCGCTGGCTCGGCAGCATCTCACCGCCCACGTCCAGCGACGCCGGCATCTGCAGCCAGTGCCCCTCGGTGACCTGCACCTCGGTCTTCTTGACGCCCAGCGGGTCAACCAGTTCAACCTGCTTGCGTTCCACCCACGGCACCACCCGCACCGGGCCCACCAGCTGCTGCGTGCCGGCACGGCTGTCGGCCACCCGCGCAAAGGCCTCGTCGCGGTACTGGCTGCGTTCGGTGATCACCCCGCGGATCATCATCAGCGGCACCAGCAACAACAGGATCAGCCCGCCGACAATGGCGAACCGCAGCAGCATCTTCAGGGATTTCATGGTCCATCCTCGTTGGAGAGGGCTGCAGGATGGACCGCTGCGGTGAGCAGGGTTTGTGGCGAATTTGAAGCGAGTGTGAAGTCAGCGGCGCGGGCGCTGGCCCGCTGCACCCAACGGCAGCCACAGGCTTGCCACCGTGCCACCGCCATCGCGGGCGTCGAGGCTGGCGCGTCCGTCATGCAGGCGAGCCACTTCCTGCACGAACGGCAGGCCCAGGCCGGAACTGCGCCGACCGCTGCCGGGGCGGGCCAGCGAATAGAAGCGTTCGAACACCCGTTCGCGCGCGTAGTCGGGAATGCCGGCACCGCGATCCGCTACCTGCAGGCGCACGCCCGGCCCGTCCACCTCGGCCTGCAGCGCGATGTCCGCGCCGGGCGGTGAGAAGGCAATGGCGTTGTCGATCAGGTTGTGCAACGCCTGCCGCAGCAGATAGGCATCACCCTGCACGCGCATGTCGGGCACGCTGCCGATGCGCACCTGCACGCCGGCCGCCTGCGCGCGCACCTGCGCGGCCGCCGCTGCGTCGGCCAGCAAGGTTGGCAGCGCGATCGGATCGCGGGTCTGCAGCCAGCCGTGCTGTTCCACTTCGGCCAGCGCCAGCAGCTTGTCGATCGTCTCGGTCAGCCGCTCCTGCTGATCGACGATGCTGCGTGCGAAATGCACGCGGTCGGCCTCCGGCAGCGGCTCCTGCAGCAGCTCGGCGGCACCGCGGATCGCCGCCAACGGACTCTTCATTTCATGCGTCAGCGACTGGACGTACTGCTCGACGTAGGCCTTGCCCTCCAGCTTGCGGCGCATCGTTTCCAGGGCCTGGCCCAGGTCGCCGATCTCGTCGCGGCGCCGCCGCGGCGGTGGCACCGGTTCGCCGGCGCTGACCGCCCGTGCATAGCGGCTGAGCTGGCCAAGGCCCGTGGTGAGCCACATCGTCACCAGCACGCCGACCAGCGCCGACAATCCGATCAGCCAGGCGCCGCGCTCGATGATGGCGCGCTGGCTGGCCGCAATGAACGGATCGATGCTGCGGTTGGGCTGGGCCAGGCTGAGCACGCCGATCAGGGTGCGGCCATCGGCCGGGTCGTATACCGGCGCCGCCACATGCATCACCGTATCGCCCTCTTCGCCTGGCACTTCCGGGCTGGAGCGGGCACCGTACTCGCCACGCAGGGTGCGGTAGACATCGTTCCAGCGCGAATTGTCACGCCCCAGGTCGCGGCCCAGCGAGTCGTAAATGACGATGCCCTTGGCATCGGTGATGGTCACCCGGTAGTCCAGTGAGCGCTTGGGAAAGCGCCAGACCATCGCCTTCAGGTCACGCTGCCGCGCCTTGGCCAGGTTGCGGGTGAAGCTGCCGCTGCGGATGGTGCCGTCCTTGACATCGGCCGCCGCCATCTCGGCCAGCACGTTGGCGGCATCGACCAGGGTCGATTCCATCGCCTGGCGCACACCCGGCTTCACTTCGTTGACGAACACGCGCATCACGAAGAACGCGGCGATGCCGGTGATCAGGAAGAAGCCGAGGAACAGCTTCAGGACCAGGCGCATCGGCTAGACCTCCAGCGCGTAGCCGAGGCCACGGTGGGTGCGGATCGGGTCGTCGCTGGCACCGGCTGCGCGCAGCTTGGCGCGCAACGTCTTTACATGGGTGTCGACGGTGCGGTCGGCACTGTCGGCGCTGCTGTCCCAGCCCCGATCCATCAACTGGGCACGACTGAGAATGGCGCCCGGCCGCTGCAGCAGCGCCTCCAGCAACGCGTACTCGTAGCGGGTCAGGTCCAGCGCGTGGCCGCGGAAGCGGATGCGCCGGCCTTCGCGGTCGATGGCGAAGGCGCCATGTTCCTGCCAGCCCGCATCGGCGCCGGGGGCTGCCGCGACCGGTGCGGCGCGACGCAGGCGCGCACGCACCCGCGCCACCAGCTCACGCGGCGAGAACGGCTTGGTCATGTAATCGTCGGCGCCCAGTTCCAGGCCCAGCACGCGGTCCACTTCATCGTTGCGGGCGGTCAGGAAGATCACCGGCAGCTGGGCCGCCGGCCCGGGCTGCGCGCGCAGCCGCCGGCACACCTCGAAACCGCCCAGGTCGGGCAGGCCCACGTCCAGCACCACCACGTCGATATCCCCGGCCTGCAGGCGCTTCAGGGCCTCGCCACCGAGCAGGCAGTGGCTGGCGGCATAGCCCTCGCTGCGAAGCGCATAAAGCACGGTTTCGGCGATGGCGGCTTCGTCCTCGACGACCAGGACATGGGCAACAGGAGCTGTCATGGCGCGCAGCATAGCCGCTGCGGCCGCCGCCCCGTACACTGCCGCCCATGAACTATCGCCACGCCTTCCATGCCGGCAACCACGCCGATGTGCTCAAGCACATCGTGCAGCTGGCCCTGATCGACAGCTTCAAGCGCAAGGACAGCCCGTTCTTCGTGCTCGACACCCACGGCGGTGCCGGCCGCTACCTGCTGGCCAGCGAAGAGAGCCGCAAGACCCTGGAGGCCGAGTCCGGGATCATGCGGCTGATGGCCCAGCCCAAGCTGCCGGAGGTGGTCGAGCGCTACCTGAAGGCGGTGCAGGCCGACAATCCGGTGGGCGCGTTGACCAACTACCCGGGCTCGCCGCTGCTGAGCGCACAGGCCATGCGTGCGCAGGACCGCATGGCGGTCTGTGAGCTGCAGGAAGCCGAAACGGCCACGCTGAAGGCCCTGTTCGCCCATGACAGCCGCGTCGATGTGCGCCCCGGCGATGGCTATGCCCTGCTGCGTTCGCTGCTGCCGCCGAAGTTCAACGGCAGCAAGATCGGCCGTGGCCTGGTCCTGATCGACCCGCCGTACGAGGCCCAGGACGCCGAATACCAGAACATCCTGGCCGCCCTGGCCGAGACCCTGGCACGCTGGCCGCAGGCCACCTGTGCGGTCTGGTTCCCGATCAAGCAGCGCCGCACCATCCTGCACTTCCTGCGCAAGGCCACCGCCCTGCCGGTGAAATCGGCGATGACGATCGAGTTCCTGGTGCGCCCGGACGACTCGCCGCTGCGCCTCAACGGCAGCGGCATGCTGCTGCTCAACCCGCCGTGGCAGTTCGACCGCGTGGTCGGTCCGGCCCTGCCGGCGCTGCGCCAGCACCTGGGCGAACCCGGGGCCAGCACCCGCCTGGACTGGCTCAAAGCCCCCGAATAACGGCCTTCACGAGGCTGTACCGCCGTGAGCCTTTCGTTCACGGAACGCAGCCCCGGTGATGCCACAATCGATGGACCACCAAGGAATCACCCGGTATGGCCACTCGCAACCGCATGCCGCCCTGGCATGAGATCTTCAAGGCTCCCAGCGGCCACGAGCTGCTGATCCGCCCCATCCGCCCGGAAGATGGCGCACCGCTGCAAGCGGCATTCAGCCTGTTCGGGCCAGAAGAAATCCGTGATCGTTTCCTGCAGGCGGTGACCGAGCTGTCGCCGGAAACCACCCAGCGCCTGACCCACCCCAACCCCAAGACCGAGATCACCCTGGTCGCAGCCGAGTCCCTGCCCGCTGGCGAAGCGGTGGTCGGCGCGGTCGCCCGGGCCTCGATCATCCCCGGCACCCGTGAAGCCGAGTACGCGATCCTGATCAGCCGCTTCCTGATCGGGCAAGGCCTGGGACGGCAGCTGATGCGCAAGCTGGTGAAGTGGGGCCGTGGCAAGTACCTGGACCGCCTGTACGGCGACGTTGCCGCCGAGAACGAACCGATGAAGCAGCTGGCCGCGTCGCTGGGCTTCAAGCCGGTACCGCACCCGACCGGCGCCGAAGGCCTGGTCCGGATGGTGCTGGAGCTGGACAACTGACGGATGCGCCGGGTCCTGCCCGGCCACGTCTCCCGGTAGTGCCAGCCGCTGGCCGGCATTCCGCTCCGCCAACGGCACATGAGGCTGCCGGCAACCGGCCGGCACGACGCACAGGAGCCGGATCGGGCTTCTGCTAAAATCCGGGGTCCATGTCGCGTACCTCATACCCCGCCCCGCCGCTACCGCGCGCCGGCCAGCTCCGCGCCTGGTGGCGCGCCCCCGCCTCGCCCACCGCACTGGCCTGGTACCTGGCCCAGGCAGCGCGCGTGCACGACGCTCCGCTGCTGGTGATCGCCCGTGACAACCACGGCGCCAACCAGCTCGAAGCCGACCTGCAGACCCTGCTCGGTGGCGACCCGGCCCTGCCGGTGGTCGCATTCCCGGACTGGGAAACCCTGCCCTACGACCGCTTCAGCCCGCATCCGGACATCATCTCGCAGCGCCTGGCTGCCCTGCACCGCCTGCCCACGCTGAAGCGTGGCCTGGTGATCGTGCCGGTGCAGACCCTGCTGCAGCAGCTGGCCCCGCGCAGCTACGTCATTGGTGGCAGCTTCGACCTGAAGGTCGGCCAGCGCCTGGATCTGGAAGCCGAGAAGCGCCGCCTGGAAAGCGCCGGCTACCGCAACGTGCCGCAGGTGATGGACCCGGGTGACTTCGCCGTGCGCGGCGGCCTGCTCGACGTGTTCCCGATGGGCGCCGACGAGCCGCTGCGGGTGGAACTGCTGGACGAGGACATCGATTCGATCCGTGCCTTCGATCCGGAAAGCCAGCGTTCGCTGGACAGGGTCGAGGCCGTGCACATGCTGCCGGGCCGCGAAGTGCCCATGGACGAGGCCAGCATCGCCCGCGTGCTGGCCACGCTGCGCGAGCGCTTCGATGTCGATACCCGGCGCAGCGCGCTGTACCAGGATCTGAAATCCGGGCTGGCGCCGGCCGGCGTCGAGTACTACCTGCCGCTGTTCTTCGAGCGCACCGCAACCCTGTTCGACTACCTGCCCAGCGGCAGCCTGCCGGTGGTCTGTGCCGGTGCCGGCGAAGCCGCCGAGGCGTTCTGGGCGCAGACCGGCGAGCGTTATGAGCAGCGCCGCCACGATGTGGAACGGCCGCTGCTGCCGCCGTCGGCGCTGTACCTGTCGCCGGAGCTGCTGCGCGAGCGCCTGAATGATGCCCCGCGCATCGAGGTATGGGCCGCCGACCACGCACGCATCGCCGACGCGCACGCGCTGGGCGACCAGCCGCTGCCCCCGCTGCCGGTGGCCGCACGCGAAGCCCCCGCCGGCGATGCGCTGAAATCCTTCCTCGGCCATTATCCGGGCCGGGTACTGATCGCCGCCGATTCGCCCGGCCGCCGCGAGGCACTGCTGGAAGTGCTGCAGGCCGCCGAGCTGAAGCCGCCGGTGGTGGCCGACCTGCCCGGTTTCCTCGCTAGCGATGCGCGCTTCGCGATCGCGGTGGCGCCGCTGGAAGATGGCTTCGCGCTGGACGATCCGCGCATCGCGGTGCTGACCGAGCGCCAGCTGTTCCCCGAGCGCGCCGGCAGCACCCGCCGCACGCGCCGTGCCGGTCGCGAGCCGGAGGCGATCATCCGCGACCTCGGCGAGCTGACCGAGGGTGCGCCGATCGTGCACGAGGACCATGGCGTCGGCCGCTACCGTGGCCTGATCGCGATGGACGTCGGCGGCATGCCGGGCGAGTTCCTCGAGATCGAATATGCCAAGGGCGACCGCCTGTATGTACCGGTCGCCCAGCTGCACCTGATCAGCCGCTACTCCGGTGCTTCGGCGGAAACCGCACCGCTGCATTCGCTCGGTGGCGAGCAGTGGAGCAAGGCCAAGCGCAAGGCCGCCGAGAAGGTGCGCGATGTGGCCGCCGAACTGCTGGAGATCCAGGCCCGCCGCCAGGCGCGTGCCGGCCTGGCACTGCAGGTGGACCGCGCGATGTACGAGCCGTTCGCCGCCGGTTTCCCGTTCGAGGAAACCCCCGACCAGCTGGCCGCGATCGATGCCACCCTGCGCGACCTGGCCAGCAGCCAGCCGATGGACCGCGTGGTCTGCGGCGACGTCGGCTTCGGCAAGACCGAGGTGGCGGTGCGCGCTGCATTTGCTGCGGCCAGTGCCGGCAAGCAGGTGGCGGTGCTGGTGCCGACCACGCTGCTGGCCGAGCAGCATTACCGCAACTTCCGCGACCGTTTCGCCGATTACCCGCTGAAGGTCGAAGTGCTGTCGCGCTTCAAGACCAGCAAGGAAATCAAGGCCGAACTGGAGAAGGTGGCCGCTGGCACCATCGACGTCATCGTCGGCACCCATCGCCTGCTGCAGCCGGACGTGAAGTTCAAGGACCTGGGCATGGTCATCGTCGACGAGGAGCAGCGATTCGGCGTGCGCCAGAAGGAGGCGCTGAAGGCGCTGCGCGCCAATGTGCACCTGCTGACCCTGACCGCCACGCCGATCCCGCGCACCTTGAACATGGCCATGGCCGGCCTGCGTGACCTGTCGATCATCGCCACGCCACCGCCGAACCGGCTGGCGGTGCAGACGTTCATCACCCAGTGGGACAACGCGCTGCTGCGCGAAGCCTTCCAGCGCGAACTGGCGCGCGGTGGCCAGCTGTACTTCCTGCACAACGACGTGGAGAGCATCGGCCGCATGCAGCGCGAGCTGTCCGAGCTGGTGCCGGAGGCACGCATCGGCATCGCCCACGGGCAGATGCCCGAGCGCGAACTGGAAAAGGTGATGCTGGATTTCCAGAAGCAGCGTTTCAACGTGCTGCTGTCGACCACGATCATCGAATCGGGCATCGACATCCCCAACGCCAACACCATCATCATCAACCGTGCCGACCGCTTCGGCCTGGCCCAGCTGCACCAGCTGCGTGGCCGCGTGGGCCGTTCGCACCACCGTGCCTACGCCTACCTGATCACCCCCGACCGTCGCGCGATCACCCCCGACGCCGAGAAGCGCCTGGAAGCGATCGCCTCGATGGACGAGCTGGGCGCCGGCTTCACCCTGGCCACGCACGATCTGGAAATCCGCGGCGCCGGTGAACTGCTTGGCGAGGACCAGAGCGGGCAGATGGCCGAGGTCGGCTTCAGCCTGTATACGGAGCTGCTGGAACGCGCGGTACGCAGCATCAAGCAGGGCAAGCTGCCCGACCTGGATGCCGGTGAGGAAGTGCGCGGCGCCGAGGTCGAGCTGCATGTGCCGGCACTGATCCCGGAAGACTACCTGCCGGACGTGCACACCCGCCTGACCCTGTACAAGCGCATTTCAAGCGCGCGCGACAGCGATGCACTGCGCGAACTGCAGGTGGAGATGATCGACCGCTTCGGCCTGCTGCCGGATGCAGCCAAGCACCTGTTCGCCATCGCCGAGCTGAAGCTGAAAGCCAATACGCTGGGCATCCGCAAGCTCGACCTGGGCGAGAACGGCGGCCGCATCGTGTTCGAGTCCAAGCCGAACATCGATCCGATGGCGGTGATCCAGCTGATCCAGAAACAACCGAACCTCTATGCCATGGAAGGGCCCGACAAGCTGCGCATCAAGCACCCGCTGCCGTTGCCGGAAGACCGCTTCAATGCGGCCCGCGCCCTTCTGACCACACTTGCCCCGGGTTGATCGCCCCCCGAACACCCCGCACCGGTCCCCACCCGGTGCGGGCGGATGACCATGTTCCCTGACGCCGTACCCGCCCCCGACCTGCTGCACGCGCAGGCCTGCCTGATCGATGCCCTCTCGATGTCGCTGCAGATGCGCGACGCCTACACCCGCCACCACTGCGACCGCGTTGGCCTGCTCGCGCAGCGCCTGGCCACGCACTGCGATCTTGATGATGAGGCTCGTGCGCAGATCGGCCTGGCCGCGCGCTTCCATGACATCGGCAAGATCGGCATACCCGATGACGTGCTGCTGGCACCCCGCCGGCATACCGACGAGGAGCGCGCGATCATGCGCGAGCATCCGGTACGCGGCGAACACATCTTCCTGGCCACCGGCCGCAGCGACGCCTTGCCGGTGGCGCGGCTGATCCGCGCCCATCACGAGGCCTTCGATGGCAGCGGCTACCCCGATGGGCTGCGCGGCGAATCCATCCCGCTGGGTGCGCGCATCGTCACCATCGCCGATGCCTACGATGCGATGACCAGCGTGCGCCCGTATCGCGACGCGATGGAGCATGAGGCCGCATTGCGGATCATCGACGAGCAGGCCGGCGGGCTGGTGGATCCGTACGTGCTGCAACGCTTCCATCGCATGCTGGAGCGGGAACCGGCGCTGGCCTGAGATCGGCCGGGCAAACGAAAGGCCCGGCGTTCGCCGGGCCTTTCCGCTTCTCGCATCACGGGTAATCGATCACCAGATCACCACACGCTTGTCGTCGGCGCGCACCATCGCATCACCCGCCTTGCACTGGAATGCAGCGGCGAACGAGGGCATGTTCGACGGCGCACCGTTGGCACGGAAGTTGGCCGGCGCGTGCGGATCGGTGTTCAGGCGCACGCGCAGCTCACCATCGGTGAAGTTGCGGCGCCACACGGTGGCCCAGTTCATGAAGAAACGCTGGTCCTGGCTGTGGCCGTCAACCTCGACGTTCGCCTTCGGGTCTTCCTTCAGCGCCATCTGCAGCGCGTCATAGGCCACGGTCAGGCCGCCCAGGTCGCCGATGTTCTCGCCCAGGGTCAGCTTGCCCTTCACGAACACGCCCGGCACCGACTCGTAGCCGTCGAACTGGGCGACCAGCTGGTCGGTACGTTCGGTGAAGGCCTTGCGGTCGGCGTCCGTCCACCAGTTGTCGAAGTTGCCGTTGGCGGCGAACTGGCTGCCCGAGTCGTCGTAGCCGTGCATCATTTCGTGGCCGATGACCGCACCGATGCCGCCGTAGTTCAGCGCCGGATCGGCCTTGGCGTCGAAGAACGGCGCCTGCAGGATCGCCGCTGGGAATACGATCTCGTTCTTGGTGGCGTTGTAGTACGCATTGACGGTCTGCGGGGTCATGCCCCACTCGATCTTGTCCACCGGCTTGCCGATCTTGTCCAGCATGTAGCGGTAGTTGAACGCGCGTGCTGCCTGCATGTTGCCCAGGTAGCTGTCGCCGTTGGTCTGCAGGCCCGACCAGTCACGCCACTTGTCCGGGTAGCCGATCTTCGGGGTGAAGCTGGCCCATTTTTCCAGTGCCTTCTTCTTCGTTTCCTCGCCCATCCACGGCAGCTGCTCCAGGCGCGCCTTCAGCGCCTGCGACAGGTTCTCCACCAGGTGCTGCATGGCCACCTTCGACTCGGCCGGGAACACGGCGTCGACGTACAGCTGGCCCAGGGCTTCACCCATGCCACCATTGACCGACTCCAGCACGCGCTTCCAGCGCGGCTGCATTTCCTTCTGGCCACGCAGGGTGGTGCCGTAGAAATCGAAGTTGGCCTTCTCGAACTGGCTGCTCAGGTACGGCGCGGCATCATCGATGGTGTGGAAGCGCAGGTAGGCCTGCCAGGTGCTGGCGGGCACATCGGCCAGCATCTTGTCCATTTCACCGAAGAAGCCCGGCTGCGCCAGCGAGAACTTCTGCGCGGCCGGTACCTTCAGGGTGTCGAACAGCGCGGTCCAGCTGAAGTTCGGGGTCAGCCTGTCGGCGTCGGCGGCGCTGAGCGGGTTGTAGCGCTTGGCCGGGTCACGCATTTCGATGCGCGACATCGAGGCCTTGGCCAGGCGGGTTTCGAAGGCCATCACGGCCTTGGCCTGCTCGGCGGCCTGCGCCGCGTCCACACCGGACAGGGTCAGCACCTGTGCGATGTAGGCCACGTAGGCGTCGCGGATCTTGGCCTGCGCATCGTCGAAGTAATAGCCCTTCTCCGGCAGGCCCAGGCCGCCCTGGCCGACATAGGCGATGACGTTGGCCGAATCCTTGTAGTCGGCATTGGCGAACAGCGAGAACAACACGCCCTTGCCTTCGGCCTGGCTGTCGCGCAGGTACTGGGTGATGGCGGCGGTGTCGTTCAGCGCGGTGATCTTGTCCAGCTGCGGCTGCAGCGGCGCCAGGCCGGCGGCTTCGATCTTGGCCTCGTCGTTGCCGGTCTTCCAGATGTCACCGATCTTGGCTTCCACCGAGCCGGCCTTGGCCTGGCTGGCGGCGGCCTGCTGCACCAGCGCGTGCTGCACTTCCAGCGAGCGCTCGCGCAGGATCTCGAAGCTGCCCCAGGTGGTCTGGTCGCCCGGCACCGGGTTGGCCTTCAGCCACTTGCTGTTGACGAAGCCATTGAGGTCGGTACAGGCCGAAATGGCCGGATCGAGGTCGGCGCTGTTGAGCGAGATCAGCGGCGTCTTGATCTGCGACAGGTCGAAGGCCGGCTTGGCGTCGGCACTGGCCGCCGGCGCGGTTTCGTTCTTGCCACAGGCGGCCAGCGAGGCAGCGATGGCGATGGTCAGGCCCAGCGGGACCAGGTTGCGGACGTTCATGAGGCTCTCCTGCGGGTAATTTCACAGGGTAGCCGGGGGCGTGAGGTTGGGGACCGGCCAAAGGTCACAGAGCGTCCTTCTGTAGAGTCGAGCCATGCTCGACTGCTCTCCGTTCCGGGTTCATGCTTCCTGCGGCAAAGGCCCAAAGCAGCCGAGCGTGGGCTCGGCTCTACAAAAAGAAGGGCCGGCTTGCGCCGGCCTTCTGTTTCTTATTTCGCCTTGCCCTGGTTGGCTACGGCTTCGGCGGCCTTGCGCGCCGCTTCCGGGTCGCCCAGGTAGCGGAACGACTGCACGGTCAGGTCATCGTTCAGTTCGAACAGCAGCGGGATGCCGGTCGGGATGTTCAGCTCGAGGATTTCCTCGCGCGAGACGTTGTTGAGGTACTTGTACAACGCACGCAGCGAGTTGCCGTGGGCGGTGACCAGCACGGTCTTGCCGTCCTTCAGCTGCGGCGCGATGGCGTCGTGCCAGTACGGCAGCACGCGGTCCAGGGTGGTGGCCAGCGATTCGGTGCCCGGCAGCGCGTTGCGGTCCAGGCCGGCGTAACGGCGGTCATGGATCGGGTGGCCCGGATCTTCCAGGTCCATCGGCGGCGGCGGGATGTCGTACGAACGACGCCACACCTTGACCTGCTCTTCGCCGTGCTTGGCAGCGGTCTCGGCCTTGTCCAGGCCCTGCAGGCCGCCGTAGTGGCGCTCGTTGAGGCGCCAGGACTTGTTCACCGGCAGCCAGTCCTGCTCCAGCTCGGCCAGCGCACCCTGCAGGGTGTGGATGGCGCGCTTCAGCACGGAGGTATGGGCGACGTCGAACTGCAGGCCTTCCTCGCGCATCAGGCGGCCGGCGGCGGCCGCTTCCCGGCGCCCCTGCTCGGTCAGGTCGACATCGACCCAGCCGGTGAAGCGGTTGTCCAGGTTCCACTGGCTCTGGCCATGGCGCAACAGTACGAGTCTACGGGTCACTGCAGGGTCTCCAACGCGAGGAAAGGCAGGCCGCCATTGTAGCCCCGGCGGCCGCTCACCGTGCCGTGGCGCCACGCATGCGATGCTGCAGCCAATGAATACGGTGATCGACCCCGGGCGCTGGGAAGGCAGCGTCACCGCCGCTCGAGCGCAACAGCTGCAGCTGGCCGGCCGCGTGGAACGCCAGGACCGCCTGCCACGCAAGGTGCGCTGGCTGGCCGGGCTGGATGTCGGATTCGAGGACAACGGTGCCATTACCCGCGCCGCGGCGGTGCTGCTGGATGCAAGGACGCTGCAGCCCGTGGCGCAGGAGATCGCGCGGATTCCTACACTCATGCCCTATATCCCGGGCCTGCTCAGCTTCCGCGAGCTGCCGGCACTGCTGGCCGCACTGGCACTGCTGCCACGAACGCCGGACCTGGTGTTCGTCGATGGCCACGGCATCAGCCATCCACGCCGGCTGGGCGTCGCCGCGCATCTGGGCGTGGTCACCGATCTGCCGAGCATCGGCGTGGCGAAATCGAAACTGGTGGGAAGGTTCGTCGAACCGGGGGCCGAAGCTGGTGCGCATACACCGCTGCTGGATGGCGACGAGCAACTGGGCTGGGTGCTGCGCAGCAAGGTGCGCTGCAAGCCGCTGTTCGTGGCCGGTGGCCATCGGGTCAGTGCCGATACCGCGCTGGGCTGGGTGCAGCACACCCTGCGTGGCTATCGGCTGCCGGAGCCAACCCGGCTGGCGGATCGGCTGGCCTCGCGGCGGGACGAATAGCTGCGCCGGGCGTCTCCCGGCGCGCGCGTCATCTTCGATCAACGATGCACATGGCCACGATGGCCCTGCGCGTCCTCGCCGTGGTCGTGGCCCTCATGGCCCTCGTGTCCGCCGCCCTTGGCCGGCGCCGGCCCGCCACAGGCTTCGCCGCAGTGGTCCGCTTCGATCTGCAGTGTCACGTGCTCGATACCGAAGTCATCATGCAGGCGTCCGCCCAGCTCACGGCGCAGCGCATCGGCATCGGTGCCCTCGCGCATCACGATGTGCGCGGTCAGCGCCGGGGTGCTGGAAGCCAGCGCCCACACGTGCAGGTCATGCACGTCCAGGACTGCGGCGTGGCCGGACAGGCTGTCGCGCACCCTGTCCACGTCCATGCCCTTGGGCACGCCTTCCAGCAGTACGTTGATCGCCTCACGCATCAGTACGTAGGTACGCGGCAGCACCCACAGGCCGATCAGCACGGCCAGGATCGGGTCGATCGGTTTCCATCCGGTCCACTTGATCAACAATGCGCCCGCAATCACTGCCACCGAGCCGAGCATGTCGGCCCACACTTCCAGGTAGGCGCCCTTCACGTTGAGGCTCTCGCCACTGCCCGCCTGCAGCAGGCGCATCGAGATCAGGTTGATGACCAGGCCCGCAGCCGCGATCACCAGCATGCCGGAGGAGGCGATCTCCTGCGGCTGGCGGAAGCGGCCGACCGCCTCCCACAGGATGTAGGCGGCGACCACGAACAGCATGGCACCGTTGATCATCGCGCCCAACGCTTCCAGCCGTGCATAGCCGTAGGTGCGGCGCGCATCCGGCGGGCGCCGGCTCAACCGTACCGCGACCAGCGCGATCATCAGCGCCAGCGCATCGGTGGCCATGTGTGCGGCGTCGGACAACAGCGCCAGGCTGTTGGTCCAGAACGCGCCCACCACTTCGACGACGAGGAAGGTGGTGGTCAGGCCGAGTGCCCACCACAAGGGCTTCTCGTGGCGGATCTGGGATGGCAGGTGATCGTGGTCGTGGCCCATGGCAACAGCTCCTTTGCGATGCGGTGCAGGCTACGCGGTGCCGGCGGAGGAGACTATTACGATGTTTATAACATTGCAGGCCACACGAGCCCTCGTCGGGCATGGCCCGGCGAGGGCTGCAGATCGACGCCGGCCTGCGGTCAGAAGCCGAAGCGCAGGCTGGCCCAGTACGCGCGGCCCGGCTCGTTGTAGGTCGCCGCCCCGGCATCACTGCTGTTGGCCTCGCGGAACAGGCGCTTGTCGGCCAGGTTGTTCACGCCGAAGCCGAAGCTAACCGTCTCGGTCACCTTGTAGCGCGCGCTCACGCCCCAGATGTTGTACGCGCCACGATCCTGCAGCGCGATCGATGCATCGCAGCTGCCGGTGCAGCGCGGGTCGTTGTTGATGTTGGTCGTGGCCGGTTCCTGCTTGCCGTAGAAGGTGCCGGTCAGCAGCACGGACAGCCTGTCGGTGGCCTGCCAGTCCAGCATGGTGTTGATCGTGTACTTCGGGATCACCGACAACGGCTGGTGCGTGGTCTTGTTCTCGTTTTCCACCATGTAGGTGAAGTTGTTGCTCCACTTCAGGCGGTTGCCCTGCTCGCCCAGCAGCGGAATGACCAGGTTGCCTTCCAGCCCCTGCACGATCGCCTTCGGCGCGTTCTCCCAGCGGAAGATGCGGCCCTTGGTGTCGGCGGTCAGCCCGATCTGGGTGTAGCCGGCCTGGATCTTGTCCTTGTAATCGTTGTGGAAGTAGGTCAACGACGCCTGCCAGCCGCTCTGCGGTGCCCACTCGATGCCCAGTTCCTTGTTCAGGCTGGTTTCCGCCTTCAGGTCTGCGTTGCCGCGCATGTAGCAACCGGCGCCCAGGCTCGGCAGCGCATTCGGGCAGCCGTTGCCACGGGTGTAGTACAGATAGTCCGGATTCGACTGGTACAGGTTCGGCGCCTTGAACGCGCGGGCGATGCCGCCCTTCACCACCCAGTCGCTGTTGATGCGGAACTGCGCATTGAGGCTGGGGCTGGTGTTGTTGCCGAACTGGCTGTGGTGGTCAAAGCGCAGGCCCGGGGTAACGATCCAGCGCTCACCCAGGTAGATGTTGTCTTCCACGAACACCGCCGTGGTCTGCGCATCGGCCTTGCCGCGCGCACGATCGGCCGACAGCCCCGGGATGCCACCGCCGCTGCTGCTGGACTGGCTCATCGAATAAGGGTCGGTCAGCCGGCTGTCCAGGTATTCAAAGCCCAACGTCCAGATGTTCTCGGCGCCGCCCAGCGTGGTCGGGAAGCTCACTTCGCCATCCAGCTGGTAGTTGCGCAGGCGCGAGGTCGACCAGTCGGTGCCGTTGAAGCTGCCCTCCGGGCCACCGGCCAGGCCTTCATTGATGCGTGAGTTGTTCACCGCCTCCACCGCCGCGGTCACCCGCGAGGTCACATCGCCCCAACGGCCACGATGGGTGACCGCGCCGGTGTTGCGGTACATGCGGTTGGTTTCCGCCTTGCCGTCGGCCAGCGCAGCCAGATCGATGCCGGTCGAAGTACCCGTGGTG
Organism: Stenotrophomonas maltophilia group sp. msm4; assembly: GCF_032025605.1. Taxonomy (NCBI): domain Bacteria; kingdom Pseudomonadati; phylum Pseudomonadota; class Gammaproteobacteria; order Lysobacterales; family Lysobacteraceae; genus Stenotrophomonas; species Stenotrophomonas maltophilia group sp. msm4. The sequence goes on along the minus strand of NZ_JAVSKK010000001.1, from coordinate 268,717 downwards.
CTGACCGCGCGGTCGCCGGCATAGATGTTGCCCTGGCGGCTGGTGCCGGCCTCGAACTCGACCACCTGGTCGGCGGTCACGTCCCAGCGCAGCAGCGCGTTGATGTCGCGGTTCTTGACGCCCTCGCGGCCAGCCGGTGGCACTGCGTTCGGCTGGGCGGCGTACTGGCGGTTGAGATCGAGTGAATCGGCGTCGGTCTTGTTGAGGTTGCCGTACAGGCGGAACGACAGCGTGTCGGTCATCGGCCCACTCAGCTGCAGGCCGACGCGCTCGCTGCCACCTTCGGCGCTGTGTTCGGGCACCAGCCCGTACAGGTCGACCGCACCGGTCAGGTCGCCGGTCGGGCGCTTGGTGATGATGTTGACCACGCCACCGGAAGCACCGGAGCCATAGCGTGCCGCCGCCGGTCCGCGCAGCACTTCGATGCGCTCGATCATCTCCGCCGGCACCCAGTTGGTGTCGCCGCGCGTGTTGCGCTCGCCACTGCGGCCCATGCGCACGGCATCGCGCGCACCGATGCGCTTGCCGTCGACCAGGATCAGGGTGTTTTCCGGGCCCATGCCGCGCAGGTCGATCTGGCGGTTGTTGCCGTACTGGCCCGAGGCGCTGTTGCCGGTGAGGTTGACGCCCGGCATGGTGCGCAGCAGTTCGGCGATGTCGTTGGCCGGTGGGCGCCTGGCGATGTCCTCGGCGGTGATGGTCGAGGTACCCAACGCCTGGCGGGCAATCTGCGAGGCGGTGACGTGCACCGTGTCGATATCGGTGGCGTCGGCTTCAGCCTGGGCGGTCAGGGCGCTGCCCGCCAGCAGGGCGGCAACGGCGAGCGCCAGCGGGCGCGGCGAGAGGACAACGGCAGGAGACATGATCTGGACCTTCTGGCAGGGCAACGGGGCCTCTGGCAAAGGGCTTGAGGCAACGACGAGGCGGAGGCGGAGCGTCGCTGCAGTCGCCTGCGGCCCGATCCGTGCGCGCATTCTCCCATCAATGCGAGTGATTCTCAAATGCGTTCGCTCATTGCTACCGCAGGCGTGATGTGGCCTGCGTGCCGGACGACCCTGCATCGCGCTTAAACTGGCCGGCTTGCCCACCATCAACCGCACGCCACCGCGGCCGATACCCGTGGTTTGCCGTACGCAGTCAGAGATCGACGTGGAACCACCCCAACTGGACGATGCCAGCCAGCCGCTGGCCGAGGCCTGGCAGCACTGCCTGCAACAGGCCGGCCCTGCCGCCACCGCGCTGCTGCACGCCGCCGCAACCGATGCCCCGCCGGCGCTGGCCCAACGCTTCTACGAAGTGCTGTTGCAGGACGGGCGTGCACGCCGCTTCCTGTCCCACGATCAGGTCAAGCAACGCCTGCAACCGGCCATGCAGCGCTGGCTGGTGCAGCTGCTGACCACCGATGCCGACGGCATTGCCGCCACCGTTGCCTCGCAACGGGTGATCGGCGATGTGCATGCCCGGGTCGGCATTCCGGTCGACCTGGTCACCCGCGGCGCGCGCGTACTCAAGCACGAGCTGTTCGTGCGCCTGCGCGACGACGCGCCCGACAGCGCCACCGCGTTCGCCGCCATCGACTGCCTCAGCGCGATCATGGACATCGCCATGGAAGGCATGACCCTGGCCTACACCCATGCACGTGAGCGTTCCACCCGCGCCGATGCTGCCTACCGGTTGTTCTCGCTGGTGCAGAATGTCGGTACTGAACGCGAGCGCCAGCGTGCACTGCTGCTGGACTGGGAGAACGCCCTGCTCTACGCACTCGCCGGCCACGTGCAGGCCAGCGAAAGCGCCAGCCTGGCGACCTCGGAATTCGGCCTGTGGTTCACCCACAAGGGCATCCCCAGCTTCGGCGAGAGCAGCGAAACCCAGCAGGTCGGCCAACTGATGGCCCGCATCGACGGCAACCTGCAGCGGGCAAACCATGACACCCCGGCGCAACGACTGGCGGTGCTGCCGGCCATTCGCGAGGACCTGGCCGCCATCCGTACCCTGATGACGCTGTTGTTCGAACGCATCGGTGAACTGGATGCCGGCAGCGATGCCCTGACCAACCTGCTCAACCGCCGCTTCCTGCCTACCGTGCTGCGCAGGGAGATCGAGCTGGCCACGCGCAACCGCACGCCGTTCTCGCTGCTGCTGCTCGACCTGGATCACTTCAAGGCGATCAACGACGGCCACGGCCACGATGCCGGCGACCGCGCGTTGCAGCACGTGGCCGGCCTGCTCGGCCAGCTGACCCGCGGCAGCGACTACCTGTTTCGCTACGGCGGCGAGGAGTTCGTGGTGGTGCTGGTTGCCGCCAGTGAGTCACAGGCCACGGTGATCGCCGAGAGCCTGCGCCGGCAGATCGCGCAGTCGCCAGTGGCACTGGCCAACGGCCAGGCTCTGTCGCTGACTGCCAGCATCGGCGTGGCTGGCCATGATGGCCACCCGGACTACGAACGCTTGATGGCACGTGCCGACGCGGCGATGTACGAGGCCAAGCGCAGCGGCCGCAACCGCGTGGTGGTGGCCAGCGCCGACCTGCAGGAAGCGCCGGGGCGGCGCGCGTTGCAGCGCTGAACTGGCGGAAATGAAAAATCCCGGTGGCGCGTAGAGTCGATTGTTAGTCGACTACCGCGCGCAGCGCGGAGCTTTTCGCCGTCGGAACGAGGAGCAGTCGACTAACAGTCGACTCTACCGATTCGCGCGCCAGCCGCTGCTTTCACCGCCCGCCTCCGCCACGCCGCCCACCACAGCAGCGCCAGCAGCGCGATGCCGACGCCCAGCAGGCACACGGCAGGCCAGCCGTGCCGGGCGTGCACCCAGGGCCCGGCAGCCGCACCGGCACCACTACCCACCGCATAGAAGAGCATGTAAAGCGCCACCAGGCGTCCATGCTGCTCGCCCGGCGCGCGCAGCAGCAGCGCCTGGTTCGAGACATGCAGCGCCTGCCCACCCAGATCGAGCACGATCACGCCCAGCAGCAGCAACGACAGCGACTGCGGTAGGCCCAGCAGCGGCCACCACGCGACCAGCATCAACAGCAGCGCGCCAAGACTGACCCGATCGGCAAAACCGCGGTCCATCCAGTGCCCGACCCGCGACGCCATCAATGCACCTGCCACCCCAGCCAGGCCGAGCGCACCGATGGCCGCAGTGGACCACTGCAGCGGTGGGGCCGACAGCGGCAAGGGGGCCGCCGCCCAGAACACGTTGAGTCCGGCATACAGCAGCAACGCCAGTGGACCGCGCTCGCGCAGCGTTCGATCCCGGCGCAGCATGCCCAGCATCGAGCCGATCAGGTCGCGCCAACGCGGCGGCACCACGGGTATCGGCACCGCCGGCAGGCGCCGCCACAGCAGTGCGGCCAGGGTCGCCATCAGCGCTGCCGACAGCAGATAGACTGCTTGCCAGCCGGCAATGGCCGCCACCGTGCCGGACAGCACGCGCGCCAGCAGCAACCCGATGAACACCCCGCCCTGCACCACCCCCACCACGCGCCCGCGCTGCGCGGCCGGAGCCATCGCTGCCGTGTAGGCGATCAAGCCTTGGGTCAGCGCGGTGCCCAACAGCCCGGCCAGCAGCAGGCCCGACAACAGCCAACCGGCCGTGCGTGCCGCTGCCAGCCACAGCAGGGCCGCGACCAGTGCCGCCAGCTGCAGCCGCAGCAGGTGCCGCCGGTCACCGCGATCAGCCAGCGGCAGCAACCCGAGCAATGCCAGCACGCTGCCGGCCTGGGTCGCGGCCAGCACCGCGCCGGCAACCGCCCGCTCCAGCGCGAAGGCGTGTGCAAGCTGATCCAGCAGCGGCTGCGCGTAATAGACGTTGGCAACGCTGGCGCCGGCGGCAACCGCAAGCAGCACCAGCAGGGGGCGTGGAATCGGCATGGCATTCGTCATCTGGTTTCATATTGAAACCAGATGCAGGCTAGCTACTTTGGTTTTAAACTGCAACCACATAGGACGGAGACCGCCATGCACGCAGACAGCCCCTGCCCCGTTGCCCGCAGCGCCGACCTGCTCGGTGATCGCTGGGCACTGCTGGTGATCCGCGATGCCTTCGACGGCGTCAGCCGCTTCGGCGACTTCCAGCGCAGCCTGGGCGCCGCCCGCAACATCCTCAGCGATCGCCTGCGCAGGCTGGTCGAGGCCGGCATCCTGCAACTGCAACCGGCCTCCGACGGCTCGGCCTACCAGGAATACGTGCTCACCGCCGCGGGCCAGGCGCTGTTCCCGGTGCTGGTCGCGCTGCGCCAATGGGGTGAACGCCATCGCTTCGGTGCAGACGAAGCTCATTCGCAGCTGATCGAATCCAGCACGCGGCGACCGCTGCCGTACATGCAGCCGCGCGGGCGCGACGGTCGGCCCCTGCAGGCCGCCGCCACCCGTGTGCGCAAGCTCAGGGACGACGGGCACAGCGCCTGACCCGCCCATTCGCGCACACCGCGACCCGGTCGCGCCGGTTAGCATCGGATGTTTCCGCCGCCGGACAACGACGATGTCGCGCTATCGCTCTTCCCTGATGACCGCCCTGCTGCTGCCGTTGCTGGCCTGCAGCGCCGGAACCACGCAGGCCCGCGAGGTTGCCGCGCCCGCCGACCACGTGCAGGCCGATGGCCCCTATGTGTTCCGCCAGGGCGACCGGGTGCAGGCCAAGTGGATCTGCGCCGACAAGGTCGAATCGCGCACGCTTGCCTCCGGGGCAACAGGGACCGATATCGCACCGCGCTGCGGCTACGAACACACCGTGCATGTGGCTGCGCCGAATGCAGCCTCGGTCTCGGTGCTGCCGGCCACACCGCGCATCGTCGCGCTGTCCGACATTCACGGCCAGTACGGGTTGCTGGTGCGCCTGCTGCGTGCCCATCACGTGATCGACGCGCAGGATCGCTGGGCGCTGGGCAAGGACACGCTGGTCATCGCCGGCGACGTGTTCGACCGCGGCCCGCAGGTGACCGAGGCGTTCTGGCTGCTCTACGGCCTGCAGCAGCAGGCGGCCGCCGCCGGTGGCGCCGTGCACTTCGTGCTCGGCAACCACGAAACCATGGTGCTGTACGACGACCTGCGCTACGTCAACCCCAAGTACCTGCGCAGCGCCCAGCTGCTGGGCCGCAGCTACCCGCAGCTGTATGGCGCCGACTCGGTGATCGGGCAGTGGCTGCGCACCCGACCGGTACTGCTGAAGATCGGCGATACCCTGTTCCTGCACGGCGGCATCTCGCCCGAGGCGGTGCAGCTGGCGCTGGACCCGGCACGCACCAACGCGGCCTACCAGGCCTCGCTGGGCCTGCCCAAGGCCGAAGTGAAGGCCGACCCGGCCACCGCACCGCTGTATGACGGCAAGACCAGCCCGATCTGGTACCGCGGCTATTTCGATGGCCGCCTTGACACCGCGGGTGTGCAGGCCGTGCTCGACCGCCTGCAGCTCAAGCGCATCGTGGTCGGCCATACGTCGATGCCACACGTCAGCAGCTTCCACGGCGACCGCGTGATCGCCATCGACAGCAGCATCAAGAACGGCGAGAACGGCGAACTACTGTTCATCGAGGAGGGCAAGCTCAGCCGTGGCCTGCTGGATGGCTCCCGGATGCCGCTGGCGCTGGGTGAGCCGGGGCTGCAGGACTGAATGGAGGGACAGCGTGACGGCGCCGGGAGGTGCCGGCGCGCTCCACCTTCACCCGGTTTGCGGCTACCCTTCGGCAGCCGAGAGGCCCGCCCGTCCAGCCGGTGGGCCTGACTGTTACAGGAGCCCCGCGCATGCGCGTTCTGATTGCTGAAGACGACCCGGACATCGCCTCCGGCCTGTGCGCCTCGCTGCGCCGGCAGGGGCACGTGGTCGACCACGTCGACAACGGTGCGCACGCCGATGCAGCACTGGGCTCGACCCAGTACGCACTGCTGGTGCTGGACCTGGGGCTGCCGCAACTGGATGGCCGCGACGTGCTGCAACGACTGCGCCAGCGTGGCGATGGCCTGGCGGTGCTGGTGGTGACCGCGCGTGACGGCCTGGCCGAGCGGGTGCGCGTGCTCGACCTCGGTGCCGACGACTACCTGGTCAAGCCGTTCGCACTGGATGAATTCGAAGCCCGCGTGCGTGCACAGCTGCGGCGGGTCACCAGCAATGGCAATCCGGACCTGCGCATCGGCCGCTTGCGCCTGGACCTGGCCGGGCACCGCGTATGGATCGACGACCAATCACTTGAACTGACCGCACGCGAGTTCGGCCTGCTGTCGGCGCTGGCGGTGCGTGCAGAGCGCATCGTGTCACGCGCGCAACTGGTGGAAGCGCTGTGCGACTGGGGCCAGGACCTGACCGACAACGGCCTGGACATCGCCCTGCACCGCCTGCGCCGCAAGCTGCAGCCGGGCGGCATGGGCATCCGCACCGTGCGCGGGCTGGGCTACATGCTGGAAGATGCGCAGGACGACAGCGCCCCGTGATCAGTGGACCGCCCAGCCTGCGCCGGCGCCTGCTCGCCTTCCTGGCGTTGCCGATGCTGGGCCTTCTCACCTTCAATACGATCCTGGCCTATTACGTTGCGCTGGACTATTCCAACCGCATCCACGACCGCAACCTGATCGACGACACGCACTCGTTCGCGCAGATGCTGAGCACCATGCCGGTGACCAGCGACCTGTCTCCGCAGGCGCGCTTCCTGATCGAGTACGAACCCGACGGCCATCGCTATTTCAACGTCGACAGCAGCCGCCAGGGGACGCTCAGCGGCAATGCAGATTTCAGTGCCTACGCGCCTTCGCAGGAATGCACCGGCGTGGACCCCACCCTGTACGATGGCATTCTCAACGGCCAGCCGGTGCGCATGGCCACCGTCTGCACGCTTGCGATGAACGATCCGCAGGACCAGCTGGCGGTGACCGTGGCCGAAAGCATGGCCGAACGACGCCAGCGCGCGCGCGAGATCCTGATGATCATCATCCCGCTGATGACCATGCTGGCGCTGGGCACTGCCGCGCTGGTCTGGTTCGGGGTGACCCATGGCCTGCGCATCCTGACCCCGCTGAGGACCCGCCTGGCACAGCGCCGCGGCGAACTGGCGCCGATCTCCGACGCCGACGTGCCGGAGGAAATCCAGCCACTGATCAGCACCATCGACGATCTGTTTGCCCGCCAGGCGGAAATGATCACCCTGCAGAACCGTTTCATCGCCGACGCCGCGCACCAGCTGCGCTCGCCGTTGGCCGGCATGGCCCTGCACGTGGACCAGGCACTGGCGCATGGTGACCCGGACACGGTGCGCGAGGCACTGCAGCACATCCGCCGGCTCAACCAGCGCACCGCGCGGGTCAGCACCCAGCTGCTGGCGCTGAGCCGGGCCCAGACCGTGCCGGAGACGGTGGAGGCACTGGACCTGTGCGAACGGGTGCCGCAGTGGGTCGGTACACGCGTGCCTGAAGCGATCCGCGATGGCATCGATCTGGGTTACCGCGGCAGCCCCCAGCCGCTGCGCGTGCTCGGCAACGGTGCCCAGCTGCAGGAAGCACTGGACAACCTGATCGACAATGCGCTGCGCTATGCCGGCCGCGATGCGACCGTCACCGTCGGCGTGCACGCGCTGGATGACAATGACGTCGAACTGTACGTGGAGGACAACGGGCCCGGCGTACCCGAGGACGTGATGCCGCGGCTGGGTGAGCGCTTCTTCCGCGCCCCCGGCACCACCGCCAGCGGCACCGGCCTGGGCCTGGCCATCGCCCACGAGGCGGTGGAGCACTTCGGCGGGCGCCTGACCTTCCTCAACCGCCCCGGCGGCGGACTCAAGGTCGCCATCACACTGCCGCTGCTGAAGGCCCCCTGACCCGGACCGGGGCGCTGAAAGGCTGGCGAAAATCGCGGTTGCGATCCTGACCCTCCCCACTGCCGTCCCGGAGCCGCCAGGTGACCGACTCGCACGACTTCTTCCTCCCCGGTGGCCCGCAGGGCGTGCTGCTGGTTCACGGCCTGACCGGTACCCCGGCGGAAATGCGCATGCTGGGCAAAGGGCTGAACAACGCCGGCTTCACCGTACACGGCGTGCAGCTGCCCGGCCATTGTGGCACCGTGGATGACCTGCTGGCGACCACCTGGGAACAGTGGTACCAGGGCGTGGAAGATGCGGCGGCAAGCCTGCGCGGCAAGGTCGACCAGCTGTTCGTCGGTGGCCTGTCGATGGGCGCGGTGCTGTCGCTGGCACTTGCTGCTCGACGACCGGACTGGGTGTCCGGCGTCGGCGTGTATGGCGCCACGTTCCGCTACGACGGCTGGAACATACCCGCTGTCGCCCGCCTCTCGTTCCTGCTGCCGTGGTTCAAGCGCTTCAACATCGGCCGCGACCGCATGTTCATGGAAGAACCGCCGTACGGCCTGCGCGACGAGCGCCTGCGTGCGCAGGTCAGCGCCGCCATGCTGTCCGGCGACAGCGCGGCGGCAGGCCTTCCGGGCAATCCCTGGCACGCGCTGGCCGAGATGCGTGCGCTGAGCAACTGGACCCGCCGCCACCTGCACCAGGTCACCGCCCCGTGCCTGGTGATGCACGCGCGCGAAGACGACGTGGCCAGCATGGGCAATGCCGAACTGGTGATGTCGCGGGTCAGTGGCCCGAAGGAACTGGTGGTGCTGGAGGACAGCTACCACATGATCACGATCGACCGCGAACGCCGCGAGGTGATCCGCCGCAGCGCGCGCTTCTTCACCGGGATCGGTGAACGCAGCGGCGTCCTCAAGGCGGTGGCCTGAGATGGGGGCACTTGCCACGCTGCTGTGGCTGGCCAATGTCGTGCTCGATACCGGTGGCCAGCTCGCCTTCAAGGCCGCCGCCAGCGACCCGCAGGAGGGCGAGGGACTGCAGCGCTGGAAGCACATGCTCAGCCGCCCCTGGCTGTGGATCGGCATCGCCTGTTACGTGCTTGAGTTCGTCGCCTGGATCGCCTTCCTGTCACTGGTTCCGCTGTCCAAGGGCGTGCTGCTGGGCTCGATCAACATCGTGGCGCTGATGATCGCCGGCCGCATCCTGTTCCGCGAGAAGCTCACGCCATTGCGGGTGACCGGGATGCTGCTGGTCACAGCCGGCGTGGCGGTGGTGGGGGCCGGCTCATGAGGCGCCTGTATGTGATCGGTTTTCCGCTGCTGATGGCCTTCGACACGCTGGCCCAGCTGTGCTTCAAGTACGCCGGTGAGGCGGCCCTGCCGGTCGAGGCCAACACCGCCTGGCTGCTGCGCGTGCTGTCGCAACCATGGGTGTACGGCGCCATCCTGGGCTACGTGGGTGCGTTCTTCACCTGGATGAGCCTGCTGCGGCATGCGCCGATCGGCCCCGCATTCGCTGCCTCGCACCTGGAAGTGATCAGCGTGCTGCTGCTGTCGGCGTGGCTGTTGAACGAGCCACTGACCCTGCACCACCTGGTAGGTGCGGTCCTGATCGTGGCCGGCATCGTCTGCCTCGGTCGCGCGGAAGCGGACGACCCGCACAGCCCCGCCGAAAGCACCTCGTGAGCGGGCTGCGATGAGCCTGTTCGCGCGCGAACTGCCACCGACCGCCGGCCTGCCGATGCAGGCCACCGACTTCCTTCCCGGTGGTGGTGACCTGCGCGGGATCCTGGCCAACCAGCTGGGCACGCCGCCGCTGCAGCTGACCTGTTCCGGCACGCACGCGCTGCTGATCGCCCTGCGCACCCTGCGCAAGCGCGCGCCCAGGCGCGACACGGTGATCATGCCGGCCTACACCTGTCCGCTGGTGCCGATCGCGGTGCACAGCCTCGGCCTGCGCGTGCAGCTGTGCGATACCCGGCGCGGCCACTTCGACTTCGATCCCGGCCAGCTCGAACGGTTGGCCGATGCGCGTACGTTGGCCATCCTGCCAACCCACCTCGGCGGTCGCATCGCCGATGTCGAACGGGCCTGCGACATCGCCAGCAGCGCCGGCGCCTGGGTCATCGAAGATGCCGCACAGGCGCTGGGCGCACGGGTGGGCAACAGCAGTGTCGGCCTGCGTGGCGACATCGGATTCTTCAGCCTGGCCGCCGGCAAGGGGCTGAGCCTGCACGAAGGCGGCCTGCTGGTCAGCCGCGATGACGAACTGCGCGCCGAACTGGCCGAGCATGCCGCCGAACAGGTGCGCTTCAACCTGCGCTGGGAGCTGCTTCGCAGTGTGCAGCTGCTTGGCCTTGCCGCCTGCTATCGCCCCTCGCTGCTGTCGCTGGTGTACGGCAATCCGCTGCGCAGCGCACTGCAGCGTGGCGATCTGGAAGACGCGGTCGGTGACATTTTCCCGCTGGACATACCGCAGCACCGGGTCAGTCGATGGCGACAGAACATCGGTGCCCATGCCGCGCGGCGATTGCCGGCGTTCCTGCAGGCCGGGCGCCTGCGCGCACTGCAGTTGCGCGTGCAGCTGGCACAACTGCCGGCGGTGGAGGTGGTCGATGGCCTGGCCGGCACCGGCGGCACCTGGCCGATGCTGATGCTGCTGCTGCCCAGCCAGCGCGCGCGCGATGCCGCGCTGGACGACCTGTGGCCGCGGGGCCTCGGTGCCAGCCGCATGTTCATCCATGCCCTGCCCGACTACGCCTACCTGCGTGGCATCGTGCCGCAGGAGGACGTGCCCAATGCACGTGACTTCGCCGCACGCATGCTCACCCTTGGCAACAGCGCCTGGCAGACCCGCGAGGAGACGGCCGAAATACTGCAGGTCCTGGCGCGCGCCTGACCCGCACGTGCATGCGTGGCCTGCGCTCCGCGCATTCATCCATGCATCTTCCTGAACGCTTTCCCAGCCCGTAAAAAAAGCCTTTCAACAGGAAAGGAACGAGAAAGGCGGCCTGCCTACATTGAGCCTGCCCCGGCATCGTGCCGGACGCTTCTTTCATCGACGGACCTGCCCATGCGCTGGAGCATCCTGTGTGACTTCGACGGCACCATCAGCCTCGAAGATGTCATCGACTCGCTGCTGGAAAAGTACGGCCAGCCGGGCTGGCAGGAACTGGAAGACCAGTGGAAGGCGGGAAAGATCGGTTCGCGTGAATGCATGCAGGGCCAGGTGCGGCTGCTGAAGCTGGACCCGGCCACGCTCGATGCCCATCTGGACCAGGTGCAGATCGATCCAGGTTTCGTCGCCTTCGTCGCTCGCACCGAGCAGCTGGGCCTGCCACTGCGCATCGTCAGCGACGGCCTGGACTATGCGATCCATCGCATTCTCGCCAACCACGGCCTGGCGCAGCTGCCGGTGGTGGCCAACCACCTGCGCTGGTGCGATGACCACTGGGAACTGGAATCGCCCTACCAGGCCGAAGGCTGCCGCAGTGGCACCTGCAAATGCGCCTGCGCCGCGCAGGCGCGCGCCAACGAAGCGCCGCGCGTGCTGATGATCGGCGACGGCAGTTCGGATTTCTGCGTATCCGAAGATGCCGACTTCGTGTTCGCCAAGCGCCGCCTGATCACCCATTGCACCCATGCCGGCATCGAGCATGCCGCCATCGACACCTTCCACGACGCAATCGCACTGCTGCCGCGCTTGCTCGATGGCAGCCTGCTGCAGCCATGTCGTCTCGACGCCAGCCCGCAGCCCGCCGCACTGCCCCTGCTGCTGGCCACCGCCTGAGCACTCCCTTGCAGGCGCGCTCCCCTGTTACCCCTTTCGAACGTCCTTCACGGAACCGAACTGCATGAACATTTTTGACAAGAACGCCGCCGCCGCTGCCTCCGATGCGCAGCTGCTGGCCGACGAAGCCCGCTACAGCTCCTTCGGCGATACCGTCCACTACGTCGATCCGCCTAAGATCTTCCAGCGCGGCGAAGGCAGCTACATGTTCGACGGCGCGGGCGTGCCCTACCTCGACCTGCAGATGTGGTACTCGGCGTGCAACTTCGGCTACAGCAACAAGCGCCTGAACGATGCACTGAAGGACCAGATCGACACCCTGCCGCAGGTCGCCAGCCAGTACCTGCACCCGACCCGCGTGCAGCTGGCCAAGACCATTGCCGTGGACATGCACGAGAAGTTCGGCCTCGACGGCCGCGTGCACTTCAACGTTGGCGGTGCGCAGGCCATTGAAGACTCGCTGAAGATCGTGCGCAACGCGCGCGGCGGCAAGAGCCTGATGTTCGCCTTCGAGGGCGGCTACCACGGCCGCACCCTGGGTGCGTCGTCGATCACCTCCAGCTACCGCTACCGCCGCCGCTACGGCCACTTCGGCGAGCGCGCGATGTTCATCCCGTTCCCGTACCCCTTCCGTCGCCCGAAGGGCATGACCCCGGACGAGTACTCCGACCACTGCGTGTGGCAGTTCGAGCGCCTGTTCGAAAGCGAGTACAACGGCGTGTGGGATCCCAAGGTCGGCCAGGCCGAGTACGCCGCGTTCTACGTCGAGCCGATCCAGGGCACCGGTGGCTACGTCATCCCGCCGCGCAACTTCTTCACCGGCCTCAAGCGCGTGCTGGACAAGTACGGCATCCTGATGGTCGTCGATGAAATCCAGATGGGCTTCTGGCGCACCGGCAAGCTGTGGTCGATCGAGCACTTCGGCGTGACCCCGGACGTGCTGGTGTTCGGCAAGGCGCTGACCAACGGCCTGAACCCGCTGTCGGGCCTGTGGGCGCGCGAAGAGCTGATCAACCCGACCGTGTTCCCGCCGGGCTCCACCCACTCCACCTTCAACTCCAACCCACTGGGCACCCGCCTGGGCCTGGAAGTGCTGAAGCTGGGCAAGGAAATGGATTACGAGCGCACCGTGCCGGAAAAGGGCGCGTACTTCCTCGACGGCCTGCGCGGCCTGCAGAAGCGCCACCCGGAAATCGGCGACGTCGACGGCCTGGGCCTGGCACTGCGTGCGGAAATCTGCCAGGCCGACGGCTATACCCCGAACAAGGAGCTGCTGGACCGCATGGTCGACATCGGCCTGGCCGGTGACCTGCTGCACGACGGCAAGCGCATGGGCCTCGTGCTCGACGTGGGTGGCTGGTACAAGAACGTGATCACCTTCGCGCCGTCGCTGGACATCAGCTACGAAGAAATCGACCTGGCGATCACCCTGCTCGACCAGGCGCTGACCAAGGCCAAGGGCTGAGGCCGATGCGCTGCCGGTTCCCGTGCCGATGGAAATGACGTCACGCGCATCCAGCACCGCGCTGGAACCGGCCGCGCTGCTGGAGGGCTTCCTGGCCAACCCGCCGCTCGGATTCGAGGCAGGCCGCCTTCCCAGCGGCCTGCCGACCTTCCGTGCGCCGCTGGACCTGACCACCACCATGGATGACGACCTGCGCGGCAGGCTGCTCGGCCTGCCGCTGTCGCGCCTGTGGCGGCCTTGGATTACCTGGAAGACGCGCTTCGTCGGTGCCACCAGCACCGAGTACACCCCGTTGCCGGCGCACGTGGCGCCGGAGGCGCTGGCCGAGGACGTGACGCGTCACGCGATCGGCGATACCCGGCTGCTGGTGGTGAAGGACCTGGCGATCGATTCACCGCTGCTGGACGACGCCGCCAACGCACACAGCGGCGCCTTCCTGCAGGCGCTGCTGACACGCGGCTTCGTCGAACTGGAAGGCATGCCGCTGGCCTGGGTGGCGATCGATTTCGATTCGCTCGACGAGTATCTCGGCCGCCTGTCATCGTCGCGCCGCAAGAACATCCGTCGCAAGCTCCGTTCGCGCGATGACCTGCAGATCGACTGCATCGCCACCGGCAACCCGGCCCTGGCCGACCCGCAGCTGCAGGCCGAACTGTACGCGCTGTACCTGGGCGTATACGCGCAGAGCGCGGTGCATTTCGACCAGCTCGACCTACCCTATTTCCAGTACCTGCTGGCCGACAGCCAGGGCCAGGGACGGATGTTCCTGTACCGCCACCAGGGCCGGTTGATCGGCTGGAACCTGTGCTACGTGCATGCCAGCAAGCTGGTCGACAAGTACATCGGCCTGGCGTACCCGCAGTCGCGCGAGCACAACCTGTACGCGGTCAGCTGGATGCATAACCTCGAGTACGCGCTGCAGCACGGCCTGAGCCACTACGTGGCCGGCTGGACCGACTCGCGGATCAAGGCCGAGCTGGGCGCCCGCTTCACCTCCACCCGGCACGCGATCCACGCACGCTCCCCGCTGCTGCGCGCCGCCCTGCGCAAGCTGGCCCCGCACCTGCAGGGCGAACCTGATGGAGGCGGTTGAACGATGCCGTTGCGTTCCCCGCTGATCCTGGACCTGGACGGTGGCGTGCTGCCGCTGCCACAGGCGCAGACCCTGGCTCTGCCGCAGTGGCACGATCCGCTGCGCTTCGCCTGCAGCACTGCCACCCTCGACCGTTTCGCCGCTGACGTGCTGGCACCGCTGCCGGCCCAGCTCGGAACCGTCATGCTCGGCAGCGGCGACTTCCACCACCTGAGCCTGCCACTGCTGCGCCGCATGCATGGGCAGGCCCCGTTCCAGCTGGTGGTGCTGGACAACCATCCGGACAACATGCGGTTCCCGCTCGGCATGCACTGCGGCTCGTGGGTGAACGCCGCCAGCAAGCTGCCGCAGATCTCGCACATCCATGTGCTCGGCATCACTTCCAGCGACATCGGCCTCGGTCATGCCTGGGAGAACCACTGGCGACCGCTGATGGGTGGACGCCTGACGTACTGGTGCATGGACGTGGACGTGGGCTGGGGCCACCGCCTCGGCATGGGCCGTGCGTTCCGACGCTTCGAGCACCCGGAGGCACTGGTCGCCGCGTTCGCCGCCGAGCAGGCCGCATCCCCGCAGCCGACCTACCTGTCGATCGACAAGGATGTATTCGCCGAGGACGTTGCGCGCAGCAACTGGGACCAGGGCCGCTTCCAGCTGGAACACGCACTGGTGGTGATCGAAGCACTGCGCGCCGGTGGCCTGGTCGGCAGTGACATCACCGGCGAAGTCTCGCTGGCGAACTACCAGAGCCGCTTCAAGCGCTGGCTGTCGTCGCTGGATGGCCAACCGGACATCAGGGCCGATGATCTTCCCGTCTGGCAGGCGCGTCACCAGCAGGTGAACCGCGAACTGCTGGCGGCAATCGCCGCCGCACCGACGGCCTGCTGACCGCGTCGGCAATGCCGGCCGTTGGCCGGCGTGGCTTCGGTAGTGCCGGCCGCTGGCCGGCAACCCCGTTGTTCCCGGGCTCACAGGAATGCCGGCCAGCGGCCGGCACTACACTGGGTTCCCACCTCGGAGCCGCCGCCATGCCCCAGACCGTCATCCCGCAACTGCGCATGCGCCACGCAGACACCACCCTGCCGTTCTACGTGCAGGGGCTGGGTTTCGTGGTCGACTGGGAACACCGCTTCGAGTCCGGCTTCCCGCTGTTCGCCCAGCTCACCCGGGACGGCCAGACGATCTTCCTCACCGAGCACAGCGGTGACTGCGAGGTAGGCGGCGCGGTGTACTTCATCGTCGACGACGTCGACAGCCTGTACCGCGCCTTCAGCGCCGCCAATGTGCCGATCGAGCAGCCACCGCATGACACCGACTGGGGCAGCCGCGAAATGCTGCTGCGCGACCCCGACGGCAACCGCCTGCGCTTTGCCACCCACCTGGACTGAACAACGCGGGCTTGAGGCGGATATACGAAACATATACGCTTCGTATATTACCACTCTAGGACCGCCGATGGGCATCGTCAACATCGATGACACCCTGCACGACCAGTTGCGCCGTGCCTGCACCGTCTCCAGCCGCTCGATCAACGCCCAGGCCAACTTCTGGATCCGGGTCGGCATGCTGTGCGAAATGAACCCCACGCTGAGTTTCCAGGACATCGTCGCCAGCGAACTGCGCGCAGCCGGCGTGCAGCCACAGGCGCTGGCACCCGGGCGGGCCTGACGTGGCGGTGATCAAGCAGCCACACGAAATCGCGCTGATGGCCGAATCCGGGCGCCTGCTGGCGCAGGTGTTCGCCGCGCTCGACCAGCTGCCGCTGCAGGGCCGCAGCACGATGGAGATCAACGAGTTCGTCGAACGCATGATCGTCGATGAACTGCAGGCGCGGCCGGCCAGCAAGGGCCAGTACGGCTTCCCGTATGTGCTCAACACCTCGATCGACAACGTGGTCTGCCACGGCGTACCCAGCACCACCGACGTGCTGCGCAATGGCCAGATCGTCAACCTCGACATCACCCTGGAGAAGAACGGCTACATCGCCGACTCCAGCACCACCTACCTGATCGGTGAGGTCGACTACGCCGCGCGCAGGCTGGTGCAGACCGCCTACCAGGCGATGTGGAAAGGCATCGCTGCGGTGCGCCCCGGTGCACGCCTGGGCGACATCGGCCACGCCATCGCCCGCCACGCGCGCAGTCACGGCTACAGCGTGGTGAAGGAATACTGCGGCCATGGCATCGGCCAGGAAATGCACGAAGAACCGCAGATCCTGCACTACGGCCATCCCAAAACCGGCAGGGTGCTGGAGGAGGGCATGGTGTTCACCATCGAGCCGATGCTCAACCAAGGCAAGCCGGCCATCCGCCAGCAGCCGGACGAATGGCCGGTCTACACCCGCGACGGCAAGCTGTCGGCGCAGTTCGAGCACACGGTGGCGGTCACCCGCCACGGTGTGCGCGTACTGACCCTGCGCCCCGGCGAAGCGCCACTGTGCACGGTGGACGCGGCCTAGAGCGGACGCAACAGCAGTAGCGTGGCCAGGCAGAGCATGAACATCGCCACGCCTGCATCCAGCACCCGCCAGGCACTCGGCCTGCGGAACACCGGCTGCAACAGGCGCGCCCCATAGCCGAGCGAGCAGAACCAGGCCACGCTGGCCACGCAGGCCCCGGCGGCGAAGGCCCAGCGCAGATTGCCCGGGTAGCGCGTGGACAGGCTGCCCAGCAGCACCACCGTATCCAGATAGACGTGCGGGTTGAGCAGGGTGAACGCCAGGCAGGTCAGCAGCACCTGGCGCCCACTAGCGGCCTGCGCCTCGGCGGCTGCCAATACGCTGCCACCGCGCCACGCGCGCAGTCCCGCCTGCAGGCCATACCAGAGCAGGAACGCCGCACCACCGAAACGCAGCCCCTGCAGCAGCAGCGGCCACTGCAGCACCAGCGCGCCCATGCCACCGACGCCGGCCAGGATCAACGCGATGTCCGCGCCGGCGCAGGCCAGCACCACCCCGCCCACATGCCGCTGCTGCAGGCCCTGGCGCAGCACGAAGGCATTCTGCGCGCCGATGGCGATGATCAGGCCGACACCTGCGAACAGGCCGGCGGCGGTAGCGGCGATCCACATCAGGACAGGCCAGGCAGCGAGGGGACGCGCAGGGTGCGGCACCGCCCATGTTTAGACAATCTGATTTTTCTTTATCCTGTGCAGGAAAACTGAAGAGGCACCGGCATGGATCTGGTACATCCACAATTGGCCGCATTCGCTGCGGTGCTGGAAGAAGGCAGCTTCGAGGCCGCGGCACGCCGCCTGTCGATCAGCCCATCAGCACTGTCGCAACGGATCAAGGCGCTGGAAGACAGGCTCGGGCAGGTCCTGGTGGTGCGCCAGGCACCCTGCCGACCGACCGCAGCGGGGGAAGCGCTGCTGCGCCGGGTACGCCCGATGCAGGCACTGGAAGCCGAGGCGCTGGCCGAGCTGCTACCCGAGCGTGGCAACGACGCTGCCCGTACGCCCATCCCCCTGGCGGTCAACGACGACTCGCTTGATACCTGGTTCGTGCCCGCCATCGCCGACCTGCACCAGCGCCATGGCTACCTGTTCGACCTGCGCATGGACGACCAGGACCACACCCTGCAGTTGCTGCGCGATGGCAGCGTGCTCGGCGCAGTGACCGCCGAAAGCCAGCCGGTGAAGGGCTGCAACGTGCACCCGCTCGGCGCCATGCGTTACCACGCGATCGCTTCGCCCGGCTTCGCCCGTCAGTACTTCAACGATGGCATGCAGGCCGCGGCCCCTGGCGCGCGCACCGATGCTGGTGTTCAACCGCAAGGATGAACTGCAATGGCGCTTCGTGCGGCGCCTGACCCGCGCGCGACTGCAGCCGCCGCTACACTACCTGCCCTCTTCCACCGGTTTCGTCGAAGCCGCCGCGTGCGGACTCGGTTGGGGCATGGCCCCGGAAACCCTGGTCGCGCCCGCCGTGCGCGCCGGCCGCGTGGTGGTACTGGAACCCCGCCGCTGGCTGGATGTGCCGCTGTACTGGCAACATGCCGCCGTGCGCTCAAGCACGCTGCAGCACATCACCCAGGCGCTGCGCACTGCAGCCAGCGGCACCCTTCGTTGAGGACAATCGGATGACCGCAGACTCGGGCTTCACGCCGCGCGCACTACCGTTTGCGCACTTCTTTACCACTGGGACGGCATGGGCGTGATCGGCCGACGTACAAGGATGCACCGCGCGAAGGCCGCGCTGGCGCTGGTGCTGGCGACCTGCCTGCCAACCGCTGCGTCCGCGCAGAACAGCAACGACGCCCCCCGCATTGGACTGGGAACAGGCACGCCAACGCCTGGAGCAGGTCTCCGATGCGCTGGCGGCCGCTGATGCAGCGGTACGCAACAAGCAGGACCTGCAGGACGCCACGCGCCTGCTGCGCCTGCCGGAGATCACCGGCGAAGTGCGCCGCCTGCAGTTCCAGAAGACCCTGACCCTGCCACTGGGTTCGCTGGCGCCCGTGGCTGAAGCCTTCGGTATCGATTCGCCGCTGTCGTTCACCGAGCGCGACTGGCGTACACGCCCGGTAGTGACCGCGGTGCTGCCGCTGTACACCGGCGGCGTGATCCCGGCCGCGCAACGTGCGGCCAGCGCCGCCCATGAGCAGGCCAACGCCGAGCGCGAGGCGCAGCGCCAATCATTGACCGTGCAGCTGGCTCAGGCCTACTTCGGCCAGCGCCTGGCCGAGCAGGCGGTGGACGTGCGCCGCGACGTGCGCGACGGCCTCAACCGCCACCTGTCCGATGCAGAAAAGCTGGAACGCGAGGGCTTTGCCACCCGCGCCCAGCGCCTGCAGGCCACCGTGGCCCGCGACAAGGCCGAGCGCGAATACCAGAAGACGGTGAACGATCTGGCTACGCTGAAGGCCGCGCTGGCCACGCTGCTGCGCAGTGGTGGCGAGGTGCAGCCGGTGTCGCCGCTGTTCGTGCAGCGCGTGCCGCTGGAACCGGTGACCAGCTTCGAGCGCACCGCGCAGGCGCGCCAGCCGCAGATCGCGCGCTTGCGCGCGATGGTTGCGCAGGCCGAACAGGGCGTGCGCGTGCAGCAGGCCAAGCTGAAGCCGCAGATCTTCGCCTTCGGCCAGTACGACTTCCGCCGCCGCGACGAAATGCTGACCGACCCGGACTGGGCGTTCGGCATCGGGCTGAAGTACACCTTCCTGTCACCGAACTCGCGGCCGGCGCAGATCAGCGCCGCGCGTGCGCAGCAGGAGCAGGCCGAAGCGGGCCTGCGCGAGGCCGAGAACCAGGTCGCACTGGGCGTGCGCAAGGCCTGGAACGAACTTGAGACCGCGCGCCAGCAGTTCGTGCTGCTCGACAGCAGCATCGCCCAGGCACAGGAAAACCTGCGCCTGCAGGAGCTGGCATTCCGCGAAGGCCAGGCCACCTCGCTGGATGTGATCGATGCGCGGCTCGGCCTGGGCGGCGCCCGTGTCGAGCGCGCACAGGCCGCCTACCAATACGACATTGCGCTGGCACAGTTGCTGGAGATCAGTGGACAGATGGACCGTTTCGAAGAATTCCGGCGGCGTGCGGACGAGGTGATCGACCATGAGTGATGTGCTGCACGACGATGCGACGACGCCCCCCGGCAAGCGGCGGCTGGGACCGATCCTGCTGGTGGTCCTGCTGGTCGCGGTGGTGCTCGGCCTGTGGCTGGCCTGGCGCAGCCCGGCCGACCAGATCCAGGGCATGGCCGATGCGGACACGATCAACGTGGCCGCCAAGATCACCGCACGCGTGGCCGAGCTGAAGGTGCGCGAGGGCGATCGCGTGCAGCCCGGGCAGGTGCTGTTCCTGCTCGACAGCCCCGAAGTGGCTGCCAAGGAACAGCAGGCGCACGGCGCATTGGCGGCTGCGCAGGCGGTGGCCGACAAGGCCGACGAAGGCGCGCGCAGCGAAGACATCCGCGCCGCCGAAGCGAACTGGAAGCGCGCCGAAGCCGGCGCGACACTGGCCGAAGCCACCTACCGGCGCGTGCAGAACCTGTTCAACGAAGGGGTGATGACCCGGCAGAAGCGCGATGAAGCGCATGCCCAGGCCACCAGTTCGCGCGAACTGGCCCGCGCCGCCCGCGCGCAGTACGACATGGCATTGGCCGGCGCCCGCGAGCAGGACAAGCGTGCCGCGCAGGGCCAGGTACAGCAGGCGCAGGGCGCGGTGGCCGAGGTCAACGCCGCGCGAGCCGAAGTGGAAGGACGCGCGCCGGTGGCGGGCGAGATCAACAAGCGCATGGCCGACCCGGGCGAGCTGGTGCCAGCCGGCTATCCCGTGTTCACCCTGGTCGACATCGACCGCATGTGGGTGGCGATGAACCTGCGCGAATCGCAGATGCAGGGCCTGAAGGTCGGCAGCAAGCTGCAGGGCAGCGTGCCGGCGCTGGGCCTGGATGGCGAGTTCGAGGTCTACTTCATCAATCCGGCCGGCGACTACGCAACCTGGCGTACCACCCGCCAGTCGTCCGGCTATGACGTCCGCAGCTTCGAGGTGCGGGTGCGCCCGGTACGCCGCATCGAGGGCTTCCGCCCCGGCATGAGCGTGCTGTTCGCATGGCCCCAGCACTGAGCCCGGACCGCAACGGCTTCGCCGCTTCGTGGCGGCGCGAGCTGCAGTCGCTGCGCGGCAACCGTGCCGACCTGCTGCTGGTCACCGTGCTGCCACTGCTGATGCTGGTCGTGATGGCATGGATGTTCACGCCGTCGGTGATGCGCGATATCCCGATTGCTGTGGTCGACCTTGACCACAGCAGTGACAGCCGCCTGCTGCTGCGCATGCTCGACGCCAGTCCCGGCGTACGCGTCGCCAGCCAACCAGCGGACCTGGAGGAGGCACGATCGCAGCTGCGCAGCCTGGACGTGTTCGCCATCGTGCTGGTGCCGCGCGATGTCACCCGGCAGGCGCTGCGTGGGCGCCAGGGCACGGTGTTCGCCTATTACAACGCCACCTACATGACCACCGGCCAGTCGGCGTCGCGCGACATCGGCGACGCGGTTTCCGCATGGAACGCACGCCTGCTGCGCGAGCGCATCGGCCTGCAGGTCGGCCCGGGCAAGCTGCGCGCGGCGCCGATCGCGGTGCAGTCGGACATCCTCTACAACCCGGCGCGCAGCTACGAACTGTTCCTGCTGCCACTGATCTTCCCGGCGGTGCTGTCACTGGTACTGGCACTTGCCGTGGCCGGCAGCCTCGGCCGCGAGATCCGCGATGGCACCCTGCCCGCCTGGCTGGCTCGCACGCCGTGGTCGGCGATTGCCGGCAAGGTCGCGCCGTACCTCCTGCTGTTCTCGCTGTATGGCGCGCTCGGCATCGGCTACCTGGCGTGGCTGCGCGGCGATGGTGTGGCCGGCAGCGTGCTTCTGCTGCTGCTCGCGCAGCCGTTGTTCTACCTGGCCACGGCCGCCTACGCGCTGTTCTTCGTCGGCGTCACCCGCGACATGGGCACCGCGTTGTCTGCGGTCGGTCTGAGCATCGGCACCGCACTGGCGTTCTCCAGCGCTACCTTCCCGGTGCTGGACGGGCCGTTGTTTACCCGCGTCTGGCACCAGCTGCTGCCGTTGAGCGCCTACATCAAGCTGCAGACCCAGCAGCAGTTCATCGGCTCGCCGCTGCAGGTTTCGGCATGGCCGCTGGCTACGCTGCTGTTGATGACGGTGGTGGCCGGTGGCATCGGCGGCCTGCGCCTGATCGCCTTTGCACGCACGCCTGCCGCCGCACAATCCGCAGGGGCTGACGCATGAGCATGCTCTGGCGCAGCCTGCGGCAGACCCTGATGGCGGTGCTGTGCGACCGCTACGCGATCGTGGTGATGGTCGGTGCGGTGATCCTGTATTCGTTCTTCTATCCAGCCGCCTACCGGCACCAGGTGGCCGGCAACCTGCCGGTGCTGGTGGTGGACGAAGACCACAGCGCGACCAGCCGCGAGCTGCTGCGCAAGCTCGACGCACTGCGCGTTGCGCGCGTGGTCGGGCAACCGGCGGACGTCGACAGCGCACGCCAGCAGCTCGAAGCCGGCCACGCCGAAGGCATCGTCGTGATCCCGGCCAACCTGGAGCGCGACATCCTGCGCGGCCATCCGGCCAAGCTGGTATTGCTTGGCAACGGTGCCTACCTGGGCCGCGCCAGTTGGGTGCTGGGCAGCGTAGCTGATGCGCTGGGTGCGTTCGGGCGTGATGCGGTGGTCGGCCAGGCCGCCTTCATGGGTGCGCCGCAGGCACCGCCGGTCACCCTGGTGCAGCGCCCGCTGTACAACACGCAGGAAGGCTATGGCAGCGCCATCGTGCCCGGCGTGGCCGAACTGATCGTGCACCAGACGCTGTTGATGGGCATCGGCGTTCTGCTCGGCGGCCGCCGCCTCGCACTGGGCCGGCGCCTGCGCTTCGACCTGCCGACGCTGGCCGGGATGGCGTTGGGCTTCGGCCTGATCGGCCTGTTCGGCCTGTTCTGGTACGCCGGGTTCACCGCCTGGGTGCAGGACTATCCACGAGGAGGCAACCCGCTGGGCCAGCTGCTGGGTGGCACCTTGTTCATCGCCGCGACGGTGGCGTTCGGCCTGTTCATCGGCAGCTTCTTCCGTACCCGCGAACGCGCGTTCCAGTACATCATCGCCACCTCGATCCCGCTGTTTTTCCTCGCCAACCTGTCGTGGCCGGCGGTGATGACGCCGCAACCGCTGGTCTGGCTGGCACAGCTGCTGCCGACCACCTCGGGCATCAACCTGATGGTGCGCCTGAACCAGATGGACGCCCGCCTGGCCGACATCAGCCACGAACTGATCACCCTCACCGTCCTGCTGCTGCTCTACGGTAGCCTCGCCACCTGGCGCCTCCTCGCCAAAAAAGGGGACGGAGGGAATTAAGTCGTAAGCGGCCTGTTCAAGCCGCGCGGCATGGCCGCTTTGGCCCACGTTTATGGATCCGGGGCATACCAGAACGGGATGCGGAACGCGCGGCGCCGTCCGCCCCCCCGCTCGCCGCCTGCAGCATTCCACACCAGTTCCAGGTTATGGCGTCCGGGTGCGAGCCCCCGGGTAGGCAGGTACCCCACCAGGCCGCGCATATCCAGGTCACGCCGCTCCATGGGCACGAAGCCATGCAGGTCGACCGGGGTGCCGTCCAGCTTGACCTGCCAGAGCCGGGAAAGGCACTCCACTGCGGCATTGGCGGCCTGTTGCCCGGTGGCCTCATTGCGCGCGTCCGGAAGTGCGGTGCAATGCTGGCGCGCCAGCGGATTGTCGCGTTGCGGGCGATGCGGAATGAACAAACGAAGCTGCGCACCGCTGATCGTGTCCGACGGGATCATCGGGTACGGCAGCAGCTGGTCATGCGCCGAACGCATCGATTCGTAATGCGCACTCAGCATGCCGTGCTCAACCGCCGCTTCCGTGACGATCTGGTAACGGTTGAACAGCGAGAACTTCAACGACGCCATCACCTGCACGGCCGCCAGCAGCATCGCTACCAGCACCGCGAACAGGTAGGCCGCCATGAACGAACGCGAGCGCAGGTTGCTCTGCATGGTCAGCTGCATGGTCTGCATCAGGCGCAACAGCGGAACCCGTTGCAGTGCCGCCAGCATGCCCTGCAGCAGTCGCTGCGGTCGCTCATGGGGCTGCCCGCGCGCCTGCCGCCGCGCCACGATCTTCTCCAAAATCCCGGGGGTAACAGCCAGCGCCAACATTGCGGCCAGCACGGTGCACAGGGCGAGCATGGCGACATGATCGGCGCCGCCGGACAGCGCGCCGATCACCATCGACACACCAAGCGTCAGGACGGCCAATACCAGAGTGCCCGCCAATGTCTGTACGGCAAGCAGGGTGGTCGAGAACAGCATCGTCGCCAGCCGGTCGGCACGTTCGATGCTGCCATCGAGGCCTCCGTCCCGGGCCTGCAGGAAGGCGCGCGTGACCGCCCCCATTCTTGGCAGGCGGTCCCAGTCAATGCCATCGGGGAAATGCGACCTGAGGCCGATCAGCCCGATCCAGTAGCCGCGCACCGTGAGGTGGATGATCAAGGCCACTGCCAGCACATAGCACATGCCGACACTGATGCTGAAACCGAACCAGAGCATCTGGAAGTACATGCCTTCGGTGTGCAGGCTGCTGCGCGCCCAGGCGTCGAACAGATAACCCGGCACGGCCAGCAGCGCAAACGCCAGCAGGCCCGAAATGAAGAGCTCGAGTTCATCGGTGCGATCACGCACCCGATGGGGATGGGCAGTCGCTTCCGGTATCGGGTCATGCCTTGCGAGCGGTGCCGGTTGGGGAGCTGGAGCCGATTCGTTCACTGGACATTCATCCGTTGAGTCGGCGCAGTATAGGCACGACGCCGGAGTCAGCGATACAGGTCCGGAACGAAGAACGCCGGCGCGGGGCCGGCGTTCGAGTACTGCGATGTGCAAGGGGGGAACGGGCGCTGTCGGCAACCGATCAACGATAGACGCGCTCGCAACGGCGCTCGACCACGCGGTCGCCGTTCTTCTGCTGGCTGTTGCCCTGGATCTGGCGACCGGCCGCACCACCGGCCACAGCACCGGCCACGGTAGCGAGCTTCTTGCCATTGCCGCCGCCCACCTGGTTGCCCAGCAGGCCGCCGATCACTGCACCCGTGGCCGTACCCGCAATGCGGTTCGGATCGCGCGAGTTGCGCTGCACTTCCACGTTCTTGCAGACCACGCGGCTGCCGTCATTGAACTTGCGTCCCTCATCGCGCGGGCCATAGGTCTGCGCGCCGGCCACCGACGAAGCCGCCAGCAGGGTGCCCAGCACAAGCAATCGGGTCGAGGTCTTCATGGCCATCTCCTGAGTTCCGGTATGACGCAAGTTTCCTCCTGCGGTTGGCAACCGGAAGTGAAATGCGCGTGTCCGCCACCTCATCGGCCATCGCGCGTTCAGGAAGAAAGCTGCGCCCATCGCGATCAGCCATCGCAATGGGCGCCGTCTCCCTACCGGCATGCCACGTTCTAGAACTCTTCCCAACCACCGGCGTTGGCCGCCAGTGTCGGCTCGATGCGCGGCGACAGTGCCGCCGGCCTGCGCACCGGAGTAACCGTCGCGGCCACCGCAGCCAGGGCCGGACGCACGGCTGCAGCCGCGGTTGCCGCACCGGTGCGGAACACCGAAACCGCCTCGGCCAGCAAGTTGGCCTGCTCCGCCATGGAGCGTGCCGCCGCGCTGGCTTCTTCTACCAGCGCCGCATTCTGCTGCGTGGTTTCGTCCATCTGCACCACCGCCTGGTTGACCTGTTCGATGCCCGAGCTCTGCTCCTGCGACGCGGCAGAGATCTCGGCCATGATGTCGGTCACGCGCTGCACCGACGCCACGATCTCGCCCATTGTGGTGCCTGCCTGGCGGACCAGCGCCGATCCATCGGCGACCTTGCCGACCGAATCCTCGATCAGGCCCTTGATCTCCTTGGCCGCACCGGCCGAGCGCTGTGCCAGTGTGCGCACCTCACTGGCCACCACCGCAAAGCCCCTGCCCTGCTCGCCGGCACGCGCGGCTTCCACCGCCGCGTTCAAGGCCAGGATGTTGGTCTGGAAGGCGATGCCGTCGATGACGCTGATGATCTCGGCGATCTTCTTCGACGAGGCTTCGATGGCCGACATCGTGGTGACCACCTGGCCGACCACCTCGCCGCCCTGCGAGGCGACACCGTGCGCGCCGATCGCGAGCTGGTTGGCCTGGCGTGCATGCTCGGCGTTCTGCTTCACGGTGGAGGTCAGTTCCTCCATCGACGCCGCCGTCTCTTCCAGGTTCGCCGCCTGCTGCTCGGTACGCCGCGACAGATCGGTGTTGCCCGAGGCAATCTCGCCCGCTGCCAGGTTGATGCTGGACGCACTGGACTGGATGCGGCCGACAATCTGCTTGAGCTGATCGACGGTGGCATTGCAGTCATCGCGCATGCGGGCGAACACGCCGTGGAAATCACCTTGCATGCGTACGGTGAGATCACCGCGCGAGATCGCCTGCAGCAGCGTCGACACCTGCACCAGGTTCTCGTCGGTGGTCTGCATCAGGCGATTGAGTCCAGCCACCATGTCGCGGAAATCATAGGCGAAGCGATCTTCATCGCCGCGCAGGCTGAAGTCGCCCGCCGCCGCGGCCGTCGCCAGCCGGCGGATCTCGCCGTTGATCGCCGACAGGCTGGTCTTGGTCTCGTCCATTGCCTGGGTGATCGCCGCCTTCTCGCCCGGCAGCGGATCCATGTCCACCGACAGGTCGCCACGGGCGTAATGCTTCATCACTTCGATCAGCCGGTTCTGCACTTGCACGTGCGAGCCGACCAGCGCATTGGTCTCGTGCACCATGCGCCCGTAGTCGCCGGGGAAGGCAGCCTCGTCCATGCGATAGCTGAGGCTGCCGGCATCGTGCTGGCGGGCCAGCTCGCCCTGCGCCGCCATCACCGACTGCAACTGCGCCTGCATGCGCTGCATCGACCTGAGCAGCTGCGTCACCTCATCGTTGCCGGACGCGTCGATGCTGTTGTCCAGCCGCCCGTTGGCGATGCCGTCGGCCAGCTTCACCGCACCTTCCAGCGGGCGGGTCAGGCTGCGAGTGATGGCCCACGCGGCCAGCGAGCCCAGTATCAGGCTCAGCACGCCGAACACGATCGACAGCGTGCCGGTCCAGGATTCGGTTGAACGGTATTCCTCGCGGCTGCGCGCGGTCAGTGTCTCCTGATGCCGCAGCAGGGTCGAGATCGTCTCATTCCATGCGGTCGCCAGGCCGTGCTCGGCGAGCAGTTCCTTGGCCGCACCGTCGAAATCACCGGCCTTCATGCGCTCGTGCAGATGCTGGGTGGAGGCGTCGGTGGCCTCGCGTGCCGCGTCGATTTTCGCAACCAGGCTATCGCCGGTGGCGTCGCGCGGAATCTTGATGTACTTGGCCCAGATACCGTCGTAGGTCTGCGACAGCTCCTGCGCCTTCTGATAATCCTTGTCGAAATCCTCGCCGCGCTTGATCACCATCAGCCGGCGATGCATCAGCACCGCGTTGTTGGTATCCAGCATCTCATTCAACAGCCGCATCTTCACCATGTTGACGTCCACCACTTTCGAGAACTGGGCAGACTTCAGATGGTTTCCGTACAGCGCCAGGCCGACGATGGCCACGATGAACAGCAGCAGCAAACCGAACCCGGCCCCCAGCCGGGATCCCACACGGAGGTTGCGTAAGGCGAGCATCTCAATTCCCTTGATCATGGCCGTACGATCGATGGCGGCGCGGGCAGGGGAAACTTTATGGGCCGGTATTATTATATCGATCTAAAACTCTGGAACTGTGCAGACAGGTGTGAAATCAGACAACCCACGAAGGCGCTGTATCCATAAGGTATATCGCCACGGGTAGCGAGAATGGGATCAGACAGGGACCTGCCAGCCCGTTGCGCGGCATTACGGGGCAGCTGGCCCCGGGAAGACCAGATCCTTCCCGAGCCTTGCCGCATAGATGCTCTCGAACTGGAAAGAGAGCACAAACCGGAACCCGCACGCCGCGGCGTAACGCTTGATGAAGTTGCAGATTTCCTCCCAGGCGCTTTTAAACCCGCTCGCGCGGAAATGAAACGAACCGAGCAGGCCCACTTGCCACTCGGCTTCAATCCCTGCCGCAACGACAGCTTCCGGCGGGTCGACGATGCTGAATCCGAAGCCTGTATTGGAGGCTGGAAGATACCCATGCAGACCGTCAGTACCGTCGGCGTACTCGGCCTGGATCGAATCCAGAGCGTGCAGCACGGCAGCCAGGTCGGCACCGGCTTCGACCTCGAGAAACAGCGAAATGCTCATTACCTGCGCAGGCCGATGAGGGTATGCCTGTTGAAGAACCGCATCTTCCCCTCGATCGTGAAGTCCGTGCGCCTGATCTCGCCCAGCATCATCTCGCGCTGCTCCTCGCTCAACGTGCAGGGCTCCAGAACATTGGCCTCCAGCACTCGCCCCGGGGGCGCCAGTCGCAGCTCGACAATGCAGGCATTGCCCTCGATGGGAACACCTGCTGGCCACGCCGTCATTGCGATCGCACGCATTTGCTCCTGGTACTCCACCTGCTCCGCTTCCTCTATCTGCGGGTCCGGCAGATCCGGCGGGTTCGCCGCCACGTGCAGAGCAGACTGCGTGGGCGTTGGCTCTGATATCGAACCAACGATCAGTTTGATCAGGGTGTTCTGTGAGGCCGTTACCGCCAAGGCGATCACCAGAGCGGTGTAGCTGACACCACCAGCCTTCTGCAGCTCAAGGTGCCGCCGATGTGCCCCGCGATGCTCAGCATCAACCTTGCGGACAATCCTTCGGCAATGCGCTAGGTACAGCGGATTCGCCAGGATTCCTGCAAGTACGCGAAACACCACGAAGGAGAGCAAGGACAACCATGGCAGCCCCAGCAGCACGAAGGTGGTCATCAGCAACGGCGAAAGGATGAACCAGATCGCGCCCCACGCATGCATGCGCCGGAAGAAGAACCAGAGTGACGAGAACAGGAATGCCGGCCAGTTCCAGCGCCTTGGCGCCCCGCCGCTTGCGTCGTACAGCCTCCAGTAGTGGAGGTAGGTGGAGAACCGGTCTCCTACCACGATCGCCAGTGCGTCCTTCTCGCTCGGCCCATCAGAGGTTGCATCTGTGCTCTGCACCGCTTCACCGACGACGCTGCCGAAGGTGGGTTCAATCCTTGCTCTCATTAGTTTTCATCCAAACTCGACACGAAATCACTCACGACCGCTTACCACGTAGCATCTCGGCTATTGAGTCCCACCCCGCCTGTACTCAGCGCGGCCTTACTCGAACTCAATGCAACGACCATAAACACTCTCAAGCCACGACGCAGATTGCAGTCACGACCTGCTCCGGCTCATCCTCAAGCGGCACACCCCAACCGGAAATTTCGAGGGCAGCGTACTGACCTCCGCTACAGAACCACTCCTCTGCTTCATCGAAATGCAACTCGGTGAAGCCAAGAAAATCTGAAACCAGACTTCCAATGCCAACTGAACCTGCTGCAAGTCCACGATAGGACTTACGTGCAACGACATCCCACGGCATCCCCAATGCGTAAACCTTGATCGCCCGCACACCCCAGTCGCCGATCGTAATAGAGAGCGCAGCCATATCACCAGTGCGATCACCGCCAGGCAGGGAGAACAGGAGCCCGCCGTTTCCATGCTCGTCAGGACCATACCTTTCCAGACGAAGATCAGGCCCGTCCTTAAACCTGTACAACTGAGCATCCGCGTCGATCAGAAATGCAGCAATGCCGCGTCCAGATCACCGTATGACGCATGCAGAGGTATGGCTGCCATGGATACGCCAGGAACAATCGGCGCATCCCAATCAATTGCACACAAAACCCCAGACCATACCATTTATTCCCACACCCACATTTCGCTCAAAAGATAACGAATAAATCTCAATGAAAGCTAAACTCTAAGTGTGCGAAACAACACCGTACTACTCATGCACTCAGCGCCACCTTTACTGGCTCCAAGTCGCGCAAGAAATCTACGAGCTCGGCTCCATTCAACGCCTGAGAGGCATTACCGACGCTGTCGTCCGCGCAACTTCCTGCAAACTTAAATGGAATCTCATCCTCAACCTCACAAAGCGACAAAGCCCCCCTATCCAATATGCAAGCAAGAAGCGCAGTTAGCGCAAAAATCTCCTCCTCGGGAAAATTCTCCAACTTCAACTCGAGAGAAGAATATGCAAATAGAATAGCTTGGCCGAAGTCATAGCCCAACTTACCCATGCCCTCTTCCACATCAGAGCTTACCGACCTCACGTAATCACTATAACCCCAACGCCTCATCATCACTTCCTGCTATAAACATATAGCTGCCGTCGGCCTTGCTTGCACTGGTGTGACCGTCGGCTTTCCACGCGGTGCCGGACGACACCTGTACATACGGATCGTCCCCGCCCCCCCGCCCGATAGCAAAGCAATCGGGCCGAGCGCCAGCAGTTCGGAAACCAGAAGGCGAGTGCTGTTCATGGGCAGATTGCCACCATGGACCATTGCCACCATTCGACACCGCTTTTAACACGACGCCTCCGGTCCGCCCGATGCGTCGACGCGCGGCGGAAGCACAGATCAACAGACCATTTTCTGAGAAGCGCCGAGGCGGCAGACCAGTCAGAGGCAATGACTCCTAAGAATCAGCCCAGAAAGAAAGACTAAGGAAATACCTAGCACTAAGCGTCATCACCGAAATAGAACAGCACGCACTTCCCTCCATCTTTCCCAACCAAGCTTATCGGCCGAACGGTATCACCACCATCAACTGAAATCTCTACATACATGCCTTGATCCTCAAAAGTCATAAGCTCCTCAATTAAATCCTTGATCGTCTTACCACGAACCACCCAAGAAGACCCACTCAAAGTTCACCCCCCTATCCTTTTCAAACTAGAATCAAACGTACCAAGCCGGGTATCTCGGCTACCTAGCGCCTTCACCGATTTCGCTGCCTTCCAAGCACCACCATTATGGCCATCCACATCCCTTGAAATAAATATCTTTCCATTAGTAAAGACAAGCTCACCATCGTGAGCAGTCTCCTTTACACGCCTAAAGCCCAAAGCCGTGGCAGCAGCAGTCGCCTCCTTATTCGTTGCATAGACTGGCCCAGACGTCGCTCGCTGCAGTGCTTCGGAGCTGCCCGCTTTCGCCCCCTTCCCGAAGCCTCCGCTCCCTTCGATTATGGTAACAGCGCCATATTTTCGAAGCAGTACCTTCGCAAGTCCAAGCCCCAGCTCAGCTGACGATTCCTTCGAGAAGAGGCCGTACTGATCGATCGTCCTGTCAAGATTTCCGGTCCACTCCGCCAGTGCAGCTACAGTGTGTTCCTGAGGCAGGATATAGACCGGCTGGATCCCCCCGTTCTCAAATATCAGCTCACGATAGGCACGTCCATTCATGGAGTGGGCGAACGAAGAAAGCGCCTCGCTGCTACGGCCGAGATCATCGAACAGTCCAAGCTCTCCGGGCCACGAGCCATACTTGTAGGAAACGGCCGCATTCACAAACGCCTGACACGCAGGGCTCGCTGAGTTCGCAGTGCACACTGAGAGCAGCTCGTAATCCATTCTCTCCGACAATTGCTTGGCAACGTCGCGCACCGTCTTCTGGCATGACGTGTCGCCGCCGCACTCGTCGAGCTGCTGCTTCAGTACACGAGCCTGATCCTCTGAAAGGAAGTTGTTCTCAACCGAATTCTTGGCAATCCCCGCATTCAACGCGATCCCAGCCAGATCCTGCCCTGACAACCCACCCGCCAGTGCTCCCACCGCCTGCGACAACGCCAGCACCATCTCCTTCTGCTCCGGGCTCAGCCTGGAAGGATCTCCTCCGGTCAATGTACTGGTCAGCACCTTCGCGGCCAACTCGCCGCCAGCCGCAGAGACCGCTCCGGTTCCCGCATTGCCACCATTGGCTTCCGCCAGCAGTGCACCCAATACCGCGTGCGACAGCAATTGCAGAGTCGCATTGGGATCGCTGCCGTGGTTCGAGTCAAGCTTGCTGCCGATGAAGTAAGCGGCATAGGGCGCCAGCGCATTGGACGCGACCTGACCGGCGCCCTGGCCGGCTACGCCCCCTACCACAGCCGTCGTCACTGCGCTCAGGGCACGGCTGTACTCACCGCCATCACCCCACTTCTTCGCATCGTTATAAGCTTGGCTGTTTGCCGTCAGCACCGCATCGCGCTGCTCCGCGCTAAGCGCGTTGAACGCCCTCTTATCATCGCTTGATAGGCCATCATAGTACGCCTGGGTTGCCTTCTTGCTCTGATAGGCTTGAACGTCCCATGCAATCTGCTGGCTGGTGGCCATCACCGTCCCCGCCGCAGCCGCCATCGCCTGCTGGTCCGCCAGCAACTTGCTCGCATCCGGCAATGCATCCAGCGCACGATGTGCCCCACTGGCATCGGTGTTGATGCCCAGCTCAGCCGCCGACGTCTGCTTGCCACCGATGGTGATGTTGCCCTCGGTCAAGGTGGCAAGGGTGGAGCTGCTGTCGCTGCCCTTTTCCATCATCGGCAGGCCCGGACCACCTCGGGGTGCGGCCGTTCCCGGCTTGGGCGCCCAGCCATCCATCTGCCCGCCCGCACCACCACTGATGCTGCCGGAGCTGGCCGTGTAGTCCATGTGGTTCTGCAGGTCAGTGAACGTCAGCGAGCCCGCAGTCAGTTCACTGTTGCCCGCATGAGTGCTGGCAATCGCGCCGCCCACCAGGTTCACGTGGCCGGCATCGACGTGGTAGCCGCCATTGCCGGCAAACAGGCCACTCTGCTGGCCGACACCCTGATAGCTGCCGCTGGCCTTGCCTGCGCTGGCATACCCGTCGGCATTCCACGCGGTACCGAACGACACCTGCACGCGGCCACCCACCTGGCTGTTCCTGGACATGCTCTCGGCGATGTCCTGCAGCGACTCGATCGTCAGCGTGCCGCCGGTCTTGACGTCGATGCGATCAGCGGTCGCCGTGGCACCACGCAGCGTGGTATCGCCCTCGGCCTTCATCGAAATATTCTTGCCGGTCAGCGTGGTGTTCTGCCAGGTGCTGCTCTCGGCATTGGCCTTGCTGCTGCCAACACTGGCTTCGGCGTACACGTACACGCCGGTCTGCGCCCCTACCGAGACCCCCACGCCGACTTCGGCGCCGGCATTGCTGCTCTTGCTGCGGTCGGCCACATGCGCCTTGCCTGCTTCCAGCAGGATGTCGCCGGCCGAATCCAGGCTGAGGGTGTTGCCTGCACTCAGATTGCCCTGCACCACGTGGATGTCGCCCGTCGTGCTGGTGAGGTTGACGTT
This sequence comes from Stenotrophomonas maltophilia group sp. msm4, assembly GCF_032025605.1. Lineage (NCBI taxonomy): Bacteria > Pseudomonadati > Pseudomonadota > Gammaproteobacteria > Lysobacterales > Lysobacteraceae > Stenotrophomonas > Stenotrophomonas maltophilia group sp. msm4. The sequence goes on along the minus strand of NZ_JAVSKK010000001.1, from coordinate 235,789 downwards.
GCCGCCGCCCTGGATGGTGGAGCCACGCGACACCCTGCTGCTGCCATCGGCACTGCTGTTGGCGGTCTTGAAGCCGATGCCTGCTTCAGCACGGAACAGTTCGCCACTGCCGCCACGGCCGGACAGTGCCGAGATCGCACTGGCTGCCTGGTACGCGTTGGCGCCCGCCGCCATGCCCTGCATCTTCTGCAGGCGATCATCCGACTGACGGGCCGCGTCCACGTTGTTGATCAGATCGATCAACGGCGACTTCACCCGCGCGAACACGCCGATCTTCAGGTCCTTGTCGCTCTGCGAGTAGTGGCCGATTTCGTCGGCGGTCAACAGCTCGATCTCGGCGGCGGTGATGTTCACGTCCTTGGCGGCCACCACGTTGCTGGCCGTCTGCGTGTACTTGCCTCCGGCGGTCAGGTTCGCGCTGCCGCCCAGACTGCCGATGCTGCTGGCCACCTGTGACACCTGCGCGCTGTCGTCCTGGTGCTGCTCGCGGTGCCAGCCAGAGAACTTCTCGGCATCCGATATCTGTACCGTGCCGATCGCCTTGCTGTCGGACGTATTGGCGTTGCTGACCGTATCCTGCCCGCTGCGCACCAGCAGATCACCGGCGGCACGGATGCTGACGTCCTTCTCGGCGGCGATATTGGCTGCGGTCAGGCTGATGTTGCCCTCGGTGGTGGCCATGCGCACGCCGCCGCCGACCGACAGCTGCGTGCCGGTGATGGTGTCACTGCTGCCGCTGCCCTGGCTCTGCGAGTTGTTGGTACCGAACGGCAGGCCGCTGGTGTTGTTGGCAAAGCCCCAGCCCTTGCCGCGGCTGCTGCTGTCGCTGCGCTCGGTGTTGTGGGCCACGTCGAACACGATGTCCTGGGTGGCCAGCAGCACAGCGTTGCCCTCGGCCGACATCTGTGTGCCCTGGCTGAGGATCGAGCCGCCGTTGGCAATCAACGTGAGATCGCCGCCTGCAGCCAACTGGCTGACGCGGGCATCACTGGTCGAATGGCTCTGTTCGCTGTTGGTGCGCTGGCTGCCGGCAGTCACCACGGTCGACGTGGTGGCCGCACGCAGGCCAGAGGCGGCGCCTTCAGCGGTGCGGGTGATCCGCCCCATCGCCGAGCCACTGTCGGCCATGCCGTCGGTGGTCGAATCGCGGGCGCTGCGGTAGGCCTTGGTCGGGTCGTAAGTCACGCCCACGGAGAAGCCGCTGGACTTGCTGGCCTGACTGGATTGGCTGTCCGTGGTGTCCTGTCGCGCCAGCAACGCAATGTCCTTGCCCACCAATGTCAGGCTCTCGCCTGCGGCGACGTCCGAGGCCTCGATCGTCAGCGTGTTGCCAGCATTGATCAGCACATTGCCGTCGCGCGAGGCGATCGCCGATCCCACCTGGATGGTGGACTGCTCGGCGTGGGTGCTGCTGTTCTTCGCGCTGCTATAGCCCACCGATGCCACGCCGTTGCCGAAGCCCCCGGTAACGCCGGATTTCTTTTTGCTTTCGTTGGACTCACTGCTGTGATGGTCCTCGGCGGCAGTGATCAGCACATTGTTGCCAGCCCCCAGAATGACGTTGCCGGTGGCATCGACCACCGCACCTACCGCAGTCAGATCGCGGCCAGCCGTGATGTTGATGCGCTCGCCCTGGATCGCCGTGCCGATGGCATAGCTGTCGCTGGCGTCGACGCTGCGCGTGGTGGTGGTGCTGGAGAGCGTCTTCTTTTTCTTGTCGTAGCTGTCCAGACTGTAGTCGTGCGTCTCGTTGGCCGAGAGCAGGTTGACGTCGCGGCCTGCGGCCACGCTTACCGCGCCGTCATTGCTGTCGACCAACGCGGCTGTAAGGCTCACGTCCCGGCCCGCGTTCAGCAGCAGATTGTCTCCGGCCTGCAACGTACTGCCGCGCACTGTTTCATCGCTCTGACTGATCTGCAGCGAACTGCGCTTGCCTGCGCTGGCAAAATCCCGGCTCTCACTGTCCACCAGCGCCTGGCTGTTGATGTCCCCACCGGCCTGCAATGCCAGACCGCCCGCCGCCTTGATCTGCGCGGCGGCCAGGTTGATGTCCTTGCCGGCCGCCAGCACCACATCGCCAGCGCCCTGCACTGACGTGGCAGCGTGTGTCGTCCTGCTGCTGCGCTGATGGTTGCGTTCATCGAAGGTGGCGTCGCGGCGTTCCTCCAGCGCAATCGCGCCAACATCCAGAGTGCCGCCTGCGGCCAGCTGGGTCAGGCCGTCGGCGCCGGCGTTGCGGATCTGTGCGGCCTGCAGGCTGATGTCACCACCGGCCACCACCGACAGCATGCCGTCGCCACTGGGATTGGTTACATACAGACCGGCGACCCGATCGATGCGGTTGGTCTCGTACTGGTAGGTGCCACCGCCCTGCTGTGTCTCCACCGTGGAGGCCACCGTGACATTGCCCGCAGCCTTGACCGACAGCGCATCGCTAGCCGTCACGGCGGCACCGACAACGCGGATGTCCTTGTCCGACGACAGCCCGACGTACTGGCCGGAAATGCTGCCGCCCAGATGCTCGATGTTGCCGGCATCGATGGTCACCAGCTTGCGCCCGGCGATGTTGCCGGTGTTGACCAGGCCATTGCCCAGTTTGATATCGACATTGGCGCCGGCCAGCAGTGCACCGTTGCCGTCCAGGTCGCCCGGACGCAGGCGCAGGTAGACCTGCGGTACCAGCGCGGTGGTGGTGCTGCCATCGGCCAGGGTGACGGTCTGCTCGACCAGCCAGACGATGTCACTGGTCAGCTGTGCCATCTGCGCTTCGGTCAGCGCCACGCCGGGGCGAAGGCCCCATTCGCTGGCCACCGTGGCACCGGCCTCCAGCAGCGCGCGGTACTGCGCCTCGTCACTGGCGTAGCCGTCGAGGAAGCGGCGACCGGTCAGCTGGCCGATCTGCTCGCGCACCAGCTTCTGCTCGTAGTACCCATCACCCAGCCGCTTCTGCACGGTATCGGGCGAGTAGCCCATCTGGCCCAGCAGGTGGTCCGAACTCAGCCAGGTCTTGTGGTCGGTGAAGCGCGGATCGGTCTCGACCAGATAGTGGCCGCCGTTGGGATTGACGTTGAACAGGCTGGCGCTCGGCGCGCGCGTGTCCGGTGCACCCATCGCGATGCGATCCGGCGATCCTCCACTGGCTGCGACCACGCGCGGCCCGGACGTACCGGTGTTGCCGCTCACGCCGCCGACGCTGCTCCCTTGCTGGGTACTGGCACCATCGGCCGCCTGTGCCAGCGCGCGTTCGGCACCGGTGCCGGCGGACTGGCCCGGCCCCTGCGCACCGCCATGGCCCGGCCCATCCGGCAGCGCCTTGGGCCCCTGCACGTTGAGGTTGGCCATGGCCGAACCGTTCTGCACGTTCGGCGCGTTTCGCCCCTGGTTGAGGTTGCTCAGGTCACCGACGTCGATGCTCAACGAGCCGCCGCTGACAATGCTGCCGCCAATCTTACCGGTCACCTCGGAAATGGCCGGAGCACTCCAGGTCATCACATCCCCGCCGAACGTGTGGCTGACGTTGGAGAACTGGTGCGTGCGATACAGCGTGGCCGCCAGGTTCTCCACCTTTGCCGCGCCGGTCAGGCCGATGATGTCCAGATCGCCGCCGGCGGCAATGCTGCCGTAGTGGTTGCGCAGGTCATCGCTGCGGATGCGCATCGCACCGCCTGACCGGATGACCGCATCGGCACCGACGCTCGGCTGCAACACATCTTCGGTCACGGTGCGCGTGGCCAGGCGATACTGCTCGTTGGCACTGGTGGAGTTGCCGCCCGCAAACTGTGGGCTGGTCAGAATGCGGTCGGGATCGTAGTCCTTGTAGGTCCACAACTGCACGCAGTTGGTCGTACAGGTGCCATACGCTGACGAGTAGGTGAGTTTGTCATCGACGTAGCGGAATGCCGGCGAATCGGGATGCAGGGTGGCCAGCTCGGCAAACGGATCGTCGGCACCAGCGGCAACCTGGTCCGGATTGACCTGGTTGTCCTGGCGGCCGACGTAGTACATCACCACCGTGCCGTCCTGCACGTTCAGCCGCGCACGCTCACCCAGCGCGGCATACAGCCCACCGCGCCCGAAGAAGTAGGCACTGGTCTGCGCGGTCAGTCGTACCACCGCACGGTGCACGGTGAAGCCATCCGGCGTGATATGCGGCGTGTCTTCCAGGATATCGGTCGGATTGAGGTAGTACACCTCGTGCGCCGAATAGTGACTGGTGCTGCGAATGTCCTCGGTGCCATTCTTGCCGTTGCGCCACCAGGCGGGTCGATCCATGCGCACCGGAGCGTTCACGGCGGTGGTCTGTGTGATGACCACGTTCTCGCGGATGTTGTTGACCACCTGCGCATCGATGGACAGGTTGCCGGTGACATCGATGACCGAGCTGATGTTGTCGATCCGCCCGGCAATGCCGCTGGCGATGCGATCGGCACTCAGCGTGCCGCCGATGGCAGCATCACCGCCGCTGTAGATCAGGCCCTTGCCGGTGTTCTGCAGCTCGCGCACGCCCAGGTCCAGGCGCTCGCGTGCAGCCACGGTGCCGACGCGGGTGGCACCACCGGCCTCTTCGGCGCGATTCTTCAGCACGCCGGTGGAGATCGCCACGCGATCACCATAGATGCGCCCGGTGCCAAGATTGTCGATTTCGCCGGCCTCCAGGTGGGTCAGCGCGCCATCGATCAGGCCCCGGTTGGTCAGCTGGCCACGGGCATTGAGGTGGGTCGTGCCCTGGCTGGATATCTCACCCGAGGCCGCATTGGTGATGTTCTGGGCGTTGAGGTCGAGGTTGCCACCGCGCACCACACCCTGGTTGTCGAGGTCGCCGGACAGGTTCAGCGACAGGGTGCCGTTGGCGATCCATTCGCCACGTTGGCGCATGCCCTGCTGCAGGGTGAGGCCGAGGTCACGCTGCGCATGCACCTGGCCGTCTTCGCTGAGCGCACGTGCGACCAGGGTCTGGCTGCCATCGGCGCGCAGCAGGCCGCCGCTGTTGGCGACGTTGTCCGCCTGGCTGTCCAGGTTGCCGCCGGTGCTGATCACGCCGCCGGTGTTCTGCAGCTGGCCGTTGATCTGCAGCCGCGCACCGCCATCAGTGACGACCTGGCCCTGGCTGTTGTCCAGCCACTGTGCACCGAACTGCAGCTGGCCCGCCTGCAAGCCACGCGTGCCGTCGCCGCCACGGGTGTTGCGGTTGTCCACGCTGGCGGCCGTGAGGGTCAGCAGCTGGCCAGCCGCGATCGCGCCGTCGGCGTTGTCCAGGTGCCCGTCCAGGGTCAGGTCGAGGTTGCGCCCGGCCTGCACGCGACCACTGGCATTGGCCAGGCTCGCCGTCTGCAGCGACAGATTCGCGGCGCTGGCAAGTGTTCCACCGGAACTGTTGTCGACGCGGGCCAGCAGCAAGCGCGCATCGCCTTGTGCATTGACTGCGCCGCCACGGTTGTCCAGCACGCCACCATCCAGCTGCAGCTTTCCGGCCGCCAGCAATCCACCGCTGCCGGCGGTGGCGCGGTTGTCGATGTCCTGCCCGGCCGTGTTGATGGCCAGGTCGGCCGCCGACTGCACGCGACCGCCCTGGTTGTCCATCGCGCCACTGCGAACGCTCAGATCGCCCTTCTGCGTGCCCAGCGTGCCGGCGCGGTTGTCCAGCCGCTGGCCGCGGGTATCGATGTCCAGCTGGCCGCCCAGCAGCGTGCCGCGCTGGTTGAGCAGGCCGTTGCCCTGCAACTGCAGCCGTTCGCCGGCCTGCATCGCGCCGTCGCTGTTGTCCACGCGTGCCGCCGTGGTCGCGCTCAGGTCCTTGCCAGCGACCAGGGTGCCGTGGCGGTTGTCGAGACTGCCGGCGCCCAGGGTCATCGTGCCGGTGCTGGACAGCAGCCCCTGCTCGCCATTGTCGAGACGACCCTCAACGCCCAGCACCAGCGCGCTGCCGCCCGCATGCACGGTACCGCCCAGGTTGCTCAGGCTGGCTGCGGTGACCGTGCCGGCACCGCCCAGCAGGATGCGGCCCTTCTGGTTGTCCAGCGCCTGGCCGATCGCCAGCGTGGAGTGACCGCTGCCTGCACCCTGCAGCGTGCCCTGTGCATTGATCAGCTGCTGCGCGGTGAGATCCAGCACGCCATTGCCCGCCAGCGTGCCACCACGATTGTCCAGCACACCCTGTACGCGCAGGCGCAGCGCGTCTTCACCGGTTGCGGTGAGCGTGCCACCGGCGGTGGTCAGGGTATCGGCGGTGATGTCGACGCGGCGCGCCGAGGTGGTTGCCGCGGTCAGATCGAGGTTGGCGCCATCCAGCGCGAAGCTGCCATTGCTGAGCACGCTGCCGCCGTTGCCCAGCAGGGTCTTCGCCGAGACCTGCAGCTGGCCGCTGCCGGCGTGCTGGATCCTGCCTGCACTGTTGTCGAGCGTCTGTGCCAGCAGGGCCAGGTCGCCATTGCTGGCCAGCGTGCCACCGGCATTGCCCAGCGTCGTGGCCTTGATGCGACTGGCGCCTTCGCCGCTGGCGATGATGCGGCCACCGGCGTTGTCGAGCGTAGTGGCCTCAAGGTCGAGGCGATCGGCGCCCAGCGTCGCGTCACGATGATCCACGTCGCCAGCACGCAGGGTCAGCGTGGCCGAGGAGACCAGCGTGCCCTTGCTGCCGTCCAGGCGGCCGGTGGTGATGTCCAGGCCCTGGTTGCCGGCCTGGCGGATGCTGCCGCCACTGTTGTCCAGCCGTGCGGAAGTGACCGTCAGGCGATTGGCATTGCTGGCGATCGTGCCTTCGTGGTTGTCCAGCGCAGCGACGATCTGCAGCGTGCTGTCAGCCGTTCCGGCACCGCTGAGCGTGCCCTTGCGGTTGATCAGTTCACCGGCCTGAACATCCAGCGCGCCGTTGCCGGCGATCGTGCCGCCGCTGTTGTCCACGCCCTGCGCCACGTGCAGCCGCAGCGCGTCGCTGCCGGTCGCGCTGAGGTTGCCACCGGTGTTGTCCAAGCGCTGCGCATCGATGGCAATGCGCTCTGCCTGGGTAGTGCTGCCGGCCCCCAGCAGCAGGTCGCCGCCCTCAAGTTCCAGCGCCGACTGGCTGAGGATGCGGCCGCCCGCACCCTGCAGGCTGTCGGAGCGGATCTGCAACGTACCGCCGCCGGCGTGTTCGATTGCACCGCTGCGGTTGTCCAGGCTTGCCGCCTGCAGCCGCAGATCACCGGTACCGGCCAGGCGGCCGCCGTTGCTGTTGTCCAAGCGCTCTCGGGCCTGCACCTGCAGCGCGCCGCTGCCTGCCGCCAGCACCTTGCCGCCCTGGTTGACCAGGCTGCCAACCTGCAGCTGCACCTGGCCATTGCCGGAGATGCCGCCGCCGCTGTTATCCAGCGTGTCGCGCACCGTCAGCGCCACGCCCTGCGTGCCGGCCGACTGCAGCGTGCCCTTCTGGTTGTCGATGCGACCGGCGTCGATGCGCAGGCCGCCGTTGCCGACGATCTGGCCGCCCTGATTGTCGAACGCATGGCGCACGTCCAGCGCCAGCGCCGAGACACCCTGCGAGACGATCTGGCCCTGGCGGTTGCGCAGTGCCCCTGCGTGGATCTGCACGCTCTGCGCCGATGTCGTACCACCACTCACGTCCAGCTCGCCGCCGGACAGCACCAGCGCGCCGTTGCTGAGCAGGCGCCCTTCGCTGCCACGCAACGTATCGGCCTGCACGCTCAGGGTGCCGGTGCCAGCCTGCTGAACCAGGCCGTTGCTGTTGTCCAGCGTGGTCGCGACCAGTGCCAGATCGCCGTTGCCGGCCAACGTGCCGCGGGCACTGTTGTCCAGCGTCGTGGCCTTCACCGAACTGGCCCCGCTACCCAGCGACAGCAGGCTGCCGCCCCGGTTGTCCAGCGTCGCGGCCAGGATCTCGAACCCGGCCGCACTGAGCGAACCGTTGCGCAGATCGGCGTTGCCGGCCGACCATTGCAGGCGGCCCAGGGTACTCAGTCGCCCACCGCTGCCGGCCCAGTCGCCCGTACCCAACGCGAGACCATCGCCACCGGCATGTTCGATACGGCCACCGGCATTGCCGACCTGGCCTGCGCGCAAGGCCAGCTGCGTGGCATTGGTGGCCAGCAGGCCACCGTCGTTGTTGAACAGGCCCTGCACCGTCCACGACGATGCCGCTTTGCCGGCGTGGCGCAGTTCACCACCGCGGTTGTCGAGCGACTGCGCATCCAGCCACAGGTCGCCGGCCACGCTCAGCGCACCCTTCTGGTTCGACAACAGGCCCACCTGCAGCGCGGCATCGCCATGCACCTGCAGCGTGCCGCCGTCATTGCGCAGCTCCCCCCCAGCCTGCAGCGCGCTCACGCCCAGGCGACCGCCGCTGTTGTCGAGACCGTTGCGTGCGGCCAGTGACACCGAGCCGCCGTTGCTGATGCTGCCGCCGTCGTTGTCCAGCGTACCGGCGATGGCGATCAGGCCCTCGGCCAGGGGCAGCTCCGGCGACGTCGGCGTGCCCGCCGAGCCCCCATTGCCGCCTCCGGTTCCCGGCGTTCCCGGCGTGCCGGTTCCGGGTGTTCCACCGCCATTGCCGGGCGACGCGCCGCTGCCAGCGCTGCTCCCGTTACCACTTGATGCCATGGCATCCAGTGCACCCAACAGGCCATTGCTACGGTTGCTGGCTGCGTCGGCCTTGAGTGCCAGCGCTTGCACACCGGTCTGTTCAATGGCGCCGCCATGGTTGCGCAACCCCTGCGCCTGCAGCTGCAGGCGCTGTGCATTGAGCGTGCCGTTGCTGTTGTCCAGCGTGCCACCGGCGGTGATCGCAACTTCGCGCGTGGCGGCGATGGTGCCGCCATTGGCAAGATCGCCACCGGCCTGCACGCGCACGTTCTGCCGCGACTGCAGGGCGCCGATGTTTTCCAGCCGGCCATCCACCGTCACCACCAGCTCGCCGGCCTGTGCGCCAATGCTGCCGGCATTGCGCACGCCCACGCCGTGCTCATTGCCGACCAGCCAGATCTTGTTGGCGAACATGCCGCCCAGCGCACCAACGTCCAGCGCGAAGGCCGGCGCCTCGCCGCTGGCCGCGGTCGCACTGGCCTGGCTGTGGTCGGCACTGACCACGTTGTTGCCCAGCGTCGCCTGCAGCTGGTTGGCCCAGATGCCGGCGTTGACCTGCAACGAACGGGTGATCAGGTCGGTGTAATCGGCACGGCTGGTGTCCAGGCCATCGCCATCGATCTGGATCGCGCCACCGGTGACCCGATAGCCCTCAAGTGCGCCTGCACCCGTGAACATCGGCGTGCCGGTGGTCAGGGTCACCCGGCTGGCATTGAGGAAACCGCCGCCATTGACCTGGATCCCGGCCGGGTTGGCAATGATCACTTCGGCGCGCTGCCCGGCCACTTCCACATAGCCGTTGAGCCGGCTGGCCGGACCATTCACTTCATTGAGGATCACCCGTGCACTGCCGGTGGCGAGCCACGGGTTGCCCTGTACCCAGCCGCCCAGCTGCGTCTGCACCTGGCCGCGGGCGTTGTTGAGGATGACGCCATCGCGGCCCACGTCGAACTGCGAATAGCGGTTGCGCGACACACCCGCCGCCGACGGCGTGGTGATGTTCACCATCGGCACGCCATTGGGTGCGGTCACCATCGTCGGCCGTTCACGGCCCGGCGCATTCGGATCGGAAATGATGCGCGCATCGGACTGCGCCAGCGCAGGCGTTCCCAGGCTGACCCAGCCCAGTGAGCACATCAGTGCGAAGCCCAGCGGCGACAGCGCGGCGCTCTGCCGGCCCGGCACATGGCCGACCAGGCCACCGCCGCCCTTCACCAGCTCCGAAGCCACCTGCCAGACGCGCAGCGCGCGGTTGAAAACCAGACGATAGATAGTGTTCATGTCACGTGTCCTTGTGGCGGATCAGTAGCGCCAGGCCAGGCTGAAGCCGAATGTGGTGTAGTCGGTGGGGAAATGGGCGGGTTTGTGCAGCGCCGAACCCACGAAGCCATCCCAGGAAAGCTGCTGCCAGCCGCCGCGCAGGCCCAGTGCCATGCCGGCCAGGTCATGGCCGGACTGCCACTGCGCGGATGGGCCGCCAATGCGGCCGTAGTCGGCAGCCACGTAGAACTCCTGGCCGCCCCCGATACCGAGCGAAAGATCGTTGCGCAGCGACCAGCCACGCTCGCCACTGAGCGAACTTTCACCGTCGAAACCGCGCACGGTATAGCGGCCACCGATGGCGAAGCCATCCTGTGGCGAGAGCGGTGTGCGGTTCCACTGCGCCCGCCATGCGGCGGTGTAGCGCAGGCGCTGCCTGCCCAGCTGGAACGGCACGCTGAACTGCGCGTCGGCGGTGATCAGCTTCATCCGCGAGGTGCCTTCCAGCGGCAACGTCGGGTCCCACAACTGCGCCATCTCTTCCGGCGAACGCAGTGCGTGGAAGGCGCCCGTGCCACGCCGGTAGGCCACGCTGGCATCGAGCGTGGCAGTGCCGATGAACTGCTTGTGGGTCAGGCCCAGTTCCCAGCCAGCGGTGCGGCGGCGCTGCACTTCGATCTCGGTATCGTCGATGTAGTTCTTCGACTCGCGCTGCCAGCCGCGCGCGTAGGCGCTGAACTTGACCTTGGCATTGCGCAGCAGCAGCCGGTCCACCCGCGCTTCGGCGTTGCGGCTGCGGCCGCTGTACTCATAGCGTTCAAAGGCGCCGACCACGTTCTGGCTGTAGTCGTAGGCGCTGGCAGTAGCACCGAACAGCCAGTAGCCGTAGGGCACGTCGTAGTGCGCGGTCCAGCTCTCGGTGTCCTTGCCGCGGCCGTTGAACACGCCACGGCCCGCACTGACGTAGAACAGCTCGTTCAGGCCCAGCGGATTGTCCAGCGACAGCGTCGCGTTGGCCTGCAGCTTGCCGGTGCCGCGGCTGCCGGCATCGTCCAGGGTGACGCTGGCGCGCACCGGCGAGCGCTGCGTCCAGTCGATCTGCAGGTCGCTCTGGCCCGGCGCCGCGCCCTCGCCGTCGGCCGGCGCGATCTTGATGTCGGCGCTGACGGTGGGCACGCGCTGCAGGTTCTCCAGGCCCTGCTCGATGTCACGCAGGTTGAGCAGGCCGCCGCTGCGGATCGGCAGTGCATTGGCGAGGGCCGGATGCCGTCCCTGCGGATCGGAGAACACGGCCTCGCGGAACCGGCCCGGCACCACCGACAACGCCAGCGTGCCCTGGTTGAGGTCCTGCGGTGCCGACAGCACGCGCGTGGTGACATAGCCACGGGCGATGATCGCGTTCTGCACACGCTTCATCACCACGTTGATGCCTTCGGTTCCCAGGCAACGGCCAGTGGCCGGATCGTCCGTCGGGTCGGCCGCCGCCAGTGCCCAGCCGAAGCGCTGGCTGCCTTCGCCTTCCAGCACGATGCGATCGATGCGTACGCACGGGTGCTCCCGCGCCGGCAGGCGGTCGCCCTCCTTCTGCGCGTCCCGCTCCAGGCGGACGTCGGGGCGTTGTTCCTGCTGCTCGCGCAGCACGCGTTCGCGCTCCTGCTGCCGCAGCAGTTCCTGCGCGGCGGGATCACCGGCCTGCTGGGCGGTCGCCGGCCATGCGGCAACGGCAAGCATCAATGACCAACCACGATGGAGCCTCGGCCCCGGGTGCTTCTTCCCTGTTTCCACTCTACGTTCCATTCGAAATCGTCCTGCCAGCGCCCGCGGTGCCAGCCGCGGTGCTGCAGGAGCGTGAACCGAGGCTGCGCCACCATGGACAGCCACGGCATCGCGCGACAGGCGCAATGCCGGAGTACAGATCGGCCGGCGCGGGAGTTTCTGAAGGATGAATTTCCGGAGGGCGCGCGTCAGCCTGTGCAAAGGCTCGCGGCAAAGCGCTGGCAGGTTGCGGAACGAGCGTTCGCCTCGTGCCTGCAAAGCGGCGCATGCTGCTGCACGACAGCCGTGCAGCGAAGTGCAGCCGCGAAGTATGCGGTGCACGGCCCACGCCCGCAAAGCGATTCCGTTCAGCCGCACACGCCCTGCGCGCGGGTCACGCTACAGTCGGCGCATGACCATCGTCCTACAGATTGAAGGCGCCGCCATCGATGACATCGCCAGCCTGTACGCGGAGATCAACCGCGTGTTCATGGCTGGCGAGGCGTGGCAGCTCGGGCCGAGCCTGGATGCGCTGGACGACCTGCTGCATGGCAGTTATGGCGCGTTGGCCGGCCAGGCGCAGGCCACGCTGATCTGGCGCGATATCGCCCACAGCCGCACGGCCCTGGGCATGGAGACCACCCGCCAATGGCTGCAGGCAAAGCTGGACACACCGGGCAGTTTCAATACGCACGCCATTGCCCTCCAGCTGCAGGACCTGCAACGGGGCGAAGGCCCGACCTACTTCGAGATCGTCATGCAGATCATCGACGGCCACCAGCAGATCACGTTGGTCCCGGCCTGACCCCCCTTTCCGTGCCGTACCGGCCTGCCACCGGTGGCGGCAGCCCTGCGCCCCAGCAGTTACCATGGACGGCCCTGTACCCGCTCCGCTGCCGCTGCCCTCCGGCGCGGCCGGATGCCCTGATCCACGAGTCCCATGTCCAAAGACAAGTCCGCCGAACACACCCCGCTGATGAAGCAAAACGACTAAAAGAAGATCCTAGTCACCAAGAGCCTTGTGCCGCAAGGATCTTTGGCGCCACCCGCGAGACCCGCGCTCCAACGCAACATCGCCGCAACAGGTCTATGACCAATAGCTGAACGACAAGAAGCGAAATGATGTCGCTCTGAGCGACATAACGGGTGCTTAGCTGTTAGGCTGATGTCGTCATCGCGGGGAGCAACAATCCGTGCCATGGTGTGAGTAGGCGACTACTCGAGGGCGAATAGCCCAAAACACCCCGAGCGACGCGTCAGCGGCCGGCAACGGCCGGGACCATCGGGAAGGGTCAGGTGGCTGCGGCAACGGCTCGCAGCCATAGATTGGAGGAGGGTAGTAACTGGCGTTTCCCCATTCTCGATGTAGCAACGGAGCCTTTCCAATCCCGGAGAGGTGCATCGAGGACACCAACATGGTCTCACCTGTTGACAGGAAAGATGACAAGCGCCAGCTGCTGCTGAAATGGTTCAAACGAGTTTTTGGTGGTCCTTGGTTGTTCCGTTTCTTGATGATCGTGTGGAAGTTGTATGACCACTTTGATCGCTAAGCACGGCGCAGGACATTCGGACTCTAAGACTCATCAGTAGCACCCTCCTTTTTATCTACACATGCAGGAAGAGAGGAAATGCTTTACAAGGCTTTAAAGACGGTCCGCGAGGTTCACCGAATGCAACAAGGTGAGCTGGCGGAGCGCCTGGGCATATCACGCTCTCATCTATCTGAGATCGAGTCAGGAAAGAAGGCTGCGTCAGTCGAGCTTCTACACAAGTTCGCAGAAGTATTCGATGTGCCGCCTTCAACATTCCTAAGCTTCGCCGAAGCCCTTGAAGGCTCCTCGGAGCGGCGTCAGAAGAACGCCAAGAGGCTGATGAAAATTCTGGAATGGACACTGGATTCTAACGATGACGCTCCCCCGGAAAAGCGCTAACCGCTATGACATCACGTCGTCCGCGTTCTTTCGGCTACCGACCTTAAAAGCACTCGCGCGAGTGCTTCAATGGGATGGAACCCCAAGCGCCCTGCGAGCACTGTGCAAACGGCCCGACAACTTCAGCGAGTTCTACCAAACTCATCGTCGGACCGGGAAAGAACGTCTAATTCAAGCTCCAAACGCGGTCGTTAAGCCGCTTCAGAAGAGACTTAACGTGCTGCTCAAGCAGATCTGCGTCCCGGACTATCTGCACTCTGGCATCCCGAAGCGCTCTCACCTCACCAACTCCGAACGCCACATGCTTGCGGAAGGCGCAACGGTGACGGTGGATGTCTCCGATTTCTACCCTAGCATCACGCGTCAACGCGTCTTCAAGCTTTTCAGAAACGTATTCCAATGCCCTGGGGATGTTGCTGATGCGATGGCTGACTTGGTCTGCTACAACGGAAAACTAGCGACCGGCTCCCCTGCCAGTGTACTTCTGTCATTTTGGGCCTGCCGTGACATGTTCGACCTGATCGCTAAGCGTGTTGCGGACCAGGGAGGCACGTTTTCGCTCTACGTGGATGACGTTGCAATCACAGGCAACACCATCGGACACGGTGACGTTCGGTGGCTGGATCGTGTCCTAAGAAGGTTCGGCTTTGCCTCGAAAGTGGAGAAAGCAAAGGTCTTTAGGAAGGCGAACGCCAAAGTTGTTACTGGACGAGCCTTTCGCGATGGGATCAGCAGGGCGCCCAACAGGAAACACAAGGAGATGCACGAGTCTCGAACTCTGGTTAAAGGCACCAGTGCCAATACCAAGGTCAAACGCGGGTTGGTTGGCCAACTTGAGAACATCGGCAATCTGGACCAGCAGCGCGGGAAGGCCCTAAAAGCAGAAGCTCAGAAGCTACGAAGCACGCTGCCTCCCGCACGACGCCGTCGCCGATCCGCCTCTCTCTCGACCGCTATTTCAGGGGTAGAGAGCACATAGAGGAAAGGAAAGTGGCACTGGTTTACGTGCTTGAAGCGTCCACTTTGTAGCCAATGGGCCTTCAGGTGCCCGCGGCCTCCTCTCCACACCCGTGCGTCACGAACTTGATTGGTTCAGTCAACAAGTCAAAGCGTCACAAGACCGTCAATCTACCCGCCTACGTTTGCTGAATACATAGTCTTAGATGGGAAGCGCTGGCCGTGTCCTCGCACCACGCAGTGACCGATGCTATTCAGCCTCCCGATCGGCACATTCCGGTTGCCCAGTATGTGCGCATGTCGACCGAGCATCAGCGCTACTCCACGGAGAACCAGGCTGCGGCAATTGCCGAGTATGCCAAGGCGCACGGCATGGAGATCGTCCAGACCTACGAGGACTCCGGCAAGAGTGGACTAAACCTCAAAGGTCGAAGCGCTCTTCAAGCCCTTCTCCGGGATGTGAAGCTCCCCTCCCCTGGCTTCAACGCTATTTTGGTCTACGACGTGAGCCGTTGGGGGCGCTTCCCCGACCCCGACGAGGCCGCCGCTTACGTTCACGCCTGTAAGAGCCATGGTGTGCCGGTCATCTATTGCGCGGAAGCGTTCAAGAACGATGGCTCGTTGCCATCCACCATCATGATTGGCCTCAAGCGCAGCATGGCCGCCGAATACAGCCGTGAGCTATCTGACAAGGTGTTCAAAGGGGCCTGCAACATCGTGCGGCACGGGTTCCGACAAGGAGGCACACCGGGATACGGCTTGCGCCGCCAACTTGTCGACGAGTACCTCCAGCCCAAGGCTGTGCTCGCTCGAGGAGAGCAAAAGAGCATCCAGACCGATCGTGTAATCCTGGTGCCCGGGCCTTCGCAAGAAGTCGCAACCGTCTTGCGCATCTATCGGCTCTTCCTGCAGGACGGCATGCCCGAGCGAGTCATTGCCTCCGTCCTGAACCGAGAAGGCATCCCCAATGAAGTGGGTGGCCTATGGAGCAGAGGAAGAATCCATCAAATACTAACCAATGAGAAATACGTCGGCCACAACGTCTACAACCGGACCTCGTTCAAGCTGAAGCTGCAACACGTTCAGAACCCGCCAGAGGCGTGGGTGCGAAAGGAACATGCGTTTGAAGCCATTGTTCCGTTTGATCTGTTCGAGCGCGTTCAAGCAATCATCGCGGCACGTTCGGTCCACATGGACGACCGCCAGATGCTGGAAGCCCTGCGCTCGCTGCTCGAGCGGCATGGCGCGCTGTCAGGGATGCTGATCGACGAAGAAGAAGGCGTTCCCTCCAGCAGCGCCTTTCGCCATCGGTTTGGTAGCCTGCTCCGGGCCTATAGCTTGGTTGGCTACTCCCCCAAACGCGACTACGCCTACTTGGAGATCAACCGCGCCCTACGGCAGCGGCATCCCGAGATGGTCCAGCTGGTGGTGGATGGCATCGCCCAACACGGTGGGTGGGTCGAGCCATGCCGGGATACTGATCTGCTGCGGGTGAACGGTGAGCTCCTCACGTCCGTCGTCATCGCGCGGTGCAAGCCCACACCCGCTGGCTCCAACCGCTGGCGCATCCGACTGGATGCAAGCCTGACGCCGCATTTGACCGTAGTGATCCGGATGGATCCCGGTAACCGTCATGCCCATGACTTCTACGTGCTTCCCTCCATCGACTTCACCCCCGATGGCAGGCCCTCCATGGAGGACAACGGCTTCTCCTTGGACGCCTACCGGATGGACACACTGGAGGAGTTCTTCGCCTTGGCCGGTCGGGCCGCATTGCTGGAGGCCGCATGACGAACAAAAGCACAAGCGTTCAGATGATCCCCATTGCCGAAATCCACGTCGCCAATCCGCGTGTCAGAAACCAACGAATCCACCGTGGCATCACCCGAAGCATCGAAACGGTGGGACTTAAACGCCCGGTTAGCGTTCGTAAGGCATCTCCTGATGAAACGTCGCTCCCCTATGCACTGATCTGCGGCCAAGGTCGCCTTGAGGCCTGCAAGCTGCTGGGTCACCGCGAGATCCCCGCTCTGGTCTTGGACGTGGATGAGCACACCGGTCACGTCATGAGCATCGTGGAGAACGTCGCTCGCCGCACGCCCAGGGCGGCCGAGACCATGGAACAGGTCCAGGTGCTCAGAGAGCGCGGTTACTCGGACCCGGAGATAGCTATCAAGCTGGGCTGCACTCCGTCCTGGGTGAACAGCGTTGCCAACCTCATGGAGCGCGGCGAGCGACGTCTGCTCGCCGCCGCCGAAGCGGGCCACATTTCCTTGGCGCTTGCCGTGAACATCTCCCGGGCAAATGATCGCGATGCGCAACAGTTGCTGATGGACGCCTATGAGGCCGGTGAACTCAAGGGAAAGAAGGTGACCGTCGTCCGAAATATCTTGGCTCATCGAGCTAGAAGCGGAAAGAAGGGAACGAACTCCTATGCTCACGGCACACCACGAAAGAAGCTGACTCCCGAGGATCTTGCCAAGCTCTACAAGCGCGACGTGGAGATGCACCAACGAATCCAGAAGAAGGCCGAGTTCACGCAGCAATCGCTCCTCCTGGCCCGGCAGATCTTCAAAGAGCTGTTTGCCTCGAAAGAGTTCTGCGGACTTCTCCAATCGGAGGGGCTGACCAGCGTCCCGCAACCACTGGCTGACCTGCTGCCGCGCAGAGGGTTGGCCCGATGAGCAAGAAGCAAACTTCGGGCGTACGCCTGGGCTTTGAAAAGGATTGCGTGGATATCCAGCTGGCGCAGCTTCATTACAGCATTGCCATGCCCACGGGGACGAAGACTTCCGTCAAGTATCAGCAGATCGTGAGCTCGGTCAGGACGGTGGGATTGGTCGAACCCATCGTGGTTACCCTCGACCGGGGCACCGCCGGACGATTCTTGGTCTTGGATGGACGAATGCGCTTGGAGGCCCTGAAGGAGCTGGGAGCCTCCGCGGCCCCCTGCCTCATCTCAACCGACGACGAAGGCTACACTTACAACAAGCAGGTGAACCGCCTTTCGGTTGTCCAAGAGCACCGAATGATCCTCAGGGCAGCAGAGCGCGGGGTTTCCGTGGAACAGCTGTCGCAGGTGCTTAACATCTCGGCCAGCTCCATCCGGGACAAATTCCGGCTTTTGGATGGCGTTTGCGACGAAGCGACCGCCATCCTGGCCGACAAACCCGCCGCCGCAGGAGTCTTTCGGTTGCTGCGGAAAATGAAGCCGTTCCGGCAGATCGATGCTGCCCAGACCATGGTCAACTTGGGGGATTACTCGATCAAGCTTGCAACCGCGCTTCTCCAAAACACGCCGGTCGAACAGTTGATAGATCCATTGGCAGCAAAGACGGTCAACGGTGCCCCTATCGAGGCGCTCCAACGCTTGGAACGGGAGCTGGCAGCGCTGCAAGCCGATACGAAGCTGCTGGAGGAGAATTATGGCCCAGCCAGCCTCCAGCTCGAAATCGTCAAAACCCACATTGGGTCGACCCTCTTGGACAACGCTGCGGTTGTGAGATGGCTTGCCAAGAACAAGCCGGATCATCTTCAACAGCTTCAGCGCATAGCCGACATTAAGCTGCTTAGAGCGGGGTAGCCACCTTCTTCCCTCAGCTGCAAGCTCCCAAGCTATTAGACCGCCACGTTGCCGCGCGGGTTGCCTTTGAAGGAAAAGCACCGCGACAGCAGAGCTGTTCCGACTAACTAGCAATTTTGTGCGCAATTCCCTGCTAAGTGGCCTTGCTAATTTTCACTTAGCTGGTTGGCTACGAGCACACACCAACCGAGGACGCACATTGCTAGACCCACGAACCCAAATCGCCGCACTACTTCTGAGCGGCACCCTCAATCCCACCGCCCATCGCACTCGCGAGGAGCGCTTAAGGGATGTTCAAGACGCCCTTGATCTCGCGGAGCGCATTCTGGGCAGATCCGAAGGGAGAAGCCCGATCGGACCGGTCCACATTGCAGCTCAGTCGACTGACGACGGGCACGCATCGACAGCGGAGGAGCCATGACTGATCCACAAACCCGAATCGCCGCGCTCGTTTTAAGCGGCACCATCGAACGAGCGGCTCAGCGTTCCCAACGAGAGCGCTCAGAAGATGTTCGAGTGGCCCTGGAGGTCGCCGCCGAGGTTCTACGCCAGCGCGCGGGTGGAAGCCCGCTAAAC
Organism: Stenotrophomonas maltophilia group sp. msm4; assembly: GCF_032025605.1. NCBI lineage: Bacteria > Pseudomonadati > Pseudomonadota > Gammaproteobacteria > Lysobacterales > Lysobacteraceae > Stenotrophomonas > Stenotrophomonas maltophilia group sp. msm4. The sequence goes on along the minus strand of NZ_JAVSKK010000001.1, from coordinate 217,153 downwards.
CTCACCCACGACGGACCACGAGCGCAGGAACGGCCCGCGCCCACAACGAAGGAGCGCGTGGAGGTCAAAGAGGAGCTGGCGTCTTTGGACCAACTGCTTGCCGATCGGCGAGGAATCAGGCCCCCGGCCAAGCCGCCGACGACCAAGCGGCCAACGCTTCATTGAAGGTTTAAAGCCCCCGCCACGGCGGGGGCTCTTCATTCCTGTCAGTGAAGCCTTGGCCGAGGCGCGGCCTGCTGCGCGAATGGGGCCGGCTCCGTGAACTCTCCCGCCTCACTTGATGAATCCTCAACGCGATCCAAGACCGACTTGCTGACGGCTTCCAGATCTGCAACGGCGGCCGACAGCTGATTCGCACAGGCCTCTTCCTGGCCGTCCTCAATCTTCGCACGGGCTTTCCTCAGGGCATCCAAGCGCTGCTCGACAGCTGCCAAACGATGTCCGCGGCGCCGGACCCAGGCCACCAGTGCAGGGCCTGTCGGTCGGGGCTGTTGTTCGACGAAATCCTCCAAGGACCGCTCCGCGCGCGTCAAAAGCGATGCTGCCCGCCGTTCAGCCTCCACCCGTCGCAGCCACTCCGTCGCTCGTCGCCTCACGGCGGCCAAGCCCCGTAGCGCTCGCTGGATATCCTTGCGCACCCTTTTCCCCACGCCCCCATTGCGAACGGTCAAATCCAGGCGACGTAGAAGCAAGCGCGTGGACCGAAGCGCGCCCTCAAGCCCGGCCGCTACCACGTCACGCCAAAGTCCATATGCGCTATCCATCAGGGATTGCAGCGATGGTTGGGGTGCATCGGGAAGAGTACGAGTGGCCAGAATTCCTCGCCGACCGAATCCCTTTACGTCCTCGATGTAGCTTTGGCCCGATTTCGGCCCCAGTTCGACACGGTTCGGCGGCATCGACGCATGTCCGTGGGCATGATCTGTGTCCGTCGCTGCTCTCTCAAACCGTATCGCTGTCTGATGCACAGCCCTCTGATTGTCCGCTACGATGCTGGCCAAGGCGTTTCCGACATCGGTCTCCACTCCCCGCCGTTCCAATGCTGAGGCCTTCTGACCCAGGTGGATCGTTGGGCGCCGTCCCAGAATTGCTGCTGCGACGATATCTCCGCGTTCAAGCGCGTCCCCCGCTTGCGCTTCCAAACTTCGATGATCGACGGACACTGGGATCTCGGCGGCGGCCAGGTGCTGGTTTGTCAGCCGGGCCACCATCGCCCGCAGCCACTCCACTTCGCTGCGCCCCGAGGGTCCACCGTCGAGCTCGCGCGTTTTGTCGGCAAGCCCTTCGGCGTCCAAGCGGCGGGTGGTAGCGAGGATGTGGACGTGCCAATTGAGTCCGTCGTTGCTGCCCGGCGAGTGGATGCTCGCTTGAGCTGCGAAGCCGTAGCGATCAACCAACGCCCGCACAATGTCCGCCGTCAGGGCCGAGCGCTGCGGCCCGTCGAGCTCGTGCGGCAGCGCGATCTCAAACTCGCGGGCCACGGTCGCGTCTTTTCGCTTCTCTGCCGCTTCGGCCGCTTGCCAGAGCTTGGCGGCGTCGAGCGACCAGTCGGGCGCCTTCAAGGGCACCACCCAGCGGCTCTCGACCACGCCCCCTCTGCGGGAGTAGTCGTGCCGCGCTCCCGTACGCTCGTCGACGAGCGAGAGGCCGGCCCGGTAGGCCGCGGCGGCAACGGCCGAATGGCCTTTGGCACGGGAGAAGGTTTTGACGCGGGTGTGGTAGATCGCCATGCGTAGAGCTCCAGTTCTTTGAGCTCTTTATGCCTTTGAATTTGCCGTTGGCAAGTCGCAAAGCGACTTGGGGTTCAAGGGGCGAAGCCCTTTGCGCACGCATCACTTGTGATGCCTAAGTGCGCTTTTCGCTCTTTGCTTTTGCATCTTCCTTTTCTGATTTTCTGAATTGCTTCAAGTGCGAAAGCGGTGTCGCCATCAAAAGTTGACGGATGAGAAATCATTGCTTCACTGAGACAGACTTCACTAGGAGAAGATCATGTCATCCACCAATCACTACCGCGATCAGATCCAACGGGCCACCCATCGTTTGGCCCAGCTTCAAGCCAGGGAGCTTCTGGCGCATCAGCGGCAGGATGCCAAGGAGAAGGCCATCAAGCGCCGCGACGACGCCAAGCGCAGACGACAAGTGGCCGAACTCGTTTTCCTAGCCGGAGCCCAGAACCTGCCAGACAACGAGATCGTCGCAGCCCTGCAGCGGCACATGCTTGCAGTGAAAGAAACACGCCTCTCACCGCCCCACTGATCATCCCAGCTCACTCGTACGGCCATCAGCGTCAAGGCCTGGGGCATGCACTCCAGTGCCCTGAACGCCAATGCTGAATGGGCGAAACCCTGGACATCTCAGAGCCTCGCCCCGTCCTCGCTATGCGCGTCTCACGTGGGGTTGGCGAGCTACAATGCCCCAAAGGAAGCGCCAAAGGCAGGGGGCCACATGGCGAGAAGGAAGCAAACCGCAGGCGGCTGGATCGTCGCAATCCTCGTCGTCATAGCATTGGTACCAAAGGAAGTCTGGATCGGATTGGGGATCGTCCTTGCGGTGGCCACCGCCGTTTGGCTCTGGGCGAAGTGGCAGGCAATGCGCCCGAGAAGGACACCCTCTTCCGCCAAGCCGGTCCCCGCTCCAGAGCCGACCTTGGCCGAGTTGATCAAGGCATCCGCTCTTCCATCTGAACAGGCGGCACAGAGACAGCCCCGCCCAGAAGCTGCCCAGCCCGCGAGACCCGTGAATATTGAATCGGGCACGTCCTCGGGATCGGTCGGCGCTGCCGTGCCAGAAGATGCGCGCCCGGTCGGCTCTGAGGGTCGCTCGGCGCTGCCTGCGGCGCAGGCCCCGAGCAGAGCGCCCCCAGAGACTCTTTCGCCGCCCCGTCCTGGCAATTTGGAAGAGGCCAAAGCCGCGGTGAGCATGCGCCTTGCCATCGAGTCCGCCGCACGGGTGCTGACAGCTGTGGGCTCCGCAAACCCTTCTACCCCCTACCCCTACCAACCTCACGAGGAACGCATTGAGCGCGCGCGCCCGGGCAACCTCTCTGCGGCGAAACTTGCCGTGACCCAGCGCTTGACCGCGACTTCGCAAGATGAGCTGGTCGAGCCTCTGATCCAGTCCGCCACAAACGCGGATACAGCCTCGGGAGAAACCTTGACGGGCACCACAGATGGGCGAGCGCACTCGGACTCAAGAGCCGCGGAGCAGACTAACCCTCCCCACACGAACGGAACCCGCGACGCAGGTGCAATGACGCCGCCGCCCCCGCTTCCATCGCGGGCTTCGCCTCCCTCCCTGCCCGATGAGCTCCGGCAGGTGACCATGGACTCCGAAAAGCCGGCAAAGCAGTACACAGTGCCCCGACCGCCCGAGGGCTGGGACAAAACCCGCTGGCTCGGCGCTCAGGACGAGATCGAGATCGGGGGCATCGTTATCCGGGGCGGCCTGTTCTACACAGGCCCGCGGCTGACCACCCCTGGCACGCGTGAGAACGAGCCCAGCTTGGTCAATGGCGTTCTTGCCGTTGGGCGATACGGGGATTACCGGTCCACGACGCGCTACTGGGGAGGCTACGCAGACTTTGAACCCGCTGAACGCCACGCCTATCTGAAGTGGCTCGCTTCGGACCGTACCGATCCCGGCTGCGCAATCCAGTATGTTCGATTGTTCCTGTTTGGATTGGAGCGTCGCATCTTGCTGGATTCGGTGAACGATCCGGATTCCAAGCAAGACTGGCCCGCTATCAAGGCGATGCTCCGCCGTTTGTCGTCTGCTTATGCTGCCGTGCTTCCGAACGTCCACGGTCATGTCAACAGCCTGCTCGACTGGATGGCTCTGACCGAAGCAGGCGAACAGCTTTACAACGCGCCTCTTCCAGCGTTCGAGCGAACTTACGAACTGCCTTTCTACATCCGCTTGGCCCTGGGGCAATGCTCCTTGGATCGAGTCCCCGTGCCCGCCGCGCTGGCCACGGCGTGGGTGCGCCTCAATCCAGAGATTCCGCTGCGAACCGCCGCAACGCGTTGCGCGGAAGAGTTCGATCGCCTTTTCGCTCTGCGGTATCAAGAGACGTTCGGCCCTGGAATGGTGCTGCCAAAAAACCGCACCAAGCTGAAGTTCACACGCCGCCCCTTTAACCCGGCCCTGGACCGAATCGACGCTGGCACCAAGACTTTCGGTGATATTCCCGATGTCACCGCATTGCGAGCGCCCCTAAAGGCGCTGCAGGAACTTGTTTCTCAGTGCTCGGAGGACCTCGGAGCCTTCAGCCGGCTCGTGGGCAAGAACCCCGAGGCCCGCCAATCCATTGAGGGCACCTTGCTGCTTCCGTCAGAGATTTGGCCGCTGGCCACGCGGACAGCATTGGCCGAAGTCGCTTCGGATGTTCAAACCGCCAATTTGTCGATCAAGCTGACTGACCTATTGGGAAGGCTTGGGGCAGTCGGAACCACCTTGGGCAAGGACAAAATTCGGGAACTCGCACGAGCACTGGAGCAGTCTAAGGTCGGCATCGAACCCAATGTGCTCGAAGGCGCGCGGGTGCCTGGCGATAACGACCCGATCGTTCTCTTCCCCCTGCTTCCCGACCAAACCCATCGAACCGACGCTCAGGCCTATCAAACGGCCCAGTTGACCCTGCAACTCGCCTCGACGGTCGCTCAGTCTGATGGCACGTTCAGCGCCCACGAACTTGAGCACCTTTCACGCGAAATCGAAAGCTGGACCCATCTGAGCGAGGGTGACCGACGGCGTCTGCGCGCGCACCTTGATCTCTTGGCAAGGGCACCGCTTTCCTTGCCTACGTTGCGCAAGAAGCTGGATCCGCTCAGCGGGGACATAAAGGACGCCATCGCCGGGTCCATGGCCACGCTCGCCCAAGTCGACGGGATGGTCTCCCCAGAGGAGGTCCGGTTCTTGGAGCGCGTCTACAAAGCGCTGGGCGTGGATCCCGCTCGTGTGTTCAGCGACGTCCATGCCCCACGCCCGTCCAAAGCCCCCAGCGCATTGCCCAAGGCTGCGTCTGGCGCATTCCAACTCGATCCCGACCGGATCGCTGCTCTTCAGCGGGACACGGCCCAAGTCTCCGCGTTGCTCGCCAACATTTTCACCGACGAGGAAGCGACTCCCCCTGATCTTGCGCCGGCGGAAGCGGTGAGTGCCGAGGTGGAGAGTGCTGGTCAGTTGCTCGGGCTTGATCAGGCACACAGCGCGTTGCTGAGGCTAATGCTGTCGCGCCCCGTCTGGACCCGTGCGGAACTGGAAGATGGCGCGGCAGACATGGAGCTGATGCTCGACGGCGCGCTTGAACAAATCAACGATGCGTCGTTCGACGCTTACGACATCCCATTTTCCGACGGCGACGACCCGTTGGAGATCAACCCCGAATTCATTGAGAAGATCGAGCAATGAGCAGCCCAATCCGTTCCAGGGACCGCGACGCGGTGATCCAGTCGCTGCGCGCCGGCGTCGTTCCACGCGCAGGTCAGCATTTGATCCAGGTCGGGCGCGCCCGTGAAGTGCAAACCCTGGTCAGTGACATCGATCGGCTCGCCGATGGCGGCTCGTCCTTCCGCTTGGTGGTGGGTGAGTACGGGGCAGGCAAGACCTTTTTCTTGAACCTCGTTCGCGCCATTGCAATGGAGCGGAAGCTCGTCGTGGCCAGCGCGGATCTGAATCCCGACAGGCGGTTGCATGCCTCAGGGGGGCAGGCCCGGTCGCTCTACGCGGAGCTCATGCGGAACTTGGCCACACGGACCAAGCCCGACGGAGGGGCCCTGCCCGGCGTGGTCGAGAAGTTCATTTCGACCGCAGTGACCGAGTCCAAGTCGCAAGGCGTATCCACGGAGCAGGTCATTCACGCGAAGCTCGAGCAGCTGAGCGAACTGGTGAACGGCTATGACTTCGCCGACGTGATCACTGCTTATTGGAGAGGGTTCGAGCAAGGCAACGAGCAGCTCAAGTCCGATGCCATTCGTTGGTTGCGTGGCGAATTTGCCACCCGGACAGACGCGCGTGCAGCGCTGGGCGTCCGAACCATCGTGGACGACGCATCGGTCTACGACCAGCTCAAGCTCATGGGCCGCTTTGTTCGGCTGGCGGGCTACAGCGGCCTGCTGGTGTGCCTGGACGAACTGGTCAACCTCTACAAGTTGGCCAACGCCCAGGCCCGGAATGCAAACTACGAGCAGCTCCTGCGCATGCTCAACGACTCCCTGCAGGGCACTGCGGTTGGCCTTGGTTTTGTTCTGGGCGGCACCCCGGATTTCCTGATGGATACCCGCCGCGGCGTCTACAGCTACGAGGCCCTGCAGAGCCGCCTGGCTCAGAATACCTTTGCCACCAACGGACTGGTGGATTTCAGTGGCCCTGTGGTTCGACTGTCGAGCCTGACAGCCGAAGATTTTTACGTCCTGCTCACCAAGATTCGCCATGTCTATGCTGCCGGCGACACGGGCAAGTATCTCTTGCCCGACGATGCCATTCACCAGTTCATGACCCACTGCGCCAATCGAATCGGCGATAGCTTCTTCCGCACCCCGCGCACGACGATCACCGCCTTTATCAACCTCTTGGCCGTCTTGGAGCAGAACCGGGGCGTGGGCTGGCAGGATCTGATTGGATCGGTCGAAGTGGCAACTGACCACGGGGGTGACGGCGAATTGGTCGTTCAAGAGGACGACGAGCTGGCGTCGTTCAGGCTCTAACGATGACTGCCTCCAGCGCCTTCCAATCGCTGCACCCTCGAATCCAGCGCTACCTCTGGACCAAACAATGGGAGGCGCTGCGTGAGGTCCAGGAATTGGCGATCCCCCTCGTCCTGAGCGCCGACCGGGACGTGATCATCGCCGCCAGCACCGCCTCGGGAAAAACCGAGGCCGCTTTTCTTCCTGCGCTCACGCACCTTCTGAGCACCGACGAAGAGGGCCTGATTGTCTACATCAGCCCTCTAAAGGCGCTCATCAACGACCAGTTTGAACGGCTGCAGCGGCTTTGCGAGGACCTTGAAGTCCCCGTGTGGCCTTGGCACGGAGACATATCGGGCTCGACGAAGCAGCGATTCTTTAAGCACCCCCGTGGCGTGCTCCTGATCACGCCGGAGTCCTTGGAGGCGATGCTCTGCAACCGCGGGACATCCGTTGCGGCAGCGTTCTCAAAGCTCCTGTACGTTGTCGTGGACGAACTCCATGCGTTCATTGGAAGCGAGCGCGGAAAGCAGCTTCAATCGTTGATGCACCGGATCGACGTGCTATTACGGCGGCGAACTCCCCGCCTGGGCCTGTCGGCAACCTTGGGTGACTTTTCGAGCGCCGGGGCCTTCCTACGCCCGGGTGTTGGGGCTGCCCCTGCGTTGGTCAACGCCTCATCAGCCGGAAATGATCTCCAACTGATCATCAAGGGCTACGAACAACCCGCACCTGACGCCGGGTCCGACGAGAATCCGGCTGCTCCCGCTGCGCTGGCCGAGCACCTCTACCGGGTCCTTTCAGGGACGAACAATCTGATCTTCCCCAATAGCCGAAGGGAGGTTGAACGCTACACCCACCTCCTCAACCTGCTGAGCGAACAGGACGGCCGGCCGAGAGAGTTCTGGCCACACCATGGGAGTCTGTCCAAGGAAATACGCACGGACACGGAAGCGGCTCTGAAGCAAAAGGGTCGTCCAGCAAGCGCAGTTTGCACGAACACCCTGGAACTGGGCATCGATATCGGAGCGGTGAAAAGCATCGCGCAGATTGGCCCACCACCTTCCGTGGCCAGCCTTCGCCAACGCCTTGGTCGCTCCGGGCGCCGCCCTGGAGAGCCAGCAGTGTTGCGCGGCTACGTTATCGAGGATGCAATCGACGCTGAGTCGACGTTGAAGACAAGGCTTCGACTGGACACAGTTCAGTCCACTGCGAGCGTCATGCTGCTGCTGGAGAGGTGGTTTGAACCGCCTTCGGTCAACGGGCTACACCTCTCGACGCTGATTCAGCAGTTGCTCTCCTCCATTGCCCAGTACGGCGGACTCAAGGCAGCCCAAGCCTATCAGCTGCTCTGCGCAAATCAGGGACCGTTCCACGGGCTGTCCCAAGACGCGTTTGCAGAGCTGCTTCGCCACCTTGGCCAAGAACAGGTTCTGATTCAAGACGGCTCCGGCTTGCTGCTCCACGGCCCGGTCGGCGACAAGTTGGTCAACCATTACACCTTCTACGCCGCTTTCAACGTCGACGAAGAGTTCCGGATCGTGGCCGCCGGCAAGGCACTAGGCACGCTCCCCGTGTCCCAACTGGTGACCGTCGGCCAGCGTATCTTGTTTGGCGGTCGCACTTGGCTCGTCGAGCAGATCGATGACGCCCAAAAAACGATCTACGTGGCCGCGGCGAAAGGCGGCACCCCGCCTCTTTTCAATGGAACGGGCGGGCAGGTCCACACCCAGGTCCGTCAAAAGATGCGTGGACTGTATCAGCAGGAGATAAAGCCAGACTTCCTGGACCCCACTGCTTCTCGCTTCCTGCAGGAGGCGCAAAGCGCCTACCGTCAATTGCGCCTGGACGGCAAGGTTCTCCTCGACCAAGGCAGCGATGCCTTGCTGCTGACATGGCTGGGAGACTCCGCAAATGAAGCCATCGCCTGCCTCCTGAACGCCCAGGGATTCACTTCTCAGGCCGGTAGGCTGGGCGTGGAAATTTCCAAGGGAGCAAGGAGTCTCGATGATGTGATAAAGGTACTCGGGCGGGTGGCGAAGATGCCATTGCCCTCCCCGGAGACCCTTCTCCAATCTGCGAACAACTTGATCACACAAAAATGGGATAGCTTCCTTCCCTCGCACCTTCTCAGACGCTCCTACGCGTCAATGAAGCTAGACTTGGAAGGGGCTACCGATTGGCTCGTGGGCGCGTTCGGGTAGTCCACCATGTTGTGACCAGTCCAGGGCTGATGCCATCTCCGAGTGAGGCTGTAGCCTCGTTGTCTCATTCGAATTAACCGGATTACTGAAGATGGCCGGCATCGGCTATCGCCCCTTGCTTTGTATATTATTTATTGAACCCCACACACCAATACAGAGTTTCCTTTAAAAGGACGAGCAAAATGGCGAAAGAAGGCCAAAATAGATCTTCGAGCAACAAGACCTCCGCGAAGAAGCAGACTAAGAAGCCAGCCGAAGCAACCGGCAGCGAGTCCCCAGCCAATGCAGCTCAGACACGAAAAGCCTGGGCAAAGAAAGTTCTGGAGAAAGCTATAATCGACGTCGTCGGAGGCCTTCTGGCGACGGGCGCAGTCGCTGGAGGGGGATGGCTCATTGACCACATCAGCAAAGTCATCAATGGCGGTGGCCTCTTCTGGGGCGAGGCGACCACGCCGAAGTCCGCCATTAAGGCAGCAGCAACGCAAGACCGATTGATCTATCTGCAACAGCTATACCTTGATATAGCAGTGTTGCTCGCTACTCATCAAAAACAGCTCAGCAAGCATGCGTCACGGCTGCCTGAGCTGGAACAGCAACTTAGCGCCAACCTAGACATCAGCGTCAAGGTTCGCTCCCCCGGCGAATCCGAGAGGCTTAACCATAAAGTTCTTGCTGCGCTCATTTTCGACAGGTGGGTTGAAGGACTCAAGCCTATGACACCATCTCGTCTGCGCAGGATGTAAGTAGTCGTTTACGCAGGCTGCTCAACCCCGTCGGCAAGACCTCTTTTCCGCCAATGGGGTTGAGCGTTCGCTGAGCGCGCAGTATGCCGCCCTTCACTTTCCAACAGACTCCCCACACACCAGGGCACGCCGCCCTGGTGTCTGGAACTCCGGGATCGTCTTGGCTATCCAATACGCCGAGCATTCCAACCAGAAACCAGCAGTCTTTTGTCAGGATTTCGGCGATTTCATCCTCACCGTAACAGTCGGCTGTGCACTCTCAGGGCAGGTGAAGACATCGCCCCTCCGCTTGCCGCCACACGACAAGAGTGCCAATTGCTTCCGCGCATATCCAAACCGATTACTTCAGCAACAGGCAACAGCGACGAAGGCCGGCGCCATAGTGGTGTCGGCCAGTGTCGCACTTCTGCTCTTTTGATCCCTGCCGCCGACAACCAATCCGCTTTAAGTCACTTGCCGGGCTTATGCTTGTGAGGCTTCAAGCCAGGGGTATTCCCGGGGGTATCCTTGTTATCCCGCCGACGCTTATCCGGCTCGCCGGTGGATGGAGCTATAGGCTTCGGTCCAGGCTTAATCGACATAACTTGACTCCTTCATTGAGAAGGAACGGCCATACAAAGCTGCAACATCGCGCCACGACTGTCAATACAGCCTAACGAGATAAAATAATTCGCTCGCGATTGCCGTTGCCTGCCCTCTCCCATTCTGCCCAGGGAGGCCCGACAGCCTCAGTTCTGTTTCGCAAGTGAGATGAGGTGGCGCAGCGCACGCGCCCGATCCTGGCACGTGTCTACGTTCCACGATGGATGGTAGACCCAAGTCATCAGGGCGGATCCTCCCGCGAAGTCCAGGGACCAGACTTCTCGGGGTTCGATGAATAGTCGCTTGCCCTCTCCTCGATTCACCTGTTGGGAGATGAAGAGCTTTAGCCCTCTACCACCTCACCATGCCCGAAGAGCCGCCAAGCAGTACCCCCAATGCCCCATATCCGCACAACGCCCCTGCGTTCCATAGCGTTGGGGGTCGTTGGTGTGGTCCCAAAGGTAGGCGTAACTGGACGCTTTGACCTGCCCGGTCGCTACCAAGGGCTCCATGGCTTCCGCAAGAGAGCGCTGGAGCGCCGGGGCCTTGTCGGAATGCTGGGCCAGCAGACAGGCCGCGTCCGCCCCGTCTTGGCCCACTTGCGCCCCGGTCGGCCAGCCACGGGCCGCAACGGTGGACTTCAGCCGAGCGGTGTGCACCGCATCGACGGCACTGTGCCCCCTCTCCTCGCCCTCGGCAGTCAGTGAGAGGTCCCGCACCGCCTGACCGGCATCCTTCATCCGCAGGAGCTCACCGCGCAGCTCGGGCTCAGTGGGCGTCGCACCGCTGGCTCCCAGCGGCGCGAAGAGGATCGCAATTACTAACAATGGACAGACCCGTTGCGCCACAGCTCCGCCTCCAAAGTGAGTTCTCAGCCCTCAATTCTCCGCAACGTTTATCAGCCGTACAGAACTAACATAACAACCCAAAGGGCGCTGTTAGCTTATAGAAATTAAACAGTACCGTAATGACTGCGATTCGACATAATTCTTATCTAGGCAAGCCATTGATTTTCAAGGATTGAATCCCTCCAATTCCTGCGTAATTTTTTTCCCTGAAGAAGCAGCAATGGGCACTCACAATAGATGCCTACGGTCGGTACACGGATGACCCAATCCTATTGACGATTACTGAGGCTGGTTTATCCGTACTTCCATCGAAAACGATGGAAGCTCGCAATGCCCCTGACTCACCCCTCAAGTCCGCTCCAATCTTACCTGGACGACCCCAACGGCTCGCTGGAGATGTCCGATATCCGGATCGGCAGGCTCAGCATCGGAAAATTGGTGATCACCAGCCGAGAGGCCGCGATCCAGGCCCAAGAGATTCTCAATGCCGCCTATGAGCGCAGCCGGCGCGCACGCTCGACGAAGAACGGCACACGGTATCCCGAGCCGCTGCCCGTGGGCACACCGGGGCGATCGCTCTCCGTAGAGATTGACGACTACATCCGCAATCGCGGCGACTACAGCTGCCTGGCCAGAGAGACAGTCGAGGCAACTTCTCGCACCCTACGGCTGCTTCTAATGACCTGCGGGGACATACCAGTCACCCGCATCGACCACGCTCATATCTACAAGCTGTGGGACCTCATTCGCTGGGCCCCAGACCGTCTGCTGTCCGATCCTGAGTACTGCAGGTTTACCTACGATCAGGCGGTCGCGCGCGGAAAGCAACTCAACGTGACCCCACCGGCCCCCGCCACACTTGAGAAACACCGGCGCTTCCTATCGACCTTCTTCAAGAAGCTTGAGAAATCCAAGGCCATCGGTGCCTCACCGATGGTCGCCTTCGACGAGATCAAGAAGGACTTGGTCGTAGATCCGAACAAGCCCGAGCGCCTGTTTGACGATGCAGAACTCAAGCGCATCTTCGACCATGGGACATATGTCCCATGGGCTAGCAAGTACCCCCACCGCTGGTGGCTCCCCATCCTCGGTCTCTGCACAGGCGCGCGCATCAACGAGATCGCCCAGCTCAAACTGGCGGACGTGGTGCAAGAGTCCGGCGTATGGTGCATCCGGATCCAGAAGACCGTCGATCCCGACCTGGCGCACAAGACCCGCAACCGAAGCCGTCAGCGCCTGAAAGGGAAGTCAGCCATTCGAACCCTCCCCATACCTTCCCAAGTGCTTGATGCGGGCTTTCTGGATTTCGTGGAGGATATCCGCGCGTGTGGCCATCCTCGATTGTTCCCCCACCTGACCGCCGGCGTGAATCGCAAGACAGGCGAATCCAACCAGCGCTACAGCCAAGCGGTGCTCAACCAGTTCAGCACCTACTTGAAGAGCCTGGGCTTTGGGAAGGGTATTGGCCTGCATGCCTTCCGGCACACCATCGCCACGGAGCTCCATCACGAGGGTGTGCCCGACGAAGACATTGCCTTGCTGACCGGCCACAGCATCAGCAAGAAGGTCCCGGTGCTGCATGAGGCTTACTTCCACAAGAAGCCCCAGCTCGCGCGAAGGAAACAGATCGACCTTCTGAACCGCTACGCGCCACCAGTGCAGTTGCCGATCTACCAGCGGGGACAGTTTGCGAAACAACTAAGCGACCCAGGCAAGTTCTACCCGTAAGATCGACAGCTGTTGCCTGGGCCTTACCGAATTTTGAAGGAGGGCTTGGGCTCACCAGCGAGCGTTCGCATCGCATTCCATTTGGAATTACCCTAAAGCCCTCACCGCTCGGACCTAACAGATGACCATCGATGTCAGCGGCCTGTCGGCCGAAGAACTCAAAGCCCTAATCGCTCAGGCAGAAACGCAACAAACCAAGGTGCTGACACGGCCCAAGGCTGCCGCCATGCGAGCCAAGATCAATCAATACGTCAAAGACCACGGTTACACGATTGAGGAGCTCTACGGAGCCGTTTCAACGGCCTCTTCCGAGGGCTCCAAGAAGCGCACCGGCCGCAAACCCGTGAAGTCCGCCGGCAGCAAGGTCGCCCCTAAGTACCGCAATCCGGCCAACCCCAGCGAAACGTGGTCCGGCCGTGGCCGCCAACCAAGGTGGCTGGCTGCGCTGGTCCAGAAGGGGAAAGAGCCCAGCGAGTTCTTGATCAAGTAGTCCAAAGTGCAGGTCGAAGGTCGAAGGCGAATCAACGCCCAAGACCTTTGTCGGCACGTACGCGGGCGCATGGGAAGGTCTGAGACCGGTTGCCATGAACGGCGGATACGCTCGAGCGAAGGCACCGATCGGTTCCACCCAACATTTCAGGACAGGACATGCGCCCATTCGCAGGCGTGCTCAAGGTAGAGTTCCTCGATAGGGTGGGCCAACGGTGGACCAAGCCTCCGCTGCGGCGACGCTTGGAAGTGCTTCAGACGCTGTCAAAACTGTTTGACCAGTTTCACCAGATGGGGTTGGCCGACCCTCATTTCTCCAGACTTCTGGCTCGGGGTTCTCACGCGGAACACCACCAAAGGCTCGCGGAGATGCTCTTGGCAAAGTACCTTTGGGATGATGGCTTCTCGTTGACCAGCGCCCCTGCTGGACCGGACTTCAACGCAGCGAAGAACGGTCATTCGGTGTGGATCGAGCTGGTTACTCCCGAGCCCAAGGGGATCGACCCTCACTGGCTGAACGTCTCCCACCAAGAAGGCGTGTGGACCTATCCCCACGAAGCGATCGCACTGCGCTATACCAGCGCGCTGAAGGAAAAGCACCAGAAACTTGTGGGAGATCCAGGGAAGAGCGCCGGCTATTTGGCCAAAGGCATCGTGTTGCCGGGCGAGAGCTACGTTGTCGCAATTAACCAGCATCTCCTGCAGGGCGCCTTTCGTTCGCTAAGCGGCATCAGCCAAGCGCCTGTGGCTGGTGAAGTGGTCTATGCGATTGGACCGCAGCAGCTGCATCTAAGCCGCTCCACCGGACAGGCGCTCCATTCAGACCATGCCCACCGACCTTCGCTGAGCAAAGCCGGCCAAGCCGGCGGAAGGGTGGGCGTGCCTGCGGACAGCTTTCTCAATTCGGCATACGATCCCGTTTCAGCAGTTTGGGCGCTTGACCTTCAGGAGGCAGCCCTGATCTCCAGCACCGCGCCGCACTTTCCCGCTGTTCATTTGTCCGCAATGATCCACAACGAAAGGGCCACCTCGAGAGTGCCGCCCCACTTGCTGCCTGCGCAGGAGGACTGGATCGGAAGGACGACGGCCTCTTCCATAGAGTTGTGTCGACTCTAGCAATCGAGAACCGGCTTGTTGTGCTCGGAAATGAAAAGAATGGCTCGGCGAAACGAATCACTCTCTGCTTGCTGAAGGAACCAGGATGTTCGACATCCCGCGCAACATGAAACTGCTTCATCAAGGCGAAGAGGAACTTCATGAGCGCTCCGTTGCTCTGATCGCATCCCATCGAGATCTTTCAGATCACTTGGCCTTGGTAGAGCGGGCCATGGACGTTCTGGACGTGCTCCGCCAGCACCACCAAGCCAATGATGACGAGCGTACCGTGAGCCACCTCGCGATACGCTGTTTCAATCACTTTGCTGGGTCATGGAAGTTGACGGCCTCGGGCTACTACCAAGCGGCTGCGCTCCTTCTCCGAGACGTTGTTGAAACCACCTACTTGATCAACGCCTTCCACATCGACCCTCCCCACATTGCCATGTGGCGTACGGCTGACCGCAAGACGAAGAAGGCACTCTTCGCTCCCGCAGCGGTTAGGAAGCGTTTGGACGCGGACATGGGAGTCGCACGCAGTCGGCGGGAACAGATCTATGCCACGTTTTCCAGCCTGGCTGGACACCCCTCGGTCGAAGGGTTTGCGATGCTTCGGCCCATGGGCATGGACGCGCACAACGGC
Organism: Stenotrophomonas maltophilia group sp. msm4; assembly: GCF_032025605.1. Taxonomy (NCBI): domain Bacteria; kingdom Pseudomonadati; phylum Pseudomonadota; class Gammaproteobacteria; order Lysobacterales; family Lysobacteraceae; genus Stenotrophomonas; species Stenotrophomonas maltophilia group sp. msm4. Next base: position 202,138 of record NZ_JAVSKK010000001.1, on the reverse strand, counting down.
CCATTTCTCGACCCGACGGCGCTGCGCGCACTTTTGGAAGAGCTAGGTAAGCTAGCGGCCCAAACCGGACATGCATTTTGTGCCTTCCTTGACTTGTCTAAACCGGCCGCCGCGCAAGTTGCACACCGATTCATCGCACTTGCCATGGACTATTCAGGACTCTATCTAGGCCACTCTTACACTGACGAAGAACGCGCAGAGGTCGATCGACTGTACTCAGAAATCGATCAGAGCTGACCACGCCGCTCAAACCTGCCCGGACACGAAGTCCCCGACCATTAGGTCCCGCCGTGCCCTCCAGCGGCCTGGTCCGGCCGACCCACGAATCCTTGGCTTTTCCAGCCAAGAAACGATGATCCAGTTTTAAAGAGCGCCGAGGTCTTTCACGACAGCTTGGCCCGGCTGAAGGAACCCCAGTAACAACCGCCCTCCGGCCACTCGCCTGCCCGCCCTTTCGTTGAGCCACTGCGCCTGCCGCCGGCCCGCCTCGAACAGGGCCGGCGTTGCCATTGAGGGCGGCCAATCCTGCAAGGGCTCACCAGGCGACGAGAGCTGCCCCGTGATCGGCTGGACCACCGCAGGCACCTCCGCGTCGTGTTTGGCATAGGCGGTGGCCATCATGCGTCCGCTTCTGGGGGACCATCCGCCCAGCACCAGCTCCGTGGTGCAGTATTCTGCCGGCAAGCCCGCTTCAGCCACCGCTTTAGCGTAGTTCGGCCAAAGCTGGTCAATGACCCGCCCCAACTCCGCCGTCAGCTGCTCCAGGGTGAAGTCCGCTCGAAAACTGGCTTCCAACGAGAGCTGGTAGATGCGCAGGAAGAACTGGGCCGACCCTCGGGTCGCCAGCAAGATCTGGTGCTGAGGAATGAGCAGCACCTTCGCACCTGCCGAAGCTTGGCCGCTTAGGGCGTCTTCCGCCCAGGTATCTACCGTCACGACCAACTGGTCAGCGCTCAGCAAAACGGTAAGGATGCTCATGGGAAAAGTCTGGCGGCCTATGCCCCACTATCCAACCTTCCCCCCGCACCTGTCGAGCCTTCCTATGGAGCACCATGGGTAATTTCCTAACCCCTCGGTAGAGATGGTGATGCTGGGAAGCGGCGGGGGCTATATTGATGAAGCGATGAAGGCCGGTGCCTACATTCGACGCAAGGAACTGGGTACCACCCTTTACATCAACTGCGACTCCGCGTGCCCCTTGGTCTTCATGGCAGGGGTTGAACGGCTGAACTGGTCGCCCTACCCCAAGTTGGGATTCCATCAGATCTACACACCCGATGGCCAAGCCGCACGCTTGGCAGCCAACCCTACTGCCAAGTGTTTAGCTACCTGACCCGCATGGGCATTGAACCTCGTTACGTGCTGCAGAACATGTGGTCGGCGCCACCGGCGGGCAGGATCAGCGTGGATGAACATGACGAGGATCCCTGCCAGGTCAACATCACGACCTGGATTCAGCGGCGTTGCTCCAACCGAGACTACGAGCATCCGTGAGTGCCAGCCCCTTGTTCCGGCCCGTGGCACGTCATATAAAGCACCTGCCGGTCGCTAAAGCGTCGGTGTTGTGCCCGCATAGCCAATAGGCTCCGGGTGCCCGAGGTCCACCCAATAGGGGGCGCGGGAATCCTTTTCGATTCCGGAGCCCGCCGTTGAGCACGAAGACCCTCAAAGCCCTGCGCACCCGTTCTTTCCACGCCCAGCAAGGCCGTTGCTACTACTGCAGCAGTCCAATGTGGCTGTGCTCGCCCGAGGAGTTGGGCCTGCGCCCCCGTTCTGCCGCCCCTTTCCGATGCACGGCAGAACACCTACTGGCCCGCCGGGACGGTGGGAGGGACGTGGCGGGCAATGTCGTAGCCTCGTGCCACCTGTGTAACCTCCGGCGCCACAAGCGCCCCACTCCGGCTCCCTCGCCAGAGGTGTATCGCGACCGGGTCCAACGGCGCGTGGCCCAAGGAAAGTGGCACGTGCCCTGCCCCAGATTGGCCGTCTCCAGCCATGCGCAACCGATTACCATGGAACCGTCGGTGCGGTGACGCCTCCTCACCGGCGTTTCCAGGGGACATATGGGACAGGGAATGGCAAAGGAATGGGCCCCGTCATGGGTGGGCCAGCACGTAACGGGATCGTCGGACTGGCGCTTGCGCTTGGAGGGCCTGGAGCTCGCCTTGGCGCTGAACGGGCGCACCCACCGGGTCAATGTCGAAGACGAGGCCACTTACCGCGTCAATGCCGGCACCTTCTGGACCGATATCACGTTCCATCCGGAGCGGCACGGGGAAGTGAAGGCCGACGGTTTGCCCAACGCCCAGGGCGCCGCCTTGGTTCAAGCGTTGAACTTGGCGTTGAGGGAGAAGCGCCTGCGGGATGACGTGACGTTCCTCCAAGGCGCGCAGCGCGCAATCGACGCGTGGCTGGATCACAAGGCAGAACAAGAGCGGGCCTGCTTCGAGCAGCGCCGCTGGTTCACCCACGAGCAGCAGGAGGACGTTCTCGCTGCCCGCCCCACGGTTGACCCAGCCGCCCTCCGATCGCGCCTGAAGAAACCGGGCGTGGCGGTCCGGCTGGGACCAGCTGCCCAGGCGATCCAACGCTCGCTGGTGGCGTGGGAAGCCGACCACCGCCCGGCTTGGGCCGCGCTCAACGCCGCCCACGTGGAACGCGAATTGGTGGCCTGCAAAGACTTGCTGGGCCGGGTGGAAAGCAAACCGCTCACCCCGGAACAGGCAAGGGCCGTCGTGTGCTTCGACAACCGCGTGCAGGTGGTGGCCTCGGCCGGCTCGGGCAAGACTTCGACCATGGTGGCCAAGGCGGCCTACGCCACCCACCGCGGGTTCGTGGATCCCAAGCGAATCGTCCTGCTGGCGTTCAACACGGACGCCGCCGAAGAGCTCAAGAAGCGCGCGGTCTTGGCGTTTGAGCGCTTGGGCATGGGGGACGTAACTGTAGAGGCGTCCACCTTCCATGCTCTGGGCTTGCGCCTCATCGGCAAGGCCACCAGGGAGAAGCCCGACGTTTCCGACTGGGCCACCGACGCGGCTGGTGCCGTGCGAAAACTCACCGACCTCGTGGACCAGCTCAAAGACCGGTCGCCCACGTTCCGCCGCCAGTGGGACCTGTTTCGCTTCGTCTTTGGAAAGGACCTTCCAGCGTTTGGTGCACCGGAGCCGTCAGATGCGTGGGACGCCCAGGGCAAGGGCGCGCTGGTCACCAACCGCGGCGAGCGGGTGAAGAGCGTGGAAGAGGTGATGATCGCCAACCTGCTCTTCTTGAACGGAGTCGATTACCGCTACGAGTCCCCCTACCCCCACCGCACCGCCGACGAAACGCATCGGCAGTACAAGCCCGATTTCTACTACCCCGACTTGAACCTGTTCCACGAGCACTTCGCGCTCGACGCCGACGGCGTGCCGCCAGCGCACTTCGAAGGATACCTGGAAGGAGTGATCTGGAAGCGACAGCTTCACGCTGAGAAAGGCACGGAGCTGTTTGAAACCACCAGCCACGGGTTGCGCCACGGCGACGATTTTGATCGGCTGGAGCGCGAACTGACCGCCCGTGGGTTGGTGCTCGATCCCAATCCAGACCGGGAGATTCCCAAGGAGGGCCAGCAGCCCATGGCATCGGTCGAGCTCATTAAGTTGCTGCGCCCGTTCATGAGCCATGCCAAGAGCAACGGTCTGAGCGCCTCGGATCTGCGGCAGCGGCTGGCCGTGATGCCCGCCGACACCTTCAAGCTGCGCTACCAGATGTTCCTGGACATTGCCATTCCGGTGATGGCGGCGTGGGACGAAGCCTTGGCAGCAGAGGATGGCATCGACTTTGAGGACATGCTCAACCTCGCCGCCGGCCATTTGGAAGGCGGGCGCGTGGAATCGCCTTACGACCTGGTGATGGCCGACGAGTTCCAAGACGCCTCGCGCGCCCGGGCCCGGTTGTGCCGTGCACTGGTCCAAGGCAAAGGCCGCTTCCTCTTCGCTGTGGGCGACGATTGGCAGTCGATCAACCGCTTTGCCGGCGCGGACGTGTCGGTGATGACCGGCTTTCGCCAGTGGTTTGGGCATGGCCAAGTGCTCAAGCTGGAGCAAACGTTCCGGTGCCCCCAGGCGCTGTGCGACGTCTCCAGCGCGTTTGTCTCCAAGAACCCGGGGCAGATCGCCAAGCGCGTGCATTCGGCCACCCCTGCCCATGGCCCAGTGCTCCAAGCGTTCCAGGTGGAAACCAAGGACCAGCTGGCCGATGCAATCGACCGCTTCGTGGTGAACTTGGCCGAGGGGGTGCGCAATGGCACGATCCCGCCGGGGCGTAACGGCAAGGTGTCGGTTTACATCTTGGGCCGCTACAACGCTGATCGGCAGTATGTGCCCACGAAGCAGAGCCGGTTCAACCGCTGGGTGGAGGTTTCGTTCCTGACCATCCACCGCTCTAAAGGTAGCGAAGCAGACTACGTGATTTTACCGGAGATGCTCAGTCTGTTGAGGGGGCGCAGCTTCCCGAACACCCGCACCGATGATCCAGTGTTAGCCTTGGCTATGCCCGAAGGAGACACGTTCCCGCTGGGCGAAGAGCGCAGGCTGTTCTACGTGGCCCTGACCCGGGCCCGGCGCACCGTAGCGATGTTTACCTCCCGGGGCCAACGCTCCAAGTTCATCGATGAACTCATCGAGGAGGGTGTCCTCTCCCTCACGAGCGTGGACGGCGAAGAGATTCAAGAACGCTCATGCCCCGCCTGCAAACAAGGCGTCATCCTCGTCAAGAGTAGCAAGAACGGTTTGTTCGAGGCTTGCTCCAACTTTCCGATTTGCCGATTCAAGCCCGTCAAACAACGAAGTGGCCCAGCCCGCGCCACAAGAACAAGCGCAGGTCGTTCTGTAGCTCAAGTGCTAAGGCAAAACGCGAATGTGGATCCTACAGTCCTTCAATCGCTTATGAACATGCGCGGCGAGATAGCACGAAGAGCCAACGTTCCCCCTTACATCATTTTTCACGACTCGACTCTTCGAACCATCGCTGTGCACCGCCCGACTTCGCTGAATCAATTGCGGCTGCTGCCCGGCTTGACGAGCGCAAAGGTCGATCGCTACGGCGCGGAGCTGCTTCGGGCTGTTCGTCAACCACACAACAACAACCAAAAGAATTCTCCAACGTGAAACTCTTTGACCTCCTGAAGCTGCAAGAGCCGGCCTTCGACCCTCAACAGGCGAAAGTCCATTTGGCGCGCTACAACCGACGGGAGCAACCTATCGACGTGTACCGACATGGTGGATTCGAAGAGTGGCAGCGCTGGCAAAACGGCAACAACTTCACGCTGCCCCAGGTCGTCAGCCTGATCGACGATTGCCAAGGGCGGTGGATGTTTGCCGGATTGTTTCTGCAACAGGGGTTCATCATCGATCCTGACCCCACGCCCCATCACTACTACTCACTTAAGCGCATGCCAGGCACGGAAGACCTAGAGGGGCGCCTGTTCTGTGTGAGCAGCTACAAATCCAGGCAATCCTACGTTCACTGCGCCACCGTGGCAGACATGGCCGTGGTGGAACTGCTACCCGAAAAAATCACTGTGGGTCCCTTCCCCGGCTACAAGCAGGTCAACCTCAGCAAGGACGAACTGGATCTGCTAGTTAGGCACAGCACCCAATCATGGCGCACAGCCTTGTCGAGCGTGAAAGGGATCTACCTCATCACCGACAAGGCCACCGGCAAACTCTACGTGGGCAAGGCCGATGGGGAGAATGGAATTTGGGGCCGCTGGTGCCAGTATTCGAGCACCGGCCACGGCCACAACAGAGGCTTGGTGCAGGAGCTGGGACTGACCGCAAGCGAGCGGCAACGGGATTTGCATTTCTCTCTCTTGGAAATTGCCGATCTTCAATCCACCCGCCAGGAGATATTGGACCGGGAGGGGCACTGGAAAGACATCCTGATGAGCCGTTCGCTGGATCGCGGCTACAACCGCAACTGAGGCCCTCAGAAAACTAGGACCGAACGAGCGACTTGAAGGAACGAACTGAACCAGTGACGATGGACGCCCCGCATACTCATGGACACCTGTCACGATGCAAGGAATGTCAGATCCCAGCGATGCATTGAAGATATTTCAGAAAGCCATTCTTGAAGGTCCGGTCGATCTAGAAAAGGGTCAAGTGGATCCGACGGTATACGTTCACCTTCACCGGGGACAGGCTATACCACAATACACATACGTCCTGCTGGAAGGGAAAACGGTGCGATCGTTTGCAACGTTTGCCCTGAACGGCACCTACAAGGGCTGTCCCAACCTTGCGGTGGGCTACGCAGTGCCCAAGGCCTACCGCAACAAGGGACTGGCCAAGGCCATCCTTCGCGCTGGCATCGCCGAAATGCGGAACGGCTTTAAGGGCATGTCGCCGTTCTACGTCGAGGCTGTTGTGAGCGAAAAGAACACGTCATCTCTGAAAGTAGCCGAGGCCGTGCTCGGTAAAGCGCTTGAACGATTCAACGATGGTCACTCGGGTGAGCCCGCGGTTCGATTCGCGTGCAAGTTCGAAACCGCCCCTTCCCACACTCGGGATTTCAACAATGGATCTCAAAAGCCTGGCCACGCTGGGTGACCTGTCCGGCCCACTGGAACTCCTGTCGAAGGGACCGAAGGCCCTAGCGGCGTGGATGGAGAAGCGCACAGAGCAGCGATACGAGGAATTCATCCGAGCAGCCCTTGAGAGCGATGTGTTCCCTGAAAACGCGGAGGCCATGACTTCGGAAGATTTCCTCGCCATGCTCAGGGCGCTGGAAGTGGACATCGAGGCCGAGAAGGCCACCGTCTATGGTCGCCTTGCCTGTTCAATCGCCACCGGCAAAACAGCAGGCCATCTCAAACGCCAGTTCATCAAAGCGCTGAGCGATCTATCGTTTGGCCAGGTCGATCTTCTGCGCCGCGCTTGGATCGCCGAGCGCCACCACGTGTTTCCCGGCGCCGGCGGGGGTGACCTGGACCCAAAGGAATTCCTTGGGCTGCGATCGAAAAGCAGCATCAACCGTCAGACCTTTGAACGCTGGGGGCTGATCGAAGAGAAAGGACTGAGCCTCGCCGGCCGCCGGTTCGTGGAAGCTTGTTTTACTAGCGAGGAGCTAGTGCCGTCCTCAGTGGGCTTTCAAGAATGGGCCAAGGGTCACATCCACATCGTTTGCAACGAAATGGATACGCCAAGTTGCCACGACTTCCTGCTGAAGTTGGAGGCGGAAGGCCATAGAGAGGCTATCCATGTCCACAACAGCGCCGCATTTCGGGGACGTCCCAACCGTCTGCTGGCATCCGGATCCGTCATGGTAGTCCTCCTCACAGACAAACCCCTGCGTCTCTCAGACGAATGGGCCACGGTGGAAGACGCCATCCGAGGACAGGCACTCGTTGTGGTGGTCACTACCGATCCGACTGCGTCGCTGCCCGCCGTCTTGGAGGATCTGGAATGCATAGAGGCGTCACCGGAGCGTGCTGGAGAAGCTGTGAAAACGATCCTGGAACGCTTTGAAGAAAAAGGGTTCCGGGGCACCTAAGCCAATGGTTCCAGAACGTGACCTCGCCAACCATTGGCCGCTTGAGAGCTTCCATCGGAACGGCGACGATGAGATAGCGGCCGGCTTCACTGTTCCCGAGGGTTACCGAAACCGGATTCGCACCAAGGCCATTCTTGCCGCGGGCATTGCAGAGCTCCAAAACGGCTTTCGCGGACATCCGCCCTTCTACATCGAAGCGCTGGTGAGCGTGGACAATCCCGCTTCACAGAACGTGGCCCAGGAGGTTCTGGACGACGAACCTGCGCCAATCGTCGATGACCACTCGCACAAGCCCGCCCTTCGATACGCAAAACTGTTCCCAACCGGCAGCTAAAGCCCTACTTTGGGCCCTACAGACAGCAAGGAAAGCACATGAGCACCTTCTCAGAACGCCACAACTACAGCGTTACTCCTGCAGAAGTAACGATCCGTGAGAGTGCTCCAAGAGAGCTTAGAGAACATGTAGTTCTTGGCGCATTGCTGAACGGCATGAGCGAAGATCACTTGCAGCGAATCGTGTGCGAAACCCTTGGCGAGCTACCCAAGGGCTCGGAAGACGGGCTCGCAGAGGTGAGTAGACTGCTCGAGGCAGCTGAGTGGTTTGAGATCTATGACATGATCGAGCGCATTGCATCGTCGCTTCCTGAGCGCTCCATCGCGTTCATGAAGCCCATCAGGCCACGCGACAATTTCTCGTCCTACATCAACAAGGTCTTTCGCAAGAATGGTATCGGGTGGCAGCTGCTGGACAACCGTATTGAATTCCGGGGTGCAGAGGCCTTTGAAGTCGCCACAAAGAAGGGCGCCAGCGAGTTGCGAAGCGCCGGAAAGAACACGACGGCCAACGAACTCCATGAAGCATTGCGCGACCTGTCTCGCCGCCCCAACCCGGAGCTCACCGGTGCCATTCAACATGGGATGGCAGCATTGGAATGCTTGGCTAAAGATTTGACGGGTGGTGACAAGGAGACGCTGGGGGCTTTGGTGAAGAACAATCCTGGCCTGTTCCCCTCACCTCTTGGCGAAGCAATCTCAAAGGTATACGGTTTTGCTTCAAACAACGGTCGGCACCTTAAGGAAGGCGGCGATCCGTCGTTGGATGAGGCCGAACTGATCGTGGGCTTGTCCGGCGTGCTTTGCCGCTACTTGGCGCACAAAATTCCCCGACCTTAAGTCAACCCATCCGCTGCCTTGGGGCGTCCTTGGGAGCCTCTAGGGGAATCGCAACAACGTCGTCTGCTGCACGCCACACTCTCCCGCCGCGCACCATGGAAGGGCCACTGGAACGTGGGTTGCGCTCACCCAATGACGCTCTTTTCGTTCGCCTATAACGTCCGGCGGGTGTTTGCAAGCCTAGGGATGTGGTGAAGCTCAATATCTGCAGCAGAAGGTGGCGATCCGCTACGCTGATCATGCGCGTCCAGGCAGCGCTCTTTCCAAGGGCTACGATCCAGGTGCCATCGACGGGTCCCTTACTTCTGAGAGCCAATCGGCGCTGCGAATGTTCCAATTGGCCCACGGCATCCGGGCAACCGGAACGATGACGACTCCCACCCTGGACGCGCTTGGCGTGCGCATCTAGCGCTCAACACCTTTAATCCCGCGGCTCCGAGAGGCCAAAAAGCGACCGGCCTCCAGAAGAGTGAGACACCCGTGGCACTTAAGGACCGAATCGCAAACAGCTCGACACATCTGCAGATCCGCTCCTATGTAGACCTTGCGCAGCTTTGCGCACATGGTTAGATGCCTCCATCTTTAAAGGGAGCAGAGACGATGAACCACAATTGCAAAAACAAGGACTACAGTGGCTTGGGGCACGACTGGCAACAAGCAATGGACGCCCTTCCAACCTTGATCATCGAACGGAACGAAGCTTCCGTCATGGGCACCGATGCGTTAATCGCTGCGGCTAAAACGGGCCTCAGGGACGCCTGCGAGAACTACCGGACGGCATTGATCGAGCATCGAAGGGCGTAGGCGGCCATCGTCGCCGGCATCTTTCGCGAACCGCTGAAAGGGGGCATTTGCCCCCTTTGATGGTTGTCAGAAGCCCCCGGCCCGCCCTACAGACTGGTGGCGCGCCACGCGCGCCCGATCAACCCGCCCACCAGTGGCGCAATCGGGAAGACGGTGTAGAGGGCGGCCAACGCCAGCGGCGGGACGGAAACAAAGAAATTGCGTTCCGATTCAATCAGACCGGGGTAGAAGATCCCCACCCCGATGCTTCCGATCTGCACGGCCACCACAACCAACGTGCCCATCAATGCCCCCTTCCAAAAGCCCCCGCGCTTCAGTTCCAGGAAGTGGTTGGCCGCCCTGGCTGCCCGAACGCGCGCCGCCCGCCAGTTCAGCACGTAAAGCAGCAGGAGGAGCGTCAGCACGCCGACACCGGCCGAGAACGCCGCCACAGCCTGCCAGGCAAGCCCCAGCTCTCCACAAATTTCTGCACCGCCTGCGAAGGCGAGCAGGCCAGCACCGCCCAGGAGGACCGTTGCGGGTGCGAGCAGGCCCCACTGCATATGGGATGCGGTCGAGTGAGAGCGGACATGGGCGTTCATGGATCCTCCAAATGAGCGGGATAAAGGACGAGTTACTGGCGCCGGTCAGGGCTTCTTCTGTGCGTCGATGAGCACCCACTGCCCCGCCCGCTTTTCAAACACCAGGTCTGCCCTCGCCGGCACGGGCGCAGGATCCTCCTTGAGCTGACGCCCACCCTGGAAACCGATCACATCGAGGGTGCCGCCCGTGACGCACGTCGTTCGTTCGGGCCCGCTCGGATTGCAGTCGGCGTTCAAATCCTCCCAGCCACGCACTTCCACGCGCTGCCCCAGTTCGGCCACCAGGTTCGCGTTCAAATACTGCTCGTACCCCTTTGCAACCTGCTCTACCGACGGTCCCTGTTCCGCCTTACCGCAGGCGATCAAGGCAACAGCTGCTACCGCGACCACCACCATTCCACGCTTCATGCACCTTCTCCTTGGTTCGTGGTGACGTCCACTTCGATCGTTTCGTTCCGATAGCCCAGGCTCACCTTCTCGACGGTCACGTCCATCTTGGGCTCCGTGCCGTCGATCCAAACGCGATTGACTGAGAAGACCACGCGGTCTTCTTGAAACGAGCGGCCTTGCCGCGCGAGGTTGGCCGCCTCAGCGGGGTCCATCCGGATCAGCAACCGATAGCGCCCCGCGTTCGGAGGGCTGGACACGCCCGTCGGCGTCTTGCGGATCCAAGGGACGAAGTTCTTTCCCGTGACACTCAAGCCAGCAACCGAGATCTGCGGCATCGGCACGAACACTTCCATGACGCCCCGATCCGGGTTGTAGCTGACCCCACCCAGCGCTTTGAAGTTCGGGCGAACGGCATACCGCCGAATCCCTTTGAACCGCTCCAGCCGGGCGTCGAAAGCAGGCCCGAAGCGCTGCTCGATCGCCGCCGCAGACGGCTCCGGCTCTCGGCTGTCCGTCGTCCTCTTGGCAGCCACCCACGCCTGCCGCAAGCACCACTGCCGTTTGTCAGGCCGCAACTGGTAGGCGGAATGGGCCATGGCCAACAGGCCCATGTCGCACATGTCGGTCCCTTGCGCGCCGGTGGAGGAGAGCCCTTCGCGCAGGTGCTGAGCACCCTCAAGGATGTCCTCGTCCAGGTCCCAGTACATCCCTGCAGGTTCGGCGTATAGGGGGTGGGACACCTTGGCCTGCGAGCCGGACTTCCCAGAAATGGCCCCACCGATCTGCCGAAGCAGGCCTGAAGCGGTAGTGGATTGGGCGCTGGCACCCGTCGATACGGCCAGCGCAAGCGCGCCGGCCAGAACTGCCCCGTTCTTCATACAGCCCCTCGTTCCTTTGGACGGACTTGCCACGGACTTACGTGACACGTAGCGTCTACCCCTGACGTAGGGCTTGGGTCATCATCGGTGCATGCCTGCACTGCATCCGTTCAGCCTGTGACTACGCCGACAACTCCGCGAGCGATCGTGGCCGCGCGCTTGCGTCAAGCCCGCGAATGGCGGGGCCTGAGCCAACGGGAAGTGGGGATGCGAATGGGGCTGGACAAAGACACGGCGTCGGCACGAATCTCCCGCTACGAGTCGGGGGCGATGTCTATCAGCCTCGAAGCACTGTTTGAGCTCGCGCAGGCACTGGACGTGCCGCCGGCCTACCTGCTGGCGACGACGCCGGCGATGGCCGACGCGATTTTGGCGTTGGGCGTTCAAAGCGAGGCCCAGCAGGTCAAGCTGTCTCAAGCCCTAGAAGAGCTGACCGCACTTCCCCCAGGAAAGCGAAAGCAAGCCATTGACCGCCTCTTGGCGGACTCTGAAAAGGCCTGACCGCCGCCTTGATGCATCAGTAGTCTCATCCACTGCGACGGCAGCACGAGACCATCTCCTTTCATTCGAGAGGGCGGGGAATGTGGATGTCCGATGCTGCGGAACGCCTTAATTGTTATCAGCGTTTTTCTGCTTGGTGGGAGAACCAATCGCTAGCAATCAAAGTCTACTTGGTAGGTTTAGCGCTTCTGCTGATGGCCATCGCCTCCTTTCACGCCTCCCCGCGCGGACTGCCAACCAGCTGCCTGGCCTACGCCTCTAGCGGCCTTCTCGCTTTTGGTTTTCTGCGCGAGACATACCTGTGGGTCACACCCAAGCTCCAGCTTCCTCTCGTGAAGCTGTTGGTGACCGGCGCGAGCGTGATGGCACTGGCAGCTGCAACGGGCATCAGCAAAATGGCAGTGAACGAGGCGACCGGCCAAGACCCGACGCACTTTCCGACCACAATTGCGCTACTGCTACCGCTGTCCGTGCTTCGGGTCGTGTCAGTGGTGGCGATTGTCGTCAGCACACTTTCCACCGCAGGACTAATGCTCTGGGCTGGAGCGAGAATATTCCTGACTTGGGGCCCGCTGGAGGACAAAGACGTCTTGCTCCTCGTGGCACGAGTCCTTGCAGGTCTTTCGATCGCACTCATCATCTCGAATACGAGCGGCCCCGCGATCGTGCCTTCTTGGATGCAAGCTCTGGCCCGGAAGTCAGCACTCTTCTTGGACCTCCACGATGACGCCGCCTGCACCACAAAACCTGACGAAAGAACGCATCGCATCAACGACAATGTAGTCATAGTCGGCGCCACTTCTGGCACCTATCCCACGTACGTTCGACGCTTGTGTGCCATCGCACCCGAATGAGCGCGATGGAATCCGTGAGCAATCTCAGCACCATGGGCAAATCAATCTTTTAACCTGGATCGAATGCTGCGGGGCTGCCGTCCATGGCCATGTGCCCCTGCCATGACTCGAACAAACTACTTCATGGATTCTTCGCTTGTATGAGTTGCGTCGCTGCCGCTCGACGAGCCTTTTTCCTGAGTAACGAAGATATGTACGTTCATGAACTGATGCGCGACTCGGCGGGGTTGATCCATTCCCTCAGCAGGGTATTCCTCAGGACTATCCAATTCAGCCCCATACCGCTCCTTGAGCTTGGCAGCAATGTAGTCCGCGCCAACAAGCTTGGAAACAGAGTCGTATTGGCGCCTATCAAAGTCCCCCGGCCTGGGGATCCCACTCTCAACTCCCCAAGACTCTCCCACGAAACACGCCAAAAATGCATCCACTCGGTCCGTCGACGTATCCAACTGCGCACGGAGCGCGTGTTGCACATGTGCATCCGATGTCTCTTGGCACCATAGCCAATAGAGCGTGGGGGCGTCCTTGGGTTCGGTAAGGAAGAATGGCGCTTCGGCGCTTTCAGCCTCGATTCGTTCTACGGCCAACTTTGCGAGAGCCTTATCACCCTCGTCGGAAAGCACTCGGCGGTCTTCGGGCTTGTCGTCGTAATGATGGATCCAACGCAAGCAATCGGAGACAAACCCAACCGACGATGCCTCCCGAATGACCTGTTCAGCCACTCCTTGCCTTTCGCTGCCCGCGGGCAGCCTTCTTAGCAGGTCCGCGATGAGAATGGCCGCCGAACCGCGCGTATCCAGTGGCATTAGCATGCCCCGCTCCCGCGGCAGGAGATCTCCGTTCCTTGCAAAGGCGAGTGCTATCGCCCTAGCTTCCGTAGCGTTGATAGCCTCTTTTCTCTGGCGAAGCCTTGTAACCAAGCGAGGCATGCCCTGCCTCTCTGCAAACCGTTCCAGCGCTTCCCTTGCTTCGGGGGGTGACAGCGCCTGCGCGCTTTCTATGAACTCTGCAATCAGGCGATCAGGCACGTCGCCCAATGGCACTCCGTAGGCAAAGTATCGCTGGAAGTACTCCCCCGCGCAGATCTTTTGCTCCGCAGCCCAAGTCGAATCCCACTCCCCGCCATACATCGAATTTCCCAGCCTGGGGAACAGCGGCTCCAGCAGCCGACGACGGATCCAGCCGCGCTCTTCGACCGAGATGTGAGGAAGCGATTTCTCCAGCAAAGCGGAGATTTCATCTTCTTTCTTCTGATTATCGTCGCGCCCGCCTGCGCGCCCGCCCTTAAGAAAAAGGTCGCGGTTGGATCGGATTGCAGCGTACAGGCCTGGATAAATCACCCGAACCCCCTCGATGAGCATCAGATCGACGGTGTTCACCTCACCCTTAAGAATCGGGAGGGCAAACAGGAGAGCGTTTGATAGAAGCTTTGCTTTTCGCGGCGTGCCGAGTGCCGGTGCAATAACGTCATCAAAGTGCCGAATGAACGCGTCCACCTGACTCTGGGTGAGCACAATCCCTGTTTGATCCACCGCCCTCTGAACCCCCTCCAAAGCGATCAATCGCAAGCTGTTGGTATCTGCCGGGGGAAGGTTGAGCGGCACTTGGACGATCTTCTCAAGAAACGCCCGGCCTCCCTTGGCCCCGCCCTCTCCGTAGCGTTCACCCAACGCCGCCGCAACCACGTCATCGTCGAAGGCCAGAACGTACGACGTGTGCTTGAAGCTAGCGGACAGCTTGACCAGCTTAAAGATGGCGTGGGTTTCCTCGCGATCCAGCCTATCGATGTCGTCAACGAGAACCACCAAGCGGCGATTCGATTGGCCCAGCATTCGATCTATTCGCGAACGCAACTCTTCCAGACTCACAGTGGACAACGACTCGCCCACACTCTTTGCGGCCTCCCCAGGGGAAATCTGAACCGCACCTGCGAAGGTCACGCTCGCAAGAGACAAGAGCCCTCCGTACTGCTTCAGAAGCTCACCCACCCTCTCCATTTTATTGGGCAAGGATTCGTCCATCGCCTCAGCAAGTGTCGCGAAGAACCCTCGCAGCAGGGCGTCTTGGCTTTGGAAATGCCACGGATTGAAGCGCACAAGAATGACCCGCGGATACTCCTTCAATGCCTCCCCCATCATTTCAAGGACAGATGTTTTCCCATCTCCCCAAGGGCCATATAGGCCAACGACGATGCTGGACGGATCGGCGCGCTGGGCTAGCGTATGAGCCAACCGGGACGCGAACGGCGCCCGATTGAATCGATCAGACAATCGACCGGTGATGGGCTGATCATCCAGGAACTGATCACCGGAAGGTGCTCCCTCTTCCTCCGTGTCCGAACCGGTGTCCAGTTCTGAATGAAACGGCTCCTCGGCTTTGGTCTTCGATCCGGCGGAACCATCATTGTTTGGACCCCACCACTTCCTTAGCCATGCCAGCATTTCTTGATCCCCTGTAACCGTATTCAACTGCAATAGTGAACTGGGCCAATCGGGCACCCAACTGATCGATTCCCATGTGCACTGCTGGCCCGCTCCGCTGGTAGATGGCCACTCCAGCGCATCTGCCATTCTTCCTGATAAAAAGACCTACAACGCCGCCTTTGAAGCCAAATAGGCCGCGAACTGGCGATCATCCTTCACACGTTTCCAGAAGCGTTGAAGTGGGGCTTACCGGCCTCCCCGTCAACCCAAATCGCCTGTAGTGCCAATTCGCCCCTGACATCACACACGTCGCCACGTTCTAACGCCCCCGAGCACCTGCTCGCTCACTAGCGAGACATGGTCGGCTAGAAAGGCGGCTGGAGAGCAGGAAAGAGACACACTGACACCCCAGCAGCTGCTTGTCAGCTCGCCACGGAAGGACAGAATCGAACGGTGCTCTTGGGGATCGGGGGATCGTCCTCGAACAGTTGCTCCAGAAGCTCATTCCACTCCGCTCTGTCTTCCACATAGCTTGGCACGCCGTGATCGTGATACCACTTGATGGGCCTGGGGAAATTCACCAAGCGCACGCGCGAAGCTTCGCCCGGCTGATCAAACACTTTTCGAAGCTCCCGACATGTCTTTTGCTGGCGAAGCGGCATACACGTATTGCCGGTCCGCCAAGTGCCACAGTGCAGAATAAATTTTGACGTGGCGATATCCCCCTCACTGGTTCCAACTACGATACGGGAAGGGATCACGCCCTGCTGCATCCCCTCCGTAACCAATGAAAAGTCATTGAATGCAGTCGGAGGCTGAGCCGGAACCAACATGGCCACCCTCAGGTCCGTCAGGTTCCGGGGGATGCGCCATTCCCCATCCATCGCTCCAGCTCTTTCTTTAACAACCGCATTCCAGCTCTGACTGAATCCGTTGTAGGCCCCGCCCCCGTTGCCCAATGCATTGGCGACCACGGAGCCACCCAGACTGTGCGTAAAGATGCGCAGTTTCGTTCCTGAATCCACCTGATTGAGGATGCGGCGAAGACTCTGTCCCACCCGCGGCGAATTGAACTGAGCCTCGCCCCAAATGCCTATGCCCATTGCATTCCCACGAAGTCCATCCCAATACATGCGCACCACTTGCGCACCTGGCCGGCGCCTCTTCACCTCGGAATCGAACCCACTCATCCAGGTGTTTGCTGTTCCGTGATCATTGTTGAACCCGTGGATAACGAGCACCACCTCCTGGCCGACGGGAACCTTGAAGCAATCAATAACACGCTTCCTTAGGGCGACCTGGATGCGATCCCAGTCCTGATCAAAGACGCCACTGGGATCGACTCCTGTTGCGTCGAGCAACGCCGTCCAGGATTCATCCCCTTTTTCGAAGTGCCGTTGGTAGTAGGCCCGAAGCGTGGCCTTTGTCGAACTACGCCCTCTCACCCCATCGCTGCTGCTAATAAACTCATTGCGATCGACATCGACTTTGATATCAAAGGGTGGGTAGAGGTCCCCTTGGCGATCCATGAAGAAGGCCGGAGCGGTCAAAACCGCCTTGCGTTCGCCCTTGAGATAGACAATGTTACTTTTAGAGCTGCCACATCCGGAACAAACCATCAAAGCAAAAACCAGCACAACAAGCATTGGCAATCGCATGACATACCCCCCCTGGTATATTTATCGGATAACAGCCAGAACATCCCCCAGCAGCCACCGAGCAGGCGGCCGTCTTTCGAATAGTCACACATACGAAGGCAATATCAACCGTTTCGCCAAGAACCGACAACATCAAGGCCGACGGTGCATGCCCCCCCCACCTCAGCTTGACCACCTCGATTCAACGCCGGCAAGAGGACCGCAACCAATGGTCAATCGTCGCCAGCATCCACCACTACCTCAACCACCAAGCGACAGGCATGCGCTGCTCGGTTCCGGTGGATACGCAGCAATTGACGGCGTCTCGCCAGCGTTGCTTGCTCGAGCGCCTCCCGAACGAAATCGTCCCCATGCAGATCCGATTTGCGCGAGTTGCAACTCACACATGCCAACACGATGTTGGAGATGAAGTGGCTCCCCCCGTGATGCAGGGACACGTAGTGATCCTCGTGGCAACTGGTGGGCTCGCCTGGGCCGTTTACAGCACCACCCGGTCCCTCGAGGGATCTGTAGCAGTAGTAGCAGCGACGCTCCTGGAGTGCCAGCAGCGTCCTAATCTGCTCAGCGGTGCGCGAGCCCGGCGCCGCCTTCGACTTCAGGGCCCGGTGAAACGACGTTCGTCGACGTGTCTCTCGGACGCGGACTTGCCAATGTACATGAAAGGTATCCAAGGGCAAGAGCACCTCCAGATCGGAGGACTGGAAGAAACGGCGAGCACCTGCCTTGCACGCCTCGTGAATGCTCCAATCCTCCAGCGTTCCGTTGCAGCGTGCGCATCGCCCATGTTGGGTAAAAAACTGCCTCAGCTCGTCGCTGATCCCAAAACGTGCATTGAGGTCCACACGCTGAAACCGGCAACCGATCATGCCGTCGGAAAAGACCTGATCTCCCAGGCGTTCATAGGGATAACGACGGACCATGCCCCACCCCGCCTTTGTCAGACACCCGAGAATGGTGCCCGCTTTCCCTACCGGCTGCCAGCAGAGGTCGCCCGTGGCTGGTCCAGACCTTCTCGCAGCAACAGCCGCACCAACTCGCTGGCATGCAGCCCCTCCCGGGCTGCCGCCTGTTCCAGCCGGTCTTTCAGCTCCCGAGGCACGCGAACCGCCATCTGCACGTAAGGTGGCCGGCTCACGTGGACAGCCTCGCCAGGGTGAGCACCCACGCCAACGCCGAACCGGCCAGGATTTGGGCACGCAAGCGGTAATGCATCGGTAAGCCCGGCGTCGCCGCTGGAAGACGCTACGGCACATTGCGATACTTGCGTCACATAAGGGGGAGCACATGGGTATCGAACGGGAGTTTCAGAGCTACGGCGCCCAGCTGGTCAATCGTGCGTGGGCGGTTTCCGCGGTCACCGCTGATCCACGGGAGGTGGTGGTGAGCCTCTGGCAACACAAAATCGCCACGCGCGACGGACGGTGGTTCTACGATGATTCGCTCGCGCGGTGGAATGGCGCGGGCAAGAACTTGCTCAAGGAGCACCTGGGCGTGGCCTACCGCGAAGGGTTGCGCTTGCGGGCCGTGGTCGCGACCCAACACAACCGCGCCGAGCGCGAACGGAATCCAGACAAGGCCCCGCGCAACACGTTCAAGGCGCGCCCCGAGTGGGTGGGCCATGTGGAGCTGCTGGACGGTGACCATTTCGTGCTAGCGTTCGACCACGTCGACGAGACGGCCACTCCCCCCGCAGGAGCGAAGTATTGGCGGGTTGCCGAAGCGGTGGAAGCGATGGGGGGCGGAACGCTGGCTGAGGTGGGCGAATGGATCGAGACTCACTTCCCCTCGGACCCCCTCGCCGACTTGCGGGCCAACCTGGAGCACCTGACGGTCAACTCCCCGAGCCGCCCCCACTACAACCGCGACCGATCCGACTGGCGCACCGACTCGGGCCACCCCCACGACCGGTTGTTCAAGATCGTGGACGCCGGTCCTCCCGAGCGGGCCCGCTATGTGCGGTTCAACCCAGCCGTCCACGGCCATCTGGATCTCCGGAAAGGCGACGATGGGAAATGGGTGGCCGTGCCCTTGCTCCAGGACGAGCAAACGCGTGCGGAAGCGCAAGGCCAGGCCGACGCGTTCGAGCATGCACCTCCGATCGACAATGAGCGCGACGCCCGGGTGTGGTCCATGCGCGGCGTTGCGCAACGCCGCGGCCAACCCTTGTTTCGCGCCCGCCTGCTTGACGCCTACGATCGCCAGTGCGCCATCACGGGGTGCTCTGCCTTGGAGGTGCTGGAAGCGGCGCACGTGCTGCCCTACAGGGGCGAACACACCAACCGCATGGACAACGGCCTACTCCTTCGTGCCGATCTCCACACCCTGTTCGATTGCCAACTGCTTTGGATCACGGCCGAGAACACGGTGGCTCTCGCTCCGGCTCTCCTGGCCACCGACTACGCTTCTCTTCAAGGCCTGCAGCTTCGTCTGCCGGTGTCCAAAGGAGATCACCCCAACCCGGCTCACCTGGCCGAGCACGCGACGGCATGCAAGACCCGCCACTCGCTGCAATAGGTCCAGGGCTCAGCGAAGCATGATCCGAAGACGCCGACGCGACCTGGGCACTGCAGTACCTCCCAAACGAACCGGCCGACACACCGGTGAAACAAAGCCCCTTGTGGGGGCTCCGGTGGTCGGCGCTTGAGTGGGGATCCTCGCCCCCGTCTCCCGTTTCCGGCTGAGATAGCCTAGACGGCACCCCATGGTTACGAAAGCCTTACGGACCGCCATCAGAGGCCATGAGTGTCGGATGTCAGACTTCTTCCCGGACCGCGTCGGATTTCTCAGCCAGCCACTGCTCAACGGTTTTGCCTTTGAGCTCGTGAGCAAAGTCACTGGCGCACAGCATTCTCTCGTCTTGCCTTATGTTTGCGACGGCATGGGCGGCCAGGATGGAAGCGGCTTGGAGGTGCTGCTTGGTGCGACCGCGCTCCGACCAATCGTTGGGCAGCGCCTTTAGCGCGCCAAGGGCTTCCTTTCCAGAGAGGTATTGAAGGCAGGTCAGCATGGACCACTGAAGCCCGACTTCTTCTCGCAACCAGCGCCCAGCCGCCTTCTCGTCAAGGCGGCCCTCCATGGTGTCCAGGAGTGCGTGGGCCGCTGCAATGGCCTTGCCTTGGGGCGAGAGCCGGCTCTTCTTCTTGGGGAACAGGCCGCGCATGATCAGACCTTCTTGCTGGCCTTCTTGGCGACGGCTTTCTTCGCAAGTTTCTTGACGGCCTTCTGGGCGGCCTTCTTCACCGGCTTGCCCGCCTTCTTGGCAACCTTAGCGCGCGCCTTCTTCACCGTACCTCCGGCCGGGGGGAACTTCGCTCCGGGGTTGGCCTGAGCCCACGCCTTGCCCTCGGCGGACTTGGCCCACGCGGTGAAGGCCTTGGGGGCCAACCCCCGACCAGCCCACGTCTCACCGCTTGGGAGGCGATACTTCGGCGCCACCTTGCCCAGCTTGCGGCCCTTGAGGGGACCCGCGGCAGCCTTGGCGGGACGCGCCGGCTTGGCGTCGATCGTTTCCCCGATGAGCTTGGCCACCTGCCGCCGCTGGGCCGGACTGAGGACCTTCGCATACTTCTGGAGGACCGCCAGGGCTTTGGGCACCTCACCGTCGCGCTTCTCGACCAGCTTCTTCTGGGCTTCGAGCTGTTTGATTTCGGCGTTGAGGGATTTCAGGGTGGTTAGGGCCAAGGGGCACCTCCGTTCAAGGGGGCCATGGGTTATAGCCCATAGGCTGGGTAGAGGCCAAATAGTGGCCGGAAGTTAGATTACGGGCGCATAGCCGCCACGCGACTCATCTGCTCGATACGGGACAGGACGAAGTGACGCTTGGCTTGCCTCAGATGGCAGTAGGCCAATACGCACCGGGACGCATGGCTGGCGCGGTGCAGGTGCGTCAACTCCAAGGGAGTCACGGTGCGCCACTGCGGCACCTGCCCTTCCTTCGTGTAGAGGAAGCGAACATCGCTGCCTTCCTCCATCACTTGGCGAATCTCCATCGACACCGGATCGATGAACGCGGCCATGGGGTCATGCCTCTGGCGCCGAAACGCCCCGTTGCGCCAAGCCGGCACCAGGAAAATCGCCAAGCCAGCCGCGATGGGAAGCGCGCGTTTCCACCATGGGGTGGGGTCGCGCCCAGGCAAAACGCCACCGTGGTGTGAACACGCACCGGTTTCCCCGATAGAGGGCGAGTGCCAACCGTCGGCACACCGCGACGGTAAGTTGGGTTCGTCAAGCAATGCGAACAGCAGACCGCCCACTGCGAGGGCCAACACCAACGCGCCGATCTCACGCTCGCTGAAACGCATCAGGCTGTGGCCTTGACGAGCTCGTAATACGGCGCGCGCCTATCGTGAAAAGCCCTCGCTTCGTCTTCGTCAGAGTGGCACATGTCAAAGCCCTCTCGCCGCAATACGGGCGCTCAGGTCATCTGCGAAGGCCAGCACGGCGTCCGCCAGGGCCTCCACCTCGGCGGTGGTCGCATAGACGGCCTCGGTGCGATCCTTGTTCTGCCCGAACCGATGAACGATGTCATGTCGTTTCGACGCGGCTGCAGTGAAGCCATACGTGTCATGGCTAGGCATCTCTACGTCCAGCAGAGCCGCGAGGAACGGCCAGTTGCTGCGCCAGCGATGCCAGACCATGTCTTTCATGCCGTTGTGGATCCGCTGTCGTCGCCCTTCCATTTCCATCTGTTCTCCGCCCACCATGTCTTTCAACCGACGATCACTCGAGAAGGATGCCCGTGCGGCCACCAGACGGTCGACGCTGCCAGCTTCGTTGGCCAGCCACCACACAGCCGTTTCCCACAGGAAAGTTTCCAGTGCGGTGATCAGAGCGGCGTAAACCAAGTTCCTTGCCTGAAACTTGCCGGGCTCGGGCCCTTCCATCTGCAGCACCAAAATCAGATCGCCCGACCGTTTCCGGAGATCTTGGATGGGGCTGTCGGCGGTTTCGACCTCAACATCCCAGTCTTCCTCGGCGGTGAGCGCTGTCGGTGCCAACTCATCACCTATCTCGGTGAAGATGTCGGCCACCAGCTGCTCGATCGTGTCGAAGTCGGCAACCCCTTCAAAGCGCTCCATGAGCACGTCGCGGGGATGCCAGGGACCACCGCGGGTGTAGATGTAGCCCACTTCGGAGTTATAGGGGGTTTCGTTAGCCGGATCGCAGTAACGGGCCATCAGCCAGTGCCGCATCGCGACCGATTGCTGCTCGGGATCGGCTGCGCGCAACCAGTCGTCATCGATCTCGCAGGTGTCCAGGTCGCTGAAAGCCTCCGAATCAACCTCCGGCAATTCGTCGTCCAACCCCATCATTCGCTTAGAAAGACTCACTGCCCCTCCTCAATGCCACCAAGTTGCACCCGTGCCGGCGCAACATAATGTTGATCCAACGGTTCACGGGATCGATGTGGTCACCCGCCTCGTTTTCAATCACATCGGCGTCTCCGACCAACGCCATCCAAAATTATCCGTCCGTAAGAAAACGAAGTTAGCAGCTCCTGAAACCGGGCTTCCAAGGAGTAGAGCTGGCCATCAATTGGTCAAGGGCAGTCCAAGGGCACTTATGGCACATCTTGACACCCACCGCCTTGGAGAGCGATAACTCCGTTGCCGCGAGGGGAAATACCCCCGGCGTATTGCCTGCTTAGCTCAAGGCAACAGGTTCCCGAACCGATCGCACAAGCGACGACGGGATGGTTTTTCCTGTCTTTTGAGATCTAAGCATGCCCAAACTCCAACGCTTGAGAACCGCCGCTTTCCACACCCAGAAGGGCCGCTGCTGCTATTGCAGCTTGCCAATGTGGAACGTCTCTCCCGATGAACTAAAGCCGTTCGGCCTGCGCGCTAAAACGGCCACGCCGCTCCGTTGCACCGCCGAACACCTGCTGGCCCAGCAAGAGGGCGGCAAGGACGTGGCCGGCAACATCGCTGCCGCCTGCTGGCTTTGCAACACACGCCGGCACAAACGCAAATCGCCGCCCTCCCCCGAGGCTTACCGCGCCTTCGTGCAGAAACGTCTAGCTAAGGGCAAGTGGCACCCGCCGGTGGTGGCCAGACTACGTGTCAAAGCACCTGGAACGCCACCACCCGCCGGATGAGCTCCGCTACGCTCACGCTCTGGCGCTGCGCCTCGCGGCGGACGCGGTCGTGCAGGTCTCGGGAAGCCCGGATGGGCGGCAAGCGGTCGTCCCTAGGGCCGGCGAGTGGAGAGTGCAACAGCTGGGGATGCGCCAGGTAGGCGGTGAGCCATTGGCGCACGACGCCCGTGGCTACACGCCGGTCCACGTCGCCCTGCTCACCGCCGACACACCGACCGTTCGCGCGTTGCTGGACAACGGTGCTGATCCGTTGGTGACCACGAAGCTGGCCCAGGCCCGGAACATGGGCGCCAAGACTCTGGTTGCATATCGCCACGGTCGGGCGCACGCGCAGCCACCGGGCAGCCGAGAGCGTGACGCCGAGTTCGCCGTGTGCAAAGCAGTGGACCGCCTGCGGGATGAGCGCGGCGCGCCGGCTACCGAGGACGACACCCACTGGTGGATGAAAGGGGTCGAGGACGCGGCGGACATAGCTGCCCTACAGGGGCGTCCGTGGAAGGCTGCGGGGTAGCAGAGGCTGGTCTACGATATGGCCATGCCCGTCTCCGACCACCTCGCCATCCCTCTGTTTCGAGCATTTGCCCTGCTCGAATACCAGCTCAAGCGCCGCCAGGCATTTCTGAGGGCGGATCGGCATGGCAATGCAATGGTGGACTGGTCCGAAGTGAAGGCAGCAGTGGACGGTTTTCCAGCCGCTGACTTCGTCTTGCAGCTCGACGCCTTCACCCGACAGAAGGTGCTCGAGAGGGCACGTGAGCGACCAAGAGTTCAAGTGGTCGTCAATGCGGGGGGCCGGCGGCAGGCAACCTTCGAACCACGCCCACTGCAGCCACCGAACGAAGCTCGATCCGACGCTCGCGCCTTAGTGGAAGCGGCCAAGCGCGTGCGCAACAACCTATTCCACGGCGGCAAAGAAGATCCGGGCGAGCAACCTTTCGACGGCGACGACGATGAGTGGGGCGACGCCGCACTCGACGTCGCACGGACGCTGCTCACGCTCGTGGACCGAGGAGCGTTCGGGCCACCCGATCCCTAAACGTTTGCGCGTGGAACCGTCCCGACCAGCGCCCCATCGGTTTCACGGCCCACGCCTCCCATAATGGGGCAAGGGGTTGGGCGGCTGTCCAGCCAGCAGTTACATGAGGGGCCGCCCACGGGTAGGCGCGGCCTTCAGCTCGTCAGCCACTTCCCTTTGCAGCGCTTTCCGCTCCCTCCTTGCCTTGCGACGCATGTTCCGTTGCTCCTCGGCTTCCTGTTTCGCTTTTTGTTGCTCAAGGCAGTTTTTCAATCGTTCTGCGCGATGATTTTTTACCCACGGGTCGTTTTGGTGCTCGATCAGCCACTCGCATGACTCCATGTCCAAGTTCGCCATACCACCTACTCCCATATTTGGCCTCGTTGACGGAAACAATTTCTACGCCAGTTGCGAGCGGGTTTTCAACCCGTCGCTGCGCGGCCAGCCGGTGTGCATGTTGTCTAACAACGACGGATGCGCGATCGCCCGCAGCAAGGAGTGCAAGAACCTGGGCGTGAAGATTGGCCAGCCCATCCACGAAGTGCCGTCTCACATCCGCCGACAGCTTCGAATCTTCTCGGCGAACTTCGGCCTCTACGGGGACCTGTCAAGCCGAGGCGTGTCGGTGCTGCGGGAGTGGTTCCCGCGCGTGGAGGTCTACTCCATTGACGAATCGTTCGTGACCTTCGACGGCGTGCCGGCGGAGCAATGCGAGGCGATGGCCCGCCAGGCCCGTGCCCAAATCCTCCAGTGGGTGGGCATTCCGTGTTGGGTGGGCATCGGTCCCACGAAGACCTTGGCCAAGCTGGCCAACAAGCTGGCCAAGAAGACACCACACGGGGTGGTCACGGCTCTGCCCGGTTCGCCCGAGCTGGAAACCTATCCGGTCGAGGACGTGTGGGGCGTGGGGCGCAAGCTCACGGCCAAGCTGGGCGCTGAAGGCATCTTCACCGCGGCAGACCTGGCCCGTGCCGATCCCGACAAGGCCATGTGGAAGACCGGCTACCGCTACAAGAAAGCCGGGGTGGGGTTGCTCGACCTCACCCACGACGACGTCCACCAAGGCGATCTGTTCGCCGGCATAGATCCCCGATCGCAAGCGCTCATGAAGGTGATGGACCAAGCCAACGCTAAGTTCGGCCGAGGCACCATGGGCATGGCGTCCTCGGCCTGGCGACCAAAGGGACCGGCGCTGGCCAAGCCGGTGTGGGCGTTGAACCAGAAAAACTTGTCGCCGGCTTATACGACCGGTGAGATCAGCTGATCAAGGTGCGTTGAGCCGTGCCGATAAGGTAGATTTCCTAGGATTGAAACAGGGGGAAGGATGGACGCACAGACGATTTTCAGCATGCTCGCGGCAGCCGCCGCCGGCGCCGCCGTTGCATGGGTAATCAGCAGCAGGCGCCGCCCGCCCACCACCGCATCGGCAGTCGTCAATCCTGAGGCAGGCACGTCCGAATCAACCCGCCCCACTGGAGCGACTGGGCTGCCGTTGCCAGCGCCAATGGCATCCTCCTTGATCGTTCAGAACCTCGCCGGCGAGAACGCCCTTGCGGTGACGGAGGTTCCGACGGACTTGTTCGAAAAGGTGTCGGGAAAGGGCCGCAAACCGCCCAAGGCCGTGGGTCGGCTGAACGCGTTGCTCCAAGCAGCCCCCACTGCCGCATTGGCAGCCCAAGGCGTGCCCGAGAACGTGTTCGAAGTGGCGATCAACGGTCCCCTGCTGAACGCCAAAGACGCAGCGGGCAATGTCATCGAAGGAACCTATCGGGCGATGACAAACGGCGGAAGCGGTGGCATCAAGGAGCACGGGCTGCTGACCAAGCCCGAGAACCTGAGCAACGCCATGAACGCAGCCGCGGTCTGGCAGGTTGCCTCAGTTGTGGTTGCCCAAAAGCACCTGGCTGACATCAGCGAGAAGCTGGATGGGATCGTGACCACGATCAATCGCGTGGAGGGGAAACTGGACGCTCAGCGTCGCGGCGCCTTAATGGGGGCAATGGACACGCTCAAAGAGGTTTCCGTGCCCATTCTTCAAGGCGAGCACACCACTCACAATCGGCAGACGCTCGAAGATCAGTATCAGAAGATGATGGATAAAAAGCACGAGATCCATCAGCTTCTCAGAGACCGCATCGATGCCCTATCCGACCTTCAGGACACCCAAACGTTTGGTGCCTCGGGATTTCCAGACAAGATCCGAGAGGAAATTGGCAAGATCGAAACCTTGTTCCAGGAGACTTTGCTCTGCTCACGAGTGCGATTCCAAGCGTGGTCCCTTCTTACCGTTTTGCAAGGAGAGCCACTGCTGAAAAAGCAGCGCTATCGGACCATCCAACACGATTTCGATCAGATCTTTTCTCCGGATGGACTGCGCTCGGTGTTCGAACAGAATGTCACCGATCTGATCCTGCGCGTTGATTCCAAGATGGTTCTCAAGTCAACGCTTGCTAACCACCGAACTGAGCTGACAAAAGAGCTGCGCTCGACCCTGTCCGCACTTGATCAAGACATTCGGGCAGAGCGCTCTATCATTGCTCATGGAGAAGCGCTCTTGAGCGACGCCACACAACCCACCCGAGTCCTCGTCAGAACCAAGGGCAATCAGGTGATTGAATTCAAGCATCTTCCCGCCAACGTCACACCCGAGCTGCTGGAGCACGACATGCAGCCGACGGTGTTCCCGGCACATCTACTCCAGGCAGTCTCCGAACCAGCATTGGCTCGAAGGCATTGATCACCGCCCGCTAGGGTCAGGCTTCGCTTTTAGCTGCCGAGCACGGTAGGTTTCGGTGACGAAATCAACAAAAGCCACGGCGGAGGCGAAGGGCTTCTTCTTGACCTGGACGATCGTGGTGGCTGCCCATCTGACTTCTTTTCTGGGCCTGGGCTTCGCTGACCTGCTGCCGCATCCTGAGCAAGTCCGGGCGATCTTCAGCTTGCTCGTCCTAGCGCTCGTGCCGGCGCACGTGGTGGTGCCCGGTCTGGTGG
Organism: Stenotrophomonas maltophilia group sp. msm4; assembly: GCF_032025605.1. Lineage (NCBI taxonomy): Bacteria > Pseudomonadati > Pseudomonadota > Gammaproteobacteria > Lysobacterales > Lysobacteraceae > Stenotrophomonas > Stenotrophomonas maltophilia group sp. msm4. The sequence continues at coordinate 175,240 of NZ_JAVSKK010000001.1, read as the reverse complement.
CAATTGTCTACAGCATGATGCGCCGGACCTCATCCAGGTAGGCGCTTCCTGATGTTCCCATCAAGAGGCCCCGCTTCGGCGGGGCCTTTGCGTTGCGTCCGTCCATTAAATCTGGCACAAGGATTTTAGGACGTATATCAGCGAGGAAAGGGAATGGCGGACACTGGAGCGGACGGGGAGCAGACGAAGAAGGAGGCAAGCAATCCGGGCGCGAAGTCGCCTTCGCACATCGCTTCTGCGCTAACAACGATGGCGGGCGGCATCTTGGCCGTGGCCACCCTGATCGGGTTCTTCCTTCATTTGGCCGGTGATGTCGCGCATTCGACCTACTTGACGGAGATGGGTGTTCCTGCGGGCCTCTTCCCCCAGGCCACCGATGCAAAAATCATCCATGGTTACTACGTGGTCATCATCCAAGGCATTCGGCTGATCAGCGACATTCCTTGGGGCATCGTGTTTACCATGATCGGAATGTCCACGCTGTCCATTGTCATCGCCCGTGCGCCCGTCAAGGAGAACACAGCGATGCGAGGGTGGCTTGAGCGGCGATCCTATTGGATCAGACAACCTATCGTTGCGCTCCTGGGATCAGCGGTGTTCCTCTCTGCCGCAGCGAGCGTCGGTTGCTTTGTCCTGCTGCTGGCCATCGTGCCGGGCCTTGTAGGGGAGAAGTTTGGCAAAAGCAAAGCCGACGAAACAAAGGAGCTGCTTCTTGAGGAAGCCTCGGCAAAGGCCTCAGAACTCTGGAAGGATTCTGAGCGCCTCGCCGGAGGCCGCGTTGTTGAGGCGAGCGACAGCTGGATCGCAATCTACGACAGCGAGCTAAAGATGGTGCGAATTCTCAAAAACGATGGCGTTGAAATAAGAACTCACCTATCAACTGCAAAGGCGTCTTATCAGGCTAGTCCACCCATGCAATCGCAATAACTCCACCTGCTCAGGAGAACGTTGTGCCCACTGTGTTCTTTTCCTACTCCTACGCCGACGATGGCTTTCGGGAACAGCTCGAGAAGCAGTTGACCATGCACAAGCAAGAAAGCGGGCCGCGAACGGCCCGCTTTCATTCTTTCAAGTAATGACTGATCACCATTTCTTAACCCGGAAGGAAGAAAATAGCTTCCCAAACCTGCTCGGCTGGCCAACTTTGCCTGACTCAGGAGGGTTGCTTTTCACAGTAACCGGATTGAAGTTCCACTGGTGTACAGTTTTGGCCAAAGAGCGTTCATCAGCAGACTGTGGCCTGACCTTTACGACCACGGTCTTTTTTTTCTCGGGCTTCGCGACCGAGACGGGGCCGATAGTTGTGCCGTTGGAATCAAGTTTTATTTCCATAGCTGCGCACCTCTGACGCTATCGATCAGCTTCGAATCCTTATCCACAGCTAACAAAATCTGCTTGACGGAATCGATCACTGAGGTGAACGAACTTTTCAAATCACCCGCCCCGTATATAGCGCAAATTCTATCCAGAGTCAATGACGATGACTCAATCACCAGTACAGGCGGATCCGGCTGTGTGGTATCCCCTGCCAGCACAAGAGGCATGGCCAGGCACCAGAGGCTGTCAGCCAGTGGCCAAACTGAAGTATCTGTGAACAGATCATCATCCGCCTGCTCGCCCAGTCTCTCAGCCTGCCGGACGAACACCTTGTCCTGTCGCAGCACAGTCCTAGCAATAGGACGCCGACGCTCCGCCGCTTCTTCTGGGCCGTATCCCACCTCAAACCTAGGCCAAAGCTTGAGGATTTCGTCACCTCGCCTCGTGGCAATTGCCGCCTTCAGCGTAAAGTCATGCGGCAAGTCCGCCTCAATCAAAGCGCTACGTATTGTGTCTTCAAGTGAGCCTACAAAACGCTGCACTACTAACTCAATAAATGGGGTTGCAACTGCCTTGTAAAGCTCAATAGTCGATTCATTTACAACATTAACCGCCTCATCAACATAGCACTTCTGGCTTTTGTCGAAATCCAATAGATGCAGCCTTGTCTTCGCGGGGACAATCACCAGCCCTGGGATATTCCGAGCATGAATCTCCGGAGGACCGGACACAACGGCATCGATGATCGCCCCTAACCAATGCCCGGAAGCAGCACTGGATGAATCCGCAGACCGTAGTGAAATCCCAACCGTCCAACAATCTGGCTGGAACATTCGCTCATCATCAAAAGCCCACAGAGGCAGATTGGAGACAACCCCGCCATCCGCAAACTCATTTATGCTCCCATCCGGCATCCTTATAGGATACGGTTTAAATATTAAAGGAAGACAAATGGAAGCACACACTGCGCTGGCAACTGAAATCCCCGGAGTAGTATCCACAGAGAACAACTGCAACGTCTTCTTTGTCAAATTTGTGGCGACAATCCGGAGGGGCTTACCACCAGCATTTTTAAGCTCTTCGAACGTAATATCCTTCCCACCGGAAATACCGTCCTTTATTGGTGAATTTGCCAACACCTCATCAATGACATCACGAACTTGATCAAGGGGAGCAAGCCCCTCTCTCAGCAACTTGCACAACTTAAAAAATGAAACCAACCCAGCAACTAAGAGCACAACAATCACACTAAATACAACCAGAAACCCAGTAGCCCTCAATGAAAGCGCGAATAGTGTAGGGGCCGCAAATAAGGCAAAGACCAATCCAGCCAGCAAGTCCACCGCCATAAACTTAAGAATGGCGGTATTTTCTGCAATCCACCTAGCCTTCTTTATCCTAGCCCATCCACGCTCCGTGAAGAGCCCGGCAAGTGAGCCAGAAGAAAATCCTTCCAGCCCTTTCAAGACGTGATGATCACTCTTTCCGCTCAAATCTAGGATCTGATCAGATTCATAGCCCGCAGACACTAATGCGGCCATAATTGATCCGGCCGAGGTACCAGCCACTCCTACTATCTCAGGTCTCGTTGCTGGCTTTGATAGATCTTTCGGCGGAAATTCTGCTAGCTCTAGTGCTTTCAAGGCACCAACGTGGACTGCCCCGCGGGCGCCTCCGCCTTGGAACACAACGTAAACCTTTCTCGCCTCCATGCCCTTCCTCTCGGTACTCATAACGCAGCTCACTCCATCTAAATACACCCACCTCACCGCGCCGGTGACAATATCTCGCTTTACATCCCAAAGATTGAGCTATGACTTTACATTTTGCGCCCGGCAAGTACTCTTTAATTTGCGATATCCAATGCCAGCAAGGGGAGCCCGCTCTACTCGCCAGCCCAACTGACAGAGCGATTGAGCGTCTGTAACTGAGAGATACAAGATAGGACACACACATCCGGCCTCAACACTGAAGCAAAACAATGAATTGGCCGTGGGCCGCTCGACCATTATCTCTTCTCCGCTAGGGTTTCAGTGACCTTGAATGGCACAAGTGGAAATGCGGGTGACTATGTATCAGCACACCGCGCCAGAGCGACTCTTGGCATGCAAAAAATTGGCGAAATCGTCGTCCCCAACGTCCTTAGCCTCCTCTTCTGGATCCCCCTCTTCCACGCTTGCTCCCGCCGCAAGCAGTGCCTCGGCGATCTGACGCTTCACCTCGAAACCGGGCTCGATGTCACGGGCGAGCCAGACCAAGGGAGGCAGATCGTCATCGTCGTCTGTGTAGGTATACGCATCTGGGTCCAAGCCGGTGGCTAAGAGCGCTGTCACCAGTTCGACATCTCCCATCACGCAAGCGTTGTGCAGCTGGGGATACATCAGTGACCGCCCACGCTCGTGAAGGCCTTCTGGCAGCGCCTTCACTGCGTCTAGCATCTCATCGAAGCGTTCGCGGAAAGCCTCACTGCCCCCGTAGAGGTCGTCGAAGCCCATGGCGGCTGCAATGCTTGCGTTCATATCTTTTCCTCTCTGAAGTTGAGGGACCATCACCTATACAAGTGGGTGCCACGCGCTACGGCATCGGCCTTGGCCAATTGCGCGCTGTCTATAAAACATGCCCTTAGTCGCCTCCCCCGGGCCCGTCTGCCGCGTCACGACACTTCTTTGCCTCGGGCGAAAGGCCGCACGGACACACCAGACACTGCCCCCGGCGCCCAACGCGCCTCCAAATCGCTTGCCTGCTGCGCAGCCTTGGCTTCGCGGAGTTCTTGCATCACCGTCTGAAGCACGTTTGCGCAAGCGCAGTGGTAGGGCTCACGCGTCTCACCGTCGACCCAAAGCGCCTGCAGGGCCACCTCGACTGTGGCATCCCACACGTCGCCACGTTCTAGCGCACCGCTGAGCACTTGGTCGTCCACCACCAAGACATGCCCAGCCACCTGGCCATCCACCAATGCCCACTCATGGGGAACCACGGCAATGTCATCGAGCGTGGCCAGCGATGCGATGCGGCCCAACTTCTTCTGCAGCCGGCTTGCGTCGTCCCGCGCCTGCCGCAGGGCCAACTCGATTTCGAGCTCGCGGACCCGTTGCTGAGCTGCGTCCAGTTCGTCGATCAGGCGACGCTCTTTGACACTGCGCCCCACGCGCGAGGCCTGCCAAGCAACGAGTTCGATGTAAGGGTAACGAACGTGCTCGTTGGCCCCTCCAGCAGCGCGGCCGGCACCTTTGACGAAAGGCGGCCCTGCAGGAGGCGTTCGGCGGCGCCACTCGCCAAGCGTGTCGAAGTGGACCCCGAGGTAACGCGCCGCTGCTTTGGTGCTGATCGTAGGAGGCGGCAAGCCTGCGGCGGCTTTGGTAAGCTCAGCATCCAGTGCCGCAGAGCGCTGCTCCAGGTAGTCCTCTTCTTTACGCTGGCATTCCATTGGGTCGCTCCTTACTTATCGTCGCGCCGGTTTCTTGCTGAGAATATGGAGACTGGGGCATCGCCGGACTCGTCCAGCCGGGGCTTGTCGGTTCCCTTCAAGCGGTTCCAAACACGGGGACTCGTGGCCACCATGTGCTCTTCCACCCGTCCCATTGCCTCGCGGAGCTTGGACCACTCCTGCTCGGTGTAGCGCTCCGAGACAGCGGCCATGCGATCTTCGCCGCGGCCCAACGTGCGATGGTGGAGCAGCTGGGACACGATTCGACTCTCGCCAAACAGGAGGGCCGCGTAGCGACCAAGCGTCCGGCGCAGATCGTGCAGGGTCAGACCAATGTCCACCTCTGCCCGCAGATCGAGCAACCCCGCGTCCCGCCGCACGTTTGCCACGATGCTCTTACTGTCCGAGTAATGCCCCGTCGTACTTCGGTCCGATCGGGCGGGAAACACAAACATCGTTTTGGCCAGCGCGCGGCGTGCCCTCTCCACCTCTTTTTCCAGCCGGTCCAGCAGATCCCGACGTGCACGCCTGGCTCGAGCGGCGTCCAACACTTCTTGCGCGTCCGCCAAGTCTTGCTTGAGCTTGGTTTCGTCCGTGCGTTCGTCGTAACGCCGCTGCAAAATCTTTTCAGCAAAGTAGGCCACCGGCAGGTAGCGCTCCTCGCCATTCTTGGTGTCAAACAGGTAGACCTGAGAGCCTGCCCGCCTCGTGTAAGGGTTGACCTCATCCGGTGCTGCCAACCAGACCCAGGACACCTCCGACTGGCGCAGCTCGCCCGGGGAGCACCGGTCAAACCAGCGCAGGGGAGCGGCCTCGCCGCGGCGGGTGCCCCAGAGCAAGGTCAGCAGCAAGTAGTCCGCGCCGGTGGCGTTCAAGCCGCCTTGCTCGTCCCGCCTGGCCAAGATCACCTTGAGGACCGTGGGAAGCGTCTCGTCCCCCAACGGGTTGCGCACCTCGGCACGCTCGTAGTGGCGGCGCAGCGTTTGCGAGTCCCGCAACATGTCGTCGTCGTGGATGACCTGGAACGGGTTGTAACGCAGCACCGGCTCCCGCTGCTGCTGAGCCGCCGCTTTGCGTTCCCGCTTCAGCATCAGGTCGACCGCCCTCTTCGCGTCTGTGAACGCGTGCTCGGTCGACGCCAAACCGGCCGCTTTGACTCGCTGGATGTACTTCCCGGTCACGCCCAACGCTTCGAGCTGTTGCGTGGAAAGCGCGGCCCAATCCGGCTGATCAGCCAGCGCTTGGCGCATCGGGGTGGGGATCCGGTTGGAGCGCACCATGGACGATCGCCGCAGGCCGTCGAACGCACGGTGGATGTCCTTGTCCAAAAGCTGAAGAATCGGCTTGTCCGCCAGCCCGACTTCCGGGCGAGCAAACCGCGCCAAGCTGTCTTGGATGGCCCGGATGCTGGCGGGCTTGGCTTTCTTGTTGCGAACGCGCTTCTGCAGGTCTTCAACGTAAGCCGTGAAGCAGTCCGCCAGCGTGAGCCCCTTCAGCTCCACCAGCTGCTCGGCTCGGGCCTCTTCCTTCGAAGGATGCTCGCCCGTTTCTCGAACCACCGCCAACTTCCGTCGCGCCAGTTCGTAAGCTTGCTCCGGTCCGATGTCGGTGACGCTGCCCAGGGAGAACCGACGAACCCCCGCAGGGCCTCGGACCACAACTTCATAGGTGGTGCGGGTGGTGCCCACGTAGAAGCCAAAGCCCGTTGGCGCCCCCTGATTGCCGTCCAAGACGCGGTAAGGCTTCCCGGCGTCTGCCGACGGACGTTGGGCGATGACCACCCTGCCCTGCTTGCCTTCGACCGGGCCCTTAGCCACGCTCAGTTCGCAGATTTGCCGGTAGGTCAGCTTAAACTTGGTGCCTCGGCGGCGCGGGGCCTCTGCCTGCGCCGCAACAACCGTATCCATGGTCGATCCGCTGTCTGTCCGTCGCAACATCGATTTGATCCTCTTTGATTGATCAGCGCAACAGCGGCGCAACGAAGAACCCCGTTACTCGCCGTCAGCTGCCGGGATCGACCGCTACAAACCGTAGGAAGTTCTCTTGCAAACCACTGATTCAAAAGCGAAACCGTCTGCATCGAAGGCCAGTGCAGAGCACACGCCCCTCATGAAGCAATTCTTCGCAGCCAAGTCCGAGTACCCGGACCTGCTGCTGTTCTTCCGCATGGGCGACTTCTACGAGCTGTTCTACGACGATGCGCGCAAGGCCGCGCGCCTGCTCGACATCACCCTGACCCAGCGTGGCAGCTCCGGCGGCGCACCGATTCCGATGGCCGGCGTGCCGGTGCATGCCTACGAGGGCTACCTGGCAAGGCTGGTGGCGCTGGGCGAGTCAGTGGCGATCTGCGAGCAGATCGGTGACCCGGCGCTGGCCAAGGGCCTGGTCGAACGCAAGGTGGTGCGCATCGTCACCCCCGGAACCGTCACCGACGAAGCGCTGCTGGACGAGCGCCGTGACACCCTGCTGATGGCGCTGTCGCGCACGAAGCAGGGCTACGGCCTGGCCTGGGCCGACCTGGCCGGTGGCCGCTTCCTGGTCAACGAAGTGGAAACCGACGACGCCCTGGAAGCCGAACTGGCCCGACTGGAGCCGGCCGAGCTGCTGGTGCCCGACGAAGAAAACTGGCCGGAATTCCTGCGCCAGCGCACCGGCGTGCGCCGTCGCGCCCCCTGGTTGTTCGACGCCGACAGCGGCCGCCGCCAGCTGCTGAACTTCTTCAAGCTGCATGACCTGAGCGGCTTCGGCATCGATGACAAGCCGCGCGCGACCGCTGCCGCAGGTGCCCTGCTCGGCTATGTCGAGGAGACCCAGAAGCAGCGCCTGCCGCACCTGACCTCGATCGCGATGGAAACCGCTGGCGAGGCGATCGCGATGAACGCCGCCACCCGTCGCCACCTGGAACTGGACACGCGCGTCGACGGTGATACCCGTAATACCCTGCTGGGCGTGCTCGACAGCACGGTGACGCCGATGGGCGGCCGCCTGCTGCGGCGCTGGCTGCACCGCCCGCTGCGCCTGCGCGAGGTCCTGGTACAGCGTCACCATGCGGTGGAAACCCTGATCGACCGCGGCAGCGACGCCGATATCCGCGAACAGTTCCGCCGCCTGGGCGACCTGGAACGCATCCTCACCCGCGTCGCGCTGCGCTCGGCGCGCCCGCGCGATTTCTCCACCCTGCGCGATGGCCTGGGCTTGCTGCCCGCCGTGCGCGAGGTGCTGGCGCCGCTGGATTCGCCGCGCCTGCAGGCCCTGCACGCCGCGCTGGGCGAGCATGACGCGTGCGCGCAGCTGCTGGCCAGCGCCATTGCCGAAATGCCGCCACTGAAGCTGAGCGACGGCGGCGTGCTGGCCGACGGCTTCGATGAAGAGCTGGACGAGCTGCGCCGCCTGTCCACCCATGCCGACCAGTTCCTGGTGGACCTGGAACAGCGCGAACGCGAAAGCAGCGGCATTCCCACCCTGAAGGTGGGCTACAACCGCGTGCACGGCTACTACATCGAGATCAGCAAGGGCCAGTCCGACCGTGCGCCGGTGCACTACACCCGCCGCCAGACGCTGACCAATGCCGAGCGCTACATCACCGAAGAACTGAAGGCGTTCGAAGACAAGGTGCTGTCCGCGCGCGACCGTTCGTTGTCGCGCGAGAAATACCTGTACGAGCAGCTGCTGGACACCCTCGGCGAACAGCTGGAACCGTTGAAGCAGTGCGCCGCTGCGCTGAGCGAACTGGACGTGCTGGCCGCCTTCGCCGAGCGCGCGCAGGCGCTGGACTGGTCGCGGCCGGAACTGGAAACGGCACCGTGCCTGAAGATCGAGCGTGGCCGCCACCCGGTGGTCGAAGCGGTGCGTGAGCAGCCGTTCGAACCGAACGACCTGGACCTGCATCCCGACCGTCGCATGCTGGTCATCACCGGCCCGAACATGGGCGGTAAATCGACCTACATGCGGCAGAACGCGCTGATCGTGCTGCTGGCCCATATCGGCAGTTTCGTGCCGGCCAGCCGCGCTGTGATCGGCCCGATCGACCGCATCCTGACCCGCATCGGCGCCGGCGACGACCTGGCGCGCGGGCAATCCACCTTCATGGTCGAGATGGCCGAGACCAGCTACATCCTGCATCACGCCACCGCCCATTCGCTGGTGCTGATGGATGAGATCGGCCGCGGCACCTCCACCTACGACGGCCTGGCGCTGGCCGACGCGGTCGCACGTCACCTGGCCTACCAGAACCGCTGCTATACGCTGTTCGCGACCCACTACTTCGAGCTGACCGCGCTGGCCGACGAACAACACGAGGGCGGCCGCAGCGGCATTGCCAACGTGCACCTGGATGCAGTCGAGCACGGTGAAGCGCTGGTGTTCATGCACGCGGTGAAGGATGGCCCGGCCAACCGCAGCTTCGGCCTGCAGGTGGCGGCACTGGCCGGCCTGCCGCGGGCTACTGTGGCGCAGGCGCGTCGCCGCCTGGCCGAGCTGGAACAGCGCGGCGGTGAAAGCCACGCGGCCGAACTGGCACCGCAGGCACTGGATGCACCGCAGCAGTTCGGCCTGTTCAGCGCGCCGTCCAGCAAGGCGCAGGAAGCGCTGGCGGCGATCGATCCGGACGAGTTGACGCCGAAGCAGGCGCTTGAGGCGCTGTACCGGTTGAAGACGCTGCTGTAACCGCGCCCGCTGGCAGGCCTGGGCCGAGCGCGGGCAGGGCTCTACAACTCACGCCCTGCCTGTAGAGCCGAGCCCATGCTCGGCTCCACAACGACCCCGTCGCGCTCTGTCTGTAGAGCCGGGCCCATGCTCGGCTGCCTTCGCATTCCCGTAGTGCACGCAGCGTTATGCTCGGGCCGTCCTTCCTTCACAGAACAGAGACTGCCATGAACACCGAATCGCTCGCTGCATCCCTCTTCCAGCAGCTGCAGCAGGGCCAGGGCCTGCAGCAGGTGTCCCAGCAACTCGGCCTGGACAGCAGCCAGACCGCCCAGGCCGTCGGCAGCGCCCTGCCTCTGCTGCTCGGCGCGATGGGGCAGAACGCCAGTGAGCCTCAGGGCGCGCAGTCGCTGCTCAACGCGTTGCAGCGCGACCACAGCGGTGGCGGCGGTTTCGACCTGGGCGGGATCCTGGGCGCGGTGATGGGCGGGGGCGGCAGCGGCGCCACCGATGGCGCCGGCATCCTCGGCCACGTATTCGGTGGCCAGCAACCGCAGGCGGCACAACTGCTCGGGCAGAAGACCGGTCTCGACAGCGGCACTTCGGGCAAGCTGCTGGCAATCCTCGCCCCCATCGTCATGTCCTTCCTGGCCCAGCGCTTCGCCCAGGGTGGCAACGCAGGCCAGCTGAGCCAGGCATTGGGCCAGGAAACGCAGCAGTCCGGCGGCATCGGCAACCTGCTCGGCGGCGTCCTGGACCAGGACGGCGACGGCCAGTTCGGAGCCAGTGACTTGATGAAGCTGGGCGCGGGTCTGCTGAAGCGTTGATCGGACACGACCGTCCTAGTCAGACGGCTCCATAGTTCGCCACTATCGCATCGGTTGAATCAATCGAATTTACCCATTGGTAGGCGCCACCTATCGTGGTCAGGCCTCCCCCGATTCCACCTTTCGCCAGTCCACAGGTAGAGACCCATGAAAAGCGAAGCGAAGTGCCCGTTCAACCATGCCGTCGTCGGCGACGCGACGACCAACCGCGACTGGTGGCCGAACCAGTTGCGCGTGGACCTGCTCAACCAGCATTCGGCGCGCTCCAATCCGCTCGATGCCGGCTTCGATTACGCCAAGGCCTTCAAGGGGCTGGACTACGCCGCGCTGAAGGCGGACCTGAAGGCGCTGATGACCGATTCGCAGGACTGGTGGCCGGCCGACTTCGGGCACTACGGTGGCCTGTTCATCCGCATGGCCTGGCACAGTGCCGGCACCTATCGCATCGGCGACGGCCGCGGCGGCGGCGGTCGTGGCCAGCAGCGCTTCGCACCGCTCAACAGCTGGCCGGACAATGTCAGCCTGGACAAGGCCCGGCGCCTGCTGTGGCCGATCAAGCAGAAGTACGGCCAGGCCATTTCCTGGGCCGACCTGCTCATCCTCACCGGTAACGTCGCGCTGGAATCGATGGGGTTCAAGACCCTGGGCTTTGCCGGCGGCCGCCCCGATACCTGGGAGCCGGACCAGGATGTGTACTGGGGCCGCGAGACCACCTGGCTGGGCGGTGACGTGCGCTACAAGCATGGCTCGGAAGGCGTTGAAGAGAACCATGGCGTGCTCGTATCCGATGACGATGCCGACGGCGACGTGCACTCGCGCACGCTGGAAAACCCGCTGGCCGCAGTGCAGATGGGCCTGATCTACGTCAATCCGGAGGGGCCGGATGGCAACCCGGATCCGGTGCTGGCCGCGCATGACATCCGCGATACGTTCGGCCGCATGGCCATGGACGACGAGGAAACCGTCGCGCTTATCGCCGGCGGCCACAGCTTCGGCAAAACCCACGGTGCCGGCCCGGCCGACAACGTCGGCAAGGAACCGGAAGCCGCCGGGCTGGAAAACCAGGGCCTGGGCTGGGCCAGCAGCTTCCGCAGCGGCAAGGGCGGCGACGCCATCACCAGCGGCCTGGAAGTGACCTGGACGCGCACCCCGGCGCAGTGGAGCCACGATTTCTTCGAAATCCTGTTCGGCAACGAATGGGAGCTGAGCAAGAGCCCGGCCGGTGCCCACCAGTGGGTGGCCAAGAACGCCGAAGCGGTGATTCCCGACGCGCACGACCCGTCGAAGAAGCACCGCCCCACCATGCTCACCACCGACCTGTCGCTGCGCATGGATCCGGCCTACGAAAAGATCTCGCGCCGGTTCCTCGCCGAGCCGCAGGCCTTCGCCGATGCCTTCGCCCGCGCCTGGTTCAAGCTGACCCACCGCGACATGGGCCCGCGCGCACGTTACCTCGGCCCGGAAATTCCGGCCGAACAGTTCATCTGGCAGGACCCGCTGCCGGAAGCACAGCACCCGCTGATCGACGCCAAGGACATCGCCGCGCTGAAGCAGCAGATCGCCGCAGCGGGCCTGAGCGTCGCCGAGCTGGTGTCCACCGCATGGGCGTCGGCTTCGACCTTCCGTGGTTCGGACAAGCGCGGCGGCGCCAACGGTGCGCGCATCCGCCTGGCGCCGCAGAAGGACTGGGAGGTGAACCAGCCGCAGCAGCTGGCCAAGGTGCTGGCCGCGCTGGAAAAGGTGCAGGCCAGCTTCAATGCCGGCGGCAAGCACGTGTCACTGGCCGACCTGATCGTGCTGGCCGGTGGCGTAGGTGTCGAACAGGCGGCCAAGGCCGGTGGCCATGAGGTCAGCGTGCCGTTCACCCCGGGCCGCACCGACGCCAGCCAGGAACAGACCGACGTCGAATCGTTCGCGGTGCTCGAGCCGGTCGCCGATGGCTTCCGCAATTACCTGAAGGGCGCCTACAGCGTGCCCGGGGAGGCGCTGCTGATCGACAAGGCGCAGCTGCTTACGCTGACCGCGCCGGAGATGACCGTGCTGGTCGGCGGCCTGCGCGTGCTCGGTGCCAATGCCGATGGTGGCAAGCACGGCGTGTTCACCACGCGCCCAGGCACGCTCAGCAACGACTTCTTCGTCAACCTGCTGGACATGGGTACGCAGTGGAAGGCCACCGGCCGCGAAAGCTACGAAGGCCGTGGCCGCACCGACGGCGCTGTGCGCTGGACCGGTACCCGCACCGACCTGGTGTTCGGCTCAAACGCGGTGCTGCGCGCATTGGCCGAGGTCTATGCCAGCGCCGATGGCGAGAAGAAGTTCGTGCAGGATTTCATCGCCGCCTGGACGCGGGTGATGGAACTGGACCGCTACGACCTGCACGGTTGAGGCGTTCGGGGTAGTCGCCGGGCATGGCCCGGCGCTACCGGCGCGCTCAACCGGGTGCGAAGCGTCGGTTCGCATGCTCTCCGCAGCAGTACGCCATTTCGGCTGGCGTCCCGCAGCGCCTGGACGCAGGCACGGTCCGGCGAGCTCTCGTTGAAGCCGCTGCCACCGCGCTGCGGCGTATCCCGGAAGGTGATGTCGCCGGCGAACGCCGGGGCTGCGTCACAGCGCGTCGATGTCCCCCAGCGCGCGGATCAACCGGCGTGCGCGCTTGTCCGGCTTGTGCTCCGGCGGCTGGAACCCGTCACGCGCGGCGATGCGCAGCGCACGCTGTTCGGCACGACGTGCCTTGGAGGCCTCGCTCTCGGCATACAGCTGCTGCGCCGTCGCTGCGGGCCCGCGCTGATCGCTCAGGCCGAGCACCTGGACCTCGAAATGCTCTTCACCACGGTCGACCTGAAGCTGCTCGCCCACGCGCACCGCGCGTGAGGATTTCGGACGCTGCCCGGCAACGCTGACCTTGCCGGTCTCGATCGCCTGCTTGGCCAGGCTGCGGGTCTTGAAGAAACGGGCCGCCCACAACCAGATGTCCAGGCGGACACTGGGTGACAGCGGGGAAAGCTCGGGCATGGGGGCAGGCTACTCCAGTGGCTTGTTGAGGGGACGCGGGTTGTCCGGGTCGGCCCGGCAGCCGGTGCCGCCGATCAATGGCCGCACCCCGGAGGCCAGGTCCTGGCGCTGGCTGCCGACCAGGCACTCGGGACGGTCGGTTGGCCGGATCTGGGTATCACCCAGCCGGTCGTCCATCGAACATGCGGCCAATACAGCGCTGATCAAGGCCAGCGCCAACCTCCGCTCCACCTGCAGTCGTTGATGCATTGCCACATCCCGCAAACCGGCTTGGTGCTAGTGTGCGCCTCCCGGGATTCGATCACCACTCCATGGCCAAGGCACCGCTTGACCTGACCTCCGGCCCGATCGGGCGCAATCTCCTGTTGTTCTCCCTGCCGATCCTGGCGGGCAACATCGCGCAGTCGCTGAACGGCTCGGTGAACGCGGTCTGGGTCGGGCGCTTCCTCGGCGAGGCGGCGCTGACCGCCACCGCGAACGCCAACAACATCATGTTCTTCCTGATCGGCTCGGTGTTCGGTTTCGGCATGGCCTCCACCATCCTGATCGGCCAGGCGATCGGCGCGCGCGACATCGCGCAGGCGCGGCGCGTGGTCGGCACCAGCGCCACCTTCTTCATCGGCCTGTCGGTGATCATCGCCCTCGCCGGCTGGTTCATGGCCCATCCGCTGCTGGCGGCGATGGGCACGCCGGCTGCTTCGCTGCCATTGGCGGAGGCCTACCTGCAGATCATCTTCCTGGCGATGCCGACGCTGTACGCGTTCGCCTTCCTCACCGCCGCGCTGCGCGGTGCCGGTGATTCGCGCACGCCATTCCGTTTCCTGATGGTGTCGGTGGCGCTGGACATCGTGCTGAACCCGGTACTGATCTTCGGCATGGGGCCGTTCCCTGCGCTGGGTATCGCCGGCTCGGCGTGGGCCACGCTGGTCGCGCAGACGCTGTCGCTGGCCGGCCTGCTGCTGTACATGCGGCACAAGCGCCACACCCTGTGGCTGGGCCGCGCCGACATGCGCCTGTTCAAGCTCGACATGACCATCCTCAAGGCGCTGGTGGTCAAGGGCGTGCCGATGGGCCTGCAGATGGTGCTGATCTCGCTGTCGGTGATCCTGCTGATGACCATGGTCAACCAGTACGGGACCGACACCGGCGCGGGCTACGGCGCTGCCCTGCAACTGTGGAACTACCTGCAGATGCCAGCGATGGCGATCGGTGCAGCGTGCTCTTCGATGGCCGCACAGAACGTGGGGGCGCAGCGCTGGGACCGCGTGCGCGGCACCGCGCGCCAAGGCGTGCTGTTCAACTTCCTGCTGACCGGCGCGTTGATCCTGCCGCTGGTGGTGTTCGATCGCCAGCTGCTGGCGCTGTTCCTGCCACCGGCCAGCCAGGCGCTGGAGATCGCGCGCCACCTCAACCACGTAGTGATCGGCTCGTTCCTGTTCTTCGGCGTCAGCTTCGTGATCTCCGGCGTGGTGCGCTCCACCGGCGCGGTGATTCCGCCGCTGCTGATCCTGGCCGGCTCGCTGTGGGGCGTGCGCGTGCCGTTCGCCGACCTGCTGCAGCCTTACTGGGGCGCCGATGCGATCTGGTGGAGCTTCCCGGTCAGCTCGCTGGTGTCGATGCTGCTGTCGCTGGCGTATTACCGCTGGGGTGGCTGGCGCAAGGCGAAGATGATGGGCAAGCCCTCGCATGCCGAAGCGCTGGCCACGCCCTCGGAGATTCCCGCCTGCCCACCCTCGCCGGTGGCCGACCCGGATGCGGCACTGGAGCCAGCGCCGCCACGTTGAGGTGGGTGCGGACCGTTGGTCCGCACAGGCCTGTCAGCCGAGCATGGGCTCGGCTCTACAGAAGACGGTCAGCGCTTCTTCTTCGCCGCGTTGAACGTCGCCGCCGCGCGCAGCAGCGCCTTGAACGTAGCGGCATCCGGCATCGCGCCTTGATGGATATCGATCGCACGCCGCGTGTTGCCGTCCAGGCTGGCATTGAACAGGCCCTTCGGGTCCGGCAGCGCCGCGCCGTGGGCGAAGGTCAGTTTCACCGCCTGCCTGTAGGTTTCGCCGGTGCACAGGATGCCGTCCTGCTCCCACACCGGCGTGCCGCGCCACTTCCAGGTTTCCTGCACGTCGGGCAGGGCTTCATGGATCAAGGCGCGCACGCGTGCCAGCGTTTCGCCGCGCCAGTCACCCAGTTCGGCGATGCGCGCGTCGATCAGTTCAGCGGCCGGTGTTCCGGCATCGGCAGGGTTCGGTGCATGCGTGACCATCAGCGGCTCTCGTCGGGAAGGGAATCGGAACGTCGGGGTTACATGCGCTCGCCGGGCAACGCGGCGACCTGGCGCACCCAGTCGCGGAACTGCGTTTCATCCAACGGGGCATCTTCGAAGATGTGCAGGTAACGCGTATTGGCGCTCCTGGACGGCTCGGGCGGCACTGGCGCCAGTGCCGCGCCGCGGGAGAACGCCACCTTGATGTAGCGGGTGAAGCAATGGAAGCTGAGAAACCACCCTTCGCCCGGCGCAACCGCATACATCGGCGAGTTCCACTTCACCGCCTTGTGCACGCCAGGTACGGCCTGCTCGATCAATGCATCCAGTCGCGCGCCGATCGCACGTTTCCAGTCCGGCATGGCGGCGATGTATGCCTGCACCGGCGCATCGCCCTCGCCCTTGGCGATCTGCGGGTTGCCACCGGACAGCAGCGTGGGCGCAGTGGAAGGTGCGGTTCGCTTGGCAGGCATCGCACGGCACGGGCATCGGGATGAAGCTGCAGCCTAGCGCGGGCCCGCCGTGTGGTCACGGCGCAGTGCGCCATCGGCTCAGTCTGCCTGCCGTGCGCGGAACCGTCGCCAGTCCGGCAGCTTGCGGTGGCGGCGCAGCGAGCGCATCAGCGCCGCCATCACCATGCCGAACAGCACGCCAGCCGACAGGCCGGCCACCAGCAACAGCGCCAGCGGGCGCTCGCTGCCCTGCCACAGCATCAGCCACATCAGCGCGGTCCAGAACAGCCCGAACAGCAGGCCCTGCACCAACGCGTTGGTAGCAAATCCGGCCAGGATCGGCGGCGGCAGTGCAATGCCCAGGCGCCACAGCAGGCGATGCAGCAGCGGTGCCGACTGCACGCGCGCCAGCCCCTGGCCGTCCAGGAAGCGCAGCGCCGACTGGATCACGGCAGGATAGCGCGGGTTGATGTCGCTCATCACCTGATCGTGGCCGATGCGATGCCGGAAACGCAAACGGCCACCCGAAGGTGGCCGTCGCGGCAACAACCGAAGTTGTTTATCAGGCCTTGTCGGCCAGACGGGCAGCCTTGGCGGCAGCAGCGGCAGCCAGGTCTTCCTTGATGCGGGCAGCCTTGCCTTCCAGGCCACGCAGGTAGTACAGCTTGCCGGCGCGGACCTTACCACGACGCTTCACTTCGACCGAGTCGATGATGGCGCTGTGGGTCTGGAAAACGCGCTCGACGCCGTAGCCGTGCGAGATCTTGCGGACGGTGAACGAGGAGTTCAGGCCGGCATTCTTGGTGGCGATGACGACGCCTTCGTAGGCCTGCACGCGCTCGCGGCTGCCTTCCTTCACCTTCACGTTGACGACAACGGTGTCGCCCTGGCTGAACTTCGGCAGTTCACGGGTGATCTGGGCGGATTCGAATTCCGCGACGATGGACTTGTTCAGCTTGCTCATGGGTTACACCGATTCTTGTTCGGGTGGGCGTGTCATATCGACAACGTGGGCTCATGCAGTCACCGGACTGTGCTGCACGTTTGTTTTGGGTACTGCGCGCGCCAACCGGGGCTGGCGGGAATTGGCCATGATAGCCGATAAAGCCAGCCCTGCGCTAGGGGCTGGCCTTCTGGTTCCGGGCCTGGCGGCCCTGCTCCAGCAGTTTGCGGTCGGCCTTGCCCAGTGCCTGTTCATCCAGCAGGTCCGGGCGCCGCTGGGCGGTCCGGAGCAGCGACTGCTGGCGGCGCCAGGCGGCGATGGCAGCGTGGTTGCCCGAGCGCAGCACCTCCGGCACGTCCCCCAGCGGGTGCTGGGCCGGCTGGCTGTAATGCGGGCAGTCGAGCAGACCGAGGTCGCCCTCGAAGCTGTCCTGCGCCGCCGACTCCGCATCGTTCAGGGCACCGTCCTGCAGGCGGGCCACGGCGTCGATGATCACCGCCGCGCCCAGCTCGCCGCCGGACAGCACGTAGTCGCCGAGGGAGATTTCCTCGTCGACATTGGCCTCCAGGAAACGCTCGTCGATGCCCTCGTAGCGGCCACAGAGCAGGACCATGCGCGGCAGCGCCGCCAGTTCCCGCACCTTGGCCTGGGTCAACGGCGCGCCCTGCGGGCTGAGGTAGATCACCCGCGCCGGGGTTGGATCGGCCTCGCGGATCGCCTGCAGGCAGGCCTGCAGCGGCTCGATCAGCATCACCATGCCCGGGCCACCGCCGAACGGACGGTCGTCCACCCGGCGGTAGTTGCCTTCGGCGTAATCACGGGGGTTCCAGCCATGCAGGCTGAACAGTCCCTTCTCCTGCGCGCGCCCGACCACGCCCAGTCCAGCGGACTGGGCGAGGAACTCGGGAAACAGGGTGATGACGTCGAAACGCATGCTCGCACTCAGAACTCGGGGTCCCAGTCGACCACGATCAGGTTGGCCTCGAAATCGACCGATTTGACGAAGTCCGGCTGCACGAATGGAATCATCCGCTCGCGGTCACCCCGGACCACCACCACGTCATTGGCGCCGGTGCTGAACAGGTGCGAGACCTGGCCCAGGGCGACGCCCTCGGTGGTCTTCACATCCAGGCCTTCCAGGTCCACCCAGTAATACTCATCGGGCTTCGGCGGCGGCAGGGCACTGCGGGCCACGTAGATCTCGGTGCCGCGCATCGCTTCGACCACATCGCGATCCTCGACCCCGGGAAAACGGGCCACCAGGTGCTTGCCGCTGTCGCGGCCGCGTACACCCTCAACCGTGGTTTCCACGCCGGACGGGCTGCGCACGATCCACGGCTGGTAACGGAAAATGGCGGAACGAGGCTCGGTCCAGGACTCGAGCTTGATTTCGCCGCGCACACCAAAAGCGCCGACAACCCTGCCCAGCAGGATGCGGCGCTCGATATCTTTCATCTGCTTCAACCAAGAGGGCCACGCCGAAGCGTGGCCCGTCAGGATCAGGCCGCAGCGGCCTGGGACTTGGTCGCTTCCTTGATCAGGTTGCGGACCTTGTCGGTCGGCTGGGCGCCGTTCTTGACCCAATGGTCAACGCGGGCCAGGTCCAGCTCGATGCGCTTCTCGGCGCCCTGGGCGACCGGATTGTAGAAGCCAACGCGCTCGATGTTGCGGCCGTCGCGCGCGCTGCGCACGTCGGTGACGATGATGTGGTAGAACGGACGCTTCTTGGCGCCGCCGCGGGTCAGTCGGATCTTGACCATGGTGTTTTTCCTATTGCCCAGTCGCCAGGATGGCGAGGTAAGCGGGCGATTATAGCGGCAGATCGCGGCCGGGCCAACCCCGGGGGGTCAGATCGCTTTTGTGCCGCAAAAGCGGGCTGACCCCAAACCCTGCCAGGCCACCGCCGCCAGCACCACCCTGCCCTGTTCAGCCAGCGCCTGCGAGCCGGGCAGGACATGCCCGTCAATGGCCTCCAGCGCCCACAGGCCGCTGGCGTTGCAGGCAAAAGCCGCCTTCACGCCGGCCAGATCGGCCAGCGGCAGCGGCTGAGTGACCTGAGGTCCCGGCCAATGCTGCTTCAGCAGTGCCTCGGCAGTCCCGCGCAGGGCCGGCGCCTGTGGCCAGAGCAGCCGCTCACCATCGTGCACGGCCAGGTTCCAGGTGCTGCCTTCACTCACGTCGCCATCGGCGGTGACAAACAGCGCATCGTCGAATCCGGCCGCCAGCGCCGCGCGGCGTTCGGCGAACAAACCAAACGTGCCGACGTGCTTGATCTGCGGCAGTTCACGCTGCCAGGCCACGCTGCGCACGCGCTTGGCGACGGTCAGCGTCACCGGCGCTGACACCGCCACCAGCACGTCCACCGGCACCGCCGCCAGCGGATTGCGGAAATCGAAGCGGCGCGAGTACACCGTCACCCGCAGCGAGGCATCGACCTGCCCTGACTGCTGCAATGCCTGCGCCATCCATGCCTGTACCTGCACCGTGTCCAGTTCGCTGCCGAACAGTTCGCGCGTAGCCTGTGACAGCCGCGCCAGATGCAGGTCCAGCCCCTGCACTGCACCACCACGCACCTGCAGCGAGGTGAAGTGGCCGTAATTCACCAGCGCCGGCAGGAGATCCTTCACCTGCGCCGCCCGGCCGTTGCAGCTCACCATCATGGCAGCAGTGCCTGCGCCTGTTCCCACATGCCGCGCAGCACGTCGGCGGCCGGCTGCGCCGGTGCCATCCACGCCGACTGCCCGGCCCAGGCCTGCATCGCTGCGAGACGATTGTCCTGCGCCGCCTGCCTGCGCATCGGGGCGGTCAGGCCGCGCTGCACCGGGTATGGACGCGGCGCGGGGGCGCCTTCTGCGGCAGCGGCGCGCACATAGGGCGTCGCCAGGCCACGGCCCAGGCGACCACTGAAGGCGCGGGTCGGCCAGGTATCTTCCGGTTCGCTGGCGGCCAGCCCATCGGCCCACGCCGAAGCGATCGCCGCTTCCGGCGTGCGCAGGAAGGCGGTGCCGATCTGCACCGCACTGGCACCCAAGGTGAGTGCGGCAGCGATGCCACGGCCATCGGCGATGCCGCCGGCGGCAATCACCGGAATCTGCAGCTGATCGGCCAGGCGCGGCAGCAGCGCAAACAGTCCCACCAGCTGGCGCTCGGCCATCGCCGGATCAAAGGAACCACGATGGCCGCCGGCCTCCGCGCCCTGCGCCACCACCGCGTCGGCGCCGGCGTCCTGTGCCGCGCGCGCTTCGGACAAGGTGGTGGCACAGGCGATCCAGGCGATGCCGGCGTCCTTCAACTGCTGCACGTGGCGCGGCAGCAGCACGCCCATGATGGTCGAGGCCACCGCAGGACGCGCCGCCAGCAGTGCGGCGAACTGTTCTTCGAAGTCGGCCGGCGTGGCGTCGGCGGCGCTGGCCGGCACCTCCGGGCCCCATTGCGCGAGGAAGGCGCGGCTGGCGGCCTCGGCGGCAACGTCACGGGCAGGTACAGGGTCCGGCATCCACAGGTTCACCTGCGCCGGACCGCTGGAGGCTGCGCGGAAGTCATCCATCCAGCGACCGATATCGGCCGAAGAGGACAACACCGCGCCCATTGCGCCCATGCTGCCGGCGTTGGCCAGCGCAGCCGACAACGGTACCGGGCAGGCACCGGCCATCGGTGCCAGCAGGATCGGAACGGAAACGCCAAAGCGCCGGCAGAACGCCTCGGCGCGGGAAGCTACAGCGGAACTCTGCATGACGGCCCATCGTTTCGGACAGGCCCCCATGGTGCGCGCAGGACAGGGGAAGAGTCGAGCCTGCTGCCCGACGGCCTGCTGCGGCGCTTGTGCGCCGCCGCCCGAGCGTGGGCCCGGGCGCTACATCAGATTGCGGACGGGGCCGTCATCAACGGAACGGCATGCCGCGGCCGCCCATGGCGCCCATCATGCCCTTCATGCTGCGCAACATGCCCTTCATGCCACCGCCGGCCATCTTGCTCATCATCTTTTCCATCTGCATGTACTGCTTCATCAGCTTGTTGACGTCGGCCGGCGTCACGCCCGAGCCCTTGGCGATGCGCGCGCGGCGCGAGCCGTTGAGCAGGTTCGGATTGCGCCGTTCCTTCTTGGTCATCGAGCTGATGATGGCGATCATGCGCGGCACTTCCTTGCCCTGGCTGACCTGCTGCTTCAGATGGTCGGGGATGTTGCCCAGGCCCGGCAGCTTGTCCATCAGGCCGCCGATGCCGCCCATGTTCTGCATCTGCTCCAGCTGGTCACGCATGTCGTTCAGGTCGAATTTCTTGCCCTTGGCGACCTTCTCGGCCAGCTTGGCGGCCTTGTCCTTGTCGACCTGCTGCTCGACCTGCTCGACCAGCGACAGCACGTCGCCCATGTCGAGGATGCGGCTGGCGATACGGTCCGGGTGGAACACGTCCAGGCCTTCCGGCTTTTCACTGACACCGACGAACTTGATCGGCTTGCCGGTGATGTAGCGCACGCTCAGCGCGGCGCCGCCGCGGGCGTCACCGTCGGTCTTGGTCAGCACCACGCCGGTCAGCGGCAGGGCATCGCCGAAGGCCTTGGCGGTATTGGCCGCGTCCTGGCCGGTCATGGCGTCGACCACGAACAGCGTTTCGGCCGGATTCACCGCAGCGTGCAGGGCCTTGATCTCGGCCATCATCGCTTCGTCGATGGCCAGGCGGCCGGCGGTATCGACCAGCAGCACGTCGACGAACGACTTGCGTGCATCGTCGATGGCGGCGCGGACAATGGCTTCCGGCTTCTGGTCGGCACTGGACGGGAAGAACAGCACGCCGACCTGCTCGGCCAGGGTCTTCAGCTGTTCGATCGCGGCCGGACGGTAGACGTCGGCCGAGACCACCATCACCTTCTTCTTGCGCTTTTCCTTCAGGTGCTTGGCCAGCTTGCCCACGGTGGTGGTCTTGCCGGCGCCCTGCAGGCCCGCCATCAGGATGATGGCCGGAGCGGGCACATTGAGGTTCAGGTCGCTGGCTTCGGCGCCCATCACCGCTGTCAGCTCGTCGCGCACGACCTTGATCAGCGCCTGGCCCGGGGTCAGCGACTTCAGCACTTCCTGGCCGACCGCGCGCACCTTGATTCGCTCGATCAGGGCCTGCACCACCGGCAGCGCAACGTCGGCCTCGAGCAGCGCGATGCGCACTTCGCGGGTCGCCTCGCGGATGTTCTCCTCGGTCAGGCGGCCACGGCCACGCAGGCGCTCGATGGTGCCGGAAAGGCGCTGGGTCAGGGACTCGAACATGCGGCGCAACCTGTCTGAAAGCGGGGGACAATAAGGCAGACAGTATAACGGGTCCGGCTGTCTCCCCGGACTGCGGCCACGGGGCCGTCGCCAGCATCACGGGGGTATGCGAAACTGCAACGATGACAATCGTTCTCATCGCCGTCCTGCTCTACCTGGTTGCCAGTGCCCTGCTGGTGCGCGCGCTTGGCCGCGATGAGACGACCGGCTCCCCCATCTGGCTGTGGCCGGCCCTGCCCGCCATGCTGCTGCACGGCGGCTACCACGTGATGGTGGCGATGCGCACCAACGGCGGGCCGGACATGCACTTCTTCGCCGCACTGTCGCTGGTCGGCCTGGGCATGGCCTGGCTGACGTCGCTGGTCGGCGCGCGCGGGCGGATGTCGGCGCTGGGCGTGGTGGTGTTCCCGCTGGCCGCCGTGCTGCTGCTGGCCTACCACGGTTACGGCCACGAACCGAGCAAGGTACTGGGCTGGCGCCTGGCCAGCCACGCCTGGCTGGCCCTGCTGGCCTACGCCACGCTGAGCATCGCCGCGCTGCTGGCGATCATGCTGTGGCTGCAGGAACGCGCGCTGCGCCGCCGCGAGTTCCGGCCTTGGCTGCGGGCGCTGCCGCCGCTGGCCGACCTGGAATCACTGCTGTTCCGGGTGATCACCGTCGGCTTCGCGCTGCTGACCCTGACCCTGGTCACCGGGGTGCTGTTCGTCGACGACCTGCTGGCGCAGAAGCTGGTGCACAAGACCGTGCTGAGCGTGCTGTCGTGGATCGTGTTCGGCGTGCTGCTGATCGGCCGCCGGCGCTACGGCTGGCGCGGCATGAAGGCGGTGCACTGGACGCTGGCGGCGATGCTGTTGCTGCTGCTGGCCTTCTTCGGCAGCCAGTTCGTGATCGAACTGGTGTTCGGGCATTCGCGATAGGCGGTGTGCCGACCAACGGTCGGCACCCACCGGCGCTACCGTCAAGGCTGGGCCAGGATCTTCCGCACCGAACGACCACTGTTGGTGACGATGTCATCAACCTGCCAGCACCCCTGCCCGCGGCGCACCATCGGCAGGCGGGTCAGGTAGGCCTTCTTCCACACCGAATAGCGCATCTCGACCTGGCCGGCGGAGGCCGAAGCCTCCTTCCAGCTGTAGCGCACCGGGGTTTCGATGTCACCGTCCTGCGCATCCAGCCACGGATCCGAATCGATGGTGCAGATGCCCTCTTCGCGCTGCTGGCAGGCGCGCTCTCCACGCAGTGCCTTGCCGAAGGCAGGGCTGACCAGCGCCGGGGGTGGCTCCAGCAGATCACCATCGCCCGTCGTTGCCTCGTAGAAGGCGCGGGCCACCGCCTCTGGTTCCTGGCAGGCGGGTGACGCCTGCACGGCAGGGGCCAGCAGCAGCCCGGCGATCATCAACATCCCTGTCTTTCGCATGTATTTTTCCCTGAGGTAGTGCCGGCCGCGGGCCGGCAATACAGGATCTCCCGGTGCTGCCGGCCAGCGGCCGGCACTACCCGATATCCGGCCTACAACCCGTAACGCTCGATCACGTCCAGATGCGGCTGGCGATCCTGGTCACAGGCTTCAGCCAGGCGCAGCCAGCAATGCGGATGCGGCCAAGTCGCGGTGTGCTGCTGCAGGAAGCGGTGCAGTGCCAGCGGTGCGTGGTCCTGCGGCTGGGCCACGGTGAACAGCAGGCCGGGCAGCGTACCCTCTTCCACATCGGGGTCGGTGACGGTGTAGTCCGGCCGGCTGTGTGACCACACCTTCCAGCCCTGTGCTTCGGCCGCCTCGACGAAGGCATTCCAGGCCTCTTCGCCCGGGTGCGCGCCATCGATCATCCAGCTGCGGGCGAAGCCGCCGCGCTCCAGCACATGCACCTGCGCATAGGTCGGGATGAAATGCTCGCGTGCTTCCTCCTCCTCTGGTGCCGGATGCACCAGCGCGGCATCGAACACCACCCAGTCGCCCACCTGCTGGGCGCGGTTGGACGGCGCGTTCTCGACGATGCGCGCGGTCACCGGACCGCTGCGACGGGCGTAGTACTCCATCGGCTCGCCGTTTTCTTCACTGCGGATGATCACCCAGCCCCACGGCTCCTCTACCACGCCGTCCTGGCTGGACAATTCCATGCCAAGCGCCGCCGCCGAGCGGCGCACGGCGTCCCAGTCGCGCGCGGCGCTGGCTGCGCTCATGTGGTCCCAATGCGCGGCATTGGGCTCGTCCAGCAGCTCCACCAGCTGTGCATAACAGGCCTGGGCCTCGCTGAAACGGCCGGTTTCCATGTACATGCGCGCCAGCGTGCCGCGCGCGCCGTGCGAGCCCGGAGACAGCTCCAGAAGCGATCGGGCCGCCTGCTCCAGCGCCGGCCAGTCGGACACGCGGCGTGCACGCTGCACCTCGCACCAGTGCGCGAACACCGGCACGCTGCCGCGATACAGATCGGCCAGCTGGCGCAGTCCGTCGTCGTCGCCCTGTTCGGCCAGCCAGCGCATCAGCGTGTAGGCCGCGGGGCCATCGTGCTGCACATGGCCGCGTACGAACCGCCACAGCAGCGACCGCGCCTCGGCCTGCGCGCCGCAGGCATTCAGTGCCGAGGCGGCCATGTCGGCCAGCGCCTCGTCATCGGGTAGCTCGGCATGCGCCTGCAGCAACCACTGCGCTTCGCGCTCGGGATCGCGCGACTGGTTCTGTTCGCCCTGCGCGTCCAGCCATGCCAGCAGCTCGCCCGCCGGCACCGGCAGCGGCGCGACGTCCGGCAATGCCTCGATGCGCGCGGCCAGGCCTGCCACCAGCGCCGCAGCACCCCGATCCTGGCGCAGCTGCGCCAGATGGGTGCGGGCCAGTTCCAGCTGCCGCAGTGCGACCCAGCGCGCGCCACGCTGCAGCGCCAGCTCCAGGCTCAGCGCCGCGACTTCGATCAGCAGGCGGTGCGAACCGACCCGTGCGAAGTGCTCGATGATGGTGTTGAAGCGCGTGCCCAGATCCCACGTATTGCGCGCGGGATCACGCTGGCACAGTGCTGCGGCGGTGTTTGCCCACAGCCGCCAGTAGTTCGGGGTCAGCTCGCTCCACGGCACCAGCTGCTGCAGCGCCTCTTCGTCGCGGCCCAGCTGGGCCAGCGCCCAGGCCTTGGACAAGCGACGCGGCACCGTGCAGTTGGCCGGTTCGTACTCCCCGGAGGCTGCCACTTCGGCCTCGCGCTTCTCGATCAGCGCCAGTGCCTCGTCGGCGCGGCCGACAGCGAGCAGGATCTTGATCTGCATCTCGGGGAAGCTGTCGAACACTTCCTTGCCACAGGCTTCCACGGCATCGGCTTGCACCTGCAGGTAATCCAGCGCCTCCTGGCCACGGCCATCATCGAGCAGCGCATCGGCCTTCTCGCAGCTCAGGCACTGGAAACAGGCCCAGCTCGGATCGATGCGGCCAAGGGTTTCGTCGCAGACCTCGATGCGCTCGGGCACCCAGCCCGGGCCATCGATGTTGCCGTAGCAGGCGGCCAAGTCCTGGGTCACGCAGATCGACTGCGGGCATTCCAGGGTGTCCTCGCGGTGCGCGCGCTCGAACAGCGCTACGGCTTCGCCGAGTGCGCTCTCGCCTTCCACGCGGTTGCCGACGCGGTTGCGCAGCGCCCAGTGGCCGACATAGACGTCAACCCAAGGGTTGTCCAGCGCCTTGCCCAGGGCGCGTGCTTCGGGCAGCAGCGCATCGACGCGGTCGATCTGCAGTTCACTGACCTCATCGGCGAGACGGTTCAGCAGGTGCGCGTTCTGCGCCTGGCCGGCCTGGCGCAGGTCACCCTGCAGCTTTTCGACCCAGTTCCAGATGTCCATGGGGGTAATTGCTCCTGTCTAGCGAAGGCTGGATGAGAGGGTGCGGTGCTCAGCGCAGCATCTGCTGCAGGGCACCGGCGATGTCGGTGAAGGCGCCGTTGAGATCCGGGCCGGGCGTAGCGTTCGTGCGTGCCAGCGGGCGGCCCTGCGCGGCGACGATGATTTTCAGCGAGCGCAGCAGGCGCGCCGCAGCCTCGGCCTGTGGGTGGCCCTCGCGCTGGGCGCGCAGCAGTGCCTGCACCGCCGGGTTGTCGAGATTGAGATACAGCCGCGACGGTGCGCGCGATTCGATGCGCGCGGTGAACTGGCGCGCCAGGCGCAGCGCGGCCATCGAGACGCGCTTGTCGTTCTCGTCGTCTTCCAGCCGCTGCTTCAGCTCGGCCTCGCGGTCGGGCACCACCACCACCGGCAGCGCCTCCGGGCTGAAACGCGCGGGCAGCAGCTGCTCGCCGTCGCCCAGTTGTTCGCGCAGCCACGCCAGCTGCGCCTCGTCGAGGCTGTCATCACTGCGGAACAGTGCGCGGTTGCCCTGTTCAGTACCCAGCTCGACCAGGCGCAGGCCCTTGGCCTGGGCCCAGCGCCGCAGGAACGGCACCACCGCGTAGCGATGGCCATGCGCGACCGGTACGCCCATCGCGCGGAACAGCATCTCTTCAAAGCCACCGCCGTTGTCGAGGATGACATGCACGGCACCGCGCGCCGGCAGCGCACTGGCCGGCAGGTCGCCCTGCGAAGTCGGCACCCGCACATGCTCCATCAGCAGTTCGAACAGGCGCTCATCGCACAGTGCCGCACCCAGCAGCGCCTCGTTGTGGCGGGTCAGCACGCGCCGCCAGGCTTCCGGTTGCTGCTTCGCAACGTCGGCCAGGCCGTCGATCAGCGCCTCCAGCAGTGCATGCTGCACCGCGCGGTACTGGTCATCGCGCTGCAGGTCTTCGCGGCTGGCGGTGGGCGTCAACCGCGAGGATTCGATCACCCCGCCGATGAAACCGGCCCACGGCGGCAGCAGGTCGCGCGCGTCGTCATCCAGCAGCATCCCACGCACGAACACCGACAGGTTGCGGTTGTCGCTGGTGCCATAGGTGGCGCCGTCCTGCACCCACAGCAGGCCAGTGGCATCGCTGTTGCCATCGGCACGCAACGGCACGGTCACAATCGGCTCGAAATCGTGCTCGAACCGCGCGGCGAACTGCAGCGCCTGCCGGCGGGCCTGCACCGGATGCACGGCGACCTCCCCCTGGCCGCGCCACGGCGGCGGCTCGGGATTGAGCGCCTCGCCCGCAGCACCGATGAAGATCGGCTCGGACAGCAACGCGCAGTAGCGGCCCAGCACCTCATGCAGGCGCGCCTCGTTGGCCAGCGGCAGGAAGTCCGGATGCAGCTCCAGCTCCACCTCAGTGCCCACCGCGCGTGCAGGCACTTCGCTGACGGTGTATTGCTCGGCGTTGCTGGACACGTACAGATGGCCCAGATCCGGCGTCTGGTAAGAGGTGGTGCGCACGCTGACCCGGCGGGCCAGCACGAAGGCCGACAGGAAGCCGAGGCCGAACATGCCGATCAGCCCTTCATCGTCCTCTCCGCCCTGGCGCAGGCCACGGGTGTAGCCGACGCCGACGGTGGCCAGGTAATCGTGGATCTCCTGGCGGGTCAGGCCAGCACCGGTATCAGTGATGCGCAGTACGCCGGCACCGGCATCAACCTGCACCGAAATGCGCGAAGGCACGTCAACACCGGGCTGCTCGATGCGGCGGCGGATGATCGAGTCATGCGCGTTCTGTACCAGCTCACGCAGCGCCACCACCGGGGTGGAATACAGGTGCTTGCCCAGCACCGTCATCAATCCATTGAGATCGACCCCGGCGCGACGGATCTCGGCGTTGGGGGCGGTGAGTGCGGTGTCCTGCATGTAATCGTTTACTCCTGGGCACGGAAAGACGCGAGAGGGCGTCTTCGTCGAGCGGGAAAAACTAGCACAGTGAAGCTGACCGTTACTGCATTGGACACTTGTAGAGCCGAGCCCATGCTCGGCTGCTGTTCGACCACCAGTCGAGCATGGCTCGACTCCACAGAAAGCAGCCGAGCGTGGGCTCGGCTCTACAGGGCTGGCCTCACGCCGCGTCGATGGCCTCGGACAGGCGTTCCACCGCGATCACCTCCATGCCTTTGACCGAACCGCCCTTGGGCGCATTGGCCTTGGGCACGATGGCGCGCTTGAAGCCATGGGTGGCGGCCTCGCGCAGGCGGTCTTCGCCATTGGGCACCGGGCGGATCTCGCCGGACAGGCCCACCTCGCCGAAGGCGATGGTCTTCTCCGCCAGCGGCCGATCCTGCAGCGACGACAACACCGCCAGCAGCACCGGCAGATCGGCGGCGGTCTCCTGGACGCGGATGCCACCGACCACATTGACGAACACGTCCTGGTCGCCGACCAGTACACCGCCATGGCGATGCAGCACTGCCAGCAGCATTGCCAGGCGATTCTGCTCCAGGCCGACCGCGACACGGCGCGGGTTCGACAGCGGCGATGCGTCGACCAGCGCCTGTACCTCCACCAGCAGCGGCCGCGTGCCCTCGCGGGTGACCATCACGCAGCTGCCCGGCTGATGGGTGCTGCCGCCGGACAGGAAGATCGCCGAGGGGTTGGAGACCTCCTTCAGGCCCTTGTCGCCCATCGCGAACACACCCAGCTCGTTGACCGCACCGAAGCGGTTCTTGAACGCGCGCAACAGGCGGAAGCGGCTGCCGCTCTCGCCTTCGAAGTACAGCACCGCGTCCACCATGTGTTCCAGCACGCGCGGGCCGGCGATGCCGCCTTCCTTGGTCACATGGCCGACCAGGAACACGGCGGTGCCGGTTTCCTTGGCGAACCGCACCAGCCGCGCCGCGCTCTCGCGCACCTGGCTGACCGAACCGGGCGCAGCGGTCAGGCTCTCGGTCCACAGGGTCTGCACCGAATCGGCCACGATCAGCCGCGGCCCAGCCCTGGAGGCATGCTGCAGGATCGACTCGACCCCGGTCTCGGCCAGCGCATTGACGCCGTCCAGCGGCAGCTCCAGGCGATGCGCACGGCCAGCCACCTGCGCCAGTGACTCCTCGCCGGTGACGTAGAGCACAGGCAGTTCAGCGGCCATCTTCGCCACCGCCTGCAGCAGCAGCGTCGACTTGCCGATGCCCGGGTCGCCGCCCACCAGCACCACCGCGCCTTCGACCAGGCCGCCGCCCAGCACACGGTCGAACTCGCCGATGCCGGTGGAGACCCGGCGATGCTCGGTCTGCTCCACATCCTTCAGCGCAGTGATCTTCGGCGGATCGATCTTGCCGGCCCAGCCCGCCCGGCGCGAGGCCGGCGCCTTGGCCGCCGCCGCGCTCTCCAGCACGATTTCCGACAACGAGTTCCAGGCGTTGCACTCGGTGCACTGGCCCTGCCACTTGCTGAATTCGGCGCCGCATTCATTGCAGACGTAGGCGGTGCGGGCTTTGGCCATCGGATGATTTCCAGCAACGGGAACAGGCGTGGCAGGATAGCCGAGCCGGGTCGCAGCTGCTGCGACCGCTCAAGTCCTGCCCACCCGCGCCGATAGGGGTCGCGGGCGTGCGCCTTGCGGGCGCCCCCCTTCCTCCCCCACTGGATTCAACATGACTGGCAGTTACAGTCAGAGCCTGGTCATCATCTCCCTGCTGGTGGCCATTCTTGCTTCGTACACGGCGCTGGACATGGCCGGGCGCCTGGCCACCGCCGAGGGGCGCGTGGCGCGCTGGTGGCTGGCCGGAGGCGCGGCGGCCATGGGCCTGGGCATCTGGTCCATGCACTTCATCGGCATGCTCGCCTTCGACCTTCCGATCCCGGTGGGCTATGACCTCGGCATCACCCTGTACTCGCTGGCGGTCTCGATCGGTGCCTCGGCCTATGCGCTGTGGCTGGTATCGCGCCCCAGCCTGCCGTGGCGCCGGCTGCTGGCCGGGGCCGTGCTGATGGGCCTGGGCATCGCTACCATGCACTACCTGGGCATGGCTGCGATGCGCATGCAGCCCGGCATCGACTACCACCCGGGCTGGTTTGCCGCCTCCATCGCGGTGGCCATCGGTGCCGCTGGCGCCGCCCTGTGGATCGCCTTCCGCCTGCGCGCAGAGCAGCGCCACACCCTGCGCCTGCGCGCGCTCGCATCGCTGGTGATGGGCCTGGCCATCGTGGGCATGCATTACACCGGCATGGCGGCGGCGCGCTTCCCCGAAGGCAGCCTCTGTGGCGCCGTCGGCAGTGGCGGCATCGACACGCGCTGGCTGGCGGTGCTGGTGATCGTCACCACCGTGGCCACGCTGGGCATCGCCCTGGTGGCCTCGCTGTTCGACCGGCAGATGCGCGTGCGCACCGGGCTGCTGGCCGATTCGCTGGCGCACGCCAACGACAAGCTGATCCAGGCCGCGCTGCACGATCCCTTGACCCAGCTGCCCAACCGCATGCTGCTGCAGGACCGCATCGAGCAGGCCATCGAGAAGGCGCGGCGCCGCAATCATGCGGTGGCGGTGATGTTCTGCGACCTGGATGGCTTCAAGGCGGTCAATGATGCCTATGGTCATCAGCTTGGCGACCGCCTGCTGGTGGCGGTGGCACAGCGCATCGGCGGCCTGCTGCGCCCGCAGGACACGTTCGCCCGCCTCGGCGGCGACGAGTTCGTGATCGTGCTGGCCATCGACATTCCCGACGATGCGGTCGTGGTGGCCGAGCGCATCATTGCCGCCGCCGGTGAGCCGTTCACGCTGGATGCGGCCGAACTGCAGGTCAGCGCGAGCCTGGGCATCGCCCTGTACCCGGATGATGCCAGCAACGAGCGCGAGCTGATGGCGCACGCCGATGCGGCGATGTACCACACCAAGGAAACCGGGCGGAACGGCTATACCTTCTTCACGCCCTCGATGCAGCTCAGTGCCAATCGCCAGTTGCGCCTGCTGCAGGACCTGCGCAAGGCCATCGCCCGCAACGAACTGATCCTGCATTACCAGCCCAAATTTCCGGCCGCGGGCGCACCGGCCACCGGCGCCGAGGCGCTGCTGCGCTGGCAGCACCCGGAGCTGGGGCTGCTGGCGCCGGATGTGTTCATTCCGATCGCCGAACGCAGCGGCCTGATCCTGCCGATCGGTGACTGGGTACTGGACCAGGCCTGCGCGCAACTGCGGGAATGGCACGATGCCGGGCATGCGGAATGGACAATGGCGGTGAACCTGTCGCCGCTGCAGTTCGCCTCGCCGGCACTGCTGGACAGCGTGCGCGAGGTGCTGGAGCGGCACCGGATCGAACCGGCACGGCTGACCCTGGAGATCACCGAGACCACGGCGATGAAGGACGTCGATGCCAGCTTGGCGATCCTCAGCGACCTGACCGCAATGGGCGTGCACATCGCCATCGATGATTTCGGTACCGGCTACTCCAGCCTGCTGTACCTCAAGCGGATGCCAGCCACCGAACTGAAGATCGACCGTGCGTTCGTGCACGACCTGGAACGCAATGACGAGGACGCCGCCATCGTCTCATCGATCATCGCGCTGGGCCGCACCCTGCAGCTGCAGGTGGTGGCCGAAGGCGTGGAGACCCAGGCGCAGCGCGAGTACCTGAGCGAGCTCGGCTGCGACCAGCTGCAGGGCTACCATCTGGGCCGGCCGATGGAGGCCGAAGAGTTCCTGCGCCGGGTGGGATGAGGCGAGCGTCTCCTCCACGCACGGGATGGAACCACGGGTAGAGCCGGCCGCTGGCCGGCGTCCCGCAATTGCCGGCCAGCGGCCGGCACTACCGGACAACGGAAAACCAGAAAGGCCGCCCGGGGGCGGCCTTTCTGCGTGGCAACGTCGCGAGGACGTCAGTGCATCATGTGCACGTTCATGTTGTGCATGACCCACAGGGTGCCGATCACGATGATGCCGATCACCACGACGGTGAAGGCCGCAGCGTTGACGTTCCAGCGGCTTTCCGAAGAGCGGTCCAAGTGCAGGAAGAACACCAGGTGGACCAGCATCTGCAGCACCGCGGTGACCGCGATCACCACACCGTTGACGGTGCGCGAGAAATCGCCCGACATCACCATCCAGAACGGGATGACGGTCAGCACCACCGCCAGCACGAAGCCGATCAGGTACGACTTCACGCTGCCGTGGCTTTCGCCGCCGGTGCCGTGGTCGTGTGCATGGTTGTCATGTGCCATTACAGCGCTCCATTGAGGTAGACGACGGAGAACACGCCGATCCAGATCAGGTCCAGGAAGTGCCAGAACAGGCTCAGGCACGCCATGCGGGTCTTGTTGGTCGGGGTCAGGCCGTACTTCTTCAGCTGCACGAACATCACCAGCAGCCACAACAGGCCGGCGCTGACGTGCAGGCCGTGGGTACCGACCAGGGCGAAGAACGCCGACAGGAAGGCACTGCGGTCCGGACCGTAGCCCTGATGGATCAGGTGCTGGAACTCCCACACTTCCATGCACATGAAGCCGAAGCCCAGCAGCCAGGTGATGCCCAGCCACAGGTACATCTGGCCCATCTGCTTGCGGTGCATGGCAATCATGCCCAGGCCGAAGGTCAGCGACGAGGTCAGCAGCAGCGCGGTTTCCCACGCCACGAACGGCAGCTCGAACAGGTCCTTCGCGGTGGGACCGCCATCGGTACCGCCTGCCAGCACCACGTAGGTGGCGAACAGCGAGGCGAAGATGAGGCAGTCGCTCATCAGGTACACCCAGAAACCGAAGACGGTGTTGCCGCCGGTATCGTGGTGCTCGTGGTCGTCATGGCCATGGGCCGCCGCATGCGCGGCGTGCCCGTGGCTCAGGGTCGAGGTATTGGTGCTCATGCCTTCAGCTCCGACTTCACCAGGCCCTGGGCTTCCAGGTGCTTGCGGTGTTCGTTCTCGATGCGTTCCACCTCGGCGGCCGGGACCCAGTAGTCCACGTCCTGGTCGAAGGTGCGGTAGATGAACGTGGCGATCATGCCGACGAAGCCGACGATGGCCAGCCACCAGATGTGCCAGATCATCGCGAAGCCGAACACCAGGCTGAAGGCACCGATGACAACGCCCGTGCCGGTGTTGCGCGGCATGTGGATGTCGGTGTACTTGGCCGGCTTCGGCCAGGCTTCACCCCGCTGCTTGCGCTCCCAGAAATCGTCCAGCTCGGTGACTTCCGGCAGCGTCGCGAAGTTGTAGAAGGCCGGCGGCGAGGAGGTTTCCCACTCCAGCGTACGGGCATCCCACGGGTCGCCGGTCAGGTCGACGGTCTTCTTGCGGTCGCGGATCGACACGGCCACCTGGATGATCTGGCACAGGATGCCGGCGCCGACGATGAACGCGCCGCAGGCAGCAACCAGCAGCAGCGGCTCGTAGGCCGGGTTCACCGTGCTCTGCAGGCGACGGGTCATGCCCATGAAGCCCAGCACGTACATCGGCATGAAGGTCACGTAGAAGCCGATGAACCAGCACCAGAACGCGCACTTGCCCCAGAACTCATTGAGGCGGAAGCCGAACATCTTCGGCCACCAGTAGGTGATGCCGGCGAACATGCCGAACACTACGCCGCCGATGATGACGTTGTGGAAGTGGGCGATCAGGAACAGGCTGTTGTGCAGCACGAAGTCGATGGCCGGAATCGCCAGCATCACGCCGGTCATGCCGCCGATGACGAAGGTGACCATGAAGCCGATGGTCCACAGCACCGGGGTGGTGAAGTGCACGCGGCCACGGAACATGGTGAACAGCCAGTTGAAGATCTTCACGCCGGTCGGGATCGAGATGATCATCGTCGTGATGCCGAAGAAGGCATTGACGTTGGCACCCGAACCCATGGTGAAGAAGTGGTGCAGCCACACGATGAACGACAGCACGCCGATGCAGGCGGTGGCGTAGACCATGCCCTTGTAGCCGAACAGCGCCTTGCGCGAGAAGGTCGCGATGACTTCGGAGAACACACCGAACGCCGGCAGGACCAGGATGTACACCTCCGGGTGACCCCAGATCCAGATCAGGTTGATGTACAGCATGGCGTTGCCGCCACCGTCATTGGTGAAGAAGTGCGTACCCAGGTAACGGTCCAGGGTCAGCAGCACCAGGGTGATAGTCAGCACCGGGAAGGCCGCGACGATCAGCACGTTGGTCACCAGGGCGGTCCAGGTGAACACCGGCATCTGCATCAGCTTCATGCTCGGGGTGCGCATCTTGAGGATGGTGATGAAGAAGTTGATACCACTGAGCGTGGTACCCAGGCCCGCCACCTGTAGACCCCAGATGTAGTAGTCCATGCCGACGCTTGGACTGTATTCGATGCCCGACAACGGCGGGAACGCCAGCCAGCCGGTGGCAGCGAACTCACCGATCCACAGCGACAGCATGATCAGCACCGCACCGGACACGAACAGCCAGAAGCTGAGCGAGTTGACGAACGGGAACGCGACGTCGCGCGCACCGATCTGCAGCGGCACGGCCAAGTTCATCAGGCCGGTGATCAGCGGCATCGCCACGAAGAAGATCATGATCACGCCGTGGGCGGTGAAGATCTGGTCGTAGTGGTGCGGCGGCAGGTAACCCTCGGAACCACCGACGGCGATGGCCTGCTGGGTACGCATCATGATGGCGTCGGAGAAACCGCGCAGCAGCATGACGAAGGCGACGATGAGGTACATCACGCCGATCTTCTTGTGATCCACCGAAGTGAACCACTCCTTCCACAGATAGCCCCACAGCTTGAACTTGGTGATCAGGGCGACGACGCCCAGGCCACCAAGAACCGCGCCGACCAGGGTGGTCAGCACGATCGGATCGTGGGGGATCGACTCAAGAGAGAGTTTTCCCAACATGTTCATTCTCCCGAACCCGCGTGGCCGGCATGGCCTGCGTGTTCGTGTTCGGTGGCATCCAGGTTTTCACCCGATTCCTTGGAATCATGCGCGTCACTCGGGGCGTGGCCCTCGTGCGCTTCATGGGTGGCGGCATCGGCAGCGGCGGCACCGGCATGCGAGTGCTTCATGCCGTAATGCTTGTTGTCGCCCATGTGCTTGGCGATGACCCAGTCGAACAGGCCTTCTTCGGTCTTGCCGAAGTAAGTGACCGGATACCACTCGGCGTTGCGTGCTTCACCCAGGGCCTTGAACGAGGCCTTGTCCAGGGTCTGCTCGCCGGCGCGGACCTGGTCCAGCCACTGGCGGTACTCGGCATCGGTGACCGAGTAGGCGGTGAAGTGCATCTTGGCGAAGCCCGCGCCGCTGTAGTGCGAGGACATGCCCGGGAATTCACCGGTCTCGTTGGCGATCAGGTGGAGCTTGGTCTCCATCGCAGCCATCGAGTAGATCATGCTGCCCAGGTGCGGGATGAAGAATGCATTCATCACCGAATCGGACGTGATCTTGAAGTTCAGCGGCGTGTTGACCGGGAACTTGATTTCGTTGACGACCGCCACCTTCTCTTCCGGATAGATGAACAGCCACTTCCAGTCCAGCGAGATCGCCTCGATGGTGACCGGCTTGACGTCCGAATCCAGCGGACGGTACGGGTCCAGTGCGTGCGACGAACGCCAGGTCAGGACCGCCAGCACCAGCACGATCATGCAGGGAATGGACCACACCACCACCTCGATCGCCGTCGAGTGGGACCACTTCGGCTCGTAACGGGCCTTGGTGTTGGAGGCGCGATACTTCCACGCGAACGTCAGGGTCATGATGATGACCGGGATGACGACCAGCAGCATGAGCACGGTGGCCGTGATCAGCAGGGTCTTCTCATCCTGGCCGATCTGGCCCTTCGGACTGAGGATGGCCACGGCATCGCAGCCGGTGAGCATCACCAGCAACGACAGCAGCAGGCCCGGGCGCAACCAGCGCCCAAGGGTTTTCAACGGAATCATCGGTCGATCCAATTGCGAGGGAATGCCGTTCCCCGTCCCTGCCTGTTCCAGCCAAAGCCGGTCCCACCGGTCCGGAAGACAGGCAGGGAGGTGGGGGCGAGTCAGCCTTTCAATTTTAGGCCGTCACCCACCATTTAAGAAAGGCATTGACAATGATCGAGCGCAGTAAAGGCCCGATTCTGGCTGCGACACGTTGTCGCACCGCGCAGGCGCGGCGGGCAAAACAGCCGGGGGCGGCATCCTAGCATCGAGTGGTGGCCGGCGCTCCGCCCTCGTTCGGCAAAGTCATCTGAACCTGTTCAGGCGTGCTGGCAGGTGCCTGGCGTGGGATGCTCGGCGCAGGAGGAAGGCCCGTGGACAAGATCGACTTCAGGAAGCGCGACCGGGCGCTCTATCAGGCCCCGATGGGCCGGTTCGTGACCGTGGACGTACCGCCCCTGCCCTACGTGATGGTCGATGGTCGCGGCGACCCGAACACGGCCCCCGCCTACCTGCAGGCCGTGCAGTGGCTGTATTCGGTGAGCTATGCACTGAAGTTCGCGCTGAAGGCCGAAGGGCGCGACTACGTGGTGCCACCGCTGGAAGCGCTGTGGAGCGCCGAGGACCCGGCCAGCTTCGCCGCGCGGCGCAAGGATGAGTGGGCCTGGACCGTAATGATCCGCACGCCCGAGGGCATCGGCCCTGCACAGTGGCAGTCCGCGATCAGCAAGGCGCGCACGAAGCTGGGAGAGGCTCCGCCCAGCCTTCGCCATGAACTCCTTGCCGAGGGCCCCAGCCTGCAGACCTTGCACGTGGGCGCCTACGACGACGAAGGCCCCATCCTGGCGCAGCTGCATGACGAAGTGATGCCCGCACTGGGATACACCTTTGCCGGGCCCCATCATGAGATCTACCTCAGCGACCCACGCAGGACCGCGGCGGCGCGGTTGAAAACCGTGCTGCGGCAGCCGGTGCGGCCGATCGGGCCTGATGAGGATTCCCGCAGATGACACAAGGCACAAGGAATGCCATGCGCCTGATCAGCCGACTGCTGCACTGGACCACCGTGCCCGCCGGGCGCCGCCTGATGGCCGTGCTGGGTGCTGCGCTGGTGATCGTGCTGGCCTGCAATCCGGATCTGCTGCCGTTGCTGCCGGTGGTGGATGCGCTGGGGCTGGACGTGCTGATGCTGTTGCTGGGTGCGCAGGTGGTGGCGGTACTGCCTCGGGTGGCCGCACGGGTGCACGGAGCCTGCGGCGACCACCTGGCGGCCGTGGCTCTTGAACTCCACGCCCGGGTAGTCCTCCAGGCTGTCCAGGAGCTGCACGTCGGTCGGCTTGGTGAACCAGTAGTGGTGTCCGCCCGAGCCCGTGACCGTGTGCGGGGCCTGCGACAGGTCGAGGCTCAGGTCCCGCACCAGCTCGGCCAGCGGGTCGCGGCCCTCGGGAAAGTTGCGGGGGTCCACGTCGAGCACCAGCCACCCCGGCGACAGGCGCACGCCGACGTTCGTCCCGTCTCGGGCCGCCCGCTCGACTACGGCGCGGGAGTCGTAGTCCTTCGCCTGCCAGGCGCCGTCGCGCGGGGACTTCCCGCGCTGCCTGCCCCTCGCGTCGGTGGCGTCGTGCCTGTG
The DNA here is from genome assembly GCF_032025605.1 of Stenotrophomonas maltophilia group sp. msm4. NCBI lineage: Bacteria > Pseudomonadati > Pseudomonadota > Gammaproteobacteria > Lysobacterales > Lysobacteraceae > Stenotrophomonas > Stenotrophomonas maltophilia group sp. msm4. The sequence goes on along the minus strand of NZ_JAVSKK010000001.1, from coordinate 137,806 downwards.
CAGCGGGATCAGCGTCAAGCCAGAGCGGATGTACGGTCCGACGTTGTACTCGAACGATGGCTTATCGGCGGGGCGACGGGCGGCATCATTGATCCCGTGAGCTTCGGCAAGCTCCATCTCCTGGTCAGTTGTAACCTTGCGCCCGCCTTGCACGCGGGCGTTTTCTTTTGCGGCCATCGGTCAGCCCTCCGCGTTGGCGGTGCGGGCGGCGAGCATCGCCGTCGCGGCGCGCCGGACGCCGTCGCCCATCGGCTGGCCCTTTGCGTAGTTGCGCAGGTCGCCCAGCTTGTAGCGGATCAGCTTCGGCCCGACGCGGGTGAACGCCGGGCCACCGCCTTGGCAGCGATACCACGCTAGCGTGCCGTACTTCAGGCGCAGGAAGGCCGCCGCCTCCTGGGCGGTGAGCAGCGAGTCGTCGGGGAGTGCGTGGAGCTCGGCGAGCTCCACGGGGGAGAACTTCTTCGGTTCGTAGGCCATCTTCTGGACTCCGTGCAGGTGCGATCCCCACGCGGCGACGTGCCGTGCGGGGACTGCCTGCTGTGCGTCGCAGAGATGAACCCGTTTGCTCCCCTCAGTCGGCGGGGCGGGCCTCGGTCTTATAGGCCACCGAAAGCCTGGCGTCGGCGGCTGGTGGCGCCGACGAATCAAATAATGCCCGAGGTGTTCTCGCGCTGATACCAACATTGCGCCCGGACTCCCCGGTGAGTCCATGTCGTCCGATTCGGTCCGGGCTGCTCGGTATCAGGCCGCGCAGCCTCGGACGCGGCACGGGCTACCTGGTGAGGCCGTGCGGTCGCCTGAAATACATAAATGCATACTGAACACGAGTTCGCTAACAGCATGACTCCGTCATGCAGTTCTGGCAGTCTGTAACTGTCGTGACGGGGATCATCCTTGCACGTTGTGGGCCGAAAGGCTCGAGGGGCGAAAGCCCCACAGGCTCCTGCGGCGACGTCGGTCCGAGGTCGATGGTCCAAGGGTCGAGGGTCGTGGGATTCAGGTGGCGTCGGCAAGGTGCGACGCCAGTGGGCTACTGGAGGGCAAAAACTGACGCTTCCCCGTCTCAGGTGTCGTAAGGGGTGCAATTAGGCACCACACCGAGATAAGACCATGCGTAAGAAGAACGGTCGGAAGCACGACAGGCGTCAGCAGTTGATTGGCCGCTTTAAGGATCTTTTGAGGCAGCCTTGGTTCATGCGTTTGGTAATCGGCGTGATCTGGAAGTTGATGGATCGCGATTAGTGATTTTCGGCCGACTACCAGCAAGCACGATACGACAAAATCAACACCCTCCCTTAGAACAACACAGACACCCCTTCGCTATCTGGAATAACCATGTTGAATAAGGCCCTAAGGATTGTCCGGGAAGTGCACCGGATGAAACAGGGCGAATTAGCTGACGCACTAGGAATATCGAAATCCTATTTGTCAGAACTTGAGAGAGGCGAAAAGAAAGTAAGCCTCGACGTCTTAAATAAATACGCGAATACATTTGATGTACCAGCCTCTACTTTCCTCAGCTTCATGGAGGCACTAGAAGGCGAGTCGGATGCACGGCGCGCTCGCGCCCGCAAACTGCTGAGCGTTCTCTCATGGACTGTCGGGAATGAACACACCGAGGACGAAGAAGACGACATCCACGCGAAAGCGAACTGAGCGCTACGCGATCGATTCGTCCCCGCTGTACGGAATGACGAGCCATACCCGGCTCGCCGCGATTTTGCGGTGGGCCGGGACAACCGGCCAGCTGAGAGAGTTCTGCCGCAGACCCACCAACTTCAGCCGTTACATCGACAGGTCGAAGCCTGGCAAGGAGCGGCTGATCGAAGCTCCTGCGAAAAGTGCCAAGGCGTTCCAGACTCGCTTCCTGGAGCTCCTCCGTCGCATTGAGCTTCCGGACTACCTGCATTCCGCGCGATCTGGCCGTTCCTACCTGAGCAACTCTGCGACTCATTGCGAGGCGGATGGATGCACGATCACGATGGACATCGACTCGTTCTATCAGTCGGCGACCCGCGAGCGCGTCATCCATTTCTTCGAGGTCCACTTGAAGCAGCCGAGGGACGTAGCTGAGACGTTGGCCAGCCTACTCTGCTGCGATGGGCACCTAGCCACTGGCAGCCCCGCAAGTCCTCTCGTGTCCTTCTGGGCGTACCGCAAGGTATTCGACACCATTGATGAGCGCGTCCGCTCTCGCGACGGGGTGTTTACGCTCTACATCGACGACATGGGGATAACCGGGAAAGGATTCGGGCATACCGACGTCCGCTGGATTAGTCGACTATTGCGCAAAGCGGGTCTGACCGTGAAGGAAACCAAGACCCGCGTGTTCCATGCAGATGCACCCAAGCTCGTGACAGGCAGGGCGTGCAGGAATGGAGTGAGCCGCGCCCCGAACAAGCAGCACCGAAAGATGCGGGCTGCGCAGACGCAGCTTGAGCTGAATCCCCACGACCCCAGCCTCAGGGCCAGCGTCGCGGGGCAAAAGCGCCATCTCGCACTGTTGGACGACGCGAAGCGTGACAGGCACCGCGCCGAAGCCGCGCGGTTGTCGAAAGGGAACTAGAGACACGCCTCCGCCCAAGCATCGGCGACATTGTCCCGTCCTTCAAGGATCACTCGTCCATCGCCGAACACGAAGCGCCGGAAGCCGGTGTATCCGCCGAGTTCGTTCTTGGCGTTGACCCGGCCGCAGGCGACCACGCCGAAATCCTCGGTGTAGTTGGCGCGCACGTCCTTGAACTGCGCGGCGTCCGGGTCCTTCAGTGCGCCCCTCACCGCGCGCTGGGCAGCTACGATCGTCTCGGCGCCGAACCACTTCTCCTGCTGCGCCTTCTTCTCCGCGGCCGTCATGGGTCGTTCCGGCTCGGGCTTCGTTGCCTCGGGCTGCTGGACCTGCGGTGCTTCGGCCACTGTTGCGGGCACGGCGGCGACAGCTGGTTCGCTGCGCGGCACCAGCTTCGACCCGATCCAGGCCAGACCCACCAAGACGACCAGAAGAATCCCTATCCGCTTCATGCAATCCCCTGAGCAACGTAAGTTAATAGTCTATTTTGGACAATTCCAATACGGACTCTAGCGTGCGGTGACCAGCCTGTCACCGCGCGATGACCCAATCGACTCACAACCCCGACTACAAGCTACTGCTGACCGTCCTGAAGGCGGCCCGCAAGCGGGCTGGCGTGTCGCAGGTCGATCTGGCCGAGCGGCTTGGGAACACGCAGACCTTTGTGTCGAAGTGCGAGCGCGGGGAGCGGCGCATCGACGCTGTGGAGCTCGTCGAGTTCGCCGAGGCGCTTGGTGTGCCGCCGCTCGGACTGTTGACGGAGTACCTGGAGCGGCGCGGAAGCATATCGGCAACCAAGGCGCGCAAAGGCAAGAAGTCGCACGGGAACTGAGCATTCGTGCTCAAACCGTGTTCGCGCACATCCCTGAAAAGCACTTAGGCCGCCCAAAGGCGGCCTAAGTGCTTGATGTACATGGTGCCGGAAACAGGAGTCGAACCTGCGACCTACGCATTACGAATGCGAGAACACTTGTTTGCCATCAATCACTTAGATAGGCTTGGGACATCTCTGGGACACGACCCGCCAAACGGGCTTTCTGAAAAGGAACACTGGCACAACAAAGCGAGAGAAGACGCAAACCAAGTCGCCGGGTGTCTATGAGCGAGGCATTGGAAGCAGCAGCCCTTATTTCCAAGTCAAGCTGCGGTCTAAGGGTCAGAGCGAGACGTTCCGCTTTCCTTACGTCCCAGGCCTTCCGGCAATTCATGAGAAGAGCCGTCTGAAAGCACTGAAAGATGCCAAGGCTTGCAAGGCCCGTTTCGAGTCGCTGTCTCATTTTTACGACAAGCCGGTGGGTGAAATATACAGCGAACACCGGCTCAGAGATTGGATTGAAGCCTGGATTCGCGAATCCTGTGAGCGCATTGGCTTAGACGGTCACCCCCTTCCAGGAATGATTGAACGGAAGGGGGCGAAAGAAGATTCCAAGCAAATCCGGCGATTGGTCTTTATTGCTGATGCCTACGCGGAAGAGCACGGAACGGCGTCGATCATGGAGAAGTCCATTCGTTCCTTGAAGAAATCCGACTTCGTGGGAAAAGAGGGCTTGCTCAGCATGCTGACCGGGCGAGCACCGAAAAGGGCCAATCCCAAAGTTCCGGAAAAGAAGCCCGAAGCCTCTGCTGCCACAAAGCGCCGAGCCTTAGCGCTCCTGGGAATGGTCTGGAAACACGCTAACGATTTCTGGAAGGCAGACGATGCTCCTGATTACCCGAAGCCCTGGGCGGGCTTTGAAATCGTGTCCAGTCACCATGCGAACAACACTCGCGCTCTGTCCGTTCAAGAGTTCCATCGGGTCGAAGAAGCGATGAAAGCGCTTCACCCGACCACCTTGGCGGCTATCCACTTCTTGCGCTGGACTGCAGCGCGTGCCGGTGAAATGAAAAAGCTCGAATGGCAACACGTGTTCTTGCCGACGCGCCCAGGCGAACTGGGGGAAGTTCTTTTCGTGGGAACCAAGACCCCTAGGCGCGGAGCTTACCGCGAACGCCGTATTCCGCTCCCCGAAGGCGCAGAGGACGCATTGCGGACCCTCTTTACGGGAACGAAGCCGGAAAAAGGATTGGTTTTCCAATCGCCGACTGACCCGACCAAGAGCATTTCCCGCGATTCTGTCTACCAAGCATTTGTCAGGGCGGTGAACCGCGCGGGAGTGCCGCATGCTCGTCTGCACGACTTGCGTCACACACGAACCACCGAACTCTCCAAATCCATTCAGCCCGCCCAGGCAATGGCGGTGACGGGTCATTCTGACCCGCGAACCTTCATGCGCTATACGCACGTGTCTAGCGAAGTCGCGAAGCAGATTTCCGCAGCCGACAGGCAACGCCAGAAGATTGGTGGCCCCAAAGCTGAGGCCCCAGATTCGCTGGAATCGCAGCTGAAATCGCTTTCACCCAAAGAGCGGAAGAAATTGGCACTGCAAATGCTCTCGGATGATCTTGACAACGACTGAAAGTCGATCAACGATCCAAAAATATCCACACGAAAAAGGGGGGCGACATGTATTACATCGCAAAGCCGAAGTCGTTCGCATTGACGATGCTGACGGCTCTTGTCTCCTTCTCCATTTTGCCAATTGTGGGAGCAATGATTTCGCTTTCGATTCTGTTCGTCTACTTCTTCTTCTCGAACCCGCGCCATATGCGTGAAGTTCCGCCGCACGCGAAGTTCTTGCGTAAGCAGCACTGGAAGACGGTCGGCATTTGGTCGGCGATTCTGTTCGCCGTTTTCTACGTCTTCCTGCTCGGCATTCCGCAGATGCTTTTGATTCACGGCTGGCCACCCTTCTTCTAATCCCTTTGCATCATCGCCCTGATGTCCTTGCCCTGCCCTCCGGCGGGGCTTTTTTATGCCTAATGATCTTGCGCAATTCGCATTTTGCGTTACTCCTTAAAAGATGCTTTTAAACTTTTAAAGGAGAACACGAATGCAGAAAAAGAAATGGGGCCGCAGCCAAAAATACCACAAGCGCACTCGCTATCTTTACGCGCTCTTCTTCGACCAAGAAAGAGCCGTCTACATTGGGCAGTCAGTCGATTTAAAGAAGCGCTGGCAACAGCATCGTTCTGCCGCAGGGAAATGGAACCGGCCCTTTCGACCGGTTGAACTGGCTTCATATGAGATGACTCAGCACGAAGCCGAACGCATGGAAGAATTGTGGCGCTGTAAAGCGCACAGCCAGGGCTGGCGGGTCTATGGCCTGCCTCCGGGCATCGTTATCAACCCTTACCGCAGAGCGGGTCTGTGGAAGCGCTGGAAGGCCAGGAAGCTGGAATGGAAGACAGGGATGACGCCAATGGCCCCTGCCCGCTTTCCATGGAAGGGATTGGGGATGAGCGTTGGGGTGCTGCTGTTCTTCACGACGGTCCTTCCCTGGACCATGGCACTCCTCCTTAGCGGCTGAATGACCGCGTTTGGGATTGACGACTATGGGTGAGCTGCGGTTGCTCTCTCTCGCCTTCCAATACGGGCATCGCCTCCTCCCTCGCCTTTTCGCGCATTAAACGAGCCTTCTCTTTTAGCTCGAAGAAAGGCGACATGGCCTTTGCTTGCTCACTTTCCGCTTGAAGCAACCCTGTCTCAAAGACGTTCTCTTTCAAGCGCTCATTGGCGAACCGCTGAGAGAGCGATGACAATTCGTTTGCAGTCACGTAGATTTTGTAGGTTCCGGAAGTCATTCGCGTGAAAGAGACAAGCGTGCTGTGATTGTCGAACATCCCAACGTCGGCTCGCTGATAGATTTCCTGCTTTCCCATTCCTTGGCTCTTATGCACAGTGACTGCATAAGAGTGGTCAATATCTCGATAGAACTTTTGGTTGAAGTTGAGCACTTCGCCGTCTTCTGTTCTGACCTTGAACTGAATGCTTCCATCGGTCCTGGACTCCGACATCTTCTCAATCACACCCTCGGTTCCGTTGTTCACTCCCATTTTTCTATTGTTTTTTTTGAACATGATGCGATCACCGACTGCAAAGATGCGCTCTTCGATCCGACCGCTGTTCACGATTTCAATGGCTCGGCCCTTAGTCTTGATCACGCCTTCTTTCGTCAGATGGTTTCTGGCTTCTTCGTTGAGCGACTGAATGACATCACGCTTGCTCGCCAACATCAATTTCTCATTCGCCACGGTCTTGCTTTTAGCGTAGTCCCTGGTCATCGCATCAATGCATTGTTCAGCAGTCTCGTAAATCTCGAAGCAATTCCTACCTAACAATCCCTCGAATATTTCAGCGCCCTTTCTTCGTGTTTCAGCGTTAGAACGCATGCCGATTTCCAGACGTTGCTTGCCATTTTTCTCGTAAAACGAGTAAGCGATTTCACGATCCTTGTCATGCTTCTGCCGCCGAATCTCAGTCAGCTTGCGGGACCCTATCACCTCTCTCATCAGCTGCATTCCTGATCCGGCAGCGATAGGTTGAATCTGTTCCGCGTCCCCTTGCGCGAGAAGTTTGGCTCCGCTCGTCTCAGCGATCTGCATCAATTTGAGCATGTCGCGTGTGCTAACCATGCCCGCTTCATCAACCAGGATCACGTCTTTGTCAGTGAAAGCGACAGTCCCTTTCTCGTAGTCATAGATCAGCTTCGTGATCGACGTGCACTTGATGCCACACTCATCTCCCAGTTTCTTTGCTGCTTTGTTAGAGAACGCGACACCAAACAGTTGCTTACCCTCGCGGTCCAGAACATCCCGAATAATTTGGGTCGTCGTGGTCTTTCCTGTGCCTGCCAAACCTTCTAGAAGCGCCATGCCTTTTTCGTTAAGCATGTGACGAACCGCTTCGCGTTGCTCTTCTGATGGCTTAAAGCCGCGCTTTTCTTCAAATTCCTTTTCAGCCAGTCGAATATTGGAGAGCGACGCGGCATGATGAGTCTCTTTCGCGCGACGCTGAGCGCCTTCCAAAACCCTTACTTCTTCTGCCGCCATTGATTTGGACGTATACCTGGTCTCAGTGTATCGAATCGACAAGGAATTTCCTTTATCCGCCTTTGCAAGTCTCTTCGCCCCAACGTCAAGTATTTCAGGGTTCGATAGAAAGCTAGACACCTCCTCTTCCATTTCAGCGACAGACTTCAATCCGCAATACTCCATAAAGACTTCCCGCTCCACGTCTTTTCGCGTAAATACGGATGTGCTTTGATGCAGCCGCTCCACGATTTCCTCAAAGCTTTTGGCTTGGACCATATCTTGTTGCGGGACTGCTTTGAGTTCAGCCGCCGTTCGCAACATTGACCCTTCTCTGTTGTCGATCCACTTTTCCCAACGGTCGAACAGCTCATCAATGCTTGGCTCTTCTTTTTTGTTACGCGTTGCAAAGTTGGCTTCTTGCGCTGTCACGCCGTTTTCTTTTTGATACGCGAGTATCTGCTTACGTCGCTCGCTGCTTTCATCAACAAGATCTTGCTCAACTCCTGCGATGCGCGTAATGACTTTTCCGGTCTTTGTCCCAAGGGCATTGACCTCTTCTATGCGTTCGAGTGCGTAACCCTCGGCTTGCATCTTCTCGTAGATCGTTGCTTTGTAGAACTCGTCTGCGGTTCGCGCATTTGCGAACAGATTGTTATTATCCCATGTGCTCCATTTGTCATCACATCCCTTGGTGATGCCAGGAATAAAAATGTGGTTGTGCATGTTGGGATCGATCCACATGATTTTTTCGCCGGACGGCAGAATTTTCTCAGTAGGGCGAGAGGTGAAGTGAAGGAACGAAGCATAGACACACCCTTGGGTTTCAATGACATCGATGCCTGCATCTCCGCGCCGCGCTTCTATGAAAGGCTCGTAGAACCGTCGCATCGTCTCGGCGCACGCTTCGTTCTGAATTTCAATGATTCGCTGACGCTCTTCGAGTGTTCGAGCCATGACCATTGCCAAAGTCACATCTTTCGGAGCAGACATGGTGATCTCGGTTCCCATCACATGACCGCCAACCGCGATGTCAATTTGCTTTCCGTTTTTGTCGAGAATTGGGTTTCCTGCCGAATCCTTTTTGATCTCCTTCTTGGGTTTTTTCCCGGCATTCATGCACAACGCTTCACCTGTCGCAGGAGAGTATCCTTCCGCGAGTGCCGTCAGCGCTTCGGCGGTAACCTCTTTGTCTTTGAGCTGCATCATCTCGTCTTCCATCAGATTTCCACCCCAGCGAGAGAGCTTCAAGCCATCGAGGATTTGCATTTGGTTGTCGTGGTAATAGTTGACGACAGCGGAGACCTGGCTGTTCTCCTGCATCAAATAGTTGATGAGATCCTGAGCGCCATTTGCCGTCATTTTCAAAACGTTGATGTTCTGCATGCGTCACTCCTATTTTTTAATTTGCACATCAAATAGAAGTAGCACGAGTTGGAAAAAACGCAATCAATCGAACCCGAATGGATTCTCGTCCCCGACTGGTGGCTTATCAATCTTGACTCGCACAACGTCTCTCGCGCCGTTCCTTTTTAAGTGTTTTTCAAGAATAGAAGCCACTGAGAACGGTGGCCCTTCTTGCGGGGTATCTGCTTCTTTTATCGTCTCGACGCTATACCCTTCACCGTTGTCCCCGGCTATCACTTCGATCTTGGGTGCTGGAACGTTTGGCTTCGCGACTTCTCGCATCCACTTTGCTTCCACTTGCCCTTCTCGACGTTTCGGGTATTTGCGGCCAGGAAAGAGAAGTAGCATCGGGTCCCAGCCTGAAATCGAGACAATAGCTCTGACGCCAAACCCATCGGGCTTGATCTTCTTGTTCTTCACCGGCCCGAGTTCTGCGGTCAGTTCATGGGGAGACACGACGTTTCGGCTCTCTTCGTGCACGACAGCCTTATCTTGATGGCTATACCAAGAGACCTTCTTCTTCCCGAATCGTTGCGATATCAAATCCCGCGTTTCAGACGGCTGAATTTGGCAAGCGATGTGGGTTCCGATCATCGATTGCAACGTTGCCGCTTCTTTGTCGCCGTAAACGCGCTGAACTTGCATGAAGTCTTGGAAGCCGATGTAGGCAACCACGCCTTTCGACCGGCCCATCTCGAACAGGCCGTCGATGTTGAGACGCGCAATGGAGGTCAGCTCATCGAAGAAGAACCCTAAAAAGCGCCCCTCTTCGTTGTCAGGGAGGCTGGGAGAGAGAATTTCAGGGACTGCGCAGTTGATGAGCGCGCCGATATACGCTGCCGTAAGCCCCGCGTCCGGGCCAGCTTGCACGATGACTTGCTTACGTCCTTGGTAGTCGTCTTTGACCCATTCCGACATCGCAAAACGGCGCTTGCCCACGGTTGGCCAAGCGGTTGCCAAGTCGTTGATCATGCGGCTGAGCCCCGCTAAGGTGGCTTGGATGGATTGGACGGTCTCTCCGCCTCCGGCAACCAGATTCGTCGCTTGCTTGTGCCACGTCATCATCGTCACCACCCATTCCTCTTGGCTTCGATTGATCGATGCGGCGAGGTCTGCAAAGCCCCAGCCTAAGGGCTTTGTGGCTTGCAGCTCTTTAATTGCGCCAACCAGCAGCGAGCGTGCCGCAAGAATCCAGAAGTTGCCCTTGTCGCTCCCTGGATCGTTGATGATCGAGGCAGCAAATACCTCGGCTTTGATCGGCGTATCCACATCTTTCGCCACGTCCCAAACGTATGACCTTGCATCAAACGGACAGACGATGATCGGCTGCCGGAAGATTGCCGTGTAAGTGCCTTTTACATCGTAAATAAAGCACTTTTCGTTCTTCTTGATCGCGTGCCGAATGGTCTGACTCATGATGACCGACTTGCCGGAGCCTGGGCTTCCGACGACCAGCACGTGGCGGCTGGCTTGCTTCTTCGAGATGACCAGCTCTGGGTGAATCAGCACCGAGTGTGGGTCTGCCTGCTGTTCTTTGAGAGACAGACAGCGATAGTGCATCTCGCTGACGGCTTCCTTATCTTTCAGCAGTCTGGGCCCTGAAATGTCGCGCTCGTTGTTGCGAGGCTTGAACGCAGAGCGAGACGCAAACCAGCTCAGAGAGAGCGCTAATGTCCATGCCAAACTGATTTGGAGATAGATGAGCGCGGGATAGACTGTCTCGGTTCGGACTACTCGCAGAAATTCAGACAAGGCAGGGCTTTGGTAGCCGCCCAAAGCAAACACGTCAAATGTGGCAAGGAGGCTTCCAGGAAGAAGCATGCCAAAAGGCAAAGGACTGGGGTTCGGAATGAACTGGGTTGCGAAGAGCGATAAGGGGTAGGCAGCGCAAAGGATGGCGAGGAAGACCAGGAGGCCTTCGTTCCAATAGCGAACAGGCGTAGATGGTTCAACTGTGCCCGGGACCGAGCCCCAAAAGTGTTGATAGACTCTTCTTTTATTTCTTGCCATAAAAAATACCCCTTTTCTAATTCGCTAGAAAAAGGGTATTTCAGAATCGGCATTCGTCAATTGTTCGCGAACCATTTCTGCTGATTAGAAGAAGAACTTGAAGGCCATTTCAGGTTATTGACCAAGCACCTGTTTTCTTTGACGCGTCGATTCCAAATCAGAGGCAAGGGGTTGCCGGTGGAACACGTCTCCACTGCTTTTCCGCCGTCAATCCAGAGAACCGCATCAGAGAGGCCCTGCTTTTCCAGGCTTACGAGAACTTCGTTTCTGACCGCTGGACAGCCTTCGGAGCGCCCTACTTTGCCGGGGCGAACGTAAGTCGCTGGGTGCATCACGACTGCTCTCTGCCGTGCGTTCGTGTTCCATCCCGACGTCAGGCCGTCCAAGCGACGGGACCACCCGGAGACTCCCTGGTAACGCTCTGAGATGCGATACAAGCCGAGGCTTGTCGCAAGGCTCCCCTCGACGTTGGAGAAGCGCCGAGGCACGTCTGTGCCGCTGCCAACCCCATGAGCAACATAGTCAGTGAGGATGGTTTTCCCAGTGTCCAGATCTAAGACCCGAAGGCGCGGTGAGTCCTTGGGCTTTGTCATATCTGCGATAAGCAGAAGTCTTGGGGCTAGACCAGCGCACTGGATGGCCTCCAAGGCTCTACGAGCTGGCGCATCTAAGCCCGTTGTGAGCACAGAAGCGTTGCCGGGAATCGGCAGAAGAGCGAGGGAAGTTAGTAATAGCGTCTTTTTCATTGTCATGTTCTCCTTATTTCAATAGTTGTTTATGGGTAGTCAGACTACTCATAAATTAATTGAAACAGAGAACAGAAAATGGACAAGTATTGATGAATGACTAAAACCCGTAAATGTGAAAAAGGGCCGATTTTTCAATCGACCCTTTTACTCAAACCGCGCTTCAATTTTAGGAGAACGATGGACCTTTGTCGCCGCTCCCTGGGCCGTCGTATTTCTTGTCCAATGCCTTCTGTTCTTTCTGACGCTCTTCATAACGCTCAATCTCAGCCTCCTGGAACGCGGCCCAACGATTGCTGGTAACCTGTTTCGGCGCTCTTTCATCGATTGCAATGCCCTTCCGTATGCGGCGTTCTTTCAGCTTTTGCAGAACGTCGGTCTCTACGAGATCGATTTTGCGAGGTTCAGTGCGACCGAACTCTTGTCTCATGGCTTGCTCAACTTGCTGCGGGGTTTGAAACGATGACACTTCCTTTTCATACCTCCGCTGACTTTCGACTTGCTTTGTATGCACCGACTTCAAGGCCTCCTCTTGTTTCGCCCGCTCGGAAGGAATCACGGACGGCTTCCCGCGCAACAGATTCACTTCTTGTTCGAGAAGCTGTCTCCGTCTGCCCGCTTCCTCGGCCAGAGCGTTTGCTCTATCTAAGCCATCTTGTTGTCTTTCAATGTCATCCATTAGATACCTCCAAATTCAAGTAAACAGTCTTTTAAATATTGCACAGTTTCAGGTTTTGACAAGTCGTCAATGTCTTTCGATTGCACGAAATCAGTAGTGATGTAGTCAATCGATTTGACACCAGCACGATAGAGACCCACGAACGGCTCGCCGACTCCTACATGTGCTGCAAATTGATCTTGTTTGACGATTTCCTGTTCTTTATGCTGCACACGAGCCGAGTTCTTTCTCATCAGCGCAACTTCTTCGTAGTTGATTTTGTCCGGATTTCTATCCAATTTATCCGCTGCCGAGTTTCGATTCATCAACACTTCGTATTTGCGCATCTCACGCAGATTCGAGTAATTAGGGTGATTCACGTCATTCATAATCGAAGTTGACAAATCATCGTAACTTGACGAATAGTCAACGCCTTGGACTTGATGGACAGAAGAAGTCAGCTTTGCTTTTCCGTATTTCTTTTGAATATAAGCCAGGGTCTCGGCAGACACGTTGAATGCCACGTCGCTTGTCATTTGAAGCAAAAAGGCGTCGGCGGCGTTGTTGCTACCCAAAGCGATTCTAAGTGATTCGACCCCTTGGGTTCCCGCAAAGATGGTCATTCCGAGACTTCGGCAAATCGAGAAGAACTCCGCGTCTTTGAGCCCGCAAATCAAGTGAACTTCATCAATGATGCAGACGACCTTTGTTTCCGTTTTCGACCACTGCGGCCTTTCTCCTCGTGATTTGATTAGGCGAAAAACCCGTTGTTTTACGAGTGAATTGATGATCGTTGATGCCGCTCCGTAGACAGCTTCGTTGAGGTCAATGGTGACGCTTTTTCCTCTGATCACTTCCTCCGGATGGAAGTCTCCCTTCTCATGAAGCATCCAGGGTACATTTTCAGAGCAAACAAGCTTAGTGCCCTGTGCGAGCTGATCGAACTTGTTTTGCAGCGACAATGTGAAACTCGTCTGTTGTTCCGCACTCAATTTTTGAAACTCGCTAGTGTAGTGCCCGATTGCACGAGTCAAAAGAGAACCAGGGCGAGCCAGCTCAGGATGAATGAGACCCCCTGCTTTTCTTTCTTCAAAGTCGGAAATCGACAGATTCTCGTCTTGATAGCCGATGAAGTCGAATAGTCTAACGAGGTCTGAGGAGTAGTGAGTTTTAGTAACACCATTTTTATCGGTGCTCGACTGAACCCCTGAACGTAGAATTTGATAGATAGAGATTAGACCTTGTGCCGAATCTCGATAGGGTTCTGCAAGAAGAAGTTCGGTGATTGTCTGCACTTCTTCGTGAAGATCAACAATGCGTTCGTCGTATATGCTCTCTTCTCCCTTTAAATAGGCCTGGTGAGATTTAAGCTGCAAGAACGCCAATTCTTCGTCGTGTTCAATCAGCTTGTCGCAGTAATAGTTGCGCATCTTTGATTCCATATCTCTTGACGCAGCAGACCAGATGTGAATGGCATACCTGCACAGCGTTCTTGAACCGTCATCCCAGAGTTTGGATCTTGCATCAACTTCCGAACCCCCAACGTCGAACAACCCAGCTTCGATTTGCTCGATGTCTAAACCCTCGAACATGCCGAACCGAATGCCTTTTCGAAGAACTTGATCGAAAGCATTCGCATACTCAGCGCCAAGCGCCCCTTTCCCGCATAAGACGAGAAGGCCAAGCTTCTGTCTTCCAGATTTGGTTCTAAGCAATTGACTGACGACCTTTTTCTTAATATCTCTATCGTTCTTGTTCGCCAACCCGAGTTTCAGCACTTGGCTTAGCCGCAAAGACGACTCATCGTCCGTTCCAGCAAGAGTGGTTGGTTTAAAATTTGTGCTTTCTAGTAAAGTCATTGTTCACCTCCCCTGTTATGAGAATTTGGTTTTCCTTGATGGGTTAAATCGTATGCAATATTGTTTGCAAGCACACAGTAAGTAATGTTGTTGATAACGACTGTCTTACCGGAGCCGGTCGGACCCATCGTGATAGCTCCTCTCCCTGCATCGTTGATACTGAAATTGATGCCTGCGCCGGAGGCCGGGGAATTGGCATATCCTTTTCGAGATACGATGCCTTTGCTTTGACCGATTTGAATACGCAACGACTGGTCTTCCACCGAAGCTTTCGCTTGTCGAGCTTTTTGGATTTGGAACGCCTCTCGCTCCGATCCCAACCTGCTCATTGAATTGTCGTTGCTGAAATTCGCCAAATTCACGGCACGCACGTTGGCTTGCTGCTTGCAATAGTAGAGCGCGTAGAGAGATGTTAGACCGAAGATGAAAGACGAAAGCACGGAGCCTAGAAATCCGCTGATTGCGAACGCAGAAGCCGATACCACGGCAGTCAGCGTAATCAACACACTAACGCTGACCGCCATCCAAAGTCGTCGAACTCTCAGAAAAGCCATGTCGTTCTGCTTTCCAAAAACGAACGGCAAAACACTTACAAAAACCCATGCCAAACACGCAGTCGATAAGAATCCAATCATTGAAAGAGACGCTGAGCTACCCATTGCGGATGATGCGGCAACGGAATAAGGAAGAAGCAGCAGAAGAAGGGCTGACTTCATCATTTCAACCTGCCCGTTCCAGGCTCTTTGATAGATCGTCAGCAGATATGGGGCCGACAGAAACAAAAGCGGGATACTCAGGAGAAGAGACCCGGTGACTTGGAATCCAAAGAAAGCCAGTGCTGCAATGGCAGGCAAAGCGGCATACATGAGAGGCATTGCGAGCGATGTAACGCCTGTTGATGAGTCTTGCGGAAGTCGATACGACTCCAAAGGCTTCCCGCTTCTCGTCAAGTAGTTTTTCGTGTCCTTGGGCGGTATGAGGTCCGCTTCGACTCTTGGGAACCAGCGTTTGAACGCTTGCAAATCGAGATTCTCTGGAACGACAAAACAACGAATGTCGGAATCGTAATTAGCTCCCGCCAGGATTGCGGCTTCTTCTTCTTCAAGAGGGACATCCAAGTATTTGGACTCGACAATGTGAATCGAGTTGGGGTCAATCGTTACATCTTCATATCGATCTACCGCTCTCTGCAAAATTCTTACATCTGTATTTCTTGTAAATTTTCCAACTAACATAAGCACCTCCTTTTTATTAATATCTGGACATTGGATCTGGATGCGACGGGGCTTTCTCTTGTTCCTGGGTTTTGGAAGACACCATTGCTTTTTGCACCAGGGATTGAATGAAAGACTCAGAACCTGTTGCTACGGAGACGGCTTTCTTAGTGAAAGCTCCTGCTGTCCCAAGTGCTAAGGAAAACAGGAGAACGAGAGCTACCGCTCGAATGCCAACCACGCTTCTGAACTCCTCAACAACTTGGGTAGCCAGCAATTGATCTTGCTCCCAAGTCTCAGCACTCTTTTTATCAGTGGGCAGGTAGCGGTCTTGCTGCAAGTAGTAGAACGATTGCGCCACCGACCCTTCCATATTTTTTCGTTTACCCAAAAATTCTGTTGGGCTTGCAATAAGCAGCCGCCCGTGGAGCGCAAGGAACTTCGAACCGAAGTGAATTTTCTTTTTAGACTTCTCAATCATTGATTTCTCCTGTTTCAATTAAGCATTATTTATGTATACAACGAATTCTGTGGGTGGCAACCCCTACCCACGAAAATTCAAGACTAAAACTGATAGCCTTCGAGCTTTTGAGCCGCGTCTTTCTGCCATTCGCTTTTCGCAGGCTCTTTTGCAGACTCTTCTTTCTTCTCGGTCGCTTTCGCAACTCGCTCTTTTTTTGCCGTTGGACGTGCGAGCACCGGTCCCTTCTGAGCAACGGAAGGGACTGGTGCTTCCAAGATCAATTGTTCTGCACGTGGTTCCTGCGGTCCCTGGGGAAGTGGCGGCAATGCCTTCGGTGGGGCTTCTATCGTCGGCACGACCACCTCAACAGGTTTGATCACTTGCATTGTTGCTGGCTCGTCAGTCTTTACCTGCTTCACAGTTGCGGGCTCGACTCCTTCTCTATCGGTGCTATTGGTTTTGAACAACCAGGCTGCGGTCAATGCAATGCTGAGAGTCACTGGAATACTGCACAGCATCCAAAACTTCATTCGTGTCTGACGTTGCGCACTGTTGCTTACTACTGATGACTCTCGACTGCCTTTGATTGCCAGGGGTTCAACGCTTGGCTCCTTAATCGCCTCTTGCTCTTCGCGTTTCAGTCGTCTCTTCTCTTTCTTTTCTTGAATTTTTGCTTGCGCCTTTTCTTTGAACGCCTGCAAGGATTTGATTGCACTCTTCGCACCTTTTTCTGCCAGTTGGGTTGCTGCTTTTGCTTGGGCGGCAGCCAACTCGGCATTCTTCTTGATGCGCTCTCGATTCTTTGCAGAAACGATGCGAGCTTCTTCTTCCCAATCGTGCTCCTGGGCGGGCTCAACCGGGCTTTCTTCAATTTGGGCGGGCGTAGGTTTCTCACTCAGCGTTCCTTCTTCCCGCTCTCTCATCAGTCGCTTGATGCGTTCTTCTCTTGTTTCTGTATTCATGAGATCACCGAACCATCATTCGCAATATTCCTGATAAAAATCCCTTCGGTAATCTCTTTCCTTGGTTGGTCCGTATCGCAAAAAGGCAGACTGCTATATCGATAGTCAGGTTCAGAAGTGGTTGTTGTATCCTTTGGTCCAAGACCAATTTGGCATTGCGCAGTTGATGAGACAGCAATCACCAGACCATCGCTGGCTAGTTCTTGATCGTGAGCAGCGTTCGTCTCACACAAAGGCAGTCGGTCATAACTTTCGCGGGAAGTAACGTCTACGTCTGAGCCCAAAATAATCTGGCACTTCGCAGTTGATGAGACGGCGGCCGCAACAGGCTGAATCTGGATTTGCTCGGCATGCACAATCGCCGATGCAACCAGTAGTAGAAGGGCAATGGCTAATATTGATTTCTTCATTTCATTTCTCCTCATATATAGGGGAAGCGATCAGGACACGGCTGACCGCTTCTATGGTTCTCTTACAAGCTGGTGATTGGGCTGATGACAATCTCGTGCACTCCTGTGCAGTTCGCCGAAACGCTGGCATGAGGCATCTGTGCGTCACCGACAACGGCCCCTGGAACTGTCGCTTTTGGCGGGGTGGCGTAAGCGCCCACGTCTAATAGACCGATACCCCTGTTTCTCAAAAGCTCAGCGGGCTTCAAGCACATGGCTTTGTCTGCTCCCCTTAGCTCAACCTCTAATTTCGAGTCGGGCTTCTTGTTCTTGATCAAGCTCGCAAGCTTGTCGAAGACTGCATTCGTCTCAGCGGATGGGTTGCGAAGATCATTTGGGTCGTATTGCAAGCGAAGCTCTTTCAACTCGCTCTTCCGTTCAGTGCCTTGGACGACTTCCTCTGTCTTGACTTGCGCTTGCAAGCCTGCGCGCCGAGCGGCTTCTTCAACAGCTTTTGCTTCCTTGACCTGGGCCGAGTAGGACGCGACACCAGCGCCTACTGCGCCTCCTACGCAAGCTCTCAATGCGTTGTCACTGTTGCCAGTAAACTTCGCTAACAGAGCGCCTCCGGCGCAGCCGACGATGGAAGCTTTTGCTACACGACCCTTATCGGCTTGGAAGCCACCTGGGACGGTCGCGCATGCGCTTAACGTCAAGGCAGTAATGATGGATGTGACTAATAATTTTGATTTCATAGATGATTCTCCTGTGTTGTTAATGATGATTTGACGGGTTATTGATCAGCCAAGCTCTTTCCCGTCTGATGCTTAGGAACCGGCTGTTTCTGGATGTGAGGAGACGCCAAAAGGATCTCGCTCATCGCGTCGATGAAATGGCTCATCTGCTCTTTCATTTGGCTAATTGATTCGTCATGCGAACGTCGCATGAGTTGAACCGCGTCGTAGATTTTGATTTGGCTTTCAATCGAATCGCGCTCGATCTTCTTAGCGAGATCTGTCAGCTCTTTCTTGGTCTGGTCATCCGAAGAAGAGAGGCCTCGTTCAAAAAAGAGGCGTGCCAACGCGTTTTCTGGAATCCTCAATTGCTTGGCTCTTTCACTCATTCGACTGAGCGTTGTCGCTTCGATGTTGTATGTTTTTCGCTTCTTCAAATCGGTCTCCTTTTGATTTTTTCAAACCCATGATTTAGGTATAGATCGGATTTCAGATTCGTCAATACCATTGCACTCACCTTTTCTTTCAGACACAGCAAGGCTCTGACTGCTTTTCAGCGTCAGATTGAGTGCAATGCGTTGGATTCAGTTCTTAATGCTTACGGCTCTAAGAGTTCTGCGGAAAAATCCACGCAGAATTGAACGCAAGACGAAAACACCACGGTGCGTCTTGTGTATATATGTTGAACCCCTTAGATCCATCAAGGGGACGCCAATCAGGTTTTTCTCGTGAAGGCTGCAAACGATGGCGCAAGACTTTTGAAAAAAGTCGCCGCTAGCCGTCGCCAGCCGCTAACCTCCAAGCCATGTTCACAGGATTGGACACGGGATGTTTGGCTTTTGATTTTTGCTTCTATGCTTCTTCTCTTCGCTCTACCGCGTTTCGCCTTACCTACCTGTCAACCTCCGAATCCTGCACCCGCTTATTAAACTTTTTCCGTCCTCCTCTCCACCGCCCACGTCCTCCTTTTGCCCAACTCCACTCACCTACCCAACACCCCTCACTCCCCCACCACCGCCTCATCACCATCCACGCCCACCCTGGACAATTGTTACTCACCCAGGCTCACTTACGTCCGCCACTCCCCTACTTCCGGCCAACTTCAATGACAACCTGGGCCCACCGAAATCCACATGCCCGGCCCGCGTTTTAGTCAAGTGAGATAGCAAAGATGGATGGGGTGTGGATTGGGAAGACGGGACGGAAAAAGTTTAATAAGCGCCTGCCGGAAATCGACCACAAAAAAAGCCTCCGACGATGGGAGGCTTTCTCAGGTCAAGCAAAGCGAAGTCCGCTTTTAGTCAATCGTTGTCGTCTGGCAGTTCTTTCAACTTGTCGTCCAGCGCTGCATCAAACGCGCGACGGAAAAACTCAGAGATGTTGATCTTCTTGTCTTTGCAGTAGACCTTCACTGCGTTGACGTAAGACCCTTCCTGCTGGGCAATGAGACCGAACTGAGCGGTCACTTCATCGGCAAGGGGCAGAGCCGTTTTCGCGTAGTAGTCGAGTGAAGCGGAGAAGGCCGCGTATTCGTTTGCGCCCCTCTTCAACCACTCTTTCCGCACGCCATCGGTCAGATGCTTGGCCGACGCCTCGGGGATTGCACGAGCCAGAATCTTGATGTTCTCTTCGTCGTTCTTACTCTTGCCTGCGGTCAGAGCTGCGCAAGACAGCGGGTCAGGCTCTGCCGAATGCGCGGCCAAAGGTGCAACGACAAGCGCGGCCATCAACATCCACTTGCTCACGATTCGTTCTCCTGATTTCGACCAGCGATCACCCACTTACACGTCTTGACGATTGCCAAAATCAACAGATACGCGAAAGCGTAAGCCAATGCGTAGAGAATCATCCAACCGGGTAATTGTTCTTTGAAGACATACGCAAGATCATCGTCTTGCTGCTTCGCGTTCTCATCGAGACAGGTGCGTATCGCTTCCGAATGACTGCTTTCCCCTGAACCAATCAGCCGCTCTTTGCAGCGCTGCATGTCTGAGGTTCGGTATTCCGCAAGCTTCGACTCGGACATGAAGGCAAGAGCAACCGGCCAAGCAAAAATCGCCAGGAACGCCCCCACGATTGCGAGACGGTTCCACATGCCTAACCGCTTTTTCTTCTTGGTCTTTTCCACGTTATCCCCTGTGTATTACTGTCAAAACTTGCGCTGATAAAGGATGCGCTTCGTTTGATCGTCGGTGTAGCAAACGAGCGAAACCACCTTTCCGTAAACGCCAATTTGGTCTACATACCACTCGTTCCGATACTCCGGATACGTGTGCAGATCCATCGTCGCCTTGGCGAAATCCGGCGTAGTGAACATGACGCCATAAGCGATGGCCACCGGCCCGATTTGCCTCGCCTCCTCGACCGGGACCGGGCACTTACCCGGCAATTCATAGCTCGCGTATTGAGACGTGCGCGCGGCAAATTTGCGAACCTGGGCGACGGGCATGAGGATCGAATACTGCGTGTCGGTTCGCTTCTCGAAGAGCTGAACTTGACCGTAAACATCTCTCTTGTTCACCAGTGGCTTGCCCTCGACTTCCCTGAGGCGACACGCCAGAACGTTCTTCAGATCCGAAAATTCGTAGTCCGTGCAGAACGTCTTCTCGGAGACATACGCGCCCTGGTCGGCGTCATACTTGACGCGATTGGGAGACTCGAAGAGGTAGACCGCATCGCCGCTGATGCCTGTGGGTAGAGCCAACTCTGCCTTACGCTTCTCGTATGCAGCGGTCGTCTCGAACTCGTTCTTGCTCACCCCGTTGCGGACACTGATGATCTCTTGATAGAAGCGTTCTGGCGTGTTGAGTCGAACCTCTTTGCCGTCGAACGCCTTCCCTGCCCAAGCCTCCTGGGTGAGCACGATGGGTGGCTGAGTGGGCTTGGCTGTTGTGCCTTGCGGCGCGGAGCGCGGAGACGCCTCCTCCTGCTGACAACCAGCCAGCGCTAGTGCCAGGCCTACGGCCCCGAAGATGATAGAGCGCACGAACTTCCCCTGTTCTCACTGATGACCACTTCATTGTAAGCGTTGTGTGAAGCGAGTCACATGTCAGAAAAACCCTACTCAGCCTGCCTACTAGGGCACCCTTTTTCCTTGCACCCACCATCACCTGGGTCAATGGATTCTGAGCACAAACCTCCATTGAAGGAGGCTTACTGTCGGCCAATGTCTTTACTGGGGCTGGTGCCAGATGGTCACTATGTCATCGCTGTTTGTGCGTTTACCTGTTACGTTGAAGGCTGATGCAGAGTCAAGGGCTAGCATGCTGTTTTCGTCGCCGCACTCAGGCCATCGTTGCGATGGCATTCTGAACAACTGAAAATGCATCAGCGCTTCGTCATCGACGCCCAGGCTTGCATACTCATCAAAATTGCGAACATCCGCGTCGTCCAAAAATGATTTTCCACCACCAATAGCTATTGCGAATGCGACAGGATAGGCTTTCAGGATGAAAATGTTGGAGAGATTCTTTGAGAAGAAATCGAACACCCGATAGTCACGGACGATGGTCATTGGAGAATGGAGATAAGGCCAGTAGTAGATCTTTACGTCATCCAACAATGACTGATTAATACCTAAAACATAGCTGGATAGGTGCTCACTATATCTATCAAGACCCACCGAACACAGATGAGCGAGAACTCCAAGCGCAACACGCCTAGGCCTTACGAGTGCCGAACCATAAAACGGAATCCCCTCTCTTTTCTGACCAATTGCCTTAGCAAGCTGATTGGTCAGAGAAGCAAGTTCTCTGTCGTAAGGTTGAAGAATATTTCCGTTGCAATCGGCACACAGCGTTCGAAAAGGAACCCCATAGGACCGCTTTTCGAACTCCCCAGGCCCGTCTTGTGCAACCGAATCCAAAATACTCCAAATCCGAACCGCTCTACCTGGACTCCAAGACTTGGGCGGAACATGGTTCTCCGTCAAGTCTCGTTGCTGCCCACATATATTGCATCGACCATGAGCCGGCCCAACTGGGAAGCGGAAGGTGCGGTCAGCCATTGGTCGCGTTCAAGCTATTGAGAGTTGCTTGTCCATATAGCATGAACGCGCTGCCAGCGGCATACATCACCCACGCATAGATTGTCCGTCTGAACATCCCACTATCAATCTGCTTCGAGAAGTCCTTTGATGATGTTGTTGACGTTGGAAGCATTGTCTTTCGCCACATTGAAAAGGCTGTTGATCTTGTTATCCGCGTCTTCCGATTCATAAATCACGCGACCCCCGTTATCGAGCATCAGGAAAACATTCATGCTTGTCCAGAACCATTCGTCCACATCTGTGAAATGCTTGAATCGGCGCTCATAGACTGCAATTTTTTGCTTATCCTTATACTTACATGTGACGTAAGACGGGATAAGGAAATCAGTCCCCTCAGTAAGAACTCTTGGCGGCTCTGAGAAATGCCAATCGACCTTGCCTTCTGCGGTCTCCCAGATCATGTTGTCAATCAGCCGTTCAACATCTTTTGAAAGATTCACGTCAGTTCACCCATTTATTTTCATTTTTGATGTGTTCCAAAGTCTTGATGACACCTTGGAGTTCATCCCAGATATGTCTCGCGTATGCTCTATCAATGGGTGCGCCCGACCGTATCGATGTCAGCTTTCGTCTGAGACGCCAGACATCCACTTTCTGCCACAAACCGACCTTCCCAGATACGCTTTCCAGAGAGGAGTTGAGCTGGGACGCAATGGCTCCTACGTCTTCCAAGCTGTTCGCCTGGACGGCAGTGAGAAGCTTCTTGTCCAGGGCGGTCAAGTCTCGAAGCAGTTCAGGAATGCGGGCAATTTTTAAAAATCTTTGGTTCAGAGCACGGGTAGTGAACCAAACCTTGATGCCTATGGCGAAGCCTGCAATTCCTGCCCAGTCGGCAAGGGCGGACACATCCCAAGCGATTGCCCAGGCACCACCGTCTTGCGTCTGACAACTCCCAAGTAGTCCGATGCTGGCTACTGCTGCTATCCATGCTTTCCACCGCACGAGCGCCCCCTGTCCTAGCTCAATAGGAAGGATTGTAAACGAGAAGTGAAAGCGAGATGGTGTCAGAAAAATCTGACAGATGGGCCAGTCAAAAGTGCGAAGCGCCCAGGGCGTCGCCCAAAGAAAAAGCCTCCCAAATTGGGAGGCTTTGCTTGGAGCTAAACATGGCTGCTCCTCGTATTACATTTTACGACCCGTGGGTTTTTCGATCTTCCCTTGCGGAATAGAGAGCCTGATCCTTTCATGCTCTTCCCAAATGCGGGCTTCCTTCCAGATCTCACTTCCAATTTCCAGTGTCGCTGAGGGCGGATACTTCTTCATTATTACTCCTTACGTTTGGGTGAGACTCTATTATATATTAGCTCGACTGCAAAAGCTCTATTCCCAAACGTTTTTGTAATCTCCGTTCATAATCTGGAAAGCAAAATTGACCACCGTCTCAATCTCTTTCCGACCGAATTTTTGGCTGTAATCAGCAAACGCATCGAACGCTTCTAAGAGTTCCTCGTCGGTTACCAGGTGGTCGCCTGTATTGCGTTCGACCAGAACTGCTACTTTTGACTGGCTCGTCTGAATGACGCGCTTTGTCTCTTCATAGACCATCTCTTCAACTGCTTCGCTCACACTGTCGTATTCCTTAAAGACGACGCCTTGGTGTGGAAGATAGCTGAGAACAAAGGTCTGAGCTGAGAATTCGGGATGCGCGATGACCAGCTCTTTGACGATGCTGAGTGAGTGCCTTTTCATAAGTGACCCCTCATGCTTTCAGACGCCAGTTTTTTAAAAGCGCCTTTCTTTAACAACAGCACCACCATATCAGCCACACTCAATCTCCTATACGCCAATTGTGAATCGTATCCACTGCGTTGACCGAATTTTTTCAGTTCGTGGTTCTCCCTAGCCTGCATTGAGATGATCTCTTCAAGCTGAGCCTCCATCTCAGCGAGTTTTTCATTGTATTCGCTTCCAGGGCCGACCTTTTCCAAGTCGAAGCAGAACGAGTCAATTTCAAGGCAGTGCGGATTACCGATAATCTTTTCCACCTCATACAAGTTGTCGATGCCTTCTTGATCAGTGACCAGGAGCTTGACAGCCCCTCGCCTGCCCGCCCATCGATTCTTCTTTAAAACCATCTCAACGATAACGATTGTTTGGGATTCTGTTAATTTTTGGGATGCAATGATATTTCTCATGATGTTGTTCCTTTTTTCAGTGGATTGAACGAGACTCAATTGACACGAGACTCTTAATTAAAAGTTATTAGAAAAAGTGGAAATGGCAAGACGGAAGAAATGACTAACCATCAGAAGTGGGAATAATTCACAGATTTGAGTGAAGAAGTGCTTATTAAACTTTTCCAAACCACTTCCCTTCACCCAATAAAAAAGCCCCTAATGCGGGGCTTCTCAGTCAAGGCATTTCATGCCTTCTCCTTTCTACTGGGCTAGCCGCTGACGGATGTATCGCAGCTCCGTTTCCAGCTGACTTTGACGCTCAGACAGCAACATACACTCTTTCTTAGTCAGCCTTTTTCGCTCAAACATTCGAATGTCCGCCGCCAAATCGGGCGCAAAGATTCTGAGCTTGGAGAACATCAGGTAAAGAACAATTTCTTCAACGCCTGATACTCTTGTCTTATCGGCATAAATGGAGCACGCATCGCGAACGAAGTAGCTGCCTTCGTTCTCTTTCGCGATGACGATTGGCTCTTGCTTGATTGCGAAGCGTTCAGAGCTATCGAGTTGCACCGATTCGAGCCCAAGGCTGGAATCGAGTTGGTTGAGCGCGTCTTTGACAGCAATCTCGACTCGGTTTTGTTCTTCGTTCAGGATTCGAACGAGAGCAAGCGGCAGACAGACGGAAAGGCGGCGTTTGATTTCGGCCATGACTGGGGGTTTAGGGCGTTTGGTAATGTCTCTCATGTCATTCTCCTATTGTTGTCAAAAAATTGAGCTGCTCTCGCTCTGCTCTTTCCAACGCTTGACGGCGGCTTGCATCATCAGCCGAACCATATTGGTTCTCGAAAGATCAAGCGCATCCGCGCGCAAGCGAATTGCAGCCTGGTCTTCTTTCGAGATCCGCGTCATTTGCAACCATGCGCCAGTCTGATTCTGGTCATCTTCGTAAGACTCTTTCGATTCAGCCAAATGCAATTCAAGCCGAAGTTCTTCGTCATCGAAGTTGTTCAAATAGTGCTGAATGATTTGTCGTTGCAGCTTTGCTTTGCGGCACTCGGCTTCTGCGCTCCAATCGCGAAGATCTTCGTTGAGTTGAAAGCTGACGCGAGGATTTGGAGCCACGCGGTTTAATTTCTCATCTTTGGGTTGTATATTTCTTTCCATAACTCTCCTTGTGTTTTAGGTTGTGGCTCAAATGAGTCGTGTTCTTTGAGAGTAGATCGGATTTGAGAGTTGACAAGAGCAAAAGGACACGAGAATTCAAAAGCGGAAATAATTCACGCTTTTGAGTTCGGGTAAAAGAGTGCTAGCGATAAGCATGGGTTGGACTGAAAAAGTTTAATAAGCTCGTAAAAGCGCGAAGCCGCGCCGCAGGCGCAACGTAGCGCAAGCTCCCAGCCTTTTGCTTTTAGCCGCTTTTTCTGTCTTTTGCTCTTGTCAGAATAGACTTACGTGCTACCAATTAATTAATAGAACAGATTAATTGGAGAAGCGCGATGGCAAAGACCTGGATTAGACGAAGTTTAAGAGAGCAACAAAGAGGCTTGTGTGCGTATTGCGATGAGCCGCTTCCTGGAAGAGCGAAAAGCTCTCTGCTCATCCCTGTGCAGGTTGGCGGGTCAAAGGACGCGGGCATTGTTCTCGCGTGTAACGAGTGCCTCGGAAGCAAGAGTCAGTCAGACCTGATGGGCTGGCTCGCTACGCCCTTTCATCGAGTAGTTCCGAAGAACTTGCCTGCGTTGCTGGTGAAGCGCCTGGAAGCCGCTGAGCAAGCCCAGAACCATCAACTGCCGGTGGCTTACTCAGCGCACAGAAAGGCGGTCAGAAAGGCGCTGGAAGAGCGTTGGAAGAGCCCGCGAGTGAGAGTGAGGGTCGAAGAGGGAACCTTGATCTTCGATAGGGAACAACACGGGCGCGGAGCCACCTTGGCTGTCTTGCGAAGCCAGTTCGCAGGGGTCGTTGAGGAACGGGCTGGTGAAGTGAGGGTGCGTGTGCCGGTGCAACACCTGGAAAGAGCAAAGGGCGTGCTTGCGAGCCTGAATTGTTGGGTAGTTGGACTACCCACAAGTAGCTCCTTGGCTGGGTTGAAGCGCGCTAAGAAGAAGACGCCAATGCGGGGAATTAGCAAGCGCCAGCGGCAACAGATGCTGATGCTTAGGGATGCAGATCAGCTGACGACGCTGGGGCGGGTGGATGTAGAACTGGCGTTGCTAAGACATCGACTGAGGAGTCGGTAAGTAAACGGTTCAACACCGCCCCTTGAATTTGTGCGTTCCGCCCCAATATCAACGAAGCCGTCCGGCAAATTCAACCACCCACACGATCAACCTATAACGGGGGATTTATGTCTGATAAGGAATACGTCAAGACTTACTTGAATGCAGCAAAATCTGTCCTTTCTTCACCCAACGGGACTGCTCGTCTCGTGTCTGGATTCAGCACGTTGAAAAATGGTGCTGATGCAGGAGTGACCCCTAGCCAGATGCGCGCGATGTTTCCGGATCTGAGGAAGTATAGCGACCCGGTCATTGAGGGCTTTATCGAGATCGGTAGCGATCTGGTCGAAGGCAAAACCATCATACCGAGTGCGGTCTTTGAAGATCCCGAACCCAACGTCGCTGTTGCTCAGTGATGACACCTAAGAGAGCACCGCAAGGTGCTCTCATTCTTTTGGCGCTTTGCATGGTCTTCATAGCGTTCGCTTCCACCGCTCCACCCCGGCTTCAAAAATCATTCGTAGCATTGTTGTCTGTGGAAGGTAGAGAACCTGGGCACGCTGAATAAAAGCGCCTTTGACTTCCTTTGTCACGCTAACCTTCTGGCTCATCACCTGGTCAGTCTTGGCAGAGTGTCGAACGGGAGCATCTTCGATTTCCAATCGC
Source organism: Stenotrophomonas maltophilia group sp. msm4 (assembly GCF_032025605.1). Lineage (NCBI taxonomy): Bacteria > Pseudomonadati > Pseudomonadota > Gammaproteobacteria > Lysobacterales > Lysobacteraceae > Stenotrophomonas > Stenotrophomonas maltophilia group sp. msm4. Next base: position 110,840 of record NZ_JAVSKK010000001.1, on the reverse strand, counting down.
ATCAATTCTTCCTCCACCTGCAAGTAGTGATAGAGAATGTTGCGCATGACTTGAACCAATGGCTTCTGTTGAAGCGCTGCCAGTGCCCTCAGCTCGGCGTCCAGGTCGGCGTGTAGTCGGACACTAGGGAGCGAGCAACTCAGTCGCTGGATTGGCATTTCTTGGAAAAGAGCGGTCATGCGGCACGCTCTTCGAGGAAGTAGTGGTTGTTCAGCGCTCTTTCCTCACGCATGAGTTCTTGAAAGAACTTGTCGTGAGCAGAGTAGAAGCCATAGACCGCGTTGCTGTCTCGTGAGACGTAGAAGAATCGGTATTTACCCATTTGCAAGCCTTTGAAGATCTGCACGCCTTCCAGCTCTTGACTGTAAACGGCTTGATGCATGTCTCCGAATGCGCGGTAGTCGAAGAAGTCTGCGAAGGCTTCTGCGCTGTATACCACTGCCTTGTCTGAAACTCGTGCGCCTCCCGCTGATGAAGCGTTGAACAACACGTGCAAATCGCTGATAATTTTTCTTTCGCTGACGTAGTGCTTGGAAGATGTTTGTTGTGCAATCGCGTTCATGTGTTCTGCTCCGTGTTTTTTTTGTAAGATTGAAGGAGGAAGCGTTAAAATGACTTCCTTGTAATTAATTTAAATCAGAAGGTCGATTTGGCAATAGCGATGGCGCGACCGAATTTGACTAAAACGTAAAACCGGGAATAGTTCACAATATTCCTGCCGCAAAAAAAGCCCCAACGTGGGGCTCGCTTCTGGCGCTTCATTTCTTAGCTCTCCGCTCCTCTCCTTCTTTGTTTTGCGGCTGCTTCCAGGATGTTGCGCCATAGAGCTAGTCTTTCTACGCCTAATTCGTCTGCTCTCTGATCGAAAGAACCTTTTGCATCGGCAGTGATGTAGATAGGTGGCAATGTGGCGGCATGGGTCAATCCGCGAACTTCCACGTCTTCCAGTTCCAACATCATTTCCTAAGCATCTAAGTCGAGGTATCGAATCATGATGCGCCGCAGAAGCGTCGTGACCCTCACCCCTCTACCAATCGCCCACTCCCTTAGCTCTCTATTCAGAGCTGGGTGCACTCTGACTGAGCCCAAGATCTCGGTGAACTCTTGGGCCGACGCATCTGACCGTGAATATGCGTTCTCCTTTACTTGCTTCATAAGAAGAACCTCTCGCCTGCGTAAAAACGAGCAAGGCGGTCAAAGTCGCATAGGAATTCAGCGTGCTTAGTGACCACTAAAAACGGCCTTCGGCGGTCTGTTGCGATGTAGTGCACGCTATGGTCAGTGCCTTCGTAACGTTGTCCAGGACGAATCATGGAGGACACTTCGCGGGCTTTTAGGAAGCCCTGAGAGAGCCTCTTATGGGAGCCGTCTTTGTAGAGCACGATGAGCAGCGTGAGGGCTGAAATCGCTATAAAAGCGAACATCAGAGCGTCTGCAAAATGGGGCCAAAAGTTATCGGCAACGTTGAGTGCGAAAGTAGTGGTGTTCATAGTGTTCTCCGGTTTTTAAGGGTAGAGATGAAAATTCATCTCATACCTAGACCTTAAAACGCGAAGAAGAAGCCGCAAGAGGCACTTTTCGACTAAAAAGAAAATCCGTGAAATAGTTCCGTTATGGGTAGGTAGACTACCCACGATTAAGGCCGGAGCCGCGCCGCAGGCGCAATCGGAGCAGCGGTCCAGGCCTTTGCTCTTAGCGCTCCTTTTGATGCACAAAAAAAGCCCACCTTTCGGTGGGCTTACCATGGCTAAGCTGCTTTTCCAGCTTATGCAGCCGGCCACTTCTGCTCCGGGTTCGCTTCGCGCCACTTCTTCGCCGCGTCAGACTTTTCCCATTCTACGAATGCCGTGGGAGTGCGACCGCGCCCGCTCCAAGTCTCGCCATTCGGCAGCTTGAACTTTGCAGCCACAGGACCCTTGCTGCCCTGATTGCTGACGGACTTACGACCACGAGTGGAACCGGATACCACGTAACGCGCGATTTCAGCGCGCTGACGCGAATCGAAGAACTCAGCGAAATCTTCCAACAGGCTCACGATGTTGCTGTGGGCGCTTTCGGCCTCTGCTTGACGTTCCTTGTTTTCCTGTTCCTCGATCTTGCGCAGTTCTTCCAGAAGCTTCTGCTTCTGAGCTGCGAGATTGTCGAGATTGGTCTTCTTTTCTGCCATTTCTATTGCTCCAATTTCAGCGGTTGATGGTGTGGAATCGATCCTAAAAGGACCCGCAATTTTTAGCAAGCCCTTTTCCATAAGAATTAGATCCTTCATCAATTTCGTCCATTCCGCTTCTTCACGACTCGCCTATAAAGCTGCCTTTGGCTCTTCCTTTCGTCCTCCCAAGCCTTTACCGTCAAGCACTTGCGTTCATCCATAAGCCGTTGAGCGGCATAAGACGCAAGAGCAATGATCGAAGTTGCAATGGGCACCTCGTAGTCGAACTCAGCGCCGGTCAGCTTTCGGAACTGTTCCCTCAACTTTGGGGGCACCGTCATCATCATCCGATTGGCACGCTTGCCTTCATCTGTTCGGTAATCATGCAGAGAGGGTTTTGAGGCCAAATCCCCTGGCATCCCCAGAAGTAGATGGACCCTACGGCCCGTCTGTTTGTTCCTACGAGACAGAGCGCCCTCTTCGAACTGGAAATACGTCTCCCGCCCTGGTTCGTCCCCTGCCCCAACCTTGTCGCTAGGCAACACGTCTTCCAGGCTTTCATGAATCACTGCTTCATGTCTGCTTTGATGCACGACGTTGAGCGCGGCAGACAGGTCTTTCATTTTTTTCATAAGTTCACCTCCGATTTGATTTTTTTGACGATAGAGAGCGTGTCGAACTGAACATGCCGAACACCCCTCCCTTTGATCTGATAGATCGTTTTTCCTTCGGCATACGCGCGGGAAAACCCGGCTCTGTCCGGGATGACAACAGCGCCTTTCAACTCGGTGCTGGACAGCCGTTCCCTATGCTCTGCTCTCGCTTTGTTGACCCTGTTCGCAACGACGATGAAGCGCTTCTTTTTCCTCTTTAAGAGGTCAATCGTGCGCAAGAACACAACATAAGAGACGGCATCCAAGGCGGTGGGGACGATGTAGAGATCAGCTTCTGGGAGGACTTCGTTGTCATTGAGGCGCGGGGGTGTGTCGATGATTTCCACTGCGAAGCCTTTGCTTCGAGAGCGAGCGACAGTAAATGGCGTTTCGTCAGCCAAGGCTGACCAAGCCAAGGCGCTGCCTTGGGAATCTCGGTCGATTAGGAGAACGCGCTTCTTCTCGATTCCAGCGAAGTAACTTGAAAGAGCCAGGCTAAGGGTAGTGCGCCCTACCCCACCCTTGCCCGACAGGAGGCATAAGCGAACGGTCATGAGTCACCTCCTTTATTTTCATTCTCCTTTTTAGAGGCACTCAGAACTGAATGAAACACAAAAACGAAGAATGCTAACAACCCAAGGGCAAGACCAACCATCAAACCCATCCTTAAAACTTCCTGGTGCCAAATCAGGACGTATCGACACAGAACGACCAACACCGCCATTGAAAACATGGCAAGGGGGACGCCGATCACAAATGCGACAAAGAGAATAAGACCTATCGCAATAGATGCCGCCTGAGTGAGAATCTCGACAAGCTTTTCTTTGAATTTCATCATTGTTTATCCTTATTTTTGTTGTTGGTGAATTGAATAGAGCCGAGCAATAGCGCTGCAATGACAGCGAAGACGTAGAGGACTAAGAACATCACGCTGCCTCCTTTTGCTCTTCATTGATGCGTTTACCTGGGACCGGAACGCGCTCCGCGTCGGCTCTAATGTGTGCCTTCAATGAGGGAGGAACTTTGCCGCAGCACAGTTCAGCGATGGTCTTTCCTGAGCGTCTTTCGAACTCTTTTCGTCCGGTCCACGCGTGGTAGCGTCTGACTAGGGTCACGCCGACCTCTTGAAACGGGTTCGCTTTAAAGTCCAACAAGAACGCCGCAATGGCATCCAGTTCTTGGCGTGTCTCTGCATCCGACTCTTGGCTCCATAACAGGCTTGCAAGCGCCAGGGCGGTGATGCCTCGTGAGTCGGCGTCGTTGATGAAGTCGTGCTTGGGCTGGTGGAAAACGGCAGTTCCAATCGCTGCTTTCACCACGTCTAACTTTTTGGCCTGCACAGCAGGCAGTAGCAGATATGAGTAGTTCATTCCCATACCCCCTGCACCAGTGCATCCAAAGGGTTTTCCCTAGGCGCTTTTCGGTCATAGCGCTGCTTCAAGCTCCTACGTTCATCGCGCTTCGACTTCTGCGATTGCTTGAAGAACGCAAAAGCGTTGTCTTCGAGAGAGAATGCGGCTTCGTTTCTGTATAAATGTTCCAACTTCATAAATCGTCTCCTGTTTTAATATTTGTTTATGAGTAGTCGCACTACCCATAAATTCAGTTAAACAGACGACTGAAATCTGTCTAGCTTGAAAAACGAGAGATATTTCTCAATTTTTCTGTTTAGTCAAAACATTCTCCTTGCGCTCTTGCCTGAATCGCTTTCAATCAAAGAAAGCCAAGAGAAAAGGAGCGCGCGAATGAAAAGACAAGAAGGGTATTCACTGACGGAACTGCTCATTGCAGCAGGTATCGTTAGTGCCATGGGCGCTGTCGCATTCGTGCTCTACCAGCCGGTTAAAGCGCGCGCACAGACGCGCGCGGAGAGCGAGCGACTCAACAATCTGTCTAGCGAAATCCAGCAAGCCTTTGGCGTTATTGGAAGCTACGAAGGCGTTAGCAGCGAGCGTCTAATAGAAGAGCGCTTCATCAAGTCGGAGCAAATCCAGGACGGCAAAATCAGAAATGCGTGGGGAGGCGTGGTTGATGCACAGCCTTTCGGCATCCGCCATTTCGGAGACGCTTTTACCCTCGACTACACGAGCGTCAGCGCTGCGAGCTGCTCAGATTTCGTCTCTGCCAACGCGAGCAATACTTACGATGTCGTGATCGACGGCACAAGCATCGTCAAGAACAACAACGATCGGTTGGATGTTCCTGCATTGACGAAAGCATGTGCGAGCGCTCGCGTTGTGAGCTTTGTCTATCACAATGAGAATATCGGGCAGTTCATCGCATCGCCGCTCAATCTTCCGCAAGCTGATCAGACAGAGAAGAACCCACCTCAGGGCCCCGGCCTCGCTGCTCCTGGGGCAACGGCGGGTGGACAGGAAGCCACACCGGTTCACCCTTACGTTCCAAGCTGCGGCCCCAAGCCAGCCCTGCCGTCGTGCCCAGGCGTTAGCAACCAAGTCTGGGAAGCCACTGTCTTTCCCCAATGTTGGTCTCTGATTGGCTCTTGCGCCCTACCCGTCGCTCCAAGCCCGACTCCGGTTGTGCCAACACTTCCCATAGTGGTTCCTCTTCCCGACGTTCCTCCTGCGCCCCCAGCGCTTTGCAGCGCTTCGTTTGAGTCTCAGTCAGCGGCCTGCCTTAGTGGCAGCTATGGAAAGGCAACCGCTACGCGTCAGAAAACCTGTCCCGAGGCATGGGGCCAACCCGTGTGGACCAGCTGGGAAGCGGACAGAAGCAGCTGTCAAAGCTGCCCAGGAAGCGCCCAGGAAGAGTCATATCAGACGGTGAACAGAAGCGGCTCATGCCCGCCCGGCATGACCGGTTCGATGACGTATCAGACGCGGCTGAAAGGAACACGGAACGTCTCCTATGACTGCCCAGCAGGCCAGACCACTCTACCCTCGCCTTCCTACACCGAGTGGGTTTGGGTCGAGACCGGCGAAGTGCTCTCAAAAGATGAGAGCGCGTGCCGCGCGGAAGGCCTGACCGTTGCCAACGGCAAGCTCTTCATTTCGAACACAAACACGACTCGAACCATCCAGGAAGGCTTGGTTTTGGCTCAGAACGCGGATTGGACAACGCTGGCGAGTGTGTCGAGCGACTGGCCCCAAAGCTATGGTCCCGTGCGTGCATGGGCAAACGTGAGCTTCACTTTCAACGGGGTCACCCAGGGCTTCTACCAAGCCGCAAACGGGAATACGCCGAGCCCAGGCAACTCCATCAACTATTCGGAAATCCGAACGCTGAACTTCAACGGAAAACTGGTGGACATCGATTTCCGAACCTTCGGAACCTCAGACGGCACTGTGATCAACGGCGGAATTCGCCTTCTTTACCGTGTTCGCTGATCGGTGCGCAGCACGCCAAACCGCCCTTTAATCACTTACCGCCAAACCGGCTTTGAGTGCTCTTGCCAAATTGGAATTCAGTGCTAGAAATAAAGAATGTCCATCAAAAAACAGGAGCAATCAATGAAAAACAAATTAGCGTTGTCTGGCATCGCTTTGGCGATCCTTTTGTCCATGTCTGCGGCGAACGCAGCAGAGCCCATCGAAATTGGTGAAGACGTGCGAGCGTGCCAGGACGGTATCTCTATCGGAACAAATGCCAAGAGCGATATCATTTGCGCGCAGAATGGCGGTATAGCCATCGGAAAAAACGTCAAGTCGAATAATGGCGTCGTTATTGGGACGAATTCTAGCCAGAGCTACGGCAGTAATGGCAACATCATCGGAACACAATCTGTTGGTCTAGCAGATAACGTCAACATTCTTGGAAACGAGAACAATGCGACGGGGGCAAACGTGCTCGGCAATCGAAACAGGGATGTGCGGGGAAATATCGTCGGTAACGACAATAAGACGATCATGACGAATAGCTTGATGGATGATCCAAATATTTACGGAAATCGCAACGTCATCACATCCGACAATGATGGAGCAGCCACAAGCGTTTCAACCGCAATGCTAGGCAACGACAACAGCGTCAAGGGAAGCAACAACGTTGTGGTGGGCAACAAGAATATAATCGATGCCAACGGCGTTTCTGCGTCGGATTCCGTCTTCGTCGGAAGCAGCATTTACACGAACAATGCGAGCGGTCAGATCAAAAACGGCGTCGCCATTGGCTACAACGCTGGCATTCAAGGGAACCGCAGTATAGCGTTGGGTTCAGGCGCAACCGCTACTGCTGACGACTGCACTGCCATCGGTTCCGGTGCGATGTGCGTGGAGTCGAAGACCACCGCGTTTGGCGACACTCGACTGACGAACATTGCGAACGGCATCAGAGACACCGACGCCGCAGCCATGGGTCAGCTCACGGGGGTGGCGCGAATCATTGGTGGCGGAACACGCTTTGAGAACGGAAACCTGGTCACACCCACGTGGTATTTCAGAGACAACAGCACACACACAACGATCAGCAGTGCACTGGACAACCTGGACGAACGAATCGAGAGAGCAGGTAACGGTGGTGCCGGACAAGACGGCTACTCAGCGTATGAGCTTGCGCAGCAATACGGCTATGAAGGCACCGAACGCGAATGGCTCGCCAGCTTAAAGGGTGACAAAGGAGACAAGGGAGATCCTGGCGTTGCCGGTGCTGCTGGTGAGAACGGTCAACCAGGAAAAGACGGTCAAGACGGCATGAGCGGTGGTGCCGGAAGCAAGGTGACTGCCGGAAACAACGTTGAAGTCACTGAGAGCGAAGACGGAACTCAGTCTGTCGCACTGACTGACAACGTGGAGCTGTCGGAACAAGGCAGCGTAAAAGTGGGCGCTACCACCGTTTCCAACGGCGGTGTGACGGTTAAAGATGGTCCATCGTTGACAGCTAACGGCATCGATGCGGGCAATCAACGAGTGTCAAACGTGGCGGCTGGCCGCATCGAACAAGGTTCGCAAGATGCAGTCAACGGCGGACAGATCTACGATCTCAGAAACGAACTGAACGACAAATGGGAAGCGACGAATCGCCGCTTTGACGGCATCGAAAAGAGGTTGAACGGCTTGGGTGCTCAGACTGCCGCAATGAGCATGATGGCTGCTTCTGGTGCAGGCTTGCCGGTCGGCAAGGTAGCCATCCAAGCCGGAGTGGGCTTTAACGGTGGAGCGTCGGCGATGGCGGTAGGCTACCGCGTTCGCACAAGCGAAAAAGTGAGCTTCTCAGCGGGGCTTAGCTTCGGCGGCAACGGAACCAAGCCTATGGGTGGGGTGGGCATGAGCATCATTCTTGACTGAGGAAATGGCATGGAAATGCAACCCAAAGGGAGCTTCGGCTCCCTTTTTTGTGGCTTGCTATCCCGAAGCCCCTGGTGTGAAATGCGTTCTATCTAACGGCATCGTAATGGACTACACAGTGAAAAGACTCTCCCCACTCTTTCTGGCTCTCGCTCTCTGTGCGTGCAATCAGCAGAACGAAACAACCACTGATGCTTCGCAGCAACCTCAGCCGACTCCGGTTAAAGAGCTTCCTTCGAAGCAAATTGGCGGCATCGAGCTTGGACAAGCTGCGAACCTTCAAGAGTGCGAGAAAGAGCGAGCGTTTGGTTCGATTCGATACAAGTATGAGCCGACCAACACCCCGTGCTGGCAAGCCAGCATCTTCGACCAGGGCGGCAAGTTGAAGCTTGACCTTGGCGAGATGCCGCAAAACACGTCGGTTGAGGTCAATTTCGGCCGGAAAGCCATTCCGGACGGCATCTACCACGTGGGCAAAGTCACAACGATGGTTGGTAAGATCGAAGACGTGACGCTTGAAACGCAGGGCGTTGACCGTCAGCAAGAGATCTATGAACTGTTGGCTGCGAAGTGGGGTCAGCCCACGTCTACCAACGTTGAGAGGTTGCAGAACGGGTTTGGCGCTCGCTACGACAGTGTTGAAGCATTTTGGGCGCTTCAAGGCATCTCGATCCAATACGTCGGCATGCTCAACCATGAGCAAGGACTGATCATCTTCCGCTCTGACGCGTCAAACGCTCAGATGCGCGAGCGGGACAAGAAGTTGAGAGGAGCGGAATCGTTCTGATCAGGAAGGGGCTTCGGCCCCTTTTTCATTGCGTCTCGTATGCTCTGCCCGAAATCATGGCTTCGTAGAAGTCTTCGCCCGCATCGGCAGCAGCTTTGACTCTTTTGTAGGAAGTGGGCGACCTGACTTGTTGACCAGTGATCTCAGCGATGCTGATCGCTATCGTGTCGAGTGCCTGGAAGGCTCGGTCTTTGAACGCAAGTTTGGGATGATAGAGAACGAATAAAAGAGTGGCGCAGCACGCGGCTGCGCGAATTAAACTGAACATGAGTGACTCCTTTTGTGTGGGATGGAAGAAGGAAGCGGAAAATTCGCTTCCTTCTTTGAACTTAAAACAGAAAGGACGGGCGTCAACCCGTCTTTCTGCAAAAGTGTGAAATTATTCCGCTTTAAAGAACGCGGGTGAGCTTGGAGATCTCTTGGTGAACTCGCGAAGCGCTTTGCTCCAATGAAACATTCAAGAGTGATGCGATGAGTTGAATGGCTCTCACATCGATGACGGAGCTTTGATAGCGCAGCGCGCAGTGATGAATCGACAAGCAAGAGTAAAAATAGGCCTTAGGGGTGTCGAGCGTGGGAGCCGTGAGCGACAATCGTTCCTCTTCACTCATTTCAGCCGAGTCTGGAATCCATATACCTTCTTCGTTGATCTCGCCTTTCGGGCGGTCGTCAGGGTATTCCTCTGGCTTCTGTCTTGCTTCGAACAACACGGCTGCACGAATCGATGGCAGACGGTCTTCTTTCTCGATCAAGTCCCAAGCCCTGATCGCAGCGGATTTCGTCTTGAATTCCGAGATTCGGGATTTGTCCAACAAGGGCGGAGCGGTCTTTCGATGTTCTTTTTGGGTAGTCGCACTACTCATAAATGCCTCCATATTTTAAAGGTTGAACTTTAAATATAGATCGGAAGTGCAATCACGCAACCCAGGCGCTCATTAAACTTTTTCGAGACGACAAAGCAGGCCACCTCCTTTTGAAGTGACCCCCGGGAGTTGGACATCAGATCCGACCCCGAGGGATACATGAACAGATACGACGCGCGTTTCAAACTGCAGGTCGCCAAACAGGCCTGCAAGACCTCCACATCGGTCAAAGCCGTTGCTCGTCGCTACGGCCTGGAGTTCTCCACGGTCAGGCGCTGGGTGGCGACCTATCGGCTGCATGGTTGGCGGGGATTTCATCGCCAGTCCCAGTCCTATGACCTCGCATTCAAGCTGGCTGTCCTGAAGAAGATGGGCCAGGACGGCATGTCCGGGCGGGAGGCCACCACTTACTTTCAAATTGGCGATGCCGGCGCGGTGGGTCGGTGGCGTCGCCTGTATGCTCAAGGCGGTGCCCAAGCGCTGGCACCACCTCCGCCGCCGCCCCGAAAGCCGATGAAAAAGACCCGTTCGTCCAAGCCACCTGAGGAAATGAGCCGCGATGAGCTGCTCAAGGAAGTTGCCTATCTGCGTGCGGAGACCGACTACCTAAAAAAACTCGATGCCTTGATCCGGGAAGAGCAGGCGGCGCAGGACGCAAAGCGCAAGCCATCCAAGGATTGAGGCAGGTTCATCCGCTGTCGCTTCTGCTCGAAGCGGCAGAGCTGTCACGCAGTACGTTCTATTACCAGAACCATGTCCTGGCCCATCCGGATCAGGATGAGGCAGCCCTGTGCGAGCGCATCCGGGCAATCTACGATCAAAGCCAAGGGCGCTATGGGTATCGCACGGTGACGCTGGAACTGGCCAATCAGGGCCATCGGACCAATCACAAGCGGGTACAGCGCCTGATGGGGGAGATGGGCCTGAAATCACGGGTACGCGTGAAGCGCTACCGGTCCTTCAAAGGGGCCGCCAATGTTGTGGTTGGCAATGACCTCAATCGCCAGTTCCATGCCGAGCGGCCCAACCAGAAGTGGGTGACTGACGTCACCGAGTTCAAGGTGCAAGGCATGAAGCTGTACCTGTCGCCGATCATGGACCTCTACAACGGTGAAATCGTGGCTTATCAGATCAAGCGCCAGCCTGTGTTCGATCTGGTAGGTCAGATGCTGGAGGAGGCCATCAAGAAGCTTTCGCCGGATGAGCGGCCAATGATCCACTCCGACCAGGGCTGGCAGTACCAGCATGAGAACTACCGGCACATGCTGGAAAAGCACTCGTTGAAGCAAAGCATGTCCCGACGTGGCAACTGCTTGGACAATGCGGCAATGGAAAGCTTCTTCGGGACGCTGAAGTCGGAGTTCTTCTACCTGAACAGCTTTGACAGCATCGAAAGCCTGGAGGCCGGGCTGGTGGAGTACATCAAGTACTACAACCAAGAGCGAATCAGATTGAAATTGAAGGGGCTAAGCCCGGTAAAGTACCGGGAACAGGCCCAAGCAGCCGCCTGACCCCACCGTCCAAGTCTCGGGGGTCACTTCACTTTTTAGGGGCGTGCTACCATGCAACAGGGAAGGCCGAACTCCGGCCTATTGCTATGGGGAACCAGCGTGAGCATAAAAATCAGCCGAGCCGCCTTTCATGCGGCGATTATGACGTGCCTCTTGACCACCGCGCCGACTCATGTCACTGCGCAGCCTGCTCCGGTCCGCCTGCCAGCTTTGATGTTCTGGACGACGATGATGAAGGCCGATAGCAACATCAGCAATCAAGTTCATCATTACGCAGAACAAAACGGATTGAAGTCCCTTCCGGCAAGTTACGCCCTGCTTCTTTCAAAACAGACAACGATAGGCAGCAATCCTGTCTATACGGCTAGTCCGGACGACGTTCTTTGCGGGGCTCCGGCTGGGGCAGTCGCCATGGTTAGCGTCTACGTTTTTGGCCAGGAGGATGATCTCGAAGCGCTTCCTGAGTTCTCCGCACACATGGCGCGATTGGAGGGCTTGAAGAGGAACGCGCAAGGCGTGGCAGCACATTCCACACAACAACAAGAAAAGCTTCTGAGGGATAGCCAAGGCGGGCACGTTGATGAAGCACAGAAAAAGCTGATTCGCGCGTATCAGAGACAGCTGACTGCATCGATATCGCAGAGCGAGCTTCAAAAATCTTCGGCACCGCTCATTGCTCAATACGCTGCGACAGTGAACACCGGCTTTTCAAAAATGACGACGCAAGAACGTTGCGTGTGGGCAATGGGTGCATTCATAGCGAAGAATGCCAAACAGTTGGAAGCAAGCTTGGCTTCGGCGCAGCGTCGCGATGCTGCTCAGAAGCAGTCCAGCGCGCTGGGGTTCGGTCCCACTGGCACCGCACCGTCCGGCGCTGGATTTGACATGGATATCGCGGTCAACACTGCGAAATCTGCCAAAGAGTTGGAGCACAAGGCCTTCCAGCTGGGCTTGAAGTCTCAATAGGTAAAGGGTTGAAGAGAGGCAAACAAATCTGTCTCTGTTCAACTACATCGCCATTCCCCGACTCTTCCGCTTCACTGCCTTGGGTGCAGGGAACTCAATCACGTTGCTCTTCTCTTCGACCTGAAACGCCTCTCGCTTCGCCACGGCTTGCTCAACGCCCAGGAATTTACAGATGCGCTCGGCGTCGGCACACGCTTTGAAGATCGCTCGCGGGTCGTCTTGAACGACCTTGATCCACGACTTGACGTAGCCCGCATGGCGCTCCGGTTCGTGCGGAAGGTCAAGCCGCTGACTGGACATGTAGGAAAAGATCTCCGCTCGCAATTCCTCCTGGGCGTATCGCTCATCGCCAAACGTGCCGAAGGTTCGATTGAGCCTCGAAGGATGCCCGGTCCAGTGCCCTAGTTCGTGCAGCGCTGTCGCGTAGTAAAGGTCAGCGCTTTTGAACTGCTGGATCTGCGGCAAATGGATGGAGTCTGTCATCGGTCGATAGAACGCCTGATTCCCACCGTCATGCTTGATCGAGGCCCCGGATTCGCGCAGCACGCGTTCTGCTTCTTCATGCCTCCATTGCTCAGGCATCACCGCAGGCGGGGCGTAGAAGCGCTCTGGAAGGCCGGAGATTTGGGAGGCGTTGAACACGTTCGCGTAGAACACGCGAGGGCCTTTGCGGCCTTGGGTAGCTTCTTCCTCCGCGTCCCCTTCTTGCTCGTTCTTCTTGTCGGGCCAGTCCCAGAACTCAACCTGTGTGGCTTTCTGTCCTTTGTTGACCTTCCCGCCCAGGTCGGAAGCTTGCTTAAACGTCATCCAGGCATTCGACTCGTAGCCCTGGAAGAGCTGTTGCATGTGCAGGTAGAGCGCGTTGACGCCATGGTAGTTCCGGCCCGAAGTGCCGTTGACCGGCGCGAGGTTCGCAGTGTGACGGGGCTGTCCAGGCGACCAGGGGCGTTGGAACGGGGCCAAGTCTTTCTGCATCAACTCGATGAAGAGCTGGGCGACTTTCTCTGTGTGATCGGTCATCTGGCTCATCGAATGTCTCCTTCTCTCAGCAAGATGATCTGTTGGCCGGAGCGGAGATGGGACAGTAAAAGTTTAATGAACTCTTCTTCTTCTAGCTCCGCAACCATTTGTTCTTGGTTCCAGAAGTGGGAAAAGTCACCATTGAGGAAATGCACTCCGTCACGTTCCATTTTTGCGATGTATGATCTTCCAACCTCCAATGATTCCAATGCGTCTTCCAAGGACATTGCGCGCTCTTCAAACGCGCCGTTCTTTTCGTTAAACATAAAGCACCTCAAAAAAATGTGGACAGTGCTTAACAACTAACAGAAGAACAGGGTTTGGCAAGCAGGCATGAAAAAAGCCCCTTGTTTAGAGGGGCTTTTCTATTGGCTGCTCATCGCTGAATTCTCAATTGGTTAGAACGGGACGTTATTGGGATCATCGTCATTCGACGAAAACTCCACTTCCTCAACATATTCTTTCGTGCACCATTTCACGTTCGCAACGTAAGTTGGCCTACTTACACCACCTACCTTCATCCGAACTCGCTTCTGCTCAAAGCCTGGGATGTAGCTACTGATGTTGCGCCAGAATATTGAGGTATCCAGCGGCTCAGACTGGAAGAGTCGGCAGAAATTGAGGTAGCGCTGATAGATCATCGCTTTATCTTCAAATCCCTCGCTCTTCTCAACCTTTTCCTCTTGCATCCACATCTTGATGTTGTTCGCAACGACTTTGACCTCATCTTTCATCGCCCTTGCTTCCTCCGGCCATTCTTTTTCAGGCAGGAATCGCCCTCTTTTGATCAGTCGCTGCGCGCCCTCCAAAATCCAGGACAGGATTGCATCTCCTTCTTCTCTGAAAAGTTCTTCATGGTAGTCGAGTTTCTTCTTACTATCGTCAACGACGTTGCTCCACTTCACTACGCTCATTCGACGCCAAACACCGTTGCTCTTATCAACGACAAAAGGCGCGTCGTTGGAGCAGATGAGCCACTTCGCGCGATTCTTATAGGCACCGATGATGCTGACGCCCTTTCGTTCAACACTCACAGCGCCTTGCGTCACGATTTTTTTCCACGTTTCCTCGCACCATTTGCCACTCGACACTTCGTCGGTCATCAGCAACGATGCACCTAAAATAACTTCTAGTCCAAAACGCTGATCAAGGTTGTGCAGAATCGGTCTAACAGGATTAGATTGATAGAGACACATCAATTCAGCTAACGTCGATTTACCCGTTCCACCCTCACCCCACCACCACACGGCGAGCTGATAGTTGTGCGGAAGCAAAAGCATCGCGCACTGCTCTTGAATGAAGTCGCGCATCGCAGAAGATGTGACTGCACCATCTAAGAATGCTTTGAACTTGGAATTCTGTGGCAAAGGTCTGTGCTGATACGGTTGTCCGGGTTCTCCAAAAGTGATGTTGAGCGAATGAGTCAAACCGAATGCAGGGTCTGGTGCTCGCACTGTGATTTCACCTTGGTCGTCTAGGTGAATGTAAGCATTTCGACAAGGGATGATGACGTTCTTCGGATCAGGCGTAGCAATCGGAGCACGCCAACGAAGATGGCTTTCCAAGAATTTCCAGGTGTGTTCCTCCGCTCTTCGAGTCGCCGATTCTGGCACGTGTAAAGACAACCATCGATTGACCATCATCATGCCGTCTTCCGCAGGCACGAAGGAGAAGTGGCTTCCGTTCCATTTGTGAATCAGTGTGCCGCCCTCTTCCACGCGCCCGCCCCATAATTCGTTTTTCTGGGAAAGAATGTGGTTGGCGAAACGAAGTGAAACACTGTCCGGCTTATCTTTTTTGGATTTCTTCGGAGCCTTTCCTGTGGACTGCGCCAGTGTCTTCGCGTCATCAGCGCTAGTCTTCTCTTCGACAGACACAGAGACAGCATTTTCTTCGGCAGACATAGAGACAGTGAGCGCAACCTCTGCTCTCGCAGCACTCGCCTCTGTGGCGAGACGCTCTGACTCATACTGCTCGTAAAGCGGATCTCCTACATTGAAGAAGTTGACATTATTAAAATCGATGCTACTTTTATTCTGTAAGTTCATAGTTTTTCCTTTTCAATACGTGGTATTTAGACCCCCTTTGCAGAGGGGGTTTTTTATGCTTGCGATTTGGCTGCGCGCTCTTCAAGAAGCTGCCGCGCCAGTTCGGAGAGAGTGATGTTTTCACGCCTGGCTTGCTCATTGAAACGCTCCAAATCGTTCAGCGATAAACGGAACTGAAAGGTGACCCTCTTTAAATCTGATTGCTCATTCATTATTTAACCCCATTATTTGTTAGCCATGTATTGACAATACAATTTTAAATTAATAAGTCAACTCCATTATCATCAGTCTCCTGCGCCTTATGCTGTATTTGAGAAGTACCTCTCACTTATATCACCGAACCTCAATTGATTAGGCAATAAATAATTCGGGTGATCCGGGTGATCCGGGTTAAATTAGAGATACCCAGATCGGGGCAAAGCCTTATGATGCAAGGCTCTTTAAAGAAGTGATCTGGGTGATCCGGGTCAAATACTAATTATCGAATATAAATTGCCATATTAAAACCCGAAGCAAAGGGCCAAATACTGCATTATTGTTATAGAGAAAGGTGAAATGCTTTCTTCACCCAGATCACCCAGATCAAGACACCGAAGATGCCTGCCTGGCAAAGCTTGCGGGTTGTTCTGGGGGCTTGTTTTTCATCCCAGATCACCGGGATCACCCAGATCACTCCGTCCTTAAACGGCTTCATTGCCTGAAACTGCCTGGCATGGGAGAATCCTCTAAACCCACGGAAGGCATCTCCAATGTTCGGATGGTTCAAGAAGAAAGACCCGTTCCAAATCAACGATTCGAGAGCGGGAGATGTTGCGAAGGATGCAGCAACGCTGCTCTACATGCCTCTCATGATGTGTAAGAGCTACGACAACTTTCATGAGCGCCTGCAAGATCCAGAGGTAAGAGGGTATATGGTTGGCTTCTTTGACGCCGCCTCCCAGGCAACTCAGCTTCAATTGCCGGATGACTCGCAGTTCATCACGTTCATTGCTCTGTGCCACCGAATTCTGCTGGAAGGTCTAGTCACTGACCCAGGCTCTTACGCTTTGGACTCTGCCATGCTTCAAGGAACCCCTGCTTTTGAGAGGGGTCAGAAGCTCGGCGGTAGCGAATATTTCGAGTTCATCCGATCCAGACGGCCTCAAATGGGCCTTGGACGACTGATTGGTCAACACGACCAGGAATAAAAAAAGCCCCGATTTGGGGGCTTTGTCTTTTTTAAAACGCATAGTCCATCACCTCAGGGGAGTCACCCGCATCTGATTACCTCTTCCTGAAACAAAGACATGATCCCCTGGTCGAATCACTTGGTCATCGTCTTGGACGACTGAAAAGATATCGCTCTTCCCTTCTAAGCGAATGTAGATTTCCACGGCTCTGCGCTTCGTCACTTGTCGCTGCACCGCAGTGCCTATGGCACCTCCTGCAAGCCCAGCTATCGTCCTCTCGGTCCCACTGCGGTTCTTGCTGAGCAAATAACCCGTGGACGCCCCTACCGCAGAGCCGGTGTTGAGGCGGTAGCTCTGGTCTTGAATGCGAACTTCTTGAACGTGGAGAACCTCTCCCAGCCTGACGTTCTGCTGCGAGAGCGCTTGTTGCTTCCCGTAGACCCGAGCGGACGTGTTGGAAGCCTGGGCGAAGCTGGGACCGGTTAAAGCAAGGGCTAAGAATAGTGCGCTGATTGATTTCATTGATATACAACCTCCAATCTTAAAGTGGGTTATTCCACTCTTTAAAGCTATTTCAGACCAGGGATTTGTCAACGAACAGGCAATAAAAAAGCCCCAATGAAGGGGCTTTTAGGAACGCGCAAGTGCAGGTGTCTCATCTCAAATGAATCACACGATCCTGCGGCGTGGCAGTTCTAAGCAAAGCGAACTGGGTGAGTGTAATTGTGCGGTTGACCTGATCGAACTCACAGACTTCCGGAAGCGCTGACAGCGCAAGCACGGGGGACAGCCGGTGCCACGCCAGGAAATTCTGCGTCAGCCACCCTCTGACCGCTAGGAACAGCACTCGGGAATGAGGAGCATGGAGCTTTCCGGAACTATCGACCGCGATTCCTGTGAGGCAGAAGCGCACCACGTTCGCCACCCCCATCCCAGCTAGTCCTCCATCGACTTGAAGCATGTCGAAGAGGCGGCGGCGAACCCGTTGCAGAACCGTCTTACCTGCCCAACTGTCAAATTGAGGAGAGGTAAACGTGCGTTGAGTGACGATCTGTGTCAAATCCAAAGCTGTCCAGTAATCGACTCGAAGCGCCGCCACGTTTAACACCTGGACGACGATCAGGTTCACCCAATCGTCCAGCATGTCTAGCGACGCGGCCGCATCGGTTTCCGACACACCGTGCCAGCGAAGTGCTGCAACGCCGCTCTCCACAAATTGCATGACGACCCGTAGTTTTTCAACGCTCTCATGGCTAAGAACATCATCGCTTCCTGTGACAGATATCAGGCCCTCGGCTGCATCACCCATGATAGAGAAGACAGGGGCGAGGGCGGTAGGGCGCTCGTTCAACCTCATCATCGAGAACCCGTTGTAAGCAGTGATAGCCAGCGCTGCATACAATCGCAGTTCTTTTGAAGACCAAGTTCTCGTAGCTTCAAAATCGACACGAAGGAGATCGGGCTGCGCTTTCAGAAGTGAGTAATCGCTGAGCATCGTTCGAATGATTGAACGCTCGAACACGATAAAACCTCCTGCCCTGGTGCGATTTTCCGTGTAGAAAACGGATTCTTTGTCTGCAATTCCTTCTTCTATCAAGCAACGCCCAAGTGTTCCAATGGGAACCTGATAGCGCCACGTTGATCTCACCGCTTCAAACAGATCGACGGCTGCGCCAGGGCAACTTCTCACGATGACTCTACACAGCCGTCGATCAGAAAGGATGCCGTAAATGTCGTTGGCGCTCGATTCCAGCTGAGGCAAGCGGCGTCGTTCTTCTGGCGTTCTCGCAAAGTAAGCCTCGTCTAGTCTTGTGGCCTGCTGAGCGAGCGTTTTCGCATACCTCCGAACTTCGTCGGCCACAATCGCGAGTTCTTGGGGTGAGCCGTTTGAGATCGTTTCAAAGAGTTGGTGGTGAATCTTCTTTCCCGTTCGAGAAGTGAGCGCTGGTGGCGAAATGACCGCATACCAGACCCATACGAAGAAGCTCAGAAGGAACAATGCCGCGAGCACAAATTGCCAGGAAGAGGCCGTTAAAGGTCCGCCACCTGGGACCAACCAACCTTCTGCTCTCCATAGATCAGTGAGAAGTGCCAGGACTGAGACGCTGAGCACAACTACCGATGAAAGACGAACGACAGGAATCGGCGCTGTGGCAATGCGGAACTTGAAGCGGAAGTCGGCAATTGTCCAAGCGACGACGATCAGAGCCAGGCCCGCCAACAGTTCTGCAAATCCGAAGATCTTCGGTGAAGCCGGGTCCAGGTGGAAGAAGCACACCGGCCCCATGCAATGTTCAAGCGCCATCCCTTGCACCCCCGAGTTTTTAGAAGCGTTCCGTTTTTACAGGGCTCTGCGAGCTTGTCGCCGAGATCTTGGTGATGGTGGAATCGAGGTGCTGAGACAACGCGAACTGCTCTCTCAACTGAGACAGCACATCATACTTCTCCCATACCTTCCCCCAGACTTCTTGGGACTGCAATGCAAGAATCCCTGGGCGATGCCCAATGCGGCCTCTCGAACGTCCTTGTTTCAAATGAGTCCCCGAACGCATGGGAATGAAGACAGGACCTTGATTGTTCCTGCCCTCTTCTATGACTGATACCGGCTTTTCCAGCGCTTCCAAGCTCGCGACAAGCGAAGCCACAGGGATAAGCCAGCGCCCTCCGCTCTTCTTCAACCCCGGCAACAGACTGCCTTTATCCAAACGCTCTCGGACGCGCTGTGCGCCGCTCTTGTCGCCGATACCGAAGAGCACCAGGGCGACCTCTGCGGGCGTCAAAGTGGCGCGACCAGGGAACGTCGTTTGGACGATCTCGGCAGTGGAGAGAGCAAGGATCTGGAAGTTCATCATGCACCTGGCTTTACAAGCGCGTCGCCGACTTCGGACTGAATGCGGTTAGCAATCACGTAAACGTCAATTGACAGCTTTCCAATCGCTTTCTGCGTGACTGCATGCTCGCCTCCACCGACGATACGTCCGCTGCGGTGAACAATATCGTGCCGAATCTTCAAAGCATCATCCAGAATGCTGGCGTCCGGCATTTTAAACGAGAACGCTTTTTCATACAGCTCTGCAACCTTATCTCGCTGATGCCAGATCACGCGCTGCAAGTAAGACTTGATTAGGAGACGACCGGCTTCCATTGGGTCTGAAACATCCAAGAGCTTATGATAGGGCATCGCCGCACTTTTAAAGTCTGGATGTCGAGACAGGAGACGCTGCACTGTGCGCGAGTCGTTGTTTACCCAGAACAACAGCGTTTCCCACAAAAATGATTCGTAAGCGGAGATGATGGAAGCGTAGACCAAATTGCGCGCCGCAATTTCGGTTACGCCGTCCCCTTTCATCTGCGCAATTTTCTGCAAACGCCCTACTCGTCTGTCTAGAACAGACAACATGTCTGCTTCCATACCCACCTCCGCATCATTTTCAGCGATGTAGAGCGCCAGCGGTGTCTTCACCCATAGCACACCCCAATCGTCAGTGATGTCCTCGGCAACACTATCGATGAGAACAGAGTCTACTAAACCATCAAAACGCTCACGAAGAACTTTGTGAGCGTCCTGCGGACCTCCGTCCGGGACAACGGCACCCTTTCCGTCAGTCGATTCGATTCCAGCCTGAGCGGGGAGACGGAAGCGGGCCATGAACCATCGGTCCATGGCGTTCTTTCGGTGAGCGTCCGTCGTGCTGCTGTCCTTCAGCCAGTCATCGTCCACTTCATGGGTGTCCAAGCTGACGAACGCTTCATCGGGAGCAACTCGAAGCTGTCTCTCTGCTTCAATCTGCGCCATCACTTCTTTGAAGTATTTCTGAGAGCTTGTGACCATGCGAAACTTCCTTGTGCAGTTGATTCAATACTATCGGCTACAATCGGCCAAAAAAAAGCCCCAGGCTTTCGCCTGAGGCTACACACATTTTCTTGGTGCCGGTGATAGGAATTGAACCTACGGCCTATCCCTTACGAGGGGATTGCTCTACCAGCTGAGCTACACCGGCCAAGCGCCTAGTGTAGTCCAAGGCGGCCTTTGCTGCAAGGGGGACAATGCCCGGTGACTGGAACTGGCTTCGCGGCGTGTCGAGCGTTACAGAGCCTTCTAGGCTGTTAGCTTATTTCAGGATTTGTCGAAGTAACGCCCTCAACGCAGCTAAACTTGGCGGACAACTGTTCCGCGAGTTCATCAGCAAAGGACGCATCGATGACTATGCAAGTGCTGGACACTTTGATCTTGAACGGTCAGCCCAAGGGCATGTTGACCTCTCCACCGCTCCCCTTCGACAGACCCCATGCTTTGGAAGAGGTTGCAGCAGACGCCGTTGAGGAAGGCATCTGGAACAGCACCGCCTGTTGGAGAGGCTACGTCGCAACCTGGGAGCTGGACGGCGACGAACTCTACTTGAAGCACGTCCAAGGCAAGTATCGTGCAGTTGGGCCAGGGTTGATCCTAGCCCACTGGTTCACGGGCACAGTCGTTGTCAACGATGGTGAGGTGCTTCGAAACGCGGGCTTTGCGATGGTCTACGAGCGAGAGATTCACCTGTCTTTCGAGCAAGGCTTCTTGATAGACACACGAATTGTGGACAATCGAGAGAAGAATCAGCTTCCTCTCGGTCAGCCTATCGCTGCTGAGCCTCCCTCAACGACACGCCCTGGTTGGCAGTGGGCGGCAGGGACAGCAACCGTGATGCTTCTGGGTCCGGCATTGTTCTTTGCCTGGATGCCCTGGACGTGGTGGGGAATCGCTCTTAAAGCCGTAGCAGCAATCTTTTGGCTCTCAGCCTGCGCCAATATGCTCCGTTCAACACCCACAAAGTTCCGGATTTATGGCAACTCGGGGCCTGGATTCGTTCTCACATCCTTTTTTACCTGCGTCGCGTTCTCCGTGGGGAGCGGGGCTTGGCGAACGTCTCTTCTTGTTGCTGCTGGCTTTCTGTATCTGTCTGCTCTAATGCTGATTCGAAAGCCTGAGCCTATTGACAATCACTGAACCTGATCTAGATTGAAAGAGTCAACGGTTTTTTATCTCCTATTTTCCCGTTGACGCCGCCCCATTCGTGGGGATGTGGTCTTTTAAAGAGGAACCACAACTGCCCCCGACAAGGGGGCTTTTTTATGGGCGACAGAAAAACCATTGACAAAAACGGATTCGCGTTCAATGTGAAAAGAGGCAATCCGCCTTTTCTTGAAACGGAGAACAAACGATGAGTAAAAGTATAGACAGCTTCTTTAACGATGAAGAGAATTCAGCGTCAGCGAAAGAACGCGCCGTCGCACTGGGCAATTTAAGGTTGAACTCCTCAGCCGGTGAAATAAGCCTCGACGACAAGATGAAAAGCTTTGAAGTGCTTGAAAGACAGCTTCGACAGCAGCATATGGATTCTGGAAATCCCTTACCCCTCGACCGCTCGGCTTACTCGCCGGAAATGAACGACCTACGCAACAGCATCATTGAGCGTCAGATCAAAGCACTTCATGTTGACAGAGACTTTCTCACCCACATGATTGCCGCCAAATCAATCGATCCCAATGGCGAGAACGGCGAATACCTACGAGATGCAGAAGTCAATCCTGACGCTCGAAAAATCTTGATCGAATTTGGGGCTGACGCAGAGAGAGCTAAAAGACTCGATCAGAATCATCTGACGTATCAGCTCAACAATCACGTTCAAGAAGTCAATGATCTAAGAGAAAGCGGAAAGGCGGCTGATTACAATGTGAAGCTTATCGACTCGCTCATCAGAAGAGGAGCCGACGTGAACGGCAAATACCATCTTGACGGCGACTACATTCACGACTATGACAACCTTTATGATATCAATTATAGATTGCTGGAAAAAGAGCGCAGATATCCAATCGCCTGCCAAATCCAGGATCGAGATGTGTTTGAGCACTTGATCGAAAACCATGTGACTGACTTGGACTTTGAAAACGAGCAATCACCGCTGGTCCAAGCTGTCGCGCACAATGACCTTTCAAAAGTTCAATATTTGATCGATCAAGGAAGCAGTATCGATTCAGGCCCTCAGTTCCACGGGCGCGGATTGGATTTCTGGTGCAGCAGTTCGGAAATGACAGAGTTGTTGGGAGAGCACGGGTTCGACTTCAATCACAGCACAGGAGAGTTCAGTGCCCCTCCCCTTGTAACAGTCGTGGAAAGAATTGAGCGCAACTTAAAAGAAGACAACCATGAAAAGGCAAATACAAATATTGCGATTGCTGAAAAGATGATTGAGTTTGGCGCTGATATCAACGCCACCAACCGCCATCATCACGAATCGCCCGCTCAGATGATTGAAAAGCTAGGCTTGAATGATCACTTCAAAGAACATCTTAAAGCGCCAACTCTTGAAGCGGCCAGTCCTCAAAGAAAGCAAGAATTCAAGCGAGGCTTTGCCTTATAAATCTGCAACATCGGAAAAGAAAAAGGCCCCAGCGATGGGGCCTTTTTAGTTAAACTGGCTCATCGCCAATTCCTTGTTTTCAGTAAAGCGTTAAAGATCCAAGTCAAGTCGCATCTGACTCATTCGGTTGAGGGACAAGAAATGCCCGTCAATGTCGCCATTGAGCCAGGCCTTTTTCAATCGCTTCTCCGCCTCTTTTCCGTATGCAATAAAAACGGAACCAGCGGGAGAGGCTTGCCCTTCAATTCCCTTCGAATTGCAGAACTTCAAACGGCCTTCCGTAAAAAGGACGGCTCGGCACTTCCAATGGTTGAAGACAAAGCGGTGCATCCATTGGGTGTCAGTGCGGGCGAAGACCAGGGTGATGTTGTTGCCATGGGTGGACGCCTTTTCCATCCAGGCTTCCTGGCCCCTTCCGTAAGGCGGGTTGTGCCAGATGAACTTATCCTTCGGCCAGGGCGTTTCCAGACCGTCTTCTACCGGCGTCCACATCTCTTCTGCCGTCGCCCAGGGCATCCCTTCTGCGGGAGTGCAGGGATCAAGATCAAAAGGCCCCAGAGCATCAATGATGCGCTTAGGGGTCAACCAAGTCGTGGTCGTTTCAATTGCATTTGCATAATTCGCTTTATTCATAAGTCTCCTCGTTTTGCGCAACCGAAATTGATTGCGGTGAGGAAATTAAAAGCGAATCACAGAGAGCGGTCCACCGGAACTTGCGCCAGGAAGGCTGGGACAAAGCTGGGACAATCTTTGCCGTTTTTTTGCCGTTTTGCCCCGTCCCAGGAAAGGTCGCTGGAACAAAGAATCAAGGACTTAGGCCGTATTTTGCTGAATCGATGGTGAACAAAACAGGTCGTCTTGTCATTACGAATGCGCCGCTCTACCAACTGAGCTATTCCGGCGGAGCACGCGATTTTACGGGCTGCGCGCCCCGACGGTCAATCCATCTGGCTCAGCCCGCCTCCACTCGGTTCGCACACACCCGCCCCTCGGCGAAATCCCGCAGGTTCCCCAGCGTGATTGCCGATATCTCCTGCAGCGCCTCTACGGTGAAGAAGCCCTGGTGGCCGGTCACCAGCACGTTGGGGAAGGTCATCAGGCGCTGGAAGACTTCGTCGTCGATGATCTCGCCGGAGAGGTCCTGGAAGAACAGCGCGCTTTCCTGCTCGTAGACGTCGATGGCCAGGTGACCCAGCCGCCGCGACTTCAGCGCGCGGATCACCGCATGGGTATCGACCAGCCCGCCGCGCGAGGTGTTGACCAGCATCGCGCCGGTCTTCATCCGCGCCAGCGAGGCGTCGTTGATCAGGTGCTGGGTATCGGGCGTCAGCGGGCAATGCAGCGACACGATATCGGCGCGCGCCAGCAGTTCATCCAGCCCAACCATGTCGCCCACGCCGGCGAAGGCCGGCGATGGATACGGGTCATGCCCCAGCACGGTGCAGCCCATGCCGCGGAAGATGCGCGCGGTAGCCAGGCCGATCTTGCCGGTGCCGACGATGCCGACCGTGCGCCCATGCAGGGTGCGGCCGAGCAGGCCATCGAGCATGAAGTTGCCCTCGCGCACGCGATTGTAGGCGCGATGGGTCTGCCGGTTGAGCGTCATCACCAGCGCCAGCGCGTGCTCGGCCACGGCTTCGGGGGAATAGGCCGGCACCCGCGCGACGAACAGGCCCAGCGCTTTGGCAGCTGCCAGGTCCACATTGTTGAAGCCGGCGCAGCGCAGCAGCACGGCGCGCACGCCCAAGGCATGCAGCGCGTGCAGTACCGGCGCGTCGAGGCGGTCATTGACGAACACGCATACCGCGGCGCAGTCCTGTGCCAACGCAGCGGTATGCACGTCCAGCGCGGCATCGAAGTACACGAATGCAAAGCCCTGCCCGGCCGCATCGCGCTGGTTGGCCTCATCGAGGAAACGACGATCGTAGGGGCGGGCACTGAAAACGGCGATCTGCATGGGCGGGCCTGGCGGGAATTCCCTGCCGACCATACCGCAGCACCTGCCCTGATGGGATGGCCCCGGCGATACGGATATCGCCGGGGCCGAGTGCCCTTTAGAACCGGTAGCCCAGGCCCAGCATCACGCCGTTCTGGATCTGCCCATCGCGGCGTTCGCCCACGTAGTCGGCCATGATCGACAGGCGCTCGCTGGCACGGCTGGTCACGCCCAGGTTCCAGGCCAGCACCTGCTCGCCCACGGCTTGGCTGCTGGCACCGAACAGCAGGTCCGGAGCTGCGGCGAAGCCGGTGCTGTAGCGGGCCTGGGTGTCACCCAGTTCCTTCTGCCAGACCACGCGCGCGCGCGGGGTGATGCGCTCGCCGTTGTTGCCTTCGAAGGTCTTGAACAGCTGCAGGCCCGCACCCACGCGAATGCTCTCCAGGCTGCCACTGCGGCCGACCAGCGCACCGGCGCCCTGCCCTTCATTGAAACGGGTGGCCGAGGTCCTTGCGTAGTCCACCACCGGCAGCAGCGGCTGGATCACCAGTCCCTTGCCGGCGGTGAAGGAGAACGCGTGTTCGACTCGCGCCGAGATCGCATCGTTGCTGTATCGGGCGCGCAGCGGCTGTTGCAGGCCATCGATGGCCGAAAGGCTGCGGCGGGTGTCATGCCGCAGATCGGTGTAGCGCACGGCCGCCGACAGATAGCCGCGCGCGTACGTGGCATCCAGGTAACCGCCCACGTCCAGCGCGCGCACATCACCGGTGAAACCGGAGCCATCGCTGGCCTTGGTCGACATGTCGGCCGCTGCCACGCTGACGCCAAGGGTGACGCGGTCATCGGCCACGCGGGTGTCGGCACCGACCACGATGCCACCGATGTTGTGGCTCAGGCCGGCCACGCCGCCGTCGGCATCGATGCGGCCATGGCTGGCGAAACCGCGCGCCCACAGGCCACGGCTGCGACCCGCTACGCCGCTGTCGCCGGCACCCTCGCCCGCCGGCTCGACCAGATGCATGGCCAGCTGGTTGAACAGGCTGCCATGGCGCATGCCCGGCTGCGCCGACACCGACTGCGCCGCCTGCGAAGCCAACCCGTCTGCATCCCCGCCACTGCGCATCGCTGCCTGGTGCTGCTGCACGACGTTGCCGATGCTGCCGATCAGTGCATTGTCGGCCAGGCGCAGGCTGGCGTGCGCGTCACCGCGCAGGGCGCCAGCCTGCTGTGCGATCACATCACGGTCAGCGAACTGCAGCGCGCCGAGCAACGACTTCAGGCCGCTGTCCTGGCGGGCCGATGCAGCGGCCAGCGCGCGCCCCAGGCCGTCGCCGGAGGTGCCATTGGTGAACAGGCCCAGCTGATCGAAGCCTGGATTGGCGGTCAACCACAGGCCATCGGCGGTCTGGTTGACGTTGAAGCTGAGCAGCGAATTGTGGCGCGGGCGGAACACTTCACCGGCCGTGATGCTGGCGCTGTAACCGGCATCGCCCAGCCGCACGGCATCCTGGAAGCCCCCCTGGTAGATCGGTCCTTCCACCAGGTCGCGACGGTAGGTGCCGGCATAGAAGCCCTGGGCGACGTTCAACGCCAGGTGTGCGCCCTGCGCGATCACCAGCGCGCCCTCCTCGGAGCCGCCATCGTAGAAGCTGCCCACGCGCAGGCGGCCACTGCCGGTACCACCGGTTTCGGTAACGTCGAACAGCACCTGCCCGCCGGGCATGATGTTGACGTAGCCGTGGGTCACCAGATCACCACCACGCGGCATCAGCGTGCCGAACACGCGCAGGCGGTTGAAGCCGTCTTCGCGGTAGGACGGGCCGGTGCCATCCAGCAACGCATCGCTGTCGGTGCCGACCGATGCGATATCACCGTGGCCGACCACGATGCTGCCCGGCATCACCCGCAGTTCGGGGGTGCGCAGCGCACCACCCTCCAGTGCGATGGTGCCGTTGTCCACCAGAATGAAATCGGCGCCGGTGGTTTCGGCGGTGCGCCAGGTGGCGCCGTTGCTGACACGGATCACGCCCGCCGAACTGCCCAGGGTGGACGCATCCAGATCGGCCAGCCGCAACTGGCCGCGCAGCTCTTCCTGGAGGTCGGGATCGGCGAGCAGCTGCTGCAGCGACTGCGTGCCGATGCCGTTCGGCCCCCGCGTGGAGACGTTGTACAGGCTCACCGCGTAGTTGATGTAGGTGCTGGCCCAGTCGGTGTTCCAGCGCGCGAAATCGTCGTCGACGAAGGCCTGCAGCTGGCGCGCGGTGCGCAGGTAGCCCGGGTTGATGTCGCCGCTGACGTTGCTGGTGACATGCAGGGTGTCGCCCGGATCGCGATAGCCTGCCGTGTTGATGATGTTGTTGCCGCGGATGTCCTGGCCCGGGAACGACTCCAGCTTGCTGCCGCTGCCATCCGGATCGAAGGTGACCGACGTACCCGTGGTGCGCGCCGGGTCGCGGAATACCAGCAGGCCATTGGGTTGAACCACTTCATACAGCGCCTTGTGCAACAGGCCCGCATCCATCCCGCCGCCGTAGTTGCCTGTGTAGATCTGGGTCATGCGCGCTGACGGCGCATAGGTGATCTTGCCGCCACTGCTGGCGGCATGGATCTGCACCGAGTCGACCAGTGGCAGATCGCCGCCGAGGTAACGGTTGACGCCACCGGACTGCATGATCGAGCAGGACGAGATGCAGTGGCCGGACACGATGGTGTCCAGGCCCTGGGTGCGGATCACCGCCTGCAGCCACTCGCCGGCGATCAGCGCGCCACCATTGGATGTGCGCAGCACGACCTCGCGGATCGGACGGCCTTCAGCCTGTGCCTTGGCCAGCAGCGCGGGCAGCGCCACCACATCGGCAACGGTGACGCCGCCGCTGAGGAAGACGCGATCGTCCCGCACGTGATAATTCATTGCCATGACGTCATCAACCGCCGCCATGGCGGTGATGCCCATCAGCCCGGCCAAGGCCAGGCTCAACTTCGAATGCTTCATGTGTTCTCTCTCCACCCGCAACACACGGGTCAGGAGTTCAACGTCCGGGCGGCGCAAACTCCCCCAGCGCACCAGGCCCCGAAACATGAATGCATTCACAATGGAATCAGGGGCCATGCACACTCTTCCCCATCCGGTCATCGTCGCGTAAAACTCGAAGACGCACCCGCCACCGACGCCCGAGGCCAGCCCTGTCCGCCCCCTCTCCTCTGATCCATCGCGCGCCGGACCTGTCCGTGCCGGCGGACGCGTTCATTGCGTTCGTACGGGAAGAGCGCGCGCCGTTGTGCGCTTTCCTGCGCACGCGCGGCGTTGGGCCGGAGGATGCCGAGGACATCGCGCAGGACTGCATGGAGCGGCTGATCCGCTATCGCGCGCACAGTGCCGACGAGCTGCGGTTGCTGCTGTATCGTATCGCCCGCAACCGCCTGGCAGACCGCGGCCGCTCGTCGCAGTCGCGGCCACACCTGTCCCTCGCCGAACACGATGGCGGCGACGAGCCCTCCAGCATGTCGCCCGATCCATTGCGCCAGGCCGAGTCCGGGCAGATGCTGTCCCTGCTGCGGCAGGCCCTGTTCAAGCTGCCCGAGCGCGCGCGCGAGGTGTACCTGCTCAACCGGATCACCGGCATGAGCTATACGCAGATCGCGCGGCACTGTGGAATCACCGCCAAGACCGTGGAAAAACATATCGCCCGCGCCCTGCAGGGCCTGCGCCAGGAACTCGGATCGGATCCGCTGCACAACGACAGGGACAACGGATGAGTCACGCCAGACCCAGGGAAGACACCCTGCTGTTTGAACGCGCCAGCGCCTGGGTGGCGCGGCTGGAGGCTCCGGACTGCACGGCGGGCGAGCGCGAGGCGTTCGAGGACTGGCTGGCCGAGGACCCGGCCCATGTCAGCGCCTGGATCCAGGCCGAGACCCTGTTCCAGCGGGGCGAAGAACTGGCCGCCGACCCGTGGCTGCGCACCGCCGCAGCACGTGCGGCACGGCCGGCGCAGCGTCGCTGGCTGCCGGCAGTGGCCGCCGCCGCAGGCGTCTGCCTGGCCATCGGGATCGGCTGGATGGTCGCCATCGACGGCAACCCCACAGCGCTGCGCTATGCCAACGATTCCCACCAGCCCCGGCAGCAGACGCTGGCCGATGGCAGCGTGGCCACGCTGGATGCGGGCACCACGCTGCACGCCCGATTCGGTTGGCGCCATCGCAACCTGGTGCTGGAACGGGGCCGCCTGCAGCTGCAGGTCGCACCGTCGAGCAAGGCGCTGCAGCTGCGCGCCGGCGACAGCACCATCCGCGACATCGGCACCACCTTCCAGGTGGAGCGCCTGAACGACGGCCTGGTCGAAGTCGCGCTACTGGAAGGTGCGGTGGAAGTCAGCAATGGCGGGGCCCAGCACACCCTGGCACCCGGCCAGCAGCTGCAGGTGCTGCCCTCGGGCCGCTTCCAGCCCGGCCCGGCGCTGTCGTCCAATGCCGCTGCCGAAGGCTGGCTGCAAGGGCAGCTGGTGTTCGATGCCACGCCGCTGTCGATCGTGGTCGAGCGCATGAACCGCTACGGTCGCACGCCGCTGGTGATCGCCGATCCCGAGATCGCCAGCCTGGCCGTGAGTGGCACCTTCCGTGCCGGCGATGCGCAGGAACTGCTGTCGGCGCTGGAACTGGGCTGGTCGGTGGCTGGCCAGACGCGACCGGATGGCGCGCTGGAACTGCGCCGCACGTACTGAGGAGGCCTGCAGTGAAGGCAGTACCGGGCGCGCTGCGGGAGGGGCTGCTCCGCACCCTGTTCTGCTTCGCGCTGAGCTTTGCCGCGCTGCCCTCTGCCGATGCAGCCGAACAGGCCGGCACCCTGGAGGTCGATGTGGGTTCAGGCCCGCTCGCACCTGCCCTGCAGCAATGGGCGCGCCAGAGTGGCATCGCCCTGCTGTTCGATGCGCGTGAACTGGATGGCCTGCGTACGGCCGGCACCCATGGCCAACGCGATGCGGCCGCGGCCCTGAAGGAACTGGTCGCCGGCATGCCGGTGACCATCCTGCGCACGCCTGCCGGCGGATTCGTCGTCCGCCGCACCCGGCCAGCACCGCCATCGCCCCCGCCGGTCGCGACGCGTGCGATGCCCGCGGCACCGTCGCCGGGCAGGGTGCCCGAGACGCCACCGCAGGTCGAGCTGGCGCCGATCCATGTCACCGGCAGCCGGCTGCCGCGCACCTCCGTGCAGACCACGCTGCCGGTGACCATCATCGACCGCGATGACATCCTGCGCAGCGGTTACGGCAGCCTGTTCGACCTGCTGCGGCACTTGCCGGGCATGAACGGCCACCCGGCAATGAGCACCTCGCGCAGTGGCGATTCGCAATACCTGCCGGTGGGTGCGGCCACCACCACCAGCCTGGACGGCATGGGACCGCGTGCGACCTTGTTCCTGGTCAATGGCCGGCGCCTGCCACGCTATCCGATGGTGTCGCTGGAACAGGGCGGACTCACCGACCTGGGGGGCATCCCGCTCAGCTTCGTCGAGCGCATCGAACTGGTGCGTGGCGGTGCGTCGGCCA
This sequence comes from Stenotrophomonas maltophilia group sp. msm4, assembly GCF_032025605.1. NCBI lineage: Bacteria > Pseudomonadati > Pseudomonadota > Gammaproteobacteria > Lysobacterales > Lysobacteraceae > Stenotrophomonas > Stenotrophomonas maltophilia group sp. msm4. The sequence continues at coordinate 80,548 of NZ_JAVSKK010000001.1, read as the reverse complement.
TCTATGGTGCCGACGCGATGTCTGGCGTGGTCAACATCATCCTGCGTGACCAGGCCGATGGCCCTGAAGCCATGCTGCAGACCGGCCTGAGCGGGCGCGGCGACGCCGGCCAGTATCGCCTGCAGGCGGCCACCGGTGGCGTGCGCGACGGAGGGGACCGCTGGTTCGCTGGCATCGACCTGCATCGCATCGACCACGTGGCCGGCGATCGCCGCGAATGGCATGCGGAAACCTCGCAGTACCTGATCGGCGCGTTCCGCGATGGACGCTACTGGCCGGCAACGCGCTGCGAAGGGCCATTGAAACGGCGCGATGGTGCCTGCTGGTTCGACAGCGCACGCCCGCGTTCGCTGCAACCGGCCTCGGACACCGCCTCGGCCTACCTGCGCTATCGGCATGAGCGCGGCGAGGGTCGCTATGCCTACGCCGAGGCGCGGGCCAGCCACAACCGGCAGCGCTTCGACCTCGGCCCGACCGCCGTAGCCATCGGACTTTATGGGTTCACCTTCAACAGCGTGCTGCGCGAAGCCGGCAACGTGCGTCCGCATGTACGTGCCACCGATGCCGACGTCACCTTCGGCATCGGCCACGACCAGGGCCGCCGCAGCTGGGATGCCGGCATCAGCGCACAGCGCAGCGATGTCACTCTGACGACGTCCGGCACCGTGCGCGCCCAACCACTGCTGCGCGCGGCCGAGACGCTGGATTTCCTGCCCGGCTTCACCTCATTGCCGGCAGAGACCGCCGCGCAGTTGTTCCCGTCGATCCGCAACCGCGGGCGCACCGAGCAGTGGCAGGGCTGGTGGGGCATGCAGCGCGAGTTGATGCCATTGGCCGGCGGTGCTGCACAAGTGGCCACCGGCATCGACCTGCGCCAGGAACGCTGGACGTCGCATCCCGACGCGCTGCTGAGCCAGGGCGACCTGGCGCTGGGCCTGCCACAGGAACAACGCCACCTGTCACGCCGCAGTGGCGGTGCCTACGCCGAACTCGGCCTGCCATTGGCGCGCACGCTGCGTATGGACCTGGCAGCACGCTGGGACCGCGATGGCGGTTACCAGGCTTTCTCGCCCCGCGTGGGCGTACGCTGGAGCCCGACACCGCAGTGGTCATTCCTGCTTGCCACCGGGCGCGGCTACCGGGCCCCCAGCCTGTTCGAGCAACGGCGGCCGCCGGGCTATTTCAGCGCGATCGAACTACCCGCCTCCAGTGCACTGCCCGACTGCGCGCAGAGCAACGGCAACGGACGCTGCAGCGTAACCGTGGACGTGGTGGAGAACGATGCGCTGAAAGCGGAGCGGTCGCGCAGTCATTCCCTGGGTGCGACCTGGACACCGACCGATGCGTTTTCACTGTCGCTGACCCACAACATCGTCGAACTGCGCAATGAAATCCTGGCCCTGCAACCGGCCGATGCGGTGTGGAACCGCAGCACCTGGGAGCTGGACGAGGATGGACGCCTGTACAACCTGCGCCTGTCCTTCGACAACATCGGCCGCACCACGTCGCGCAACCTTGTTCTGCGCGGGGAGTACCACATCGACACCGGCAGCACCGGCCAGTGGCTGTTCTCCGTCGATGCATTGAAACAGCAGGAACTACGCCGCGAGCGTGGCCACGAAGCGACGGTGGACCTGCGTGGCCATGTCACGCCAGCGATGGCCGCCGTGCTCAATGTGCAGTGGCAGAACAGCAACTGGGACATCGCCCTGCGCGGCAACCAGGTGGGACGCACGCGTGCCTGGCTGCCCGGTGCGGAGTGCCCGGAAGAACAGCGCGAGCAGAACCATTGCATGAATCCGCGGCAGCTGCGCTGGAACCTGCATCTGGCAAGGCGGCTGGGGCCGCGCGTGGTCGCCGCGCTGGACGTGCACAACGTGCTCGACACGCAACCGGTGAACTACCTGGTCGGCAATGGCGGCCAGATGCCTGGGCTGGACGATCCACTTGGCCGCTATTTCCTGCTGACCCTGCAGATCCGCTGAGCGTAGTACCCTACGCGCCCTGTTCCATCGGTCCCCCCACCACCCCATGAAGGCCTATCTCTGGTTCTGGGGCGCGTTCCTGCTGTTCTTCGCGTTGCCCTTCCCCTGCATCCTCTACTTCGGCACGTCGTGGCCGGTGCCACTGGCCGACCGCAGCGCGCCATGGCTGGCCCTGCTGCTGCTCGCGCTGTCGCTGGCCCTGTGGCTCGCGTTGCTGCTCGCCTTCCTGCACTACCTGCTGCTGGGCCCACCGCGCGCGCTGCATCGGGTGCGCACCATCCTGGCCGACGGTGAGCCACGTGAGGCGTTGATCGAACAGGCCGAGCAGACCGGCGTGCACGTGCGCGGCTTCGCGCAGTGGAAGCTGCAACTGGGCTTCCAGAACCTGTCCGGCACGCCGATCAACGAGCAGATGCTGGTGGTGGACAGCAAACCGCAGCTGCAGCGTTTCGTGGCCGGCCAGCGCATCGAGGTTCGCCTGAGCCGGATGCCGGGTGCGTTCCCCAATGTGGTGCTGGACGGTGCCCAGCCCGAACTGGATGTCGCCAGCCTCTGGCGCCGCGGCGCCGGCGCGGTCATCGGCATCGTCGTGGTTGCCAGCGCCTACGTGCTCGCCTATCGGCTGCAGAGCGAGGGCCTGGGCTGGACGTTCCTGTCCTTCGGCCACCCACTGCTGGTGTGCCCGCTGGTGTTGTGCGGCTACGCCCTGGGCCTGCGCGTCCTGGGGCGCCTGCTGCAGGCTGATGCGCGCGGCGACGCGCTGAAGTACCGCGGCATCGGCGTGGATGCGAAGGTGCTGAAGCTGCGCCAGACCGGCACCTACCTCAACGAGCAGCCGCAGGTGGAGTTCCAGCTGGAGTACACCGACCGCGAAGGTGGCATACAGCAGGTGAGCGTGCGCCGCTTCATCCCGTTGATCGAGCTGGCCAACCTTCCACGCGAGCAGGTCACGCTGCTGTACGACCCGGAAGATCGCGGCAACGTTCGCCTGGAGGGTTTATGAAGCAGCCCCCCTCGACGCGACTGGTATTTTCGATGGTGCTGCTGTTGCTGGCCGGCGTCGCCGTTGCCGGCGGGGCACTGCAGACCCTTGCCGAAACGATGGGTCATTCGGTGCAGGATGACCGCGCAACCACGCCGATCACCACGCCTCCACCGCGCGAGCGGCCTGCTTCGCTCGCACCGATTCCCGAACCGCGGCCGATGCCGATGCCCGAACGCAGCAACCGCTTGTTCGATGCGGACTACCTGCTGGCCGCCCGCCAGGCACTGGAACAGATGCCAGCCCTGGCCGGGCACCGGTTGATGGTGTTCCACAGCATCCACTTCTACGATGATGGCCGCATCAATCTGGACCTGGTCGATCCGCAGCAACCTACGCACGTGGACAGCTACCACTTCGAGCACGGCCAGTGGCGCAAGGGCGACCCGGTCGATCCGCAGCGCTTCGCGCCCACCATCACCCTGCGCCGCAGCAGCACGGCGCTGGCCAACATCGATTTCGAGGCGGTGCCACGCGTCGCCCAGGCGCTGCAGGCGCAGCGCAACGCGCTGATGGCCACGCCGGGTGACGTCGGCCACGTCTATGTGATCGTGCGCAAGGGTGGCAGGCTGGTGTGGCTGCCGGACGAGGTCGCCGGCGATCGCCAGTCCGCACGACTCTCGTTCGACGCACAGGGCCGTTCCGGCAACGCGAACCGACGATAGTCAACGCAAAAAGGGGACGGAGGGGATTAAGTCGTTTACGCCTTGGTGCCGTCTGCGACTTAATCCCCTCCGTCCCCTTTTTGCTGTTTCACCGAGCGGGCGATGGCGTACTGTGCGCCGTAGTAGGTGGACAGCACCAGCAGGCTGGCCAGTGGCAGGCCGCCGGCGAAGCGGTCCCAGGCCAGCAGCGAATCGCTGGCGACGAACAGCAGCGCACCGACGGCAGCCCAGCGTGCACTGCTGGCTTCCACGGCAGCGGGCTGTGGCCGGCGCCATTGCCGTGCCAAGGCCAACACCGCCATCGAGGCCAGCACCATCACGTACGCCAGCACCGGCATACGCATCGGTGCAGGCAGGTGCGGCCACAGCCCAAGCACATTGAGTACAGCGAACGCACCGAGCAGGATGCTGGCGGCGAGCAGGCCACGCCCGGCACGCAGGCCCTCACGGAAGGCCACGATGTAGCAGAGGTGCGCCAGCAGGAACGCCACCAGCCCCGGTACGAACGCGTCCATCGGCAACATCAGCGCGATGTCACCCACGCACGACAGCAGCATGCCGGCCAGCACCGCGCGCCGGTAGGACGGCCGCGCAGGATCACGCACCCGCCACGCGATGGCAGCGATCAGCAGCGTGGTCGCCGGCTTCGCCAGCCAATGCAGCCAGCGCCCGTCACCGTGCAGGAACGCGCCGATGATGGCGAGGACCGCCATCAGAAGGATCCCGACGTCGCGCACGCGCGCTGTCATCGCGCCTTCCACAGATCCGCCAGACGGTCAGGCTTGCCGGCAATGCGCTCCAGCACCGGATACTGCAGGCCACCGTGGTAGTCGATGTTCATCGTCTCGATGCGGTCGAACTGCTTCACCAGCAGCACGATCGGCGCCTTGTCCTTGGCCGCCGTCGCCACCGCATCCTTCAAGCGCTGGCTGCTGTACTCGCGCCCGCCAACCGCGATCACCTTCATGCCGGGTGCAAGACCGGCGTTGAAGGCCGCGCTGTCCCAGATCACGTCACCGACCGTGCCGCTGTCGAGCACGGTCGCGCCCAGCGAGTACGCCAGCAACGCCGCCTTGGCGCGTTTCTCCTGTGCCTTGTAGGCGTCGTTCGGGGTATCGCGGTAGACCAGCTTCCAGCCCGCCAGTTCCAGCCCCCCGGTCAACGAACCGTGGCCGTCCAGGCGCCCGCGCAGGAACGTCGCCCAGTCGTAGGGCGCGATGCCGTTCAAGGTCGCCACCACGTCGTCGAAGGTGTACGGGTTGACGTCCCAGTCGCCGTTGCCGACGCCGAAGAACGCACGCGCGAAGTCATCCAGGCTGCGACGGTTGCCGCTCAGCGCGCGCAGCTTGCCCTCCACTTCCAGCCACAGCATCTGGCCACCGGAGTAATAGTCTTCGCTCATCTGGTAGTTGCGGTACGGCAACGTCCGGCGCTGGGCGATGGTCGGGTCGTTGGTGGTGTCCTGCAACGGCCGCCAGGCCAGGCCCGGGCGGCCGCGATCATAGGTCGCGGCCACATTGGCCAGCATGTCGCGTGCCTGCGCGACCGACCACAGCCCCGAGCGTGCCGCCAACACCTGCCCCCAGAACTGGGTCTGGCCTTCGTACACCCACAGCAGGCTGTCGCCCATCGGCGAGTTGAAGTTGGCGGTGGCCAGGTCAGCGCCACGGCGGTACTTGCCGTTCCAGGAATGGGTGTACTCGTGCGGCAGCAGATCGCGCATCCAGGCGTTGTCGTCCCACTCGGTGAAGTAACCCGGGTCGGCGCTGTTCTCGCTGGAACGGTGATGCTCCAGGCCGATGCCACCAAGACGGTCGGTCAACGCCAGCAGGAATTCATAGTGGTTGTAGTGACGCGCACCGTAGAGCTTGTCGGCCTGCTGCACCAGCGCGCGGTGCAGGGTGATCTGTGCCTCGCTCGGCTTCAGCGACTTGGCCTCGTCGGCAAACACATTGAGGTGCACCGGCACCTTTGCACCCGGATCGAGATCGATGCGCTTGTAGTGCTCGCCGGCAAACAACGGCGAATCGACCAGATGGTCATACGAGATCGGCTTGAACACCACGGTATCGCCGTCGCGTCGCGCGGTTTCCAGCGCAGTGGCAAACGACCAGCCCTTGGGCAGGGTCACGCTGGCCTGCGCCTGCAGGTCGCGTGCATCGACGCCGGCCGGATACAGCGAGTTGGCATTCCACTGCAGGTTGAGCATCTCCGGGGTCATCACCACCCGCCCCTGGCTGCCCCCCTGCGAGGACAGGAAATCGAAGTGGGCGACGATCTCGCTGACGCCCTCGGGCACGTCCACCTTGAACGCATAGACGTTGTACTGGTCGCGCTGCCAGGCCAACGGCTTGCCGTTGGCGGTCACGCGCAGGCCGGCCAGCTTGTCGATCGGGCCGGTGGGCGAATGGTTGCCGGGAATCCACTGCGGGTACAGCAGGGTCATCGGACCGGGTTTGACCGGTACGGTGGCGGTCACCTTGAAGATGCGCCGGGCCAGGTCACGCGCGTCGACATCGATGCGCAGCAGGCCGGCGGCTGCGGCATCCCCCGGCGGCGAGGCCTGCGCCAGCGCGGGCGTGGCCGCCAGCGCGAACAGCACGGACATCACCAGGGCTCGGGTCTTCATCGGCAACTTCCAGCAGCGGAGAATCCTCCGATGCTAGGCCTGTGCGGTGCCCTGCCCCATGGCCAAAGGTCATGGGCGGTGCGCCCATCAGTGCATGCCAAAGGCGTGCGAACCAAGGTTCGCACCCACCTTGTGCTGGTTCGCACCCACCAGAGCGGTTTCGGTAGATCCACGCCATGCGTGGATGACGCGCTTCCCGGTCAGTCGACCAACCGCAGCCGCAGTTCCTTCGGCAGCGCGAACACCATCGATTCCGGCTCGCCGTCCAGCTCGCCCACGCCGGTGGCACCCAGCTCGGCCAGGCGTGCCAGCACGCCATCGACCAGTACCTGCGGCGCCGAGGCGCCGGCGGTCACGCCGATGTGCTGCTTGCCCACCACCCACACCGGGTCGATCTCGTGTGCACCGTCGATCAGGTACGACTCCACGCCTTCACGGCGGGCCAGCTCGCTCAAGCGGTTGGAGTTGGAGCTGTTCGGCGAACCGACCACCAGCACCAGGTCGCAGCGCTTGGCCAGATCGCGTACGGCGTCCTGGCGGTTCTGCGTGGCGTAGCAGATGTCGTCGTTCTTCGGGCCCTGCATCGCCGGGAAACGCTCGCGCAGCGCATCGATGATGCCGCGCGTATCGTCCACCGACAGCGTCGTCTGGGTGGTGTAGGCGAAGTTGTCCGGTTGGTTGATCTGCAGCGTGGCGACCTGCTCGACATCCTCGACCAGGTAGATCTGGCCGGTTCCGGCTTCGCGGTTCCACTGGCCCATGGTGCCTTCCACTTCCGGGTGACCGGCATGGCCGATCAGCACCACGTCACGGCCGGCACGGCAGTGGCGGGCGACTTCGAAGTGGACCTTGGTCACCAGCGGGCAGGTCGCATCGAACACCTTCAGGCCACGACGCTCGGCCTCCTGGCGCACGGCCTGGGACACGCCATGCGCGCTGAAGATCACCGTGTTGTTGTCCGGCACTTCATCGAGCTCCTCGACGAAGATCGCGCCGCGCTGCTTCAGGTCGTCGACCACGAAGCGGTTGTGCACCACTTCATGGCGGACGTAGATGGGCGCGCCCAGCGTTTCGATCGCGCGCTTGACGATCTCGATCGCACGATCGACACCGGCACAGAAACCACGCGGGTTGGCGAGCAGCACATCCATCAGTTCAATCTCCCGGCAGCGGCCGGCTTACGGTTTCGGATTGGCATTATCCGCCTTTTTGGCGGACTTGCCGTCGAACAGGCCAAACAGGGCGATGCCGATGGCACCCACCACGATGGCCGAGTCGGCGATGTTGAACGAGGGCCAGGTGTAGCTGCCCACGTACCACTGGATGAAATCGACCACGTGGCCGTGCACCTGGCGGTCGATCACGTTGCCGATGGCGCCGCCGATGATCAGTGCATACGGCACCGCAGCCTTCCAGTTGCCACGGGCGGTGCCGCGCAGCCACCAGGCCATCAGGCCGCTGATGGCGATCGCCAGCGCTGTGAAGAAGTACTTCTGCCAACCACCGGCGTCGCTCAGGAAACTGAATGCCGCGCCGGTGTTGTAGGTGCGGTACCAGTTCCAGAAGCCGTCGATGACCACCACCGGCTGGAACTCCGGCAGGCTCGACAGCACCCAGGCCTTGGACCACTGGTCCAGGCCGATGATGGCCGCCGACAGCAGCAGCCAGACCAGGGCGTTCGGATGCGGACGGGGCGCGGCCATCAGAACCAGCTCCGCACTTCGCCGGCGCCGGTCACGTTGCTCACGCAACGGCCGCACAGCTCAGGATGGTCGGCGTTGCTGCCGACGTCGGCGCGGTGGTGCCAGCAGCGCACGCACTTGGCCTTGGTGGTCGGCTGGGCGCTGACGAACACCTCGTCGGTGGTCGCCGGGCGCACCTGCACGTCGCCACTGATGAACAGGAAACGCAGTTCATCGGCCAGCGGCTGCCAGCGCGCGGCCTGCTCTTCGCTGGCGGCGACGGTGATCTCCGCTTCCAGCGCGGCACCGATCGCGCCGTTGGCACGCATCGGCTCGAGCACCTTGGCCACCTGCTCGCGCACGGCCAGCAGCTGGTCGAAATCGGCGGCATTGAGCTGGGCTTCCGCCGGCAGCGGCGCCAGGCCGTCGTACCAGGTGGTGAACAGCACATGGCCGGCATGTTCGCCCGGCAGGTAACCCCACAGCTCGTCGGCGGTGAAGGTCAGGATCGGCGCCACCCAGCGGGTGAACGCTTCAGCGATGTGGTACATCGCGCTCTGCGCCGAACGGCGACCGTGTGAATCGGTCGGCATGGTGTACAGGCGGTCCTTGGTCACGTCCAGGTACAGCGAGCCCAGGTCCACGCTGCAGAAGTTCAGCAGCAGCTGCACGATCTCGGCCATGTTGTAGCCGTCGTAAGCCGCCTTGATCTTCTCCTGCAGCTCCCAGGCGCGATGCACGATCCAGCGGTCCAGCGCGACCATCTGCTCGAGCGGTTGCAGGTGCCGGGCCGGATCGAAACCGTCCAGGTTGCCGAGCAGGAAGCGTGCGGTGTTGCGCAGGCGGCGGTAGGCGTCAGCATTGCGCTTCAGGATTTCCTGCGACAGCGACATCTCGTTGCTGTAGTCGGCCGAGGCGATCCACAGGCGCAGGATGTCCGCGCCCAGCTTGTTCATGATGTCCTGCGGCTCGATGCCGTTGCCCAGCGACTTGGACATCTTGCGGCCGTGCTCGTCCACGGTGAAGCCGTGGGTGAGGCACTGCTTGTACGGCGCGCGCTTGTCGATCGCCACGCCGGTCAGCAGCGAGGACTGGAACCAGCCGCGGTGCTGGTCGGAGCCTTCCAGGTACAGGTCGGCCGGCTTGCCGAAGCCACGCGCGGCGAGCACGCCTTCATGGGTCACGCCCGAATCGAACCAGACGTCGAGGATGTCGGTGACCTTCTCGTAGTCGGCCGCTTCGGCGCCGAGCAGCTCGGCGGCGTCCAGCGAGTACCACACATCGATGCCCTCGGCTTCGACGCGGTCGGCAACCTGCTGCATCAGCTCCACCGAGCGCGGGTGGATCTCGCCGGTCTGGCGATGGGTGAACAGTGCGATCGGTACGCCCCAGGTGCGCTGGCGCGAGATGGTCCAGTCCGGGCGACCGTCGACCATGCTCTGGATGCGCGCCTTGCCCCAGGTCGGGAACCAGCCGACAGTGTCGATCGCAGCCAGCGCATCGCTACGCAGGTTGGCCTTGTCCATCGAAATGAACCACTGCGGGGTGGCGCGGAACACCACTGGCGTCTTGTGGCGCCAGCAATGCGGGTAGCTGTGGCGGATCGGGTGGAAGGCCAGCAGCGCACCGTTGTCGCGCAGCACGCCGACGATGGCCTCCTGCGCCCTCCACAGATGCTGGCCGGCCAGCACCACCTCACCGGCCGGCGGGGTCGATTCCAGATACACGCCACGGCCGTCGATCGGGGTCACCTGCCCGGCGTTGTACTTGTCCAGCAGGCCGTACTTCTGGCTGACCACGAAGTCTTCCTGGCCGTGACCGGGGGCGGTGTGCACCGCACCGGTACCGTCCTCGTCGGAGACGTGGTCGCCGTTGAGCAGCGGGATGTCGCGCTGCGGATAGAACGGATGCGCCAGCAGCTGGTTCTCCAGTGCCGCACCGGTGGTTTCACCGTGCAGCACCACGCTCTCGACGCCGTAGCGCTGCAGCGCGCGCTCGGCCAGGGCCGCGGCCAGCACCAGCCAACGGCGCTTGCCGTTGTGGGCCGGGCCCTCGGCCAGCACGTAGTTGATTTCCGCACCCAGCGACACCGCCAGCGAGGCCGGCAGCGTCCACGGCGTGGTGGTCCAGATCGGTACAGCCACTTCGACGTCGGCCGGCACGCCCACGCCGAACGCTTGGCCGATGGCCTGCGCGTCACGCGCGGCGTAGGCCACGTCGATCGCCGGCGATTCCTTTTCCTGGTACTCGATCTCGGCCTCGGCCAGCGCCGAACCGCAGTCGAAGCACCAGTACACCGGCTTGGCGCCGCGCACCAGATGACCGTTGGCCACGACCTTGGACAGCGCACGGATCTCGTTGGCTTCGAAGTCGAAGCTCAGGGTCTTGTACGGGTTGTCCCAGTCACCGGTCACGCCCAGGCGCTTGAAGTCCACGCGCTGGATGTTGATCTGCTCTTCGGCGAACTCGCGGCACTTCTGGCGGAATTCGACGGCGTCGAGCTTGGTGCCGACCTTGCCCCACTTCTTTTCGACCGCGATCTCGATCGGCAGGCCATGGCAGTCCCAGCCCGGCACATAGGGCGCATCGAAGCCGGCCAGGTAGCGCGACTTGACGATGATGTCCTTCAGGATCTTGTTGACCGCGTGACCCAGGTGGATGCGGCCGTTGGCGTACGGCGGGCCGTCATGCAGCACGAACAGCGGGCGGCCGGCGGCGTTGTCACGCAGCTGCTGGTAGAGCCCCTGCGCTTCCCACCGCGCCAGAATGCCCGGCTCGCGCTTGGGCAGGTCGCCGCGCATCGGGAATTCGGTGGCTGGCAGGTTCAGGGTGGTCTTGTAGTCCTGGCTCACGCAGTGGCTCGCAATCTATGTTCGGAAAGGAGGGCGCGCGCCTGTTCGGCGTCGCGGTGCATCTGGTCGGTCAGTGCCGCCAGATCATTGAATTTCTCTTCGTCGCGCAGCTTGGCGACAAACTCCACGTCGATGTGGCGCCCGTACAGGTCGCCCTGGAAATCGAACAGGTGGGCCTCCAGCAGCGGCTCCACGCCGTCCACTGTCGGCCGGGTGCCGAAGCTGGACACCGACGGCCACGGCTGGTCGAACACGCCGTGCACCCAGGTTGCGTAGATGCCCGACAGTGCCGGGGTCTTCGGGAAGCGCAGGTTGGCGGTGGGGAAGCCCAGCGTACGGCCAAGCTGGCGACCGCGCACCACGCGCCCGCTGATCGCATACGGGCGACCGAGCAGATCGTTGGCGCGGGCGAAATCGCCCCCCTGCAGCAGCTGGCGGATGCGGGTGCTGGAGATGCGCTCGCCATGCAGGTCCACCGCTTCAATCTCGCCGGCGCTGAAGCCCAATTCGGCGCCCATCTCCTGCAGCAGCGCCAGATCACCGCGGCGGCGGTTGCCGAAGCAGAACTCCGGCCCGATCCAGACTTCGCGGGCGCCCAGCCGGTGCACCAGCAACTGGCGCACGAAGGTCTCGGCCGGCATCGCCGCCATCGCGGCATCGAAACGCAGCAGGCCGATCGCATCGACGCCGAGCTCGCGCAGGATCTCGACCTTGCTGCGCGCCAGGGTCAGCCGCGGCGGCGGCGTGCCTTGCGCGAAGAACTCACGCGGCAGCGGTTCGAATGCCACGGCCACTGCGGCCACGCCCAAGGCGCGCGCGCGGGCGACCGCGTGGCGGACCAGCGCACGATGGCCCAGGTGGAGGCCGTCGAATGCACCGATACAGACCACGCTTCCGTTGGGGAACAGCTCCCCGCCCTCGACGCTTCTGAACAGCCTGCTCATCAACTCTCGTTCCGGCCCGACCGGGGCCGCCGCTTCAATGGTGTAACCCTGAAGTATAGCCGCCACGGGCTGCGATCAATGCCCGCGCAGGTCGCGCGGGCGGAAGCCCATCGCCAGCATGGCCACCGCATAGGTCGCGCCGCCGCCGCCGACCAGCAACGCCAGGGCACCGATCCGCTCCCACACACGCATCGCGGAGAAACCCGGCAGCCAGTGCAGCAGGGCCAACAGCACGCCAACCATGGCCGCGCAGGCCAGCACCAGGCGCAGCAGATAGCCGCCCCAGCCTGGCCGGCGCTGGTAGACATCGGTCTTGCCCAGCCAGTACCAGAGCAGGCCCAGGTTCAGGTAACTGGACAGCGCGCTGGCGATGCCCAGTGCCAGGTGCAGGCCCGGCTGCTTGCCGATCGCCGCCATCACGCCCTGCACCTTCAGCGCGTCGGGCACCATCACCTGGTACAGCACGGCCAGGAGGGCGAAGTTGAACACCATGTTGGCCACCAGCGCCGCCACCCCGGCGCGCACCGGGGTCTTGGTGTCCTGGCGGGCGTAGAAGGCCGGCAGCACCACCTTCAGCAGGGCGAATGCCGGCAGGCCGAAGCTCAGGCCGTACACCGACAGCGCGGTCATGCGGGTGTCGAAGGCGCTGAACTGGCCGTGCTGGAAGATGGTCGCGATCAGCGGCTCGGCCAGCAGCAGCAGGCCCAGCATGGCCGGCACCGAGATCAGCAGGGTCATGCGCAGGCCCCAGTCCAGCGAACGCGAGAAGCCCTCGCGGTCGGTGCTGACATGGTGGCGGGCCAGCGCCGGCAGGATCACCGTGCCCAGGGCCACGCCGAACACGCCCAGCGGCAGCTCCAGGAAGCGGTCGGCCAGCGACAGCCAGGACTGCGAGCCGTCGGTCAGCTTGGCCGCGATCACCGTATCCAGCAGCAGGTTGATCTGCGCCACCGAGGAACCAAACAGGGTCGGCACCATCAGCGTCATGACCTTGCGCACGCCCGGGTGGCGCCAGCCCCAGCGCGGCAGGGTCAGCAGGTTGATGCCCTTCAGCGAGGGCAGCTGGAACAGCAACTGCAGGATGCCGGCGGCCAGCACTGCCCAGCCCAGCGCAAGGATCTGCTTTTCCGGCGTGCCGCCCAGCCGCGGTGCCAGCCACAGCGCGCCGGCGATCATGCACAGGTTGAGAATGACCGGGGTCAGCGCCGGCATGGCAAAGCGCTGGAAGCTGTTCAGCGCACCACCGGCCAGTGCGGTCAGCGAGACGAACAGCAGGAACGGGAAGGTCAGGCGGAACAGGTCGACCAGCAGGCCCTGCTTGACCGGGTCGGTATCAACGCCACTGGAGAAGACCGAGGCCAGCTGCGGCGCGAAGATCAGCGCCAGTGCGGTGACCAGCATCAGCACCCCGCCCAGGGTACCGGCGGTGCGGGACATCAGTTCGCGCAGCTCGGCGTGGCTGCGGGTTTCCTTCACTTCCGTGAACACCGGCACGAAAGCGGTGGCAAAAGACCCTTCGGCGAACAACCGGCGCAGGAAATTGGGTACCCTGAAGGCGACCCAGAAAGCATCAGTGATGGCGTTGGTGCCGAACGTGGTGGTCACCACGAAGTCCCGGACAAGTCCGAGAACGCGCGAGACCATGGTCATGCTGCTGAACGACAGCAGGCCCCGCAACAACTTGGGTGAACTCACTCAGCGTCCCTCTTGACAATCGACTTGACGTGCATTTCTTACGCCATCATACTAGCTAGCTTGCTGTTCCCATAACACCGATTTTTTCAGGAAACCACCACCGTGGCCAATATCAAGTCCGCCAAGAAGCGCGCCAAGCAGACCGTCGTGCGCAACGCGCGCAACGTGGCTCAGCGCTCGATGCTGCGCACCGCTGTCAAGAAAGTGATCAAGGCGCTGGACGCCAACGATGCCGCCGGCGCCGAAGCCGCCTTCGCCGTTGCCCAGCCGATCCTGGATCGCTTCAGCGCGCGTGGCCTGATCCACAAGAACAAGGCTGCTCGCCACAAGAGCCGCCTGAACGACCGCATCAAGGCCCTCAAGGCCGCCTGATCCGGCGTTGCCGCCCTACCCTTCGGGGTTGGGCTGCAGACAAAAGCCCGGCCCCGGCCGGGTTTTTTGTTGCCAGCGATCCACGGGGTCCGCGCGATCCGGCAGTGCCGGCCGCTGGCCGGCAACCCCGAGGAATGCCGGCCAGCGGTCGGCACTACCGGGGAACAAAAAAACCCGGCCGAAGCCGGGTTTTTCGCATGGAACCACAACAGCATTACTGCGCGTCGCGGGCTTCCTGCTCTTCTTCCTTCTGGCGATCGAAGAAGGCCATGATCCGGCTCATGATCGGGAAAGTGCCTTCGCGCCCCAGTGCGGAGACCAGGAACCACGGCTCCTTCCAGCCCAGCTCGGCAACGATCTGCTCGGCCGCGGCCTGCGCCTCGTCTTCGAACATCAGGTCGGCCTTGTTCAGCACCAGCCAGCGCGGCTTTTTCAGCAGTTCCGGGTCGTGCTTCTCCAGCTCGCGCTCGATCGCACGCACCTGCTCCACCGGCGAGATGCCGTCCACGCCACCTTCCATCGGCGAGATGTCCACCAGGTGCAGCAGCAGGCGGGTGCGCTGCAGATGGCGCAGGAACTGCGCGCCCAGGCCGGCGCCATCGGCCGCGCCTTCGATCAGGCCCGGAATGTCGGCGATCACGAAGCTGCGGTGGTTCTCCACCTTCACCACGCCCAGGTTCGGGTACAGCGTGGTGAACGGGTAATCAGCCACCTTTGGCGTCGCCGCCGAAACGGCGCGGATCAGGGTGCTCTTGCCGGCGTTGGGGAAGCCCAGCAGGCCGACATCGGCCAGCAGCTTCAGCTCCAGCTTCAGCGTGCGCTCCTCGCCCGGCTCGCCCGGCAACGCCTGGCGCGGCGAGCGGTTGGTCGAGCTCTTGAAGTGCATGTTGCCCAGGCCGCCACGACCGCCCTTGGCCACCAGCAGGCGATCGCCGTGCTGGGTCAGGTCGCCGATGACTTCATCGGTGGCGACGTTGATCACCACGGTGCCGACCGGCACGGTGATGGTCAGATCTTCGCCCCCCTTGCCATAGGCCTGGCGGCCCATGCCGTTCTCGCCGCGCTGCGCCTTGAAGATGCGCTCATGGCGGAAGTCCACCAGGGTGTTCAGGTTTTCGTCGGCGCGGATGTACACGCTGCCGCCCGCACCGCCGTCGCCGCCGTCCGGGCCGCCGAGCGGAATGAACTTCTCGCGACGGAAGCCAATGCAGCCGTTGCCGCCGTTGCCGGCGAACACTTCGATTTCTGCTTCGTCTACCAGTTTCATTGTTTCGATGCCTGCGATGGGCGCGGCCTGCTGGCCGCCACCTTGAATGTCATGCCGGCCGTGGGCCGGCAACCCGGCCCAGCCGGTCTTGCTTCAACTCTAACGAAAAGCCCCGCCGAAGCGGGGCTCTTCATGCAGCACTCCCATGCCGGGGCACGGGTGCCGGCGATGCCTGGATCAGGCGTCGGCCGAGACGATGCTGACGGTGCGACGCTTCTTGGCGCCCTTGACCGAGAACTCCACCTTGCCGTCCACGAGGGCGAACAGGGTGTGGTCACGGCCCAGGCCAACGCCCGAACCCGGGTGGAACTGGGTGCCGCGCTGACGCACGATGATGTTGCCGGCTTCGATGGCCTGGCCGCCGAAGATCTTGACGCCCAGGTACTTCGGGTTGGAGTCGCGACCGTTGCGCGAGGAGCCTACGCCCTTTTTATGTGCCATGACTGCTTCTCCTGATGCTTAGCCGGCGATGCCGGTGATCTCGATTTCGGTGTAGTACTGACGGTGACCCTGACGCTTCATGTGGTGCTTGCGGCGACGGAACTTGATGATCCGGACCTTGTCAGCACGACCCTGGGACAGGACCTTGGCGGTGACGGCAGCGCCCTTCAGCGCATCGCCCAGCTTCACGCCGTCGCTGCCACCCAGCATCAGGATGTTGTCAAACTTGATCTCGCTGCCGACTTCGACTTCGAGCTTTTCAATGCGGAGCTTTTCGCCCTGCGCCACGCGGTATTGCTTACCGCCGGTGACCAGTACTGCGTACATGACCAGGCCTTCCTCTGTAGTTATTGTGGTCTGAGCTGCCGCCATCGAGGGCGGACAGGAGCGGGATTGTACGCAGATCATCGGGCGCGGGTCAAGTCAACCCCTGGAGGGCCTGGAGGCCGGGCCCTGCCGGGCCGCGCCATGCCCGGCTGAACGGTCCGGGGTCCAGGCAGCCGAGCATGGCTCGGCTCTACACAAAGCTGTCGGCCCGTCTCACAAGGTGAGACACCGGGCTGGCATTGTCGCCCATTGCCCCCATCTGGTCACCTCGGTAGGCTGACCGATTGCCGTTCCCTGCTGGCCCGGCACCCAGCCAACGCCCCCACAACCGGATCCCCCATGGCGATGGATTTCATCCGCATCCGCGGCGCGCGGACGCACAACCTGAAGAACCTCGACCTCGACCTGCCCCGCGACAAGCTGATCGTGATCACCGGCCTGTCCGGCTCGGGCAAGTCCTCGCTGGCGTTCGACACCATCTATGCAGAAGGTCAGCGCCGCTATGTCGAGTCGTTGTCGGCCTATGCGCGCCAGTTCCTGAGCGTGATGGAGAAGCCGGACCTGGACCACATCGAGGGCCTGTCCCCGGCGATCTCGATCGAGCAGAAGTCGACCTCGCACAACCCGCGTTCGACGGTCGGCACGATCACCGAGATCTACGACTACCTGCGCCTGCTGTACGCCCGCGTCGGCACCCCGCGCTGCCCGGACCACGGCTACCCGCTGGAAGCGCAGACGGTCAGCCAGATGGTCGACCAGGTGCTGACCCTGGACCCGGAACAGCGCTACATGCTGCTGGCCCCGGTCATCCGCGACCGCAAGGGCGAGCACGCGCAGGTATTCGACCAGCTGCGTGCGCAGGGCTTCGTGCGCGTGCGCGTGGACGGCGAGCTGCATGAGATCGACGCGGTGCCGCCACTGGCGCTGCGCCAGAAGCACACCATCGAGGCGGTGATCGACCGCTTCCGCCCGCGCGAGGACATCAAGCAGCGCCTGGCCGAGAGCTTCGAGACCGCGCTGAAGCTGGGCGACGGCATGGCGTCGGTGCAGAGCCTGGACAACACGGAAACCGCGCCGACCCTGTTCTCCTCCAAATACTCCTGCCCGGTCTGCGATTACTCGCTGCCGGAACTGGAGCCGCGCCTGTTCTCGTTCAACGCACCGATGGGCGCCTGCCCCGGCTGCGATGGCCTGGGCATGGCCGAGTTCTTCGATCCTTCGCGCGTGGTGGTGCACCCCGAGCTGTCGCTGGCCGCCGGTGCGGTGCGCGGCTGGGACCGCCGCAATGCCTACTACTTCCAGCTGATCGCTTCGCTGGCCAAGCACTACCGGTTCGATGTCGACGCGGCCTGGAACTCGCTGCCGGACAAGGTGCAGCAGGCCGTGCTGTACGGCAGCGGCGACGAAGCGATCACCTTCACCTACTTCACCGAAGCCGGTGGCCGCACCCAGCGCAAGCATCGCTTCGAGGGCATCATTCCCAACCTCGAGCGCCGCTACAAGGAAACCGAATCGCCGGCGGTGCGCGAAGAGCTGTCCAAGTACATCAGCGAACAACCCTGCCCGGAATGCCATGGCGCGCGCCTGAACAAGGCTGCACGCAATGTGTTCGTGGCCGACCGCCCGCTGCCGGAGCTGGTGGTGCTGCCGATCGACGAGGCGCTGAAGTTCTTCAGCGAGCTGAGCCTGCCGGGCTGGCGCGGCGAGATCGCCGCGAAGATCGTCAAGGAAATCGGCGAACGCCTCGGCTTCCTGGTCGACGTGGGCCTGGATTACCTGACCCTCGAGCGCAAGGCCGACACCCTGTCCGGTGGCGAGGCGCAGCGCATCCGCCTGGCCAGCCAGATCGGCGCCGGCCTGGTCGGCGTGATGTACGTGCTCGACGAACCATCGATCGGCCTGCACCAGCGCGACAACGAACGCCTGCTTGGCACCCTCACCCGCCTGCGCGACCTCGGCAACACGGTGATCGTGGTCGAGCATGACGAGGACGCGATCCGCCTGGCCGACTACGTGCTGGACATCGGCCCGGGCGCGGGCGTGCATGGCGGCGAGATCGTCGGCCAGGGCACCCTGCAGGACATCCTGGAGGCACCGCGCTCGCTGACCGGCCAGTACCTGTCGGGCAAGCGCGCGATCGAGATCCCGGCGCGCCGGCACAAGCCGAACCCGAAGATGACCCTGCACCTGCGCGGGGCCAGCGGCAACAACCTCAAGGGCGTGGACCTGGCGATTCCGTCGGGCCTGCTGACCTGCGTGACCGGTGTATCCGGCTCCGGCAAGTCGACCCTGATCAACGACACCCTGTTCTCGCTGGCTGCCAACGAGATCAACGGCGCCTCGCACCCGATCGCCCCGTACAAGGAGATCGATGGCCTGGACCTGTTCGACAAGGTGGTGGACATCGACCAGTCGCCGATCGGCCGCACCCCGCGTTCGAACCCGGCCACCTACACCGGCCTGTTCACTCCCCTGCGCGAACTGTTCGCACAGGTGCCCGAAGCGCGTGCACGCGGCTACTCGCCGGGCCGCTTCAGCTTCAACGTGCGTGGTGGCCGCTGCGAGGCCTGCCAGGGCGATGGCCTGATCAAGGTCGAGATGCACTTCCTGCCGGACGTGTACGTGCCGTGCGATGTCTGCCACGGCAAGCGCTACAACCGGGAGACGCTGGAGATCCTGTACAAGGGTTTCAACATCAACGACGTGCTGGAAATGACCGTCGAGGATGCGCTGAAGCTGTTCGAGCCGGTGCCGTCGATCGCACGCAAGCTGGAAACGCTGGTCGACGTCGGCCTGAGCTACATCAAGCTGGGCCAGAGCGCGACCACGCTGTCCGGTGGCGAAGCGCAGCGCGTGAAGCTGTCCAAGGAGCTGTCGCGCCGCGATACCGGCCGCACCCTGTACATCCTCGACGAGCCGACCACCGGCCTGCACTTCCACGACATCGAAGCGCTGCTGGGCGTGCTGCACAAGCTGCGCGACGAAGGCAACACGGTGGTGGTGATCGAGCACAACCTGGACGTGATCAAGACCGCCGACTGGATCGTCGATCTGGGTCCGGAGGGTGGCCACCGCGGCGGCACCATCCTGGTCACCGGCACGCCGGAAGACGTGGCGGCCTGCCCGCAGTCGTATACCGGTCAGTTCCTGGCCCGCATGCTGCCCTCCACCAGCGCGCGCCCCGAGCAGCCGGCCGCCGTGGCCAACAAGCCCGACGCCCGCCCGCCGCGCAAGGTGAAGCCCGAGAAGCCGGCCAAGGTGGCGAAGAAGGCCGTGGCCGCCAAGAGCACCGGCAAGGCCAGCAAGAGCACGTCGAAGAAGAAGGACGCCTGATGAGCAGCGAACACAAGATCCTGGCCCGCATCCCGATCAGCGTGCGCTGGCGTGACATGGACAGCATGGGCCACGTCAACAACGCCAAGTACATTTCCTACCTGGAAGAAGCGCGCGTGCGCTGGATGCTGGGCGTGGACGGCGTGTCGATGACCGACCGCATCGCCCCGGTCGTGGCCGCGACCAACGTCAATTACCGGCTGCCGATCGTGTGGCCCAACGACATCGTGGTCGAATTGTTCGTCGAGCGCCTGGGCAACAGCAGCGTGACCATCGGCCACCGCATCGTCGACCAGCAGGACGCGTCGAAGCTGTATTCCGACGGCAACGTGGTGGTGGTCTGGATGGATACGCAGACCGGCAGGAGCGCGCCGCTGCCTGAGGCGATCCGCAGCGCTTCCACCTGAAGGTAGTGCCGGCCGCTGGCCGGCAACCTCCAGACGCTTCGCGCATGCCGGCCAGCGGCCGGCACTACCGATCCAATTCAAAGGACTGAGATGATCCACCAGACTGAACTGAGCGACCTGCTGCCCGGCATGGTCCCCTTCCCCACCGACGTCTTCCCCGCCGACCAGGCCTGGCTCGGCCAGCACCTGCTGCCGCTGCTGAAGATCGACCTCGGTGTGCTGCGCCCGGAACTGGCCGGCCAGGTGGCGACGATGCTGTGCCCGATCGAGCCGTACGACGGCTGCATCGGCGAAACCACCGAAGAACACCACAACGATTTCACCGGCACCAACTGGATCGCCTTCGAGCTGACCACCGGCAACCAGATGCGCTTCCTCGGCAACGAGGGCTATTTCATCGGCGACGCAGTACAGGACAAGGACGCGCAGGAACACATTGCGCAGATGCGCGACAGCTACGCCAAGGCCCGCCACTACCACGCCACGCATGGCCGCCTCGCCTGCTACTCGCGCTACGGCAAGGGTGAGGCCAGCGAGCGCGATTATCTGGATACGCTGGGGGGACAGATTTCCTGTGGCAACTGGATTGAAACGGCCGATATTCCGGCCGCCTTCACCCTGGAATTCACCGACGCCGCCAACGACCGGCATGCTCCAGATGATGCCGAACTGGCGATCATCCGCCGCGATGGCCACAAGTTCTTCGCCGTCGCCGAAGTCGCCGGCTACAACTGGTGCGCCACCGGCGCCGACGCGATCGTGATGCTGTATGAGCCGGTGAGCCGCACGGTGCTGTTCTCGTACGACTGGTCGTAAGACCCTGCGGTAGCGCCGGCCGCTGGCCGGCATTTCTGTTTGGGATCAGGGCTTGTCGCGCACCAGCGCCTCCGCCTCGACCACACCGCCATCCTTTCCATGCAGGTACAGGTGCATGTCCTGCTGCGGGTACGGGATGTTGATGCCGGCCCTGTCGAAGCCCAGCTTGAGCTGTTCCAGCAGCGTGACCTTGGTGCCGAACCAGTCGGCCGACTTCACGTAGCAGCGGATGCCCAAGTTGATCGCGTGCGCCCCCAACTCGTACACCACCACGTCCGGTGCCGGCGTCTGCAGCACGCGCGGGTCCGCCTTCATCAGCGCCAGCGCGGTGTCGCGTGCCAGCTGGATGCTGTCCTCGTAGCCGATGCCGATCACCAGTTCGACGCGGCGGGTCGGCTCGGCGGTCAGGTTGATGATCGGTGCGGCGGTGATCAGCGTGTTCGGAATGGTGGTGTGCTGGTTGTCGGCACCGGTGATGACGGTCTGGAAAATGCGCACTTCGCGCACCGTGCCGGTCTGTCCGGCAACGGTGACCACGTCGCCGACGCGGAACGGCCGCAGTGTCACCAGCATCACGCCCGAGGCGATGTTGGACAGCGAATCCTTCAGGGCAAGGCCAACGGCCAGGCCGGCGGTGCCGAGCACGGCCAGCAGCGGAGTGATCTGCACGCCCAACGTGCCGATGGCCAGCACCACCACGATCACCAGCGACGCGGCGTACACCACGTTGCGCAGGAAACTGCCCAGCATGGGGTCCACGCCCATGCGCGCTGTGGCGCGCGGCATCGCGTTGGACAGGCGACGCGCCACCCACAGGCCCACCAGCAGCACCACGATGGCGGCCAGTAACGGCACACCGTAGGTTTCCAGCAGGCGCTCCCAGTTGAGCGAGTGGAACCAGGGCGTTGCGGCGGGGGCGGGAGGTGCGGCGGCGATCATGCGGAAGTCCTTTGCTGCGTAGCGATGTCTGCGTGGGGCCGGGCGTGCGTGGACGCCAGAAACAGCAAGCCCCGCAGAGGCGGGGCTTGCGTGCAGCAGCAGTATGGGCGGACGTCGATGAAAGCGACGTCAGCCCATCACGGCATCAGCCGTTGGCCTTCAGCTTGGCCAGGCGCAGCCAGGTGTCGACCACGGTGTCCGGGTTCAGCGACACCGACTCGATGCCTTCCTGCATCAGCCATTCGGCCAGATCCGGGTGATCGGACGGGCCCTGGCCGCAGATGCCAACGTACTTGCCCTTGGCACGTGCCGACTTGATCGCCATCGACAGCAGTTTTTTCACCGCCGGGTTACGTTCGTCGAACAGGTGCGCGACGATCGACGAGTCGCGGTCCAGGCCCAGGCTCAGCTGGGTCAGGTCGTTGGAGCCGATCGAGAAGCCGTCGAAGATTTCCAGGAATTCATCGGCGAGCAGTGCGTTGGACGGCACTTCGCACATCATGATGATCTTCAGGCCGTTCTCGCCCTGCTTCAGGCCGTTCTGTTCCAGCACCTCGATGACCTTGCGGCCTTCTTCCAGGGTGCGCACGAACGGAATCATGACCCACAGGTTGTCCAGGCCCATTTCGTTGCGCACGCGCAGCACGGCCTTGCACTCCAGCGCGAAGGCGGCCGAGAAGCTCGGATCGACGTAACGGCTGGCGCCGCGGAAGCCGATCATCGGGTTCTCTTCGTGCGGCTCGTAGTTGCTGCCGCCGATCAGGTTGGCGTACTCGTTGGACTTGAAGTCCGACAGGCGCACGATCACGGCGTTCGGGGCGACCGAGGCGGTGAGGGTGGCGATGCCTTCGGCCAGGCGGTCGACGTAGAAGCTGACCGGATCACCGTAGCCGGCGATCTTCTCGTCGATCTTCTTCTTGGTAGCGGCGTCCTGGCGGTCGTATTCCAGCAGCGCATTCGGATGGATGCCGATGTGGCTGGCGATGATCATTTCCAGGCGGGCCAGGCCGATGCCGGCGTTCGGCAGCTGGCCGAAGTCGAAGGCACGTTCCGGGTTGGCCACGTTCATCATGATCTTCAGCGGCGCCGGCGGCATGTTGCCCAGATCGGTCGTGGTGCGTTCGAAGCCGAGCTTGCCTTCGTAGATGAAGCCGGTATCGCCTTCAGCGCAGCTGACGGTGACCAGCTGGCCATCCTCGATGACCTGGGTGGCGTTGCCCGAACCGACCACGGCTGGCACGCCCAGCTCGCGCGCGATGATCGCGGCGTGGCAGGTGCGGCCACCGCGGTTGGTGACGATGGCCGAGGCGCGCTTCATCACCGGTTCCCAATCGGGATCGGTCATGTCGGCGATCAGCACGTCGCCCGGCTGCACGCGGTTCATGTCGTCCAGCGTCTTCACCACGCGGGCCACGCCCGAACCGATCTTGGCGCCGACGGCACGGCCCTCGGCCAGCACCTTGCCGCCCTTCTCGGTCAGCGCGAAGCGCTCGATCTGGGTGGCGTGGCTGCGCGACTTCACCGTTTCCGGGCGCGCCTGCACGATGAACAGCTTGCCGCTGACACCGTCCTTGGCCCACTCGATGTCCATCGGGCGGCCGTAGTGCTTTTCGATGACCAGCGCCTGCTTGGCCAGTTCCTGCACGTCCTCGTCGCTGATCGAGAAGGTGGTGCGCAGTTCGGCCGGCGTGTCTTCGATACGGACGCGTTCACCGGGGACATCCGAATACACCATGCGGATCGCCTTGCTGCCGAGCGAGCGGCGCAGGATCGCCGGCTTGCCGGCCTGCAGGGTGGGCTTGTAGACGTAGTATTCGTCCGGATTGACCGCGCCCTGCACGACCATCTCGCCCAGGCCGAACGAGGAGGTGACGAACACCACGTCGCGGAAGCCGGACTCGGTGTCCAGGGTGAACAGCACGCCGGAGGAACCGACGCCCGAACGCACCATCAGCTGCACGCCGGCGGACAGGAACACGTCCTCATGCTTGAAGCCGTGGTGCACGCGGTAGGCGATGGCGCGGTCGTTGTACAGCGAGGCGAACACTTCCTTGACCTTGTGCACGACGTCGTCGGCACCGGTCACGTTGAGGAAGGTTTCCTGCTGTCCGGCGAAGGACGCATCCGGCAGATCCTCGGCGGTGGCAGACGAACGCACGGCCACAGCAACGTCGCCGCCGCCATTCTCGGCGCTCAGCTTGGCGTAGGCGGTGCGGATGTCCTGGTCCAGCTGCGGCTGCAGCGGGGCGTCGATTACCCAGCCGCGGATTTCCTTGCCGGCGGCGGTCAGCGCATTGACGTCCTCGACGTCCAGCGTGGCCAGCCTGTCGAAGATGCGCTTGGACAGGTCGTTGTGCGCGATGAAGTCCTTGAAGGCTTCAGCGGTGGTGGCATAACCGCCCGGCACCGAAACGCCCAGACCGGCCAGGTTGCCGATCATCTCGCCCAGGGACGAATTCTTGCCGCCTACGCGGGCCAGATCGGCCAGACGCAGTTCGTGCAACCACAGGATGTTCTCGTTCAAGCGCGATGCTCCGTTTGGCCATCGCCCGAGGCGGGCTGAGTGGCCGCGTCCGTAGGAAGAAGCCGATATGATGCCGGGCAGAGCACCGTCGGCACAAGCTTGTGCTGGCGGCCTTTTTAAGCTTCGTAGGGGGTAAAAGCGCGCATGTCGACCATCCGTCCGGTGTTCTACGTTTCCGATGGAACCGGTATCACCGCTGAAACCATTGGGCATAGCCTGCTGACCCAGTTCTCCGGATTCAGCTTCATTACCGACCGAATGTCGTTTGTCGACGACCCCGAAAAAGCGCGTGAAGCCTGCGCCCGGATCCAGGCGGCAGGTGAGCGCTACCAGGTCCGGCCGATCGTGGTGAACTCCTGCGTGGACCAGAGCCTGAGCCTGATCCTGGCCGACAGCGGGGCGCTGATGCTGGATGTGTTCGCGCCGTTCATCGAGCCCCTGGAGCGTGAACTGGCCAGCCCGCGCCTGGCCCGGGTCGGCCAGGCCCACGGCATGGTCGATTTCGATACCTACCACCGCCGCATCAACGCGATGAACTTCGCCCTGACCCATGACGATGGCATTGCGGTGAACTACGACGATGCCGACGTGATCCTGGTGGCGGTGTCGCGCGCCGGCAAGACGCCCACCTGCATCTACCTGGCCCTGCATTACGGGGTGCGCGCGGCCAACTACCCGTTGACCGACGAGGACCTGGAAAGCGACCGCCTGCCGCCGCGCCTGCGCAACTACCGACGCAAGCTGTTCGGGTTGACCATCGACCCGGACCGCCTGCAGCAGATCCGCCAGGAGCGCCGCCCGAACTCGCGCTACGCCAACCTGGACACCTGCAAGCGCGAGGTGGCCGCGGCCGAGACCATGTTCCGCATGGAGCGGATTCCGACCCTGAGCACCACGCATACCTCGATCGAGGAGATTTCCAGCAAGGTGCTGGCCACATTGGGGCTGCAGCGCGAGCTGTATTGATCCTTTCCGGCGCGCCTGGCTGCGCCCGTAGAGCCGAGCCCACGCTCGGCTGGGCCAGCGGGTTCTGGCCGAAGCGCAGCCGAGCGTGGTCTCGGCCCTGCAGGGGGATCGTCGTCGTCGGGTTGGCTGTGGCTTGAGGCGCCCCCACGTTGAAGCACCAACGTGTAGGATCGACCCATGGCCCGAGCCTTGCCCCGTACCGAACGCATTCCCCGCCTGAGCCGGCTGAGCTGGCTCATGGGCCTGTACGCGGAGAACTACCGCCATCTGGTGCGCCTGTTCGAACCGGCTGGACTGATGACGGGCAGCTACGTCTCCTCGGTCGGCGATGGCCTGGACGTTCGCCTGGACGTGATCGAGTGCCACCGCTACACGGTGGAACTGCGGCTGACCTACGACCTGGCCGACCCGGTCACTGGCGAGCCTGATCCATCGGCCTATGTTCGCCTGTACCGTGACGCGCGCCAGGCCGAGACCACCCACTGCTACGTCGGCCGCCGCTGGCAGGACACCATGGGGCTGTACCCGCCGCCGGCGGAGCTGATCAGCCACCGCATGCGGATGAACACCTTCCTCGGCAAGTGGCTGGAGTACCTGGCCGAGCGCGGCCACGGCGTGGCCACGCTGCGCCGCGATGCCGATGGCGTCGCGGCGCCCGCCGAACGCCGCCTGTCGCTGGTGCGCTGATCGGCCATAATCCACGGCTCACCTGCCGCTGGATGCTGCCCATGCCGTACACCCCGATCGTCGCCACCCTGGGCTACGTGCTGTCGCCCGATCGTCGCCAGGTGCTGATGATCCATCGCAATACCCGTCCCGGTGACCATCATCTGGGCAAGTACAACGGGCTGGGTGGCAAGATCGAACCGACTGAAGACGTCGCGGCAGGCATGCGTCGCGAGATCGCCGAGGAAGCCGGCGTCGACTGCACCGGCATGCGCCTGCGCGGCACCATCAGCTGGCCGGGATTCGGCAAGCACGGTGAGGACTGGCTGGGCTTCGTGTTCGTCATCGACAGCTTCGAAGGTACCCCGCACGGCGGCAACCACGAAGGTACGCTGGAGTGGGTGGACCTGGACAAGCTGGACACGCTGCCGATGTGGGAAGGCGACCGCAACTTCCTGCCGCTGGTGTTCGACGCCGACCCGCGCCCGTTCCACGGGGTTATGCCGTACAAGGACGGGCGCATGGTCAGTTGGTCCTACAGCCGGCTGTGACCCGGTGAATCGGGGAGGTGCCAACCATTCCGGGGAGTGCCAATCTGGGTTGGCACGCTCTTTTGGTTAATTAATACCCGGGCAATATTGACGGTCATAAATTGCCCGGGCAATATTCGCACATCACCTCTGATGCCATTGCCATGCCTGCGTCCCGACTCCCTCCCTTCAGTTGTTTCGACGGCCATCGCCTCGTTGCCTGCGGCAGCCCGGAAGTGGCGGCACTGGCGCTCAAGCGGCTGCGCGCCGACAACGCTGCCGGACCATTGCTGGTGTTCGACAACGCCACCGGCCGCACCCGCGATTTCGATACGCGCGGCAGTGACGAGGAACTGCTGGCGCGGGTAACCGAAGCGTTTCCCCCCTCTGGCGAGGCGGATGCCGAGATCACTGCCGAAGACGCTGCGGCGACCCCGCGTGGCCGTGGCCGCCCCAAGCTGGGCGTGGTCGCCCGTGAAGTGACCTTGCTGCCGCGCCATTGGGCGTGGCTGGCAGAGCAGCCGGGCGGGGCCTCGGTGGCATTGCGAAAACTGGTGGAGGCGGCCAGCCGCGCCGGTGCGGACAAGGACCGCCGGCGTCGCGATGCCGAGCGCGCGTATCACTTCATGCAGACCATCGCCGGTGACCTGCCGGGCTTCGAGGAGGCCATCCGCGTGCTGTTCGCGCACGACCGTACGGGCCTTGAAGCGGTGCTGCATTCCTGGCCCAGGGATGTGCGCGACCACGCCCTGCGTCTGGCGTTCGACAGCGCTGACGGCTGAACCATCGCGCCGTCGTTGAGCGGCGGCGCCACCTGATCGCGGGCTGCGGCCCGGTCCCCTGTGCTTGCTTTGCTGGTGGAAACGCCGGGCAGGGCAGCGCCTTGCCCAGAGAACCCCATGAACTCCCCTGTACATCCCACGCCCCTGGTCGCGCCGCCTCTGTGGCGCACCTACCTGGCCCTGCTGCTGCCGATGCTGCTGACCAATGCGCTGCAACTGGCCGCAGGCACGCTGGACAACATCTACCTCGGCCATCTGCTCGGTACCCAGGCGGTGGCCGTGGCCGCTGCGTTCTTCCCGGTCTTCTTCCTGCTGCTGGCTCTGGTGATGGGCCTGGCGACCGGCGCGATGGTGCTGATCGGGCACGCCTGGGGCGCGGGTCGGCCGCAGCAGGTGCGCGCGGTGGCTGGCAGTGCGGTGGCGCTGATCCTTGTGCTGTCGGTGCTGGTGATGGCTCTGGGGAGCGGTTTCGCACCACAGCTTCTGATGTCACTGGGTACACCGGCACCGATCCTCGGTGAGTCCATCGTCTACGCGCGCGTGCTGCTGCTGGCGGCGCCGGCGTTCTTCCTCCTGTGGCTGGCCACTGCCGTGAGCCGCGCGGTAGGCGATGCGAAGACGCCGCTGCATGCGCTGCTGCTGGCCACGGCGGTGGGCCTGCTGTGTACGCCGCTGCTGATTCTGGGCTGGGCCGGCCTGCCGCGGCTGGGATCGGCCAGTGCGGCGGTGTCGGCGGCGTTTGCCTCGCTGTTGGCCCTGGGCTGGCTGTTGTTGCGTTGGCATCGGGCAGGACATCCCTTGGCACCGGGCCCTGAGTTGTTGCATGCCATTCGTTTCGATGGCGCGATCATCCGATCGATGCTCCGCATCGGCATACCCTCCTCGCTGCAGATGCTCAGCCTGGCCGTCGCCGAAATCGTGTTGCTGGGCTGGATCAACCGTTACGGCTACACCGCTACGGCCGCCTACGGTGCGGTCAACCAGCTGATGAACTGGGTGCAGTTGCCGGCAATGTCGTTGGGGATCACCGCCACCATCCTCGCGGCGCATGCGATGGGCGCCGGGCGTACAGCACGGCTGCCGGCCATCGCCCGGACGGGTGTGCTGGTGGCGCTGGCGACGCTGAGCGTGGTGGTGGTGCTGGTTGTGGCGCTGGCGCCCGGGCTGACCGGGCTGATCCTGGCGGCAGCCGACGTGCGCGAGCTGGCTGCGTTGCAGCTGCGCACTGTGGTGTGGGGCGTGCTGGCGATGGGAATCAGCGCGGTGCTTGTCGGGGTGATGCGCGGCAGCGGCACGGTATGGTTGCCAGCGTTGCTGGGTATGGCAGCGGTGCTGCTGGTGGAACTGCCGCTGGCGATGTGGATGCAGGCGCAGCACGGGCTGGCCGGCGTGTGGTGGGCGTGGCCGCTGGGGTTGCTGGCCATGCTGGTGATGCAGGTGATGTGTTTCGCGCGGTGGCGGCGGGTGCAGGCTGGGTAGTGCCGGCCGCTGGCCGGCACTCCGGAATGGTAGGGCAGCCGGCCAGCGGCCGGCTCTACCGCTTCATGGCCGCTGCGCCAGCAGCAGGTGGAAGCATCCGGCATCATCATCGCCCGTCACCGCGAATTGGACGTGGCGGCGGCGGGCCCGCCGGTGACCATAGCGCCGACCTCGCGGCTTGGGAAGTAGGGAAACCCCGCGTCAGGGTGATGAGGAAATGTCCACCGTCGCAGTCGGTGAGATCTGGTTGTCCACAGGGGGTGTGGATTACGCGTGGGCAACTTTGTGGATAAGCCGCGACATGCGCCACCCCCCTAGGCTGTCAAGATGGGTGGCGAAAAATTCACCGCCGGTGAGGGCGGGTGAGCGGGCGGTGAAGGGTGGGCCCCGTCAGCGCTGTCACCAGCGACGGCGCTCGCGGTAACCTGTGGGCCTTGATGCTCCGTGAGTCCCCATGAAACGTCACTTCTCGATGCTGCGCGAATTCCAGCTGGCCGACTGGTTCACCCTGGCCAATGCTTTCTGCGGCACCGGTGCGGTATTTGCCGCCATGCGCTTCCTGCAGGACGGCGAGCGCGGCTACCTGCTGTTTGGCATGGCGCTGATCCCGTTGGCCTTCATCTTCGACGCCCTTGATGGGCGCATCGCGCGCTGGCGCAAGTCCAGCTCCACCCTCGGCCGCGAGCTGGACTCGCTGTCCGACGTGATCTCCTTCGGGGTGGCCCCAGCGGCGCTGGCCTATGCCTGCGGCATGCAGGGTGGCTGGGACTGGCTGGTGCTGAGCTACTTCGTCTGCTGCGGCGTCAGCCGCTTGGCACGCTACAACGTCACTGCCGAGGCAATGACCGGCGATGAGGGCAAGGTCACGTATTTCGAGGGCACCCCGATCCCGACCAGCCTGGTGCTGGTGATCGTACTGGCGATCGCCGCCGGCACCGATGCCATCGGCCAGAACATCTGGTTCGGCCAGTGGCAGATCGGACCGTGGCAGCTGCACCCGATGGTGCTGTTGTTCGCCCTGTCCGGGTCGCTGATGATCAGCAAGACCCTGCGTATCCCCAAGCCATGAGCCAGCCCTGCGGAGGCCTGCGATGACCAGCTCGGCCCACGATGCCGGCAGCAGCGATTTCGAGACGCTGGCCCGGCAGTACTTCGGCGCCTGGGGTGATGCTCTGCGCCATGCGGGCGCGCCCGCTGCACCTGCCGGTGACGACCCCGGCAGCTGGCAACGGTTGTTTGACTGGTGGGGCCAATTGCTGCCCGAACAGGCGCCCGGCGCGCCGGAAGATGCCATGCGCCGGTTCCGCGAACAGGCGGGCAGCTGGTACGGCACCATGCAGGAGGTCGCCGCTCGGTTTGCCGGCCGCGACGCCAGCAGTGCCGACGTGGCCCAGGCCTGGCGTGAGGCGGTGCAGGGGCAGGGCGACGGCATGCTGCAATGGATGCTGCAGGGTGCCCGCGGCAGCACCCACGCCGGTGCCGCAGTACCTGAATTCGCCGCATGGCTGCAGCAGTTCCAGCTGCAGGCGGGCCCGTGGCTGCAGAGCCCGGCATTCGGCCCCGGCCGCGAGCACCAGGCGCGCTGGCAGGCCCTGCTGCGTGCGCAGGAAGAATACCAGCAGCATTCGCGCGCCTATGTCGACCAGATCAAGCGGGCATTGGACGAGGCATTTGCGCTGTTCGAGCAGCGCCTGGCCGAGCACGAACAGCCGGGCAGCCAGCTGACCAGCGCCCGCGCGATGTTCGACCTGTGGATCGAAGTGGCCGAGGAGGCCTACGCCAAGGTCGCCATGTCCGAACCGTTCCAGCAGGTGTACGCCTCGCTGGGCAACGCGCAGATGCGTCTGCGCGCCGGCCTGCAGCGCGAGGTGGAACAGATGAGTGAACGTATCGGCCTGCCGACCCGCAGCGAGATGGATGCCGCACACCGCCGCATCGCCGAGCTGGAGCGCAGCCTGCGCCGGCTGCAGGCACAAGTGGCGGTGCTGGCTGGAACCGCTGCGGTCGATCCGGTGGCGCAGCCGACGCCGGCGAAGGTGAAGCCAGCCGCCCGCAAGGCCGCGAAGAGGGCCGCGCCGGCAAAGAAGGCGGCTGCCAAAAAGTCCGAATCTCGCACCACCTCACGGGCACGTGACCGATGAAGGGACCGCTGGGCTTCAACGCCGATGACCTGATGCAGGAGACCCTGGCCATGCAGCGCAAGCTGATGGAGGGGCTGAAGCTGCTGCCGCAGGTGGAAGACGTTGACTATGGCGTGACCGCCCGCGAGGAAGTGTGGCGCGACGGCAAGGTGGTGCTCTACCGCTTCGTCGGCGAACAGGCGCCGACCCGGCGCACGCCGCTGCTGATCGTCTACGCGCTGGTCAACCGGCCGTACATGGTCGACCTGCAGGCCGACCGCTCGCTGGTGCAGAAGTTGTTGGCGCTTGGGCAGGATGTGTACGTGCTGGACTGGGGCTACCCGGATCGCTCGGAGCGCTTCCAGACGCTGGAGGACTATCTG
Organism: Stenotrophomonas maltophilia group sp. msm4; assembly: GCF_032025605.1. Lineage (NCBI taxonomy): Bacteria > Pseudomonadati > Pseudomonadota > Gammaproteobacteria > Lysobacterales > Lysobacteraceae > Stenotrophomonas > Stenotrophomonas maltophilia group sp. msm4. Next base: position 49,702 of record NZ_JAVSKK010000001.1, on the reverse strand, counting down.
CTGCGCTATATCGATGGTGCGGTGGATGCACTGCGCGTGCGCAGTGGCGGCCCGATCGACCTGCTCGGCATCTGCCAGGGCGGTGTGTTCGCGCTGTGCTATGCCGCGCTGCGCCGGGAGAAGCTGGGCAAGCTGATCACCATGGTCACCCCGGTCGATTTCCAGACGGCCGACAACATGCTCTCGCACTGGGCGCGGCAGGTGGACGTGGATCTGCTGGTGGATACGCTGGGCAACATACCGGCTGACCTGATGAATGCCAGCTACCTGATGCTCAAGCCATTCCGCCTGAACGTGCAGAAGTACGTCGGTCTGCTCGATATCCTCGACGACAAGGCGGCGCTGGAGGATTTCCTGCGCATGGAAAAATGGATCTTCGATTCGCCGGACCTGGCGGGCGAGGCGTTCCGTGACTTCATCAAGCAGTTCTACCAGGGCAACGGCCTGGTGAACGGTACGGTGCGGATCGGCGAGGAAGCCGTGGATCTGTCGCAGGTGACCTTGCCGGTGCTGAACATCTATGCCGAGCAGGACCATCTGGTACCGCCGGACGCCTCGCGCGCGATGCGTGGGCGCCTGGGCACGGACGACTACACCGAGTCCAGTTTCCGCGGTGGCCACATTGGTATCTATGTGTCCGGCCGCGCCCAGCGCGAAGTGCCGGCCACGATCGATGGCTGGTTGACGGCGCGTGACCTGTAGAGTCGAGCCATGCTCGATTGACCTGGGGGGATGATGACGTACCGGATTTCGTTGATTCTTGCGGCACTGCTGGCAGCACAATTTGCCCACGCCGCACCCAGTGCCGATGCACGCCGGGAGATCGCCCAGCTGATTTCCAGCCTGGACGGCTCGCAGTGCCGTTTCCAGCGCAATGGCAGCTGGTACGACGGCGGCGATGCGCGCGCTCATCTGCAGCGCAAGTACGACTACCTGCTGAAGAAGGACATGGTGGACAGCGCCGAGCAGTTCATCGAGCGCGCCGCCAGCCAGAGCAGCATGAGCGGGAAGCCTTACCGCATCCAGTGCCCGGGGCAGCCTGAACAGACCGCGGCCGCCTGGTTCGGTGCGCGCCTGCAGGCGCTGCGTCTCCGCACGCCGTAGACACGGAGGCGGTGTAGAGTCGCGGCGTGCTCGACTGATTCTGCCCGCAAGCCGAGGAGACACCGCCGTGAACACCACGCCCAAGACGCTGTCGCGTTCATTGAACGACCGCATGATTGCCGGCGTGATGGGCGGCATTGCCCATCGCTTCGGCTGGAACCCCACCCTGCTGCGGATCGTGTTCGTGCTGGTATCGATCGGCTCGGCCGCCTTCCCCGGCATTCTGATCTACCTGATCCTGTGGCTGCTGATTCCGAACGAGGCGGATTGAACACCGCCGCTCGATCCTGGCCGCTCTGGCTGCGCGCGCTGCAGATGCTGGGCGCCGCATGGACGCTGCCCAACACACTGATCGGCCTGATCGGCGGCTTGGCCGGCATGCTTGGCGGCGCGACGCTGCGATGGAGCGGGCGGGACTGCGCCGTGGTGTTCGATCACTGGCCGTGGGGGCCGGGCGGTGCGATCACCCTGGGCAACGTGATCCTGCATACCGGCCATGACCTCGGCATCTGTTGCCGGACCTATGCGCATCAGGCGGGGTGGGGCGTGGAGCCGCTGATCCGGCTGGACGACCACGAGCGCGCGCACGTTTACCAGTACATGGTGCTGGGGCCGTTGTACCTGCCGGTGTACCTGCTGTGTGGTGGGGTGAGTGCACGCAATCCGTTCGAACGCGCGGCCGATCATTTCGCCCGGTTCGGGCGTGGTTGGTGGCCGTAGTTTCCAGCCAACGGCGCGGCCCCTCGTGGGTAGTGATGCCTGGTTGTCAAATGCAAAACCCTCGCGCTGGTCGGTCGGGTTGGGTTCGCGGGGGACGCCGTGAACCCGTCCTGAAGTGACCCCCGAGACTTGGACGGTGGGGTCAGGCGGCTGCTTGGGCCTGTTCCCGGTACTTTACCGGGCTTAGCCCCTTCAATTTCAATCTGATTCGCTCTTGGTTGTAGTACTTGATGTACTCCACCAGCCCGGCCTCCAGGCTTTCGATGCTGTCAAAGCTGTTCAGGTAGAAGAACTCCGACTTCAGCGTCCCGAAGAAGCTTTCCATTGCCGCATTGTCCAAGCAGTTGCCACGTCGGGACATGCTTTGCTTCAACGAGTGCTTTTCCAGCATGTGCCGGTAGTTCTCATGCTGGTACTGCCAGCCCTGGTCGGAGTGGATCATTGGCCGCTCATCCGGCGAAAGCTTCTTGATGGCCTCCTCCAGCATCTGACCTACCAGATCGAACACAGGCTGGCGCTTGATCTGATAAGCCACGATTTCACCGTTGTAGAGGTCCATGATCGGCGACAGGTACAGCTTCATGCCTTGCACCTTGAACTCGGTGACGTCAGTCACCCACTTCTGGTTGGGCCGCTCGGCATGGAACTGGCGATTGAGGTCATTGCCAACCACAACATTGGCGGCCCCTTTGAAGGACCGGTAGCGCTTCACGCGTACCCGTGATTTCAGGCCCATCTCCCCCATCAGGCGCTGTACCCGCTTGTGATTGGTCCGATGGCCCTGATTGGCCAGTTCCAGCGTCACCGTGCGATACCCATAGCGCCCTTGGCTTTGATCGTAGATTGCCCGGATGCGCTCGCACAGGGCTGCCTCATCCTGATCCGGATGGGCCAGGACATGGTTCTGGTAATAGAACGTACTGCGTGACAGCTCTGCCGCTTCGAGCAGAAGCGACAGCGGATGAACCTGCCTCAATCCTTGGATGGCTTGCGCTTTGCGTCCTGCGCCGCCTGCTCTTCCCGGATCAAGGCATCGAGTTTTTTTAGGTAGTCGGTCTCCGCACGCAGATAGGCAACTTCCTTGAGCAGCTCATCGCGGCTCATTTCCTCAGGTGGCTTGGACGAACGGGTCTTTTTCATCGGCTTTCGGGGCGGCGGCGGAGGTGGTGCCAGCGCTTGGGCACCGCCTTGAGCATACAGGCGACGCCACCGACCCACCGCGCCGGCATCGCCAATTTGAAAGTAAGTGGTGGCCTCCCGCCCGGACATGCCGTCCTGGCCCATCTTCTTCAGGACAGCCAGCTTGAATGCGAGGTCATAGGACTGGGACTGGCGATGAAATCCCCGCCAACCATGCAGCCGATAGGTCGCCACCCAGCGCCTGACCGTGGAGAACTCCAGGCCGTAGCGACGAGCAACGGCTTTGACCGATGTGGAGGTCTTGCAGGCCTGTTTGGCGACCTGCAGTTTGAAACGCGCGTCGTATCTGTTCATGTATCCCTCGGGGTCGGATCTGATGTCCAACTCCCGGGGGTCACTTCATCCATGGGGGCTTGGCCGCGGCATCCATGCCGCGGACACCCCGCCCTACCCACCCTCCCGGCCGCTGACAGATTCCTGGTGCCTGCCGCCACCCACGGAGAAGAAAAAAGAAGATCAAAAGCAAAAGCAGCTTGGCCGGCTGCTTTTTGTAGAGCCGAGCCCACGCTCGGCTGCTTCCTGGCCCTGTCGCGAAGCCGAGCGCAGGCTCGGCTCTACACGAGCAAGCGCAGCGCGCGACCCGCTTCTGCTGTTCTTTTTCTTTTCCGTGGGTGGTGCAGGCCACAGCCATCTGTCAGAGGGCGGTCGGGTTGGGTTCGCGGGGGTGTCCGCGGCATGGATGCCGCGGCCAAGCCCCCATGGATGGGTTCACGGCGTCCCCGGCCTACCCACCCTCCCGGCCAGCCCACAGGAAACCGGCTTTCCGCGACCAACCAAACCACCCACGAGGGGCTGCGCCGTTGGCGGGAATCCCCGCGATTCGTTAGCCGGAAGTTAAAGATCCGTAAGCATTCTGCTGCGATCCCGCAGTCATCTGCATGCAACCGATCGTCATTAGCCTTCGTGACGTTCCAGTCAGGTTCGACGCGGTAAGCTCTCCCTCGATGAGCTCGCAGCATCGCTCATCGAACGCAGTACGCAGTAGCAATTTGGAGGAAGACATCACATGGCAATCGTTCTTTATGTCGGTGGTAGCAAGGATGGCGAGAAGGGCGTGGTGCCCTACGGCTTCAGCAAATCCCGCGCCGACACCGCGCTGGGGCCGGAGTTCTACACGGAGCGGTTCATGGAACTGCAGGGTGTCGGCAAGGTCCGCCTGATGGCCCTGGAAGGCATGCGTGACGACATCGTCATGCAGCGCGCCGCCCGCCACTACCGCTGACCGTCGCAACACGCGGCAGGGCGCGCCCACCATCGCGCGCCCGCGCCGGCATCCCAGCCCCGGGCCAGTCCGAGCCCGCTCTTTGCCAGGATGCCGGCGTCCAATCCGGCTTCGCCGCTGAACCTCGCCCCCTGTCAATGCCTTGTCCGGCTCCGTCGCGGATTGCCAGAATGGGGGCTTCCCGAAACGCGGCACAGACCTGAAGCAATGCACGACGCCAAGAACGCCCAGAGCGCGCTCGCCCAGCAGATCGCCCAGACCATCGCCGACGAAATCGGTGCCCAGTCCGCCCAGGTACGCGCCGCCGTCGGCCTGCTCGACGAAGGCGCCAGCGTTCCGTTCATCGCGCGCTACCGCAAGGAAGTGACCGGTGGCCTGGACGACACCCAGCTGCGCAACCTGGAAACCCGGCTGACCTACCTGCGCGAGCTGGAGGACCGTCGCGCGGCGGTGCTGGCCAGCATCGGCGAGCAGGGCAAGCTCAGTGACGAGCTGCGCAATGACATCCTGGCCGCCGATACCAAGAGCCGGCTGGAAGACCTGTACCTGCCGTACAAGCCCAAGCGCCGCACCCGTGCGCAGATCGCCCGCGAGGCCGGCCTGGAGCCGTTGGCCGATGGCCTGCTGGCCGACCCGACGCAGGACCCGCAGACGTTCGCGGCCACCTTCGTCGACGCCGACAAGGGCGTGGCCGACGCCAAGTCCGCGTTGGAAGGCGCGCGCGCGATCCTGATGGAGCGCTGGGGCGAAGACGCCGCGCTGGTCGGTGAACTGCGCACCTGGCTGGGCGAGACCGGCGTGATCCGTGCCCGCGTCGCCGAGGGCAAGGAAACCGAGGGCGCCAAGTACCGCGACTACTTCGAGCATGCCGAGGCGCTGGCGAAGATTCCGTCGCATCGCTTGCTGGCACTGTTCCGTGCGCGCCGCGAGGAGATCCTGTTCCTGGAACTGGACCCGGGCAGCGATGCCGAGGCTGGCCATCAGTACGCCGAAGGACGCGTGGCGCGCAAGGCCGGCATCGCCGACCAGGGCCGTGCCGCCGACCGCTGGCTGCTGGATGCGTGCCGGCTGACCTGGCGTGCCAAGCTGCACACCCATCTGCTGCTGGACCTGTTCAACCAAGCTCGCGAAAAGGCCGAAGCCGAAGCCATCGCGGTGTTCGGCGACAACCTGAAGGACCTGTTGCTGGCGGCACCCGCCGGCCCGAAGACCGTGCTCGGACTGGACCCGGGCATCCGCACCGGCTGCAAGATCGCCGTGGTCGATGCCACCGGCAAGCTGGTCGCCACCGACACCATCTACCCGCACGAGCCGCGTCGCCAGTGGGAGCAGTCGCTGCAGACGATCAAGCAGCTGTGCGCCAAGCACAACGTGGAACTGATCGCGATCGGCAACGGCACTGCCAGCCGCGAAACCGACAAGCTGGCCGGTGAAGCGATCAAGGCCGCTGCCAACCCGAAGCTGCAGAAGGTAGTGGTCAGCGAGGCCGGGGCGTCGGTGTACTCGGCGTCCGAGTTCGCGGCCAGGGAGTTCCCGGAGCTGGACGTGTCGCTACGTGGGGCGGTGTCGATCGCCCGCCGCCTGCAGGACCCGCTGGCCGAACTGGTGAAGATCGAACCCAAGGCGATCGGTGTCGGCCAGTACCAGCACGATGTGGATCAGTACCGCCTGGCGCGCGCGCTGGATGCCCGCGTGGAGGACTGCGTGAACGCGGTGGGCGTGTACGTGAACACCGCTTCGGCTGCACTGTTGTCGCGGGTGTCCGGCCTGTCGGCCACGGTGGCCGAGAACATCGTGCGCCACCGTGATGCGAACGGCCCGTTCAAGCGCCGCAAGGACCTGCTGAAGGTCGCGCGCCTGGGCGAGAAGACCTTTGAACAGTGCGCGGGCTTCCTGCGCATTGCCGACGGTGATGAACCGCTGGATGCTTCGGCGGTACACCCGGAAGCCTACCCGGTGGTCGAGCGCATCGTTGCCAGCACCGCGCGCCCGATCAAGGCGCTGATCGGTGATGGCAGCTTCCTGCGCGGCCTGAAGGCCGAGCAGTTCACCGATGCCACCTTCGGCGTGCCGACCGTGCGTGACATCCTCAAGGAACTGGAGAAGCCGGGCCGAGACCCACGCCCCGAGTTCAAGGCGGCACGATTCGCCGAGGGCGTCGAGGACATCAAGGACCTGCGCGAGGGCATGGTGCTCGAGGGTGTGGTCAGCAACGTGGCGGCCTTCGGTGCCTTCGTCGATATCGGTGTGCACCAGGATGGCCTGATCCACATATCGGCACTTTCCGATACGTTCGTGAAGGACCCGCGCGACGTGGTCAAGGCCGGCGATATCGTCAAGGTGAAGGTGCTGGAGGTGGACGTGGCGCGCAAGCGCATCGCCCTGACCCGGCGCCTGGACGATACCCCCGGGCAAGCCACCAGCCGCCCGGGACAGCGTGATGAGCGCGGTCATGGGCAGGGTCCGCGCCGCGATGCAGGCGGCCAGAACCGCGGGCTGAACCGGGGTCAAGGCAATGGTGGCCGTCCCGCCGCGTCCGCGCCCCCGGCCAACAACGCCCTGGCCGAGGCCTTCGCGCGCGCCAAGCGCAGTTGAGGACCGCGTTCCCCGTCACACTTGATTCATGGCGGGGGACTTGTCGATTTTCCCCGTGATTGCGCACACTTGCGCTTGAGGGGAGGCGTCCGGCCACCCCGCTGTTGCTGGGGAGGGCCATGACGCCAGCACCACCCGTTGCTCGTACCGGCGGTCGCAGCGCTGCGCTGCGTTCGGCGCCTGCCCGTGCCGGCAGGAGACCGGATTGATGCCGGGCCAGGGCATCCACGGCAATGGACTGCTGGAGCGCCGCCTGCAGGAGCTAGCGGAAGAGCGTCGCCGCCTGGCGATGATCATCGACGGTACCGCCGCGGGAACCTGGGAATGGAACGTGCAGACCGGCGAGATGCGGGTCAATGCGCGCTGGGCCGAGATCGTCGGTTACCGCCTGGAAGAGCTGGAACCCATCTGCCAGAAGACGTTCCTGAGGCTGGTCCATCCCGATGACATTGCGTTGTCCGATGCTGCGCTGGACGACCATTTCCAAGGGCGCAGCGACAACTACGCCTGCCTGCTGCGCATGCGCCACAGGAACGGCCAGTGGATCTGGATCCAGGACCGTGGCCGCGTCTTTGAATGGGACGGGCAGGGCAAGCCGCTGTGGATGGCCGGTGCCCATGCCGACGTCACCGAGCTGCAGCAGGCGAGACAGGACGCGGCCGAAACCCGCCAACGCCTGCAGGCCGTGGTCGATGCGTCCGATGAGGTAGCGGTGATCGCCACCGATACCGATGGCACCATCACCCTGTTCAACACGGGTGCGGAGCGCCTGCTGGGCTACAGCGCAGCGGAGGTGGTCGGCCAGCGCCGGCTCGATGCGTTCCACGATCCGGAGGAACTGAATGCCTGGCTGGAGCCGCTGGCCGATGCCGAGGGCAACCTTCCCGACGTGTTCGAAGCGCTCAGTGCCCGCGCTGACGGGCAGACCTACTCGCGGCAGTGGACGTTGCTGCGCAAGGAGGGCCTGCCACGCCAGGTGCGCCTGTCGATCAGCCGCATGGAAGGTGCCGATGGCGCACGCATCGGCTACGTCGGCATGGCCATCGACATCACCGAAATTCTGCAGGCACGGGCCGAGGCGCGGCTGTCGGCGGAGAAGTTCGCCGGTGCATTCACGTCGGCGGCGTTGGGCATGGCGCTGGTGTCGCTGGAGGGGCGTTGGCTGGACGTCAATGATGCGCTGTGCCGGATCCTGGGTTACCCGCGCGAAGAGCTGCTGCAGGTCGACTTCCAGCGCCTGACCCATCCCGATGACCTGCAGACCGACCTGGCCCTGGTGCAGGACCTGCTGGCCGGACGGCGCAGCCATTACCACCTTGAAAAGCGCTATCTCGACCACGACGGCCGCATCATCTGGGCGCGGCTGTCGGTGTCGCTGGTGCGCAGCGAGCATGGCCAGCCGCTGCACTTCGTGTCGCAGATCCAGGACATCACCGCCCAGCGCAGCAGTGAGCAACGCCTGTTCGAGAGCGAACAGCGCAGCCGCATCACCCTGGATGCGGTGGCCGACCTGGTGCTCAGCGTCAACCTTGACGGCCGCATCGACTATGCCAACGCGGCCGCGGTACGCACCCTGGCCGGTGATGGCGCGCTGTCGCTGGCCGGGCACAAGGTGCAGGACGTGCTGGCGCTGACCACCGAGTACGCGCCCGGCTCGGTACTGGATGTGTCGGTACTGCTGGACCCGGAGAGCAACGCGGTGGACCTGCACGCCGACCTGCTGCTGCGCCTGGGCACGGCAACGGTGCCGGTGGACCTGACGCGGGCCTGGCTGCGCGATGACGAAGGCCATGTGCGCGGCGCGGTGTGGGTGCTGCGCGACGACACCCAGCAGCGGGCGCGGCAGCGCGAAGCCCGCCACCTGGCCGAGATCGATCCACTCACCGAACTGAGCAACCGCCGCGGTTTCGAGGTGCACCTGCAGCAGGCGATCACCCGCGTCGAGCGCACCGGGCAGGCCGCCTCGCTGATGTACATCGATCTGGACCGCTTCAAGCCGGTCAACGACACCTGGGGCCACCTGGCCGGCGATGCCGTGCTGTGGGCGGTGGCCAGTGTGCTGCGACATGGTGTGCGTGATTCGGACGTGGTGGCGCGGCTGGGCGGCGACGAGTTCGCGGTGATCCTGTCCGGGTGTACGCCGCGTCGTGCCGCACGGATCGGCGGTGAACTCCTGCAGACCCTGTCAGCGCTGTCCATCCCGTGGGATCAGCATCGGCTGCGGGTCGGTGCCAGCATCGGCATCGCGCCCCTGGCGGGGGGCATGAGCGTGGACCAGGCAGTGGCCGCTGCCGATGCACAGTGCTACCGGGCCAAGGCGCTGGGGCGCAACAACGTGCAGGTGCAGGGCGAGCTGTCGGAGCTTCCAGGCGACGATGCCGATGCCGCCCAGGACTGATCTCAGTCTGTGAGAGGACGCGCGCGAATACTGTGCGCATCTCCCCTGAAGCAGGTGAACCCATGAATGCCTGGAACCCGGTTGCGGTACGCATGTTCATCCCGGCGCTGGTCGGCTGGTGCCTGGCGCTGGCCACCTGCCTGCGCGCCGAACAGCTGCGCGGCGACCCGTACGCGCAGGCGTTGTTGCCCGTATTGCAGCAAGGCGCGGTCGCGCTGCTGGTCCTGAGCCTGGCCTGCACGGTTGCGGCCTGCGTGTTGCTGTGGCGGCATGGCCGCGGCGACGGCGGGCGTCTCGCTTCCGGCACTACACCCGTGCCGCGTCCATCAGCAGGACCCGGCACGGTGCGCGCTGGAACGCGTTGATCTGAGGCACCAGACGCTGGAAGTGCTCGCTGGCGCAATGGATATCCAGAGCGTCGCGGTCCGGCCATTGCTCGATGAAGACGAAATGCCCGGGGTCCTTCTGGTCGACGAACAGTTCATAGCCGAGGCAGAGCGGCTCTCGCCGCGTGCATGCGACCAGCTCGCGGTACAGGGGAAGCACGGTGTCCACCGCATCGGGATGGATGAAATCCTCGGCGATCACTTTCAGCATGTCGGCACCTGCAGACGGGCCTTGCAGGATAGTGCCAGCGCATCGCGTGCACCTATCCTGGTCAACGCAATACCGTGTCCGTACTGACCAGCTGCACGTCGTGCATCTGATTGAGGTAGGCCTCGTAGTAGCCCTTGTGCGAGGCACCGACGATGGCCAGCATTCGGCTGCCAGGGTGCAGGCCCAGCACGTCGCGGATGTTGGCGACCATGCGCAGGTTGCGGGTTTCCCAGTAACCGACATACATCCGGCCGAACGCCTTGGAGGACGGCTCGACGAGCGTCGCGCCGAAGTCGCTCTGGTACGCTGCCATCGCTGCCGCGGGGCTGTTGTAATCCCGATACAGCGCCATGACGCCGCCGGGCTTGTCCAGATTGGCCACGAGGCGTTCATCGGCCTCCCGTCGCGCCCGCAAGTGTGTATTGTTCCAGGCACCGGTGATGGCTGCACTGGCCGCCGCTTCATCCTCGGCCGGTGTGGGAGAATCGGCCGTGTGGTCGTCCACGGCCCACAGCCGTTCATGCCCGAGGCGGGCAGCAACGACGGCGGCGATCAGGCTGGTTTCATTGCGGCGGACCAGGCCTTTGCCGAGGATCTCGACCAGGGCCGGCGTCAGCCCATCGCCGGCTTTGCGCTCGGACGCAGGCAGGCGCAGCCACTGCACCTGCGCCGAGCCGCGTTCGCCCGCTGCCAGGAACAATGCTGCGAGCCGACGACGCTGGGTGGGCGTCGGCTCGTCCGGCCAGGTCGCAAGCAGGCGCTCGGCCTGGGCGTTCGCTGCGGGCACGTCCAGGCCCGTGGCAGCCTGCGCAGCGGTGGTGTCGAAGCAGTAGGTGGCCACGCTCTGCGCATAGCGTTCCGGGTAGCGACGCATGGAATCGCACTGGAGGCCGGACAGGTCTTCGGTGGCGATCAGTTCGGGCTTCCAGGCGACCAGTCGCTGCAGCAACGGTTCAAGCAAGGCGGGCTGGAACGACTTGGGCAGGCCGGACAGGTGGGCGGTGCCCAGTACCAGCACCTCGTTCGGTCGCCCGACAGGCGGCCCCTTCAGCTGGTCCGGATGGAAGGCGGGCCGATAGGTGGCATCGGCAGCGAGGGCGCCGGTACTGCACAGGCCCAGGATCAGGAGGCTGGCCAAGCGTGGGAACATGCGATCTCCGTGTCAGTGCGCGTCCTGCAGTTCGCTGCATGCTGGCCGTTTTCACCTGCCACGGAATCGCCCGTTGGTCATGCAAACCTTTTGGGCCTGAACTGCATCGTGCCCGGCAAGGCTCTGCCCAGTGACGACGGCAACGCGCGACATGTTCCGTGATGACACCCGGTGTCCCCACCGAGCGTGAGCAGAATGTGAAGTACATCGCGATTGTCTACCGCGTCCCTGCAGCTGCATCTGAAGTTGCGACGGACGTCGCGTAATCCGGCTAAAGCCACCGATCTCCTCGCCGATATTCCCTCTGGATCCCGCTCCAGTCACCCGCCGCAGGACCCCAGGCCGTCCCCGATGGGCGGCCCGCGCTGTGTGTTCCGCCGCTCCCAGATGCCGATCGCACCCGCAGCAGACGTTCGTGGCAGTCGCTCGAGAGGTGCCGGTTGGCACCTGTAGTCCCTGGCACCTGAAGTTGCCGCCGGGCATCCCGCCCGTCGGGTCGCAACCGCTTACCGGACACCGAGGATCAGACAATGCTCATTCCAGGCTTCACGGCGGGCGCACAGGCGCCGGCTGAGCTGCATACCCGTTGGTCGCCGTGGCGTGCCCTGCTGGACGCGCTGGCACCCCAGCACCGCACCGGCGCCGAGGCCGTGTCCGACGGCCGTGCCGAGCTGGAAGCCCAGGTCGCGGCGCTGCACCGGGTCCAGGCGGTCATCGAGTTCGCCCTCGATGGCACCATCCTGCAGGCCAATGACAACTTCCTGCAGGCGATGGGCTACCGGCTGGAGGAGATCCAGGGAAAGCATCATTCCCTGTTCGTCGATCCCGAGCAGGCGCGCAGCGCCGAGTACCGCGACTTCTGGGCGCGGCTGGGGCGTGGCGAATATGACGCTGGCCAGTACCGGCGCTTCGGCAAGGGCCAGCGCGAGATCTGGATCCAGGCCTCGTACAACCCGGTGCTGGACCGGCAGGGGCGGCCTTACAAGGTGGTCAAGTTCGCCACCGACATCACCGCGCAGAAGCTGCAGGCGGCCGACTCGGCCGGGCAGCTGGCGGCGATCGACAAGTCGCAGGCGGTGATCGAGTTCGGCATGGACGGCCGCATCCTTTCGGCCAACGAGAACTTCCTGGCAGCCACCGGCTACAGCCTGGACGACGTGCGTGGCCAGCACCACTCGCTGTTCGTCGAGCCCGAGTATCGTGGCAGTGCCGAGTATCGGCAGTTCTGGGAGAAGCTGGGCCGTGGCGAATACGATGCCGGCCAGTACCGGCGCCTCGGCAAGGGCGGGCGCGAGGTCTGGATCCAGGCGTCCTACAACCCGATCCTGGATCTCAATGGAAAGCCGTTCAAGGTCGTCAAGTACGCCACCGACATCACCGCGCAGGTGCATGAGAACCAGGCCATGCAGCGCGCCGTGGCGCAGACCCGTGAAGTGGTGGCGGCCGCCAAGGAGGGCGACCTGACCCGGCGCGTGGCCACTGCCGACAAGCACGGGCCGATCGCCGAGCTGTGCGAAGGCGTGAATTCGTTGGTGGAGGCGATGGCCGCGATCATCGCCCAGATCAAGTTCGCCGCCGACACCATCGCCGTCGGTGCCACCGAGATCGCGCAGGGCAACAGCGATCTGTCGCAGCGCACCGAGCAGCAGGCCGCGTCGCTGGAGGAGACCGCGGTGTCGATGAAGGGCCTGGCCGAGACCGTGCAGCGCACCGCGACCAACGCACGGCAGGCCAGTCAGCTGGCCGGTGGTGCTGCTGATGTCGCTGCCCGCGGTGGCAACGTGGTGCACGAAGTGGTCGAGACCATGGCCGTGATCAACGCGTCCTCGCGGCGCATCGTCGACATCATCGGCGTGATCGACGGCATTGCTTTCCAGACCAACATCCTTGCGTTGAACGCGGCGGTGGAAGCAGCGCGTGCGGGCGAACACGGGCGTGGCTTCGCCGTGGTCGCCACCGAGATCCGCGAACTGTCGCAGCGCTCGGCCAGTGCCGCGAAGGAGATCAAGCAGCTGATCGATGCGTCGGTGGCCAATGTCGGCGCCGGTACCGCGCAGGTTGAGAGCGCCGGCCGCACCATGGATGAGATCGTGCTCAACGTGCGCCGGGTCAGTGACCTGATGTCCGAGATCAGCACGGCCGCACAGCAGCAGAGCGACGACATCCAGCAGATGAACCACGCTGTCGATCTGATCGACCAGGGCACCCAGCAGAACGCTGCGCTGGTCGAGGAAGCCTCGGCCGCGGCGCGCAGCATGGAGGAGCAGTCAGCGCAGCTTCTGCAGACCGTGGCCAGCTTCCGCGTGCAGGGTGGCGCGGGGCACCTGCATGGCGCGGCGGTGCTGCGTGCGGTCTAGGCCCGGCGGTCGGAGTGCTGTTCCCCGGCCTCGTGGCTCGGCCTGCTCATTCGCGGCCTGCCAGGCTACGCCGATGCTGATGGTCACATGGGCCTCAGCGGCGGGCAGGGCGGCGGTTTCCACGGCGGCGCGCAGGCGCTCGCAGGGTGGCGATGAATTCCTCGCCGCCGTCGCGGGCCAGCAGGTCATCACTGCGTTGCGGGCAGCCGTCGAGGATCGCGGCGACCGCCTGCAGGTTGTTGGCGTCCCCAGCGCCCAGCGCTGATCGGATGCGTCAGGCAGATGGCGGGCGATCTGCAGCGCCATCGCCCGTTCGGAAACGTGGCCCCAGCTGGTGTGCTCGATCACGCCCGGCAGCGAGAAGTAGTGGGACCGGGCGACGGCGTCGGACGCCCGCAGGAGGGGCAATCGCGCGGGCAGGGCATGCTGGGGCATCTTCGCCAGTGTCGGCGCTCTGGCCCGGGAAATGCAAAAGGCCAGGTCATGGACCTGGCCTTTGATGCAGTGGTGCCGGTGAAAGGACTCGAACCTTCATGGGGTCACCCCCGGCTGATTTTGAGTCAGCTGCGTATACCATTCCGCCACACCGGCAGGCAGCGTGCGAGTGTAACCGAGGTCGGCAGGCGATGCATAGTAGGAGGGCCTATGAGGGCGGTTTCTGTCGGCATTGGCCCCTTGATAGCTATACTCCCAGCGTGCAATTGCCTCCAGGAGCGGTAGCCGATGACAGTGTTGCAGGACCTGAGGGTGCTGGTGGTCGAGAACGACGAAATGAGCGCGGCCCTGCTGCAGATGCAGCTGGTGCATGCCGGTGCGGTCGTGGTTGGCCTCGCAGCGAGTGTGTCCGAGGCCCTGCGGCTGCTGGAGCAGAGCACTCCTGACGTGGCCCTGCTGGACTACCGCCTGGCCCGCAACGAGACCAGTGAGCCGGTGGCTGCAGCGCTTTCAGCGCGTGGCATTCCGTTCGTGCTGGCCACCGGGATGCTGGCCGAGCAGCTGCCGGCGCCGATGTTGGCCGGCCTGCTGCTGGTCAAGCCGTACCTGTCGGCTGATCTGTCACGCGCGCTGGCGCGAGCGGTGGGTCGCTCCAGCGTCAAGGCCTGAGCCGTCCGTCACGGGCCGGCAGGGGGATACTGCCGACGGCCGAATGCTCGCGTCTGCGAAGTTCGGCGGCAACCCCTGATCCAGGAACCCCGCCCAGGCGGGGTTTTTCCATTGCGTCCGGCGCTCAGCCCGCTTCCTCGTACACGTAACGGATCTCCTCGCGGTCATCGAGGATGCGGTACTGGCGCGCCAGGTCATCCGGTTCGGGGTTGAGCCAGGCGTCGAGGTGTTCCTTGCGGATCGGCACTACCCCGCGGTCATGCCCGGCAGCGGCGACGTCGCTGGGCGGTGCGTCGGTGATCGTGGCAAACGAAAGCAGGCGGCCTTCCGGTCCTTCCCATTCTGCCCAGAGGCAGGCCAGCAGCAGGTCGCGGGGCGGATCGGGACGGAATTCGAGCACCACGTCCTGTTCCTTTTCGTCGGCACCGAGGGTGCGGCCGGCGATGGCGTGGCGGGGCACGTGCTCGTAGAACGCCTGTACCACCACCACGCCATGGCGCAGTCCGAACGCACCCCGCCAGTAACCTTCCAGGCTGTCGCGCCGCGCATTGTAGGTGCCGGGGTAAAGTACGTCGTTGCGCGCCGGCTTGTCCGGCAGCCGGCACTGGTAGCGCATCGGCTTGATCACGCGCTGGCCGTTCTCGCTGACCATCACCGGTGCGTAGGTGCCGGGGAAAATGCGGTTGTCACGCGGCAGCAGCTGCACCCGATGCAGGTCTTCCAGCCGGGCCTGTGCGCGCTCGATGCGGTTGCCGGCCACGCGCAGGTCGTTGTGCGCTTTCTGCGTGGGCCGGGTGGCCAGCGTGGCATGGGCAATATCGCGTCGTTCGCATTGCCGGGCCAGTTCGGCCTCCAGGGCCTGTTGCTCCTGCGCATGCCATTGCTGGATCTTCGCCACGATGTCCCGCCCCTGTTCGGTACGCGCACCGGCGAATCCGTCATCCATCGCCTTCGGGGTCTTCGGCCGTTTCTTGCCCGGATCGTGTGCGTACAGTTCGGCGAAGTCCTCCAGCGACAGGATGGCGCCGAACTCGCGTACCAGTTTGGCGTAGTCAGCGCGGATCAGGGCGGAATAGCACATGGGACTCTGTGGGCCTGGGTCGCAGCGGCTGCGACGTGGATGCGGCAGGATAGCCCGACCCATCCGGAGATGCCGCATGAATGATTCCATCACCTGCCAGTTCCGCGAAGCCGTACCCACGGTCGAGGACTACTGCCAGTTGCGCGTGCTCGCAGGCCTCAGCGCCAAGTCCCGCGAAGCAGCCGCCCGCGCGCTGCCCAATACGCTGTTCGGCGTATGTGCCTACCAGGGCGCTGAACTGGTGGCGATGGGCCGTATCGTCGGCGATGGCGGCTGCCACCTGCAGGTCTGTGATATCGCGGTGCTGCCGCGATTGCAGGGGCAGGGCCTGGGCAAGGAGGTGATGCGGCGGCTGGACGGCTGGATGCAGGCCAACCTGCCGCCGTCGGCGTACGTCAGCCTGCTGGCCGATGGCGAGGCGCATCGGTTGTATGCGCAGTTTGGTTTCGAACCGACTGCCCCGGCATCGATCGGGATGTATCGGCGGTTCTGAGCCGTGGGCGGGGTGAAGCCATCCACGCATGGCGTGGATCTACCCGGGCCCTGCAGTAGATCCACGCCATGCGTGGATAGGGCCTTCCCAGGAATCACAGGCAAAGAAAAACCCCGACCGGAGTCGGGGTTTTCAAGAATTGGCGTCCCCACGGGGATTCGAACCCCGGTCGCCACCGTGAAAGGGTGATGTCCTAGGCCTCTAGACGATGGGGACGCACGAAAACTTCAAGTTGTAGATCCTTCGACGGCCTAATGTCGAAGTGGTGGAGCCAAGCGGGATCGAACCGCTGACCTCCTGCATGCCATGCAGGCGCTCTCCCAGCTGAGCTATGGCCCCATGAAACTCCGGATATCTGCCGGGAGCAGAGTCCGTTTTGAAACTGGCGTCCCCACGGGGATTCGAACCCCGGTCGCCACCGTGAAAGGGTGATGTCCTAGGCCTCTAGACGATGGGGACGCACGAAAAACTTCAAGTTGTAGAACTTTCGACGGCCTAATGTCGAAAGTGGTGGAGCCAAGCGGGATCGAACCGCTGACCTCCTGCATGCCATGCAGGCGCTCTCCCAGCTGAGCTATGGCCCCGTGTTACCGAGCCGCCTATCATACCTGCGTGTTCACGTTTGTGGAAGTTTTTTTTTGAACTTTTTCGTCCCGGTTCAACCGTTGCCACCAAGGGCAGGGGAACCGCAACGCCACAACCTGAATGCCGGTAGGCGGTGAACAAAAAGACCCGGTTATCGGCCGGGTCCTCGTTGTTCGTGATGAGTGGCGTCCCCACGGGGATTCGAACCCCGGTCGCCACCGTGAAAGGGTGATGTCCTAGGCCTCTAGACGATGGGGACGCAATTCTCATCAATGTTCTTTAGCGACCTTTCGACGGCCTAATGCCGAAAGATTGGTGGAGCCAAGCGGGATCGAACCGCTGACCTCCTGCATGCCATGCAGGCGCTCTCCCAGCTGAGCTATGGCCCCACGTCGCTGAGGAGCGAGATAATAGCCTTGCCCCAGAGGGTTGGCAAGCATTTGTTGCACTTTTCTTCACGCGCGTTGCGAAGGGAATGACGATCACACGTACTCAGTCGGCGCCGTCGGTCAGCGCCGCCAGGATTGGGCACTGATCCAGGGTGCCGTGGCCGGGGCAGGCGTCGACCAGCTGCGAGAGCGCGCTGTGCATGCGTCGCAGTTCAGCCATGCGCTGCGCGATGTCCTGCAGTCGGGCTTGCGCCGCGTTGCGCACGCTGCCCATGTCCTGCGGATGGCCATCACTGAGTGCCAGCAGTTCGGCGATTTGTTCCAGGCTGAAGCCCAGCGTCTTGGCGCGGCGGATGAAGCGCAGCCGGCGCAGGTCCTGCTCACCGAAGATGCGATAGCCCCCGGCCGAGCGTGCCGCGGTGGGCAGCAACTGCTGGCGCTCGTAGTAGCGCACGGTATCGATCGGTACGCCGGCCTGGCGCGCCAGTTGACCAATGTTCATGGCGGATTCCTGCGGATGCTGCCGGTCATTCTGAAGCCTGGAGTCAGGTCCAGGGTCAAGCTCCCGTCGCTGACGGCGCATTCAGCGCACTTTGCAACTTTCTTCATAGCCCCGCCGTCGTGGCAGTTCCTACCCTGCGCCTGAACCGGCCGCTGGATGGCCTGCAACGAACCGAGGAGATGCTCTGTGGAAGGATTCAGGAACGAGGGATTCGTAGAGGTCGCGGTGGTCGAGTACCCGGGAGGGGACCCGTCGGCGGCCTCGGTGCTGACCGAAATGGCACACGTCGCCAACCGGCTTGCCCAGCAGCAGCGTCGCCCGTTCAAGCGTGTCCTGGTGACCCGCTGGGTCGTGCCAGCCAGCCAGACCGGCGTGCATCGCATTGCCGGCGCGGAGATGCTCGAGGCGGACATTCCCGCCGTGATCGCCGTGCCTGGCCAGATCAGTCAAGGCGTCTGCCTGCGCGCCGATGAGGTCCTGCTGGATTGGCTGCGCGCGCATTACGATGGCGGCAGTCTGCTGGCAGCTGCCAGCGATGGTGTCAGCATGCTGGCACGCGCGGGTCTGCTTGCCGGGCGCACCGTCAGTGGGCCGGACCTCGGGCGCCATCCGGGCCTGCAGGGGCAGTCGGCCAGCTGGGTGCCCAGTGAGCGCGCGCTGGTCGACGACGGTGATCTGCTGACAGTGGCCGGTTCCCAGGCCTGGCGCTTTCTCGCCCTGCGGCTGCTGTACCGGCTGCACGGCCAGGGCGTAGCGAGTTCCGTGGCGCAGCAGTTGGGGATCACGGTGCCCGCGGCGATCCAGCAGGATCTGGAGCGTTTCAGTGCCAACTTCGCCCACGGCGATCGCGACGTACTGAAGGCGCAACGCTGGCTGCATACCACCGCTGCGCGTGGGGCCACGCTCGGAGCGATCTGCGAGGTTTCCGGACTGGAGCCACGGACTCTGCAGCGGCGCTTCCTGAAGGCCACCGGCCTGCGTCCGATCGAGTATTGCCAGCGGTTGCGTATTGCCAAGGCGCAGACATTGCTGCAACAGGGGGCGGGTATCGATGAAGTGGCCTGGGGTGTGGGCTATGCAGACCAGAGCGCATTCCGCCGCCTGTTCCTGCGCATTGTTGGAATGACGCCGGCCAACTATCGGCGGCAGGTCAACAACAATCGGCGCGAACGACCGCTGTTGTCGTCGGTGGCGGGCAGCCTGCGCGGGCTGCAACCGGTGCCTGGCATGCAGATGCCGCGCAGCGCGGCCTGAAGCCTGCGGTGGGCGTCGCACTTGCAACCTGGGCGCGACGCTTTGACCATGCAGGCAACGAGATGATGTGACAGGTGGGTTGATGTCGAGTGTTGGACCGGTGCCGATGCCGGTGGTGCTGATCCTGATGTGCGTGCTTATGGCCATGGCGGTGGCCCACCTGTGGCCGCGGCCGAAGGACGGGATGGCAGTGCCTTCCGCGGCCAGCCTGGTCCTGGACATGTTGCTGATCGGCCTGCTGTGTGGACGCATCAGCTTCGTGGCCTTGAACTTCGCGCTCTACCGTGAGGCCCCCTGGAGCATCCTGCAGATCGCCGACGGTGGGTATCACCTTGCCGTCGTGCTGGTTGCGGGCCTGGCGTGGGGCACCTGGCGGCTCCGGCTGTGGCGCGCGTTGCGTGCGCCGGTGCTGGCGGGAGCCCTGGTGGGCGTGGTGCTGTGGGCGGCGGGCAGCCACCTGCTGGCAACATGGCAGGAGCAGCGGATGCCGCTGCCGGCGGTCCAGGCGGCCGATCTGCAGGGGCGCAGGATCGACCTGCAGCAGTTCCGTGGCAAACCGGTGGTGCTGAATCTCTGGGCCAGCTGGTGTGGTCCCTGCCGTCGCGAGATGCCGGTACTGGTATCCGCACAGCGGACCCACACTGACGTGCAGTTCGTGTTCCTCAACCAGGGAGAAACCCTGGACGAAGTGAAGGGTTTCATCGCATCCGAACAGCTCCGGCTGGGCAATGTATTGCTGGACGATACCGCCTCGGCGTCAACCGTGCTGGGTGTACAGGCCTATCCGTCGACGCTGTTCTTCGACGCCGAAGGCCGCCTGCGTGAACTGCACCTTGGCGAACTGACGGCGGCGGGTCTTGAACACAAACTGCGCCGGCTGCGGTAGCCTGCGCGGGCATCTCACTACGGAGTTCCCATGTTGTCGACTTCCCTGCGCATCGCTTCGGCGGTGCTGTTGCTGCCGGTCATGCTGGCATTGGCCGCCTGCAGTCAGGCCCAGACCCCGCCAGGCAAGGCAACGGCAGCGCCGGCAGCGAGCGCTCAGGCCCCAGCGGCCAAGGGCGAGCGCCCCGCAGTGCTGAAAGGCATCGAGAAGCACGGTTTTGAAGTCGTTGCCGAGTTCGATGCACCGGGTGGCCTGCGTGGATTCGCTGGCGTGGTGGGTGGGCAGCAACCGGCCGCAGCCTATGTCACCGCCGACGGCAAGCATGTGCTGGTAGGCAGCCTGTTCGATGCCGAGGGCAACGACGTGGCCGCCGAGGCGGTGGAGAAGCTGGTTTCAGCACCGATGTCGGCCAGGATGTGGACCAAGCTGGAGGCCAGTGCCTGGGTGCGTGACGGCAAGGCCGATGCGCCGCGCGTGGTCTATACCTTCAGTGATGCCAACTGCCCGTACTGCCACAAGTTCTGGGAAGCAGCGCGTCCGTGGGTCGACGCCGGCAAGGTGCAGTTGCGCCACATCATGGTCGGCGTGATTCGTGAGGACAGCCCGGCCAAGGCTGCGGCCATCCTGTCTGCGCGTGACCCGGGTGCGGCCTTGCTGGAAAACGAACACCAGTTCGACCGTGGTGGAATCAAGGCCCTGCCGAGCATCAGCCGCGAGATCGCCGGCAAGCTCGATGCCAACCAGGTGCTGATGATTGAAATGGGCTTCCAGGGCACGCCGGGCATCCTGTTCCAGGATGCACAGGGCCAGGTGCAGCGTCGCGCCGGCCTGCCACAGGGCGCTGACCTGCAGACGGTGCTGGGCCCGCGCTGACCGGCACCCACGCCGTGATGCGACACCACAGGCCCACATGGCAGCATGCGGGCCTGTTGCTTTTCGTCACCTGTGCGGGTGATGCAGGCTGCGCACCTCCTGTTCGTCGTCACGTCTGAATCGTGACTGACATCAAGCATCGCGCCTTGATTCCAATCAAGGCCAAAAACGACAGGCGGACTAGCCTGTGACGCATGGAATACAGCGTCAACGCGCCAGGGATGCCGCGCCTGACACGCCCTGAACCGGGGCAGTCGGCACAGCCATTCACGACGTTCTCACTCCCTGGTTGTTACCCAGACCGCTGCGGTCGCCACCTCTCCGGCAGTGCGGCCCTGATGGCGTCGATATCGGTACGGGCGGGGCAGTGTCATCGTCCTGTTGCCTGCCACGTGCAGGCTGGCCGGTGTCGTCGACGCAGTACCCGCATTTCCAGCAACGGCAACGCAATGTCGGAGCTGCGCCTGTGCGCGCGCCGTCAGTGCGCTGCGAATGTTCGTCCAGGGAGGATGCAATGCGCTTTGCGGTACTGAGTCTGGCCTGCCTGACCGCGCTGGCGGTCACGCCAGCCTATGCGCAGCAGAACGGCCAGGAGGATGCGCACGCATTGCGCCAGGAAATCGCTGCCATGCGACAGGCACTGGAGGGCATGCAGAAGCGCCTGGATCGGCTCGAACAACGCGAGGGCGCTGTCGCGGCCGCTGCGCAGGTAGCGGCGCCGGTGACACCACCTGGCAGCAGTGCCAACCTGCTGCATCCCACCCAGGTGCCGGGTGTGGCGCAACCGGTGCTGCCGCAGCGCGAATCGGTGGCCGATCCCTCAACAGCGGCCTCGCGTCCCGACAGCGCTGCTGGGCCGACCGACCCGGATCTGAAGGGCTTCGTTGCCATTCCAGGTACTGACACGGTGATCCGCATTGGCGGCTATGCCAAGCTCGATGCGATTGCCGATTCGCGTGCGGCCGGTGACGAGGATCAGTTCATCCCCTCATCGATGCCGGTGGGCGGCAGCCATCGCGATGTCTCCAATTTCAACATCCATGCCAAACAGACCCGCTTCAGCTTCGAGGCGCGGCGCCCGACCACGCACGGCAACCTGCGCTTCTACCTGGAGAATGATTTCTTCGGCAGCAGCGATGGCTACGCGTTCCGTCTGCGCCACGCGTATGGCCAGCTTGGCAATACCTATGCCGGCTACGGTTACTCCAGTTTCATGGACCCGGACAGCCTGCCCGACACGCTCGACTTCGCCGGTCCCGGCGGCGCCGGCTATCTGCTGGTGGCCGGCATCCACCACAGCTTCGCGATGGGCAAGGGCAACACCCTGACGCTGGCGGCCGAAGACCCCAGGACCGAACTGGCCGGTGCCAGTGATGAACGGGCCGCAGTGAACCGGCTGCCAGATGTGACCGTGACCGCACGCATGGAGCGCGACTGGGGCCATCTCCAGCTGGGCGCGGTGGCGCGCAGCCTGGCCTATGACGGTGACGGCGAGCGTGACCGGCGCATGGCCGGCGGCCTGCAGTTCAGTGGCTCGGCATCGGTAGGCGAGCGCGATCTGTTGCTGTTCGGCGCGCTCGGCGGGCGCGGCCTCAGCCGCTACACCGCGGACCTGACCGGCTCCGGGTTGGACGCGGTGGTCGGTGCCGATGGCCGTCTTGACGCGCTGGACCTGCACGGCGGCTTCGTCGGCTACACGCATTACTGGTCCGGGCTGTGGCGTTCGAACCTGATCTTCGGCCAGCTGACCCTGGAGCGGAACGCGGCACTCGCTGCCGAGGCCTTCCGGCAGAGCCGATACGGCGTGTTCAACCTGATCTGGAGCCCGGCGCCGTCGTGGACGATGGGCATGGAGCTGCTGTACGGCCGCCTGGAACAGCAGGGCGGCGCGCGCGGCGACACGGTCCGGGTGCAGGGCAGCCTGCAATACAACTTCATCAAGTAAGCGCCAGCGGCGTTACGCCAGCGCAACCGTCCCCACGCCCGGCCGCACCGGGCTCATGCCAGTACCGGAGATTGTCATGGCAGAAGCAAAGAAAATCGGGGTGGTCGGAGCCACCTTCCTCGTCGCCGGCAACATGATGGGCTCAGGCGTGTTCCTGTTGCCGTCCAGCCTGGCCAAGATCGGTACCGCATCGATCTGGGGCTGGCTGATCACCACGGCCGGTGCGCTGTTGCTGGCCTTCGTATTCGCCAAGCTGGGCAAGCTGGCGCCGAAGGCGGGCGGCCCGTACGCGTATGCGCGTGACTGGTTCGGGCCCTACATGGGCTTCCAGACCAATACCATCTACTGGTTCGCCAACTGGATCGGCAACGTTGCCATCCCGATCGCCGCGGTGGGCTACTTCAGCTACTTCTTCCCGATCCTGTCCGAGCCGCTGGTGCGCTGCATCGCGGTGCTGATCCTGGTGTGGGCGCTGAGCTTTGCCAACGTGATCGGCCCGGCCTTCGTCAGCCGTGTGCAGACGGTCACCACCAGTTTCGCGCTGGTGCCGATCCTGGGCATCGCCATCTTCGGCTGGTTCTTCTTCGATGCCGACATTTTCAAGGGCGCCTACAACGTGTCCGGTGAGTCCAACTTCGGCGCGATCTCCAGTGCCGCGGCACTGACCCTGTGGGCCTTCATCGGTGTCGAATCGGCTTCGGTCACGGCTGGCGTGGTCGAGAACCCGGAGAAGAACGTGGCCCGCGCCACCCTGGCCGGCGTGTTCCTGGCGGCCATCGCCTACATCGCCAGCTCCTCTGTGATCATGGGCATGGTGCCTAACGCGGAACTACAGGTGTCCGACGCACCGTTCGCGCTGGCGGCGGCCAAGGCGGTCGGCGGCTGGGGCGGCGCGCTGGTCAGCCTGTGCGCCTTCATCGGCGCCGCCGGCTCGCTGGGTGGCTGGATCCTGCTGACCGCGCAGAGTGCCAAGGCGGCCTCGGATGATGGCCTGTTCCCAAGCATCTTCAGCAAGACCAACAAGGACGACGTGCCGGTCAAGGGCGTGCTGATCGTGGCCGTGCTGATGACCCTGGCGGTGCTGGTGACCTCTACCTCGGAAACCGCGTCGGCCCAGTTCGACGTGATCACGTCGGCGGCCGTGGTGCTGACCCTGCTGCCCTACATCTACTCGTGCGTGGCCTGCTACTTCGTGGTCGAGCGTTCGCACACCCTGGTCCATACCGGTGCGTTCTGGACCCTCACCAGCCTGACCGTCGTGTACTGCCTGTGGGCAATCTACGGCTCGTCGGGAACCATTGTGCAGTACGCCTTCCTGTTCGTGCTGTTCATCACCGTGTTCTATCCCTTCTTCAGCGAGGAGCGCCGCCAGCAGCGGCAGCGCGCCCGCGAGGCATCGGCCATCAGCGCCCGCGCCCAGCGTTCCTGAGTTCGACAAGGAGAATCAACGTGTACTTCAAGTCCCTGGACTACCCGGTCATTGTCATCGACAACGACTACGAGTCGCCGCGCATCGGCGGCATCCTGATCCGCGCCCTGGTGGAAGAGCTGCGCAGCAACGACCAGCGGGTGCTGTGCGGGCTCAACCTGGATGATGCGCGCGCCGGGGCCCGTACCTACGTGGCGGCCTCGGCGGTGCTGATCTCGATCGATGGCAGCGAAGAGGTGGATGGCGAGTTCCAGCGCCTCACCGCCTTCCTGCGCGAGCAGAGTGCGCGCCGCGCCAACCTGCCGGTGTTCCTGTACGGCGAGCGCCGCACCATCGAAAAGGTGCCGAGCAAGCTGCTCAAGTACATCCACGGCTTCATCTTCCTGTTTGAAGACACCAAGAGCTTCATCTCGCGGCAGGTGATGCGCGCGGCCGAAGACTACATGAAGAATCTCTTGCCGCCGTTCTTCAAGGCGCTGATCCATCATGCGGCAGAGTCGAACTACTCCTGGCATACGCCGGGCCATGCAGGCGGCGTGGCATTCACCAAGTCGCCGGTCGGCCGTGCGTTCCACCAGTTCTACGGAGAGAACACCCTGCGCAGCGATCTGTCGATCTCGGTGCCGGAACTGGGCTCACTGCTGGATCACACCGGCCCGATCAAGGATGCCGAGGAAGAGGCGGCGCGCAACTTCGGTGCCGACCATACCTTCTTCGTCACCAATGGCACCTCCACCGCCAACAAGATCGTCTGGCATGGCACGGTGGCCCGCGGCGACGTGGTGTTCGTCGACCGCAACTGCCACAAGTCGCTGCTGCACGCGCTGATCATGACCGGCGCGGTGCCGGTGTACTTCACCCCAAGCCGCAACGCACACGGCATCATCGGCCCGATCAGCCTGGATCAGTTCACGCCGGAGTCGCTGCAGCAGCGCATTGCTGCCAACCCGCTGGCCAGCCAGGCCTACAAGGCCGGTTCCAAGCCGCGCATTGCGGTGGTCACCAACTCGACCTACGACGGCCTGTGCTACAACGCCGAGAAGATCGCCGACGAAATCGGCAGCGCGGTCGACTTCCTGCACTTCGACGAAGCCTGGTACGCCTACGCCGCGTTCCATCCGTTCTATGAGAACCACTACGGCATGGCCAAGGGCAAGCCGCGCGAGCAGGATGCGATCATCTTCACCACGCACTCCACCCACAAGCTGCTGGCCGCGTTCTCGCAGGCGTCGATGATCCACGTACGCAACTCGGCGCAGCGCGACCTGGATGCCGAGCGCTTCAACGAGTCGTTCATGATGCACACCTCGACCAGCCCGCATTATGGGGTGATCGCGGCCTGTGACGTGGCCTCGAAGATGATGGAGGGCGAGGCCGGCCGTTCGCTGGTGCAGGAAATGCATGACGAGGCGATCGCCTTCCGCCGCGCGATGCTGCACGTGCGTGACGACCTCGGGCGCGACGACTGGTGGTTCAGTGTGTGGCAGCCGACCAAGGTCGAGCGCAGCCTGGACAAGGGCGATACGCCGGCGCCGCTGATGGCCAAGCGCGAGGAGTGGTACCTGCAGCCGGACGCGCACTGGCACGGCTTCGAGAATCTGGTCGATGACTACGTGCTGATCGACCCGATCAAAGTGACCCTGCTGACCCCAGGCCTGACGATGGACGGCAGCATGGGCACGCTGGGCATTCCGGCGGCGGTGCTGAGCAAGTTCCTGTGGGGCCGCGGCATCACTGTGGAGAAGACCAACCTGTATTCGGTACTGTTCCTGTTCTCGATGGGCATCACCAAGGGCAAGTGGAGCACGCTGGTCACCGAGCTGATGGCCTTCAAGGAGCTGTACGACTGCAACGCGCCGCTGAGCCAGGCATTGCCGACGCTGGCGGCGGACTATCCGATTGCCTACGCTGGCTGGGGACTGCGTGACCTGTGCGATGCATTGCACGCGTTCAACCAGGAATTCGAGGTCGCCAAGGTGATGCGCGAGATGTACGTGGATCTGCCGACGCCGGTGATGACCCCGGCCGATGCCTACAACCACCTGGTGAAGGGCGAGATCGAGCGGGTCGACATCGAGCAGCTCAGTGGTCGCGTCGCGGCGACCATGCTGGTGCCGTATCCGCCGGGCATTCCGACCATCATGCCGGGCGAGCGATTCGGCGACAGCGACGAACCGATCATCCAGTCTCTGCGTATTGCCCGTGAACAGAATGCGCGCTTCCCGGGCTTCGAGTCGGATGTGCACGGGCTCATCATCGAGCACGATGGCGATGTGACCTCGTACAAGGTGGAGGTGCTGAAGGCCTGACCGGCGACGGTCGGCCCTTCGGCGAGCGATGGATACCGCGCGCGAGCAACGCATCCTGAAGTTCTCCATCGGGGTGACCATCGCGGTGAGCGCGGTCGGCTTCATCGGTGGCCTGCTGGTGGGATCGCAGGCGATCCTGTTCGACGGCGTGTACAGCCTGGTCGACGTTGCCTTGACCCTGGTGTCGTTGTCGGTACTGCGGCTGGTGGCGCGGGAGCAGAGCCCGCGCTTCCAGTACGGCTATTGGCACCTGGAGCCGATGGTCGAGGCACTCGGCGGCGTGATCCTGTCGCTGGCCTGCGTGTATGCGCTGGCCAACGCGGTCATTGGCTTGACCACGGGCGGGCATGAGGTGAAATTCGGGCCTGCGCTGTGGTGGGCGGCGCTGCTGAGTGCCAGCAACCTGGCAATGGCGACGTTCGTCGCGCAGCGTGCGCGGCACCTGCGCTCGGCGCTGTTGTGGCTGGATGTAAGAGGCTGGTTGCTGGGTGGGTTGATGAGCCTGGCGGTGGTGCTGGCCTTCGTGCTGGCCCTGGCCCTGCATGGCGGCAAGTGGCACCACTGGGTCCCGTACCTGGATTCGATCGTGCTGGCGTTGATCAGCCTGGCGGTACTGCCAGTGCCGGCGCGCAGTGCATGGAAGGCCATGCGCGAAGTGCTGCAGGTGGCGCCGGATGACCTGGACCGGCGCGTGCAGCAGGTGATGCAGGCGTTCGTGTCCGAGCGTGGCTATGCCGGTTTCACCAGCCACGTGGCGAAGATGGGGCGGATGCGCTTCATCGAGATCCATGTGCTGGCAGACCCCGGCACGCCATTGGGCTCGGTGGGCGAGGTTGATGCGATGCGCGGTGAGATCGCCGTGCGGCTGGATGCGCGGGGCAGCACGTTCTGGTTGACCATCGATTTCACTGCGGATCCGGCGTGGACGTAGCCCTGCCTCTTTCGCGCCGGGGCCTCGTCCGGCCAGGTTCTGTTCCCCTGTAGAGCCGAGCCCATGCTCGGCTGCCGTTCGCGTGGAGCGGCCGAGCCGGCCCGGCCACGCGATCGTTGCACACGGCGGACTGCTCTGTTGCGCCGGATGTGTTTGACCTGAACCTGGGTTGAGGTTGCAGACTGCAGCACAGTTCCACAACGCCTAGCGCAGGTAGTACTCCACCGGCACCACCAGTTCCTGTGGTGCCTTCAGTTCATCGGGAATGGGCGGTAGTGGCTGCGCGCGGCGGAAGGTCTGCAGTGCGGCGCCGTCAAGCATCGGTTGGCCACTGGACTGCTCCAACCGCAGGGCCAGCAGGCGTCCCTCGCGATTGATGCTGGCCCTGACCCAGGCAGTGCCCTGCTGGCGCCGTGCGCGGGCCGCAGCAGGGTAGTAGCGATAGCGCTCCAGCCGCGCCATCAGGCGGGCTTCCCACTGGTCGCTGGCGGCGCCGGCCTGGAAGTCCGCCGGTGGGGCGTCGGGAGCGGGCGGCGCGGCCGTGACCGATGCCGGTGCGGGACTTGCATCGGTCGCGGCCGCAGGCGGGGCGACCGGCAGGGCTTGCCGGCCAGCGCCGCCGCGTTCGCTGGCGGCTACCTCGCCCTCGCGTGCGGCGGTGGGTTTCGGTGGAGGGGGCGACTTCGTGGGTCGGGATGCGCGGGCCTGCTGCGCCTGGCTGGGGGTGTCGGCCTGGCGTTCTTCCAGTGGCTGCGGCGGCGTTGCCGGTGCCAGCAGGCGCAGGCTGATGCGCACGTCCTTCTCCGGCGGCGTCGGCAATGGCGGCGCGGCCACCCAGTGCACCAACAGCAGCAGGGGCAACAGGTGAAGCCCGATGCTGATGGCGATCGCCTGCCAGTGTTGGCCGCGCTCACTCATCGTCCAGCACCCATAGCAGGTCGGCGTCGGTCGCATCGACGGATGCACCGACTGAAGCGAGCGCGATCACCAGCGCTGGTGTGCCCGCTGGCAGGTAGCCCGGCATGCCAGTACCGCGCAGTACATGCCAGCGACCGGCCAACAGCAGCGTGGGTGCCGCGGCTCAGGTTGTGGGCGACGCGGTACAGGTAGGCGCGGCCATTGCTCAGCAGGCCACTGGCGGCGATTCTGACGACGCGCAGCCAGGTTTCCTGGACGACGTCATCGGCGTCGCTGCGTTGCGGGAGTTTACGGCGGACATGGGCGTGCAGCGGCCGGTAGTGGGCCGCGCACAGCTGCGCGACATCCGTCGGTTCGACAGGCGTGGACACGGGGCGGGCGACAACTGGGAAAGGGAACAGCCCGCGGCGGCAAGGGCAGCGGCTGCACCTTACAGCAAAAGAGAATCATTTGCATCCATAAGCGCAAGGCGCGGCATGCATGGCCGACTGCGAGGTCAGCGCGGACGATAATCGCAGTGGATCTGCAGGGCTTCGGTGGGGTTGCGATGCAGCTCGAAACCGCAGTGCTGGAGGCTGCGCTTCACCTGGGCGATCGCTTCGGCATGGCGGGCGGTGCGACGATGCTGCCAGCGCGGCGGGGTGAACACGCCCAGTGGCAGCAGCCGCAGCCGCTTGCCGTGCAATACCACTGAGACATCGATATGACGGCCATCGATGTCGTGGCCGTTGGCGCCGAA
Organism: Stenotrophomonas maltophilia group sp. msm4; assembly: GCF_032025605.1. Classification (NCBI taxonomy): domain Bacteria; kingdom Pseudomonadati; phylum Pseudomonadota; class Gammaproteobacteria; order Lysobacterales; family Lysobacteraceae; genus Stenotrophomonas; species Stenotrophomonas maltophilia group sp. msm4. Next base: position 20,921 of record NZ_JAVSKK010000001.1, on the reverse strand, counting down.
GATGGCATCGACTTCATCATGGCGCTGCGGATAGCAGGCGCGGAACACTGCGATGCCGAGCCAACGCACGCCACGACGGAAGCTGCCGAGCCAGCTGTGGCTGGGTTCGAAGCCGCGCGTGACGAGCAGGCCCAGCCCGGCAGGCGGCAATGCCTGCGCGCCGAGCAGGCGTTGCAGTGCCTCTTCTTCCAGTTGGATGCGGGTGGACGGCCAGCGCGGTGCGATGAGCAGTCCGTGGTGGCGGCCGCGTTGCAGGGTCGGCATGGGTCCAGCCTCGCATGCGGGCGAACAGCCGGGGTAGTGCCGGCCGCTGGCCGGCAAATCTGTTCCCCCCCCCCCCCCCCCCCCCCCCCCCCCCCCCCCCCCCCCCCCCCCCCCCCCCCCCCGGGGCGGCCCCCCCCCCCCCCCCCCCCCCCCCCCCCCCCCCCCGCGCCGCGCCCCCCCCCCCCCCCCCCCCCCCCCCCCCCCCCACTACCGTGATGATCGTCAGAGGTCGCGGTACTGGATCTGCGAAGCCAGTACGCGCAGGCCATCGGCATTGCTGGACAGGATGCGCTCTTCGCTGATGCCTTTCTGCCGTTTCAGCTGGAAGCCCTGGGCTGCAGGCAGCTGCGCGGCGATGCTGTCCATGCGCTGCAGGGCATCAGGCCCGCTGCAGTCGAAGTGGCCCCAGTAGGCGCCATCGCGGTGGATCTGCAATCGGTAGTTCATCGCGGTAGCTCCGGCAGGTCCTGCAGCCAATGGTCGAACATCGCGGTGGCGGCCGCGGCCAGTGGCGCGCCATAGCGACGCGCCTGCGTGCGCAGGTCGTTCGGATCGATGCCGGCCTGCGCCAGCTCCAGGGTGTGACCGATCAGCCAGCGCTCGAACTGGCGCGCGTCCAGCTCCGGATGGCATTGCAGTGCCAACGCATGGTTACCGATGGCAAAGGCCTGATGGCGGCAGGCCGGCGTGCTGGCCAGGCGGCGTGCACCCGCCGCGAGTTCGAACGCCTCGCCATGCCAATGCAGTACCGGAATGCCCTGCAGGGCCTGCAGTGGCGAGCGCTGGCCGTCATCGGTGAGCAGCAGCGGCGAAAAGCCGATCTCCTTGCCGCCACTGGCGGCGACGTCGGCACCGAGTGCACGCGCCATCAGCTGCGCGCCCAGGCAGATGCCCAGCGTGGGCCGCTGCTGCTGCAGCCGACATTGCAGCAGCGCGATGCTGTCATTGAGGAAGGGATAGAGATCAACGTCGTTGACGCTGACCGGACCGCCCAGCACCACCAGCAGGTCGGCGGCTTCGGCCGGATCGAGGGCGTCGACACCGGCTTGCAGCACCTGCAGCTGCCAGCCCTGTGCCATCAGCAGAGGCTGCAGGGTGCCGAGGTCTTCAAAGGCGACGTGTTGCAGGACGACCGCGTGCTTCATGCCAGGGCTCCATTGCTGGGCCAGTAGAAACTGTCCGGGGTGGCGCGTGCGCCGAAGATGGCCTGCCCGACGCGGACCACGGTGGCACCTTCCTCGATGGCCACTTCGAAGTCACCGGACATGCCCATCGACAGCTGCGACAGGTCGATGGCGGGAGGTGCAGTGCGCTGCAGCTGGTCGCGCAGTTCGCGCAGGCGCACGAAGCAGGCACGCACGCGCTCGACCTCGGGGGTGAAGATGGCCAGCGTCATCAGGCCGCGTACGTGCAGGCGGTCGAACGCTGGAAGCTGCTGCACAAAGGCCTCGACGGCAGCGGGTTCCAGACCGTACTTGCTGGGTTCGGCGGAGGTGTTGACCTGTACGAACACATCGAGCGTGCGGTCTTCCAGCTGCAGGCGCTGCTGCAGCGCTTCGGCCACGCGCAGGCTGTCAAGCGCCTGGAACTCGCTGGCGAAGCGCGCCACGTAGCGCGCCTTGTTGGTCTGCAGATGCCCGATCACCGACCAGTGCACGTCCAGATCGGCCATCGTCTCGGCCTTGCGCTGCGCCTCCTGCACCTTGTTCTCGCCCAGCTCGCGGCAACCGGCGGCCACCGCCATGCGGATGCGGGCGTCATCGACGGTCTTGCTGACCGGCAGCAGGCGCACGCTGGCCGGGTCCCGGCCGACGCGGGCGCAGGCAGCGGCGATGCGTTGGCGCACCGTGACCAGGTTGGCGGCGATCTGTTCAACGGACTGGGCGATGGGCCAGTCGGCGGCGGCAAGGGGCATGCGGGCACCTCCAATGCAGGATGGCCAGGGTGGGATACACTGGCACAGGACAAGAATTATTTTGGCATAGGACAAAATGAAAATCACCGGGCATAGCGCCGAGTCGATCTTCGACAGCATCCGTGATGGCATCGGCAAGGGCCGCCTGCCGGCGGGCAGCGTGCTGCCGCCGGTGCGCGAACTGGCCGATCAGCTGGGGGTCAATCGCAACACCGTGGCTGCTGCCTACAAGCGACTGGATGCGGCCGGCCTGGCCAGTACCGCGGGCCGACGCGGCACGGTGGTGCGTGGCCTGCCGCCGACGCTGGCGCGCGAGGGCAGTACGCCGGGGTTGGCGCTGCAGGACCTGGCCGGTGGCAACCCGGATCCTCGCCTGCTGCCCAGCCTGCGCCTGGCCCCGGCGGCGCCACGGCTGTATGGCGTGGGCACGGTCGACCCGAGGTTGCAGGCGTTGGCACGCGCCTCGCTGGATGCGGATTGCCCCGAGGGGTACGCGCTGGAGCTGACCCATGGCGCGGTCGATGGCATCGAGCGCCTGTTGGCGGCATGGCTGCTGCCGGGGGATCGCATCGCGGTGGAGGATCCATGCTTCCTCGGCAGCCTCAATGTGCTCAATGCCGTGGGCCATGCGCCGTTGCCGGTGACGGTGGATGCGCATGGCATGCAGGTTGAATCGCTGCGACAGGCGCTGGAGGCCGGGGCACGCGCGGTGCTGCTGACCCCGCGTGCGCACAACCCGACCGGGGCCAGCCTGGATGCGAAGCGGGCACGGGCGTTGCGCCAGCTGCTGGCGGCCTACCCGCAGGTGGCGGTGCTGATCGATGACCACTACGCACTGCTCTCGCAGCAGGCCTACCACTCGGTACTGCCGCTGGATGGCCGGCGCTGGGCGCTGCTGCGTTCGCTGTCCAAGCCGCTCGGCCCCGACCTGCGCCTGGCCTGGCTGGCCTGTGATGACGAGACCGCGATGCGGTTGCGGTTGCGGTTGGCGTCCGGCATCGGCTGGGTCAGTCATCTGCTGCAGGATGCCGCCACTTCGGTGCTGGCGTCGGCGCCGCAGCGGGCGAAGATCGCCTCGGCAGGCGAGCGGTACCAGCAGCGCCTGCAGTCGCTACAGGAACTGCTGCGCGCGCGTGGTGTGCCGACGCCGTTGCCGATGGAGGGATTGAACCTGTGGCTGCCGCTGCCGGCCGACAGCCATCCACAGGTACTGGCGCTGGCTGCGCGCGGATGGCATGTGCGTGCTGGCGAAGTGTTTGCGGTGGCTGCACCAGCGCATGGCCTGCGCATCACCTGCGCGGCGCTGGGGGCGGCGCAGCTGCGGCAGCTGGCCGATGACCTGGCGGCGGTGTGTGGGGTATAGCGTCGAGCCATGCTCGACGTTGTTTCGCCTTTGTAGCGCGGAGCCATGCTCGGCTGCTGTTGGTAGAAGCAGCCGAGCATGGCTCGGCGCTACAGAAGCAGATCCAGGGCGCGGCGTTGGCGCCGGGGCGCACGTAGTAGGACTGGCCACTGTCATCGACGAACATCAGCTCCGGCTTGCCCTGCCAGGAGGTGAGCATGGCGCCGGTATTGTTCTGGTGCTTGACCATCAGGCTGGCGCCACGGTCCGGATTGGCGACGACCTTGAAGACTTCGGTGGTGCCGGTGGCATCGTCCAGAGTGAGCAGGGCTTCGCCCCCGCGGTCGCTGGTGCCATAACCGCCGCGCTCGGAACCGTCGGGGCCAAGCAGGATCAGGCCGGACAGCGCGGTTGCACGCGGTCCTTGGGTGCGGCCCCTGCTGAGGGGGTCCGGCACCGGCGCGCCGAGGATCAGCCGTGGTTGGCCAGTGCCATCGTGGATGACCAGGCCGCGCGCTTCGATGATCCGCTCAGGCGATTGGCTGCGATGCAGGCTCCAGGCGGTCCAGCCGGAAACGAGCAGGGCAAGGGTCGAGACCACCAGGGTGGTCAGCAGCAGCACACGGGGCATCGGGTCGTCCTTCCTTGGATAGGCCGACGATAGCGGATGCCGGCGGGCAAAGGCCAGTTCGTTGTGTGACGATCTGTATCGTCAGTGGAAATCGCGGCTGTGGCTGCGCAGTCCCTGCAGCAGCTCATCCAGGCAGTGCATGCGCTGCACGATGACATGCTGCACGCCATCAACGCGCTCCAGGCGGCCATCGATCTGCATCAGCTGGGTGTCGACCAGCACCCGGTGCTGGCGGTCGGCCAGGTGGCGCCAGACCACGGCGTTGACCATGCCGGTCTCGTCTTCAAGGGTGAGGAAGGTAACGCCACTGGCGGTCTGTGGCCGCTGGCGCATGCGCACCAGTCCGGCGATGCGCACACGGCGGCCGTGGCCGTGCCCGGCCAGCTGTGCGGCATCCAGGCAGCCACGACTGCGCAGCTGCGCGCGCAGGAACGAGATCGGGTGGCGGCCGAGGGTGGTGCCCGTGCTGCGGTAGTCGGCCTGCATGTCCTCCCAGGCGCTGGGCAGTGGCAGGGGCACGCGGGCTTCGGCAGTGGCACGGGCCTGGTCGAACAGCGGCAGCCGGTTCTCTACGCCCGAGATATCCCAGCGTGCACGATGGCGATGGCCGCTGAGCCCGCGCAGTGCCCCGGCATCGGCCAGCAGGCCCTGCTGGCGGCGGTCCAGCGCGGTGCGCTGGCACAGGTCGCCGACGTCGTCGAACGGGCGCCGCGCGCGCTCGCGCATGATGGCCTGCACGGCATCTTCGTTGCAGCCGTCGATCAGGCGCAGGCCCAGACGGATCGCCGCCGGCCCCCTGCTGAAGTCCAGCGTGCAGTCCCAGTCGCTGTGGCGTACGTCCACGGGAAGAACGGTAATGCCATGCCGCCGTGCGTCCTGCAGCAGCTGGTCGGGGCTGTAGAAACCCAGCGGCTGGCTGTTGATCAGGCTGGCAGTGAATGCGGCCGGGTGGTGGCATTTCAGCCAGCAGCTGTTATAGGTCAGCAGGGCGAAGCTGGCGGCGTGGCTTTCCGGGAAGCCGTAATCGCCGAAGCCCTTGATCTGCTCGAACAGGTGCTCGCCGTATTCGCGACTGAAGCCGTTCTCCAGCATGCCGGCCAACAGCTTCTCGCGATGCGGTTCCAGCCCGCCACGACGTTTCCAGGCGGCCATCGAACGGCGCAGGGCATCGGCCTGGCCAGGCGTGTAGCCGGCTGCTTCGACCGCCAGCTGCATCACCTGTTCCTGGAACAATGGCACGCCCAGCGTACGCGCGAACACGCGTTCCAGCTGCGGTGGGTAGAGCGGGTTGTCCGGGTCGTTCAGTGCCTCCGGGCCCTGTTCGCGCAGGATCCGGCGCCGCTCCAGATAGGGGTGCACCATGTCGCCCTGGATCGGGCCGGGGCGCACGATCGCCACTTCGATCACCAGGTCATAGAACGTGCGCGGCTGCATGCGCGGCAGCATCGCCATCTGTGCGCGCGATTCGATCTGGAACACGCCGATGGTATCGGCGGCGCAGATCATGTCGAAGGTTTTCGCATCCTTGGGCGGGATGGCATCCATGCGCCCTTCGTGCAGGCCATGCTGTTTCAGCATCGCCAGGCACTTGCGGATGGCCGTGAGCATGCCCAATGCCAGGCAGTCGACCTTCATCAGGCCGGTGGCATCCAGGTCATCCTTGTCCCACTGGATGACGGTGCGGTCGGCCATCGCCGCGTTCTCCACCGGTACCAGGGTCGACAGTGGATGCTCGGAGATGACGAAACCGCCCGGGTGCTGCGACAGGTGGCGCGGAAAATCGATCAGCTCTGCGGTGAGTGCCAGCAGGCGCCGCATCAACGGCGTGTCCGGATCGAAGCCACGCTCGCGCAGGGTTTCCGGCAGCGGGATGTTGCCGCCCCAGTGGTCCATCGCCGCGCCCAGTTCGTTGACCTGGTCCATCGGCAGGCCCAGTGCGCGGGCCACGTCGCGGATCGCGCTGCGGCCACGGTAGCTGATCGCCACCGCGGTCAGTGCGGCGCGCTCGCGGCCGTAGCGCTTGAACACGTACTGCAGCACCTCCTCGCGACGCTCGTGCTCGAAGTCGATGTCGATATCCGGTGGTTCGTCGCGCTCGGCGGAGATGAAGCGCTCGAACAGCAGGTTGCTGCGTGCCGGGTCGATCTCGGTCACGCCCAGCACGAAGCACACCGCCGAGTTGGCCGCTGAGCCACGGCCCTGGCAGAGGATGTCCTGGCTGCGCGCAAAGCGCACGATGTCCTGCACGGTGAGGAAATACGAGGCGTAGTTCTTCTGCTTGATCAGCGCCAGTTCGTGCTCGATCTGCGTGCGTTGCTTCGCTTCGATGCCGCCTTTCCAGCGCCACCGGATGCCGCGCTCGACCAGCACGCGCAGCCAGCTGTCCGGATCGTGTCCTTCGGGCACCAGCTCGCGCGGATAGGTGTACTGCAGCTGTTCCAGGGTGAAGTGGCAGCGATCGGCGATGCGCAGGGTTTCAGCCAGCAGTTCGGGCGGATACAGCTGGGCCAGCGCGGTACGCGGGCGCAGGTGGCGCTCGCCATTGGGAAACAGGCGCCAGCCGGCCTCGGCCACGCTGCAGCGGTGGCGGATCGCGGTCAGTGTGTCCTGCAGGGCACGGCGACGGCGCACGTGCATGTGCACATCGCCACTGGCGACCAGGGGCAGGCGGTGGCGTTCGCCGAAGGCCTGCAGCTGCTGCAGGCGGCGTGCATCATCGTGTTCGCGGTGCAGTTCCACCGCCAGCCACAGCCGATCATCGAAGCCGGTGCGTAGCAATTCAAGATCGGTGGCGGATGGCTGCCGGTCCAGCCACAGGCACAACAAACCGTCGGGCAGGCCGAGCAGATCGTCGCGCAGGCAGCGGTATTCGCCCTTGGCAGCCCGCCGCCGACAGGTCGTGATCAACTGGCACAGCCCGGCATAGGCGGCCTGGTCGGTGCACAGCAGGGCCAGCTTCGGCCCGTCCTCGACCTGGAATTCGGCGCCGACGATCAGCGCCACGCCATGTGTCTTCGCTGCCTGCCAGGCGCGCACGATGCCGGCCAGCGAGCATTCGTCGGTGATCGCCAACGCGCGGTAGCCCTGGCCAGCGGCGCGCGCGAACAACTCTTCGGCGATCGAAGCACCGCGCTGGAAACTGAAGGCCGACAGGCAGTGCAGTTCGGCGTAGCCGGGCAGTTCGCTGTGCATGGCGGCTCAGCCGAACCAGCCGTGCAGCATCCACGGCGCATGCGGATCGTTGCGCGCGCGGAAGGCCCAGCCGCGCTGGCCATGCGCGGTTTCCACCACGTAGTAGTCGCGGCGCGCGTCAGCCTGGTCCCACCAGCCCGATTCGATCCGCTCCGGCCCGGCGATGATGCGCAGGCGCGGGTCACGCAGCGGCTGTGGAGCGTCCAGCAGCCAACCGGGGCGCAGTGGCCAGTATGCCGGTGGCCTGGCTGCTGGCTGGGTGCCGCTGGCGCGTTCGGGGCGATGGTCGGCCTGCACTGCCAGCGGCTGCACGGCGTCATCGCCGAGCCGCGCGCGCAGGCGCTCACGCAGCTGGTTCCACGGCATCGCCTGCGCCGGACGGGTATCGAACAGGTCACGCGCGGCGGGCACGAACGGCGGCAGCTGTTCGGCCTGCAGGCGCAGTGCGCGGCTGCCGGCCGGCAGGGCGAACGCTTCCATGCGGTTGCGCGCGATCTCGAACAGCAACGCGGGATCGCGTTCGGGCGCCAACAGGCCGATGGTCAGCACGCTGGCCGGCAACAGGTCATGCTCGAAATGCAGGTCGAAGCGCTGCACGCCGCCATCGCGCGAACACAGGAACGCGGCCAGGTCGAGCAGCAGGCGGCGCAGCGGGAACAGCAGGGCCTGGCTGGATTCGATCTCGTATTCGAATTCGATGCGCGCATCGAAACGGTCCGGTGGCTGGTAGTAGCGCAATGGCGCGGTGGGCAGCCCGCGCAATGCATCCAGCTGCTGCAGGACCTCGGGGGCGAAGCGCCGGGCCAGGCTGTCGCGCGGCAGCTTGAGCACCGCGCCCAACGTGCGCAGGCCGGAACGGCCAAGCACCGTCACCGCCTCGCTGGGCAGGCCGCAGCGCGCCAGGGGCAGCTGCGCCAGCGCCGCCGGCAGCTGCTGCGCATCAAGGCCGAGGCCATCGTGGACGTTGGCCAGCACGCGCGCGGCATGTGGGGTAGGCGCGGCCACCAGGCGGTGGCGGAAGCCGAGTTCGTGCAGTTCGTTGCGCAGGCGCTGCTGGATCGTCAGCCAGTCACCGAACAGGGCGCGGCTGGCACCGATTTCCAGCACCAGCGCATGCGGAAAATCGAGGCTGACCTGCGAGCTGTAGGCATAGGCCCAGCTGGCCAGCAGCTGCCGGGTGTGCTGTTCGGCATTGGGGTCGTAGTCGTGCAGGTGCATGTCCTGCACCAGTACCTGTGCAGCCGACAGCAGCATGCCCGGGCGCAGCCCTGCTGCACGTGCCGACGGGCTGACCGCGCGCAGCACGCGACGCTGCGCCGGCCCCTGCAGCAGTACCAATGGCCGCTGTGGGTCGGGCTGCAGGCGCAGCACGCTGTCCAGCGCCAACTGCGGCAACAACAGGCAGGCCCAGTGCATGGCGCGTCCTCAGTGGGCGATGGCCAGCGGCAACGGTTGTGCCGGCGGCAGGCCGCCACGGCACTTCAGCACCCGCACCTGGCCGTGGTCGAGCTGCAGGCGCAGGCTGGCCGGGGAAGGATTGCGCGCGGCCTGCGCCTCGCGGAACACGAAGCCCAGGCACTGGCCGCTGTCGGCGGCCACCTGCAGGCGGCGCAGGGCGCGGTCGTCGGCTTGATGCGGCCAGCACAGTACCGCCGCGCAGGCCGCAGAGCGCAGGCACTGTTCGGCGGCCCACAGTGCCTGCTTCGGCGTGGCCTGGATGACCTGCAGCTGGGCCAGTTCCAGCCCGGCCGCTGCCCAGGCCGGAGCGTGCGGGCGATAGGGCGGAGCGACCAGCACGATCGGGCGGTCGCGCTGGCTCAGCCTGGCCAGTGCCGGCCAGACCAGCGCCAGTTCGCCAACGCCGGGCGCCGCCTGCAGTATCTCGCAAAGCCCGCTGGCCGGCCAGCCGCCGCCGGGCAGGCGTGCATCCAGTGCCGGATGGCCGCTGGCCAGATGGTCGCTGGCGGGGCCCTGGCGGGCCGGGCCACGCCACAGCTGGCGCCCGTCCAGCAGCCGGTCGAGGGCGACGACGGCACCCATCAGTCAGCCCTCCAGGGGAGGCGCCGGGCGGGCTGGAAGCGGCAGGAACGGGCGGAAACGGCGGGCATGGCGCGAGTATCGACGGGCCGGTATCAGGGGCTGAGACCAGACATGCTACTCGCGTTGTAAGTAGAATTACTAATGAAATCGGAGGGTCCGGTTTCAGGTTGCTGAAGGGGAAAGCATCCACGCATGGCGTGGATCTACTGGAGAGAGCCCCGGCAAATCCATGCCGCAGCCTGGTAGATCCACGCCATGCGTGGATAGCGGTAAAGCGCGGTGGCCGACCAAGGTCGGCACCCACCCGGCATGGCCCGGCGCTACCCGGGGATGCCCCTGGTTACGGGCGCACCGGCAGCGCCACCGGGCGCAGCGGCGCGGCATCGCCACCGCGGATCTTCAGCGGGCCGCCGATGAAGGCGAATTCGTAGACCTTGTCGCGGGCCAGTTCGTCCAGCGCCACCAGCTCGATGATCGGCGCACCCTGCTGTGCCAGCAGGTAGGTGTGCAGCGGCACGTAGTCGTCGGACACCTCCGAAGGGAAGGTCTCGAAGCTGAGGTTGTCGGCACCGACGATCATCGCGCCGCCGTCCTCGACCAGGAAGCGTGCCGCGTCCAGGCCCATGCCCGGCGGGTTGGCCATGTAGGCCCTGGGCTGCTCGAACAGGCGCATGCGGCCGGTGCGGATCAGCACCACGTCGCCCTGCTGCAGTTTCACCTTCTGGCGTGCCAGCGCATCCTTCAGGTCCTGGCGGGTGACGCGGTAGCTGTCCGGCAGCATGTCCACGCCCTTGGCGGCGGCCACGTCGATCAGCACGCCACGCGCGATCAGCGGCGGGAACTTCTCGATGCCGGTGACATTCCAGCCACGGTCGCCGAGGTGCTTGTCGGCCTCGAAGCCGTTCCAGATCTTCCCGTGGATGCCGAAGTGGTTCAGCGCATCGATGTGGGTGCCGGTGTGGCTGTACATCGAGAACGCGGTGCCGGTGTAGCTGCGGGTGAGGTTCATGGTTTCGCCCACGCCCATCGGATCATCCATCACCGTGCCGCGCGGGGTGTGGGTCATCCAGAACTGGTAGTGCGGGTCGCCGGCATCCTGCCAGCTGGGCATGCCGACGTAGTATTCGGTGGCCAGGTCATAGGCCTTGCCGCCGCTGACCCGCGACAGGATCGCGGCGCGCGAGGCTTCGGTGATCAGGTTGAGGCGGCCGATCTCGTCCTTCGGCCCCCAGGGGCTGGTGCCGACCTGCTGGCCGGAGGGAACGCGTTCGTGTGCGGACACGGGGGTGGAAGCGGCGGTGGCGGCCAGCAGCAGGGCCAGCGCGGTGGACAGGGTACGTGGGGTCATGAGGAAATCTCCTTGCAGGGTGGGGGAGGGCGCGGCTCAGGCCGCGACCAGGGGCGCCAGGGCCTGGCGCAATTGCGGCAGCGGCAGGGTCTGCAGGCGCAGGCCGTTGCCGCCGATCACGGTGGGGATGGACCGGATGCCGAGCGCGGCAGCGTCGGCGCGATCGGCCTGCACGCGCTGGCGCACCGCGTCGCTGCGCATGTGGTCAGCGAAGGCGCCACGTGGATGGCCCAGCGATTCGGCAATATCCAGCAGCACTTCGGCATCGCCGATGTTGCGGTGCTGGTGCAGGTGTGCCCATTGCACCGCGTCGAACATCGCGCCATGGGCATCATTGCCACCGATCAGTCCTGCGGCCTGGCAGGCCAGTGCGCCGAGCCAGCCGGAGGGATACTCGAAGTCCTGTGCGCGCATGCCTTCGATATCGATGCGCGCGGTGTCTTCATGCGCGGCGCAGTCGGTCCAGTGGCGCAGGATGATCGCCTTGGCGCGCGCCATCGAGCCGAACACCTCGACCATCTGCGCGCGCGAATCCTGCAGCACGAAGCTGCGGTGGCGCACCTGGATGCCGAGTTCGGCCGATACCTGCTGCAGGCGCGGGGCCAGCACGAAGCACCAGCCGCAGACCACGTCGTGGAAGAAATCGACCACCGGCGCTGCGGTGGCGGGGGAAGGAACGGAAGACATCTGCCTGCCATCGGTGAGAGGGGAGGCGGCAGAGTAGGCAGCGCGGCGTGGCCGAAACAGCACGCTGCGGGCAGCTCAGTTTTCGCTGGCGGTTACGAATCCAGACCGGCGCAGCCGGGCAGCTCGGCGTGCAGGAAGTCGATGAAGGCACGCACCTTGGGCTGCAGATGGCGCGAGGTGGGGTAGACCGCATGCACGAAGCGCGGCGGATAGCGATGGTCGGGCAGCACCTGCTGCAGTTCGCCACGGGCCAGCGCTGGTGCCGCCAGGAACGAGGGCAGGGCGCCGATGCCCATGCCGGCCACCAGCAGGTCACGCAATAGCAGGCTGTTGTTGACGGTCACGCGTGCCGGCAGGGTGATCGTCACCTGCCCATCCGGGCCGAGCAGCGGCCAACTGCCGGGCGAGTCGGACAGGCTGTAGGCCAGCACGCTATGCGCCTGCAGATCGCCTACTGCCTGGGGTGCCGGATGCTGCTGCAGGTAGGACGGCGCCGCGCACAGCACCTGCTGCAGCGAGGCCAGCCGGCGTGCCACCAGTCGTGAGTCATCAAGCTCAGCGCGCAATCGTAGCGACACATCGAAACCCTCGCCGACCGCATCGAGCAGGCGGTCTTCCATCACCAGGTCCAGCGACAGCTGCGGATGCTGCTGCAGGAAGCGGGGCAGTAGCGGCGACAGCGTGCTCAGCGCGAACGACTGCGGCACATTGACGCGCAGGCGCCCGGTCACCTCGCCACGCTGCTCGGCGATGCCACGTTCCAGCGCTTCCAGCTCGTCGAGCAGGCGGCAGCATTCGCGGTAATAGGCGTGGCCGGTTTCGGTCAGGCTCATGCGCCGCGTGGTCCGCTGCAGCAGTACCACGCCCAGATGCGCTTCCAGCGTGCGCAGCTGTTTGCTGAGCCCGGCGGGCGACATGCCCAGGTCTTCGGCGGCACGAGCGAGCCCGCCGCGTTCGACGATGCGGCGGAAGGCACGCATCAGGTTGAAGGAATCCATGCCGGTCCCGGGCGCGATGAGGGCGCCATTGTAGATCCACGCCATGCGTGGATGTGGGAAACGCGGTGCGGCAGGGTTGCGCCGTTTGTTCAAGCCGGCAACCCGCACGTGGCGCCAGCATGCAGGCCCCTCATTTCCCGGGTTGCCCATGAAGCACTGGATCCTGCGCCTGTATGCCCCGTTGTTCCTGCTGGGGTTCGTTGCCACTGCCGTCGTCTGGGTCGGCCACTGCCATGGCGATCCGTTGTGGCTGCTGGCCCTGCTGGCGATCGCCATTGCGGTCTCGTTCGTCGCTGAGCGCGCCTGGCCGTATGACCCTGCGTTCAACCATGACCAGGGCGACCGTGTGCGTGATGCCCTGCACGCGCTGGTCAACGAGAGCCTGAACCTGCTGTCGATCGCCACGGTGCCGCTGCTGGCGGCGATCATTCCATGGCAGGTCTGGCCGCTGCAGTGGCCGTTCGCGCTGCAGGTACTGGTGGCGATCATCGCTGCCGATCTCGGCATCACCCTGGTGCACTACGCAAGCCATCGCATCGGCTGGTTGTGGCGCCTGCATGCGGTGCATCACAGCGTGACCCGCATGTACGGATTCAACGGGCTGATGAAACACCCACTGCACCAGGCGGCCGAAGCGGTGGGCGGCGTGCTGCCATTGTTGCTGCTGGGCCTGCCGATGCCGGTGGCGGCGGTGCTGGCGTTTGCCATCGCCATCCAGCTGCTGCTGCAGCACTCCAACGTGGACATGCGCCCGGGTGTGCTGGGCCGGGTGATGGCGTGGGCGCCGCTGCATCGCTTCCATCACATGCGTTACGGCACCGCCGGTGACGTCAACTTCGGCCTGTTCCTGACCGCATGGGATCATCTGCTGGGGACCGCCTTCGATGCGCCCGGTTATCGGCTGCAGCAATGTGATCTCGGCATCGGCAGCCAACCGGACTATCCGCGCGATTACGCGGGGCAGCTGCTGGCGCCGTTTCGTGAACTGCCGCATGGCGAGGTGCCGGAGCTGCCCGAAGGCCTGCGCAGGCGCGGGTGATCGGCCGTGTCAGGTCGCGTGCAACTGCAGGCCCTGCAGCTGTGCGGCACCGATGCCGAACATGCGGCGCAGGCTGCGCGAGAGATGGGCCAGGTCGGCGAAGCCGGCGGCATGCGCGCTGGCGGTCAGGCTGTGCCCCTGCAGGTGGTGCGCGAGCGCGGTACGCAAGCGCTGCCACAGCACCCAGCCGCGCAGGGTCACCGCCAGGTCGGACTGGAAACGCCGGTGCAGCTGGCTGGTTGACAGGTGCGCGGCTTCGGCGATGTCGGCAGCCGGCACCGGGCCGGGCAGGTACTGGGCGATACGGGCCAACGCCGCCTGCACGCGGCGGTCCAGCGGTTGCGGGCGGCTCAGCCGTGGCAACCAATCGCGCAGCTCCAGCGCGTTGCCCGGCAGCGCGTGCAGATGCTGCTGGATCTGGGTGGGATCGGCGTGGGCCGGCTCAAGGAACACCGTGCAGCCTGCTTCCGGTGCCGACAGGATCGCGTGCGGCTGGAACGAAGGCAGCCATAGCCGCTGGCCCTGCTGCTGTACGCCATCGATCTCGACGTGCCAGGGCGTACCGTCGCTCAGCAGCAATTGATGGGCGTAGTGCGCATGCAAAGCGCTGTCACCGGCATGGCCGTGCAGCACGGCGGCGTGCGCATCCAGCAGCAACGTGCCGTTCCAGGGCAGGGCGGGGGAAGACATGACGGGATTGTAGATCCACGCCATGCGTGGATGAATCTCCATCGAAATCGAGTAATTCGACAATGAAACGAAGAGCATCCACGCATGGCGTGGATCTACTGCAGGTCGCGAGAGACTGTCGAAGGCGGGGTGGGTCCGGTTGCGGGGGCGCATGGATGGCGCGACCGAGCTTACATGGACGTACTTGCAGCGCCCCCCGCAGCCGGACCCACCCCGCCATCCCACAGGAAGCCCGCTTTTGCTTCGGCTGTTGCTTCTGAGGTTGCCGGCCAGCGGCCGGCACTACCGCGGGGGCCGGGCGCAGCCCGGCCGTGCGCACCCTCACCGCCCCTGCGGATCCGGCCGGTGATGCACGTACTCGACCACCGTGCCATCGGGATGCACCGCATTGAACGCCGCCCCGGTCGGGACCACCTGCAACGGGAAGATGATCTCGGCGCCGGCGGCGACCAGTTTGTCGTGATAAGGCCGAACGTCATCGACCAGCAGTGTCCCCGTGGTCGAGGTGAACGGCGCCAGCGCCGCCTCGCTGCCCTCGATCAACAGGAACGCACCGACCATGGCCAGGCGCAGCCCGGCCTCCGGAAACGGAAAGCCCGCATCGGCCACCACGCCCTGCAGCTGCTCGTAGAACGCCACGCTGCGTTCCAGCTCACCGGGGGCCACGAACACACGGATCAGCACGCGCGGTGCGCGCTGGCTGGACGTATCGCAGCGGTCGCGCCAGAGATGGTCGAAGTCGCGGTGGACGGTCATGGGATCGGTTCGTGGCCAGGGACCTTCATTATCGGCAGCCTCGCACGGCGCGCTGATGACCGCCGGTGATGGCCTGATAACTGCAGGCAGCGATCGCCCCTGTGACTTAGGTCCTGTTGACAGGTGTGAACGCCCTCGCACAATCTTCACAGGATTGGGTCGCCCTGCGCGGCTCGGGCAGGCAGGTTGTCACGCCGGGAGGAGGGTCCCGCGCGCAGACCGGCCTGTCCTTTGGCCTGCGGGAGGTTGCCTGGCAATCCCTGCGCGGCATGAACGCTGCACCCTTCGGCGGCACTTTCCCTGGACCGATTGCCTTGGCAACGGAATTACGCCTGTCGATGAAAACGTTTACAAAGCCGCTTGTACTGTCCCTGGCCCTGTCCGCTGCACTGGCCGCTCCAGCGTGGGCCGACCCTGCCGCGTTCACCGTGCTGACCCTGGAACAGGCCCCGACCGCCGAGGCGATGCCGGCCTTGGCCGCCCAGCTGAAGACCCTGCAGGTGGACGCGGTGAGCGTGCGCCAGGTGCAGCGCGGTATTGGCCAGGTCGATCCGCTGCAGGTGCTGGCCGACGGACTGGGTTACGAGTACCGCTTCATTGCTGCGGGCAAGGACGATGGCCAGACCCAGCGCGGTCAGGCCGTGCTGACCCGGCTGCCGATCGCCGCTGAGTCCGGCCCGGACCAGCCGGGTCTGAACTACCTGCGCCTGGACGATGGCCGCCACACCGTGGCGGTCTATACCGATGCCGGCGCAGGTGCCGCGCAGCTGCCGGCGCTGGTCACCCGTTCGCGGCTGGGTGCACCGGCGGTGCTGCTCGGCGCAGTGGCCGGTGAATCGGCCAAGGCCGCCGGCTTCGATCCGGCGCGTGTGGCGCTGGAAGCGGATGCCAGCTATTTCAGCGACGGTTTCCAGGCCGCCAGCAGCGCGCCGTTCAAGGTGGAAGGCAGCACCCTGCGCGCCACCCTGCTGACACTGGCCTATGCCGCCGACAAGCACGGCGAAAAGCCATGGATGGACACCGCCCTCAACGCCGATGCACGCGCCGCGCTGCTGCTGAAGGCGATGACCGAGGATGAGAAGTTCCAGATGCTGCACAGCTACTTCGGGCTGGGCAAGGATGGTGGCCCACTGCCGGAAGGCGCGGTCGGTTCGGCCGGTTTCGTGCCGGGCGTGGCGCGGCTGGGCATTCCGTCGCAGCAGTCGGCCGATGCCGGCGTCGGCGTGACCAATCCGGGCGGCATCCGTCCGGGCGATTTCGCCACGGCAATGCCCTCAGGCCCATCCACCGCCTCCAGCTGGAACCGCGAAGTCGCCTTCGCAGGTGGCGCGACCATGGGCCGCGAGGCGTGGCAGCAGCGCTTCAACATCCTGCTGTCGGGCAGCGTCAACCTGCAGCGCGATCCACGCAACGGCCGCAACTTCGAATATGCCGGTGAGGACCCGCTGCTGGCCGGTTCGATGGTCGGCGCGCTGATCCAGGGCGTGCAGAGCCAGCACGTGATCTCCTCGATGAAGCACTTCGCGCTGAACGACATGGAGACCCGGCGCAACTTCCACGACGTGCGCATCGGCGAACAGGCCATGCACGAGTCGGACCTGCTGGCCTTCGAGATCGCGCTGGAGGCTGGCCGCCCGGGCGTGGCGATGTGCTCGTACAACAAGATCAACGGCACCTACGGCTGTGAGAACGGCTACCTGATGAACCAGGTGCTGAAGCAGGAATGGAAGTTCCCCGGTTTCGTGATGTCCGACTGGGGCGGCGTGCACAGCGGTTCGAAGGCGGCGCTGGCCGGCCTGGACCAGCAGTCGGCCGGTGAAGTGTTCGACGCGGCGGTGTTCTTCGACGAACCGCTGCGTCTGGCCGTGCATGGCGGCGTGGTGCCGCAGGCGCGCCTGAATGACATGGTCACGCGCATCCTGCGCACGATGTTCCTGCACGGCAACTTCGACAACCCGCCGCAGCACCAGAAGGTGGATGCCGAGGCCGGCTTCGCCGTGGCCCAGCGCACGGTGGAAGAGGGCAGCGTGCTGCTGCGCAATGAGGGCAACCTGCTGCCGCTGGCCGACAGCGTGAAGCGCATCGTCATCATCGGCGGCCATGCCGACAAGGGCGTGATCGGCGGCGGTGGTTCGTCGATGGTGGGCGTCACCGCCAAGGGCACCAATGCGGTGCCGGGCGTGCTGCCGACCACCTGGCCGGGCCCGGTGATCTTCCACCCGTCCTCGCCGCTGGAATCGCTGCGTGCGGCGCGTCCGGACGCAACCATCGAGTATGTGGACGGCACCAATGCCGCCGCTGCGGCCAGGGCCGCCGCGCAGGCCGATGTGGCCATTGTGTTTGCCACGCAGTGGGCCGCCGAATCTGTGGACCTGCCGGACATGCAGCTGCCGGACAACCAGGACGCCCTGATCTCGGCGGTGGCCGCGGCAAACCCGAAGACCGTGCTGGTGCTGGAAACCAACGGCCCGGTGCGCACCCCTTGGCTGGCGCAGGTGCCAGCGATGCTGCAGGCCTGGTACCCGGGCATCCGCGGCGGCGAAGGCATCGCCGCGCTGCTGACCGGCCAGGTCAATCCGTCCGGCCGCCTGCCGGTGACCTGGGTGACGGACGAATCGCAGCTGCCGCGCCCGCATATCGATGGCCTCGGCTTCAAGCCGGCCAAGCCGTTCGGTGATGTGTTCGATTTCGATATCGAAGGCGCCAACGTCGGCTACAAGTGGATGGCGGCCAAGGGCCTGACCCCGACCTTCGCCTTTGGCCATGGCCTGTCCTACACCTCGTTCGCCTATGAGAACCTGAAGGTGAGCGTGGAAGGCTCGCGCCTGGTCGCCAGCGTCGATATCCGCAATACCGGCAAGCGCGCCGGCGCCGACGTGGCCCAGCTGTACCTGAAGCTGCCGGCCGGCAGCACCACGCCGATCCGCCTGATCGGCTACGACAAGGTGACCCTGCAGCCGGGCGAACAGCGCCGCATCCGCATCGAAGCCGAGCCGAAGACGCTGGCGCACTACGATGCGCAGGCGCGCCAGTGGAAGATCGACGGCGGCACCTACCAGGTGCAGCTGTCGCGCAATGCCGCCGAGCCGCTGCAGACGGTAGATGTGCAGCTGGTGGAGCAGGTGCTGCGCTGATGCCTGACGACACGGCCCGCACAGGGCCGTGTCCGTTCGTGGTGTTCCTGTAGAGCCGAGCCCACGCTCGGCTGATGAACGGTCAATCGAACCGATGGGCAGCCGAGCATGGACTCGGCTCTACAAAGGTGCGGTGCCGAACCACCTGCGCAGGAAATCGATCAGCTGCCGCACCTTCGGTGAAGGCTGCGAACTGTGCGGATAGACCGCGTAGACACTCTGCTGCGGGAAGCGGTGCTGGCGCAGCACCGGGCGCAGCCGGTCCTGGGCCAGGTCGTCCTCGATCAGCCAGCGTGGCAGCACGGTGACCCCGGCGCCGGCCAAGGCGAACGCGCGCAGGCTGCTGGCACCATCCACGCGTACCACGGCGTTGCCCGGGTTGGTGGCAAACAAGGCATCGCTGCCGTCAGGTGCAACCACCGGCACATCGGCCAGGCGCGGATAGCCCAGGCGGGGCAGGGTGCCCAGCAGTACTGGATCGTCGGCAGCCTCGGCAGAGGGCAGGCGCGCCAGCAGTGGCGGCGCCGCCACCGCGTACAGCGGGTGGCGCTCCAGTTCATTGGCGTGCAGGCCCGAGTCCGGCAGGCGGCCGAGGCGAATCGCCAGGTCGAAGCGTTCGGGAATGAGGTCCGCTGGCGCTGGAGAAGTTGAAAGGTGCAGCTGCAGGGCCGGGTGCTGCGCGCGGAACGCCTCCAACGCGGGAATCAGGCGTAGCTGGGCGTACTCCGGTGTGGTGGTCAGGCGCAGCACGCCCTGCAGCTGGTGCTGGTCGCGGCGCGCGGCATCGATCGCCGCCTGCGCAGCATCCAGTGCCTGCACGCAATGTTGCAGGAACTGCTCGCCGGCCTCGGTCAGGGACAGGTGGCGGGTACTGCGCAACAGCAGGGTCACGCCCAGCTCCTGCTCCAGCCGCTTCAGGTTGAAGCTGACCACCGCGCGGCTGAGGCCGAGCCGATCGGCCGCAGCGGTCAGGCTGCCGGCTTCGACCACGGCACGGAAGATATCGAAGCGATCGAGGCTGACCATGGCGATTCATTGTCAAAACAGATTTGACAGTGTTGCAGCTGCCGTCGTGTTTTTCCAATGGGGTCCGGGCGGCATGCTGGCTGCTTCCTCGCTGGAGCGCCGCCGATGCCGTCCCCCCGCCTGCGCCATGAGGCGATCTTCCTGCTGGTATTCGCCCTGGATCTGGTCAACATGTTCATCGCCACGGTGGCCTATCCAGCATTGGCAGCGGAGCTGCACGCCGACGTGAGCACCCTGGCCTGGGTCGGCACGGCGTACATGCTGGGCCTGAGCATGGTGATTCCGCTGGCGCCGTGGCTGGCCGCACGCTGTGGCGAGCGTCGCTTGCTGCTGGCGGCGTTGCTGTTGTTCGCGGTCGCCGCTGTGCTGGCTGGCGCAGCGCCAGGAATCGGCTGGCTGCTCGGCTGGCGCCTGCTGCAGGGCCTGGCCGGTGGCCTGCTGATTCCCGTGGCGCAAGCCGCAGCGTACCGGCAATGCACGCCCGACCAACGTGGCGCGCTGACCCGCCGCATCCTGCTGGTGGCGCTGCTGGTGCCAGCACTGGCGCCGGCGCTGGGCGGGCTGCTGGTGCAGTGGCTGTCCTGGCGCGGTGTGCTCTGGGCCAGCCTGCCGTTGGCGGTAGCGGTCATCGGTCTGGTGCTGGCCTGGATGCCGGCCGATGGCGCGCGCAGTGCGCCGCGCCTGCAGGCCTATGCCCTGTCCACCGCGATGCTGGCGCTGGGTGCGCTGCTGCTGGCGCTGACCTGGCTGGGCGAATCGGGACATCGCGGTGCAGGTGCCGTGTTGCTGCTGGCCGCGCTGTTGCTGGCGGCGACGCACCTGCGACATGCACGTCGGCAGGCGCAGCCACTGCTGCGCTGGTCGCTGCTGTCCCATCGCGGGCTGCGGCTGGCGATGCTGGTGTATCTCGCCGTACCCGGTGTGTTCATCGGCAGCCAACTGGTCAGTACCCTGCAATTGCACCACGCCGGTTACAGCGCGGCACGCATCGGCGCGCTGATGCTGCCCTGGGCGCTGGCTGCGGCCATCGCGATCATGGCCAGCAAGCGCCTGCTGGCTCGCTTCGGTCCGGCCGCGGTACTGCGCGCCGGCATGCTCCTGCAGGCCAGCGGCCTGTTGTTGATGGCGCTGCTGCCGCAGCCGGCCTTCGTGCTGGCCGGATTGTTGTTCGCGTTGATGGGCGCCGGCGGCAGCCTGTGCAGCAGCACCGCGCAGACGCTGGCCTTCCATGGCGTGGAAGGTGAGGCGTTGGGCGATGCCAGTGCACTCTGGAACCTCAACCGCCAGCTCAGCTTCTGCCTCGGCACCGCCGCCATCGCACTGCTGCTGGCATTGGCCATGCAATGGCTGCCGGAACGCGCCACCAGCGTGGCGCTGGGTTTGGCCGCTGCAATGACGCTGCTGCCGATGACGCTGCTGCGCCGTCCGCAATCGATCTCTCTTTCCCAACCCGAGACAATGCAATGATGATGACCGCAGAGAACGAGTTCCATGATCTGATCGCCAAGCTGCAGGCCTGGTTCCGTGCGGAAGCAGCCGCCAGTACGCTGGATGCGCTGATGGATCATTTCTGCACCGACTTCAGCATGGTCGGTATTGCTGGGCAGCGCCTGGACCGCGAAGCACTGGCCGGCATGTTCGCTGGCGGCCACGGTGCCCGCCCGGGCCTGCGTATCGAAATCGATGCCCTGCAGTTCATTGCGGTGCCGGCACCGTTGGCAATGCTGCGCTACCGTGAAGGGCAGGGCGTTGCTGAAGGTGGGATGGCCTGGCGTGAAGCACTGGCCGTGCTGCGGCAGGAAGACGGCCGTTGGCGTTGGCTGGCGTTGCATGAAGTAACGGCAGCCTGATCGGGTAGT